>NZ_CP059493.1:0-1200000 GCF_014042015.1 Actinotalea sp. JY-7876 | reverse complement strand
TGGATCTGCGGCTTGATGTACTGCATCGTGTCGTAGATCGCCGTCATGGCCGTGAAGGAGCCGCCGGGCGAGTTGATGTACAGGATGATGTCGCGGTCCGGGTCCTGGCTCTCCAGGACGAGCAGCTGGGCCATGACGTCGTCGGCCGACGCGTCGTCCACCTGGACGCCCAGGAAGATGATCCGGTCCTCGAAGAGCTTGGTGTACGGGTCCTGGCGCTTGAAGCCGTACGCGGTCCGCTCCTCGAACTGCGGCAGGACGTAGCGCGACGACGGCGCGCCGTAGGGCAGCGCGCGGCCGCCGTGCGACCCGGCCAGGGCCGCGGCGCGGGAGATGAACTGGTGCTCGGTGCTCACGGGTGCTCCTCGGAGATGGTGGTGGCTGGGCGTCAGGCGCTCGTGGTGCCGCCGCCGCCGGCGACCGACCCGGAGTGGGTGACGACCTTGTCGACGAAGCCGTACTCGAGGGCCTCCTGCGCCGTGAACCAGCGGTCGCGGTCCGAGTCGCGGTTGATCTGCTCGACCGACTTCCCGGTCTGCTCGGCGATGAGCTCGGCCAGCACCTTCTTCATGTGCAGGATGAGCTCGGCGTTGATCCGCACGTCCGTCGCCGTGCCACCGATGCCGCCCGAGGGCTGGTGCATCATCACGCGGGCGTGGGGGGTCGCGTAGCGCTTGCCCTTGGCACCGGAGGAGAGGAGGAACTGCCCCATCGACGCGGCCATGCCCATCGCGACCGTGGCCACGTCCGGCTGGATGTACTGCATCGTGTCGTAGATCGCCATGCCGGCCGTGATCGAGCCGCCGGGCGAGTTGATGTACAGGAAGATGTCCTTGTCCGGGTCCTCCGCGGCCAGGAGCATCATCTGCGCGCAGATGGCGTTCGCGTTCTCGTCGCGGACCTCGGACCCGAGCCAGATGATCCGCTCGCGCAGCAGCCGGTTGTAGATGTGGTCGTTGAGGCCCAGGTTCGGGCCGTCACCGCGTGCGTCGCGCGGTGCTGCGTGGCTCGTCTCGTTCACGACTCTCCTCGTCCGTCCAAAGGTCCGTCGGTGGTGGCCGTGGTGGTACCACTGGCCCCTTCGCGGTGTGCAGTGACCCTAACGTGACGCCCCGTCCCTCCACGCCCCGGGCCGCGCGCTTTTCGCTGACGGCGGAGGTCCGCGGCGGAGCCCTCCCGACGCGCGCAGGCCCCGCACCGCGCGCGGTGCGGGGCCTGCGTGAGAGGCGTCCTGACGACGGGGCGTCAGGCCTTGGCGTCGCCTTCAGGGGTGGCGTCGGCCTCGACCTCGGACTCGACCTCCGCCGTCTCCTGGCCGTCCTCGACGGCCTCGTCGGCGACGTCCAGCTCCTCGGCGTCCTCGTCGTCCGTGCCGATGAACTCCGAGAGGTCGACGGCCGCGCCGGCCGAGTCGACGACGGAGACCTGGCGCAGCGCGACGGCGACGGCCTTCGAGCGACCGACCTCGGCGACCATGGCCGGGATCTGCCCCTGCTCGTCGACCGTCTTGATGAAGGTGTTCGGGTCCATGCCGTACTGGCGGGACGCGCTCACGAGGTACTCGACGAGCTCGTTCTGCGAGACCCGGACCTGCAGCTGCTCGGCGAGCGTGTCGAGCAGGATCTGGTTGGCGAGCGCCTCGCGGGCCTGCTCGCCGACCTCGGCGCGGTGCTCGTCGTCCTCCAGGCGGCCCTCGTTCTCGAGGTGACGGTGCACCTCGGCCTCGATCACACCGTTCGGGACGGGGATCTCGACGCCGCCGCGCAGCTGCTCGAGGAGCAGGTCGCGCGCCTGGACGGCCTGGTTGGACGCCTTGGTGCGGGCGACCTGCTCGCGCAGGTCGTCGCGCAGCTCGGCAAGGGTGTCGAACTCGCTCGCGAGCTGCGCGAACTCGTCGTCCGCGGCCGGGAGCTCGCGGGTCTTGACCGTCGTCGCGGTGACCTTGACCTGGGCCTTCTCGCCCGCGTGCTCGCCACCGGCGAGCTCCGTCTCGAACGTCGTCGTCTCGCCGGCCGACAGGCCCGTCAGCGCCTCGTCGAGGCCCTCGAGCATGTTGCCGGAGCCGATCTGGTAGGAGATGCCGCTGACCGAGTCGACCTCCTCGTCACCGATCGAGGCGACGAGGTCGAGCACGACGTAGTCGCCCTCGGCGGCCGGCCGGTCGACGCCCACGAGGGTGCCGAAGCGCTCGCGCAGGGCGTCGAGACGGGCGTCGACGTCCTCGTCGCTCACGGCGACGTCGTCGACGGTGACCGTGATGCTGTCGAGCGCGGGGACCTCGATGGTCGGGCGCACCTCGACCTGGGCCGTGAAGCTGAGGCCGCCCTCGGCCTCGGTCAGGGCCGGGATCGCGGTGACCTCGATGTCGGGCTGGCCCATGGGCCGCAGGTCCGCCTCGGTGACGGCCTGGCGGTAGAAGCCGGCCATGCCGTCGTTGACGGCGTGCTCGATGACGGCGGCGCGTCCGACGCGCTGGTCGAGGATGCGGGCGGGGACCTTGCCCTTGCGGAAGCCGGGGACCTGGACCTGCGAGCCGATGTGCTCGTACGCGTGGTCGATGCTCGGCTTCAGCTCGTCGTGGGACACCTCGACGGTCAGCTTGACCGTGGTGGCATCGATGGTCTCGACGGCGCTCTTCACAGCAGTGATCTCCAACGGCTCGAACGGTGGCCGGGGGACCCCGGCGGGAGGCAGGCGCTCGCTCGACGGCGGCTCCTGGCGTGTGCGGGCAGGCGTGCGTGAGCCACGCTCAGCCCGTCGATCGTACGGCACGCCCGACCCGCCGCACGCAGCGGCCCCGCCGGCCCCCGGTCGGGATCGCGCTGGTCGGGATCGCGCTGGTCGGGATGGCGGGATTCGAACCCACGACCTTCCGCTCCCAAAGCGGACGCGCTACCAACCTGCGCCACATCCCGGCGGACGGCCTGCGTCCGGCACCGCGAGCGTACTGCCGACCGCCGCGTCGTCCCGCGTCACCCGGGCCTCGCCCGTCCCTGTAACCTGGGCTCCGCTCCCGTCCGGGAGCGTGCGGGCGTAGCTCAATGGTAGAGCCCCAGTCTTCCAAACTGGCTACGCGGGTTCGATTCCCGTCGCCCGCTCCGCCCGGCCCACGGCCCGCCTCCCGCGCGAACGCGGCGCCACCGCTAGCCTCGGCGCCATGCCCGCGCCCCCGCCCCCGCCGCCGCCCGCCCCGGCGCCCGCGCGGACCGCGGCCGGCGGCCTGCTCGAGGAGGTGGCCGAGCCGGCGCGCCAGGCCGCCGAGCCGGTGCTGCGGGAGGCCGCCCGCGTGCTGCGCGACGCGGGCAGGCTCGTGGCGACCCACTGGCCCGCGCTGACGCTCCTCGCCGTGGTCGCCTACGTCTCCCGCACCCTGCTGCTCGACCTGGCCGTCGTCACGACGCGCACGTCGGCGGTGCTGAGCAACCTCGTGCAGGCCGTCATCCCGTTCGTCCAGCTGCTGTGCGTCGTCGCGATGTTCCTGGTGCTCCGCAGCCGGAACGCGCCGGACGCCGGGAGCCCGCTCGAGACCGCCGCGGCGCCGGCGGGGGGCCGGCTCGCCGCCGTGCGCCGCCGGGCCCGCGCGGCATCCACGCTCGTCATCGCCGCGGCCGCCGTGCTCATCCCGTTCCTGCTGATCTACGAGCACGACGGCGCGCTCGTGGACGACTCCTACGCGCTCGGGTACGCGGTCGCGGGTGACGTCTCGTGGTCAGGCGGTGACATCTACGACCGCCTGGCCCAGGCCACGTCGGTCGCCGTCCTCGGCACCGTCGTGGGCGCGTTGGCCGTGCGCCGGCTGCTCACGATGCTGGTCCGTCGCACGCCCGCCGCGCGCGCCGGGCGCCGCGCCTGGCTGCAGCTCGGTGCCGGCTACTGCGAGGCGGTCTGGATCGTGCTCGGGGCCGTCGTGGTGCGTGAGTCGCTCGGCACGGCGTCCGTGTGGTGGCGCACGCGTGTCGCGGGCGTGGCCCTGGAGGAGTGGTGGTCCGGCGTCGCCCTGCGCACCCCGCACCTGGCGGCGTGGGTCGAGAGCGCCCTCGCGGGCGGGGAGCTCCTCCTCGCGGCGGCGATCACGGCGATCGTGGTGCCCCTCGCCTGGCTGAACCTCGCCGCGGTCGTCTACGGCGTCGAGGCGACCAAGGTGATGCACACGCGCGACCTGGCCGCGGGCCGCATCGGCGCGGTCGTCGCCCGCGTGGGCGACCACCGCACCCAGCGCGCGCTGACGCTGCTCACCAACCCCGAGCGCCGCTTCGGCGCGGTGATCGGCGCGGCTGGGCTGATCGCCCGCGCGGGGTGGCGGCCCGTCCTGGTCGTGTGCGCCGCCTTCCTCCTCACGGACAACGTCGACCTCCTCCTGTGGGAGGGGATGCGTGCCGTGATCGGGCCCCAGACGTACCTCGGCTGGGACGCGCTCGACGACTTCGTGGACGGCGCGGGGGTCATCGCGGCGCGCGTCCTGACGCTCGCGCTCGTGGCGTCGGCCGCCAACGCCGTCCTCGTGCGCCTCGGTCTGCCCGACACGCTGCGCCTGCGCCGCCGCTGAGGCGCTCGGACGCGCCGCGGGCGCTGCGGCGAGGAGCGGCCCTCAGTCCTCGTCGGGAACGGGCAGCGCCGCGTACGCCGGCCCGAAGCCGCCGTCCCGGCTGGTGGTGAAGACGCGGACCTCGACCGGCCGGGCCTGGGTCGGGAGCAGCACGTACGCCTCGTTGACGTACTGCCCGGGTCGCGGCGCCTGCTCTTCCTCGTCCTCCCCCGGCACAGCGACGATCTCCTCGGTGACCCCGCCGCCGCAGTCGAGGGTCGTCGAGTACGTCCCGGGGACGGCGGCGGGCCCCTCGGGCGCGGAGAACGAGCGGCCGCGCTCGTCGACCACCCGGAAGTCGCAGTACCGCGGCTCCGCCAGGTCCGAGCGCGCCTCGACCCCCACGCGCCACAGGGCGTAGCCGGGCGGCGGCGACCACGGCCCGTCGAAGTCGGTCGTGAGCACCCGCACCCGCTCCACCTCGGTGAGCCGCAGCACGACGTCGGGCATCCGGGCCCAGCCGTCAGCGCCGGCCCGGACCGGGACGTGGTTCTCGACGAGCCACCACCCCGCGCGCGCGTCCGACGACGCCGTCCAGGTGAAGGCGGCGAGCGCCGGCACGAGCAGCGCCAGCGGCACGGCGTGCCGTCGCAGCCGGCCCCGGCCGGCGCTGCGGCGGCCCGATGCGGCGCTCATCCGAAGGGCTCCACGAGCGCCGCCGCGTCCGGGACGAGCGGCTCGTCCGAGACCGGCCCGACGTGCGTCGCGACGTGGGCTTCGGCGCCGAGCTGGTACGGGAAGCGATCGGCCACGACGACGGTCACGGGACCGACGGCGTCGGCCGGGATCTCGAAGACGACCTCCCACCGGTGCTGCGAGCCCGGCTGCGCGCGGCCGGGATAGCTCGCGCGAGCGCGGTTGGTCGGCTCGAACGTGCGGTCCGACGCGTCGACGAGCTGGACGCGCGGCACGGGGCCCGGCTGGTCCCCCCCGGCGACGGCGAGGTCGACGGCCACCCAGACGCCGTCCGTCGGTGGCGGCGGGGGCGGGTCCCCGAACATCGTGCTCTCGCTGACGTCGAGCGTGCGTGACGCCCGGACCCCGTGCACGACCACGCTCCCGGGCCACACGTCCAGGCGCTCCCCCGGCTCCCCGTACGCCACGAACGAGCGGACCGACGCCCCGTAGCGTTGGACGTGGTTGACGGCCAGGCCGCCGGCGAGGACGACGGCGACGACCACCGCGTGCACGACCGCCTCGCGGCCACGCCGCGCGCTCACGGCGCGTCCTCGCGCAGGTGCGCGAGCACCGCGTCCGGCAGCTGCGGCGCGCGAGGCACCTCGAGCCGCGCGACCGGGGCCGGCGGGGACCAGGAGGGACCGTGCTCCAAGCGGCTGAAGTACTGCTCCGACCCCAGCACCGCGACGTCCAGCGGCTCGGGGACCTGCGCCGACCCCAGCGGCCAGGCGAGCAGGATCTCCTGCGGCAGGCCGGGGTGCAGGTTCGGCCGGTTGCTGCCGTCGGCGGACAGGACCCACACCGGGTACTGGTGGTACCCGCTGTCCTCGGGCTCGAGCGCCAGCTCCACGTCGTCCGGGAGGCCGATGAGGTCGGGCAGCATCTGGACGGTCTCGTCGTCGAGGACCTCGACCACCGCGCGCACGACCAGCCACGCCTCGCCGCCCACGTACTCGAGGTCCGAGGTGAGGATGTCCGACGCGACCGTGTGGTCGATGACCGTCGCCCGGATCCGCCCCAGGTCGACCGGCTCCCCCGCCACGACACGCTCCTCCTCCAGGTCCGCGGCGCGCAGACCGCCGCCGGCCGCGAGCGCGCCGACGCCGACCAGCAGCACCGCGAGGACCGCGACCGAGGTCTTGCCCCACCAGGAGCCCAGCGCCCGGCGCGCGGCGGCCGCCGGCGGCCGGTCGAGCAGGCGCACGGGACCTCCTGGGGGCGGTGGCGCGCGGGGGGCGCCGACGCAGGGCAGGCTAGCGGGTGGCGCGCCCGCGAGCCGCGATTGCCGCGGGCGAGCGGCGCGCGCTAGCGTCCCGACCATGCAGCGCGCGAGCGGACGTCCGGCGGGGGTCACCCCCGACGGGCCCTGTCGCGCCTCCTGTCGGTAGAGCGCCGGCACGCGCCGGCCGGGCGTGCGTCCCCGTGTGCGGACGCCCCGGTCGACCTCCCCGCTCCCGGCGCTCGCCCCCGCAGCGGAATGATCGCCACCGCCGTGTGGTTCACCGCTGCAGCAGCGATCAACGAGATCTGTCTTCCACTCCCACCCGCCGCACTCTCGGCGACCTGCGTCCGCAGGCTCACAGACGAGGACTCCCCATGGCACGCATCCACGACGACGTCACCAAGCTCATCGGCGGCACGCCGCTGGTCCGCCTCAACCGCGTGACCGAGGGCGCCGGGGCGACCGTCGCCGCCAAGCTCGAGTTCTACAACCCCGCGAACTCGGTCAAGGACCGCATCGGCGTCGCGATCATCGACGCCGCCGAGGCGTCCGGCGAGCTGCCCCCGGGCGGCACGGTCGTCGAGGCGACGAGCGGCAACACGGGCATCGCGCTGGCCATGGTCGGCGCGGCGCGCGGCTACGACGTCGTGCTCACGATGCCCGAGACGATGTCCAAGGAGCGCCGGGCCCTGCTGCGCGCCTTCGGCGCCGAGCTCGTGCTCACCCCGGGCTCCGAGGGCATGAAGGGCGCCGTCACCCGCGCCGAGCAGATCGCGGCCGAGCGCCCGGGCGCCATCCTGGCCCGCCAGTTCGCCAACGAGGCGAACCCGGCGATCCACCGCGCGACCACGGCGGAGGAGATCTGGGCGGACACCGACGGCCAGGTCGACATCCTCGTCGCCGGCATCGGCACGGGCGGCACCATCACCGGCGTCGGGCAGGTCCTCAAGGAGCGCAAGCCGGGCGTGCAGGTCATCGCCGTCGAGCCGGCGGAGTCGCCGATCCTCAACGGTGGCCAGCCCGGCCCGCACAAGATCCAGGGCATCGGGGCCAACTTCGTGCCGGAGATCCTGGACACGTCGGTCTACGACGAGGTCATCGACGTCGACGCCGAGACCGCGGTCCGCGTCGCGCGCGACACCGCTCAGCGCGAGGGCCTGCTCGTCGGCATCTCCTCCGGTGCCGCGATCCACGCCGCCGTCCAGGTCGCCCAGCGCCCCGAGAACGCGGGCAAGCTGATCGTCGTCATCGTCCCGTCCTTCGGCGAGCGCTACCTGACGTCGGTCCTCTACTCGGACCTGATGGACTGACGCGTGGAGCACCTCTGGCGCTTCCTGCGGGTCCTGCGCGAGGACCTCTACGCCGCTCGTCGGCGTGACCCGGCCGCGCGCACCCTGCTCGAGGTCGCTCTGGCCTACCCGGGCGTCCACGCCGTGTGGGCGTACCGGGTGGCCCACCGCATGTGGCGCGAGCCCGCGCTGCGGCTGCCCGCCCGCCTGCTCTCGCAGGCGGTGCGGGCCGCCACCGGCATCGAGATCCACCCCGCCGCGCTGCTGGGCCGACGGCTCTTCATCGACCACGGCATGGGCATCGTCATCGGCGAGACGGCTGTCGTGGGCGACGACGTCGTCCTGTTCCACGGCGCGACGCTCGGCGGCAAGGCGATGCGCCGCGGCAAGCGCCACCCGACGCTCGGCGACGGCGTCGTCGTCGGCGCGGGGGCGAAGATCCTCGGTCCCGTGTGGGTGGGCGACGGCGCGCAGATCGGCGCGAACGCGGTCGTGGTCAAGGACGTCCCGGCCGGGGCCACCGCCGTCGGGGTGCCCGCGGTGGTCCGGAGCCGTCCCGTGGCGTCGCCGCTGACCGAGCACGTCGAGGACCCCGCCCTCTACATCTAGGCCGCGACTCAGGAGCACCCGTCCGGCGGGTGGCGCTCGCGGCGCCGGCCCCTACCCTGGCGCCTCCACGATGGCGACGGGGGACGAGATGTCGATGACGCAGGGCCGACCCCTGGGCGGCCCGCCCGGTGCCGACGAGATCCGGCGCCGGCGCGTGCTGCGCGTGCTCATGTGGCTCCTCGCGTTCGGGGTGACCGGCGCGCTCGCGGTCGCGGCGGCGCAGGGACCTGCGGCGTCCGCGGTCGCGGGCGGCTTCGCCGTCGTCCTGGCTGTCGTCGTGACGGCGACGACCACCGTGGACAGGCGACGGCGGCGGGAGGAGCTCGCGCGCACCTTCGCCGGATCGCTGCTGGCCGCTCGGGCCGGCCTCGACCAGGACGCGCTACGGACCGTCCGCGACACCGAGGGCGAGCTCGCCGCCACCCGCGCGGTCATGCGCCGGCTCCCGATGCTGAGCCTCGAGCAGGCCGTGGACATCGTCCGCTCGCTCTGAGTCCCTCTCTGCCGTGCGGCCCACGGGTGGCCGGCCCACGGGTGGCCGGCCCGAGGGCGCCCTGGTGGGATGGCTCCGTGCCCCCTGCCGACGTGCTGTTCGCCCCGACGGTGCGCGGCACGTTCTACCGGGCGGTCGATCCCCGGTTCCGTGAGCACGCGATCACCGGCTCGCGTTCGGCGGGGCGCTACTCGAGGCCCGACGAGCCGACGCTCTACCTGAGCTCGTCGGTCGAGGGCGTCGGGGTCGCGATGACCGCCCACCGGACAGCGCGGTCGGCGGCGCTCGAGATCCTCCGGATCGAGGTCGAGGCGTCCGGCATCGTCGACCTGCGCGATCGGGCCGCCCTGGAGTCCACCGGCATCTCGCCGGCGGACGCCGCCGCCCCGTGGCAGGAGATCGCCGCCTCGGGCGGCACCCCGCCGTCGTGGACGGTCAGGGACCGGCTCCTGGACGCCGGCGCGAACGGGCTGATCGACCCCTCGCGGCAACGGCCGGGACTGTGGCACCTGGTGCTGTTCCGCTGGAACCGGGGCGACGCCCCGACCGTCCGCGTGGCCGACGACGGCGACCAGCCCTTGTTCTAGTTGTCGGGTAACAACTATGCTGGCTCCATGCTCTTCCGGATCGACGCCGGCTCGACCGAGCCCCTGTTCGCGCAGCTCGCCGCGCAGGTGCGCTCGGCGATCGCGCGCGGCGACGTCGCCCCGGGTGAGCGCCTGCCCTCGGCGCGCGACCTCGCCGCGTCCCTGGACGTCAACCTGCACACGGTCCTGCGGGCCTACCAGGAGCTGCGCGACGAAGGCCTCATCGAGCTGCGCCGCGGCCGCGGCGCGGTGGTGAGCGCCGACGTCGCGGTCGACTTCACGCCGCTGCAGGCCGCGGTGGCCGAGGTCGCCGCCACGGCGCGCCGGCTCGGCGTCGCCCCCGAGACCACCATCGCCCTGCTCAAGGAGGCACTCCGATGACGACCGCCGGACCCGACGCGCGCCCCGTCCTGCCCGGGCCGGTTCCGCACCGGCGCACGACGCTGATCTGGACCCTGCTCGTGCCCGCCCTCCTGACCCTCGCCGGCCTCCTGGTGGTCTGGTCCTGGCGCGGCGAGCTGCCGGACCCGGTCGCGTCGCACTGGGGCGCCGACGGCGTCGACGGGTACAGCGCGCTCCCGCCGCTCGTGCTCGGCATCGCGGCGACGACGGCGGTCTTCTGCCTGGTCATGGCCGGTGTCGGCGCCTTCGCCGGCCAGGCCGCGATGACGCGCCGCTTCGCCTGCGGCATGGCCGTGTGGTTCGCCGGGTTCATGCAGGTGACCCTCCTGGCGTCGCTCGTCGGCCAGCGTGGGCTGGCCGACGCGTCGGCCGCGCCCTCCGGCGGCGGGCAGGTCGCCCTCGGCGCCGTCGTCGTGAGCGCCGCCGCGCTGGCCGTCGCGTGCCTCGTCCCCGGTGACACGCCGCGTCCCGCGCGCTCCGTGCCGCCCGCCGATGCCCCGCGGCTCGCGCTCGGCGACTCCGAGAGCGCGGTGTGGGTGCGCCGGGCGGGGCCGCGCCACCCGGCCGCCATGTGCCTCGCCGTCGTGGCGCCGGCGCTGATCGTCGGCGCCATGACCGGGACCTGGTGGCTCTCGGGCGCGATCGCCGTGGTCGTCGGGGCGGTGGTCGCCGCGATGCTGCAGTGGACGGTCACCGTCGACCGTGACGGGCTGGCGGCACGCTCGGTGGTGCGCGCGCCCGTCCTGCGCGTGCCGTTGGACGAGATCGAGCGCGCCGACGTGGTCCCGGCGCGGCCCTTCGCCGAGTTCGGCGGGTGGGGGCTGCGCACCGGCCGTGACGGCACCACCGGGGTCGTCGTGCGCGGCGGCGATGCGCTGCGCGTCCACCGCACCGGCGGCCGGCGGGTCGTGGTCACCGTCGACGACGCCGCGACGGCCGCCGCCCTGCTCAACACCCTGGCGAGCCGGCGCGAGGTCCCCACCGACTGACCGAGGCATGGACCGGCACGGGCCACGACACCGGCGCGCGCCCTAGGGTGCGCCCCGTGCGAGCACCGGACCAGACCACCACGGCGGGCGTCGTCGCGGCGGTGGTCGGCTTCACCAGCTCGTTCGCGGTGGTCCTCGCGGGCCTGCGGGCCGTCGGGGCCACCGGCGCCCAGGCCGCCTCCGGGCTCATGGTGGTGAGCGTCGGGATGGGGCTCGCGACCGTGCTGCTCGCGCTGCGCACGCGCCAGCCGGTGACGGTCGCCTGGTCCACCCCGGGTGCGGCGCTCCTGGCCACCACCGGCGCCGTCGAGGGCGGCTGGGCGGCCGCGGTCGGCGCGTTCGCCGTGTGCGGCCTCCTGCTCGCCGCCGTCGGGCTCGTCACGCCCCTCGCGGAGCTCGTCCGGCGCATCCCGGGCGACCTCGCGGCCGCGATGCTCGCAGGCGTGCTGCTGGACCTGTGCCTCGCGCCGGTCCGTGGCCTCGCGGAGGCGCCCCTGCTCGTGGCGCCCGTGGTGGTCGTGTGGGCGCTCCTGCTGCGGCTCGCGCCGCGGTGGGCCTCGCCCGCGGCCCTCGTCGCGGCCGCAGGGCTGGCCTTCACCTCCCCCGCGGTCCGCGACCTGGACGCGTCCGCGTGGCTGCCCGACCTCGTGTGGACCACGCCGGCCCTCACCGTGGCCGCCGTCGTGTCCCTCGCCGTGCCGCTCTTCGTGGTGACCATGGCGTCGCAGAACCTGTCGGGGCTCGCCGTGCTGGCCGGGTTCGGCTACCACCCCTCACTGCGCCCCGTGCTGCTCACCACCGGCCTCGGCACGGTGCTCGTCGCCCCGTTCGGCGGACACGCGATCAACCTCGCCGCCATCAGCGCGGCGCTGGTGGCCGGACCGGAGGCCGGGCCCGATCCCGAGCGCCGCTGGCGCGCCGCCGTGACCGCCGGACTCGGCTACGTGACCGTCGGGCTCGCGTCGGCGGGTGTGGCCGCGATCGCACTGGCCGCGCCCGGGGGCCTGGTCGAGGCGGCGGCGGGCCTCGCCCTGGTCGCGACCCTCGCGGCGGCGCTGCGGGGCGCGTTCGCGACCCGGGTCGGCGTGGCGGCCGTGGCACCGGCGGTCACGCTCCTCGTGACGGCGTCGGGCCTCCAGCTCGCCGGCATCAGCTCGGCCTTCTGGGGCCTGACCGCCGGGCTCGTGCTCACGGCGCTCCTCCGGCCGCCCGCGCGTTCCTGAGACGCGCGTCTCGCCATGCGGTACGAACGCCCCGGGGCGTTGCCCTGCCGCCCGCCGCGCGCCTAGCCTCGCGACGAGGGTCTTGCCCAGCGGGCAACCCGTCTCGCATGTCGGACCGGCTCCCGCCGGGTCCGCGCGGGACCCGACCGAAGGGAGGTAGCGCCGTGCACCGTCTCCAGGACGTGTCGATGGCGCTGCCGATGATGCCCTTCGGCTGTGGCTGCTGTCTGTGCATGCCACGCGCCGGCGCCTGACGCACCGCCTCGGTTGAGCCGGTCCGTCCCGGCCCGACGACGGACCTAGGCCGCCGGCGCTCACCCCCGCTCCCCGCCCCGCTCTCCCGCGGCCCGGCGCGAGCCCTCGCTCGCGTGCCGGCAGGACCCGAGGACCCGTCATGGCGATCTCCGCCCCCACCAGCGTGCGCACCCACCCGGCCCACGGCGTCGCCGTGCGCGGCGTCGGCCGGACGTTCCCTGCCCGCGACCGTCGCGGCGCACCCAAGCCCGTCCTGGCCGACGTCGACCTCGAGCTGGTCCCCGGGGAGATCGTGGCGCTCCTGGGGGCGTCGGGCTGCGGCAAGTCGACGCTCCTGCGCCAGGTCGCGGGTCTCGACACGCCCACGACCGGGGAGATCCTCATCGACGGGCGGCCGGTCACCGGGGTCGACGCCCGCTGCGCCGTCGCCTTCCAGGAGCCGCGCCTGCTGCCGTGGCGCACGCTGGCGCAGAACGTCGCGATCGGCCTGCCACGCGGGACCGACCGGGCCGCGGGCGCGCGCCGGGTCACCGAGCTGCTCGAGCTCGTGGGCCTCGGCGACTGCACGGGGTACCGGCCCCGCCAGGTCTCGGGCGGCATGGCGCAGCGCGCGTCGCTCGCCCGGGCGCTGGCCCGCAACCCGGGGGTCCTGGTGCTGGACGAGCCGTTCGGGGCGCTGGACGCACTGACCCGCCTGCAGATGCAGGACCTCCTGCTCGACGTGCACGCGGCGGAGCCCACCACCGTCCTGCTCGTGACGCACGACGTCGACGAGGCGCTGTACCTCGCCGACCGCGTGGTCCTGCTCGGCCGCGCCGACGGCGCGCCCCGGTCCGCGCCGGCCGGCGTCCGCAGCGTCGTCACGGTCCCCGGCGCCCGGCCGCGCGACCGGGCCGACGCCGAGCTCGCGCTGCTGCGCGCGCGGCTCCTCGACGGCCTCGGCGTCCCGAGCCACCACGAGCCGGTCGACCCCGACCAGCACCACTCGATCTGACCCAGAGCACCACCGACCGCGCACCACCGCACCGCCGCACCACCACCCGCGCACCACCCACCCAGGCGGCCACCGGCCGCCCGCCCGTCCTGGAGAAGCCATGAGCATCCGCACCACGCTGTCCGTCACCGCGGCGACCGCTGCCGTCGCCCTGATGCTCGGCGGCTGCGCGGCCGGCGAGGGCTCCGCGACCATCGACGAGGCGCCCGAGCCGGCGGCGTCCGCCGGCGACGAGGCGTGGAGCGACGACGTCCTGACCATCGACTTCGCCACGTACAACCCGCTCAGCCTGATCATCAAGGAGGAGGGCTGGCTCGAGGCGACGCTCGGCGACGACGTCACCGTGAACTGGGTCCAGTCGGCGGGGTCCAACAAGGCCAACGAGGCGCTGCGCGCCGGCGCCGTCGACGTGGGCTCCACGGCGGGCTCCGCCGCCCTGCTCGCCCGCGCCAACGGCTCCCCGATCCGCACGATCGGCCTCTACACCCAGCCGGAGTGGTCGGCGATCGTCGTCCCCGCGGGCTCGGACATCACCTCCGTCGAGCAGCTCGCCGGCCGCTCGGTCGCGGCCACGAAGGGCACCGACCCGTACTTCTTCCTGCTCCAGTCCCTCGAGGAGCACGGCGTCGCCCTGGGCGACGTCGAGGTCCAGAACCTGCAGCACGCGGACGGCAAGGCGGCGCTCGAGTCCGGTGCCGTCGACGCGTGGTCGGGGCTCGACCCGCTGATGGCGGCGAGCGAGGCCACGGCCGGGTCGCAGCTGATCTACCGCAACATCGACTTCAACACCTACGGCTTCCTCAACGCGACGCAGGAGTTCATCGACTCGAACCCCGACCTCGCGCAGCTCGTGCTCGACGCGTACGAGCGGGCGCGCGCGTGGGCGCTGGAGCACCCGGACGAGACCGCGCAGATCCTCGCCGACGTCGCGGCGATCGACCTCGCGGTCGCGCAGAAGGTGATCCTCGAGCGCACGGTGATCGACCTCGACGTCGTGCCCGGCGACGCGCAGCGGGACGTGCTCGAGGTGGTCGGCCCGATCTTCGTCGAGTCCGGCGACGTCCGGTCCCAGGAGCAGATCGACACGGCGATCGACGAGCTGTTCGACACGCAGTTCGCCGAGCAGGCCGACGCGTCCACGATCGCGGACTGACCGGCAGCGAGCCGAGGAGCCGACATGAGTGTGCTCGGGAGCACCGGCGCGGGTCCCGCCGCGGACCAGGACCGCCGTCCGCCGCGCGCGCCGGACCTGCCGCGGGGTCCGCACGCGGGACCGCAGGACGCCGCGCCGTCCGACCCCGCCCTCGTCACGCAGCACGGGGTCGTGACGGTCGAGCGCCCGCGCCCGGCGGCCGACGGTGCGGCGCGCCGGGGCGTGGGCCGGGCCGGGCGCGTCGCGCTCTCGCTCGTCGTGCCGGTGCTCGTGCTCCTCACGTGGTACGTCGCCACGGAGGTGACGGGGACCTTCGCGCCCCACCAGCTGCCCTCCCCCGGCGCCGTGGTCCGGGCGGGCGTCGAGCTGGCGACCTGGGAGAACGGCCCGACGTTCGGCACGCACATCCAGATCTCCGTCCAGCGGGTGCTGCTCGGGTTCCTCATCGGGTCGCTCGCCGGGCTCGGCGCGGGGGCGCTCGTGGGGCTGTCCCGGCTCGCGGACTCGCTCCTGGCCAGCACGGTCGGGGCCGTGCGGGCCGTGCCGTCGCTCGGGTGGGTGCCGCTGTTCATCCTGTGGATCGGGATCAACGAGGACTCGAAGGTCCTGCTCGTCGCGGTGGGCGCCTTCTTCCCCGTCTACACGACCGTCGCCTCGGCGCTGCGCCACGTCGACCCGCACCTGGTCGAGGTGGGCCGGGCCTACGGCCTGCGCGGGCCCGCGCTGCTGCTGCGTGTCCAGCTGCCCGCGGCGACGCCCGCCGTCGTGTCCGGGCTGCGGCTGGCGCTCGCGCAGTCGTGGCTGTTCCTCGTGGCGGCCGAGCTCATCGCGTCGTCGATGGGGCTCGGCTTCCTGCTCACCGACTCGACCAACAACGGTCGGGTCGACCGCATCCTGCTCTCCCTCGTCACCCTCGCGGTGCTGGGCAAGCTGACCGACGCCCTCATCGGCGTCGCCGAGAAGAGGCTCCTGCGCCGGTGGTAGACATCCAGCCCGTCACGCTCCCCCGCCCCGCGAGCGCGTCCGACGCGATCGCGGCGCTGCTCACCGAGGACCGCGCCTACCCCGCCCCGGCGCACCTGCGCGCGAGCGCCAACGTCACCCCGGCGGACCACGCGCGCCTGGCGGCCGAGGGCGACGCCGACCACGTCGGCTTCTGGGAGCGGGCCGCCGAGCGCCTCGAGTGGGCGCAGCCGTGGCACACCGCCCACACCTGGGCGCCCGCGGTGCCCGACCCCGACCGCCCGGGTGAGCTCACCGTCCCGCGCGCCACGTGGTTCGAGGGCGGGCGCCTCAACGTGGCCGTGAACTGCGTCGACCGGCACGTGGCGGCGGGCCGCGGCGACAAGGTCGCCCTGCACGTCGAGGGCGAGCCGGGCGACCGGCGCAGCGTCACCTACGCCGAGCTCCAGCGCGAGGTCTCCCGCGCCGCGAACGCCCTGCTGGCGCTCGGCGTCGGCCGGGGCGACCGCGTCGTGGTCTACCTGCCCGTGCTGCTCGAGACCGTCGTCGTGACGCTCGCGATCGCGCGCATCGGCGCGGTGCACTCGCTCGTGTTCGGCGGGTTCTCCGCCGAGGCGGTGCGCTTCCGGCTGCAGGACACCGGCGCGACGCTCCTGGTGACGTCGGACGGCCAGTTCCGGCGCGGCGCCGCGGTGGCGACCAAGCCGAGCGCCGACGCCGCCGTCGCGGGCCTGGACCACGTCGAGCACGTCCTGGTCGTGCGGCGCACGGGCGACCTCACGCCCGACGTGCCCTGGACGCCGGGGCGCGACGTGTGGTGGCACGACGTCGTCGACGGTGCGTCCGACGTGCACGACGCCGAGGCCTTCGACGCCGAGACGCCGCTGTTCGTGATGTACACCTCCGGCACGACCGGCAAGCCCAAGGGGCTGGTCCACACGGCCGGCGGCTACCTCACCCAGGCGGCGTGGACGCACTGGGCGGTCTTCGACGTCCGCGAGGACGACGTGCACTGGTGCACCGCGGACCTCGCGTGGGTCACCGCCCACACCTACGAGATCTACGGACCGCTCGCGAACGGCGTCACGCAGGTGATCTACGAGGGCACGCCCGGCACGCCGCACCCCGGACGGCACTGGGAGATCATCGAGCGCTACGGCGTCACGACCTACTACACGGCCCCGACCCTGATCCGGACCTTCATGACGTGGTACCCGGACGGCCTGCCCGACACCTGGGACCTGTCGAGCCTGCGGCTGCTGGGCACGGTGGGCGAGTCCATCAACCCCGAGGCCTGGGTGTGGTTCCACGAGCAGGTCGGCCGCGGTCGCGCCCCGATCGTGGACACGTGGTGGCAGTCGGAGACGGGCGCGGCGATGATCGCCCCGCTGCCGGGGGTGAGCACGCTGAAGCCCGGGTCGGCGACGCGTCCGCTCCCCGGCATCTCGGCGAAGGTCGTGGACGAGCGCGGCGAGCAGGTCGCGCCCGGCGCCGGCGGCCTCCTCGTCCTGGACCGCACCTGGCCGGGCATGGCCCGGACCGTGTGGGGCGACCCGGAGCGCTACCGCGACGCCTACTGGTCGCGCTTCGCCGCGCAGGGCTACTACTTCGCCGGCGACGGCGCCCGCTACGACGCCGACGGCGACATCTGGCTGCTGGGCCGCGTCGACGACGTCATCAACGTCTCCGGGCACCGGCTCTCGACGATCGAGATCGAGTCGGCGCTGGTGGCCCACCCGCTGGTCGGCGAGGCGGGCGTGACGGGCGTCGACGACCCGACCACCGGTCAGGCCGTGGCGGCGTTCGTCATCCCGGCGCGCGCCCCGGCCGCGGCGGCGGACGCGGCCGCCTGGGTCGCGTACGCGGCCGACGTCGCCGCGGCGCTGCGCACGCACGTCGCGCGCGAGATCGGGCCGATCGCCAAGCCGCGGGACGTCGTCGTCGTGCCGGACCTGCCCAAGACGCGCTCGGGCAAGATCATGCGCCGCCTGCTCGCCGACCTCGTCGCCGGCCGCGCCCTGGGCGACGTCACCTCGCTGCAGGACCCCGGCGCCCTCGCCCGCATCCAGGCCGTGCTCACCGCCCGGCACGCGCCGCACACCCACGCGCACGCCCACCCGAAGGAGACGGTCCAGTGACGGACACCCCGCAGGCACCCACGAGCGACCGGCGCTGGGGGTTCCGCACGCGCGCCCTGCACGCGGGCGGCGTCCCCGACGCCACGACCGGCGCCCGCGCCGTGCCGATCTACCAGACGACGAGCTTCGTCTTCAGCGACACGGCCGACGCGGCGAACCTCTTCGCGCTCCAGAAGTACGGCAACATCTACTCGCGCATCGGGAACCCGACGGTGGCGGCGCTCGAGGAGCGCATCGCCTCGCTCGAGGGCGGCATCGGCGCGGTCGCCACCGCGTCGGGCATGTCGGCGGAGTTCATCACCTTCGCCGCGCTCGTCGGCGCGGGCGACCACGTCGTGGCCGCCGCCTCGCTCTACGGCGGCACGGTCACCCAGCTCGACGTCACCCTGCGGCGCTTCGGGGTCGCGACGACGTTCGTCCCCGGCACCGACCCGGCCGACTACGCGGCGGCGATCCGGCCGGAGACCAAGGTGGTCTACGCGGAGGTCGTCGCGAACCCCTCGGGCGAGGTCACCGACATCGCCGGCCTCGCCGAGGTGGCGCACGCCGCGGGCGTCCCCCTGGTCATCGACGCGACGCTCGCGACGCCGTACCTGTGCCGCCCGATCGAGCACGGGGCGGACGTCGTCATCCACTCGGTCACGAAGTTCCTGGGCGGGCACGGCACCACGCTCGGCGGCGTCGTCGTCGAGAGCGGGCGCTTCGACTGGGGCAACGGGAAGTTCCCCCAGATGACCGAGCCGGTGGCCTCGTACGGGGGCGTCTCGTGGTGGGAGAACTTCGGCGAGTACGGGTTCCTCACCAAGCTGCGCTCCGAGCAGCTGCGCGACATCGGACCGGCGCTGTCCCCGCAGTCGGCGTTCAACCTCCTCCAGGGCGTCGAGACCCTGCCGCAGCGCCTCGACGCGCACCTGGCGAACACGCGCGCCGTCGCGGCGTGGCTCGAGGCCGACCCGCGGGTCGGCTACGTCAACTGGGCCGGCCTGCCCTCCCACCCGCACCACGAGCGCGCCGCGCGGTACCTGCCGGCGGGGCCGGGCGCGGTGTTCGCGTTCGGCCTGCGCGGCTCGGACGACGTGCCGGGCCGCGACGCCGGGCGACGCTTCATCGAGTCGCTCCAGCTCGCGAGCCACCTGGCCAACGTGGGCGACTCGCGCACCCTGGTCATCCACCCGGCGTCGACCACGCACCAGCAGCTCTCGCCCGAACAGCTCGAGGCCGCCGGCGTCCCGGCGGACCTGGTCCGCATCAGCGTCGGACTGGAGGACGTCGAGGACATCCTCTGGGACCTCGACCAGGCCCTGGACGCCGCGGTGGGTCCCGCCGTCGCGCCCGTCCCCACGGAGGTCCCCGCATGAGCCTCGAGCCACCGGCCGACGCCGTCGCCTGCGCCCTGCCGGCGCCCGCCCCGACCGCCCGCACGTGGGCAGGGCCCAGCGCCGCCGAGCGCCTGGCGATCCTGCGCCGGACGCGGTCGATCGCCCTCGTCGGCGCGTCGGCGAACGCCTCGCGCGCGAGCTACTTCGTCGCGACGTACCTGCTGTCGTCGTCGCCCTACGACGTGTACTTCGTCAACCCGCGGGCGACCGAGATCCTCGGGCGCCCGGTGTATCCCTCGCTCGACGCCCTGCCCGTGGTGCCCGACCTCGTCGACGTCTTCCGCCGGCACGACGACCTGCCGAGCGTCCTGGACGAGACGGTCGCGGTGGGGGCGCGGACGCTGTGGCTCCAGCTCGGCTCCTGGCACGAGGACGTCGCCCGGCGCGGCGAGGCCGCGGGTCTGGACGTGGTCATGGACCGGTGCGTCAAGATCGAGCACGCGCGGTTCCACGGCGGGCTGCACCTCGCGGGCTTCGACACCGGGGTGATCAGCTCCCGGCGGGCGCTGGGCTGAGTAGTCAGCGCGGCGCGTCGTCGCGGTCGTCGTCCGGCCACCACAGCGCACGGCGCACCGCCACGTGGCGCGCCTCGCCGTGCCCGAGCAGCGGGCAGCCCTCGGCCGCGAGCCGGTCGAGGGCCTCGCCCCGCAGGTGGGCGGGCGGCAGGCCCGACGCGTTGACCACCCGCCACCAGGGCAGGTCCGCGCCGGCGCGCGCCATGACCCGCCCGACCTGGCGGGGGCCGCCGCGTCCGAGCGCGTCCGCCAGGACCTCGGCGACCGTCCCGTAGGTGACCACCCGCCCGGCGGGCACCTGCGCGACGAGGTCGAGCACCGCCTCGAGGTAGTCGTCGTCCACGGGGCGTCAGTCGCGGTGGATGAGGATCAGCGCGCGGTCGTCGCCCTCCCCCGCGCGGACGCCGGCGAGGACCGCGTCGGCGCCGCCGGTCCGGGTCGAGACGATGCGCTCGGCCTGGCCCATGAGCCGGTCGATGCCCAGCTCGACGTCGGAGCCCGGGGACTCGATGAGGCCGTCCGTGTAGACCATGAGCGTGTCCCCCCGCTCCAGCTGCCCCTCGTGCACGGCGAAGACCGGCGCCCGCACGACCCCCAGCGCGGGCCCCCCGGAGGTGTCGACGGTCTCGATCCGGCCCGAGCCGGCGTGCAGGTGGACCGCCGGCGGGTGGCCCGCGGTGGAGATCCAGAAGCGGCCGGTGTCGAGGCGCACGGCCACGTGGACCGCCGTCGCGAAGCCCTCCTCCCAGGCCTGCGCGAGGAGGTAGTCGTTGGCCGCCGGCAGGAACATCTCGCGCGGCATCGCGCCCAGCAGCCCGCCGAAGGCGCCCGACAGCAGGAGCGAGCGCACGCCGGCCTCCTGGCCCTTGCCGGAGACGTCGACGAGGACGATCTCGAGCTGCAGGTCGTGCTGGCTCCGCGCGGCGACGACGAAGTCGCCCGAGAACGCCTCCCCGTAGGCGGAGCGCACGAGGCTGTCGACCCGCCAGCGCTCAGGCAGGGGCGGGATGCGGCCGTGCTGCACGAGCCGGTCCCGCAGGTCGACGAGCATGAGGTCGCTCGCCGCGCCCTGCAGGCCACGCCGCTCCCGGGACCGGACGAAGGCCAGCCCGCAGGCGATGGCCAGGACGAGCACCGCGAGCTCTCCCGGGGCGAGACGCACGCGTCCGGTGAGCTCGAGGGCGGCCACCTGCACGGCGACGGCCACGCAGAGCACCACCATCGCCCGCAGGCGGAGCACGAACACGCCGAGCAGGATGACGAAGAGCATGACGCCGGGCGGGACCCACCGCGGCTCGACGATCATCCCGGCCGCCGCCAGGCCCGAGGCGGCGACGAGCGCGGCTCCCGAGAGCACCTGGCGGCTCAGGGGCGCCGAGCGGCGCGGGGCGCGCAGGCGCCGCAGGCGGCGCGGGGCACCGGCACGGGTCCGCCTCGTCCGTGCCACCGGGCGTGGCGCTGCGGCGAGGCTCACGGGGCGAGGCTACCGAGCGCGGGCCCCTCGCGGCCCTCCCGTGCCGAAACGGGGTGACCCGGGCGCGCCGCGCGGCCAGGATGGGGCCGTGAACTCACCCGGCTCCGAGCCCACCGCGCCCCGCACCGGCCCCACGGCCACCACGGCCGTGCGCCCGTCCCCCCTGCCCGGCGGCTACCGGCTCGTGGACGTCACCGCGGAGCGCCGCGAGGAGATGTTGACGCTCGACGCGTGGGCGTTCCCGACGAGCATCGAGGCGCAGACGCACACGTGGCCGACGCCCCTGACCTGGGAGCGCACGCGCGGCATCGAGACGGACGACGGTGAGCTCGTGGGCCTCCACGCGTCCTACCCGTTCACGACGTTCCCGGTCCCCGGTGCGCGCACGCCGGTCGCCGGCCTGACCTGGGTGGCCGTCCACCCGGCGCACCGGCGACGCGGCCTGCTGCGCGCCATGATCGCCGACCACGTGGGCCGCAGCCTCGCCCGTGGGGAGGCCGTCTCGGCGCTCACGGCGGCCGAGCCGGCCATCTACGGACGGTTCGGGTACGGCATGGCGATGAGGCGGCTGGCGCTCACCATCCCCCGCGGCGCCGCGCTGCGCGACGTCCCGGGCTGGCGGGACGTGCGCGTCCGCCTGGAACGTCTCGACCCCGAGCGCCACGACGCGCTGGTGCACCGGCTCCACGGCGCCGTCGAGCGCCCGGGCTGGGCGACACGGGACACGCCGGAGCTGCGCCGCGTCTTCCTCGACGACCCCGAGCCCCTGCGGGACGGCGCCGAGACGCTGCGCATCGCCGTCGCCGAGCGCGAGGGCGAGCCGGTCGGGTACGCGATGTTCCGGCGCACCCCGGTCAGGGACCCCGCAGGCCCGCGGGGGCGCGTCGACGTCCGCGAGATCATGGCGGCCGAGCCCGCGGCGGCACGGGCCCTGTGGGGCGTCCTGGTGGATCTCGACCTCATGGCGACCACCGAGGCGCATCACCTGCCCGTGGACGACCCGATCGCGGACCTGCTCGTCGACCTGCGGGCGGCGCTCCCGCGCACGCCGGACCACGTGTGGGTCCGGGTGCTCGACGTCCCGGCCGCCCTCGCGGCGCGTCGGTACGCCGCGCCCGTCGACGTCGTCCTGGAGGTGACGGACGACCTCGTCCCCGCCAACACGGGCCGGTGGCACCTGCGCGGCGACGCCGAGGGCGCCGAGGTGGCACCGGCGTCGCGGGACGCCGACCTGGCGCTGGACGTCCGCGAGCTCGGGACCGCCTACCTGGGCGGCACGAGCCTGGCTGCCCTCGCCGGCGCCGGCCTGGTCGCCGAGCGACGCCCCGGCTCGCTGGCGCCGACCGCCACGGCGTTCGGCTGGCCGCTCGCGCCCGGGTGCAGCTGGGGCTTCTGAGCGGCCGCCCCGGCGTGGGCGTCAGGCCTCGTAGGCCGCCAGCTGGTCGATGCGGCGCTGGTGGCGCGGGTTGCCGCTGAACGGCTCGGCGAGGAACGTCTCGACGATCGCCGTCGCGTCGTCCACGGAGTGCTGACGCGCGCCGATCGCGACCACGTTCGCGTCGTTGTGCGCGCGGGCGAGGGCGGCCGTCTCGGTGCTCCACGCGAGGGCCGCCCGCACGCCGCGCACCTTGTTCGCGGCGATCTGCTCGCCGTTGCCGGAGCCGCCGATGACGATGCCGAGACTGCCCGGTTCGGCGACGACGGCCTCGCCCGCCGCGAAGCAGAACGACGGGTAGTCGTCCTCCGCGTCGTAGACGTGGGCGCCGTGGTCGACGACGTCGTGGCCACCCGCGCGCAGGTGCTCGACGAGGTGCGCCTTGAGCTCGAACCCGGCGTGGTCGGCGGCGATGTGGATGCGCATAGCGCCATCCTGCCAGCACGCGCGACCGCCGCGGGCCGCTCGCCTAACCTGGGGCGATGACCACCCCTCAGGACACCGAGACCCTGCGCAGCGGGATCGACCGCGCGGCGCTCGACCCCGCCGTGCGCCCCCAGGACGACCTCTACCGCCACGTCAACGGCCGGTGGCTCGCCGAGCACGTGATCCCCGCCGACCGCGCGGCCGACGGCGCCTTCCGCGCGCTGCACGACGAGGCCGAGGAGCAGGTCCGGGCGATCATCGAGGAGCTCGGCGCGAGCGTGGCCGCCGGTGGCGCGGTCACGGGCGCCGCGGCCCAGGTCGGCGCCCTGTACGCGAGCTTCATGGACACCGAGACCGTCGAGCGCCTCGCGCTCGAGCCGCTCCGCGAGGAGCTGGCGGCGATCGACGCCGCGCCGGACCGCGCCGCGCTGACGACCCTGCTCGGTGAGCTCCAGCGCACCGGCGGTGCGGGCGCCGTCGGCTTCTGGGTCGACAACGACGCCAAGGACCCCGACCGCTACGTCGTGCACCTCACGCAGGGCGGTCTCGGCCTGCCCGACGAGGCGTACTACCGCGAGGAGCAGTACGCGCCGGTGCGCGAGAAGTACCGCGCGCACGTGGCGCGCATGCTGCGGCTCACGGGCCTCGAGGCGGGCGCCGCGGAGGCCGGGGCGGACGACGTCGTCGCGCTCGAGACGGACCTCGCCGGCGCCCACTGGGACGTCGTGCGCGACCGCGACGCCGACCTCACGTACAACCCCATGACCCTCGCCGGGCTCGTCGAGCGCGCGCCGGGCTTCGACTGGACCGCCTGGGCGGCCGCGCTCCGGGTGCCGAGCAGCGCGTTCGACCAGCTCGTCGTGCGCGAGCCGGACTTCGCCGAGGGCTTCGCGCGCCTCTGGGCCGACGCGCCCCTGGACCGCTGGCGGGCCTGGTTCCGCTACCACCTCGTCAGCGCCCGCGCCCCCTACCTGCACGACGCGGTGGTGCGCGCGAACTTCGACTTCTACGGCACCGTCCTCAGCGGCACGACCGAGCTGCGCGACCGCTGGAAGCGCGGGGTCTCGCTCGTCGAGGGCGCGCTGGGCGAGGCCGTCGGCCAGGTCTTCGTCGAGCGCCACTTCCCGCCGGCGCACAAGGAGCGCATGGTCGAGCTGGTGGCGCACCTCGTCGAGGCCTACCGCGAGTCCATCACCGGCCTGGACTGGATGGGTGAGCAGACGCGCGCCAAGGCGCTCGCGAAGCTCGAGGCGTTCACGCCGAAGATCGGCTACCCCGACCGCTGGAAGTCCTACGAGGGCCTCGAGCTCACGGCCGACGACCTGCTGGGCAACGTGCGCCGCTCCTACGCGTACGAGCAGGACCGGGAGCTGCGCAAGATCGGCCGGCCCGTCGACCGCGACGAGTGGTTCATGACGCCGCAGACGGTCAACGCCTACTACAACCCCGGCATGAACGAGATCGTCTTCCCCGCCGCGATCCTCAAGCCGCCGTTCTTCGACCCCGAGGCCGAGGACGCCGTCAACTTCGGTGGCATCGGCGCCGTCATCGGTCACGAGATCGGGCACGGGTTCGACGACCAGGGCAGCAAGTACGACGGCGCCGGCCGCCTCGAGGACTGGTGGACCGAGCAGGACCGCACCGAGTTCGACAAGCGCACGCGCGCCCTCGTCGAGCAGTACTCGGCCTTCAGCCCGGAGCAGCTCGACGCGGGGCACCACGTCAACGGCGCGCTCACGGTCGGGGAGAACATCGGCGACCTCGGTGGCCTGTCGATCGCGCTGAAGGCCTACCGCATCGCCCTCGGGCGCCCGCTCGAGGAGGCGCCCGTGATCGACGGCCTCACCGGCGTGCAGCGCGTGCTGCTCGGCTGGGCGCAGGTGTGGCAGAGCAAGATGCGCGACGAGGAGATGGTGCGCCGGCTCGCGACGGACCCGCACTCGCCCAACGAGTTCCGGTGCAACGGCGTCGTGCGCAACCTCGACGAGTTCTACGCCGCGTACGACGTGCAGCCGGGCGACGCGCTGTACCTCGCCCCCGAGGAGCGCGTCCGGATCTGGTGAGGCGCCGCGCTCCCGCCGGCACGTCCGGCGGGAGCGCGCCCGGCTCGGCCGGCGAGGACGGCGCGCTCCGTCGGAGGGCGGGCGTCCGTCAGAAGAACTGCGCGCCCGCGCGGGCGAGCGAGAACCCGTCGCCGGTCGGGTTGTGGCGGCAGAAGACCCCGTTGCGCGAGCTCAGGCAGGTCATCTCGCCGATGGTCGAGCCCTGTCCGTAGTCGAGCATGGGCGTGCCCTCCGGCGGTGAGGGCGGCGAACCCTCCACGCACGCGAAGCGCGGGTCCTGGCCCACGACGACCTCGAGCACGTTCCCGGCGGTGCCGGTGCAGCCCTCGGGGAGGTCCGGCGCGGGGTAGGTGAAGCTGAAGATCGTGCACGTCGCCGACGTGTCGGTCATCGAGCACCAGATGTTGCCGCTCGGCAGGGTGAACGCGGGCAGGGCCTCGACGTCCTCCGGCTCCTCCGGCGCACTGGCCTCGGGCGTGGTCTCGGGCTCGACGCTCGCTGGCGAGGGCTCCGGCTCCGCGACGGGCTCGCCGCCGCCGCCTCCTCCCGACATCGCCAGCAGGATGAAGAACGTCACGACCAGGATCACGTCGACGACGACGAACGTCGTCAGTCCCGGACCCAGGCCACGGCGAGCCCCGCCCGCCGCGGGCGACCCGTCCGCCATCGTGCTCCTCGCTGCCGGTCCGACCTGATCGACCATCGGTCGACACGGCAGCATGCCACGGCCGAACGGGTGAACGCGACACGCCCCGACGCCGGCCCAGGGCGCTCCCGGGACCGCGCCGGGGCGCGCCGCGGTCCGTCAGTCGAAGATCGGCCCCTGCGTCCGCGAGCGCTTGAGCTCGTAGAACCCCGGGACGCCGGTGACGAGGACGAAACCGTCCCAGAGGCGGCCGGCCTCCTCGCCCTTGGGCGCGGGAGTCATCACCGGACCGAAGAAGGCGGCCCCGTCGATCGAGATCACGGGCGTGCCGACGTCGTCCCCGACGAGATCGATCGCGCGCTGGTGCGAGGCGCGCAGGGCGTCGTCGTACTCGTCGGTGTCCGCCGCGGCGAGAAGCTCGGCCGGCAGGCCGACGTCGTCCAGGGCCTCGGCGACGACGGCCATGCGCTCGCCGGCGCGCCCGCCCGGGTGCAGGCGCGTGCCGATCGCGTCGTACAGCGGCTTGACGACGTCCTCGCCGTGCGCCAGGCGCGCGGCGGTCACGACGCGGACCGGTCCCCACGCCGCGTCCATCGAGCGCCGGTAGGACTCGGACAGGTCGCGGCCCTCGTTGAGCACCGCGAGGCTCATGACGCTCCACCGCACGTCGACGTCGCGCACCCGGGTGACCTCGGTCATCCAGCGCGACGTCATCCACGCCCACGGGCAGACGGGGTCGAACCAGAACTCGGCGGTGGTCATGCGGCTCCTCGTGGTCGGGGTCGTGCTCGTCCAGGGTCTGGCGGCCACCGCACTCTGGCCCAGCGGTGCGCGCGCCGCCAACCGAGGTGCCGGCGCCGGGGCGTGGCCCGGCGGGCCCAGCGCGGCGTGAAAGGATCGCGGCAGCACCGGGCCGGCCCTGCGCCGGCCACCGCCCGCCGCCGGAAGGACCCACCACCGTGCCCGCTGAGAACCTCACCCGCGCCGAGGCACGAGAGCGCGCCGGCCTCGTCCGCGTGCACTCGTACGACGTCGCCCTCGACCTGACCACCGGTCCCCGGACGTTCGCCTCCACCACCGTGGTGCGGTTCGCGGCGACCCCCGGGGCGGCGACCTTCCTCGACCTCATCGCGCCCACCGTGCACGAGGTCGTGCTCAACGGCCGGTCGCTCGACCCGGCCGTCGTGGTCGCCGACTCGCGGATCGCGCTCGAGGGCCTGGCGGAGGAGAACGAGGTGCGGGTCGTCGCGGACTGCGCCTACATGAACACCGGTGAGGGCCTGCACCGGTTCGTCGACCCCGTCGACGACGAGGTCTACCTGTACTCGCAGTTCGAGGTCGCGGACTCGCGCCGGGTCTTCGCCGTCTTCGAGCAGCCCGACCTCAAGGCCACCTTCGCCTTCGCCGTGACCGCACCGGCGCACTGGACCGTGATCTCGAACTCGCCGACGCCCGAGCCCCTGCTGCTCACCGGCACCGACTCGCCCGTGGCGCGCTGGTCCTTCGCCCCGACGCCGCGGATCTCGAGCTACATCACCGCGATCGTCGCGGGGCCCTACCACCGTGAGGACGGCGAGCTCACGAGCAGCGACGGGCGGACCATCCCGCTCGGCGTGCTGTGCCGGGCGTCGCTCGCGCAGTACCTCGACACCGACAACATCCTCGACGTGACGCGCGCAGGCTTCGCGTTCTACGAGCAGGCGTTCGGGATGCCCTACCCCTTCGCCAAGTACGACCAGATCTTCGTCCCGGAGTTCAACGCCGGCGCGATGGAGAACGCGGGGGCGGTGACGTTCCTCGAGAACTACGTCTTCCGCTCCAAGGTGCCGGAGGCGACCGTCGAACGCCGCGCGGTGACGATCCTGCACGAGCTCGCCCACATGTGGTTCGGCGACCTCGTGACCATGCGCTGGTGGGACGACCTGTGGCTCAACGAGTCCTTCGCCGAGTACGCCTCGACCCTCGCGGCGGCCGAGGCGACGCGCTGGACCCAGGCGTGGACGACGTTCTCCTCGCTCGAGAAGTCCTGGGCGTACCGCCAGGACCAGCTGCCGTCCACGCACCCGATCGTCGCCGACATCCGCGACCTCGAGGACGTCGAGGTGAACTTCGACGGCATCACCTACGCCAAGGGCGCCTCGGTCCTCAAGCAGCTCGTGGCCTGGGTGGGCCAGGAGCAGTTCCTGGCCGGTGTGCGCGCGTACTTCGCGAAGCACGCGTGGGGCAACACCGAGCTGCGGGACCTGCTCACCGAGCTCGAGGCGACGAGCGGCCGCGACCTCGCCCCGTGGTCCGCGCTGTGGCTGGAGCGGGCCGGCGTGACGCTCCTGCGGCCCCAGGTCGAGACGGACGCGGACGGCGTCATCAGGTCCTTCGCGGTCCTGCAGGAGGTGCCGGCCGAGCACCCCGTCCAGCGTCCGCACCGCCTGGCGATCGGCGGCTACGACCTCGTCGAGCAGCCCGACGGCGCCGTCGTCCTCGAGCGCACGCTGCGCGTCGAGCTCGACGTCGACGGCGAGCGCACCGAGGTCCCCGAGCTCGTCGGCCAGGAGCGCCCGGCCCTGATCCTGGTCAACGACGACGACCTCGCGTACGCCAAGGTGCGCCTGGACCCGGCGTCGCTGGAGCTGGCGACGGCGCACCTGCACTCGTTCACGGACTCGCTGCCCCGCACGCTCGTGTGGAGCGCCGCCTGGGACATGGCGCGCGACGGCGAGCTCGGTGCCCGTGACTTCGTGGCGCTCGTGCTCGCCAACATCGCGCACGAGACGGACTCCTCGGTCGTGCTGGTGCTGCTGCGCCAGCTCACCACCGCGCTGGACCTGTACGTCGCCCCCGAGCACCGTGACGCGGTCGGGCGCGAGGCGGCCGACCGGCTGCTCGCGCTCGCGCGCGCCGCCGCACCGGGCAGCGACACCCAGCTCCAGCTGCTCAAGGCCTTCGCCGCCCGCGCGGCGACGCCCGCACAGCTCGACGCGGTGGCCGCGCTGCTCGACGGCAGCGCAGCGCTCGACGGGCTGACGATCGACACCGACCTGCGGTGGGAGCTGCTCACGAGCCTGGCGGCCGGTGGCCGCGCGGGTGAGCCGGAGATCGCGGCCCAGCTCGCGGCGGACGCGACGGCGACCGGCGAGCGCGCCGCGGCCGCGGCCCGCGCCGCCGTCCCGACGCCCGACGCGAAGCGCGCCGCGTGGGACGCCGTCGTCGAGCGCGACGAGCTCGCGAACGCGCTCCAGACGTCGACGATCGCCGGCTTCGGGCGCGTGCACGACCGCGGGCTCCTGGTCCCGTTCGTCGAGGCGTACTTCGCCGCGATCGAGCGGGTGTGGACCGAGCGCACCAACGAGATCGCGCAGAACGTCGTCGTCGGCCTCTACCCGACCCAGCTGGCCGGGTCCGGCGAGGTCGACGTCCTCGCCCGCACGGACGCGTTCCTCGAGCAGCTCGGCGACCGCCACCCGGCCCTGCGCCGCCTCGTCGTCGAGAACCGCGACGGCGTGCGCCGGGCCCTGGCAGCCCAGGAGCGCGACCGCACCTGACCCCCACCCACCCGCACCGCGGAGCACCGTGCCCCACGCGGAGCCTCGTGCCCCACGCGGAGCCTCGTGCCCGGACCGCGGAGCGTCGTGCCCCATGCGGAGCACCGTGCCCCGACGCGGAGGGTTGTGCTCCGACCGTGGAGCGTCGTGCCAGGACACGCCGGTGTGTCCCGGCACGACGCTCCACGGTCGCGGTGGTGGTGGGTTCCGGGTGGTGCTCCCGGTCCGGATCGGTGGGAGACCCGCGCCCGGCTGGCCCGTGCTGAGTCGGTGGCAGGTGCCAGCGCGATGCACTGAACCGCGGAGCACCGTGCCCGACGCGGAGCACCGTGCCCGCGCGCGGAGCGGCGTGCCGGGAGCGTGGAGCGTCGTGCCGGGACACGCCGGTGTGTCCCGGCACGACGCTCCGCGCTCGGAGGCGTGAGGTCGGGTCGGGCTTCCCGGTCGGGACGGTCGGGGTCGGGGTCGGGGTCGGGGTGACAGGGACCGTCAGGGGTGGGTGGTCGCCAGCCAGCGGCGGGCGGCGCGCGGGGAGCGCAGCCGGACCCAGTGCGGTGCCTGCATCTGCTGGAACCGGACGGCGTTGTCGGCGTGCGAGCGCCAGGCCCAGAGCACGATGTTCTCCTCGGGGTCGCGCGCGACCAGCCCGCGCCAGCTCTCGCGGTTGCCGTTCCACAGCTCGCGGCGGCTCAGCAGGCGGCCCAGGGTCCGGCGGATCACGCGGGCCATGACGACGTGGCGCGGGAAGTCGAGCCAGACGACGGTGTCCGCGTCGTCGAGCAGGGGACCGACCCGCGCCGTGTAGTTGCCGTCGACGACCCAGCCTGCGGGCGCGGCGGCGAGGAACGCCCGGATGCCGGCGTGGAACTCCTCCTCGGACGCGGGCCGCCACCCGGGCTGGTGGAAGATCGCGTCGAGCTCGAGGTGGGGCACCCCGCGCCGCTGGGCGAGCGCCCGGGCGAACGTCGTCTTGCCGCTGCCGGACGTGCCGAAGACCCGCACCCGGCGGCCCCGACCCGCCACGCCGTTCTGGTGCCCGACCCCCGGCACCCCCGAGGGCGCCGCGTCCGAGCCCGGCGCTTCGCCGCCCGGCACCGCACCACGCGTCGCGACCCAGCCCGCGGCGGCCCGCCTGCCCAGACGCAGCCAGCGCCCCGGGTCCGCGGCCGCGAGCCGCGACCAGCGGCGGCGCTCGGCCGCGCGGTGCGCCACGGCCCACCGCAGCGCCGACGCCTCGGCGGCCCGGGTCCAGCCGGGGCGCGGACGGAGCAGTCGGCCCACGAGCCGACCGAAGGTGACGAGCGAGTGCGCCTCGAGCCACAGCACGACGTCGGCCTCGGCGTACGCCAGGCCCACCTGCGCCGCGTCGTCGCCGTCGACCACCCAGCCCGCGGGAGCATCGGCGAGGGCCCGGGCGCACGCCGCGCGGTAGGCGGCGACGTCGGCCGCCTCCCCGCCGGGAAGGCGCATGAGCGCGTCCACCTCGATCACGGGCACGCCGAGGCGCGCGCCGATCCGGTGCGCGAGTCGCGTCTTGCCCACCGCCTGGTGCCCGACGACGCGCACGCGCCGCACCGCCCGCGCCGCCACGGGCACCGCACCGCAGGCCACGGGCAATGACCCTGGAGCCACGTCGCCGCTCGCCCCGCCCGCCCGGTCAGCCGCGCAGGGCGGCCACGAGGGAGCGCAGGCGCGGGTTGTCGAACAGGTCGTCGACCATGACGAGGCGCTGCGCCGAGTCGGCGAGCGGGACCCGCCAGTTGGGGTACTCCTGGTCGGTGCCGGGCTGGTTCTGGGCGCGCCGCTCCCCCACCGCGTCGGCGAGCGAGACCCCGACGAGCACGGAGGGAGACGCCATGACCAGGCGGTGCAGCGCCTCGACGAGCTGCCGCTCGGAGGGGTCCGCGCCGACCAGCCCGCGCTCGGCCACCACGGCGAGCATCTGGTCCCGCTCGGCGCGCGCGGCCTCGCGCACCTTCTCGACGGGCTCGTTCAGCAGGCCGAGCCGGTCGCGCAGGTCCACGTGCTCGAGCGCCAGGTAGCCCGCCGTCGGCGGCAGGTCGTGCGTCGTCACCGTCGCCAGCGCGAGACGCCGGTACCGCTCGGGCGGCATCGGCCGGTCGCCCTCCCACTCGAACCAGAGCACCGAGGTGCCGAGGATCCCGCGCTCCGTGAGGTAGTCGCGCACCCACGGCTCGAAGGTGCCCAGGTCCTCGCCGATGACGACGGCGTTCGCCCGGTGCGCCTCGAGCGCGAGGATCCCGATGAGCGCCTCGTGGTCGTAGCGGACGTACGCGCCCTCCTGGGCACCGTGCCCCTGGGGGATCCACCACAGGCGGAACAGCCCGATGACGTGGTCGATGCGGATGGCGCCCGCGTGCCGCAGCACCGTGCGGAGCATGTCCCGGTACGGCGCGTACGCGGCGCGCGCGAGCGCGTCGGGACGCCACGGGGGCTGCGACCAGTCCTGGCCCTGCTGGTTGTACATGTCCGGCGGTGCGCCGACCGAGACGCCCTGCGCGAGCACGTCCCGCATCGACCACGCGTCGGCGCCCTCCGGGTGCACCCCGACGGCGAGGTCGTGCATGATCCCGATCCGCATGCCGCCCTCGAGGGCCGCGCGCTGGGCGTCGGCGAGCTGCTCGTCGGCGACCCACTGGAGCCACGCCCAGAAGGTGATCCGGTCCGCGAGGCGCGTGCGCAGCTCCGCGACGACGTCCGAGTGGCGGTCGTCGGCACCCGCGGGCCACTCCTCGCCCGCGAAGTGCTCCTGCATCGCGCACCACAGCGCGAAGTCCTCCAGCCCCTGGCCCTGCTCGCGCCGGAACGTGTCGAACGCTGCCTGGCGCGCGGCCGACCGCGGCGCGGCGAACACGACGTCGAGGGCCACCCGCTTCGCCTCCCAGGCGGTGTCGCGGTCGATCGGCCCGGGGTCCTCGCTCAGCGGACGCGCGACCTCGGCCTGCCACTCGACCAGCGAGCGCTCGGCGACCGGCAGGTACGCCGTCTCGGGGATGTCCTCGACGCGCAGGTAGAGCGGGTGGACGAAGCGCCGGCTGGCCGGCAGGTAGGGCGAGGGCGACAGCGGCGGCACCGGCTCCCCGGCGTGCAGCGGGTTGATGAGCAGGAAGTCCGCACCGGTGCGTCGCCCGGCGAGCCACGCCATCTCCCGCAGGTCCGCCAGGTCGCCGACCCCCCACGAGCGCGCGGAGCGCACCGAGTACAGCTGCGCCATGAGGCCCCAGGCGCGTCGCTCGTCGAGGCCGTGGGACAGCTCGAGCCTCGGGGGCGTCACGACGACCGTCGTGCGCGACGTCGTGCCGGCGCTGGTCGCGACGAGCGTGTGCCACCCGAGCGGCACCCCGGCGGGGATCTCGACGGTCGCGCGCCCCAGGGTGCGTCCGTCCACCGTGCGCGGCGGCACGTAGCGGTCGAGCTGCTCCAGCTCGCGGCGCCCGCCGCCCTCCTCCGGGTCGAGCTCGAGCCACGCCTCGAGGGGGTCACCGTCGAGCACGTGGACGGGCACCTCGCGCGTGGTGCCCTCGCGCAGCACGACGACGGGCGGCAGCGGCCGGCGCCACTCCTCGTCCTCGGCCCGCTCGAGCGCGAGCGCCGCCCGCTCCGGCGTGGAGGCGTCGACGCCGAGCGCGGCCAGCACGGCGACCAGCGTCGTCTCGCTCACCTGCGTGAGCACACCGCCGAAGCCCCAGAAGTCCTTCACGACGCCGTAGCGCTCGGCGAGGGCCAGCAGCGCCGGGGGAAGGTCCCCGGCGGCGGGACGGTCGGGGTGGTCGGCAGGCAGGTCGGCAGGCACCCTTCGATCCTGCCAGAGCCGACCCGGTGCGCATCCGGGCAGCGCCGGGCAGCGCCGCGTTGCCCGACCACGCGCCGTCGCGCCGTAGCCTGCGGTCATGACCCTGGGCCCCTATCCCCCGGCCGAGCGCTCCGACGTCGTCGACGACCTGCACGGGCGCCTCGTCCCGGACCCGTACCGCTGGCTCGAGGACGCCGACGCCGACGACACGCGCGCGTGGTCGGCCGCGCAGGACGCGCTCCTCGCCCGCTACTGGACCGGGGACGGCGACGCCGACCGGACGCCCGCCGACGTCGCCCGCTGGCGCGCGCGGCTCGCGGAGCTCATGGCGACGGGGAGCACCGGCACGCCCGTCTGGCGCGGGGAGAGCCACTTCCGCTCCTGGCGCGCGGGGGACGCCGAGCACGCCGTCGTCCAGCTGGTGGGACCCGACGGGCGGGCGCGCACGCTGGTCGACCCCGTGGCGCTGGACCCGGCGGGCACCACCACGCTGGACGCGTGGCAGCCGAGCATCGAGGGTGACCTGCTCGCCTACCAGGTCTCGAGCGGCGGCACCGAGGAGAGCGTCCTGCACGTGCTCGACGTGGCCACCGGCGAGCTCGTCGACGGCCCGATCGACCGCGCCCGCTACTCGCCGGTCGCGTGGCTGCCCGGGGGCGAGGCGTTCTTCTACGTCCGCCGCCTCGAGCCGGCCCTCGTGCCGGCGGGCGAGGAGCAGTACCACCGCCGCGTCTGGCTCCACCGGGTGGGGACGGACCCGGCCACCGACGTCGAGGTCTTCGGTGCCGGGCTGGACCGGACGACGTACTTCGGGGTCAGCGTCACGCGCGACGGACGCTGGCTCCTCGTCAGCGCGTCGGCCGGGACGGCGCCGCGCACGGACGTCTGGATCGCGGACCTCGACGCGTCGGCGCCGCCGACCCCCGACCTGCGCCCCGTGGTGGTGGGGCGCGACGCGGAGACGTCGGCCTGGGTGGGACGCGACGGACGCCTGTACCTGCACACCGACCTCGACGCCCCCCGCGGGCGCCTCGCGGTGACGGACCCGTCCCGCCCCGGACCCGAGCACTGGCGCACGCTCCTCGCGGAGGACCCGGAGGCGGTGCTCCAGGGCGTCGTCCTCCTCGACGACGGCGACGGCGACGAGGCCGCGTGCCGCCCCACCGAGCTGGTCGCGCTGTGGACCAGGCACTCGGTCAGCGAGCTGACCGTGCACGACCCGCTGGACGGCGCGGCGCTGCCCGGCCCGCGGGGACGCGTCCCGCTGCCGGGCCTCGGCACGGTCGCCGGCCTGCGCCGTCGGCCGACGGGCGGCCGGGAGCTGTGGTTCGGCTGGACCGACACGACCACGCCGACGGCGATCCACCGCTGGGACGCCCGCACGGGCGAGGTCACCGGCTGGGCCTCACCTCCCGGGACCCTGCCGCACCTGCCCGAGGTGCGCGCCCGGCAGGTCACCTTCCCGAGCGCCGACGGGACGCCGGTGCGGATGCTCGTCGTCGCCCGCGCGGACCTGCTCGACGACGCCGGCCTGCCCCGCGGGCCGCTGCCGACGATCCTCTACGGCTACGGCGGCTTCCAGATCAGCCTCGACCCCGCGTACTCGGCGACCGCCCTGGCGTGGGTCGAGGCGGGCGGCGCGTACGTCGTCGCGAACCTGCGCGGCGGCGGCGAGGAGGGCGAGCAGTGGCACCGCACCGGGATGCGCGCCCACAAGCAGAACGTCTTCGACGACGCCCACGCGGCGGCCGAGCGGCTGGTGGCCGACGGCTGGACCACCCCGGACCGCCTCGCCGTGTGGGGCGGGTCGAACGGCGGGCTCCTCGTCGGCGCCTTCGTGACCCAGCGGCCGGACCTCGCGGCCGCCGCCGTGTGCAGCGCCCCGCTGCTCGACATGGTCCGCTACCAGCACTTCGGCCTCGGGGTGACGTGGACCGAGGAGTACGGGGACGCGGCCGTGCCGCAGGAGCTGGACTGGCTGCTGGGCTACTCGCCCTACCACCGCGCGGTCGCGGCCGGCGAGCGGGCCGGCGCCGGGCCGGCGTACCCCGCGGTGCTCTTCACCGTGTTCGAGGGCGACACGCGCGTCGACCCCCTGCACGCCCGCAAGACGTGCGCGGCGCTGCAGCACGCGACGTCGGCGTCGCCCGCGGGGGCGCCGGTCCTGCTGCGCCGGGAAACCGGCGTGGGCCACGGCGGCCGCTCGCTCAGCCGCACGCTGGGCCTCACGTCCGAGCAGCTCGCCTTCGTGGCGCGGCAGACCGGGCTCGACGCGGCCCGCGTCGGGGCCGTCGCCGCGACGGCGGGGGCGAACTAGCCTTGGCGACCGTGCCTGCCGTCCTGCTGACCCGTCCCCCGCTGCGCCTGGCGACCGACCTGGCCGAGACCTCGGGCCGGTGGTTCGACTGGCTCCTCGGCGCGCCGCTGAAGAGCGCGGTCGCCGTCGTCATCGGCCTGATCCTGCTGGCCCTGTCCCGGTGGCTCATCACGCGGACGGTCCGCTCCGTCGTGACGGGCGGCGCGAAGATGCGCAGCGGCGCACGGCGCCTCCTCATGAGCACCCGCGTGACCGCCGGGATGGCCGAGTCCAGCGCCCTGATGGTCGCGCGCCGCGTCCAGCGCGCCGAGACGATGGGCTCGGTGCTGCGCTCCTCGGCGGCGTTCCTCGTGGCCATCGCCGTGCTCACGGCCGTCGCCAACATCAACCACTGGGACCTGGGGCCGGTCCTCGCCTCCGCGGGCGTCGCCGGCGTCGCGCTCGGGTTCGGGGCCCAGACGCTCGTCAAGGACTTCATCTCCGGGCTCTTCATGCTCGTCGAGGACCAGTACGGCGTGGGCGACGTCGTGGACCTCGGGGAGGCGTCCGGCACCGTGGAGGCCGTCGGGCTGCGCGTGACCCAGGTCAGGGACATGAACGGCACGCTCTGGTACGTCCGCAACGGCGAGGTGCTGCGCGTCGGCAACATGACGCAGGGCTGGTCGCGGGCCGTCGTCGAGGTGCGGGTCGACCCGGGCGAGGACGTCGAGCGCGTCGAGGGCCTCCTCCGCGAGGCCGCCGGGACGCTGGTCACCGACGAGACGCTCGGTCCCCTCCTGCTGGACGAGCCCGAGGTCACCTCGTTCGAGGACCTCACGGGCGAGTCGGTCATGCTGCGCGTCGTGGTCCGGACCGCGCCCTCCAAGCAGTGGCAGATCCAGCGCGAGCTGCGGGCGCGCCTGCGCGAGACGCTCGGGCGCGAGGGCGTCGCGCTGGCCCTGCCCCGGCGCGAGGTGCTCGTGGAGCGCGAGCGCGCCGCCGGGCCCGACAAGGCCAAGGGCGCCGGCCCGGCGTAGCGCGCGTCAGCTCGAGCGGCCGCCTGCCAGCGCCGCGACGACGAGCCGCAGGTCGGGCAGGGCGACGTCGGCGCCGGGCAGCTCGTGCGGGGCGTTGCTCGTCGTGAGGCCGACCACGTACCCCACGCCGGCCGCGCGGGCCGAGGCGATGCCGGCCGGTGCGTCCTCGGCCGCCACGAGGCCGTCCGGGGCGAGGCCGAGCAGGCGCGCGCCGCGCTCGTAGGGCTCCGGGTGCGGCTTGCCCTCGACGCACTCCTCGGCCGTGACCATCGGCGGGGCGGCCAGGCCGGGAACCTGGGTGCGCAGCGCCGCGAGCGCGCGCTCGACCCACTCGCGCCGGGCCGACGTCACGATCGCCGCCGGCAGCCCGACGTCGGCACACAGCGCGAGCAGCTCGGCGGCGCCCGGCACCACGGCGGGGACCGCGTCGGTCCGCCCGAGCTGCGCGACGACGGCGTCGGTCAGGGCCACGGGGTCCTCGCCGCGCCACGGACCGTCGAGCACGGGGAAGACCTCCACCGCGCGCCGGCCCATGAACTGCCGCACGACGGCGTCGGGGACGTCCCAGCCGCGCTCGGCGAAGTAGTCGGCGAAGGCCGCGCGCTGCAGCGGCTCGCTGTCGACGAGCGTCCCGTCGAGGTCGAGCAGCAGCCCGGCGCCGGGGCGCGCGAGGCGTGCGGCGAGCGCGGCCTCGACGTCGGTGGCGGCCGACGCCCGCCCCGACAGGTCGGAGAGCCCCGGCGAGCCCGCCGTCACGCCCACTCGAGGAAGGGCGTCCCGGCGGCGACCGCGTCACCCGGCTCGACGAGCCCGCGCACGGCGCCGGTCTCGCCCTGGATGGCGACGACCGGGCACACCGGCGACCGACCCCCGGCCGCGACCGCGGCCGCGTCCCAGCTCACGATGCGCTGGCCGGTGCTGACGCGGTCACCCTCGGCGACGTGGAGCGTGAAGCCCTCGCCCGCGAGCTGGACCGTGTCCAGCCCCAGGTGCACCAGGACGGCGTGCTGCTCGTCCACCTGCACGACGAAGGCGTGCGGGTGCAGCTTCGCGATGGTCCCGTCGACCGGCGCGACGGCATCGCTGTCGCCCGCGCCGGTGTCCGGGTCGATCGCGAGGCCCGGGCCCACGATCGCGCCCGCGAAGACGGGGTCGGGCACGTCGGCCATGGCCAGCACCGTGCCGGCGACCGGCGCCACGAGGGTCAGCGGCATCAGCGCAGGTCCTCGATGTCCGAGGCCAGCGTGTCCGCCTCCGGTCCGACGACGACCTGCACGACCTTGCCCGAGCGCACCACGCCGAAGGCACCGAGCGCCTTGAGGGCCGGCTCGTCCAGCAGCGACGGGTCCTCCAGCTCGACCCGGAGCCGCGTGATGCACGGCTCCAGGTCGATGATGTTCGCGTCGCCACCCAGGGCCGCCAGGATCTGCTCAGCCTTGCTCATCGATTCCTCCTCGTTCGCGACGGCGGCTCTGTCGCCGACCGTCAACAGTAGTCACATCAGGTCTTCGAGATCGCTGGCGAGGACGTCCACGGTCGGCCCCACGACGACCTGGACGACACGCCCGGCCACCATGACGCCGTGCGCTCCCGCCGCCTTGAGCGCCGGGACGTCGACGCGTCCGGTGTCGCGCACCTCCGACCGCAGGCGCGTGGTGCACGGCTCGATGTCGACGATGTTCTCGACCCCGCCGAGCGCGGCGAGGATCTTGACCGCCTGGTCCTGCGAGCTCACGTTCCTCCTCCGTCGTCGTGCACATCGGTCCTGCCCGCGCCGGCCATCGATGCGGGAGCCGCGCCGGCCTCGCCGCGCGGCGTGAGGGCCGGCCGCGGCGCGCGCAGCGGCACCCACAGCACGTAGCGGTCCGCCCGGTAGGACGAGCGCGAGTAGGCGCACGCGACGTCGCCCGCGAACGTGCGCCGGGCGAGGCGCAGCACCGCGGCACCCGGGCGCAGGCCCAGCAGCGCCGCGTCCTGGGCGTCCACCTCCGACGCCGCCACCGTGTCCTCCCCCCAGTCCGGGTCGATGCCGCGCCGGCGCAGCTCGCCGTAGATGCTCTCGGGAGCACCGTCCGCGATCAACGACGGCGCGAGCGCCGTGGGGACCCAGGTCTGCTCGATCGCCATCGGCTCCCCGTCGGCGTGCCGGACGCGGTGCAGGTAGTGCACGGGCTCCCCGGGCACCAGGTCCAGCGCGTCCGCGATGTCGGGCGAGGCGGGCACCTCCTCGACCGCGAGCACGCGGCTCGAGGGCACCATGCCGCGTCGGCGCATCTCCTCGCCGAACGAGGCGAGCCGCACCTCGAGGTCGAGCTTCGAGGGGGCGACGAACGTCCCGCGCCCCTGCTCGCGGTGCAGCAGCCCTTCGACCACGAGCGCGTCGACGGCCTGGCGCACGGTCATGCGGGAGACGGCGAACCGGTCGCACAGCACCCGCTCCGACGGGATCGCGTCGCCGACCGAGAGCTCGTGGGTCACCAGGGAGCGGAGGTAGTCGCGCACGCGCACGTACTTGAGCACGGAGTGACGCACCAGGCCGCACCGCCTCTCGGTTCCGCACGTCGTCGGGTGGATCGCGCCGGGTGGTTGACACCGGCGGCGCCATTCCACCATGGTGATCGCCAACTGGTCCAGACATCTAGCGCACTCTTGTCCAGCCAGCCCGGAACCGTCGCAGCCGCCGGTCCGGGAGCCGCCCCATCCGTGCGCGACGTGCCCTGGCGACCCGTGCGCCGGTGCCCGCCGACGCCCGCACACCGACCTGAGGAGTGCCCGCGCCCATGACCGCCACCACCGCCACCGAGGCCCGCGAGAAGCGGCAGATCCCCGGACTCGCCCAGCTCCAACGCATCGGCCGCTCGCTCATGCTGCCGATCGCCTCCCTGCCGGCCGCGGCGCTGCTCCTGCGGCTCGGCCAGCCCGACATGCTCGGTGCCGACGGGCTCGCCGGCGCGTGGGGCGACTGGCTCCTGCCGGTCGCCGCCGTGCTCGCCGCGGCCGGTGGTGCCCTCATGGACAACCTGCCGGTGATCTTCGCGCTCGGCGTCGCGATCGGGTACGCCCGCAAGTCCGACGGCTCGACGGGTCTGGCCGCGCTCATCGGCTACCTCGTGTTCAAGGGCGTCTCCACCGCGATGTCGCCCTTCGTGCTCGGCGCGCCGGCCGAGGGCGAGGAGCAGGAGCTCATCAACTACGGCGTGCTCGGCGGCATCGTCATCGGCCTCGTCGCCGCGCTGCTCTACCAGCGCTTCTACCGGATCAAGCTGCCGGCCTACCTCGCGTTCTTCGGCGGCCGCCGCTTCGTGCCCATCGTCACGGCCTTCGCGGCGATCCTCGTCGCGGTCGTCGGTGCGTTCCTCTACCGCGGCTTCGACGCCGTGCTCGGCGGCGTCAGCGACTGGGTCACCGGCTCCGCGGTGCTCGGCGGCTTCGTCTTCGGCACGCTCAACCGCCTGCTCGTCCCGCTGGGCCTGCACCACATCCTCAACTCGGTGCCGTGGTTCCAGTTCGGCGAGTACGAGAACGCGGCGGGCACCGTCGTCAACGGCGACATCCCGCGCTTCCTCGCGGGCGACCCCACCGCCGGCATCTTCCAGGCCGGCTTCTTCCCGATCATGATGTTCGCCCTCCCGGCGGCCGCGCTCGCCATCGTCCACACGGCGAAGCCGGGCAAGCGCAAGGTCATCGCGGGCATCATGGGCTCCGCCGCGCTCGTCGCGTTCGTCACGGGCGTCACCGAGCCGCTCGAGTTCGCGTTCGTCTACGTGGCGTACCCGCTGTACGTCATCCACGCGATCCTCACGGGTACCTCGCTCGCGCTCGTCAACGCGCTGGACGTGCGCTCCGGCTTCGGGTTCTCGGCCGGTGCGATCGACTACCTGCTGAACTTCCGCATCGCCGAGCAGCCGCTCCTGCTCGTCGTCATCGGCCTGGCCTACGCGGTCATCTACTACGTGCTGTTCCGGTTCGTCATCACGAAGTGGAACCTGCGCACCCCGGGCCGTGAGGACGACGACGCCGGCGACCAGAGCACCGTCCTGGTCGACCAGCCGGCCGGCGAGCCGGTCCCCGCGGTCGCGAGCAGCTCGACGTCGGGCACGACGTCGAGCACGTCGGGCACCACCACGACGCAGCGGCCCGGCACCACGCAGGCCTGAGCGCAGGGCGCGCCGGACCGGCAGGGGGCCCGGTCCGGCGCGCCGCACGTCCGCCCGCCCCCACCCGCACGTCAAGAGATGAGGCCCCCGTGCCCGAGCGCACCGTCACCGTCGCCGTCCCCGAGGGCCTGCACGCCCGGCCGGCCGCCCTGTTCGTCCAGCTCGCCGGCGCGCAGCCGGTCCCGGTCACCATCCGCAAGGAGGGCGGCACCCCGGCCTCCGCGTCGAGCATCCTCGCCGTCATGGCCCTCGGCGCCAAGGGTGGCGAGGACGTCGTCCTGGCCGCCGAGGGTGAGGGCGCCGAGGGGGCGCTCGACGCGCTCGAGGGGTTCCTCACGACCCCGCAGCACTGAGCCGGACGCGCGCACGCGGTGTGACCCACGTCGCCCGGCGCGCACGGACCCGGGCCGTGGCGTACGCGACAATGGGTGTGTGACCTCCGCCGACTCCGGGGCCCCGGGACCTGGCCTGACCGACTCGTTCCACGCCTCGGTCGGGGGCAGCGAGACCTTCCGCCGCCTCGTCGCCGCGTTCTACGAGGGCGTCGCGGAGGACCCGCTGCTGCGCCCGATGTACCCCGAGACCGACCTGGGCCCGGCCGCGGACCGCCTCCAGCTGTTCCTCGAGCAGTACTGGGGCGGGCCCACCACCTACAGCGACACCCGGGGCCACCCGCGCCTGCGGATGCGTCACCACCCCTACCGCGTCAACCCGGCCGCGCGCGACGCCTGGCTGCGCCACATGCGCACCGCGCTCGACTCGCTCGCGCTGCCGCCGTTGCAGCACGCCACCCTGTGGGACTACCTCGAGCGCGCCGCGCACGCGATGGTCAACACGTTCGAGGACTGAGGAGCCCATGCCCGACCCCACCCGCATGCCTGTCGTGACGCCGGACCCGCTCGCCACCGTGCTGGACGTCCTCGAGCTCGACGAGGTCGACGAGAACACCTTCACCGGCGGCAGCCTGCCCAAGCCGGGCGGCCGCGTCTTCGGTGGCCAGGTGCTCGCCCAGACGCTGCTGGCGGCGGCGCGCACCGTCGACCCCGAGCGGCTCCCCCACTCGATCCACGGGTACTTCCTGCGCGCGGGCGACGTGACGCAGCCGATCACGTTCCAGGTCGAGCGGCTGCGCGACGGCCGCTCCTTCAGCGCGCGCCGCACGCACGCGCTGCAGGGCGGCGTGCCGATCCTGTCGATGACGACGTCGTTCCAGGTCGAGCAGGGCGGTGTCGAGCACGCCGACGTCCCGCCCCATGACGTGCCCGAGCCCGACTCGGTGCCCAGCGCGATGGACCTCCTGGCCGCCGTCGACCACCCCGTCGCGGCGTTCTGGACCCAGGCGAGCGCGTTCGACCTGCGGCACGTCGAGGGCTCGATCTACCTCGACCCGGCCGATCAGGTCACCGACCGGCAGATGGTCTGGATGCGCGCGCGGGGGCCGCTGCCGCAGGACCAGGTGCTGCACCGCGCGCTGCTGGCCTACGCGTGCGACCAGGTCATGCTCGAGCCGCTGCTGCGCCGGCACGGCGCGAGCTGGGCGACGCGTGACCTGTCGATCGCGAGCCTCGACCACGCGATGTGGTGGCACCGGCCGGTGAGCGTGGACGAGTGGCTGCTGTACGTCCAGTCCGCGCCCTCGGCGCAGGGCGGGCGCGGCCTCGGGGCCGCCCGGGTCTACACGCGCGACGGGTCGCTGGTCGCGACGATCGCCCAGGAGGGCATGGTCCGGCTGCCCGGCTGAGCAGCGCGCTCGGCGTGCCGGAGCACGCCGGGCCCCGCACACTGTGCGCATGCCTCGACTGCGCCGGGTCCGTGCCAGCGATCCGGGATGGACGCGGCGGCGCCAGGGCCGGGGCGTGATCTACCTCGACGACCAGGGCCAGCGCCTCACGGACCCCGAGGTGATCGCCCGGTGCGCCGGCCTGGTCATCCCCCCGGCGTGGAAGGACGTGTGGATCTCCCCGGCCGAGAACGGGCACATCCAGGCCATGGGGACGGACGACGCCGGCCGGCGCCAGTACCTCTACCACCCGCAGTGGCGCGCGCGGCGCGACCGCGCCAAGCACGAGCAGGTGCTGCTCATGGCGCGCCGGCTGCCCCGGGCCCGGCGCAAGGTCACGGCCGACCTGGAGCTGCCGGGGATGCCGCGGCGCAAGGCGCTGGCGCTGGCGTTCCGCCTGCTCGACGAGGCGTACTTCCGCGCCGGTGGCGAGACGTACGCCAAGCAGAACGGCAGCTACGGCCTCGCGACCGTCCGGCGAGAGCACGTGCGGGTGGACGGCGAGACGGTGAGCTTCACCTACCCCGCCAAGTCGGGCCAGGAGCGGCACAGCCAGGTCGACGACCCGGTCGTGGCACGCCTGGTGCGCGAGCTGCGTGACCGCGACGACGCCAACCCCGAGCTGCTGGCGTGGTTCGACGAGGAGGACGGCGCCTGGAAGGACGTCGCCACCGCGGACATCCAGGCGTACGTCAAGGAGCGGCTCGGGCCGGACGCGCGTCCCAAGGACTTCCGGACGTGGCACGCGAGCGTCCTCGCGGCCGCGGCCCTCGCCGAGGCCGGGGACCCGCCGCGGAGCGAGCGCGCCCGTCGGCGCGTCGTCTCGCAGGTCGTGCGCGAGGTCTCCGACGAGCTCGGCAACACACCGGCGGTCTGCCGGGCCTCGTACATCGACCCGCGCCTGATCGACCTGTGGGAGCGCGGGCGCACGATCGGGCGGCGTCGCACGCGGGCCGCGGCCGAGCGCGCCCTCATCGACCTGCTGACCTGAGCCGCCCTGCTCACCGCGACGCGGGCCGTTACTCCATGTCCTCGAGCTCGCGGCCCTTGGTCTCCTTGACGAACCTCAGCACGAAGAAGAACGAGAGCAGCGCGAAGAAGGTGTAGAGGCCGTACGCCAGGCTCAGGCCGACGGACGACAGCGCCGGGAACGACGTCGAGATGACGAAGTTGCCGATCCACTGGGCCGCCGCAGCGAGGCCCAGCGCGCTGGCACGGATCTTGTTGTTGAACATCTCGCCGAGGAGGACCCACACCGCGGGCCCCCAGGAGGCGCCGAAGAAGACCACGAACCCGTTCGCGGCGACCAGCGCGGTCACGCCCGCGGCGCCGTCGAGCACCGGCTCGCCGTCGACCAGCCGCGCCTGCGCGAAGGTCGCGGCCAGCACCCCGAGACTCACGACCATGCCGGCCGACCCCACGAGCAGGAGCAGGCGGCGCCCCACCTTGTCGATGATCGCGATCGCCACGACCGTGACGACGATGTTCGTGACCGACGTGATGACCGTCTGCAGGAGCGCGTCGTCCTCGCTGAACCCGACGCTGCGCCACAGCGTCGAGGAGTAGTAGAAGATGACGTTGATCCCGACGAACTGCTGGAACAGCGACAGCGCGATACCGACCCAGACGATCGGCAGCAGGCCCAGCGCGGGCCCGCGCAGGTCCCGGAACGACGAGCGCCGCTCGATCGAGACCGTGCGCTTGATCTCCGCCAGCCGCTGGTCGATGCCCGACTTGAGCACCTGGCCCAGCACCCGGCGCGCCTCCTTGTCCCGCCCCCGAGCGACCAGGTAGCGCGGTGACTCGGGGATCTGCAGCGCGAGGATCCCGTAGATGACCGCGGGCAGCGCCTCGGACATGAACATCCAGCGCCAGGCCTCGAGCCCGAGCCACAGCTCCTCGGCGGCCCCGCCCGCGGCGGTGGCCAGGAAGTAGTCGGTCAGCAGCGCGACGAAGATGCCGGTGACGATCGCGAGCTGCTGGAGCGAGCCCAGCCGTCCACGGATCGAGGCGGGCGAGATCTCGGCGATGTAGGCGGGCGCGATGACCGACGCCGCCCCGACGCCCAGGCCGCCGACGACGCGCCACGCGATGAGGTCCCACGCCCCGACGGCGAGGCCCGACCCGATCGCGCTCACCGTGAACAGCACGGCCGAGATCAGCATGACGCGGATGCGGCCCTGCCGGTCGGCGAGCCGCCCGGCGCCCCAGGCGCCGAGCGCGCAGCCCAGCAGCGCCGACGAGACGGCGAAGCCCGTGAGGCCGGCGCCCATCTCGAACTGGTCGCGGATGGCGGTGACCGCGCCGTTGATGACGGCGGTGTCGAAGCCGAACAGGAAGCCGCCCAGCGCGGCGACCGTCGCGAGCAGCACCGCCCGCCCCGTGTCGAACTGCTCCTGCTTCGGCGCACCCGCCGTCGAGTCGGTCGTCGTCACGGCTCCCCCTTGCTCGCCCCTTGCAGCGAACGTAGGCCCGCGGTCCGCGGGCCACCACCGGAACGGAGGGCGGTGCGGGGGCGACCCGACCGACCTACGCTCGGTCGATGGGACTGTCGATCGCCGTCACGGGCGTCACGGGGTACGTCGGCGGCCGGCTCGTGCCCGAGCTGCTGGCCGCCGGTCACCGGGTCCGGGCCGTCGCCCGCAACCCGCGCCGGCTGGAGGGGCGGGACTGGGCCGAGGACGTCGAGCTGGTCGAGGCGGACGCGCAGGAGCTGGACCAGATCCGCGCGGCCCTGACGGGCGTCGACGTCGCCTACTACCTCATCCACTCCCTCGGGTCCGGGCGGCGGTTCGAGGCGAGGGACCGGCGGACGGCGCTCACGTTCGCGCAGGCCGCGCGCGAGGCCGGCGTCGGCCGCATCGTCTACCTCGGCGGGCTGTACCCGGACGGTGAGGACCTCTCACCGCACCTGGAGTCGCGCAAGGAGGTCGGCGAGATCCTCCTCGCCTCGGGCGTGCCGACCACGGTGCTGCGGGCCGCCGTCATCCTCGGCTCGGGCTCGGCGTCGTTCGAGATGATGCGGTACCTCACCGAGCGCCTGCCGGCGATGACGACGCCGCGCTGGGTCGACAACCGCATCCAGCCGATCGCGATCCGCGACGTGCTGCGCTACCTGGTGGGCAGCGCCACCATGCCGCCGCAGGTCGACCGCGCGTTCGACATCGGCGGGCCGGAGGTGCTCACCTACCGCGAGATGATGCAGCGGTACGCGGCCGTCGCGGGGCTGCGCCGGCGCGTCATCGTGGGCGTCGGTGTGCTCACCCCGCGCCTGTCGAGCCTGTGGGTCTCCCTCGTCACGCCGGTGCCCGGGCCGCTCGCGCGACCGCTCGTGGAGTCCCTGGTCCACGAGGTCGTGTGCGACGAGCACGACATCGCCCGCTGGGTGCCCGACCCGCCCGAGGGGCTCGTGGGCTTCGACGACGCCGTGCGCCTCGCCCTGGCGAAGATCCAGGACGCGGACGTGGCGACGCGCTGGTCGTCGGCCTCGGTCCCCGGCGCACCGAGCGGCCCCCTGCCGAGCGACCCGGACTGGGCGGGCGGCTCCCTCTACCGGGACGAGCGGCGCACCCACGTCGACGCCCCCGCCGAGGTGGTGTGGGAGGTCCTGCAGGAGGTGGGTGGTGAGCGCGGCTGGTACTCCTGGCCGCTCGCCTGGCGCGTGCGCGGGCTCCTCGACCGGCTCTCGGGCGGGCCGGGCCTGCGCCGCGGGCGCCGGGACCCGCGCCGTCTGCTGGTCGACGACGCCGTGGACTTCTGGCGCGTCGAGGCGGTCGTCCCCGGTCGCATGATCCGGCTCCGGGCGGAGATGCGTGTACCCGGCCTCGCCTGGCTGGAGCTCGCCGTGCGCCCCGAGCCCGACGGCGGCTCCACCCTGCGCCAGGTGGCGACCTTCCATCCCCACGGACTGCCCGGCCAGCTCTACTGGTGGACCGTCGCGCCGTTCCACGGCGTCGTGTTCGGCGGCATGCAGCGGGGCATGGCGGCCGAGGCCGAGCGGCGGGCCCGGGGGCGCGAGGGCTCGCCGGGGGGACCGCTACCCCGCCCGCTCACCGCGGCACGGTGACGTCGGCCCCGCCCGTCGCCCGGCCGCCGCGGCGGCGCAGGACCAGCGGCTCCTCGAGGTACTCCCCCCACGTCGCGCGCTCGGCCTCGGTGATGCGTCGCGGTCGCCCGGTCGCGGCGTCGATGAGCACCAGCGTGGTCGCGGCCTGGACGAAGACGCGGCGCTCCGGCTCGTCCCCCGTGGTGAGCAGGTAGCACACCTCGATGCTCGCGCCGCCCAGGTGGCCGATCCAGAGCTCGACCACCAGGGGCTCGCGCCGGTAGGAGATCGGCAGCAGGTACTCGATCTCCTGACGGGCCACGAGGGTGTGGGTGCCCGCCCCCGGGTCGGCGTCGAGCACGGCCGTGGGCAGCACGCCCGCGTCCTCGCCGTGGCGCCAGAACGCCGCGATGCGCGCCTCCTCGAGGAGCCGCAGCACCTCGACGTTGTTGACGTGGCCGTAGGCGTCGAGGTCCGCCCAGCGCAGGGGCACGGGGACGTGGAGTCGGGTCATGCGCCCCATAGTGCCGTCCGGACGGGGGTGAGGACGGTCAGCCGGCGGCGCGCGCCGCCGCGCGTGCGCACGCGTCGTGCCGGTCGAGCACCTCCTGCACGGGCGCGACGACGTGCGTCTGCGCGACCTGCTCGACCGCCGCACGCAGGTGCGCGGTGGCCCGCCGGGCGCGCCGCCGCGCCCCGATGCCCGCCGCGACCCGCGAGAGCAGGGCGAGCAGCAGGCCCACGAGCACCCCGCCGGCGACCGCGAGCGTCGGGACGGGCACCTGCACCTGGCCCTGGTCCCACACCGGCGGCTCGATGACCGGCAGCCGGAAGGCGTCCAGCCCCCACAGCACGGCCAGCCAACCGAGCCCGGCCAGGGCCACCAGGAGGGCGAGCCACTGCAGCGCGCCGACCACCGACCACCACACGGGCCGACGGTCGCTGAGCACACGCGTGCCCGCGACGGCGCGGTCCAGGGCGTCGGGCAGCTCGGTCGCGGACGGGCCTTCCTGGGTCCGGGCGCGGGCCGCGAGCACCCAGCCGTCGGGCAGGCCGGCCGTCGCCTCGTCGGTGTGGCGGCGCACCGCGGCGCGCACGCGCGCCAGCTCGGCCGGGCCGGGCCGCGGCACGGAGGTGCGGACGACGTCGGCCGGGTCGTCGTCGCCGCGGCCCGCGCGGCCGGACGTCCCCCCGGCCCGCAGGTGCATCCGCCGCAACGGGTCGACGCGCAGCCGCCCGAGCCACCGCGTCGGCGGCCAGCCGGTCGCGCGGCGCGCCCGCTGGAGCCGCGAGACGCGCACCGCCTCGGCGACGGCCGGGACCCCCGCCGCGCCCGCGAGCGCGTCGACCAGCGCCGACGTCGCCCCCGCGGTGCCACGGCCGCGGCGCACGGGCCCGCACGACGCCTGCACCTCGTGGGCCAGGCGCACGACGTCGGCCCGGACGCGTTCCTGGGCGGCCATCCGGCGCGCGGCCGCGGCGTCGAGCGCGGCGCGCAGCGCGTCGACGCCCTCACCGGTGCGCGCGGAGACGTCGAGCACGCGGACCCCGGCCAGGCCGTCCTGGGCCAGCAGCCGTTCCAGGTCCGCGTGGCACGCGCGCCGCTCGGCGTCGGAGAGCCGGTCCACCTGGTTGAGGACCACGAGCATGACGTCCCGGTGCTCCGCCAGGCCGCGCAGGTAGCGCTCGTGGACCGCGGCGTCGGCGTACTTCTGCGGGTCGAGGACCCAGACCATCAGGTCCACGAGCGCCACCAGCCGCTCGGCCTCGAGCCGGTGCTCCGTGCGGACGGAGTCGTGGTCCGGCAGGTCGAGCAGGATGAGCCCGCCCACCCGGTCGCCCGCCGCACCGGGCGAGGGCTCCGCGAGCTGGTGCCGGCGGCGCACCTCGAGCCAGTCGAGCAGCGCCGCCGACCCCTCCTGGCCGCGCACCACCGCGAGCGCCTCCGACGTCGTCGGGCGCAGCACGTCGACGGCGGCGAGCGGCTCCCCCACCAGGGCGTTGAGCAGCGACGACTTGCCCGAGCCCGTGGCGCCCGCGAGCGCCGCGACCGTGTGGTCCCCCGAGAGCCGCAGCCGGCGCCCGGCGCGCTCCTCGAGCACGCGCGCGGCGTCGACGACGTCGCCGGGGAGCACGTCGGCGCCCGCGCGCACCGCCTCGGTGAGCGCGTCGAGGCGCTCCGCGACGCTCAGACCTCCCACAGCCGCCGCCACCATCCGCGCAGCCCACCCGGTTCGCCCTGCCCGTCGACGTCGCCCGGCTCACCGGGGCCGGCGGCGACGTCCGCCAGGGCGGCGTCCGCCGCGGCGACCTCGGTCTCGGCCTCGGCGACGGGTGCCGCGAGCGCGACCTGCTGCGCCGCCAGGCGGATCGTCTCGCCGGCCCGCGGGGTGAGGTCCAGCGCGTCGAGTCCGGACGTGAACCGGTCCGCCTCCTCGTCGAGCAGCCGGCTCATGCGGGCCGCGAGGTCCTCCTGCGCCGTCCGGGTCAGCCGCCGCACCGCGTCGTCCCCGAACACGGCCTCCAGGAGGCGCTGGGCGAGGACCACCGTGCCGCCGGCGACCCCGACCTCGGCCGTGGTCAGCCCGCCGGTCGAGGCGAAGATCGCGACCATGAGCGCCGCCCCCAGCCCGTTGACGCCGAACGACAGGACGCGTGCCGTGAGGCGCCTGTCGGCGCCCTCCGTGGAGACGAGGTCGAGCACGCCGGCCTGCCAGGCGCGCACCTCGGCGCTGATGCGCTCCCGCAGGTCGACCGAGGAGCGGCTGAGCCGCAGGCCGTCCACGAGCCGGCGGCCCGCCGGGTCGGCGCGCCACGCGGCGTAGGTGCGGTCCGCCGCGCGGTCCGCCGCGTCCTGCACGAGGTCGACGAGGCCGTGGCCGATCGCGGCGGTGACGGGCTCCGGGGCGGGCCGGCCGCGCAGGAAGGCGCTCAGCCGGTCGCGCCACGTGCTCACGCGGCTCTCGATCGCCCGGAACAGCTCGCCCGTGCCGACGAACTCCTGCCAGCGCGAGAGGACCTCGCCGCGCAGCATGGTGCCGTCCTGGGTGGCCGTCTCGACGTCGCGGGCGGCCTCCCGGTAGGCGGCGGCGGTCATCTCCCGCAGGCGGGCGACGTGCGCCACCTGCGCGTCGGCGGCGTCCGCCAGCGCGGGAGCGCGCGCCACGACGTCGTCGACGGCGCCGCGCACGGTGCGGCGGACGACGGCCTGGCGGGCGGCGGCGTCGCCCGCGACCCGGTGCAGCCAGCCGGACAGCTCGGCGACGGCGTCGCGCGGCAGCAGACCGGCGTCCAGGCGCGACTCCGCGACCGCGAAGATGCGCGTGTCCGCCAGCCCGCGCTCCGTCAGCATCCCGGCGAGGTGCTCGCGGACGGCCGCCTCGGCACCGGGGTCGACGCGGTTGAGCACCATCGCCACCACCGCCCGCCGCCGCGCGGCGTCGGCGAGCAGGTCCCACGGCACCGCGTCGGCGTACCGCGCCGCCGTCGTGACGAAGACCCACAGGTCCGCGGCGCCGAGCAGCTCCTCGCCGAGCTCACGGTTCGCCGCGACGACGGAGTCGATGTCCGGCGCGTCCAGCAGCGCGATCCCCCGCGGGACGGCCGGGTCGGGCGCCAGGCGCAGCGCGCGTCCCTCGGCGTCCGGGCCGGTGACGCGGGGCAGGCGAGGCAGCACGCGGTCGGTGCTGAACCAGGCGGTGTCGTCGGGGTGGTGCACGAGCACGGGCGACCGGGTCGTGGGTCGCAGCACGCCCGCGGGCGTCACCTGCGCGCCCACGATGCTGTTGACCAGGGTGGACTTGCCTGCGCCGGTCGAGCCGCCCACGACGGCCAGCAGCGGTGCGCCGAGCTGGCGCACGCGCGGGACGAGGTAGTCGTCGAGGTGGTCGACGAGCGCAGCCGCCGCGCGCCGGTCCTCAGCGGCCCCCGGCAGGTCGAGGGGCAGCCGCAGCTCGGCGACCGCCGAGCGCAGCGCGCCCAGGCCGGTGGCGAGCCGCTCGGCACCCTCGTCCGTCCACGTCACGCGCGCTCCCGTCGTCGGCGTCCCGGTCAGTCTCGCGCAGCCGGTCCGATCATGCAGCAGGGCCGGGCTCCGAGGAGCCCGACCCTGCTGCCGGTCGAGGCCGTTCGCGTCAGTCGCGCGTGAGCTTGCGGTACGTCACGCGGTGCGGGCGCGCGGCGTCGGCGCCGAGGCGCTCGACCTTGTTCGCCTCGTACGCCTCGAAGTTGCCCTCGAACCAGTACCAGCGGGCCGGGTCCTCCTCGGTCCCCTCGTAGGCGAGGATGTGCGTCGCGACCCGGTCGAGGAACCACCGGTCGTGGGAGACCACGACGGCGCAGCCCGGGAACTCGAGCAGCGCGTTCTCGAGGGAGCCGAGGGTCTCGACGTCGAGGTCGTTGGTCGGCTCGTCGAGCAGCAGGACGTTGCCGCCCTGCTGGAGCGTCAGCGCCAGGTTGAGGCGGTTGCGCTCACCGCCGGACAGCACGCCGGCCGGCTTCTGCTGGTCCGGACCCTTGAACCCGAACGCCGCGACGTAGGCGCGGGACGGCATCTCGACGTTGCCGACCTTGATGAAGTCGAGCCCGCCCGAGACGACCTCCCACAGGGTCTTCTTCGGGTCGATGCCGCCGCGCGACTGGTCGACGTAGGACAGCTTGACCGTCTCGCCGACCCGCAGGTCACCGGCGTCGAGCGGCTCGAGGCCGACGATCGTCTTGAACAGCGTCGTCTTGCCGACGCCGTTCGGGCCGATGACGCCGACGATGCCGTTGCGCGGCAGGGAGAACGACAACCCGTCGATCAGCACGCGGTCGTCGAAGCCCTTGCGCAGGTCCTTCGCCTCGATGACCACGCTGCCGAGCCGGGGGCCCGGCGGGATCTGGATCTCCTCGAAGTCCAGCTTGCGCGTGCGGTCCGCCTCCGCGGCCATCTCCTCGTACCGGGCGAGGCGGGCCTTGGACTTGGTCTGGCGGCCCTTGGCCGACGAGCGCACCCACTCGAGCTCGTCCTTGAGACGCTTCGCGAGCTTGGCGTCCTTCTTGCCCTGGACCTCCAGGCGCGCCTGCTTCTTCTCCAGGTACGTCGAGTAGTTGCCCTCGTACGGGTACAGGCGACCGCGGTCGACCTCGGCGATCCACTCCGCGACGTGGTCGAGGAAGTACCGGTCGTGGGTCACGGCCAGGACCGCGCCCTCGTACTGCGACAGGTGCTGCTCGAGCCAGAGCACGCTCTCGGCGTCGAGGTGGTTGGTGGGCTCGTCGAGCAGCAGCAGGTCCGGCTTCTCGAGGAGCAGCTTGCACAGGGCGACGCGGCGCCGCTCACCGCCGGAGAGCACCGACACGTCGGCGTCCGGGGGCGGGCAGCGCAGCGCGTCCATCGCCTGCTCGAGCTGCGAGTCGAGGTCCCACGCGTTGGCGGCGTCGATCGCCTCCTGCAGCTTGCCCATCTCGTCGAGCAGCGCGTCGTAGTCGGCGTCGGGCGACGCCATCTCCTCGGAGATCTGGTTGAACCGGTCGAGCTTGTCCTTGATCTCCCGCACGCCGTCCTCGACGTTGCCGAGCACCGTCTTGGACTCGTCGAGCGGGGGCTCCTGCAGCAGGATGCCGACGGTGTAGCCGGGCGAGAGCCGCGCCTCACCGTTCGACGGCTGCTCCAGGCCCGCCATGATCTTGAGGATCGTGGACTTGCCCGCGCCGTTGGGACCGACGACGCCGATCTTGGCGCCGGGGTAGAAGCTCATGGTGACGTCGTCGAGGATGACCTTGTCACCGTGCGCCTTGCGCGCCTTGTACATGGTGTAGATGAACTCAGCCACGCAGATCTGCTCCTGCTCGTCTCGAGGGCGTCGGGGTCCGGCCAGGTCGCGATCACTGGCGCCGGAACACCCGCCAGCCTACGGCGTCCGTGCGCCGCCGTCCGCGTCCACCAGGTCCTCGAGCCGGGTCGACGACCCGTCCGCCGCCGCACCGTCCGGCTCCTCGCTGCCGTCCCGCTCCTCGGCGTCGTCGGGTGCGGGCGCGCCGTCCGTCGCCCACGGGTCCTCGGTGTCGGGCAGCGGGGCGGCCGCGCCGTCCGCGTCGCGCGCGGCAGCCGCCGGCTCCCCGGGGGCCGTGCGGACGACGCGGGCGAACCGCGTCCGGCCGCGCGTGAGGTCGTGCCCCAGGGCCGAGGCCTCGAGCACGAGCGTGGTGCGGGGGCCGTTCTCCCCCTGCCACTCCTCGGTCTGCAGCCGACCGTGCACGAGCATCGGGTCGCCCTTGCGGACCGACTCGGCGACGTTGTGGGCGACGTCCCGGAACGCCTTGACGGTGATCCACTCGGTGCGACCGTCGGCCCACCCACCCGTGCGGCTGTCGAACCGCCGCGGGGTCGTCGCGAGGCGGAAGCTCGTGTAGGGCACCCCGGTGCCGTGGATCTCCTTGGGCGGGGTCGCCACCCAGCCGACGACGGTCACCGACAGTCCTTGCGCGTTCATCAGGTCCTCCTGTCCCCCGCCGGTCGCTCCGGCGGCGGGACCACGGTCGCGCGCCTCGCGTGGGCGCGGCGGGAGGGACCCGTCAGCCTGTGGACAGGCCGTCGAGGTGTCGACCTGTGGACGACACCGCGGACGGCGCCGTCGCCTCGCGGGCCGCCCGGTGCTCACCGAGCACCGCCGCGACGGGGACCACGAGGCGCTCGTCGACCACGCGGCCGATCGCCTCGCGCGCGGCCGCCGCCGCGGACTGCGCGTCGCGCTGCGCCGCCGCGCGGGCCGACCGGCCCGCGAGGAACCACGCGAGAACCGCGAGGACCAGCGCTCCGGCCGCCACGGCGCCCGGGAGCAGGGGCCCGCCGTCCCCCGCCCCGGCGGCGACCGCCAGCCCGAGGGCGACCAGGCCGGCCACGCCGAGCAGCACGGCGAGCACCCGCAGCACGGTCACCGCCGCGGTCCGCCGTCCCTCCAGCGGCACGCCCGCGAGGGCGTCGTCGACCGCGGCGCTCAACGCCCGGTGGTCGGGCAGCACCGCGTCGATCGCGGCGCGCCAGCTCGCCGGCAGCCCGGCCGAGGCGGCCTCGGCCCAGCGGGAGCGCAGCCGGGCCACCCGGTCGCGCTGCACGGGCTCGACGAACGCGCGGACCGTGCGGCCACGCCCCGGACCGGCCGCGACCACGCCGACCGCCGAGGCGAGCCCGGAGGCGTCCGCGAGCGCGTCGACGGCCTCGGCCCGCGGGAGCTCCTCCGGCGCCGTCTCCGACGACCCGAGGTCGCGCGCCAGCAGGAGCGCCGCCCCGTCGATCTCGGCGGCGGCACGGACCTCGGCCAGCGTGCTGCCCGCGACGTGATCCGCCAGGACGCGGCGCAGCTCCCGCACGCCCTCGCCCGTACGGGCGGAGACGGCGTGCACCGCGACGCCCGGCAGGCCGTCGGCCTGGAGCAGACGGGCGACGTCGTCGACCAGGCCGGCCCGAGCGTGCTCCGGGACCGTGTCGGTCTGGTTGACCACCACGAGCATCGCCGCGTCGCGCCCGGTGAGCCGCCGCAGGTACCCGGCGTGCAGCGCGTCGTCCGCATACTTCTGCGGGTCGACGACCCAGACGAGCAGGTCGGCCAGCGGGAGCAGCCGGTCGACCACCTCGCGGTGCGCCGGCTCCACCGAGTCGTGGTCGGGCAGGTCGAGCAGGACCAGGCCGCGCAGGTCGGCCTGCGACTCGCCGTCGAGGGCGCTCTCGCGCACGATCCGGCGGTCCGGTGCCACGTCGAGCCAGTCGAGGAGGGCCGTCGCGTCGTGGGCCCAGACGCACGCGGAGGGCTCGGCCGTCGTGGGGCGCCGCACACCGACGTCCGCGAAGGCCAGCCCGCTGAGCGCGTTGAACAGGCTCGACTTGCCCGATCCGGTGCCGCCCACCAGGGCCACGACGGTGTGGTCGGCGCCGAGGGCGAGGCGCTCCCGCACCGTGGTGAGCGCGCGTCGCACCGCGGCGGACGTCGCGGTCGGCACCCGGCTCCCGACCGCGTCGACCGCGCCCTCGAGCCGGGCCACGCGCTCGAGCAGCGCGGCCGTGCGCACGCCTGCGCCCGGCCCGGGGGTCGTCATCGCCTCATCCGTCGTCATCGGACCGCCTTCAGCACGGCGCCCCGCAGGCGCAGCAGCGAGGCCGCGTCGGCCGCGAGGTCCGGAGCGTCGAGCACGGCCCGCCCGGGCTCCCCGCCCCGGCGGACCTCGGCGGCCACGAGCGCGAGCAGCTCCTGCGTCCCGCGCTCGACCACCTCGCCACCCGCGTCGCCCAGGACCTCGGACACGAGCGCACGCGCCGGCTCGAGCCCGGCGGCGGCCGCCACCACGACGGCGCCGGCCTCGGGCCCGCACCGACGGTCGAGGGCGGCGTGGCCCGTCCCGCCGGTCGCGGCCGCCCACTGGGCGGCGGCGGCCCGGGCGTGCCCCTCACCCGCGGCGCGCCCGTCGTCGGACGTCGCGAGCGGTGCGCCCTGCGCGTCGAGCGCGGTCACGACGGCCGGCGCTCCCGCCAGGCTGCTGGCCGCGAGGGCCGACCGCACGCCGGCGCGACCGGCGGCGCTCGCCTCCGCGAGCACGACGGCGACGGCCCGCACGACGTCGTCGCGCAGCGCCGCCAGCTCCCGGTCGCGCTCGGCGCGGCGACGCCGCGGCACGCGCCGCGCGAGCAGTCGACGCTGCTCCGCGCCGCGCCAGCGTGCCCGCACCGGACCGGCGACCACGGCGCCCTCGCGTGCCGCGCCGACCGCCGCGTCCGCCGTGCGGCCGAGCGCCTCCTCGACGACCGCGCCGAGCGCCGACGCGGCGTCGACCTGCGCCTGCACGGCGTCGGCCAGCTCCTCGACCCACGGGCGCAGGGCCGCGATCGCACCGCGCTGCGTGCGGGTGATCACGGCGCGCGCCCGGTCGGGACCCGCGACCATCGCGAGCCACCGGCGCATCGGCGCCACGGCGGCGGGCGGCAGCAGGCCCTCGTGAGGGCCGAGGTCCTTGACCATGAAGAGCGGCACGGCCGCGAGGCCCCGCGCGCGCAGCCGCGCCATGAGGTCGGTCCGGATGGTCACGAGCGCGTCGTCCGGCACCCGGTTCAGCACCATGGCCATCGAGGTCCCGCGCAGCGCGGCGCGGTCCAGCACCTGCCAGGGCAGGGCGTCGCCGTAGCGCGCGGCGGTGGTGACGAAGACCCACAGGTCCGCGGCCTCGAGCAGGCGGTGCGCCGTGCTCCGGTTGCTCTCCACCAGCGAGTCGAGGTCGGGCGCGTCGACGAGCGCGATGCCCCGCGGCACCTCGTCGCTCACCACGACGTCGACCGCGTCGCGCAGCGGGTGGTCGGCGAGCAGCTCGGTGTCGGCACCGTGGTGCACCAGGACGGGACGCCGCGTCGTCGGCCGCAGCACGCCCGCGGTGCTCACCTCCCGACCGACGATCGAGTTCACCAGGGTCGACTTGCCGGCGCCCGTGGAGCCCGCGACGACCACGACGGCCGGGGCGGAGAGCTCACGCAGGCGGGGCAGCAGGTGGTCGTCGAGCTGGTCGAGCAGCTGCACCCGGCGCTCCTCGGCCTCCCGGACCCCCGGGAGCGGCAGCGGGAAGCGCGTGGCGTCCACGTCGCGGCGCAGGTCGCTGACCGCGTCCAGCAGCGAGGCGCTCGCGCGCGGCCGCTGCTCGACCGACGCCGTCGCCGACCGGGCGAGGCCGGTCGGACGCCCCTCGACACCGGTACGGACCGCTGGCGGGAGCCCTGAGGTGCTCGGTGCCATGGTCACGGGACCATCCTCCCGTGCGGCGCGTCGGCGGCCAAACGACCGCGCCGAGCAGCGCGTCGCCGTCTTCCCGGCGGCGGGCGGCGGGCCGCGTGTACGATGGGGCCGCATTTGCGTCATCGCAGGTCAAGTGCCATTTTTCGGCACAGCGACGTCCGGGTGCGCCGGCCCCCGTAGCTCAGTGGATAGAGCATCGGACTTCTAATCCGCAGGTCGCAGGTTCGAATCCTGCCGGGGGCGCGCCGCCCGGGTGGTCCGCGTCAGGCGTCGGCGGTGACCCGCGCGGCCCGGGCCGCACGACGCCGGTCGACGACCACGACCCCTCCCAGCACCGCGACCGCCAGCGCGACGGACGCCACGACGTCCGTGACGAAGTGGTACCCGAGGTACAGCCGGCTCAGCGCCACGACCGCCACCCCGAGGACCACACCGAGGAACCACCTGACGAGCGACGCGACGCGCGGCTCGCGGATCCAGGCGAGGTACCCGACCACGAGCAGCAGGGTCGCCGTGCCGATCGTGTGGCCCGAGGGGAAGGAGTAGGTGGTCTCCACCCCCGCCTCGACCATCGTGTCGACGGGCGGCCGGGGCCGGGCGACCGCCGACTTGATGAGGACCGAGACGAGCGTCGAGGCGATCATCGCGCCGGCGAGCAGACCCGCCTGCCACCACTGCTTGCGCCAGAAGCCCCACGTCAGCGTCCCCACGAGGACGAGCACCGGCAGGATCTCCGGGCCGGTGACCGTCGTGATCACCGTGAGGACCGCCGTCACGGGCGCGCTGCGCGCCTGCGCGAGCCCTTCGAGGACGGGGGTGTCCAGCTCCGCGAGGTCGTCCCTCTCCTGCACGGCGTCGAAGACCCCGAAGAACCCGGCGGTCCCCAGCACGACGAGCAGGAGGCCGACGACGATCGCGACCTGCGGCCCGTGGTCCGTGACCCATGTGCGCCGTCCCCACACCTCGGCGGCGCGCCGACGCGCGCCGGCGACCCACCCGGAGCTCGTTGCTGACATCTGGTGAGCATCGCATCGCGTGCAGCCCTTCGCGCGACGAGCCGACGCCCCGTCCCGGGCCTCGGGAGGCCCTCGCGCCCGGATATTCACGTGCCCGCGGGCGCCGCCGCCTGCCAGCCTGGGAGCACCGCGGTGAAGGACCTGGCCCGTCCTCGCAACCAGTCCCTTCACGTCCCAGGAGCACCACCATGCATCCCATCACCGTCTACGAGATAGCCGCCCGCGAGCACGAGCGCGCGACGCGCGGGAGCGTGCGCGCCGCCCGGATCGACCAGCTGCTCGCCGAGCGCAGCGCCGACCGGAGCCGCGCACCGCGCCGTGCGGCCGGGCGCCGGGCGGTCCGGACCGCCGCCCCGCGCGTGACCGCGGCGGGCCGCGCCGTCCCCGAGGGTCGCGGACGCCCCGCGCTCGCCTGACGGCGGGTGCGGGGCGCCCGCACGTCCCGCTCTGCCACGATGACCGCATGGCCGCGTCGTCCACCGCTCGCGAGGCCGGCTGATGGGCCGCCACGCCTCGGCGCCGGCCCGCCACGACGGGACCGGCCCCGAGCCCGCTCCGAGCCGCCGCCTCCTGCACCGCCTCGCCCTCACCGTGGTGGTCGCCGCGACGACCACGCTCGTGCTGGCGTGGGGCGGCACCCCGTGGCTCCGCGCCCTCCTGCTCGGCGCCGGCGCCGGCGTCGTCGTCGCGGTCGGCGCGCTGCTGGCGGCCTCGATCCCCGCACCGGCGCCCGGCCCCGAGCCCCGCCGGGACGACGACGAGCCCGTACAGTGACGCGCGTGAGTCCTGCCGCACCGAACGACCGCATCGTCTGGATCGACTGCGAGATGACGGGCCTCGACCTGCAGCGCGACGCGCTCGTCGAGGTCGCCGCCGTCGTGACCGACTCCGAGCTCAACGTGCTCGGCGAGGGGGTCGACGTCGTCATCGCGCCGCCCGCCGAGGCGCTCGAGCAGATGGAGCCCTTCGTGCGCCAGATGCACACGACCTCGGCACTGCTCGAGGCCCTGCCCGGCGGCGTGACGATCGCCGAGGCGCAGGAGCAGGTCCTGGCCTACCTGCGCCAGTGGGTCCCCGAGCCCGGCAAGGCACCGCTCGCGGGCAACTCCGTCGGCACGGACAAGGCCTTCCTCGACCGGGACATGCCGGAGCTGGTCGGCCACCTGCACTACCGGATCATCGACGTCTCCTCGATCAAGGAGCTTGCGCGGCGCTGGTACCCGCGCATCTACTTCGCCTCGCCCGAGAAGAACGGCGGGCACCGCGCCCTGGCGGACATCCTCGAGAGCATCGACGAGCTGCGGTACTACCGGGCCGCGATGCTCGTGCCGCAGCCCGGCCCCGACTCCGCGACCGCGAAGCAGATCGCGGCCGAGATCTCCGCCACCAGCGTTCGTCAGGGCCACGACGCCCGCTGAGCCGGACGGCCGCACGCTCAGCGGTCGACGAGGTGCGGCAGGCCGTTCATCAGGGCGACCGTCGCCGTGGCGACGTACGCCAGCGCGCCGCAGAAGTACCCGGCGGCCCGGATCTTCTCGTTGAGCGGCGGACGGGTGAGCTCGCTCGCCCCGCGCAGGAACATGCCACCGGCTCCCAGGAGCACGACCATGGCGATACCGACGACCAGGCGCACCCGGTCGTCCGCGATGAGCCGTTGGACGCCCGCGATGACGACGGCCAGAACCGCCGCGACCAGCGCGAAGTACACGACCCTGCCCATGACCCGCTCGACGAACCGGAGCCAGGCGGGCGTGGGCACGCGCTCGGCGGCGCGCGCGGCGGCTTCCTCCGCGCGCTCGACGACATCCTCCGCGCGCTCGACCGCGCCCTCGATGCGCCCGACGACGCCCTCGGCGCGCTCACGCGCCGGCTCGGCACTGCGGGCCCGCGGAGTCTCGTCCGGCATGGTCCGACGCTAAACCCGCCACGCGCCAACCACGAGTGGTCACCGGACCGCCCACGGGGCGGCGGTGAGATGGGGTGGCTAACGGGACTTGAACCCGCGACCCCCTGGACCACAACCAGGTGCTCTACCGACTGAGCTATAGCCACCACGACCCCGGACCGCCGTAGCGGTCGGGACCGGCCGAAAGTCTATACGGTCGCGGCGGGTGCTCCGAGCGCACGCCCCAGGACCGCGTCGGCGAACCGGTCGGTCGCCCCCGCGCCGAGGCGCGTGAACAGCGACGGCTCGACCATCTCGAGCTCCATGAGCACCGGCTGACCGTCGTCCCCGCTCACGAGGTCCACGCGCGCGTAGAGGAACGGCTCGTCCGGCAGCGCGCTGCCGTCGGCGGTCAGCAGCTCCCGGGCGGTGGCGATGACCCGCTCCGCCATGGCGAGCTCGTCGGCGGACGCCTCGATGCTCGACATCCGCTCCTCCTTGTACAGGGCGGTCTCGCCGGTGTCGGGTCCGCTGAGCATCGCGCCCTTGTGGACGCTGTGGGAGTACTGCCCGTCGATGAAGATGTGCGCCCGCTCGCCCACCGTGTCGACGCTGGTGAGGTAGCGCTGGACCATCACGGTGCGGTCGGCGGCGAGCAGGCGGCGCGCGTGCCCGATCGCCAGGCCCCGGGACCCCGCGTCGATCGCGGTGTACCGGCCCGTGTCGACGGAACCGGCCGAGACGGCAGGCTTGATGACGAAGTCGCCGTTGGCGGGGAACCGCGTGTGGAGCGCGCGCGAGGACAGGTGGCGCTCCGGCTCCAGCCACATCGTCGGCACGATCGGGACGCCGGCGCGCTCCAGCTCCGCCAGGTAGTGCTTGTCGCTGTTCCAGCGCACGACGGCGGCCGGGTTGAGCAGCGTGGCCTGGGCCTCCACCCGGTCCGCCCAGGCGACGAACTCGGCGCGACGGGTCGCGTAGTCCCAGGTGGACCGGATCACGACGAGGTCGAAGCCCGACCAGTCGACCGACGCGTCGTCCCAGACCGGGGTCGCGACCTCCACACCCCGGGCCTCGAGGCCCGCGAGGAGCGGGCTCTCGTCGGCGTTGAGCGTGGGCAGCGCGGCGCAGGTGGCCAGAGCGATCTTCACGCTCTCCACTCTACGGGGCCGGGCGGGGCCGCCCGGGGGTCCCGCCGTTGCCGCGCCAGGCGTGAGAGCGCTGCCGCAGTGCCAAGCGGGCTCCGGTGCGGTTGGATTCGGTGCTAGTGGTGCTGCCGCGAGGAAGGACAGCGATGACTGCGACGCACGGAGAGGGCACAGAGCCCTCCGGGATGGCGCTGACCGAGGAGCCGGACCGTTCCGTCGTGCGCGCCTGGGGCGAGATCGACCTCTCGGTACGCCGCGGGGTCGGCGACCTGTGCCAGGCCGTCGCGGACCGCGGGCTGCCCGTCGTCGTCGACGCGCGGGACGTCACCTTCATCGACTCGACCGGCATGTCGGTCCTCGTCCGCCTCGCGCGTGACGCCGAGGTGCGCGGCTACCCCATCTCGCTCGTCGACGCGCCGTGGATGCTCCGGGAGCTGCTGGCGATCACGGGCGTCGACCAGCTCATCCCGCTCGCGGACGCACCGGGCGACGAGGAGGCGTGAGGGCGCGGACCGGGGCGCGCGCGTGACGCGCCGCGTCCCACCGTGATCCGGCCGGACACGCGAGAGGCCCCCGACCATCGGTCGGGGGCCTCTCGCGTGGTGGTGCGCCATCAGGGACTCGAACCCCGAACCCGCTGATTAAGAGTCAGCTGCTCTGCCAATTGAGCTAATGGCGCGCGGTGCACGAGGTTAGCACCGTGCCTGGGGGGACGCGAAATCGCAGGTCAGCGTCGTGAGGCACGTCACATGCCGGGCCAGGCGCACGCCTGCGCGGCGTCAGCCGGCGTCGGGCCGCGGCTCGGCGTCCGCCGCCTCCGGGACGGCGTCGGGCGAGGCGGGCGCGTCCTCCGCGTCCCACCAGGCGACCTCCGGCAGGCCCTCGTCCTCGAGGATCTCCGGGGAGGCCGGCCCGTCCGGGCTGGCGAGGTCCGCGAGCAGCGCCAGCGGCACGCCCTGCGCGAGGAGGCTCATGACCTCCTGGGAGTGCTCGGTGTCCGCGCGCTCGACGGCCTCCACGACCTCGGGCTCGGGCTCCAGACCCGTCCTGGCGTCGTCGTTGCCCACGCCGGTGTCCAGGTTCATCGCCCGACCCTCCTCTCGCTGGTGCTCAACGGACACACTGCACCACCTGCGTCGTCGCCGCGCAACGGTGCGGGCCCGAGAGCGCGCGACCGGGTGACGCGGTCACAGGTACAGGCCCGTGCCCTCACCGCTCGACTCAGGCTCCGCGACGCCGTGGATGTCGCGCTCGCGCAGCAGCAGGTACTCGACGCCGGCGAGCTCCACCTCCGACCGGTCCTCCGGGTCGAACAGCACCCGGTCGCCCCGCTGCACCTGCCGCACGTGCTCCCCCGTGGCCTCGACCCGCCCCCAGGCGAGCCGGCGCCCCACCGACGCTGTCGCCGGGATGACGATGCCCGAGGACGACAGCCGCTCCGCGGACTCCTGGTCCAGCCGCACGAGCACGCGGTCGTGGAGCATCCGCACGGGCGGACGCTCGTCGGCGCCCGGCACGGCGGGGGTGGGGCGGGCGGGTCCTGGCTGACGCGGGTCACTCACGTCGCCGACGGTACATTGGGCTGCCCACCCGAGGAGGACCATGCCCCGCCTGTCCGTCGGTGACACCGCTCCCGACTTCACCGTGCCCACCGCCGACGGCGGGAGCTTCACGCTCTCCGAGCAGCGCGGCACGCGCGTGGTCATCTTCTTCTTCCCCGCGGCGATGACGCCGGGCTGCACCACGCAGGCGTGCGACTTCCGCGACTCGCTCGGCGCCCTGCAGGCCGCCGGCTACACGGTGATCGGCATCTCGCCGGACCCGGTCCCCCGACTCGCGGCGTTCACGGAGCAGGCGGCACTGACCTACCCGCTGGGGTCCGACGCCGACCGGACGGTCCTGGACGCGTACGGCGCCTACGGCGAGCGCAAGCTCTACGGCAAGACGGTCCAGGGCGTGATCCGCACGACGGTCGTCGTCGGCCCGGACGGCACGGTGGAGCTCGCCCAGTACAACGTGCGCGCCACGGGCCACGTCGCCAAGCTCAGGCGGGACCTCGGCCTCGCCTGAGCCCTACGCTCTCCCCGAGCGCGAGTGGCGAAATCGGCAGACGCGCCAGGTTTAGGTCCTGGTGCCCACGGGCGTGCGGGTTCGACTCCCGCCTCGCGCACCCCGGTGGCTCAGGCGCACGCTCGTCGGGCGCGGAACGCCTCGGCGAACTGGCGCGCCTGGGTCCGCACGAGCCGCTCGTGGCTCGCGCGGAGCACCGCCACCCGCTGCTCGGGCGCCCCGCCGTCGCGGGCTGCGACCCACGCGTCCCGCGCCAGCCGGACATCGCGGTCGGTCACCGTCACGAACCACTCGATCTCGGGCATGGGATGACTCTGACCCGACATCGCCGGGAGCGCACCCCGGGGCACACGATCGGGCGAGTGTGGCGCTCGTCACACGATGGCCCGTGTGACGGGCCTCGCGTCAGTGCTGGTGGTCGTGCTGGTGGTCGTGCTGCTGCTGCTGCTGCTCCGCGAGCTCGGCGCGCACGGCGTCCATGTCCAGGCTCTTCACGGCCTGCACGACCTGCTCGAGCGACTGCTTGGGCAGCGCCCCGGCCTGGTTGAAGACGAGGATGCCGTCACGGAACGCCATGAGCGTCGGGATCGACACGATGTTGGCGGCCTGGGCGAGGCCCTGCTCCGCCTCGGTGTCGACCTTCGCGTGGACCACGTCGGGGTGCGCGACGGACGACTCCTCGAAGACCGGCGCGAACATGCGGCACGGCCCGCACCAGGCGGCCCAGAAGTCGACGAGCACGATGTCGTTGCTCGTCACGGTCTTCTCGAAGTCGGACTCGGTCAGCTCGACGGTCGTCATGGGGTTCCTCTCGTTGACGTCCTTGTGTCAACGCCGCGCGGGGACAGGTATTCCGGCGCCGCACCCCACCGGGAGGCGTCCGGCCGCGCCGCCCGCGCCCCACCCGCAATAGGCTTCGCGACGTGACGGAGACCGCCGACTACCCACGCGACGAACCCAGGCCGGACGGCTGGCTCAGCCCGGCCGAGCTCGACCGGGCACGCGCCCGCCTCCCCCTCGTCTACGTCGACGCCGTGCCCGTGCGGGTCGACGACAGCGGCGACGTCGTCGCGGTGGGCCTCCTCCTGCGCGTCAACAGCGCCGGGGAGATGACGCGCGCGCTCGTGTCCGGACGCGTCATGTTCCACGAGCGGGTCCGCGACGCCCTCCTGCGCCACATCGAGAAGGACCTCGGCCCCATGGCGCTGCCGCAGATCCCGGCGTCCCCGCAGCCGTTCACGGTCGCCGAGTACTTCCCGACGCCGGGCGTGACGCCGTACCACGACGCGCGCCAGCACGCCGTCTCGCTCGCGTACGTCGTCCCCGTCTCGGGCGACTGCCAGCCCCAGCAGGACGCGCTGGACCTCGCGTGGGTCACGCCGGAGGAGGCGTGCAGCGACCAGGTGCAGGGCGAGATGGCCGGCGGCCAGGGCTACCTCGTGCGCCAGGCCATGGCCTTCGTGGGCCGCCTGGCCTGACCAGGCTCAGAGCGCGAGCTCGGGCCACCCCGCGAGGTCGCGGCGCAGCGCCCGGTCGTGCGTCGCGACGACGACGGCGGCGCTCGTGGTGGTCAGCGCCTGGGTGAGCTCGTCGACCAGCGCGACCGAGAGGTGGTTGGTCGGCTCGTCCAGGAGCAGCACGTGCGGGGCCGCCAGCAACGCCGACGCGAGGGCGAACCGGCGGCGCTGGCCGACCGAGAGCTCGACGAGCGGGCGGTCGAGGTCCTCCTCGGTGAGCAGCCCGAGCGAGGCGACCGGCACGAGACGCTCCGGGTCGAGGGCTCCCGCCGCGAGCAGCCGGAGCGCGTGCGCCGCGTAGGCCTCGAACCCGGTGACCCGCGTCGGGTCCCGTCCATCGCCCGGCCCGGCGGCCGCGTCCTCACCGGCGGCCTCCTGGCCCAGCAGGCCGACCCGCACGCCCGGCGCGACGTGGCGCACGCCGCGCACCGACGGCACGGCGCCCGCCATGACCCCGAGGAGCGTCGACTTGCCGGCGCCGTTGACACCGGTCACGAGCAGCCGACCGCACGCGGGGAGCTCGACCCGCACACCGGGCAGGTCCAGGCGGCCGGGGACATGGACCCCGCGCACCTCGAGCAGCGGTCGCGAGCCGTCCCCGCCCGGCGGCAGCGACGGCAGGTCGGGGAACGCGAGCGAGAGCGGGGGGACGGGGACCTCGACCGCGGCGGCCTCGAGCCGCTGGACCAGGCGGTCGGCCGCCTTGACGTGGATGCGGGCGTGGGTGGCGCGGCCGTGCTTGGCGGACCCCTTCGGCGGGCGCCACTCGTCCGAGAGCCCTTCGTAGGCCTCGTCGAGCCGCGCCGCGAGCGCCGCCGCCCGCTTGCGCTCCGCGGCGTAGCGGGCGCGCCAGCGGCGCAGGGCGGCGGTGCGCTGGAAGCGGTACGCCGCGTAGCTCGAGCCGCCGTAGAGAGCGGGCCGGCCGTCCACCGAGGGGTCGAGGTCGAGGATCGCCGTCATCACGTCGTCGAGCAGCTGCCTGTCGTGCGTGACGATGACGACGACGCCGGGCCAGCCCTGCAGCTGCGCCGTCAGGTGCTCGATGCCGCCGACGTCGAGGTGGTTGGTCGGCTCGTCGAGCAGCAGGATGTCGGGGCGCTGGGCGATGCGGCACGCGAGCCGCACGCGGTACCGCTCGCCGACGGAGAGCTCGGCGAGCAGACGCGCCCGGTCGCGGGGCGCGCCGAACCGCGTCAGGGCCTCGTCCGCGCGCCGGTCGGCGTCCCAGACCGCGAGCCGCTCCGCGAGCGCGAGCGCGTGCGAGACCCGGGCGGTCGCCGCGTCGCGAGCGGGGGCCTCGGCGTCCGCGGGCAGCGCGTCGAGCTCGGCGGTCGCGTCGGCGAGCTCGCGCGCCGCACCTCGCACGGTGGCCAGAGCCTCCTCGACGAGGTCGCCCACCGTGACGCCACCCGAGACCTCGAGCTCCTGGGCGACGCCGGCGACCGACCCGACGGACCGCACCACGCCCGACGTCGGCTCGAGCTCGCGGGCGAGCACCCGCAGGAGGGTCGTCTTGCCCGTCCCGTTCTCCCCCACCAGGCCGATGCGCGAGCCGGCGGAGGCGCGGAAGGTCACCCCCTGCAGCACGGGCCGCCCGGGGTAGCCGACGGCGACGTCGCGCGCGCTCAGGTGCACGGCGCCGAGCGGCACCGCCGAGGGGACGGCGAGGGCGCTCACAGCCTCGCGGCGATGGTCGGGGCGAGCGCGCGGAACGCGGTGCCGCGGTGCGAGATCGCGTTCTTCTCCTCGGGCGTCAGCTCGGCGCACGTCAGGAGGCGGCCCGCGGCGCGCGCGGGCTGCTCGTCGGGCACGAGCACCGGGTCGTAGCCGAAGCCGCCCTCGCCGCGGGGCGAGCGCGCGAGCCGCCCCCGCAGGACGCCGATCTCGACGTGCTCGAAGCCGTCCGGCGTCACGAGCGCGGCCGCGCACGTGAAGCCGGCGCCGCGGTGCTCGTCCGGCACGTCCGCGAGCTGCGCGAGCAGCAGCGCGAGGTTCGCGGCGTCGTCGCCGTGGGCGCCCGCCCAGCGCGCGGAGAAGATCCCGGGCGCACCACCGAGGACGTCCACGCACAGACCCGAGTCGTCCGCGACAGCGGGCAGGCCGGTCGCCGTCGCGAGGGCGCGCGCCTTGAGGAGCGCGTTCTGCGCGAAGGTGACGCCGTCCTCGACGGGCGGCTCCGCGCCGACGTCGGCCGCGCCCACGACGTCCGCCGGGTCGAGCCCCGTCACGACCGGCGCGAGGATCGCGCGGAGCTCGCCGACCTTGTGCGCGTTGTGGGTGGCCAGGACCAGGCGCGCCGAGCCGGCCGGACGCGCGCTCACGACCGCGCGGACCCGTCGGCGAGGGCCGCCGCCTGGAGCCTCGTCAGCTCCGCCGTGCCACCGACCGCGAGGTCGAGGAGCACGTCGAGCTCGGCACGGTCGAAGGGCGCGCCCTCCGCGGTGCCCTGGACCTCCACGAAGTGCCCGCTGCCCGTGACGACGACGTTCATGTCGGTCTCGGCCCGGACGTCCTCGACGTACGGCAGGTCGAGCATCGGGACGCCGTCGATGATGCCGACGCTCACGGCGGCGACGGAGTCCGTGAGGACCTCGGCCCGGCCCGTGATGCGGCCGGTGCTGCGGCCCCACGCGAGCGCGTCCGCGAGCGCGACGTAGGCGCCGGTGATGGCGGCCGTGCGCGTGCCGCCGTCGGCCTGGAGCACGTCGCAGTCCAGCACGATCGTGTTCTCGCCGAGCGCCTTGACGTCGATGACGGCGCGCAGGGACCGGCCGATGAGGCGCGAGATCTCGTGCGTGCGCCCGCCGACGCGGCCCTTGACCGACTCGCGGTCGCTGCGGGTCGACGTCGCGCGCGGGAGCATCGCGTACTCGGCGGTGACCCAGCCCTCGCCCGAGCCCTTCTTCCAGCGCGGCACGCCCTCGGTGAAGGACGCCGCGCACAGCACCCGGGTGCGCCCGAACTCGACGAGGACGCTGCCCTCGGCGGCGTCGAGCCAGTGACGCGTGAAGGTGACGGGGCGCAGCTGGTCGGGCAGGCGGCCGTCGGAGCGGGGGGTGGGGGCGGGCGAGGTCATGCTCACGACCCTAGGCGACATCGGTGGCCCGACCTCACAGCCGCACGACCAGGCCCGCGTGGACCGCCTCGACGGGGCCCGCGTAGGTGCCGCGGGCCTCGGCGAGCGCGACGTCCTTCTCGTTCCAGGACGGCAGGTGCGTCAGGAGCAGGCGCCGCGCGCGGGCGTCGGTCGCGACCTGCCCGGCCCGGCGTCCCGTGAGGTGGATCCCGGTGACGGCGTCGTCCCGGCCCTCGACGAACGCCGCCTCGGAGAGCAGCACGTCCGCGTCGGCGGCGAGGGCGACGACGCCCTCGCAGGCGTCCGTGTCCCCCGTGTAGGCCAGCACCACCGTGCGCGCGGGGTCGTCCTCCGCCGGGCCGCTCACGCGCACGCCGAAGGCGGGCACCGGGTGGCGGACGGCGACCGGCGTGAGCCGCAGGGGGCCGACGTCGACCGGGGTGCCGGGGACCCACTCGCGCACGTCCAGCTGGTCCTGCAGGCTCTCCCCCGGCTCGGTGCCGTACGCCTGCTCGAGCCGGCGCTCCGTGCCGACCGGCCCGTGGACGGCGAGCCGGCTGGGTTCCGGCCGCACGCCGCTGACGGGGTGGTGCCGGTCGGGGTGGTACTTGCGGTAGACGTACAGGCCGCACAGGTCGGCCATGTGGTCGGGGTGCAGGTGCGAGAGGGCGACGGCGTCGAGGTCCGACGGGTCCAGGTGGCGCTGGAGCGGTCCCAGCGCGCCGCTGCCCAGGTCGAGGAGCACGGACCACGTGCGCCCCGCGACGTCGTCGGCCTGCACGAGGTAGCACGACGCCGCCGCGTCGGGGCCGGGGAAGGAGCCGGAGCAGCCGACGACCGTGAGCCTCATCGCGCGCTCAGACGCGAAGGCTCGCGGCGGTCTCCACCGCGGCGACCTCGGGGCCCAGGAAGCGGCGGGCCAGGGTGGCGAACGAGCGGGCGTCGCCTGTGGCCACGAAGCGGTGCTCGGGTGGCCCGAGGGCGGGGTCCCGCTCGAGGCCGTGGGCGACGAGCGTGCGGTAGACGTCCTTGGCCGTCTCCTCGGCGCTGGAGACGAGCGTGACCTCGTCGCCCATGACGTAGGAGATGACGCCGGTCAGCAGCGGGTAGTGCGTGCACCCGAGGACGAGCGTGTCCACGCCCGCGTCCACGACGGGCGCGAGCGAGCGGCGTGCCACGTCCAGCACCTCGGGCCCCGACGTGCGGCCGGCCTCCACGAGCTCGACGAACTCCGGGCACGCCTGCGAGGTGAGGTGCAGCCCTGCGGCGACCGCGAAGGCGTCGTCGTAGGCGCGCGACTCGACGGTGGCGCGCGTGCCGATGACACCGACCCGGCCCGTGCGCGTGGCGGCCGCGGCCCGCCGGGCGGCGGGCAGGATGACCTCGACCACCGGGAGCCCGCGGCGCTGCGTGTACCGCTCGCGCGCGTCGCGCAGCACCGCCGCCGACGCGCTGTTGCACGCGATGACCAGCATCTTCACGCCCGCGTCGACGAGGTCGTCCATCACCTCCAGGGCGTGCGCGCGGACCGCCGCCAGCGGCTTGGGACCGTACGGGCCGTTCGCCGTGTCGCCGATGTACAGGACCGACTCGTGCGGGAGCTGGTCCAGGACCGCGCGTGCGACGGTCAGCCCGCCGACGCCGGAGTCGAAGATGCCGATGGGGGCGTCGCTCACGAGGCAGAGCCTAGTCGGGCGGTCGGACATCTCCGGGCAGGTCGTCGAGCATGAGGCCCACGAGCGACTCCTGGAGCTGGGTCAGCACCGCGTAGACGGCGGCGAGCAGGCGCCGCGGCTCCGGGTCGTGGCGCGTGGGCGCGACCGCCACCCGGTACACCTCCTCGGCGTCCTCGTCGGTGCGCACACCGAGGCGCTCGGAGATCACCAGCCGCAGGTCCGTGAGCGCGGCCGCGACGTGCGCGGCCTCGCTCGGCACCACGACCGCCTCCCCGCGGGCACCGACGAGCGCCGCGCGCAGACGGGCCAGGTTCGCCAGCTTCGTGGCCCGCACGTCGGCCTCGCTCAGGCGCCGGAACTCCGCGGCGACCTCGGCGTCGGGCGACGCGTCCGGCAGCAGCCGGCGCAACGCGGGGTCGACCGGCGCCGGCACGGGCAGCGGCTCGAGGGTCACCGCGTCCAGCGGGTGCAGCGCCGCGCGCGCGGCGTGCTGCTCGTGGGTCGCGGCGCCCCCGAGCAGCTCGACGACCTCGTCGACCACGTCCAGCAGCACGGCCCGCTCGGTGGGCGCGACGGCGACGACCCACCCGCCCTCGTCGCGGTGGAAGGTCCAGGGCGCGCGGTGGCGCGTCACCGCCCGGCCGCCTGGACGGTCGCCCACAGGCCGTAGCCGTGCATCGCCTGCGTGTCCCGCTCCATCTCCTCGCGCGTGCCCGTCGAGACCGTCGCGCGTCCCTGCTCGTGCACCTGCCGCATGAGTCGCTCGGCGCGCCCGGCCGGCATCCGGAAGTACGTGCGGAACACGTAGGTCACGTAGCTCATGAGGTTCACGGGATCGTTCCACACCACGGTCACCCACTGGTCCGGGGTGCCGACGCTCTCCTCGGCGCGGAGGTCCTCGAGCGGGAGGGTCGCCGTCCCTCCCATCGACGTGCTGTGTTGCGTCACGGTCTCACTCTACGGACGTCCGACGTCGCCTGATGGACGGCGATGGCGCGCAGGGCCCTCGGCGTCGCTCTACGGTTCTCCCATGAGTGCAGAGCCGCCCTCGGCCACCGCCGCCCCCGCCGGCCTCGCCGGGCTCGCCGGGCTCGCCGGCATCCGGGACCCGGAACGTGTGGTCAGCACCTCGTCCGCGCTGCTCACCGACCGGTACGAGCTCACGATGGTGCAGGCGGCCCTGCGCGACGGCACGGCGGACCGGCACTGCGTCTTCGAGGTGTTCACCCGGCGCCTGCCACCCGGTCGCCGCTACGGCGTGCTCGCCGGGACCGGGCGCGTCCTCGAGCACCTCCCGTCGTTCCGCTTCGGCGACGAGGAGCTCTCGTGGCTCTCGCGCCAGTCCGTCGTCGACCGCGCGACCCTCGACTACCTCGCCGACTACCGGTTCACCGGGACCATCACGGGCTACGCCGAGGGCGAGTGCTTCTTCCCCGGCTCGCCGGTCATGGCCGTGGAGGGGACGTTCGCCGAGGCGGTGCTCCTCGAGACGCTGATCCTGTCCGTCCTCAACTACGACTCGGCCGTGGCGTCCGCGGCGTCGCGCATGACCAGCGCCGCCGTCGACCGCCCCTGCCTGGAGATGGGCTCGCGGCGCGCCCAGGAGGACGCGGCGGTCGCGGCCGCGCGGGCCGCCGTCGTGGCCGGCTTCACCGCCACGTCCAACCTCGAGGCGGGACGCCGCTACGGACTCGCGACCATCGGCACGGCCGCGCACTCCTTCACGCTCCTGCACGACGACGAGCGGTCCGCGTTCGCGTCCCAGGTCGCGGCGATGGGCCCCGACACGACCCTGCTCGTCGACACCTACGACGTCGTGCAGGGGGTGCGTCACGCGGTCGAGGTCGCGGGGCCCGGCCTCGGCGCCGTCCGGCTCGACTCGGGCGACCTGACCTTCCTCGCGCACGAGGTGCGCGCGCTGCTCGACGAGCTCGGCGCCACCGAGACCAAGATCGTGGTCAGCTCCGACCTCGACGAGCAGGCGATCGCCGCGCTGGCCGTGGCACCGGTCGACTCCTACGGCGTCGGGACCTCCGTCGTCACCGGGTCCGGGGCCCCCACGTGCGGCATGGTCTACAAGCTCGTCGCGCGCGAGGGACGCGACGGCCGGCTCGAGCCGGTCGCCAAGGCGTCGGCCCGCAAGGAGAGCAGCGGCGGGCGCAAGACCGCGGCCCGGCGCCTGGGCGAGGACAACCGCGCCGTCGAGGAGGTCGTGGTGACGGGTCCCGACCTCGCCGTCACGCAGTGGATCCCGGCGGACGGCGACCTGCGCGCGCTCCACGTCCCGCTCGTCGCGGCCGGGGCCGTGGACACGAGGTGGACGGGCAGCGCGGGCGTCGAGCACGCCGTGGAGCGGCACCGCGCCTCGCGCGCCGAGCTGCCGCGCGGGGCGCGGCGGCTGTCCGCCGGCGACCCGGCCGTGCCCACGACCACGCTGCGCCTGCCGGACTGAGCGGCCGGACCGCCGGCGTCACGCGGCGCCGACGGCGGCCTGGACCACCCGGACAGCACCGCGCCCGGGTCCCTCGCGGTGCGAGGTACCCGGGCGTTGCGCTGTTGGGGGGTGCGGTTACACGCGAGCCTTGCCGCGGCCGACGAGGCCGAGGATGAGGCTGACCACGAGCACGGCGATGCCGAGCCAGATCAGGAACTGGGCCGCCTCGACGGCGACGCCGAGCACGAGCAGCACGGCGCCGATGATGAGGATGATGAGCCAGGTAGGCACGATGGGCCCCTTTCGGTCCGGTGTCACCACCCGGAAAGTCACCGGGCGGGGGGTATTGACAGGGAGCCTGACACGTGGGTCAGGGGCCCGCATCCGGAACGATCACGTCGGGCGAAACTCGCACACCTCTGGTACACGCCACCGTGGTGACCATGGCGGGAGGCGCTGACCTGCACCGATGCGCCGCTCGCGGCGCGCGGGGCCGGCCCGCGGCCCAGATCGGGTAGCGCACGTCACAGCCGCCGCCCGGGCCGGGTGCCGCCTCAACGCCGCCCGACGAACCAGTCCCGCACCAGCGCCATGCGCGCCTCGAGCTGCTCGGTGCTCGCCAGGGCGACCTCGGGTCCGCCGCAGCGGCGGCGCAGCTCGGTGTGGACGGACCCGTGCGGCTGACCGCTGCGGCGGGCCCACGCGCTGACGAGGCTGTTGAGCTCCTTGCGCAGCGCCGTGAGGCGGCGGTGGTCCACCGCCGGGCGACCTTCGCTGCGCCCGGCGACCTGGTCCGCCTGGCGCTGACGCAGCAGCGTGCTCACCTGGTCGGCGTCGAGGAGGCCGGGCAGGCCCAGGAAGTCGAGCTCCTCCTCCGAGCCGACCTCGGCGCCGGTGCCGAACTCGCCGCCGTCGAACAGGACGCGGTCGAACGTCGCCTGCGCGTCGAGGGCCTGGAACGTCCCGGCGACGCCGTCGGCGCCCACCGCGTCGGGTGAGCTGTCCTCGCGCTCCGCCAGGAGCAGCAGGTCGGCCTCGGGGTCGGCGTCGTCGCCCTTGGGCCGGTCCAGCGCGTGGTCGCGCTCGAGCTCGAGGGTCGCCGCGAGCGCGAGGAGCTGCGGGACGCTCGGGAGGAAGACCGACGCCGTCTCGCCGCGGCGCCGCACGCGCACGAAGCGACCGACGGCCTGGGCGAAGAAGAGCGGCGTCGCGGTGGACGTCGCGTAGACGCCCACCGCCAGGCGCGGGACGTCGACGCCCTCGGAGACCATGCGGACCGCGACCATCCAACGCGACGTGCCCGCGCTGAAGGTGTCGATCCGGTCCGAGGCGCCGTCGTCGTCCGACAGCACGACCGTCGCGGCCTCGCCGGTGATGCGGCGCAGGTGTGCCGCATAGGCGCGGGCGTCGGCCTGGTCGGTGGCGATCACCAGCCCGCCGGCGTCCGGCACGCTGCGCCGGACCTCGGACAGGCGCCGGTCCGCCGCCGCGAGGACGGAGGGGATCCACTCGCCCTCGGGGTCGAGCGCCGTGCGCCACGCCTGCGCGGTCATGTCCTTGGTGAGGTCCTCGCCCAGGCGCGCGCTCACCTCGTCGCCCGCGCGGGTGCGCCAGCGCATCTGGCCGCTGTAGGACAGGAAGATCACGGGCCGCACGACGCCGTCGCGCAGCGCGTCGCCGTACCCGTACGTGTAGTCGGCGAGCGAGCGCCGGATGCCGTCGGCGCCGGGCAGGTAGGTGACGAACGGGATCGGGGCGGTGTCCGACCGGAAGGGCGTGCCGGTCAGCGCGAGCCGGCGCGTCGCCCCCTCGAACGCCTCCCGGACGGCGTCGCCCCAGCTCAGCGCGTCACCGCCGTGGTGGATCTCGTCGAGGATCACGAGGGTGGGCGCCGCCTTGGTCCGGGCGGCGTGCAGGGCGGGCTTGCTCGCGACGCCCGCGTACGTCAGCGCGACGCCGTCGAAGTCCGCACCGTGGCGACCCTGGCTGTTGCGGAAGTTCGGGTCGAGCCGGATGCCGACGCGCGCGGCCGCATCGGCCCACTGGCGCTTGAGGTGCTCCGTCGGCGCCACCACGGTGACCCGCCGCACGATGCCGCGCTGGAGCAGCTCCGTCGCGACCCGCAGGGCGAAGGTCGTCTTGCCGGCGCCCGGGGTGGCGACCGCGAGGAAGTCGCGCGGCTGGCGCTGCTCGTACGCGTCGAGCGCGGCCTGCTGCCAGGCGCGGAGCTTGCCGGCGGTGCCCCACGGCGCGCGTCCCGGGAAGGCGGGCGGCAGGTGCGAGGCGGCCGCGGCCGAGGGCGCGTGGACGGGCGCGGGCACGCCGGTGGAGGGCCCCTCCACCGATGAACGCGCCGCGTGGTGCGGGGCGTTCACCGTCCGCCGGTCGGGCCGGCGCCGTCGCCGGGCTTGTCGCCGTCCTGCGGCTCGCGCAGGCCGTCGTAGATCTCCTTGCAGATGGGGCAGACCGGGAACTTCTTGGGGTCGCGCCCGGGCACCCACACCTTCCCGCACAGCGCCACGACGGGGCTGCCGGAGAGCGCCGAGGCGAGGATCTTCTCCTTGCGCACGTAGTGCGAGAAGCGCTCGTGGTCGCCCGGCTCGACCTCCTGGCGGGTCTCCTCACGCTCCAGGACGCCGGTCGCCGAGCCCGGACCGTTGCCTCCCGGCTGACCGAAGGGGTCGTCCGGACCGCTGGGGCTGGTCGGCTGGCTCATGCGGGAGAGTCTACGACCCCCCTCCGACAGACCCCGGGCCGTCCACGCCCGACCGCCCTTCCGCGTTCGGGACGGGCGGGACCGGCCGGCCTCCGGGACCGCGCCGGGGCGTGCCGCGGCGGCGGCGCGCGGCGAGCACGACGGTGAGCGCAGCCACGGCGAGCAGGAGCGCACCGATCGCCAGCGCCCAGGCCGGGAGCGGCTGGACGACGTCGACCTCCCGGCGGACGACCGCAGACATCGGGCGCGGCTCGGCGCCGGCCGACGGCGCGACGGACGGCGTCGCGGACGGCGTGGCGGACGGCACCGCCGTCGGGGACGGCGCCGGCACCTCGGCCGCGGCGTCGCCCGGCAGGGCAGGCTCCGGAGCCGCCGGAGCGACCGGGGCGGGCTCCGGGGCGGCCGCGGGGGCCGGCACCGGGGCCGGAGCCGGGGCAGGCGCGGGGGCCGCGGCGGCAGGCGCGCCCGCCGGCGGCGTCGCGTAGGCACCGAACACCTGCGTCGCCCACGCGGCCCCGTCGACCACCGTCACCGCGATCCCGACGTCGGTGAAGGCGGGGTTCAGGATGTTCTCGCGGTGGCCGGCCGAGGCCATCCACTGGCGGTGCAGCCCGGCGACGTCGGCCGGTTGGTTCGTCGCGACGTTCTCCGCGGCGGCCGTCCACCCGGCGGGGATCTGGGTCGAGTACGAAGGGTTGTGCGACAGCTGCCGCGCCTGCCCCAGCTGCGCGCTCCACGCGGCCGCGACACCGGTCATGGCCGGGTCGAGCCGCAGTGGCGCCAGCCCGTGGGCCGCCCGGTCCGCGTTGACCATGGCGAGGAGGTCCTCACCGGGGCCCGCGTGCGCCGACGTCGCCGCCAGCGCCGGGACGAGCCCTCCCAGCACCAGGGCCAGCAGCAGGCGCGCGGCGACGCGTGCCGCGACTCCCCCGGGCCGCCCGGTCGCGGTCGACGCCGTCGCCGATCCGGATCGCGTCACCGCAGCGCCCCGGCGCGGTCCGGCCCCGCGGGCGGCACGACCTCGGGGTGGTCGAGCCGTGCCGGCGGGACGCTGCTCAGTGCCCAGCGGATCGCGCGCGTCGCGACCCGGCCGCCCGGGCGGCCGAGCGCGGCGTCGACCCGCGGGCGGTAGCGCAGGCCCAGCTCGGACCGCGTCCACGCGGGCATGAGGGCGACGCCGCCCGCGGCGAGCAGCCCGTACACGGGGCGGGCCGGCGCCGGCAGCGGCGGCGTGCGGAGCAGGAAGGCGGCGGCCTCGCGCGCCTCGGTGGTCCCCCGCAGCTCGGGCCGGTACGCGCCGAGCGCCTCGTGGAGCCCGGCGAGCGTCGTCGGCAGCGGCGCCGCCCCGAGCGCGTGCCCGACGACGGCCACCTGCGCGACGTACTCGTCGCACTCCTCGTCGCTCAGGGGTCGCGCCCCGAGGCGCTGGTGGGCGAGCAGGAAGCTGTCGACCTCGGCCAGGTGCACCCACCGGACCAGGTGCGGGTCGGACGCCTCGTAGGGCTCCCCCTGCGAGGTGGTGCCGCTGACGCGGGCGTGCACGGCACGCACGATCGCGACCGCCCGCGCGGCGTCCTCGGCCGGGCCGAAGGTCGTCGTGGCCAGGAAGGTCGCCGTGCGCTGAAGCCGGCCCCAGGGGTCGCCGCGGTAGCCCGAGTGCGCCGCGACGGCCGCCATGGCGCGCGGGTGCAGCGACTGCAGCAGCAGCGCGCGGATGCCGCCGACGAACATCGACGCGTCCCCGTGGACCCGCCCGATGGGACTGTCGGGGTCGAACCACCGCGGCCCGGGCGCGGCGTGGACCCGCGCCCGCGCCTGCGCCGGGTCCGGCCCGGCGACCCGCCGCAGCACGGCACCGGCGGCGGCGGCCCGCAGGCGCTCGACGCCGCCGGTGGGGGACGGTGTGCTCGGGGCGGCGCTCGTCGTCATCGTGTCGATGGTCACACGGGACACGGTCGCATGACGAAACGATCACGATCCCTTGGCGGACGGACCAGGCGCCTCCGCGCAGGCCTAACGTGGCGCCATGCGCAGCCTGATGCAGTCGCTCGCCGTCGTCGCCGTCCTGCTCGTCGCCGGGTGCTCGGGCGGCGGTGCCGACTCCGGAGCGGGCGGCGCGCAGCCGCACGCCGCCCGCTCCGAGGAGGGGGCCGTCTCGGACGAGGGCGCCGGCGGCGAGCAGAGCTTCGTGGTCACGGGCAGCGTCTCGATGCTGGTCGAGGACCCGGCGGTCTCGGTCGCCGAGGCGGCGCAGCTGGTCGAGGACGCCGGGGGCCACGTCCAGGAGCGCGTCGAGCAGGGCGGCGCGGACGACGACTACGCGTGGGCGGAGCTCGTGGCCCGCATCCCGGCCGACGAGGTGACCGAGACGCTCGAGGAGCTCAAGGGCCTCGGCGAGGTGCGTGACACCTCGATCCAGAGCGAGGAGGTCACCGACCAGGTGCGCGACCTCGACGCCCGCATCCGGGCGCTCGAGATCTCGATCACCCGCCTCGAGGAGCTCCTCGGGCGCGCCGGGACCGTCTCCGAGATCGTCGAGGCCGAGCAGGTGCTGACGGAGCGCCAGTCCGAGCTCGAGGTCCTCCTCGGGCAGCAGGCGGCGCTCGCCGACGACATCGCGCTCTCGACGTTCCGGATCGAGATGTGGACCGAGGGCGCCGCGCCGGAGGAGCCTGCGACCGGTTTCTGGGCGGGCCTCGTGAACGGGTGGAACGCCCTGCTCGCCACGCTGACGGGGCTGCTGCAGGCCATCGGCACCCTCCTCCCGTGGCTCGCCTTCGCGGCCCTCGTCGCGGCCGTGGTGCTCTTCGTGCGCCGCGCCCTCCCGCGACGGAGGGCGGCGCGGCCCTCCGCCACCCCGCGGTTCGGGCCGGGCGGGGCGACCGGACCGACGACGTCGCTGCCGCCGCAGGGCGGGCCGACCGGCCCGGTGCCGCCGAGCGGCCCGCCTACGGGGCCGGTCGCGCCGGGAGGGGCGCCCGCACCGAGCGGCCCGCCCACGTCGGTGGCCACCATGGACCCGGTGCCGGCTCCGGAGCCGAGCGGGGCCGCGACGCAGGACACCGCCCCCGCAGCGGTCGCCCCCGCAGCGGACCGGCCCGCGAGCACCGCGCCGCTCCCGACGGTCCCCGGCGACCCGACCGACCCGCTGCCGGACCCGCCGCCCCCGGGCCGGGGCTCCGCACCCGCCCCCGCACCTCGCAAGCGAACCCCGCGCGCGCGCCCGCCGAGGGATACCCCGCCGGGAGAGTGACCTGGCGGGGACGACGCGACGTCCTGCGTCGCGTCTGACGCCGGAGGGGGCCCTCGACCTCGTCCGCGGCGCCCTCCTCGCCTGACCACCACCCGCCCCGGGTGCCAGGTCGGCGTCCGCGCCGGTCACCCGAACGAGTTGTCCACATGGGGCGATTCGCGGTGGTTCGCTGCCCTATGCTCACCGGCAGCGTCAGGAGCCGCGGCGCGTCAGCCGGGTACGCGGAGCAGGGGGTGCCGTGGAGGGGGTCGCACAGCTCGAGCTCGAGGTCCGCGAGCTCATCCGCCGGCGCGGGATCGACCCGCTGCGCGACACCGCGTCCGTCCGCGCCCTGGTCCGCGACGCGATCGCCGACTACGACGACCGTTCGCTGCGCGGTCACGTCCCGCCCCTGACGGACCCGCACGCCGCGTCCAAGGCCGTCGTCGACGCCGTCGCGGGGCTGGGCCCGCTCCAGCAGTACCTGGACGACGACGAGGTCGAGGAGATCTGGGTCAACTCCCCCGAGCAGGTGTTCGTCGCCCGGCGCGGCGAGCCGGAGCTGACGACGACCATCCTCACGCAGGAGCAGGTGCGTGACCTCGTCGAGCAGATGCTCAAGGTCTCCGGCCGCCGCCTGGACCTGTCGAGCCCGTTCGTCGACGCCGCGCTGCCCGGTGGCGAGCGCCTGCACGTCGTCATCCCGGACGTCACGCGCAGCGCGTGGGCGCTCAACATCCGCAAGTACGTGGTCCGCGCCTCCCACCTGGACGACCTCGTGGCGCTCGGCTCGCTCACCCCCGCGGCCGCGCGGTTCCTCGCGGCCAGCGTGGCCGTCGGCCTCAACGTCCTGGTCTCGGGCGCCACCCAGGCCGGCAAGACGACCATGCTGAACGCGCTGGCCGGCTCCATCCCCGCTCGCGAGCGCGTCATCACCTGCGAGGAGGTGTTCGAGCTCCAGATCGGGCACCGCGACGTCGTCGGGCTCCAGTGCCGCCAGCCCAGCCTCGAGGGCACGGGCGAGATCACGCTGCGCCGCCTGGTCAAGGAGGCGCTGCGCATGCGCCCCAGCCGCATCGTCGTCGGTGAGGTCCGCGAGGCGGAGAGCCTCGACATGCTCATCGCGCTCAACGCCGGCGTGCCGGGGATGTGCACCATCCACGCGAACAGCGCCCGCGAGGCGCTCACCAAGCTGTGCACCCTGCCGCTGCTCGCCGGCGAGAACGTCTCCGGCGCCTTCGTCGTCCCGACGGTGGCGTCCGCCGTCGACCTCGTCGTGCACCTCGACCGGGACGCCCGGGGCCGCCGGCGCGTGCGGGAGGTCGTCGCCGTGCCCGGACGGGTCGAGGCGGGCGTCGTCGAGACCACCGACATCTTCCACACCCGCCACGAGACGCTCGTGCGCGCCGACGGCTTCCCGCCGCACCCCGAGCGGTTCCAGCGCGCGGGGATCGACGTCGTCGCGCTGCTGCGGGACGGGGAGGCCTGACGTGGGCACCGCCGCGGGCCTGCTCCTCGGGGCCGGTCTGTGCCTGCTGCTGTGGGCCTGGACCTCGCCGGCGCCGCAGCGCCGCCGTCGCTCGCGGTGGGGGGCCGAGCTCGCCGATCTCCTCGTCCAGGCGGGGTCGCCCGGCGTGAGCCCGGCGGGCCTGCTGGGGGTGTGCGCCGGGGCCGGCGTGCTCGTGCTCCTGCTCGGGATCGGGCTGACGGGGTCACCGGCGGTCGCGACCTGCTTCGCGGTGATGGCGGCCGCGGCACCGACCGCGCTCGTCCACGCCCGCGCACGACGGCGACGGGCGGCCCTGCGCACGGTGTGGCCCGACGTCGTGGACCATCTCGCGTCCGGCATCCGTGCGGGCCTCTCGCTGCCGGAGGCCCTCGCCCAGCTCGGCGAGCGGGGCCCGGTCCAGCTCCGGCCCGCGTTCCTCGCGTTCGCCGCCGACCACCGCGCCACCGGGCGCTTCGGGGACAGCCTCGACGCGCTCAAGGCCCGGCTCGCGGACCCGGTGGCCGACCGCATCGTCGAGGCGCTGCGCCTGACCCGGGAGGTCGGCGGCACGGACCTCGGACGCCTCCTGCGCACGCTGTCGGCGTTCCTGCGCGAGGAGAGCCGCACGCGGGGCGAGCTCGAGGCGCGGCAGGGCTGGACCGTGAACGCCGCGCGGCTCGCGGTCGCCGCCCCCTGGCTCGTGCTCGCCCTGCTCTCGACCCGTCCGGAGGCGGCGTCGGTCTACGACACACCGGCCGGCGCGGCGGTGCTGGCGCTCGGCGGTGGCTGCACGATCGTGGCGTACCGGCTGATGGTCCGGATTGGGCGCCTGCCCGAGGACGTGCGGGTGCTCCGATGAGCCCCGGTGTGGGCGCCCTGGCCGGGGCCCTGGCGGCGGCCGGCGCGTGGCTGCTCGTCTCGAGCTGGCAGGCGCGGCGCCGTCCGCGGCTGGACGAGCGCCTGGCGCCGTACCTGCGCCTGCCCGCGGGCACGTCGGGCCTCCTCGAGGAGCCGTCGACCCGCTCGCTGTTCCCGGCCCTCGAGCGCCTGCTCTCGCCCGTGATGCACGACGCCGTCCGCCTCGTCGAGCGGCTCGGCTCGACCACGACGGACGTGCGCACCCGACTGCGGCGCGCCGGGCTGACGACGAGCGTCGAGCAGTTCCGCTCCGAGCAGGTGGTCGCCGGTGTCGTGGGCGCGGCCGCCGGGCTCGTCCTCGCGCTCGCCCTGGTCGCCGGACGCGGTCTGCACCCGCTGGCCGGCCTGCTGCTCGTGGTGTGTGCCGCGGTCACCGGCCTCGCCGCCCGGGACCAGGCGCTGAGCCGGCAGGTCCGGCGGCGCGAGGAGCGCATGCTCGCCGAGCTCCCCGCGGTCGCCGAGCTGCTCGCCCTCGCCGTCGGCGCGGGCGACGGCGCCCTCGGGGCGCTGGAGCGCGTGGCGCGCGCGACCCGCGGTGAGCTCTCCGCGGAGCTGCGGGCCGCGCTCGCCGAGACGCGCGCCGGGACCCCGCTGACCGTCGCCCTCGAGCGCATGGCGGACCGGACCGGGCTGGCGAGCCTGTCCCGGTTCGCCGAGGCGGTCGCCGTCGCCGTGGACCGCGGGACGCCGCTGGCGGACGTGCTCCGTGCCCAGGCGCAGGACGTCAGGGAGTCCGGCCGGCGCGCCCTCATGGAGGCCGGCGGCCGCAAGGAGGTCGCGATGATGGTGCCGGTCGTCTTCCTCATCCTGCCCGTGACGGTGGTCTTCGCCGTCTTCCCGGGCCTCGCGGCCCTGCGCCTCGACCTGTGAGGCATCCACCTGTGAGACAGCGCGAGCCCGTCCCCCGTCCGCACGTCCGCACGCCACGACCCACCGGAGGAACCGTGCCGCACCCGCAGAGCCCGTCGACGCCCCACCCGGACCCGCTCACGCCGGCATCGACCGCCGCACCCGGCCCCGCCGACCGCTGGCGCGAGGACCGGGGCGACGTGCCCGGCTGGGTCCTGGTGACGCTCATGACCGCCGGCCTGGTCATCGCCCTCTGGGCGGTCGCGGGACCGGCCCTCGCCGGGGTCTTCGAGGCCGCGATCGAGCGTGTCACGTCGTTCGGCGGCTGATCGGCGGGCCGCGGCGCGCGCGGACGCCGGATCGGCGATCGTCGACTTCGTCCTCGTCGGGGCGCTGACCACCTTCCTGTTCGCGGGGGTGCTGCAGCTGACCCTCGCGCTGCACGTGCGCGCCACGCTCATCGACTGCGCCGCCGAGGGAGCCCGGTACGGCGCGTTGGCCGACCGCACCCCCGAGGACGGGGCCCGGCGCACCCGGGAGCTCGTCGCCCTGTCGCTCGCGCCGGGCGTGGCCCAGGACGTCGTCGCCGAGGCGACGACCGTCGACGGCCTGCCCGTGGTCCGGGTCGAGGTCAGCGCGGCGCTGCCGGTCCTCGGACCGCTCGGGCCGGCGGGCGCGCTCGTCGTCGACGGTCACGCGCTCGAGGAGGCGCCGTGACCTGCCTGCGCGCCGCCCGCGCAGCGGCGGCGAGGTTCCGCACCCGGGTCGGCACGGCCGCGGCCCCGGCCGACGCCGGGAGCGCCGTCGTCGAGTTCCTGGGCGTGGCTCTGCTCCTGCTCGTGCCCACGGTCTACCTCGTGCTCGTCCTCGGGCGACTGCAGTCCGCGGCCTTCGCCGTCGACGGCGGCGCCCGGGAGGCCGTCCGCGCCTTCGTCACCGCTGACGACGACTCCTCCGGCACCCAGCGCGCGCTCGCCGCCGCCGGGCTCGCCCTGGCCGACCAGGGCCTCGACCCCGAGGCCGTCACCACCGGCCTGCGGCTCGCGTGCGGCTCACAGACCTGCCTCGTCCCCGGCACGCGGGTGACGGCCGAGCTGGTCGTCGAGGTGCCCCTGCCCGGCGTGCCGGCGTGGCTGGGCGACGTCGTGCCGCTCGCGGTGGCCGTCACGGCCGACGCCACGGGCGTCGTGGACGAGTTCCGGGACGTCGGATGAGCCGGACGCGCCCGGGCGACGACGACGGCCAGATCATGCTCCTGTCGATCGCCTTCGGCGCGCTCGCGCTCCTCCTCGTGACGGCCGTCGTCGCGGCGTCCGGGGTGCATCTCGAGCGCAAGCGCCTGCTCGCGCTGGCGGACCTCGCCGCCCTGGACGCCGCCGACGCCCTGGACGAGTCGGCCTACTACGCACGCTCCGCCGACGACGACGTCCTGCGCCTGTCGAGCGCGGGCGTTCGCGCGTCGGTCGAGGAGTACCTGACGGCGTCGCCCGCCGCGGTGCGGCTCGAGGGGCTGACCGTGCTGGACGCGAAGTCGCCCGACGGCCGGACCGCCGAGGTCACGCTCGGCGCCGTCGCCCGCCCTGCGCTCGTCAGCTGGGTGACGGCCGCGTGGTCCGACGGGATCGCGCTCACCGCCACCGCGACCGCGCGGGCCGACTGACCTCGCGGCCTCCCGCCGGTGGAGCGCGGACCGGCGGGCCGAGCCCTACGACCCACCCGCACGACGACGGCCGGCCCCCGAGGGGACCGGCCGTCGCGGTGGTCGTGCGGTCGCGGTCAGGCCTTGACCGCGCCCTCCATGATGCCGCGCACGATCTGCTTGCCCGCCACGAACAGCAGCAGGATCAGCGGGACCGTGGCCAGGAAGGACCCGGCGAGCACGATGCGGTACTTGACGTAGTTGCCCGACGCCAGGTTGCTCAGCGCCACGCCGATCGTCTTGTTGTCGCTCGAGCCCAGCGCGATGAGCGCCCACTGGAACTCGTTCCACGTGCCGACGGCCGTGAGGAGACCGAGGACGCCCAGGGCCGGCCGGATGATCGGCAGGACGATGTTCCAGTACACGCGGAACGTCGAGGCCCCGTCGACGCGGGCCGACTCGATGAGTTCGTCGGGGACCGAGTCCTGGATGAACTGGCGCATGTAGAACACGCCGAAGGCGCTCACGAGACCCGGGACGATGACCGAGATCAGCTCCCCCTGCCAGCCGAGCTTGGCGATGATGATGTAGAGCGCGACGATGCCCAGCTGGTTCGGGATGGTCAGCGTCAGGATGACGACGACCATGAGCGCGTCACGGCCCTTGAAGCGCAGCTTGGCGAACGCGAAGCCCGCCAGGGAGCAGAAGAACAGCAGCGACGCCGTGACGATGACCGTGACGATGATGCTGTTGACGAACGAGTCGGCGAACCGCGCGTTCTCGTACGACCGCCCCTGCTCGCTGATGTTGCCCAGCACGACCCCGACGTTGTGCAGGAAGTTGTCGCCCGGGATCAGTCCCTCGTACGCGGGGCGTGCGAGGTCGGCGTCGGTACCCGTCGCGACGACGAACATCCAGTAGACGGGGAACGCCGAGACGATGATCGCGAGGACGAGGAACACGTAGTTCCACGCGCTCGCGGCCGTGTCCTGCGGCGAGCGGCCCAGCAGCGCCGCCTTGCGACGCGTCGGCGCGGGCGTGCCGGCGACGGTCGTGGGGCCGACGGCCCCGACGGTGCGGACCCCGAGGGTCGACGGTCCGGTGGCGGTCATCGCTTGCCTCCGAGGCGGTTCGTGAGGAGGGCGTTGAGGCCGGCGATGACGATGATGATGAGGAACAGGCCCCACGACATCGCGGCGGCGTAGCCGAGGTTCAGCTGCTTCCAGCCGGTGTAGTAGATGAGCTGGGCGACGGTCTGCCACTGGCCGCGCGTGCCGCCGGTCGCGGCCTGTGCGTTCTGCTCGAAGAGCATCGGCTCGGTGAAGAGCTGGAGCCCGCCGATCGTCGACAGCACGACCGTGAACAGCACCATCGGGCGGATCATGGGGACGGTGATGCGCCACAGCTGCTTCCAGGCCCCGGCGCCGTCGAGCGCGGCCGCCTCGTACACGTCCTTCGGGATGGACTGCATCGCCGACAGGTAGAGCAGGGCGTTGTAGCCGACCCACTTCCAGTTGACCATGATGGCGATCGCGGCCCAGGAGGTCGCCTTCGAGGAACGCCAGTCGAAGCCCTGGATCACCTGTCCGCCGCCGAGCTCGCTCTCGACGCCGAGCACGCCGAAGAACCAGTTCGCCAGGCCGTGGTCCTTGGCGAAGATCGACGCGAACACCAGCGTCGAGGCCACGATCGGCGTCACGTAGGGCAGCAGGATGCCGACCCGGAAGACCGACTGGGCGCGCAGCTTGCGGTTGAGCAGGGCCGCGATGACGAGCGCGAGGAACAGCTGCGGCACGGTCGAGAGGATGAAGATCCCGAAGGTGTTGCCGAGCGCGTTCCAGAACTTCTCGTCGCCGATCAGGCGCTCGAAGTTGGCGAAGCCGGCCCAGCCGTCGTTCGCCGGGTCGATCAGGCTCCAGTTCCGGAACGCGACCACGCCGTTGTAGAGCAGCGGGAAGAGGCCGAACACGGCGAAGAGGATGAAGAAGGGCGAGATCAGCAGGTAGGGCACGACCTTGTGGTCGAACCTCCCCCAGAAGCGGTGCCAGGAACTGCCCTCCTGGGGCGGCTGCACCGGACGGCTGCTACGGCTCTCGCTCCCGGTGCGCGGTGCGACGGCCGTCGCCCCTGCGCCACTGGTGGCGGACATGGAACCTCCTGAGGGGACCGGTCGAGGCACCGGCGCTGGCGGACTGTGGACGCGAGCGGCCCCGATCGGGACCGGCCGCGGCGCTGGGCGGGGCGGGCTCGACGCCCACCCCGCCCAGCGTGCTGCGGGTCAGCAGGTTCGCTGACGCGCGGGCTGGTTCAGCCCTGCGAGGCCGCCTCCGCCTCCGCGACAGCCCGGTCCCACGCCTCGGCACCGGTCTGGATGTTGCCCGCCTGGATGTCGTTCAGGACGTTCTCCACGGCGACGCGGACGGGCCCGTTGCGCTTGCCCAGGTACTGCGGCTCGAGCGCGAGCGCGGTGGCCGAGAAGATCTGGCCGGTCGGCGCGCCGTTGAAGAACTCGTCCGTACGCTCCTGGATCTTCGGGTCGTCGTAGAGCGCCGGCTGCGACGGGAGGTTGCCGACCTGCTCGAAGACGGCGATCTGCTGCTCGGGCTCGAGGAGCCACGTCATCAGCTTGTAGGCCTCCTCGTGGTTCTCACCCTGCGCGGGCAGCGTGAGGAACGAGCCGCCCCAGTTGCCGCCGCCGCCGGGGATGGCCGCGATGTCCCACAGGCCCTCCTTGTCCGGCGCCTGGTTGCGGATGTGGCCCGTCATCCAGGCCGGGCAGCCGAGCACGGCGAACGCGTCGTTGGCGAAGCCCGCGTTCCACTCGTCCGACCACGCCGCGATGTTGGCCGACAGGCCCGCGTCGATGATCTCCTCGGTGAGCTCGAACGCCGCCTTCGGGCCGGGCTCCATCATGAGCTCCTCGTCCTCGGAGAAGAAGTTGTTCTCCTGCTGGGCGAGGATCGGGTTGAACACCTGGGTGGCGTTGTCGACGAACTTCTTGCCCGAGTTGGCGACGTACGTCTCGCCGGCGGCGATGAAGCCGTCCCAGCCCTCGTCGTCCCACAGCGCGGAGACCTCGGCGCGGTCCGACGGGAGGCCGGCCGCCGCGAACAGGTCGTGGCGGTAGCACATGGCCTGGCCGCCGACGTCCGTGCCCAGGCCGATCTGGGTCGCGCCGTCCGGGGAGAGCGACTGCTGCCACTTCCACGGCAGGTAGCGGTCCTCGAGGTCGGCGGCGCCGAAGTCGTTGAGGTTGACGAACTTGTCGGCCTGCTCGCGGAACTGGACGACGAAGCCCTCGTCGATCGCGGCGATGTCCGCGGCGCCGGAGCCCGCGATGAGCTGCTGCTGCAGCGCCTCGTGCTGGGCGTTGAACTCGCCCTCGACGAGGTTGACGGTGACGCCCTCGTTCTCCTGCTCGTACTGGTCGACGAGGTCGGCGAAGCCCATGTCGCCCCAGAAGTGGATGGAGAGCTCGACCGTGTCCGAGTCGCCCTCACCCTCTCCACCCTCGCCGGGCTCCTCGCCGCCGCCGCTGCACGCGGTGAGGAGGAGGGCGGATGCTGCGCCGAGTGCGAGGAAGCTCGCCGGCCGGGATCGAGACCACTTCATGCCATATCCCCTTTGAAGGCTGTGGGTGCGCTCCCACGTTGGAGCGTTCCCACAATGTAGCGGCGGTCATCTTCGCCCCGACACGGGACGCCGGTCACGACTTGGTTACGATCGACTTGGGGACGAACTCGCGTGCTCAGACGCGGGTGAGGCCGGTGGTCGCGCGACCACCGGCCTCACCCGTCCGGACGCAGGGCGCCCGCGCGCCTCACACCGTGCGGGCGCCTCCGACCAGCGCGTTGGCGGTCCGCAGGACCTCCGGCGACGCGAGGCGCGCCCAGTCGGCGTCGGCCGGACCGCGCACGCCCAGGACGACCTCCTGACCCGCCAGCAGGGTGACGAGCTGGTCGTCGACCCGCGCGTCGGGGTGGACCTTGTCCACCAGGAGCGCGAGGTCCCGGACGAACGAGCGCGCTCGCACCCGCACCGTGGCCCCGCCCGGCCCCGGCTGCACCGCGACCTCGACCGGCTCGGGGTCCAGCGCCAGGTCCTTGTCCTCGGCCCAGGTGTGCACCGCCTGCGCCACGACCGCAGCGGCCGGGCCCGCCGCCGGCGCCTCCTGCGGCGTGGCGCGCACGGCCAGCAGCTCGCGGCTCTCGTCACCGACGGCGAGCACGTCGTCGGGCAGCGCGACCGCCACGGCGCTGCGCGGAGCCACGACCAGGGGGCCGTCGGCGGCCGCCAGCACCTCCCCCGAGAAGGTCGTGCGCGCGCTCTTCAGCGTCGTCTCCCACGGCTGGTCCGTGTCGTTGACCGCCACGACCACGAGCCGGCCGTCCCGCGGCTGGACCGTGAGCAGGCGGTCGGCGTACGCCGCCCGCAGCGCGTACCAGAGCGGCTTGGGCCGCTCGTCGCCGTCGACGGCCGCCCAGGACGTGACCGGCCAGCAGTCGTTGAGCTGCCACACGACGCTGCCCGCCGTGCGCGGCCACCACGAGCGGTAGTGCTCGACGGCGTACCGGACCGCACGCGCCTGGTTGAGCGACGTCGCCCAGTGCCAGTCCTCGAAGTCCTCCGGGACGGGCAGGTGCGGCTCGAGGCCGCGGTTCAGCTTGCCGTTGCCGTCCTCGGCCTTCTGGTGGAGCAGGAACGCCTCGGACTCCTGGCTCAGCGCGTCGGCGGGGACGGACCGGGTGAGAGTCGCCCACGTGGCCGGGCCCTGCCAGCCGAACTCCGAGCAGAACCGCGGCACGTCGTCGCGGTAGTGGACGTAGTCGCGCCGGTTCCAGCACTCCCACTCGTGGTGCGTGCCGTGGTCGGGGTGGTTGGGGTGCGTCCCGGTGTCGGTCGAGCCCGGCGTGAACGGGCTGTTGAGCGAGTACGGCCGCGTCGGGTCCAGCTCGGCCAGCACGGCCGGGAACAGGTCCGCGTAGTAGCCGAGACCCCAGGTGCGGCCCTCGAGCTGCTCCGGCCAGCCCCAGTCCCAGTAGCCCCAGACGTTCTCGTTGGCGCCGTTCCAGATCACGAGCGACGGGTGGTGCATGAGGCGGACGACGTTCTCGCGCGCCTCGGCCTCGACCTCGCCGCGGATCGGCTCCTCCTCGGCGTACGACGAGCACGCGAAGAGGAAGTCCTGCCACACGAGCACGCCCGCCTCGTCGCACAGCTCGTAGAAGTCGTGGTCCTCGTAGATCCCGCCGCCCCAGATGCGCAGCAGGTTCATGTTGGCGTCCGTCGCCTGGGCGATGCGCCGCGCGTACCGGTCCCGGTCGATGCGCGTGAGGAAGTGGTCGTCGGGAATCCAGTTGGCGCCCTTGACGAAGACCGGCCGGCCGTTGACGACGAGCGTGAAGGGCGTGCCGTGCTCGTCCGGCGTCTGGTCGACCTCGACCGTGCGGAAGCCGATGCGCCGCTCCACGCGCGCCAGCACCTCGCCACCCGGGCGCGCCACCTCGACCACGAGGTCGTGCAGCGGCTGCTGCCCGTAGCCCCGCGGCCACCACAGGTCCACGTCGGGCACCGTGAGCTCGACGACGCCGTCCGTGCTCCCCGCGGGCACGACGACCTCCGCGCGCTGCCCGGCGACCTCGGCGCTCAGGACGAGGTCGACGTCGTCGTCGCCCAGGCCCGAGCGCTCGACGGTGGCGTACACGACCACGCGGCCCGTGGCGCCGTCGACGGTGACGAGCGGGCGGACCTGCGCGAGGCGCGCCACGCGCCACCGCTCGAGCCCGATCGGCCGCCAGATGCCGGCCGTCTGCAGGTCCGGGCCCCAGTCCCAGCCGAAGGAGCACGCCATCTTGCGGACCATGTTGAACGGGTGGTCGTACACGTGGTCGCGGCGTCCGAGCTGCCGCTCGACCTCCTCGGCGTGCTCGAGCGCGGAGCGGAAGGACACGGTGAGCGCGTTCTCGCCGTCGGCCAGCAGCGAGCGCACGTCCACGCGGTAGCTGCGGTGCATGTTGGCGGTGCGGGCGACCTCGGTGCCGTTGAGCTCCACGGTCGCGACCGTGTCGAGCCCGTGGGCGACCAGGTCGACGCGCTCGTCGTCCGCCGGCGCCGTGGCCGCGAACGCCGTCGTGTAGCGCCAGTCGGTGCGGTGCGCCCAGACGAGCGCGCTCTCGTTGCGGTCCAGGTACGGGTCGGGGATGAGCCCGGCGGCGAGGAGGTCGGTGTGCGCGCTGCCCGGGACCGTGGCGGGCACGGACCTGTCGCGCAGCTCGGCGGGCACGGGGCCGCCGACGGCCTGCAGGGACCAGCCGTCGTGCAGCGGCTCGGTGGCGGGCACGACCGTCCCGGGGACGTGGGTGGAGGCAGTCATCTCGCTCGTCTTCGGCTCGGGGGCGGCCGCGTGGCCGGGGCTTCGTCGCCCGCCGAGGATCCTAGGGTCGGGCGTCCGCATCGCGCCGCTCCCGCGCTCGACTAGCCTGGACGGTCGTGGCAGCCACCGACTTCACCTCCGAGATCGCCGCCCTGCGCTCGACGCTCGGCACCATCCGCGCCGTGACCGACCCCGAGCGCCTGCGCGCCCGCATCGCCGACCTGTCGGAGAAGGCGTCCGCGCCGGACCTGTGGGACGACGCCGACGCCGCCCAGAAGGTCACGTCCGCCCTCTCGCACGCGCAGTCGGAGCTCGACCGCATCGCGGAGCTCGAGCAGCGCCTCGAGGACCTCGAGACGCTCGTGGAGATGGCGCAGGAGGAGGACGACGCCGACACGCTCGCCGACGCCGAGTCCGAGCTGGCCGGCCTGCGCCGGGACCTCGGTGCGCTCGAGGTGCGCACCCTCCTCAACGGCGAGTACGACTCGCGCGAGGCCGTCGTGACCATCCGCGCGGGAGCCGGCGGCGTCGACGCCGCCGACTTCGCCGAGATGCTGCTGCGCATGTACCTGCGCTGGGCCGAGCGCCACGGGTACCCGACCGCTGTGCTCGACACGTCCTACGCCGAGGAGGCCGGCCTGAAGTCCGCGACCTTCGAGGTCAAGGTGCCCTACGCGTTCGGCAACCTGTCGGTCGAGGCCGGGACGCACCGCCTCGTGCGCATCTCCCCGTTCGACAACCAGGGGCGCCGCCAGACGTCGTTCGCCGCGGTCGAGGTGGTCCCGCTCATCGAGCAGACCGACCACATCGACATCCCCGAGAACGAGCTCAAGGTCGACGTGTTCCGCTCGTCCGGGCCGGGTGGGCAGTCGGTCAACACGACGGACTCCGCCGTGCGCCTGACCCACCTGCCCACCGGCACCGTGGTGTCGATGCAGAACGAGAAGAGCCAGATCCAGAACCGGGCCGCCGCGCTGCGCGTGCTCCAGTCGCGCCTGCTCCTCCTGCGCCAGGCGCAGGAGAAGGCCACCCAGAAGGAGCTCGCGGGCGACATCAAGGCGAGCTGGGGCGACCAGATGCGCTCCTACGTCCTGCAGCCGTACCAGATGGTCAAGGACCTGCGGACCGAGCACGAGGTCGGCAACCCCTCCGCGGTGTTCGACGGCGACATCGACGACTTCATCGAGGCCGGCATCCGGTGGCGGCGCAGCGGCGGTGCCGACGCCTGACGCGGGGTTCGCGCCGCGCGCGAGGATCGGACAGCGCCTGTCGGCACCCCCGCGGGCCACGGGCTCACCCGCGCGCCTCCAGCTCGACCCGCGTGGTGCCGTCGCTCTCGGTGCTGGCCGAGAGCATGCCGCTCGTCGCCGCCCCGGGGTACTCGAAGTCGGAGGTCATCCGGTACTGGTTCACCTGGACGGGTTCGAACGTCAGGTGGCCGAACGTCGCCTGCGCGGCCGTGACGGCCCGGGGCACGTCCTGTCCCGGCGCCGACCACGCGACCATGACCATCGGCGGCTGGTCACGGACGAGCGTGAGCCGCGCGAACCTGAGCTGCCAGTCCTGCGGGCGAGCGCCCTCGGTCAGGCGCGAGACGAGGGCGCGGACCCGCTCCTCGGACAGGTCAGGGCGTGCGGCGTCACGGCGGGGTAGGTCCTGGACGTGGAGCATGCTGCCGTCGGCTTCGGCGACGACGTCGACGGAGGCCGCCGAGCTGCCCGCCGCCCCCAGGACGAGCGTGACCGTCCGGCGGCCGTCGTCCTCATCGGTGCCCTCGATCACGTCGAGCACGGTCGAGCCGCGCGGCGGGCTCGCCACCTGCTGGGCGACGAGGGCGTCCACCGCCTCCGGCGTCGCCACCTTCAGGTCCGTCTCGATGCGGTCGAGCCGCTCGCTGCCGTCCGCCGCGAAGAACAGGCCGACGGTCAGCGAGCGCCATGTCCCTGCGGCCGGCAGCGTGACACCCTCCAGCTGGCCCGCCCAGGCGATCAGCTCGGCCGCCGACCACGCCGCGACCTCGTCCCCCGTGGGCAGGAGGGCGTCGAGCTGGGACGACGGGGCCCCGGAGGGTCCGTGCGCCGACGCCTCCGGTGGCGGGTCGGCGAAGACCGGCGCGCCAGGGATGTCGACAGGATCGACGCCGGTGGGGGTCGAACCGCGCCCGGCGACCAACGCGGGCGGCCGGTCGGACGCCGTCGGGACGGGCTCGGCGGGTCGGCCGCAGGCGGCGAGGAGGATCAGGACGAGCGCCACGGCGGTGGTGGCACCGGCCTGCGTGCCACCACCGCCTCGGACGCCGCGCGTGCGGCGCCCCGGCCCGGACCCGGGCCCCTGGTCGCTCAACGGAGGGCGTCGACCGCAGGTCGCCGCAGCAGCTGCGCAGCGAGGTCCATCCGGCTCGACAGGTCGAGGCTGTCGGCCGCCGCCGTCGCCAGCTCCACGGTGGCCGGTGTGGCCGGCCGGCCGAGCGCCCGGTACTCCCATCCGGCGGCGCGGTAGGCATCGGCGTCGAGCGCGTGACGCCCGTCGACGACCCGCCGCTGCGCGACGAGCCAGCCCATCATCTCCGGGTCGGCGTGGCGGAACTGCTCCCACTCGGTGAGGAGCACCACCACGTCGGCGCCCTGCACGGCCGCCGGCAGCGAGTCCGCGTAGCTGAGATCCGGATAGGCACGGCGGGCGTTGGCCATCGCCTGCGGGTCGTACACCCGGACCGCGGCACCCTCCTGGTGCAGCATTCGCGCGACGTCCAGGGCCGGGGCGTCACGGATGTCGTCGGAGTTGGGCTTGAAGGCCGCCCCGAGCGCGGCGACCTTCACCCCGGTGAGGCTTCCGCCGGAGATCTCGCGGACCAGGTCGACCGTGCGCCGACGTCGACGGACGTTGATGGCGTCGACCTCGTGCAGGAAGGACACCGCCTGACCGACCCCGAGCTCCGCGGCCCGGGCGGCGAAGGCACGGATGTCCTTGGGCAGGCAGCCGCCACCGAAGCCCAGCCCGGGCTTGAGGAAGCGGCCGCCGATGCGCTCGTCGTAGGACAGCGCCCGGGCCAGGAGGTTGACGTCGGCCCCGGTGACCTCGCAGACCTCCGCCATGGCGTTGATGTAGGAGATCTTCGTGGCGAGGAACGAGTTCGCCGCGACCTTGACGAGCTCCGCCGTGGCGAGATCGCACTGCACGACGGGCGTGCCCCGGTCGACCACGGGCGCGAAGGCCGCGGCGAGCTGGGCCGCGGCCCACGGGGACTCCACGCCGAAGACCATGCGGTCCGGCTGCAGGGTGTCCGCGACGGCGTACCCCTCGCGCAGGAACTCCGGGTTCCACGCCAGCTCGACGGCGGTGCCGGCGGGGGCGACGGCATGGATGCGGTCGCGCAGCTGGGCGGCGGTGCCGATCGGCACCGTCGACTTGCCGACGACGAGCGCCCGGCGGCGCAGGTTCACCGCGAGGGACTCGACGGCGGCGTGGACGTAGGACAGGTCCGCGGCCGGTGAGCCCTTCGCCTGCGGGGTGCCGACGCAGATGAAGTGGACGTCACCGAACTCGGCGGCCTCGGCGAAGTCCTGCGTGAAGCGCAGGCGGCCGCTGGCGAGCGCGTCCTTCAGCAGCTCCGGCAGCCCGGGCTCGAAGAAGGGGACCTCACCGTTGTTGAGCGCCTCGATCTTGCGGGGGTCGACGTCGACGCCCAGGACGTCGTACCCGACGGCCGCCATGCAGACGGCATGGGTCGCGCCCAGGTAGCCGGTGCCGATGACGGTGAGGCGGGGATGCAGGACGACGGCCGGCTGCCCGGCAGGGGTGGCGATCGTGCTCATGGATCCTCCTGAGGGTGTGGCGGACCCGCCGTGCGGCGTCGCCGACGGTTGCTGGTGGTGTGTGGGGTCCGGTGGTGTGTGGGGTCCGGTGGTGTGTGGGTCCGGTGGCGTGGTGCTGGTCGTGGGTGGAGCAGCGGTTGTCGGTAGGGCCCGACGGCGCTCAGCAGGCGTGGGGCGTCATACGCATCGCTCGTTCGAGAGCTCTCCGATGTCGCCGAGCAACCGGTTGGAGCAGCGGGCGACGTTGTCGTTCGCCGGGCGCATCGCGACCAGGAAGCCCTCCGGGTCGTCCAGGGAGCCCTCGTTGTCGAGGAACTCGTTCTGCTCGCCCCAACCCTCGTAGACGTCGTGCGTCTGGAAGCCGTCCATCGGGGTCCCGTGACCCACGTTGTCCCGGATCGTCCAGTCGTTGCCCTTGACGTCGACCCACGAGTCCGCGCCGGTGATGGTCGAGCCGTCGAACTGGTTGCCCTCGACGAGCCCGTCGCTCGTGCCCTCCTTGATGTCGACGCTCTCGCTCGTGCCGGCGTAGACCGCGTTGCCGATGACCTGGTTGCGGTCGCTCAGGTCCGGGTCGCAGTCGGTGATCCGGCACCAGTTGCTGTTCGCGGTGCCCACGTAGACGCCTTCGCCGAACTTCTCCCGGCGCCGACCGGTGTCGCTGATCGTGTTGTGCGCGACCAGGTTGTCCGTGCTGTGGGCCCGCAGGTGGATCCCCTCGTCACCGATGCCGTAGACGGTGAGCCCACTGATGGTGGTCCCGGTCGTGCCGTCCGCCATCACGCCCTTCTGGCCGTTGCGCACGGTGAAACCGCTGAGCACCCAGTGCTGCGCACCGTCCAGGTGAAGGACGTACCCGCCGCGCTGGTTGTCGCCGTCGAGGACGGCGTCCGCCTCCCCGCACAGACGCGCCGGCGCGTCGGCGGTGCCGGACGCCGTCGTGACGAACTTGCCGATGTAGACGCCGGGCGCCAGACCGATGACGGTGCCGGGGCCCGCGTCGTCCAGAGCGTCCTGCAGCTCGTCCGCGTCCGAGACCCGGACCGTCGGCGTCGGGCACAGCCCGTCGTCGGGGCTCGGCCTCGTCATCCACTCCGGGAACGGGGAGGGCTCGGAGAGCAGCTCGGGGCCGCGGCGGCGACCCCGGTCGCCGTCCTCGTCATCCTCGTCGTCGCTGGGCTCGGGCGACGGCGAGACCGGCTCGCCCTCCTCGCCCAGCACCGGCGCACCGCCGGGGCTCTCCTCCGGCTCGATCGGCGCCGACGTCGCCTCCGGACGTGCGTCGTCCGACGGCGGCGGCTCGGGTGCCGGGGAGGTGCAGCCCGCTGCCAGGACCACGAGCGACCCCGCGAGCAGCCGCAGCGCGCGGCCCCGGGTCACTGTCCGCCCCGCTCGGCATCGACGAGCTCGCGCCCGCCGCGCGCGTGCTTCCCGCCGTCGCCCGGCGGGTCCTCGGCCCTGCCGAGGTCCACGGGTGCCTCGACGAGGTCGGCCATCTTGGCCTGCTCCTGGTAGGGGTGGCGCCGTTCGCGCCGTTGGCGAGCCCCCTTGACCGCGGTGCTGATGACGATGAGCCCCAGCGCGAGCCACATGAGGGTCAGCGGCTGCAGCGTGTTGCGCACGGCGGTCCAGAAGGGCTTCGTGCTCTCCCAGTCGGACAGGTCGTTCTCGCCCACGGTCGCACCCTCGGCGCGCTTGACGTCCACCGCGCTGGGGCCACGCCCCGAGACGGTGTTCGCCTCGACGAGCGTCCCCGGTGTGAGGCCGATGGCGGTCACGGCGTGGTTCGTCAGACCGTCCAAGGTGTTCCGCACGACGGTGGCGGAGGAGTCCCGGACGTACACCCCGGTCGGGCTGTCCGAGATGATGTTGCCGGTAATCTCGACGTCCGTGGCAGCGTCACGCAGGGCCACGGCGTGCCGGACGTTGTCCTCGAAGTGGTTGCCGACGAGCGTGATGTCGGAGGCGCCCTCGCGGACGACGATCCCCATGTCGTTCGCCGTCACGTCGTTGGAGTTCAGGCTGATGTTCCGGCCGCCGATGATCTCGATCCCGTACCGGGCGTTCTCGTCGGCGCTGCTGTTGCTCACGGAGTTGTTGCCGTAGTCGCCCACCGGCATCCCGGTCGCGCTCGGCCCGTTCGCCAGGGCGCTGCCGCGGATGACGATCCCACTGCCGCTGTTGCGGCGCGCGGAGACCTCGCTCAGCACGATGCCGGTGGTCGCGCGGGCGAGCACGAACCCGTGGCCGGCGTTGTCCTCCGAGACCGTGTCGGTGACGGCCGCGTTGACCACGTACCGGTGCATCGTCAGGCCGTCCACGAGGCTCCCGGTGATGGTCGAGCCGGAGATGTCGACGCCGTTGGCGCTCGAGATGAAGAGGCCGAAGGCGTTCCCGTCGAAGGTCACGTCCTCCACCTTCGCGGAGACGTAGCTGTACTCCGGGTCCTCGTCGTCCGTGTACGGCACCGGCAAGGTGCCCGCGGGCAGCAGGCCCTCGACCGGGGACCCGGCGGTGGCGTCCTGGAGCACCTCGCCGCGCGGCACGGCCGGGTCCACCACGGTCGGGTCCACCACGGCCGGGTCCACCACGGTCGGGTCCACCACCGTCGGGTTGGCGTCCGGCACCGTCCCGAAGGGGACGTCGAGGCCGCTGGCGGCGTTGTTGGAGGCGACCGCGTCACCGAGGTCACGTCCGTACTCCTCCAGCGCGCCCTCGCTGGGACGGTCGACGCCCGTCAGGGCGACCCCGCCCGTGCGACCGCTCCAGAACCCGAGGTGGCTGAAGGTGGTGCCCTCGAGGGTCACCTTGCCGCCGACGGAGCGCACGTACGCGCGGCCGTCCTGCGTGGTCTCGTCCTCGGTCCCGGAGTCGCGGTTCCAGCTCGTCAGCGTGACGGGGGACGCGGCCGTGCCGACGATCTCGAGCTCGCCGCCCATGTTCACGATCGAGACGAAGCGGTCCGTGTCGCTCGCCATCCGGATGGTCAGCGGCCCCGTGTTGCTCATCACGAGCCGGGCTCCGGGCTGCACGACGATGTTCTCCGAGAGCAGGTAGGCGCCGTCCGGTTCACGGACGAACGTCTGGGGTGCGAGCTCCAGGAGGTCGGACAGCGTGTACGGCTCGCTGCGCCGGGTGAGCACGAGCGTGTAGGCCGAGCCGGTGCTGAGGCGGTACGCGCCGAACACCGGGAGCTTGCCCCACTGGATCATCCGGCCGACCGTCTGGACGTCCGCCAACCGGTCCTCCTCGTCAGCGACCAGCGAAGGCTCCGTCACCGGGTTGCCGGGGTAGGCAGAGCCGAGGACCGTCGCGGCGTCGTCGTCCGCCGCGGCGCGGTCGGTCGCGGCCTCGCGGGCGGACTCCTCGGCCGCCGGCGACCCGCCGCCCCCCGGGTCCGCGCTCTCGCTCGCGGAGGCCGGCGCGGCGGTGCAGGCGAGCGCGACGGCGAGCGCGACGACGGTCGCGGCGCGACAGGCGGGTCGTGACGAGGGCCGGGGCACGCGGCGGCGGCTCATGCGGGGACCTTCTCCGCCTCGCGAGCCGTCACGGGAACGGCGGGGGCCTGCAGGACGGACGCCTCGCGGCGCATCGTGCTCGCCGTCTGGCCGTCGCCGCCCATCTGGTCGGCGTGCCGGGTCAGCCAGCCCTGCTTGTTCATGGTGACGAAGGCGTAGAGCTTGATCGGCAACGCCACCATGATCACGATCAGCGCGAGGAGCGGCAGCAGGAGGATCTCCCCGGGGTGCTTCCTCAGGTGCGACCAGCCGCGGATACCGCGGCCGAGCAGCACCCAGCCCACGGCGAGAGCGATGCTCACGGGCGTCGCCTCGAGGCGGGCGAAGACCAGGTAGCCGAGCGTCAGGCCCATCGTGACCGGGGTGAGGAGGATCTGCAGCACGGTGATCTTCGTGACGAACGGCACCTGCCACAACCACCCCTTGTAGATCGCCGTCAGGTAGCAGCGGTAGGAGTTCCGGCTCCACCGGACGCGCTGCTTGACGAAGGCCCGGAACGACGCGGGGAACATGGACAGCGCCCGTGCTGTCGACTGGTGCACCGTCGTGTACCCGGACGCCAGGACGAGCCACGTCAGGCGCCCGTCGTCACCGGCGATGCACCGTCGGCCGAGGAAGAACTCGTCCTCGAGGTTCGCGATCACGGGCTCGACGGCCGCGCGGCGGTAGGCCGCCGTGCGCCCGGACAGGCAGGCGACGGCGCCGGCGGCGCCCATCGCCGGGACGTAGTCGTAGTAGCGCAGGTCGACCAGCCAGTCGGCGATGCGGCGCCACACGCTCGAGCCGCGCTCGTAGACGTTCTGCTGGGTGCTGACCCCGCCCACGCCGGGGTCCACGAACGGCATCTGGACGGCCTCGAGCAGGCCGGGGCGCCATGAGGTGTCCGAGTCCACGAGGACGAGCAGCTCGCTGGTGGCCAGACGCATCCCGACGCCGAGGGCCGACCGCTTGCCTGCGTGCCGGAACATCACGGCGCGGACCCGGGGGTCCCCGAGCGCCACGATCCGCTGCTGCGCCTCGGTGTCGGCGAGGTCGAGCACGATGATGACCTCGGTGGGCTCCTGCGACAGCCAGCTGTGCAAGCAGCGCATGAGGATGTCCGGGTCCTCGTGGAAGGACGGGACGACGACCGAGGTCGTGGTGCGGAAGTCGTTGACGACCGGGCTGGCACGGCGCGACAGGATCACGCGGTAGAGCCACAGGCTCCACACGACGATGCCGGCAGCGGCGAGCGGGAACGCAGCCCAGAGCTGTTCGGCGGAGATCTCACCGATCCTCAGATCGGTGAAGAAGGAGTCGAGCGGCATGGGGTCTGTCCTCCCGTCGGGGGCGGTACGTCGGTCCGCGTCGACCTGCATGACGTCGTGCTCCGACGTTAGGGGGCGTGGCGTTCTGTCCGATATGGGGCACTACACCTGTTTCATCGCCGTCACACCTGTGTTCCCACCGCGTCGAGCCGGGATCGCACGCACCCGTTAGCCCGAACGGGTGAGGTGGGCCGGGCGCGGCCTGCGTGTCAGCCGAGGAGGGCGGCGAGCTCGGACCGGCTCGCGACGCCGAGCTTGGCGTAGATGCGCGAGACGTGGCCCTCGACCGTGCGAACCGAGAGGTGCAGCGCCCTCGCCACCTCGTGGTTGTCGAGCCCCTGGGTGACCAGGGCGGCGATCTGCGACTCCCTGACCGTCAGGTGGTGAGCTCCGGAGAGGCCGGCGCGCCGGCTGCGCGCCCCGATGCGCGCCTGCACCGCGCGGGCTTCCCGCGCCAGCTCCGTGTCGTCACGGCGCACGGCGGCCGCGAGGGCCAGGGCCGCGACGCTCCGCGCGACACCCCGCCGTCCGCACTCCTCGGCGTCCGCCGCGGCCGCGAGCAGCGGGGCGGCGTCGTCGCCGGCCAGGCCGACCGCGAGGGCCCAGCCCCACCGCGCGAGCGGGCCGTCGATGTGCCCCGCCGTCATGCCGAGGAGGTCGGCCGCCTCGCGGTCGCCGGCCAGCGCCGGCACGAGGAAGAAGCGAGCCGCCATCAGCGGACGGCCCGCGGCGGCGTCGTGCCGCCCCTCGTCCACCAGCCGGGTCGCGGCACCCGGCTCCCCGAGCGCCAGCTCGGCGGAGGTGGCGAGCAGCGTGGCGACGCGCGCGGGCAGCCAGCGCCCGGAGCCCGTCACCCGGGCGAGGTGCTCCCGGGCGGCGGACCGGTCGCCGTCCTCGGCGGCCGCGAGGGCCGCGGCAGCGTGCGCGACGGTGCGCGCGCCGGCGGCATCCAGCGCCACAGGCACGGTGAGCACGGCCTCCAGGGCGGCGCGCGCCTCGCCGAGGGCCCCCGCCCGCAGGGCGTGGAGGCCGGCGCACAGGTCGTCCAGCGCCGTCACGCCCGGCTCGCCGTCCGCCGCACCCGGGGGCACGACGACGAGGTCCCGTCCCGTGAGGTAGTCGACGAGCACCGCGGACAGGCGCCCGTGGGTGCGCGCGTCGAGCCCGTCGCCCCCGCCGCCGGGTGGGGCGCCCTCCACGACCGTCCCGCTCCCCGGCCCCGCCGGGGGTCGCCCCTCCGTGAGGGCGATCGCCTCGGCGAGCCGCCAGCGGACCGCGGCGTGCCAGGCCGCGCGGTCGACGTCGTCGGCGCCGGCCAGGTCGGCGAGGCGTACCGCCTCCGCGCGCAACGGCTCCAGCGCGGGCAGGGCTCCCCCGGCGGCCAGGTCGGCCACGGCGGCGACGGCGGCCCGGCTCGCGGGCAGCCACGACCGCCACGCCGTCGGCGCGAGGTCGAGCAGCAGCCGCCCCGCGGTGCCCCAGCGCCCGGCATCGTGCGGCAGCGTCAGGTCGGGGCACGCGCCCAGGCCCCAGGCGACCTGCGCGGCCGCCTCGTCGTCGTCGGGCAGCAGCCGGGGCAGCGACAGGAGCGCGTCCAGCCCGCCCCGTCCTTCTCCCGCGAGCAGCAGCGCCAGGCCGGTGAGGACGCCGTGCGCCGGCGACCGGTCGGCCTGCGGGACGGCGTCGAGCACGAGCAGCGCCGTCGGGGCGTCACCGGCCTCGAGGGCGAGCCGGGCGGCCCGCGAGGCCGTGCCGGGCGACACACCGACGCCGCCGTCGGCGGCCCACCGGGCGTACCGCAGCACGAGGTCCTCGTCCTCCGGCTCGCCGTTCGGGAACGTCGCGTGCAGGAGCTGCACCCGCCTCCCCGCGCCCACCTGGTGCCGCACCGCTGCCGCGACGACGTCGGTGCAGACCCGCACCGTCGGCCGCGGCGGCGCAGTGACGCCTGCCAGGCCGCCGCTGAGGAGCGCGTCCACGGAGTCGGGGCCCCCCACCCGCGCCGCGTGGGGCAGCGAGAGCCCTCCGGCGAGGGCGAGGACCTCGAGCAGCCGGCGGTCGGAGGGCGTGAGCGCGGCGTACGCGGTCGGCAACGCCGTGTCGAGGCCGGCGCGCCCGGGCCAGCGGTCGACGTCGAGCAGCGCCCCCGGGCCGACGTCGTCGACGTGCTCGACCAGGGCGACGAGCGAGCGCACGTTCCCCCGGCTGGCTCGCCACAGGCGCTCGACCAGACGCGTCGGCGCGTGGCCCCAGCGCCCGGCCAGGAGCTGAGCCGTCTCCTCCAGCGTGAGCGGCGGGATGTCGAGGGCGGTCATGGCGCCCTCGCGCACGAGGACCGCGATGTCACGCGGAAGCGTGCGGAGCGAGTCCGCGACGAGCACGAGGGAGCAGTCCGGCACCGAGGCGAGGGTGGACAGCACGAGGGCGCTCCATGCGTCCACGTGCCGGGCGCCGTGGACCACCAGGACCACCGAGTGGGCGCCCTGGGCGACGAGGTGGTCGACCGCGGAGCGCAGGGCACGCAGGGGGTGCTCGACCGCATCGATGGCACCGTCGCGCAGCAGGGGCATCACCGCGCCGTACGGCACGCCTCCTGAGCCGACCGAGCTGTGGGTGTGCCGCACCGCGACGCGGGGGTCCAGACCCGCCTCGAGCTGGTGGACGAATGCCGTGGTCCCGACGCCGGGCGCACCGTGGATCACGATCCCGTGCGAGTGCGGGTCGGACAGGGCCAGCCGGGCGCGGTCGAGGAGGTCGACACGCCCGACGAACGCGGGCAGGGGTTCGGCCATGGGGGACCCTCCCGGCGACGCAGGTCTGTGCGACCGGGCGAGGGCCCGGTCGACCGCAACCACAGTGTGCACTCGACTCAGACCCGGCGGAACCGCACAAGACCCCATAGACCGGGCGAATTCTCGCAGCACGGGCACGATGCCCCGGCACGGGCTCGGTCCTCCCCCGTCGGGCGGCGTGTCCCGGCCGGACGCGCGGACACCGCTGCTTAGTGTGGTCGCGCACCGCTGGTGCCCGCGGGGCAGCGTGACCCCGGCTCCCCGGGCGGCGGCGACGACCTGAACCCGAGCACCCGAGGACCGCGTGATCCGCTTCGAGAACGTCACCAAGGTCTACGCGCGCGGCGCCCGCCCCGCGCTGGACGACGTCGACCTCGAGGTCGAACGCGGCGAGTTCGTCTTCCTCGTCGGCGCGTCCGGCTCGGGCAAGTCGACGTTCCTGCGCCTCGTGCTGCGCGAGGAGCGGCCGACCGCGGGCAAGGTCTTCGTCGCGGGCCGCGACCTGTCGACCCTCTCGACGTGGAAGGTCCCGCACCTGCGCCGCCAGATCGGCGCGGTGTTCCAGGACTTCCGGCTGCTGCCGAACAAGACGGTCTTCGAGAACGTCGCCTTCGCGCTGCAGGTCATCGGCAAGCCGCGCCACCACATCATGACCACCGTGCCGGACACGCTCGAGCTGGTCGGGCTCGGCGGCAAGGAGAAGCGGCGCCCGCACGAGCTCTCGGGCGGCGAGCAGCAACGCGTCGCCATCGCGCGGGCCTTCGTCAACCGTCCGTCGATCCTGCTGTGCGACGAGCCCACGGGAAACCTCGACCCGACGACGTCGGTCGGCATCATGCGCCTGCTCGACCGGATCAACCGGACCGGGACCACCGTGGTCATGGCCACGCACGACGACGAGATCGTGGACCAGATGCGCAAGCGCGTGATCGAGCTGGACAACGGGCAGCTCGTCCGCGACCAGTCGCGCGGCGTCTACGGATCCACCCGCTGAGGACATCATGAGACTCCAGTTCATCCTCTCGGAGATCGGTCTCGGCCTGCGCCGGAACCTCTCCATGACGATCTCCGTCGTCCTCGTGACGTTCGTGTCGCTGACCTTCGTCGGCGCGGCCGGCCTCCTCCAGCTCCAGATCAACGAGATGAAGGACGACTGGTACGACAAGGTCGAGGTCTCGATCTTCCTGTGCCCCAGCGACTCCGACGCCCCGACCTGCGCGGGCGGCGAGGTGACCGCGGAGCAGACGCAGGCCCTGCGCGACCAGCTCGAGGCCGAGGCGCTCGAGCCGTACGTCGAGGCGGTCTACTACGAGTCGAAGGAGGACGCGTACGAGGCCTTCCAGGAGCGGTTCGCCGACGAGTGGTGGGCCCAGGGCGTGACGGCCGACCAGCTCCAGGGGTCGTTCCGCGTGGCGCTGGTCGACCCGGAGCAGTACCAGGTCGTCTCCGACGCGTTCACGGGCGTGGCCGGCGTCGAGGAGGTCCGCGACCAGCGGCAGGTCATCGAGCCGCTGATCCTCGTCCTCAACCGCTCCAGCCTCGTCGCGGCGGGCCTCGCGGCCGTCATGCTCCTGGCCGCCGTCCTGCTCATCACGACGACGATTCGGCTCTCGGCCATGAGCCGGCGTCGGGAGACCGGGATCATGCGGCTCGTCGGCGCCTCGAACCTGTTCATCCAGCTGCCGTTCATGCTCGAGGGCGCCATCGCCGCGACGATCGGCGCGGCGCTGTCCGTGGCAGGGCTCTGGTTCGGGGTCCGCTACCTCATCGAGGACTGGCTCGCGACGCAGGTCCAGTTCGTGCAGTACATCGGCACCGACGCCGTCTGGACGATCGCCCCGCTGCTGCTCGTCGTCGCGATCGGGCTCGCCGCGGTGTCAAGCGTCGTCACTCTGAGCCGATACACGAAGGTGTGACGCCGATGCCCCCCGCCACCCTCGCCCCCGCGCGCCGCCGCACGCGCCGCGCCTTCGGCGCGCTCCTGGTCGCCGTGCTGGCCTCCGGTGCCGTGCTGCCCGCCGCCGCGGACGAGTACGACGACCGGCGCGCGCAGACGCAGGCGCGCCAGGCCGCGACCGACGCTGCGATGGAGGCGCTGCAGGCCGAGCTCGAGCACACCGACGCCGCCCTCGTGCAGGCCTACGCCGAGCTCCAGGGCATCGAGGCGCAGATCCCCGTGGCGCAGGAGCAGCTGGCCCTCGCGGAGGAGACGCTCGCGCGGCTGCAGCGCGAGGCGCAGATCATTGCGGAGCGCCTGGTGGTCGCCGAGCAGGAGGAGTCCTCGATCACCGCGCAGATCGACACGGACACGGCCCGCGCCGACGACACGCGCGTGGCCATCGGCCAGATGGCGCGCGACGCGTACAAGGGCAACATGGCCCAGTCGTCGTTGTCGGCCGTGCTGGACGCGACGAGCACCGAGGAGTTCGTCGAGCAGTCCGCGCTCGCCTCGACGGCGCTGCGGACCCAGACCCAGGCGCTGCGCGAGCTCGAGCAGATCAACGGGGTCAACCGGAACCGCCAGGTGCGCCTCACGGCGGTCCGCGAGGAGATCACCGGCCTCAAGGCCGAGGCGGACGCCAAGGTCGTCGAGGCCGAGGCCGCGCGCGCGGCCGCCGAGGCGCGCAAGCTCGAGCTCGAGGACCTCCAGGCGGAGGCGGCGGCCAAGACCGCGCAGATCGAGTCCGCCAAGGCGACCATGGAGGCGCAGGAGCGCGAGCTCGCCAACCAGCAGGCCGCGCTGGCCGCGGAGCTGCAGGCCATCGTCGCGGCGCAGGAGGAGCGGCGGCGCGCCGACGCCGCCGCGGCAGCGGCAGCGGCGGCCGCAGCGGGCAAGCCCGCACCACCGCCGCCCTCGGGCGGCTCGAGCGCGAGCCGGCCGTTCATCAACCCGAGCTCGGTCAACCCGATGTACGTGACGTCCGACTACGGGATGCGCCTGCACCCGCTCCTCGGCTACTACCGCCTGCACGCCGGGACCGATCTGCGCACGTGGTGCGGCACCCCGCTCTACGCGGGCGCGAGCGGCACGGTCGAGTGGGCGCGGGCACGCAGCGGCTTCGGCAACCAGGTGATGATCAATCACGGCTACTGGCAGGGTCAGTCGCTCATGTCGAGCTACAACCACATGACGAGCTTCGCCGTCTCGGGGGGCCAGCAGGTCTCCCAGGGCCAGCTCATCGGCTACGCAGGGAACACGGGCACCTCGGGCGGCTGCCACCTGCACTTCGAGGTCTACGTCAACGGCAACACGCGTGACCCGCGCCCGCTGATCAACGGCTGAGGGTTTTCCGGCGGCCCGTGTCGGGCCCATCCCCTAGCCTGTGACCATGGCCAAGGAGACGGGACGCAAGCTCGTCGCGTCGAACAAGAAGGCGCGGCACGACTACCACATCGACGACACCTTCGAGGCCGGCCTCGTGCTGACCGGGACCGAGGTCAAGGCGCTGCGCGCCGGCCGGGCGTCGCTGGTGGACGGGTTCGCGAGCGTCGAGCGTGGCGAGGCGTGGCTCGAGGGCGTCCACATCCCCGAGTACACGGAGGGGACGTGGACCAACCACGCGCCTCGCCGCAAGCGCAAGCTCCTCCTGCACCGGCGCGAGATCGAGGAGCTCGAGCGCGAGAGCCAGGGCAAGGGGCACACGATCGTCCCCCTCGCCCTGTACTTCGTCGACGGGCGAGCCAAGGTCGAGATCGCGCTCGCGCGCGGCAAGAAGGAGTACGACAAGCGCCACGCGCTGCGTGAGCGCCAGGAGAACCGTGAGGCCTTGGCGGCGATGAGCCTGCGCAAGCACGGCTGATGGCACGAGCGCGCGGCGCCGCCCGCTGGCGGACACGTTCCTCGGCCCTCGTGGGCGTCGCGGTGCTCGCGGCGGTCGGCGTGCAGCTCGGCGCCGCGGCACCGGCAGTCGCCGACGACGAGTCCGGCAACGACCCCGAGGACGTCGTCACGCGCTACGCCATGGACGTCACGCTCGACCGGGACGGCTCGGCCGATGTCGTGCTCGACCTCGAGGTCGACTTCGGCACGACGGCCAACCACGGCCCGTACCTCACATGGCTCGTCAAGCAGCGGTGGGACGACGAGCAGGATCGCGTCTACCGGATCACCGGCATCGAGGCGGAGTCTCCCTCGGGTGCGCCCGACGACGTCGACGTCGAGGAGGACGGCCCGCTCCTCGTCGTCCGGGTCGGCGACGAGGACGAGGAGATCACGGGGCTGCACCGCTACCGCCTGACGTACGAGGTCGAGGGCTGGATCAACTCCGCCGACCTCACGGGTGGCGACGACGAGTTGCACCTCAACGTCTTCGGCGGCTGGGAGATCCCGGTCGAGGACGTCACGGTCGCGGTCACGGGTCCGAGCGACGTCGTCACCGCGGACTGCGCCACCGGGCCCAGCCGCTCCACGGAGCCGTGCACGCGGGCCGACGCGGACGGCACGACGGCGGTGTTCGGCCAGGACCTGGTCGAGCCGGGCGACGGCCTCACGGTGGTCGCCACCTTCCCCGCCGGCACCTTCGGCGGGGTGGCACCGATCCTGCAGGACCGCTGGTCCTTCGGCCGCGCGTTCGCGCTCGACGCCGGTACGGGCGTCGCGACGCTCCTGGTCCTGGTCGGTGGGACGGCGCTCGTCGCCGGCCGGGCGACCACGCGCGGACGCGACGAGCAGTACGTGGGGCTCACTCCCGGCCTGCAGCCCGCTCCCGGGCAGGAGGCCACGACCGGCGCACGCCGGCGCACGCCGGTCACCGTCCGCTTCACCCCGCCGGAGGGCTTCCGGCCCGGCCAGCTCGGCACGCTCGTGGACGAGCATGCGGATCCCCACGACGTCACGGCCACGGTCATCGACCTGGCCGTGCGCGGCTACCTACGGATCGAGGAGGCGTCGGGCCCCGACGCCACCGCGAAGGACCGCGACTGGCGCCTGGTGCGTGAGAAGGCGGACCCCGGGCCCGAGCTGCTGCCGTTCGAGCGGACCGTCCTCGACGAGCTCTTCGACGACCGCGTGGCGGTCCTCCTCTCCGAGCTGCGCACCACGTTCTCGAGCTCGATGACGAAGATCCAGGGCGAGCTGTACGACGACGTCACGGAGCGCGGCTGGTTCCGCGGCAACCCACGCACCGTGCGGACCCGGTGGGCGCTGACCGGCGTGGGCCTCATCCTGCTCGGCGTGCTGCTCACGGCGGCGCTGGCGATCTGGACCTCGTGGGCGCTCGTGGGCGTCGCGGTGCTGGTGGTCGGGGTCGTGATGACGGCCCTGACCCGCGCGGCTCCCGCCCGCACGGCCGACGGCTCCGCGGTGCTGGCGCAGGCGGAGGGCTTCCGCCGCTACCTCGCGACCGCCGAGGCCGACCAGCTCCGGTTCGAGGAGGGCGAGGACCTGTTCAGCAGGTACCTGCCCTACGCGGTCGCCTTCGGCCTCACCGAGCGCTGGGCCCGCGTGTTCGCAGACCTCGCCGCCCGGGGTCACGCCGTGCCCGAGCCGGGCTGGTACGTCGGCCTGTCCCCGCACGCGGCGTTCTGGAGCTCCGACGACGGGTTCGCCCTGAACCTCGCCTCGTTCACCGCGGTCGCCGGCAGCGCGCTGAGCGCGCCCACACCCGGCTCGTCGGGCTCGTCGGGCTCGTCGGGAGGCGGCGGGTATTCCGGCGCCGGCGTGAGCGGCGGAGGCGGCGGCACCTGGTGATCACCGATCGGTCCACGTCGGCGCTCACCTGCACCCGTACGGGTGCCGATCCTCTCACCGGGTAGAGGTTCTGCGGACGGTGCGGGGAGACGACGTGCTTCGGGGTCGGGTACGAGGGTTGGGCGTGCTCACCCGTCGCGACGAGGGTCGCGTGCTCGCCCTGGCCTGCCTGTGGGTCGGCGCCGTCACGGCCGTGACGGTCGTGGTCCCGTTCAGCCCGACGGCGCCACGTGAGCTGGGCGCGGCGCTCGCGACCCTCGCCCTCGTCCTGAGTGCGGTCCTGCACCTCACCGCCGACCGCGTCCGCCGGGTCCACCTGCATGCCGTCACCGCGCTCGCCACGGGGCTCATCGCCCTGTGCGTGGCACAGGCGACGACGCCGCACGGCATCGTGACCACGAGCGTCGCGCTCCTGTGGCCAGCCACCTACAGCGCGGTGTTCCACCGCCGGCGGGTGCTGCTCCGACACCTGGCCTGGATGGCCGTCGCCCTCGCCGGCGGGCTCGTCGCCGCCGGGGCGGGGTCGGCGTCGCAGACCTGGTTCTTCCTCGTCGTGACGTTCGCGTGCGTCGCGCTCGTGCTCAACAGCCGGATCGTCGACCTCCGGCTCGAGGCCACCACCGACGAGCTCACGGGCGTCCTGTCGCGCCGGGCGTTCCGGGTCGCGGCGGAGCTCGAGATGGCGCGCGCCCGGCGCACCGGCCAACCCCTGAGCCTGGCGATCGTCGACCTGGACGACTTCAAGGCCATCAATGACGAGCGGGGCCACACCGCCGGCGACGCCGTCCTGTCCGGCCTCGCCCGGAGCTGGCAGGAGACCTTGCGACCGGAGGACGTCGTCGGGCGCTTCGGTGGTGACGAGTTCGTCGTCCTCATGCCACGGACCGACGCCGACGGGGCGCAGCCGGTGCTGTCCCGGATGCGGAGTGACCTGTGCGACTGGTCCGCAGGCGTCGCCACCTGGTCCGGCGAGAGCTTCGAGGACTGGTTCGCCGTGGCGGACGACCGCCTGTACACGGCCAAGCCCGACTGACCGGACGGCGCGCGGACCCCGGTCACGACCTCCCGCGGGCCGGTGACTCACCGTCGGCGTCGTCGGAGCCGAGCTCGTTGAGGTAGTTGTAGATGGTGAACCGGGTCACCTGAAGCGCCTGGGCGGCGATCTCGACGCTCTCCTTGAGCAGGAAGAAGCCCCGGCTCTTGAGGTCGCCGACGACGGCGAGCTTGTGCTTCTTCTGCATCAGCTCGACCGGGACGCCGCACGCGTCGATGGTCTCGGTGAGCAGGTGCTGCGCGAGCTCGTCGATGTCGTGGACGAACTTCTCGGCCGGCTCGGCGGTGCCTGCGCTCGCCGTGGTGCCGGGGAGCATCGCCTCGGCGATGGCCTTGACCGCCTGCCAGATCATCACGTCGCTGTTGATGCAGAGCGCGGCGACGGGTGTGCCGGCGCTGTCGCGGACCACGATGGTGGTCGAGAGCAGCACCCGGCCGTCGGGCAGGCGCGTCTCGTAGCCGACGTTCGTCGCGAGCGTCCCGTCGGCAGCCCGGCGCAGCAGCAGGTCGGTGGCAGGGCTCCCCACGCCGCGCCCGGTGACGTCACCGGCGATGGCGATGATCGAGTTGGGCAGCCGGCGCAGGTCGTGCAGAACGACCTCGGCGTCGCCCGGCAGCGCGGCGGCAAGGGGCTCGACCAACGCGCCCAGCACCGCGAGCGCCTGGTCGGCCTCGAGTGCCGAAGGTCCTGCTGCGGGCTGCTCGCGACTTGTCATCCTCGTGACCTCTCCACTGTGGAGCAATCAGCATGACACAGAGTTGAAGCCCTCACACCTTGTTGAATACTTCAACGTAAGTGGCTACTGTCGCACCAGCAGTTGATGGATTCAACGCGGGGTGTATGCCCTGCGGCCGGACGTCGGAGCCCTGCGCCGGCGGCGACACGAGGAGACGGACCATGCGGTACCTGCCCGAGCCCTTCAAGATCAAGATGGTCGAGCCGATCAAGATGACCACCCGCGAGGAGCGGGCCGCGTTCATCCGGGACGCCCACTACAACGCCTTCTCGCTGTCCGCCGAGGACGTCTACATCGACCTGCAGACGGACTCCGGCACGGGCGCGATGAGCGACGCCCAGTGGGGCGCGATGATGCGCGGCGACGAGTCGTACTCGGGCGGCCGCAGCTACTTCCGCCTCCTGGAGGCCGGCAAGGAGATCTTCGGCTACGAGTACATCCAGCCGGTGCACCAGGGCCGTGCCGCCGAGAAGGTCCTCTTCCCGCTGATCGTCACCCCGGGCCAGTACGTCATCTCCAACATGTTCTTCGACACCACCCGGGCGCACGTGGGCCTCGCGGGTGGCCGGGCGATCGACTGCGTCTGCCCGGAAGGGCTCGACTCGGGCGCCTACTTCGACTTCAAGGGCAACATGGACGTGCCCCGGCTCCGCTCGCTCATCGCCGAGCACGGCGCCGAGAACATCGCCGCGATCGTCATGACGATCACGAACAACAGCGTCGGTGGCCAGCCCGTCTCGATGGCGAACATGCGCGAGACGGCGGCGCTCGCCCGCGAGCACGGCATCCTCGTCGTCATCGACGCAGCCCGCTACGCCGAGAACGCGTACTTCATCAAGGAGCGCGAGGCCGAGTTCGCCGACGCCACGCCCCTCGAGATCACGCGCGAGATGTTCAGCTACGGCGACGCGTTCACCATGAGCGCCAAGAAGGACGCGCTGGTGAACATGGGCGGCCTGCTCGCGGTGCGCGAGGACGGACCGCTCGTCGAGGCCATCAAGACGCGGGTCATCTCCTTCGAGGGCTACCTGACGTACGGCGGCCTGGCCGGCCGCGACCTGGAGGCCCTGACCACCGGCCTGTACGAGGGTCTCGACCACGACTACCTGCGCTACCGCGTCGGGCAGATGCAGTACCTCGGCGCCCGGCTCACCGAGTACGGGATCCCGTTCCAGAACCCCGTCGGCGGCCACGCCGTGTTCGTCGACGCCGGCAAGCTCCTCCCCCACATCCCGTACGACCAGTTCCCGGGCCAGGCGCTCGCCATCGAGCTGTACATCGAGGCCGGCATCCGCACGTGCGACATCGGCTCGTTCCTCATGGACCGCGACCCCGAGACCGGCGAGCAGCAGCGGGCGCCGTTCGAGTTCACGCGCCTGGCGATCCCGCGCCGGGTCTACACCCAGGCCCACCTGGACGTCGTCGCCGACGCCCTCAAGGCCGTCAAGGACCGCGCCTCGGAGGTCCGCGGCTACCAGATCACGTGGGAGCCCAAGGTCCTGCGCCACTTCACCTCGCACCTCAAGCCGGTCGACTGACTCGCCCGGACCTCCCCACCGGCACCGGTGAGGGACGGGGGCCGTCGTCCGAACGACGTCGGCCCTCGTCCCGGCCTCGGCCGCCTTTCAACGACGAAGGGACTTGAACGACCATGACCACACAGGCACGCGAGGGGACGGCGGCGTCCGTCGAGCCGCCCCCGGCTCCGGCAGGGGGCGACGACGCCCCCACCGAGAACGGCGGCCTTCGGCGAGGGCTGAAGAACCGACACATCCAGATGATCGCGCTCGGCGGGGCGATCGGGACCGGCTTGTTCTACGGCTCGTCGGCGAGCATCGGGATGGCCGGCCCGTCGATCACGCTGGCGTACCTGATCGGTGGCGCCATGATCTTCCTGATCATGCGTGCCCTCGGCGAGATGTCGTGGCACACCCCCGTGTCCGGCGCGTTCAGCCACTACGCGTTCACCAACTGGGGCCGGTTCGCAGGCTTCTTCTCCGGCTGGAACTACTGGTTCAACTACATCGCCGTGAGCATGGCCGAGCTGGCCGTCGTCGGCATCTACGTCAACTTCTGGCTCCCTGACGTGCCGACGTGGGTCTCCGCGGCGCTGTTCCTCATCCTGGTGACGGTGGTCAACCTCACCAGCGTCAAGGCCTACGGCGAGTTCGAGTTCTGGTTCGCGATCGTCAAGGTCGTCGCGATCATCGCCATGATCGCCCTCGGTGCCGTGATCGTGATGTTCGGCGTCGACGGGTCGGAGGCGACCGGCGTCTCCAACCTCTGGGAGCACGGCGGCTTCTTCCCCAACGGGGTCTGGGGCACGGTGACCGCGCTCGCGGTGGTGATGTTCTCCTTCGGCGGCGTCGAGCTCATCGGCATCACCGCCGGCGAGGCCGAGAACCCCCGGCGCACCATCCCCAAGGCCATCAACCAGGTCGTCTACCGGATCCTGATCTTCTACGTCGGCGCGATCCTGGTCATGCTCTGCATCTTCCCGTGGAACCAGATCGGCGAGGGTGGCAGCCCGTTCGTCCTCATCTTCGACAACATCGGCATCAGCGGTGCGGCGGTCCTGCTCAACGTCGTCGTCCTGACGGCGGCGGTCTCGGCCTACAACAGCGGCCTCTACAGCAACGGGCGGATGCTCTACAGCCTCGCGCAGCAGGGCAACGCGCCCAAGTACCTGGGCAAGCTGAACCGCAACGGCTCACCCATGGCGGGCGTGCTCACCTCGTCGGCCGTCACCGCCTTCGCCGTGCTCCTCAACTTCCTGGTCCCCGGCAAGGTGTTCGTCTACCTCATGGCCGTGGCCCTGATCGCGGGCATCTTCAACTGGACGATGGTCGTCATCACGCAGATGAAGTTCCGCAAGCGAATCGGGGCGACCGAGGTCGAGAAGCTCGGCTTCAAGATGCCGTTCTACCCCGTGTCCAACTACATCGTGCTGGCGTTCCTCGCCGGCGTCGTCGTCCTCATGGGCGTCCTGCCCGACTTCCGGTACGCGCTGTACGTCGGCCCGATCTGGATCGGTGTCCTGTACGTGGCGTTCCGGTTCAAGACGCGGGCCGAGCAGCGCACGGCCGCGACGGTCGAGAGCTGACCACCGGGGCGGCCTCGTCGGCGACGACGGCGGCGAGGCCGCCCCACCCCCTCACCCCCACCGGCGGGCACCGCCCGCCGACCACCTGGAGAGCACACCATGACCACCACCGACCTCCCGGCCACCCCCACCACGCACTCCGACCGGCTCGCCGGGCTCGGGCTCGAGCTGCCGGCCGTGGCCACGCCCGTCGCGGCGTACGAACCCGCCGTGCGCTCCGGCTCCTGGGTGTGGACCTCGGGCCAGCTGCCGCTGGTCGACGGCGCCCTGACCGCCCGCGGCAAGGTCGGTCACGGACCCGGCTGCGTGGCCCCCGAGGCGGCCACCCTGCTCGCCCGCGAGGCGGCCCTCAACGCGATCGCCGCCGCCGCCGCGCAGGCCGGGGGCATCGACCGGATCCGCCGGGTGGTCAAGCTCGTCGGGTTCGTGGCGAGCGACCCGTCCTTCACCGGCCAGCCCGTCGTGGTCAACGGTGCCAGCGAGGTGCTGCAGGCCGTCTTCGGCGCCGCCGGGGCCCATGCCCGCAGCGCCGTCGGCGTCGCCGTCCTGCCGCTCGACGCACCCGTCGAGATCGAGCTGGTCGTCGAGCTCGAGCCCGACGCGACGGCCGGCTGACCGCCCCCCGGCCCGCCATCACGCTCGCGAGCAGCGCGCCCCGCCGGCCGGGAATCCCGGCGCCAGCGGGCGCGTTGTGGCGTACGATCGACATGCTCGCTGCGCGGACCCCGGTCCGGACGCGAGTGCTTGACAACTGCACAGGGGGTGATCGGTTTCGACGATGGTCGTCGTTCCAGGAGAAGCGGGCCGAGGATGCAGGGTTATCTCGTTAACGCTCCTTGCAAACCAATAGGTGCCGATTCCAAGCGCACCGACTTCGCACTCGCCGCCTGAGCGAGTCCTGAAGTCCGTCAGCCTGAGGTAGCTTCCGACTCAGAGTCTGGCGTCATCTAGGAAGCCACTGCTCGCAGCGTTCGCCGTCGGCGCTGCGGGGACTTTCAGACGGCTGAGCCCGTCAGCGACTCGTCTGCGTGATCGCTGGGGCTGAGAAAATCTTCAGCAGACTGCGCCCGGAGAAGACCTGTTTCACTGCCATCGGACGCGGGTTCGATTCCCGCCACCTCCACGCTGTGACCGCCCACGGGTGGTCACGACCTTGAAGGCCGTCATCCCTCTCGCCAGGGGTGGCGGCCCTTCTTGTGCCCTGACGCCCCCCACGCCCACCGAGGTCGTCGACGTCGCACATCTGCACCGACGACGGTCCTGCGCATGTGCGGCCTCGCTGCAGCCGTGCGACCTCGCCCGACGTCCGGGGCGGGGCGCCAGGCGGGACGATGAGCGCGGGACTCGTCGGCCGACATGGCCGACCGCCGAGGCGGTGCGTCGACCCGGCCCCACGGTGCTCGAGCCAATCACTGAGCACATCGACCTGCTCACCGGCGCAGGCTCGGACACTCTTTCGCACTACCGCGGCCGGCCGCGAACCACATTGCCCCCGCGCTTCGCCCTACCCGGTGGCCGCCATGAGAGACCGGCACGTCGCCGGGTCGGTGCGGGCGATGGCTGAGAAGGGGCTGTCCCCCGAGACGATGACGAATGTGCACGGCCTGCTGTCCGCGGTGACGACGACGGCCGCGCGACTGGGCTACCCCGCGGCACGTCGCCTGCGACGACTAGCCTCGTCACGTGAGACATCCGGGTTTGGGGCAAGCCGCCGTGCTCTCCGCCGGAACGGTCCTCGCGCTGCTGCTGTCAGCGTGCTCGACGCCGGCGGGCGGAACGGGCACCGCCGAGGGCGGACCGGTTGCCTACGTCACCCCCAGCAGCGACGGTGGCGACAGCGCCCTCCTCGAGGGCACCGTGCAGGTGTCCGACTCCTGTGTCGTGATCGCGGACGAGTTCGGCCAGACGTGGCTGCCGATCTTCCAGAGACCACGGACAACGTGGGACGGCACGACCCTGACCTACAACCGCAGGCCCTACACGGACGGCAGCAGCATCAGCCTCGGCGGCGGCTTCAACGAGGAGCCGCTGGATGCCGACTACGCGCCCAATGGTGCGACGTCGACGGCGTCTTCTACGTCGCGCCCTGACGCGCAACGGAGACACCGCGCATCACTTCCACGGGGCGCAGTCGAGCCCACCTGGACATGTTGACGCCGTCAACGAACGCGGTCGATCCGAGCCGCCGGGACCACAACCGTTCGCAGCGTTCCCCCAGGTCAGCGCCTCGAACCACCACGTCCCAACAGCTCCCGACGGGTTCGATTCCCGCCACCTCCACCAGACAGCCGGAAGGCCGTCGCCCCTCGTGGGCGACGGCCTTCTGGCGTGCAGCCCGCGTCGCGCCCTCAGAGGTGAAGCGCGATCGGGTGCCTCGGTTCGTACACGAGGATGCGGCCCGCGCCCGGGACGAGCATGTCGACCCCCGTCCCGAAGCCCATGTCGCGGGGCTCGCCGTCGAACCGTGCCCCTCGGCCGCCCAGCTCCTCCATCGTGGCCTCGAGGTCGTCGCACATGAGGGCGACCCGGTGCTGCCCCTCGGGTCCCCAGGTCTCACCGGTCGGCCCACCCGTGGGGTGGACGCCCAGCTCGCTGGGACCGGTCCGGAAGATCAGCCACTCCTCGGGCTCGTCGGTCTCACCCTCGCTGACACAGGGCCACCGCAGCACCTCCTGGAAGAACCTCCGCGTCATCGCGGGGTCGCTCGAGTAGAGGAGGGTGTGCGCACCGGTGAGCATGACCCAATGTACGACCGCCCGCCCAAAGGTCGACGTCGCACATCCGCACCGACGACGGTCATGCGCACGTGCGTCCTCGCTGCAGACGTGCGACCTCGCCAGGTGGCCGGGGTTGGGGTGGACGCGCGGTGGGACGGCGACCGCAGGGACCGCGTCGGCGTGACAGTCTTGGTGGCAGCACGCCGACAGCACACCGACAGGAGTCACCCGTGGTCGACCTCGCGTACGTCATCGCCGGATCCGAGGCCACGGGGGGCGCCGGCATCCAGGCGGACCTGCGGACCTTCCAGGAGCTCGGCGCCTTCGGGCTGGGCACCCTGACCTGCATCGTCTCGTTCGACCCGGCGAACGACTGGGGGCACCGCTTCTTCCCCGTGCCGCCCGAGGTCATCGCGGCCCAGATGGAGGCGGCGACGGCGGCCTACGAGCTGGACATCGTCAAGATCGGGATGCTCGGCACGCCCGCGACGATCGAGGTCGTGGCCGCAGGGCTGCGGCGGCAGCCGTGGCGGCACGTCGTGCTCGACCCGGTGCTGATCTGCAAGGGCCAGGAGCCCGGCGCGGCGCTCGACACCGACAACGCGCTGCGCCAGCACATCCTCCCGCTCGCCACGGTGGTCACGCCCAACCTCTTCGAGACCCGCGCCCTGTCGGGCATGGAGAGCGTCGAGACCGTCGAGCAGCTCACCGAGGCGGCCCGGCGCATCCAGGAGCTCGGTCCGCGGTACGTCGTGGCCAAGGGCGGGGTCGAGCTGCCCGGCGACGACGCCGTCGACGTGCTGCTCGACGGCGACGACGTCACGGTGCTGAGGACGCCGAAGGTCGGTCGCGAGCGCGTCGCGGGGGCCGGCTGCACCCTCGCCGCCGCGATCACCGCGGAGCTCGCGAAGGGCGCCGAGGTCGGCCCGGCGGTCGCGCGGGCGAAGGAGTTCGTGACCGCGGGCATCGAGGGTCGGGTCTCGGGTCGCGCACCGTTCGAGGTGGTCCAGCAGGGCGCCTGACCTCCCTGGGCGCCGCACCCTCGGCGCCGCCGCGATCACGCACGACGTCGTAACCCCGACGACGCGCGCATGTCACACAGATCACCTACGGTCGAGCATGACCACTCCCGCGACGGCGGAAGCCGGGACGCGCAGCGAGCTCAAGCGCTCGATCACCGCGCGGCAGCTGTACTTCTACGTGGTCGGCGACGTGCTCGGCTCGGGCATCTACGTGCTCGTCGGGCTCGTCGCCGCGGCGGTCGGTGGGGCCTTCTGGATGGCCTTCCTCGTCGGCGTCGCGATCGCGGCCGTCACCGGCCTCGCGTACGCCGAGCTCGTCACGAAGTACCCGCAGGCGGCCGGAGCCTCGCTCTACATCAACAAGGCGTTCCGGAACCCGCTGCTGACCTTCTTCATCACGATCTGCATGCTGTCGGCCAACATGGCCGCGGTCGGATCCCTGGCCTCGGGCTTCGTGCGGTACTTCAGCGGCGTGGTGGGGATCCCGGAGGAGTCCGTCTGGGTGGCGGCCGTCGTCGCGCTCGTCTTCGTGGCCGTGATCACCGTCGTCAACCTCATCGGGATCACCGAGTCCGTCGTGGCGAACGTCATCATGACGTTCATCGAGCTCAGCGGCCTGGTCGTCGTCGTCGCGATCGGCGTCATCGCCGTGATGCAGGGTGTCAACGACCCGGGCGTGCTGCTGGAGTTCCGCGCGGAGGGCTCGCCCGTCATCGCCGTGCTCGCCGGCGTCTCCCTCGCCTTCTTCGCCATGACGGGGTTCGAGAACGCCGCCAACGTCGCCGAGGAGACCATCGACCCCTCCCGCGCGTTCCCGCGGGCGCTCATCGGCGGCATGCTCACCGCCGGCGTGGTCTACGTGCTCGTCTCCGTCGCCGCCGCCCTCACCGTCCCCATCGACGAGCTCGCGGGGCAGACGCTGCTCGCGGTGATCGAGGCGGACCTGCTGATCGTCCCCGCCACGGTGATGCTCGTCGTGTTCGGGCTCGTCGCCATGATCGCGATCAGCAACACCGCGCTCGTCACCGTGGTCGCGCAGTCGCGGATCCTGTACGGCATGGCCCGCGAGGGCGTCGTGCCGTCGGTCTTCGCCAAGCTGCACCCCGCGCGCCGCAGCCCGTACGTCGCGCTGATCTTCGGGGCACTCGTCGTCGGCTCCCTGCTGATCATCGGCGCGGCGGTCCGGTCCACCCAGTCCGCCCTGCCCGTCGACGAGCAGCTCGACGTCGTCGACCGCCTCGCGACGGTCACCGTCGTCTTCCTGCTGTTCATCTACGCCCTGGTGATCGTCGCCTGCCTCAGGCTGCGCGGCCGGGACGAGGCCCCGGGGACCTACCGGGCCAACACCCCGCTGCTCATCGCCGGCATCGCCGGCAACCTGCTCGTGCTGGTGTACACGCTGATCGACGACCCGGCGGCGCTGCTGTGGGTCGGCGGGCTGCTCGCCGTCGGCCTGGTGCTGTACCTGCTCAAGAAGTTCCGCGCCGGCAGGCAGCCCGGCCCGGGGGGCACCGGGCAGGCTGCTGTCCCCGGCGCGCCCACCACCACGACGAAGGAGCTCTGACCCATGCACGTCATCGTCGCCACCGACGGCTCGCGGGCCTCGCTGGTCGCGGCCCGGCAGTTCCAGTGGATCGCCGACTCCCGCGAGATCACCGACGTGACGGTCGTGGCCGTGGTCAGTCCCTACGCCGCCGTCCCGTTCGCCAACGACCTGGGTCCGCAGGAGCCGGCCCCGCTCACCGAGCTCAACTTCGTCCGCGAGGCCCGGGCGGCGGTCGACATCGTGGCCGCCGAGTTCGAGGGCTGGGGCCCGCGCATCCACAAGGAGATCCGCAGCGGGTCCCCCGCGCAGGAGATCATCCGCGCCGCGGAGGACGTCGACGCCGACCTCATCTCCCTGGCCTCGGGGAGCCGCGGCCTGACCCGCACCATCCTGCTCGGCAGCACCGCCTCGCGGGTGCAGCACTCCGCGCCGTGCCCGGTGCTGGTGTGCCGCCCGACGCCCAACAGCGAGCGCGCCCTGGGCTGAGGCCGTGGCCGGGCCGCACGGAGCCGGTCCGACCCGGACCCGGCCGCGCACCTCCGCCCGCTAGGGCCGGAAGGCGTTGCCGACCTGGTCCCACGCGCCCTCGGCGGCGGGCAGCGCACCGCGCCGGACGGCACGCAGCAGCTGCGCGTGGTCGAGCTCCGTCTGGTCGGCGTAGGCCCGCGCGAAGCGGACCATGGCCCGGTCGAGCTTGTCGGACCGGCCCGCGTACCCGGCGATCATGGACGCCCCGCTGGTGCGCGCGTGCCCCTTGGCGAGCAGGTGCCCGACGATGCCGGCGTAGTCGGCCAGCGCCGCGGCGTCGATCGCGTCCAGCGGCACGGTGCCCTTCATGTTCCGGAACTGGCGGACGTAGTACTGCCGGTCCCCCGCCGTGGTCCACCCGAGCAACGGGTCGCTCACCGTCTGCAGCGCCTGCTGGTACTCGACCACCCGCTGGCCCTGGTGCGCGTGCCACGCGGAGTCGCCGTGGACGAAGGGCGCCAGCACGGAGCGCCGCGCCTGCTTGAGCTGGAGGAAGAGCACGTCGTCGGGCGCGCTGCCCTCGAGCAGCGCGACGTAGGCGCGCAGCCCGACGCTGCCGACGCCCACCACCTTCTGCGCGAGGTCGACGAGCGTGTACCCCCCGAGCACCCGGCGCCAGTGCGGTGGGAGCGTCTCGAGGTACCCGTCCAGGGCCGCGGCGAGGTGCTCGGCGTCGTCGTCCGGGACGTGGGTGATGAGCGGCGGCTGGTCCACGATCCGCCGCCGCCCCTCGTGCTCGTGCGTGAAGCGCGGAAGCGCGCGGTCGCTCGTCCTGGTCCTCGCGCGGCGGACGGCGCGCTCGATCTCGTCGCGCAGCGTCTTCTCCGTGGCCGTCTCGTGGAGCCGTTCGACGTCGAGCCGGTTGTAGGAGCGCATGAGCAGCGGCTGCTCGGCGAGGAAGTCCACCTCCGCCCGGTACGCCGCCACGCACGAGCGGACGGCGTCGGCGCACTGGTCCTCGCTCGCCGAGTTCTGGCGTCCCGCCACCCAGATGCTCGCCACGAGCCGACGCAGGTCCCACTCCCACGCGCCGGGGTGGGCCTCGTCGAAGTCGTTGAGGTCGATCACCAGCTCGCCCTCGGGCGAGGCGTAGAACCCGAAGTTCCCGAGGTGGGCGTCGCCGCAGATCACCGGCGTGATCCCCGTGGCCGGAAGCCCCGCGACGTCCGCGGCCATGACGACGGCCGTGCCACGCAGGAACCCGTACGGCGAGGTCATCATGCGCGCGACCCGGATCGGGACCAGCTCCGCGAGCCTGCCGTCGTGCGACTCCTGGATCAGCGCGACGGGGTCGCGGCGGTCCGCCGACACCTCCCAGTCCCCGAGCGTGCGCCGGGGCACCTGTCGCCGCAGCCCGCGCCCGATCGCGAACCGCTCGCTGCGCGAGGTCGGGCGCCGGAGCAGCGAGCCGAAGCCCTCGCTCTGCGCCGTGGCGAGCACGGTGTGCCGCCGCGCGTCAGTCGTCACCCGGCCACCTCCGCTCGTCGCCGGTCTCGTTGTACCAGACGACGCGCGGGACGAACGGGTCGAGCGGCGGCCCGACCCGTTCGGCCCCGGGCTCACTCGGCGCGCTGCTCGGCGCCCGCCTCGTCCTCGTAGCCGTCGATCGCCGCGACCTTCTCGGCCGAGGCCGACGCCGGGTCGAAGGCGTGGTCGAGCCACTCGGTCACGAGGCGCTTGGCGAGCTCCACGCCGATGACCCGCTGCCCCAGGCACAGCACCTGCGCGTTGTTCGACTTCACGGACCGCTCGACCGAATAGCTGTCGTGCGCCGTCACCGCGCGGATCCCCGGCACCTTGTTCGCCGCGATGGCGACGCCGAGCCCCGTCCCGCAGACCAGCAGCGCCCGGTCCGCCCCGCCCGCGGCCACGCGCCTCGCGGCCTCGACGGCGACGTGGGGGTACGCCGTCACCTCGCCCTGGCGCACGCCGACGTCCTCGACCGACGCGACGCGGGCGTCGGCACGCAGCAGGTCCGCGAGCACGTCCTTGTAGGTGAGCCCGGCATCGTCGGACCCGACGACCACCCGCCAGCCGGTCATCGCCCCTCCCCCGCCTCGGCCACGGGACGTGCCAACGCGTCGACGACGAGGGCGAACGACGTCGCCCCCGGATCGGGCCAGCCCACGCTGCGCTCGGCGAGCGGGCGTGCGCGCCCGACGCGCGGGCGCAGGTCCGCGGTCGCCTCCGCGGCCTCGAGCGCAGTCGGCGCCGCGGCCGCCCACGCGTCGAGCACCCCCGCCCCGCCGTCGGCGGCCAGCGCGAGCGCCTCCGCGAAGGGCAGGGCGGCGTCGAGCAGGGTCTTGTCCCCGAGCGAGGCGCCGCCCAGCGTCGCGACCGCGTCGAGGCCCGCACGCACGGCGGCGGTCACGTCGGCGGCGGACGGGCCGATCGCCTCCGCGGCGGCCACGAGCGCGGAGCCCCACAGCACCCCGGACGTGCCTCCCGCCCGGTCGGCCCACGCACGGCCCGCAGCCACGAGCGCCGCGCGCCCGCCCTCGCCGGCCTCGGCGGCGGCCTCGGCGGCGCGGTGGGCGTGCGTGAGGCCCCGGACCATGCCCCGGCCGTGGTCGCCGTCGCCGGCGACCGCGTCGAGCTCGGCCAGGCGCGCCTCCGCGTCCGTGACCGCACCCAGCGCGACCGCCAGGTGCTGGACCACCGCGCGGGCGAGCACGCGCTCCGCCTCGGTGACGGCGGCCGCCGGGGCGCCGTCGGACCCGGGCGTGGGCCGGCCGGCCGTCGCCGCGACCGGAGCGGGTCGCGCCACCGCGGCCGCCCGCGACGCCGACGTCGTGGTCGGCACGGCCCCGCGCCGCAGCGCCGGGGTGTCGACGGGTGCCGTCCAGTGCCGCTCGAGCTCGTCGTCCAGCCACATCAGCGTCAGCGAGCAGCCCGCCATGTCGAGGCTGGTGACCAGCTCCCCCGCCTCGGGCGCGACGACCTCGAGGCCCGCCCGGCCGAGGGCCCGGCGCACGGTGCGCCACAGCACGAAGAGCTCCTCGTACTTGGTCCGGCCCAGCCCGTTGAGGAGCGCCGTCACCCGGGTCCCGGCGTCCGGCGGCGCCTCCTGCAGCAGCCGCTCGACGAAGAGCTCGCCGAGCTCGGCGGCGGTCATGACGGGCATCTCCCCGATGCCCGGCTCGCCGTGGATACCCACCCCGAGCCCCACCGTGCCCTCGGCGACCCGGAAGAGCGGCTCGCTCGTCCCGGGCATGGTGCAGCCGTCGAACGCCACGCCGAGCGTGCGCGTCCGGGCGTTCGCGCGCTCCGCGAGCGCCACGACACCCGCGAGGTCGTGGCCGTGCTCCGCCGCGCTGGACGCGACCTTGAACACCGTGAGGTCGCCCGCGATCCCGCGCCGGTCGGCCTCCTGCGGCGCGCTGGCCACGTCATCCGTCACGACGAGGAACTCCGCCGGGATCCCGGCGGCGACGAGCTGGTCGCGCGCGAGCGTGAAGTTCATGACGTCGCCCGCGTAGTTGCCCGTGAGCAGCACGACGCCGGCGCCGCCCGAGCTCTCGCGTGCCACCGAGACGGCGTCGGCGGTCGAGGGTGACGTGAAGACGTTGCCGACGACGGCGCCGTCGGCCAGGCCGGGCCCGACGAGACCGCAGAAGGCGGGGTAGTGCCCCGAGCCTCCCCCGACGACGACGGCGACCTTGCCGGGCGTCGGGCCCGCGGCGCGGACCACCCCGCCGGGCACGAGCCGGACGTAGGAGGGGTAGAGGTCGACGAAGCCCTCGAGCATGTCCTCCGCGAAGGTCGCCGGGTCGTCTGCGAGCGGTCTCATCGGGTGCCCTCCGCGCTGGTGAGGATGGTCGAGATCACCGAGTCGTCGGCGGCGTGCAGGCCGGCCGCGAGGCCGACGCGGTAGAGCTGCTCGGCCGCACCGGCGACCGGCGTCGCGACCTTGAGCTCCCGGGCGAGGTCGCCGACGATGCCCATGTCCTTGGCGATGACGTCGAGCCGCGACCGGGTCGGGGGCACCTCCCCGCGCAGCTGCGCGGCGATCCGGGGGCCGCGGTCGGCCAGCATGAAGGACGCCGCGGCGCCCTGGCCGAGCACGTCGACGGCGGCGTCGAGGTCGAGCCCCAGCCGCTGCGCCAGGGCCAGCGCCTCGGCGGCCGCGGCGGTGTGGATGCCGCACAGCAGCTGGTTGACCGTCTTCATGTCCTGCCCGGCGCCGACGCCGCCCAGCGGGACGAGGGTCGACGCGAGGGCGTCGAGCACGGGCCGCGCCAGCTCGAGCGCCGCGTCGTCCGCCCCCACCATGATCAGCAGGTCCCCGGCACCCGCCCGCACCGGACCGCCGGAGACCGGCGCGTCCACGGTCGCGACACCCGCCGCCGCGAGCTCCGCGGCGGCTGCCCGCACCGCGGCGGCGCCGACGGTCGAGGTGACGACGACGACGGCGCCGGCGCGCAGGCCCGTGCCCGCGCCGTCGGGACCGAGCACCGCGCGCAGCTGGGCGCCGTCGCGCACCCCCACCACGACGACGTCGGCGGCCTCGCACGCCTCGCGGGCGCTGGGGGCGGGCCGGACGCCGCCCTCGGCGGCGAGCGCGAGACGCTCGGCACTGAGGTCGAAGCCCGTCACGTCCATGGTCCGCGCGAGCCAGGTGGCCATGGGCAGGCCCATGGCGCCGAGCCCGAGGACGGCGACCCGGGTGGTCATCGCGTCACCCCCGCGCGCGTCCGGGCCAGCACCGCGTCGCGCGCCTCGCCGGTGGCGACGGCGAGCAGGCGGCGCAGGTACCGGGCGTTCATGGCCGAGACCGAGAGCCCGTCGCCGCCGTAGTGCTCGACGCAGAAGGGACCGGTGAAGCCGGCGTCGAGCGCGACCGCCACCGCCCGGCGGTAGCTGACGGACCCGAGCTCCATCGGCGCCGGCAGGGTCACGACCGCGCCGCTGGACGGGTCCTCGTCGCGGTAGTAGCTCTTCACGTGCCAGTAGTTCGAGACCGGCAGGCACAGGCGCACCGCGGCGTCGAAGTCCTCGATCTCCCGGTGCAGGCGGAAGACGTTCCCGAGGTCGGGGTTGAGGCCGACGGCCGCGTGGTCGATGTCCTGGACCAGGCGGACGGCGGACTCGGCGGTGCCCAGCAGCGTGTCCTCGTACATCTCCAGCGAGAGCTCGAGCCCGACGTCGGCGGCGTGCTCCCCGAGCTCGCGCAGCCGGTCCACCGCGAGCTGCCAGGTGTCCCGGTCGGTCGCGTCGACCGGGCCCTGGGCCGTCCAGAACCAGAACGCCTCCCGCTGGCCGGGCAGCAGCGGCCGGTGCAGGCCGACGCTGACCACCGAGCAGCCCAGCTCCGCCGCGGCGTCGATGGTGCGGTGGGAGTAGGCGAGGTTGTCGGCGCCCTGCTCCGGGTCGATGACGCTGCGCCGGATCGCCGACAGGGCGGCCGGCGCCAGGCCGGTCGCCCGGAGCGCGTCCTTGAGCTCGTCCAGGCGGGCGGGCTCGAGGTCGCCCGCCCGGACCCACGAGTCGGTGACGTCGACGTGGTCGAAGCCCTCGAACGCGACCTCCGCGAGCTGGTCGACCCACTGCTCGGCGGGGGCGTCCTGCGACGGCGGGAACGGCAGCATGGCGGCCGCGATCGGCCAGCTCTCGGCGGTGGGTCGGGGACCTGCGGGCATCGATGCTCCTCGGGGGTCGTGGGGCTCGGTCACTTGCCGAACCCCGCGGTCAGGCCGGCGACGAGCTGGCGCCGGCCGAAGACGTAGAGCGTGAGCGGAGGCAGGGCCGAGAGCACGACGGCCGCCATCATCGCCGGCACGTTGATCGTGAGCTCGCCCTGGAACGTCCACAGTGCCAGGGGCAGCGTGCGCGTACCAGGGCTCTGCGTGAGGACCAGCGGGAAGAGGAAGTTGTTCCACACGTTCACGCCGTTGTAGATCGCGGTCGTCAGGATGGCCGGCTTGCTCAGCGGCAGCACGAGCCGCCAGAGGATCCGCCACTCCCCCGCACCGTCGAGCCGCATCGACTCGAAGAGCTCGCCGGGGATGTCGCGCATGAAGCTGCAGAAGATGATCACGGTGATGGGGATGGCGAACGCGGCCGACGGCAGGACCACCGCCGTGAGGCTGTCGTAGAGCCCGAGCTTGGTGATCATGTAGAAGATCGGGATGATCGCCGACTGCACCGGGATCGCGAGGCCGAGCAGGAACAGCGAGAACGCGCGGCGGGCCAGCGGCCGCGAGCTGCGCACGATCGTGTACGCCGCCAAGAGCGAGACGAAGACGGTCAGCGCGACGGCGGCGACGGTGACGATCCCCGAGTTGAGGAAGTACCGCGCGAAGCCCAGCTCGAACACCACGAGGTAGTTGTCGAGCGAGGGCTCGGCGGGCAGCGCGAGCGGGTGGTCGCCGAAGAAGTCCTGCTGCGTGCGCAGGCTCGTGATGAGCACCCAGTAGATCGGCACCAGCACGACGACGAGCCAGACCAGCGCGCCGACGCCTCCCGGCCAGTTGACCCGCCACGACGGCGCGCGGCGCCCGGTGGGTGCCGGCGCCCGCTCGGACGTGCGGGGGGCGGCCTCGTCGACGACGGTCATCAGAGCCCCTCCTGCTGGCTCTGCATGCGCGAGAACCCGGAGAACCTGGTCAGGGCGAGGGACAGCAGGAGGCCGATGACGGCCAGCACCGCGGCGATGGCGCTGGCCTTGCCCATCTCGGTCGCCTGGAAGCCCGTGAGGTACATGTGCAGCGGCAGGATCCGGGTGGCGTCGCCCGGGCCCCCGCCGGTGAGGACGAAGACGAGGTCGAAGTAGGTCAGGGAGCCGACGAGCACGAGCACCGACGACGTGACGATCGTGTACTTCAGCTGCGGCAGCGTGATCGACCGGAACTGCTGCAGGGTGCTGGCCCCGTCCATCGCGGCCGCCTCGTACAGCGACCGCGGGATCTGCCGCACCCCGGCCTGGTAGAGCAGCGTGTGCAGGGGGACGAAGTGCCACGCGACGATGACGACGACGGCCGCGAGCGCGGTCCGCGGGTCACCGAGCCACGCGTGGGACAGCGGGCCGGCCGGCGCCGTGCTGGTCAGCCCGAAGTTCGGGTCCAGGAGGTTCTTCCAGGTCAGCCCGACGGCCGCCGACGACAGCAGGAGCGGCAGGAAGTAGGCCACCCCGACCACCGCCCGGCTGCGCCTGCCCCCGGCCAGGTAGACGCCGAGCAGCAGGCTCAGCGGCGTCTGGACGACCCACGAGCCGACCATGACCAGCAGGCTGAGCCGGATCGTGTGCCACGTGACCGGGTCGGAGTAGACGTCCCGCCAGTTGTCGAAGCCCGTCCAGGCCGGCACGCCCAGGCCGTTCCACGACGTCAGGGACAGCCCGATCGCGCCCAGCAGCGGCACGACGGCGAACGTGACGAACAGGAGGGCGGCCGGGGCCAGCAGCCACAGCGACGGCCCGGCGTGCGGGAGCGCGGTCCTGCCGCGCTCCCGCACGGCCTGTGCGGGAGCGCTCATTCGATGGTGGCGTTCATCGTCTCGGCGAACTGCTCCGGGGTGATCTGCAGCAGGAACACCTGGTCCAGCGCCGTCTTGAGCGCCTCGCCCTGCGCGGGCGAGAGCGCCTGGTCGAGCGAGAGCTGGAAGTGCGGCGCCTCGGCGACGAGGTCGAAGACGAAGCCGGGGTACTCGTCGTCGCTCTCGGCGATGAGGTCCTCGGCCGTTGTGACCCCCGGGACCGCCGAGCGTCCGACGATCTCGCCGGTGTACTCCTCGTTCATCACCTGCTCCTCGAGGAAGGCCAGCGCGGTGGCCTGCTCCTCGTCGGACGCCGCCGTCGTGATGGACCAGTAGTTCGACGGGTTGCCGGTGAGGTTCGCGGGGTCGCCCGCGCCGCCGTCGACCGCCGGGAAGGGGACGTAGCCCATCGACCCGGACTCGGCGAACTCCGGCGCGGTCTTCGCGATGTTCGAGTACGCCTGGCTCAGCATGACGAGCATGGCCGCCTTGTCGGTGTAGAGCAGGGCGTCCGCGGCGCCGCTCTCGTAGGAGATCGAGGAGAAGTTCTCCACGAAGCCCCCGGCCTCCACGAGGTCCTGGATCATCGTGACCGCCTCGAGCACGGCGGGGTCGGACCACGCGTCGGGCTCGTTCGCCGCGACGGCGTCCCAGACCTCGGGCCCGCCGACCCGGTCGACCAGGTACGCCAGGTACGGCAGCTGCGGCCACTTGCTCTGGCCCGCCAGCGCCAGCGGCGCGACGCCCGCCTCGGTGAACGTGGGCACGAGGTCCATGAGGTCGTCCCACGTGGCCGGCGGCTCCGCCCCGACCTGCTCGAAGACGTCCTTGTTGTAGAGCAGCACGACCGGCTGCATGTTGTTGATCGGGACGCCGTAGACCTCGCCGTCGAACGTCACGCCCCCGAGGGTGGCGGGCAGGTACCGGTCGATGATCTCCGGCGTGTCCGCGGCGAGGTCCGAGAGCGACTCGACGAGGTCCTGCTCCACGAAGGCCTCGAGCCCGCCGCCGCCCCAGCTGTAGATCATGGTGGGCCCCTCGCCGGCCCCCAGGGCGACGCGGAGCTTGTCCTTGTACCCGTTGTCGGGGAAGAGCTGGAGCTCGATGGGTGCGTCGGGGTGGTCGGCGTTCCACCGCTCCACCGCGGCGACGTAGGTGTCCGACTGCGAGCTCTCGACCGCCCAGACGACGGCCCCGCCGCCCGCGGAGTCACCCGCGGCTGCCTCGGGCTCGCTGCTCTGGCCAAGCTCGGGTGTGGCGCCGGAACCACAGGCCGCCAGGAGCAGGGCTGCGACGACGCCGCCCGTCACCGCGGCGGCCTGGCGCGTGCGTGTGTGCCTCAACATGGCGTCTCTCCACTTCGTCGTGGCGAAAACTTTTCGGACCTTCGTCGAAACGCTTGCACAGTACGACGACGCGGCAGCCGTGTAAATAGTCCGCTTCGGCCGAGACCGGACGGCCTGAGGCGGCCGGCCCACGCTTTGATGTTTTCGGTGCCGTGGGTACAGTCGCGTCGAACCTTGGAGGACCGCGGTGACCAAGCCCAACGGTGCGCGCCCGAACCTGTCCGCCGTCGCGGCCCACGCGGGGGTCTCCGTCGCGACGGCGTCGAAGGTCGTCCACGGGCGTCCGGACGTCGCGGCGACCACGCGCGAGCGCGTCGAGCGCGCGATCACCCAGCTCGGCTACAAGACGCCGGCGGGCCGGCGCTCGGCAGGTCAACGGACCGTCGAGCTCATGGTCGACGTGCTCAACAGCGCCTACGCGATGGAGGTCCTCCGCGGGGCGACCCTCGCCGCCGAGGAGCACGGGGTCGACATCGTCGTGGGCCGCTTCCTGCGCCGGACGCCGGACGGCGCGGCGGAGTCCAGCACGGCCTGGACCCAGCGCCTCGCCGCGTCGGGACGCCTGGGCGCGATCGTCCTGACCGCGGGCCTCGGCCCCGAGGTCTACGGCAGCATCGTCCACGCGCGGCTGCCGGTGGTCGTGATCGACCCGCTCGACTTCACGCATCCCGACGTCGTCTCCGTCGGCTCGACGAACTGGCTGGGCGGTCGGACCGCCGCCGAGCACCTCCTGAGCCTGGGCCACACCCGGCTCGCGGTGGTCGCCGGGCCGGCGCAGTCCATGAGCGCCGTCGCGCGGCTCGACGGCTTCCGCTCGGCCTGCGCCCAGGCGGGCATCGAGCTGGTCGCGGGCCACGCGCAGCAGGTGGGGTTCAACCTCGAGGAGGCCGAGCACGTCGCGTGGACGTGGCTGCAGCGACCCGACCGCCCGACCGGCATCCTCGCGTCGAGCGACGTGCAGGCCATGGGCGTCCTGCAGGCCGCCCGGCGGGTGGGGTTGTCCGTGCCGCGCGACGTCAGCGTCGTCTCGTACGACGACACGCCCGTGGCCGGCTGGGCGAGCCCGCCGCTGACCGCCGTGCGACAGCCGCTGCAGGAGATCGGCCGGCGCGCGCTGCACACGGTCCTGCGCGTGCACGACGGCGTCCCGCTCGACTCGAACCACATCGAGATCGCCACGTCCCTCGTGGTCCGCGACTCCACGACGCACCCGCCGCTGCCCAACCGGAAGGTCTGACCGTGCCCCACGAGACGGAGCGGCCGGCCGCGACCACCTGGCACGACGCCGACCTGCCGGCGGAGCGACGCGTCGCGTCGCTGCTCGCGGCGATGTCGCTCGAGGAGAAGGTGGGCCAGCTCGGCGGCTACTGGTTCGACACGCGGGGGCCGGGCGAGGTGATCGCCCCGATGCAGGACACGCTCGGCGCCAACCGCCCCGCGTTCGACGACGCGGCGGCCCAGGGCCTGGGCCACCTCACCCGCGTCGTCGGGACCGAGCCGGTGCCGGCGGACGAGGGCGCGGCCAAGCTCGCGGGCGTCCAGGCGCGCCTCGCCCGCGCGAGCCGTCTGGGCCTGCCCGCGATCGCGCACGAGGAGTGCCTCACCGGCGTGGCGGCGCTCGGCGCGACGGTGTACCCGATCCCCCTCGCGTGGGGCGCGACCTTCCACCCCGAGCTGGTCGAGGAGGTCGGCGCCGCGATCGGGCGCGACCTGCGCCGCCTCGGCGTGCACCAGGGCCTGGCCCCCGTGATGGACGTCGTCCGCGACTACCGGTGGGGCCGGGTCGAGGAGACCATCGGCGAGGACCCGTACACCGTGGGGACCATCGGCGCCGCGTACGTGCGCGGCATGGAGTCCACCGGGACGGTCGCCACGCTCAAGCACTTCGTCGGCTACTCGGCGTCCCGGTCGGCGCGCAACCACGCGCCGGTCTCGGTGGGCCGCCGCGAGCTCGCCGACGTGCTGCTGCCACCGTTCGAGATGGCGCTGCGCGAGGGCGGCGCCCGCTCCGTGATGAACTCCTACTCGGCGATCGACGAGGTGCCCGTCGGCGCCTCCGAGGAGCTGCTCACGTCGGTGCTGCGCGACGCGTGGGGGTTCACCGGCACGGTCGTCTCGGACTACTGGGCGGTCGCGTTCCTCGCCACGACCCACGGGGTGGCGGCCGACGTCGCCGAGGCGGGCGCGCTCGCCCTGCGTGCCGGGATCGACGTCGAGCTCCCGGACGTGGCCGGCTACGGGAGCCGGCTGGTCGAGCAGGTGCGCTCGGGCGCCGTCGCCGAGGAGCTCGTCGACCGGGCGGCCCGGCGGGTGCTGCACCAGAAGCTCGAGCTGGGGCTGCTCGACGCGACGCCGCCGACCACGGACGCGGCGGGCCCGATCGACCTGGACAGCCCGGCGAACCGGCTGCTGGCCCGGACCGTGGCCGAGCAGTCGATCGTCCTGCTGCACAACGCAGCCGGGGTGCTCCCGCTCGGCGACGGCCCGGCCCGCGTGGCCCTCGTCGGCCCGCTGGCGCAGGACCCCCGCACGCTGATGGGCTGCTACTCCTACCCGGTGCACGTGCTGCCGCGGCATCCCGAGCTGGGTCTGGGCATCGAGGTCCCCACGATCGCCGAGGCGCTCGCGGCGGAGCTCCCGGCGGCGGCGTGGGCCGTCGAACGCGGCTGCGACGTGCTCGGGACCGACCGGGCGGGCATCGCGGCCGCGGTCGCGGCGGCGCGGGACGCCGACGTGTGCGTCCTGACCGTGGGCGACCGCTCGGGGATGTTCGGCCGCGGCAGCTCGGGCGAGGGGTGCGACGCGGCGGACCTGCGCCTGCCGGGCGTGCAGGACGAGCTCGTGGACGCCGTCCTGGCGACCGGGACACCGACGGTCCTCGTGGTCGTGTCCGGGCGGCCCTACGCGCTGGGCGCCCACGCCCCGCGGGCCGCGGCCGTCGTGCAGGCGTTCATGCCGGGCGAGGAGGGGGCGTCCGCGATCGCGGGCGTGCTGTCCGGACGCATCAACCCCAGCGGCAAGCTGCCGGTCCAGGTGCCGGCCGTCGCGACGAGCGGACCGCAGACGTACCTCGGCAGCCTCCTGACCCGCCAGGTCGACCGGATCAGCAACCTCGACCTCACGCCCGCCTACCCCTTCGGCCACGGCCTGTCGTACACGCAGTTCCGCTACGGCGACCTCCGCGTCACCCACGAGGACGTCCCGACCGACGGCGCCGTGGAGCTGACCGTCGAGCTCAGCAACGTCGGGCCTCGCGCGGGCGCCGAGGTGGTCCAGCTGTACCTGAGCGACCCTGTCGCCCAGGTGAATCGGCCGGTCCGGCAGCTGGTGGGGTACCGCCGGGTCGAGCTGGCGCCGGGCGAGAGCGCCGTGGTCTCGTTCACCGTCCACGCCGACCTCAGCTCCTTCACGGGGATCCGGGGCGAGCGCGTGGTGGAGCCCGGCACCCTGACGTTCATGGCGGGCGGCTCCAGCGAGGGCGACTGGCCCCGCGCCGGGGTCCGGCTCACCGGACCGTGCCGGACCGTCGACCACGCCCGCGTCCTGCGCTCCGAGTCCACCGTGCGGAGCGGCGCGGCCGCCCGCTGACCCGCGGCAGGGCTGCCAGGCGGCATGCTGGCGGCATGAGACGTCCACCGCGGCTCGACGCCCGCAGCACGGGCGTGCTGATCCTCAGCAACGTGCTCGGGGGCGTCGGCATCGCCTCGGGTGCGGCGGTCGGCGGGCTGCTGGCCGAGCAGCTGGGGGGCACGTCGATCGCCGGGGTGGCGCAGGCGGCCAGCGTCCTCGGTGCGGCGGTGGCCGCCATCCCCCTGGCCGGCCTGGCGGCGCGCCGGGGCCGCCGCTGGTCGCTCGCGACCGGCTACGCGATCGCGCTGCTGGGCGCCGTGCTCGTCGTGGCGTCCGCTGTCGTCTCGCAGGTCGTCGTCCTGTTCCTCGGCCTGGGGTGCTTCGGCGTCGCCCAGGCCGCGAACCTCCAGTCCCGCTACGCCGCCGCCGACGGGGTCGCGCCCGCGACCCGCGGTCGCGTCATGTCGATCGTGCTCTGGGCGACGACGATCGGCTCCGTCGCCGGCCCGAACCTCAGCGCGGTCGGCGCGGACCTCGGCGTGCGCGTGGGGATCCCCGGGCTCGCGGGGCCGTACCTCTTCTCCGTGCTCGCGTTCGCCTCGGCGTCCCTCGTGGTGGCCTCGCTCTTCCGCGCCGCCGCACCCGGCGCCGCCGGACCCGTCGACGCTGCTCCGGCCGACGCTGGTCCGGCCGACGCCGCGCACGCCGCGCCTGCGGGGACCTCGGCGGTCGTCGGACCACCGTCGGTCGGCGCCCTCGCGGCGGTGGCCCGCGCCGGCCGGGACCCCGTGCTGCGGTTCGCCGTCGCGCTCCTCGCCCTGGCGCACGCGGCGATGGTCATGGTCATGGTCATGACCCCCCTGCACATGAAGCACGGCGGCATGTCACTGGAGGTCGTCGGCGTCGTCATCAGCCTGCACGTCCTCGGGATGTTCGCGCTCAGCCCCGTGTTCGGGTGGCTGGCGGACCGCTGGGGAGCGCTCCGCCTGGCGGCAGGCGGCCTGGCCGTCCTCGCCGTGGCGGTGACTCTGGGCTTCGTCGCCGCCGCGCGCCCGGAGAGCAGCGCGCTGACCGCGATCGCGCTCGTCGTCCTTGGCCTGGGCTGGTCGGCCAGCGTCATCGCGGCGTCGTCGGTCCTGGCGACAGCACCCCTCGATCTGCGGCTCCCGCTCCAGGGCGCCACCGACGCCGGCATGAACTACGCGGGGGCCGGGGCGGCCGCGTTGGCCGGGCCGATCCTCGCGGCCGGCGGCTTCCGCGGCGTGAACCTCGCCGCGGCCGTCCTCCTCGTGCCGGCACTCGCCCTGCTGCTGGGGGCGCTCGGCGCAGGTCCGGGTCCGGGCACGCTCGCGGTACCGGTGACGCGCCGGTTCTCACCCCGTCGCACCCGAGATGGTCAAGAAACGATCATGTAGAGTTCGAAGGTCCGGCGCTTGGCCCCGACGCACGTCACGTGGAGGAATCGGATGGGTTTCATCAAGGCCTTCTCGGGAGCAGTCGGCGGCATGCTGGCCGACCAGTGGCAGGACTTCCTGGCTCCCCCGGCGCACCTCGCACCGACGGCAGCGATCTTCCCGGCCGTCCCGCAGGGCCAGAACGCCGGCCGCGGATCGAACACCAAGGCGTCCGAGAACATCATCACCAACGGCAGCCGGATCCTGGTGCCCGAGGGCTACGGTCTCCTCACGTTCCAGGACGGCCAGCTGACGGGCCTCGTCGCCGAGCCGGGCGGGTTCGTCTACACGTCCGAGGACCCCAACTCGCAGTCGATCTTCGCGGGCGACGGCATCCTCAGCCCCACGGTCACCATGTCGTGGGAGCGGTTCAAGTTCGGCGGTCGTCCGGGGACCCAGCAGCTCGCGTTCTACGTGAACCTCAAGGAGATCCCGAACAACCGCTTCGGCACCCAGTCGGAGATCTACTGGGACGACGCCTACCTCGGCGCGCAGGTCGGCGCGATCACCCGCGGCTCCTACTCGCTGCGGATCGTGGACCCGATCCTCCTGGTCAAGCAGTTCGTGCCCCTGACGTACCTCAGCGCCGGTGCGCGGGCCTTCGACTTCTCGGACCTCGACAACCCGGCCGCCAGCCAGCTCTTCAACGAGGTCGTCGGGTCGCTCGCGGCGGCGTTCTCGATCTACACGAACGACCCCAGCAAGGGGAACCGGATCGCGCGGATCCAGAGCGACTCGGTCGGGTTCGCGCAGTCCCTGGCGCTGGCGGTCGAAGAGGGCTACCAGTGGACGACCGCGCGCGGCATCACGATCGTCAAGGTCGCGATCCAGGCGATCGAGTACGACGAGGACACCCGCGCCCTGCTCAGCGACGTCAAGAAGGCCGACGCCCTCGGCGGCGCCCGCGGCAACTCCTTCATGCAGCAGGCCGCCGCGCGCGGGTTCCAGGCCGCCGGCGAGAACGGCGGCGGGGACGGGATGGCCTTCCTCGGCATGGGCGTCAACGCGGCGGCCGGCGCGGCCGGCGCGCTGCAGCAGCCGAACGTCCCGCACGCCACGCCCCAGCAGCCGCAGGACACGCCGCCCCCGCCCCCGCCGGCCCCCGCCGCGGAGGACCCCGTCGCGAAGCTGACCCAGCTCAAGACGATGCTCGACCAGGGCCTGATCACGGACGCCGACTACGAGGCCGCCAAGGCCAAGGTCCTCGGCCTCTAGGGCCCCGGGCATGGACCAGCGCGACCCCGCGGGCTCCGCCGCGCCACCGCCACCGCCGCCACCGCCGCCTCCCGCGGCGGCAGCGGGCGCGCGCGCGGCGGTCCCCCCACCCCCGCCGCCCCCGCCGGGCCCGCGCGTCGTGCGGACGGACGAGGGCGCCGTCGACGGGCTGACCCGGTGCGAGCGCTGCGGCTCGACGGAGATCTCGCTCAACGTGGCGACGGGTCGCCTGCGCTGCAGCTACTGCCGCTACGAGTGGCAGGGCCCCAGCGCGCTCGCGACGTCGGACCTGAACAGCCCGATCGGCGAGCTGTCCGGGGTCGTCATCGGCTCCGGCTCGGCCGACATCATCCCCTCGACCGACGAGGTCCTGACCTTCAAGTGCTCGGCCTGCGGCGCCGAGGTGGTCATCGACACGAACGAGAGCACGCAGGCGCGGTGCCACTGGTGCCGCAACACGCTCTCGATGAACCAGCAGGTGCCCAACGGGGCGGTCCCGGACATGGTCCTGCCGTTCCGGGTGCCCAAGGACGACGCCGTCGCCCGCATCGCCGAGTTCGTCAAGAAGCGCACCTTCTTCGCGCACCCGGTCTTCAAGCGGGAGTTCAACCCCGAGAACGTCATGGGCGTGTACCTGCCGTACATGGTGGTCGACGTCAACGCCCGCGCGAGCCTCGCGGGCCAGGGTGAGCACCAGACGCGCTCGTACACGGTCAAGAGCGGCGACAGCCGGCGACGGGTCTACGACGCGGACGTGTACGACGTCGTGCGCGACTTCACCGTCCACATCGACGACCTCACCGTGGAGTCGTCGCGGGCGCGGCTCGACAAGGACGCGTCGCGGAACACCAACAACATCATCAACTCGATCCTGCCGTTCGACGTCGAGAACGCCGTCCGCTACGACTCCAACTACCTCTCGGGCTTCCACTCCGAGCGGCGCGACAGCAACGTCGCGGACCTGACCCCGGTCGCGACCGTCCAGGCGCAGGACGTCGCGCGGCACGCGGCCAACCAGACACTCGAGTTCTACGACCGCGGGGTCCGTTGGGACCACGAGCGGGTCGACGTCGTCGGCCAGCGCTGGGTCTCCGCCTACCTGCCCGTCTGGCTCTACAGCTACCAGCAGCGCAAGTCGAACGGCCGGTCGTTCCTGCACTACGTCGCCGTCAACGCGCGCACGGGCGAGACCATGGGCAGCGTCCCGGTGAACCAGCCCAAGCTGCTCGCGGTGGCGGGCGTCGTCCAGGTGGTCGGCACGATCCTGTTCGCGCTCATCATGCTGACGGGAGGGTGAGCGTGGGACTCGCAGTGATGACGGTGGCGACGCAGGTGCTCGCCTCGAGCGGTTCGTCCGACAGCGACCCGCGGGCCTGGGGCCTGCTCCTGCTCCTCGCGGGACCGGCCTTCTACATCTCGATGTACCTGCGGTACCGGAACACGGACAAGCGCCACAAGCACGAGATCGAGACCCGCGCGACGCTGCACGACGTGCGCGCGTCCGACACCTTCCACAAGTCCCTCACGCGACTGTCGAACGCGCGGATGAACGGCGCCAACAACACGGAGGTCCGCGGCGCACGCACCGGACTCGCGGCGTCGCTGGGCCTCGACAACAACTAGCGGGCCGTCGTCCCTGTGGGGCGGCCGACGTCCGCGAGTAGCCTCGCGGCATGGCGCGCTACGTCATCGATGCCCCGACCCTGCTGCACCTCGTCGACACGGGGGCGGCCGTCGGTCCCGACGTGCAGCTCGTGGCGCCGGGCCGCATCCGGTCGGAGGCCCTGGAGCTGCTGCTGCGCGACGTCGAGTCGGGAGCCCGCACGGAGCGCGCCGCGCTCCAGACCCACGAGGCGGTGACCGAGCTGAAGATGCGTCTGCTCAGCGACCGCGTCTCGCGCCGCGTCTCCTGGCAGATCGCTCGCGCGCAGGGCTGGCCGACGCTGCGCGACGCCGAGTACCTGGCGGTGGCGCGCCTCCATGGCGACGCGCTGGTCACGGTGGACCCGGCGCTCGCGGCCAGGGCCCACGACGTCGTCCCCGTCGCACCGCTGCAGGTGCTCGCGGGCGCGTGATCGCACTCAGCGAGCGAGGTGACGCCGGGCCGCCACGGTGATCGCGGACGCCACGCGGTCGAGCGGCTCCGACCGGAGCCTCCACTGCTGCCAGTGCAGCACGACGTCGATCGTCGCCGCGGGATCCAGGCGGACCAGCGCCCCGTCGTCCCCCTGCGCGTCGGGCAGCATGCCCCAGCCCATGCCCAGGCGGACCGCCGCCAGGAAGTCCGCGGACGAGGGGATGTAGTGGAGGGGCGGCTGCACCCCGGGGGCCAGCCTCCCGCGCAGGTAGCGGTGCTGGAGCTCGTCCTTGCGGTCGAAGACCACCACGGGCGCGACGGCGAGCGCCTCGCCGGTCGGGCCGTCCGGGAACCAGCGCTCGACGAAGCCGGGAGCCGCCGTCGGCCGGTACCGCATGGTGCCCAGCCGCGTGACCGAGCAGCCCGGAACCGGCTCGGGGTCCGAGGTGATCGCGCCGACGACGGCTCCCGAGCGCACGAGCGCGGCCGTGTGCCCCTCGTCGTCGAGGCGCAGGTCGAAGGCGACGCGGCCGCTCAGCGGGGCGAGGGCCGCGAGCACCCACGTGCCCAGCGAGTCGGCGTTGACGGCGATCGGCAGCGTCGGAACGGTCCGCTCGGCACCGCTGCCCAGCTCGGCGAGCGTGTCGTCGGTGAGCAGCTCGATCTGGCGCGCCAGCCGGAGCAGGACCTCGCCCGACTCGGTGGGGCGCACCGGCCTGCTGCGCACGAGCAGCACGCGGCCCGTCGCCACCTCGAGGGCGCGCAGGCGCTGACTGATCGCCGACGGGGTCACGTGCAGGGCGCGGGCGGCGGCCTCCAGTGTCCCCTCCGAGACCGCGGCGCGCAGGGCCCGGAGCTGGGCGAGGTCGAGGTCCATGAACAGCGATGCTAATGGTTGTTCAGGAATCTGAACTTCCACTTCAGGATGGCCGACCGTACGGTCGTGACGTGCTCCCCGACCTCCTCGCCGCGCTCTCGGGCCTCGGCCTCGGCCTGTCGCTGATCGTCGCCATCGGCGCGCAGAACGCGTTCGTGCTGCGCCAGGGACTGCGTCGCCAGCACGTCGGCGCCGTCGTGCTCGTGTGCGCGCTGTCCGACGCCGTCCTGATCGCGGCGGGCGTGGCCGGTGCCGGTGCGGTGGTCCAGGACCGGCCGTGGCTGCTCGACGTCGTCCGGTACGCCGGCGCCGCGTTCCTCCTCGGCTACGGCGTGGTCGCCGCGCGGCGCGCCCTGACCGAGCAGGGGCTGGTCCCCGAGGACGGGGCGGCGCGGACCTCGCTCGCGGCCACCGTCACGACGGCGCTCGCGCTCACGTGGCTGAATCCCCACGTCTACCTCGACACCGTCGTGCTGCTCGGCGTGGTCGCGCAGGGCCACCCGGGACGGCAGTGGTGGTTCGCGGCCGGGGCCGCGCTGGGCAGCGTGCTGTGGTTCACGGCCCTCGGCTACGGGGCCGCCCTGCTGCGACCGGTGTTCGCCAGGCCGCGGGCCTGGCGCGTGCTGGACGGCGTCATCGCGCTCGTGATGCTCGCCCTCGCCGTCTCGCTGCTGGTCAGCACCCTCTGAGCCGCGCCCCACCCGGGCGACGTGGCTACCGTGGCACCGAGGGCCGGTCCGGCCACGGTGAGCCCGGAGGATGCCATGCAGCTCGTCAAGCACGTCCACTCGTGCATCGCCCTGGACCACGCGGGAGAGCGCGTCGTCCTGGACCCGGGGACCTTCGGGTCCGCGGACGTCATCGGCACGACGCACGCCGTGCTCGTGACGCACGGCCACGCCGACCATGTCGACGTCGAACGGCTGCGCGCCGCGCTCTCGGCCGATTCCGCGCTCGAGGTCTGGACGACGACGCCCGTGGCGCAGCAGCTGGACGCGCCGGGGCGGGTGCACGTCGTCCAGCACGGCGACGCCTTCGCCGTCCCGGGGTTCGACGTGCGCGTGGTCGGCGCCGAGCACGCGCCGATCCACCCCGACGTCCCGGCGCCGCCGAACGTGGGCTTCGTCGTCAGCGCCGGCGGCGTCTCGGTGTTCCACCCCGGCGACGCGCTCACGGTCCCCGACGTGCCGGTCGACGTGCTGCTCGTCCCGCTCTTCGCGCCGTGGACCCGCCTGGCCGACCTCGTGGACTGGATCCGCGAGGTCCGGCCGGGACGCGCCATCGGCGTGCACGACGCGGGCCTGAACGACGACGTCGGGCAGAAGATGGTCAGCGGCTTCCTCGGGCAGAGCGGGCCCGGGACCGGCGTCCCGTTCGTGCGGGTCCCGGTGGGGTCCGTGGTCGCGCTGCCCTGAGTCCCGGCGGGTGCGTGCTGCGACCGGCCGACCTAACCTCAGGCATGACCGATCCCGCGCCGTCGTCCTCCGTCCCGCGCACGCTCGGGCGCCTGGGCCTGGGTGCCGCGCTCCTGGTGGCCGGCACCGGCCACCTGCGCAACCCCGACGAGTTCCTCGCTCAGGTGCCCCCGTTCTTCCCGGCGCGCGAGGCCGTCGTGAGCGTCTCCGGCTACGTCGAGCTCGCGATGGGCGCGGCACTGGTCCTCGCCCGGCGGCGGCGCACGACGGTCGGCTGGGTCGTCGCGGCGTTCTTCGTCGCCGTGTTCCCCGGGAACCTCTCGCAGCTCGCGACGCGCACCGACGCCTTCGGCCTCGACACGGACCTCAAGCGCGCCGTCCGCCTCGTCTTCCAGCCGCTCCTGGTCGTCTGGGCCCTGTGGTCGACGGACGCCTGGCGCCAGTGGCGGCGACGGCGTGCGGCCCGCCCGGACGTCGCCGCCTAGCTCGTGGTCAGCCGCGCGGCGCGTACATGATCACGGCCACGCCCAGCAGGCAGATCGCCGCGCCGACGACGTCCCACCGGTCCGGCTGGAACCTGTCGACCACGACGCCCCAGGCGAGCGAGCCCGCGACGAAGATGCCGCCGTAGGCCGCGAGGATGCGCCCGAAGCTCGCGTCCGGCTGCAGCGTCGCCACGAAGCCGTACAGCCCCAGGGCGACGACGCCCGCGCCGATCCACAGGACGCCGCGGTGCTCGCGCACGCCCTGCCAGACGAGCCAGGCGCCGCCGATCTCGGCCAGCGCGGCGACGGCGAACAGCAGGAGCGAGCGCAGCACGGTCATGCCGGGCAGTCTGCCCGGCACGACGACCGGAGCCGTGCGGCCCTACTCGGCAGCGCGCCGCCCGCGCCGCCGCGGCGCGTCGGTGCCCTCGTCCGCGCGGAGCGCCGCCGCGGCCGCGGCCTCGGCCTCCCCGGCCGCCACGAGCGCCGCGACCCGGCGGGTCTCGCCGCGTCGCGCCTGGAGGGTGTAGAGCACCGGGACCACGATGAGGGTCAGCAGCGTCGAGGACAGCAGGCCGCCGATGACCACGAGGGCCAGCGGGCGCGAGATGAACGCGCCGCCGCCCGTGATGCCCAGCGCCATCGGGACGAGCGCGAAGATCGTCGCGGCGGCCGTCATGACGATCGGCCGCAGCCGCTTGCGCGCGCCCTCGGTGACCGCGTCGGCCAGGCTGCGCCCGCGCTCGCGGTACTGGTTGATGAGGTCGATGAGCACGATCGCGTTCGACACCACGACGCCGACCAGCATGAGCATGCCGATCAGGGCCGGGACGCCGAGCGGCGTGTCCGTGACCAGCAGCGCGATGAGCGCGCCGGTCGCGGCGAACGGCACCGACACCAGCAGGATGAGCGGCTGCACGAGGCTGTTGAACGTCGCCACCATGACGATGAAGACGATGGCGATCGCGAGCACCAGCGCGAGCCCGAGGTCCGCGAACGCGTCCTCCTGGTCCGCCGCGACGCCCCCGAGCGTCACGCTCGCACCGGCCGGCAGGTCGAGGTCCGCGACGGCCTCGTCGAGCGCCGTGGAGAGCGTGCCGATGTCCTGCCCCTCGGGCGTGACGGCGACGGTGGCGCTGCGCTCGCCGTCGACCCGGGTGATCGCCGACGGCACCTCGACGACCTCGACCTGCGCGACCTGGCCGAGCGTGGTCATGCCCTGCGCACCGGTCAGGGGCAGCAGCGAGAGCTGCTCGACCGTCGTGGCCGGTGTGCCCAGCTCAGCACGCACCGAGACGGGACCGTCCCCCAGGTCCACGGTCCCCACCGGGATCGGGTTCATGGCGCCGGCGACGGCCTGCGCCACCTGGCTCTCGGTCAGTCCGGCGCGCGCCGCCGCGTCCCGGTCGATCGTCACGTCGACGATCTCCTGGTCGCTGCCGAGGTTGCTCGTCGCGGCCAGCACGCCGTCGACGTCGGCCGCCGCCTCCTGCACGAGCTCGGCGGCCTCGGTGAGCGCCTCGAGGTCCTCCGCGGTGACGACGAGGTCGACGGTCGAGCTGCCGAAGGCCGCCTCGCCCCCCGAGACGGAGACGTCCGTCGTCCGCTCGCCACCGAGCCCGTCCACGGCCTGGCGGACCGACTCCTGGGCGGCCACGCCGTCGACGTCGGGGTCGAGCGTGACGGCGAAGGACGCGGAGAGCCCGCCGCCACCGCCGAAGACCGCGGCCAGGCCGCCACCGCCGACGGTCGTCTGGACCGTCTCGACCTCGTCGAGCGCGCCGAGAGCCTCCTCGATCTCGCGCGCCGCCTCGTCCTGCGCCTCGAGCGAGGTGCCCGGCGAGAACTCCTGCGTGACGGTGACGGTGTCCTGGCCGGTGTCGCCGAGCAGGTTCGTCTCCAGGCGCGGGACCAGCGCCAGCGTGCCGGCGAGCACGACGACGGCGACGCCGAGCGTGACCCACGGGTGGCGCAGCGACGCCGCGAGCGTCGGCACGTACGCGCGCTGCCACAGTCCGCGCCGCTCCTTGGCCTCGGCCTCCTCGCGCGCCCGGTCCAGGGCCGCGCCGTCGACCGAGCGGGGGGCACGGATGAACCAGTACGCGAGGACCGGCACGATCGTGAGCGCGACGAACAGCGAGGCGCCCATCGCGATCGCGACGGTCATCGCGAACGGCCGGAACAGCTCGCCGACCATGCCGCCGACCAGCCCGATCGGCACGAACACCGCGACGGTCGCGACGGTCGACGCGGTGATCGCACCGCCGACCTCGCGCACCGCCGTGAGGATGGCCGACGTCTTCGCCTCGCCGTACGACAGGTGCCGCTTGATGTTCTCGATGACGACGATGGAGTCGTCGACGACGCGGCCGATCGAGATCGTCAGCGCGGCCAGCGTGAGCAGGTTGAGCGTGTACCCCGTGACGCGCATGACGGTGAACGCCACGAGCAGCGAGAGCGGGATGGAGACGGCCGAGACCAGCGTCGATCGCAGCGACGCGAGGAACAGCAGGATGACGACGACGGCGAACACGAGCCCGAGCAGGCCCTCCGTCGCCAGGCCCTCGATGGACTCCTCGATGAACGGGGCCTGGTCGAAGACCACGCTCACGCGCACGTCGTCCTGCTCCAGGACCTCCCGCACCTCGGCGATCGCGTCCTGCACCGCGTGGGAGACGTCCACGGTGTTGCCCGCAGGCGTCTTGGTGATGGCGACGGCGAGCGCGGGGTCCCCGTCGAGCCGGGAGAACGACGTCGCCGCCTCGACGCCGTCGACCACCTCGGCGACCTGGGACAGCGCGACGACCCCGCCGGTCGCCGTCGTGAGCGGCAGCGCCGCGAGCTCCTCGACGCTCGCGAGCGGGGTGCCCACCTCGACGGAGAAGGTCTGGTCGCCGTCCGAGACGGTGCCGGCGGGCAGCGTGACGCCGTTGGCATCGAGCACGCCGAGGACCGCGTCGGGGGTCACGCCCAGCGCGAGCATCGCCGGGACGTCGACGTCGAGCGTGATCTCCTGCGCGGCGACGCCCGTGACGTCGACCGAGCGCACGTCGTCGATCTCCTCCAGGCGCGGCACGAGCACGCCCTCGACCGCCGCCGCGAGCGCCGCGTCGTCGGCGCCGCCGGCGACCGCGAGCTGCACCACGGGCAGGTCGTCCACCGACCCCGTGACCACCTGCGGCTCGACGTCGGCCGGCAGCCCGCTGCGCGTGCCGGTGACCGCGCTCGTCAGCTGCTGCGCCGCCAGGTCCATGTCGGTGCCGTACTCGAACATCACCGTCGTGACGGACAGCGCGGTGGAGGACGTCGAGGAGATCTCCTCGACCCCCCGCACGCCCCGCGCCGCGAGCTCGACCGGCTCGGTCACCTGCTCCTCGACGACGTCGGGCGACGAGCCCGGGTACACCGCGAGGACGACGGCCGCCGGCACCTGCACCGACGGGATGAGCTCCTGCTTGAGGGCGCCGAGGCTGACGACCCCCAGGACGGTGACGGCCACGGTGATGAGCGCGGTGACGGCGCGCATGCGCAGGGAGAGCCGGGCAAGACGGTGCACAGGGGGTCCTCGGGACGAGCCGGTGGGGGGCGACCGCGTCATCGCGGGTGCTCAGCCTACGTTCGCGCGCGGGCCTGCCGCGCAGGTCGTAGAGGCCCGGATGAAAGTCATCCGTGGGTAGGACGGCCCCGCCTCCGGGCCCGCCCTAGTGTTCCCAGCGTGACGACACGGAGTGCCTCCCCCGCCCGCATCACCCACTTCTCGGAGTCGGTCTACACCGTGCAGGGGCACGGGGTGCACACCGCCTTCACCGACCTCGTCGCGGCACAGCGGCGCCTCGGGCACGACGTCGTCGTGAACGAGCGCGGGCGCGACGACGTCCTGCACGTCCACACCGTCGGCCCCACCAGCCTGCGCCGCATGCTCGTCCACCGCGGGCTGCGCGTGGTCTCGGCGCACGTCACCCCCGGCTCGCTGCGCGGCAGCCTCAACGGGGTCGGCCTCTACGGCGGCGTCTTCACCGCCTACCTGCGGGCCTTCTACAACCACGCCGACGTCGTCATCGCGGTGAGCGACGGCGCCGCCGCCGAGGTCCGCGACATGGGGGTGCGCACCCCGGTGGTCGTCGTGCCGAACGCCGTGGTGTCCGAGACCTTCCGGCCCACCCCGCAGGGCCGCGCCGACGCCCGCGCCGCGCTCGGCGTCGCCGACGGCGAGTTCGTGGTCCTCGGCGTGGGCCAGCTCCAGCCGCGCAAGGGCATCGAGGAGTTCGTCGAGTGCGCCCGCCGGATGCCCGACGCACGGTTCGTGTGGCTCGGCGACTGCCTCTTCGGCGCCATGTCCGACGGGCGGTCGCGGATGCGCCGGGCGGTGGCCGACGCGCCGGCGAACATGGACTTCCCCGGGCGGAAGTCCCGCGAGGAGGTCGCGCGCTACTGCTGGGCGGCCGACACCTTCCTGTTCCCCTCGCACCACGAGACGTTCGGCATGGCGCCCGTCGAGGCGGCCTTCGCCGGCCTGCCCCTCGTCCTGAGCGACCTGCCGGTGTTCGAGGGCGTCTTCGGCCGCGACCACGACGCCTATCTCTCGGCGGGGTCGGTGGACGGCTACGTGGCCCACCTCACCGCGCTGCGCGACCACCCCGCCCTGCGGCGGGCGGCCGGCAGCCGCGCCGCGGCCGCCGTCACGCGGTACGACGGCGACCACGTCGCCGCCCGGGTCGTGGACCTGTACGGGCACTGGACCGAGCACTCCTCGCGCCGCCCGGTCGCGGCGCGCCAGCTCCAGCCCGTGGGCTGAGCACCCGTCGTCACGCGGCCCCGGTGGAACAGGCGGGCGCGCCGCACGGTTGACTGGGGCGATGCGCTGCGACTACCACGACACCACGCTGTGCCGCTCGTGCACGCTGCTGGACCGGTCGTACGAGGACCAGCTCGCGGGCAAGGAGGCGCACTGCCGCCGGCTGCTCGCCCCCTACGTCGGGACGGGCACGGCGTGGCTGCCGCCCGCGCGCAGCCCGGAGCAGGGCTTCCGCAACAAGGCGAAGATGGTCGTGGGCGCGACCGCTGACGAGCCGACCGTCGGCATCCTCGACGCCGCCGGGCGCGGCGTCGACCTGCGCGAGTGCGGCCTGCACACGGCCGGCATCCGCGCCGCGCTCCCCCACCTCGCGGCGTTCGTCACGCTCGCCGGGCTCGTGCCCTACGACATCGCCGCACGCCGCGGTGAGCTCAAGCACGTCCTGGTGACGGAGTCCCCGGACGGCGAGCTCATGGTGCGCTTCGTGCTGCGCTCGCAGGAGCCGGTCGCGCGCCTGCGCAAGCACCTGCCGGCGCTGCTGTCCGTCGTCCCAGCGCTCCGCGTGGCGTCGGTGAACCTCCAGCCCGAGCACAAGGCCGTGCTCGAGGGCGAGCGGGAGATCCTCCTCACCCCGGAGTCCGCCCTGACGATGCGCCTCGACGTGGCCGGCGGCGGGGTCCCGCTGCACGTGCGACCGCAGAGCTTCTTCCAGACCAACACGCCCGTCGCGGCCGCCGTCTACGGGCAGGCGCGCGCGTGGGTGACCGAGCTCGACCCGCGGACGATGTGGGACCTGTACTGCGGCGTCGGCGGGTTCGCCCTGCACTGCGCGGACGGCACGCGCGACGTCGTCGGCATCGAGACCAGCGTCGAGGCGGTCGCCAGCGCGCGGCTGAGCCGGGACGAGGCCGGCCTGGCGGGGGTCCGGTTCGAGGCGGGCGACGCGACGGCGTTCGCCCTGTCCGCGCGCGACGTACCGGACCTCGTGGTGGTCAACCCGCCGCGGCGCGGGGTGGGGCCGGACCTCGCGGGCTGGCTCGAGGCCTCAGGGGTGGCGCACGTCCTGTACTCGAGCTGCAACGCGGTGACGCTCGCCAAGGACCTGGAGGCGATGCCGTCCCTGCGCCCGCAGCGCGTCCGCCTGCTCGACATGTTCCCGCAGACGTCGCACTACGAGGTCATGACCCTCCTGGCCCGTCGCTGAGGCCGGCCGTGCCGAGGCTGGTCTCGAGGAAGTCGGCCGCGCGGTCCTGCGCCTCCGCGGTGAACGCGTGCGGGCCCGGGAGCACCGCCTCGTCGTAGCGGCCCGGGGCCCCCGTGAACCGCGTGCGGAGCTCGTCGTGGGCGGCGCGGACGCCGTCGGGCGGGAAGAGGGCGTCGTCGGCGAAGGACAGCACGAGCAGGTCGTGCGCGAGACGCCCGGCCGCCAGGTCCGGCAGGCCGTACCGGCCCAGCAGGCCGGGCGTGGTCAGCAGCCACGAGTGGGCGTCCGCGTACGCGGGCAGCAGCGCCTGCGTCGTCGTCATCATGGCCACGACGACGGCCGCCCTCAGGTCCGGGTCGAGGGAGGCGAGCGCCGCGGCGCGCCCGCCGCCACCGGAGAACCCGACGGCGCCCGTGCGCGCCGGGTCGAGCCCGGGCAGGGCGCGGAGGACCGCGAGCGCCACGAGGTCGTCGTGCGCGACCACGCCCGCGAACGAGGTCCCGAGGGTCCCCGCGGTCTTGGCCACGACGTGCTCGTGCGCCGCCGCCGCGGCGTCGTAGCGCTGCTCGTCGTCCGGGACGACGCCGTCGGCCGCCCAGGCCAGCTCGGCGCCCCGCACCGGGCCGCGCAGGCTCACGGGCAGCGGGTCCAGGTCGAAGCGGCGCGACCCCCACGCGAAGGTGTCGTGCGCGAGCACGACGGCACCGCGGCGGGCGAGGTCCTGCGCGAGCGCGCGGCCGTCGTACAGGTCCCGGCGCAGCCGCTCGGCCGCCGCCGAGGGTGTCGGGGTGCGCACGAGGCGCTCCGCTCCGATCGCCTTGACGCCCGCGTGGCAGTGGAGCACCAGCACACCCGGGCGGGGCGCGTCGGACGCGTCCTGCGGCCGCACGACCCACGCCGCCGTCGGCGGGCCGAAGCCGACCCACCACTCGACGCGCTCCGTCGTGACGCCGTCCGCCGTCCACGAGTCGACGACCCGCGGCCGGGGGGTGGCGCGCGGCGCGGGCACGCCGAGCGCCGCCGCGACGTCGCCGCCGAGCGGCGCCGCCCCGCGCTGCCAGGCGGGCCAGTCCTCGTACCCGCCGAGCGCGCTCGGGCGCCCGGCGGGTGCGGGCGGCTCGGGGCGCGGCCCGTCAGCCACCGACGACGTTCTCGACCTCGGCGACGAACTGCTCGGCGGCCTGCTGCGGGGTCAGCCGCTCGAACAGCACCTCGTCGTTCAGCCGGCCGAGGATCGCCGCGATCTCCCCGGCGCCCTGGGGCGGCACCGGCGGGCTGTCGACGATCTCGTCCTCCAGGTCCGCGACGAAGTCGGCCGACTGCTTGTCCGCCGCGGGGAGCTCGGCCACGACCCGCTCGCGCGTCTCGAGGTTCACCGGCATGCCGAGGTCGGCCATGATGATGTCACCCGCGGCCTCGCTGTTGAGCATGAAGTCGATGAACATCGCGGCCTCCTCCGGGTGCTCCGAGGTGGCGGACATCGACGCGTACAGGGCGGGCTTGTAGTACATCCCGGTGCGCTCGCCGTCGGACTCCCCCGGCCAGCGCAGGAGCTCCAGCTCGTGGCCCGCGGCCCCGGAGATCGCCGTCAGCTGGTTGGTCCACTCGGCCATCATCGCGCCGGTGTTGGTGCCGACGAGGGACTGCTCCGGGCCCATGTTCATCATCTCGGACGTCGTGGACGCCGGCGGCTGGCCGCCGGACTCCTGCAGGTCCAGCGACATCTGCCACCACTGCGTCAGGGTGTCCTCCGAGATGCCGAGCTCGCCGTCCTCCGTGAACAGCTGCTCGCCGTGCTGGCGCGCGAAGACGTTCAGGCCGGCGTCGTTCGTGCCCCAGTCCTGCTTGCCCCACACGCCGTCGGGCGCCTTCTGCCCGACCTCCGTCGCGATCTCGTGGAACTCCTCCCAGGTCCACGTCGTGTCGTCGGGCATCTCGACGCCCGCGTCGGCGAAGACCTGGGGGTTGGCGACGATCGAGAAGACGTTGAGCCCGGTCGGGATGGCGTACAGGCCGTCGTCGACCTCGCCCGTGGCCAGGAGCGCCTCGTCCATGCCGGAGGTCTCGATGTCGTGCTGGGACAGGTCGGCCAGCACCCCGCGGTCCACGTACTCGCGCAGGTACCGCTGCTCCTGCATGAGCACGTCCGGCGTGTCCCCCGCCGCCACCGTGGTGGCGAGCTTGTCCCAGTACCCGCCCCAGTCGGTGAACTCGGGGACGATCGTGATGTCCGGGTGCTCGGCCATGAAGGCGTCGGCGACCTCCTGGTACATCTGGTGGTAGTGGTCCGAGCCCCACCACGCGAAGCGCAGGGTGACGTCGCCACCCTCGTCGCCTCCGCCGCCTCCTGCGGTCTCGCCCGCGCCGGCGTCACCCTGGCCGCAGCCGGCGAGCAGGAGGGCGCCGACGGCGAGGCCGGCGCCGAGGCGGGCGGTCCGGTGACGGCGCGCGGGCCGGGAGGCGGGTCGTGTGCTTCGGGTCGCGGTGCTCAGAGGGTGCACGGGTGCTCCAGGAGTCTCGCCCGGGCGGCGACGCTGCCGGCGCCCGCGAGGGGCGCGTCCGGGACGGCGGGATGTGCGAGGCATGTGCTGGTCGCGCTGGAATGCGCTTTCCATGGTCACCCCCCGTGCCGGGGCTGTCAACCGCATGCGAGGCACGGCAGGCTGGACCGGTGGTCTTCGACTTCGACGCCGAGCTGTGGGTGTGGCAGGCGCGCCGCACCGACACGTGGACCTTCGTGAGCCTGCCGACCGACGTCGCCGACGAGGTGCTCGACGTCGCGGGCGGCGTCGCCCGCGGGTTCGGCTCGCTGCGCGTCGAGGTGCGTCTCGGGGACTCCCGGTGGCGGACCTCGATCTTCCCCGACGGCACCGCGAAGACCTACGTGCTGCCGATCAAGAAGGCCGTGCGGCACGCCGAGGGGGTCGAGGCGGGCGACGTCGTCCGGGTCGCCATCACGCTGCTCGACGTGTGACCCGGGCCGTCCCACCCGCGCGGTACCGTGCCGGATGCACACCCCGAACCGCGGCAGGAAGCTCGGCTGGCGGGCGGCGTACGAGCTGCTCGGCGCGCAGGTGCGCCGGCCCGAGTGGGCCTTCATGAACTACGGCTACGCCGCGCCGGACGGGACGGAGCCCCTGGTCCTGGACCCGCCCGACGAACCGGACCGGCTGTGCATCGCGCTCTACGAGCGCGCGCTCGACGGCACGCCGCTGACCGGCCGCGACGTCCTGGAGGTCGGCTCCGGCCGCGGCGGCGGGAGCGCCTGGATCGCCCGCCGGCACCGCCCGCGGCGCACCGTCGGGCTCGACTTCTCCGCGTCCGCGGTCGCGCTGTCCCGACGGCACCGTCGGGCAGCGGGGCTCTCGTTCGTGCGGGGCGACGCCCAGGCCATGCCGTTCCCGGACGCGTCGTTCGACGTCGTCGTGAACGTCGAGTCCTCGCACTGCTACCCGGACCCGTCGGGGTTCGTGCGCGAGGTGCGGCGCGTGCTGCGGCCCGGCGGCACGTTCTGCTTCGCCGACTTCCGTCCCGCCGACGCCGTGCCGGCCCTGCTCGCCGACCTGTCCGCGGACGGTCTGCGCCTCGTCGCCCACCACGACATCACGCCGCAGGTCGTCGCGGCCCTGCGCGCCGACGACACCCGCAAGGCGGCGCTCATCAGCAGCTGGCTGCCGAGGCCGGTGCACCCGCTCATGCGGCGTTTCGCGGCGCTCGAGGGCTCGCCCGGGTTCGACGCCTTCGCGTCGGGGCGGACGTCGTACGTGGTCGCCCGGCTCGACGGTTGAACGATCAAGGGTTGACAGCGTCCGTTCTTGTGCGAAAGTGAGCCTGTCCCCGCGATTGCTGATCGTCCTTGTTCGATCCTGTGGGTCGACTTCGGCCGCGACGTCGTCGCGGCCGCTCGCGGGGGGACGGCGGGGCACCGGCGCTCCGCCGCGCAGACCGGTCAAAGGAGACCACCGCATGCGATCACGCCGTCGACGGCTCGGAGCGCTCACCCTCACCCCCCTGCTGGCCCTCGCCATGGCCGCGGGGGCCCTCACGGCCCCGGCCGCCGCGTCGCCACCGGGTGGTCACGACCCCGGCCAGGGGGCGGCACAGTCCTCGGCGCAGGCGTCGGAGCAGGGACGGTGGCAGGGCGGCGGCCCCGGGAGCGCCCGTGAGCGCAGCTGGCCGACGCCCGGGCTCGGCCTCCTGCGAGGGACGCTCACGCTGGACGGCGCGGGTCAGCTCGCGCTGACCGTGACGCAGGGCTGGTCGACGGTCGTCACGGCGCAGACCCTCGGCCTGGTGACGGCCGACGCCGACCTCACGCGCGACCTGCGCTTCGTCGACCGGGACGTCCGCCTCGTCCACGACCGCTACTCCATGACCACGGGCAAGCGGCTGGACCGCGTGCACCTCGCGATCGAGTCCACCTTCACCTTCCGCGGTGCGACCGGCGCCCTCGTGCAGGTCGTCGTCCGCGTGGCGCCCGACGGCGTCGCGTACCGCTACGTGCTGCCCGACGACGCCGCCCACACCGTGAGCTCCGAGAGCGGCCGCTGGACCTTCCCCCGGGACGGGGCCGTGTGGAACCAGGACGGCTACGCCGTCAACTACGAGGCGGACTGGGCGGAGCGGACCCTCAGCGGCAACCTCGCGGGGGACATCGGCTTCCCCGTCCTCGCCGAGACCGCAGGCCGCTACGCCCTGCTGACGGAGGCCGACGTCGACGGGCGCTACTCGGGCTCCCACCTCACGCACGAGGCCGGCTCGCTCAGCTACGGGCTCGAGCTCTTCGAGTCCACCCCCGTGACGCACGACGGCCCCCTCGCGACGCCGTGGCGCGTCGCGATCGTGGGCGACCTCGCGACCGTCGTCGAGTCGACGCTGGTCGACGACCTCGCGCCGCCGAGCCGCCTCGCCGACACCGACACGTCGTGGATCCGGCCGGGCGTCTCGAGCTGGTCGTGGATGACCGACTGGGGCAGCCCGCGCGACGAGGCGCGCCAGCGGGACTTCGTCGACCTCTCGGCGCGCAACGGCTGGGAGTACGTGCTGCTCGACGAGGGCTGGAGCGCGGAGTGGGTGCCGCGGACGACCCGGTACGCCAACGCCCGTGGCGTCGACACGATCGTCTGGTTCCACAGCCGTGACCTGCAGACCCAGGAGCAGCGTGACCACTGGCTCCCCCTCCTGCGCGAGTGGGGCGTCGCCGGGCTCAAGATCGACTTCATGGACACGGACTCCCAGGAGATCCACCAGTGGTACGACGCGGTCCTCGCGGACACCGCGCGTCACCAGCTGATGGTCAACTTCCACGGGTCCACGCTGCCGCACGGGCTGCAGCGCACGTGGCCGCACCTCATGAGCTACGAGGCCGTGCGCGGGGCGGAGAACGGGATCTCGCCGAGCCGCTCGCTCACCGTGCCGTTCGCGCGGGGCGTCCTCGGCTCGATGGACTGGACGCCGGTGACGTTCTCGCGGGGCAGCGGCGCGTCGTCCAAGGCCCACGAGCTCGCGATGGCCGTGGTGTACGAGTCGGGCTGGCAGCACATGTCCGACAAGCCCGAGGCGTACGCGGCCGAGCCGGTCGCCGAGGGGCTGCTGCAGAACCTGCCCACCACGTGGGACCGCACGGAGCTGCTCTCGGGCGACCCGGGCGGCCACGTCGTGCAGGCGCGCCGCAGCGGCGACACGTGGTTCGTCGGCGGCATGCGCGCCGGCAGCGGTCCGGCGCTGGACGTGCCGCTGCGCTTCCTCGGCGCGGGTCGATGGCTCGTCCACACGATCACCGACGCCCCCGGAGCCGACGGGGCACCGGACGGCAGCGTGCTGGCCACCCAGGTCACGACGCGACGGGCGCACGAGACGCTGCGCCTGCCGACGGCGACCAACGGCGGCTTCGTCGTGGTGGCGTGCCCCGCCCAGGGCCGGACCACCTGCTTCACGCCGGTCGAGCCGACCGCGACGCTCGACGTCACGGCCGACCCGGACGTCGCCGAGCTCGAGGTCGGGGACACGCTCGAGGTCACCGCCCGCGCGGTCGTGACGTCGGGCGACGGCACGGACGTGTCGTTCGGCCCGCGGCTGCCCGCCGGCTGGACCATGACCGGCGCCGCCGTCGAGCGTGACCGGCTCGCCACCGGCGACGTGCTCGAGGGGACCTGGACGCTGACGGTCGGGCCCGACGCGGTGCGCGGCGACCTGGAGGTCGCCGTCGGCGCGGCGTTCACGTCCGGCGGGCGCGAGGTCTTCGCGGCCGACGGGATCGAGGTCTTCGTCGCACCGGACGCACCGGACGGGCAGGCGTGGGTCTCGGACCTGCCCTGGCTCGAGGACACCGCGGGGTGGGCCAGCAACCGGCGCGACCTGTCCAACTCCGGCGGACCCCTGTCCGTGCGGGGCGAGGTCTTCGCCAAGGGCGTCGGCACGCACGCCCCGAGCGCCGTGACGGTCTGGGCCGGTGGTCGGTGCACCGCGTTCCGCGCGGTGGTCGGGACGGACGATGGCGCCGGCACGCCGGCGGAGAGCTCGGTGTCGTTCCAGGTGCTGGGCGACGGGCGGCTGCTCGCCGAGACCCCGGTGCTGCGGGCGACGTCGGAGCCCGTCGAGCTCGTGGTCGACGTCGCCGGGGTCGACCGGCTCACGCTGCGCACGACCGACGGCGGCGACGGCAAGAACAACGACCACGCCGACTGGGGCGACGCGAGCGTGTGGTGCGGCGACGCGCAGGGCCCGACGCCGCCCACGGAGCCGGCCGGGCTGACCGGGTCGCCGTACGTCAGCGACCTCGAGTGGACGGGCGAGGCCAACGGGTACGGACCGGTCGAGCGCGACCAGTCCAACGGCGAGGCCGCACGCGGCGACGGCAACCCGCTGACCATCGCCGGTCAGGTCTTCGACAAGGGCGTCGGCATGCACGCGACCGGACAGCTCACGACCTGGCTCGGCCGCACCTGCACGACGTTCGAGGCGGTCGTCGGCATCGACGACGAGGTCACGCAGGAAGGCTCGGTGAGCTTCCAGGTGCTCGGGGACGGGATGCTGCTCGCGGACACGGGCGTCGTCACGTCCGCGTCGGGCGGCGTGCCGCTCTCGGTCGACGTGACGGGCGTCCGGAGCCTGACCTTGATCGCCCACGAGGCCACGAACGGCAAGAACTTCGACCACGCCGACTGGGGTGGGGCGCAGCTGGTCTGCGCCGCGGCCTGAGGGCGCGGGCGGCAGGGTGCCTCGGCTCCCTGCCGCCCGACGGGGTCACCGGACCACCCGCCGCCCGCGGCGCCCGGCGCCCTACGCTGACCGGATGTTCAGGGCGCGTCGGCAGGGTCTCGGGCCGGCGTTCACCAACCTGTTCACGGCGAACCTCAGCTCGAGCCTCGGGGACGGCATCAGCCGCGTCGCAGCCCCGCTGCTCGCGGCGCGGCTGACGGACGACCCGCTCCTGGTCGCGGGCGTCACGGTCGCGGCCATGCTGCCGTGGCTGCTGCTGGCCATCCCCGCCGGCGTCCTCGTCGACCGGGTCGACCGCCGGCACGCGCTCGGGTTCGCGAACGGCGCCCGGACCGCGGCGGCCCTCGCGCTCGTCCTCCTCGTCGCGACCGGGACCCTGACGATCTGGTGGCTGCTCGCCGTCGTCTTCGTCTACGGCGCGCTGGAGACCGTCTACGACGGCGCGGTGCGCGCCGTCGTCCCGAGCCTCGTCGGGCGGACGGACCTGCACCGGGCGAACTCCCGGATCGAGGCGGGCGAGCTCGTCGTGCAGAACTTTGCCGCCGCACCGCTGACGTCGTGGCTCTTCGCGGCCGCCGTCGTGGCCCCGCTGGGCCTCGGCGCGGCGGTCTTCGCTCTCGCCGCCGTGCTCGCGTTCCTGCTGCCCGCCGCGGCGGCGGGCACGCACCGCGCCTCGACGAGCGAGCCGGCCGTCCGCTGGTACCGCCAGCTCGTGGACGGCTACCGGTTCATCCGGGGGAATCGGATGCTCCTGACCCTGTGGCTGCTCAGCACCGCCACGGGCCTGTGCTTCGCCGCCGCGACGGCGACCTGGGTGGTGTTCGTGCTCGACCGCCTCGCGGTGCCGGAGGCCTGGTTCGGGTCCGTCCTGCTGGCCGGCGCGGTCGGCGGCATCCTCGGGACCCTCGTCGTCGGGCGGCTGGCCACAGCCTTCGGGACCGGCCCGGTCATGGCGGTGGCCAACCTCGTGGCGAGCGCCGCCCTGATCGGCGTGGGCGCGGTGCCCACCCTCTGGGTCGGCGTCGCCGGTTTCGCCCTCACGTCCGCGGCCATCACGGTGTGGAACGTGCTCGTCGTCTCGCTGCGGCAGAGCCTCGTCCCGAGCGCCCTGCTGGGGCGGGTGCACGGGACCTGGCGCACGCTGCTGTGGGGCACGACGCCGGTCGGCGCCCTGCTCGGCGGCCTGCTGGCGCGCGTCGACCTCGCACTGCCGCTCCTCGTGGGCGGGGTGGTCGCGACGGCGCTCGCGCTGGCGCTCTTCCGGTTCCTCGCGGGCCTGCCCGACCCCGCCGAGGTCGCGCCCGATACGGTCGGGGCGTGACCTCGCCGCTCCCCGGCCCGCAGGGCCCCAGCACCCTTCCCGACGACGCCGCGCAGCGCCTGCTCACGGACGCCCGGGCCCTCGCGCCCGGGCTCGCGTCCCTGCGCCACGACCTGCACCGGGTCCCCGAGATCGGCCTCGACCTGCCGCTCACGCAGCAGCTCGTGCTCGCCGCGCTCGACGGGCTCGGCCTGGAGGTCTCCCTCGGGCGCGGCCTGACGTCCGTGACAGCGGTCCTGCGCGGCGCGCGGCCCGGGCCCGCCGTGCTGCTGCGGGGGGACATGGACGCCCTGCCGGTCACCGAGGACTCGGGCGAGCCCTTCACCAGCACGCACGACGGCGTCATGCACGCGTGCGGCCACGACCTGCACGTCGCAGGCCTGGTGGGCGCCGCTCGCCTGCTGGCCGCGCGCCGGGACGAGCTCGCGGGCGACGTCGTGCTCATGTTCCAGCCGGGCGAGGAGGGTCAGCACGGCGCACGCCTGATGATCGAGGAGGGCGTGCTCGACGCGGCCGGGGACCGCGTCGTCGCCGCGTACGGGGTGCACGTGGTGTCGTCCCTCGAGCGGACCGGCGTCGTCACGGGGCGTCCCGGCACGGCCATGGCCGCGGCGGACCAGATGTACGTCCGGGTGCACGGCCGGGGCGGGCACGGGTCGACGCCGCACCACGCCGCGGACCCGGTCACCGTGGCCGCCGAGATCGTCCTCGCGCTCCAGACCGCCGTCACGCGGCAGTTCGACGCGCACGACCCGGTGGTCGTGACGGTCGGCCGCCTGGCCGCCGGGACGATCGACAACGTCATCCCCGAGACGGCCGAGCTCGACGCGACCGTCCGGACCTTCTCCCCCGAGCACCACGCGGTGATCCCCGAGCGCCTGACCCGGGTGGTCGAGCACGTCGCCGCGGCGCACGGGCTCACGGCCGAGGTGGACTACGTGCGCGGGTACCCCGTGACCGTCAACGACGCCGCCGAGGTCGAGCGCGCCGCGCGCCTCACCGCCGCGATCGTGGGCCAGGGTGCGTGGCGGGAGGCGCCGCGGCCGATCTCGGGCGCCGAGGACTTCTCCTACGTGCTCGAGCAGGTGCCGGGGGCGTTCGTGTTCGTCGGCGCGACGCCGCCCGACCTCGACCCCGCGACCGCGGCGTACAACCACTCGCCCCACGCCCGGTTCGACGACGACGCGCTCCCCGTGTCCGCGGCGCTGCTCGCGGGGCTCGCGCTGGACCGGCTCGCGCAGGGCTGAGCCGTCACGGCCGCGCGGGCGGTCGGCCGTCCTGGGCCTGGGCCTGCGGCGGGTGGGCGCGGGCCTGCGGCGCCGGTCCGCGCCGCCGTCGGCGAATGTGCGCACGCCCCCACCACCAGCCGGACCGCCGGAACCCACCCCAGAGCAGCGCCGCCGACGCGGCCATGACGAGCAGCGCGGCCGCGAACCCGTAGCGCCAGTGCTCCCCCGGGATGAACTCGAAGTTCATGCCGTAGAGCCCGGCGACGAACGTCGGCACGGCGATGATCGCCGCCCACGCGGAGATGCGGCGCATGTCCTCGTTCTGCTGCACCGAGACCCGGGCGAGGTGGACCGAGAGCATGTCGGAGAGCAGTCCGTCGTGCTGGTCCAGGCGCCCGTCGAGCCGGTCGACGGCGGCCTGCGCCCGGGCGAGCCACGCCGTCTCGCGGCTCTCCTCCCCGGTGGACGAGAGCTCCTCGACGAGCTCCGGCAGGGCCCCGGTCAGCGGCATGAGCGCACGACGCGCCTCGGCGATCTCCCGCTTGAGGGCGTAGACGTCCTCCGCGACCCCGTCGCCCGGGTCGGAGGAGAAGACCAGCTTCTCGGTCTCCGTCACGGCGTCGGCGACGTCGTCCTCGACGTCGAACGCGGCCGCCACGACGGCGCGGAGCACCCCCGCGAGGACGGCGTGGACGGCGTGGTGCGCGCGGGAGCCGTCGGCCACCAGACCGGTCGCCGCGGCGGCGACGGCCCCGGCGTCACCCTCCTCGAGCATGACCACCGTCCCCCCGCTCAGGAGCCCGGTGACCCAGCCGGTGCGCACGTCGCGGTCCTGCGCGACGAAGGAGACGGTCGGGAGCGTGAGCACGACGTCGTCCCCGGCGCCGCGCTCGACCCGCACCCGGCGGTGACCGCCGGCCTGGACGTGGCGGCCGACGACGGCCACGGTCCGCGGGTGCACCCCGAGCAGCCCGCACGCCGCCAGCAGCCCGGGGGCGTCCTCGGCCACCACCCACGCGGGCCCGTGGAGGCCGTGGACGCCGTCGCGCAGGTCGCTCGCCCCGCCGTCGCGCCAGGGCCGCCAGCCGTCGGTGCCGTCGACCCAGACCCGTGCCGGGACGGGCGCACCGCCTCCCGGCTCGGACGGGCGCACCGAGGGCAGCGTCATCCCGTCAGTGTGACCCCGATCGCAGCGGTCCGCGGGTCGTGCCGGACGGCGTCACCGCCCCTCCCGGCGCCGGGAGACATAGCCTTTGCGCGTGGACGTAGCCGTGATCGGCGCGACGGGTGACGTCGGCCGGCAGATCTGCACGCAGCTGGTCGAGCGCCGGGTGCTGCCCACGACATCACGGCTCCAGCTCGTCGGCCGCGCGGGCGGCGCGTCGGAGCGCGCGGTGCACGGCCTGCGGCAGGACCTCGTCGACGCCTACGACGAGCACGCACCGCTGCTCGACGTCGCGCTGCGGCCGCAGGACGTGGTGGCGGACGTCGTCGTGGTCGCGGCGGGGCGGACGTCGCCCGCGCGCGCGGGGGCGTCCCCGGACCGGGCGGTCCTCGCGGCCGAGAACCACGCCGTCTTCGCCGAGGTCGCCGACGCGCTCGCGCGCCACGGGTCCGGCCACGAGGTCGTCGTGGTCGTGTCCAACCCGGTCGAGCTCGGCGTCGCCGTGATGTCCCGCGCGCTCGGTGCGCACCGCGTCATCGGCATGGGCGCGTGGCTCGACACGCTGCGGTTCCGGCGCGAGGTCGCCGTCTCGCTCGGGGTGCGTCGGCACCGGGTGAGCGGCTTCGTCGCCGGTCAGCACGGCGAGGACCTCGTGCCGCTGTGGTCCACCGTGCGCGTGAGCGGTTTCGACGCGGCCGAGCGACGCACGCTGGTCGAGCGGCTGCGGCGCGGCCGGCGGCTCGACACGTTCGCCGCCGAGATCGAGCAGGCCAAGGTCGCGCTGCTCGGTGAGCAGGCGACCGACCCGGGCGCCGCCTTCGCGCTGATCGAGACCTGGCCGCCGGACCTGAGAGTCGTCGCGCGGCCGTGGCTGACCCACCAGAGCGGCGCCAAGACCGCCACCGCCACCGCGAGCGCGACGATCGACCTCGTCGACACCGTGCTCGACGGCCGGGACATCGTCGTCGCGGGCCAGGTCCGGCTCGACGGCGAGGTCACGCTGGCGGGGCAGCCGCTGCGCGGCGTCGTCGGGGTACCGGTCGTCCTCGGACCCGACGGGTGGAGCACGGTGCTGCTCGCCGAACCCGCGCCCGACGAGGCCGCGCGGCTCGCGGCGTCCGTCGAGCGCATCGACGCGATGCTCGCGCCGTGGGGCCTCGACGCCGCGTCCTACGCCGGGAGCCGCCCGTGAGCGCCGACGACCCCCGCTGGGTCGCCTTCGTCCACGGGGCCGACACCGTGGGCACCCTCACGGCGCTGACCAGCGTCTTCTCGACGCGCGGGGTGAGCTTCGACTCGCTGACGACGGGCGCGGTGCACGGCGACGCCGGGCTGATCGTCGTCACGTTCACCGCGAGCGAGCGTCGCACGCGCGTGCTCGTCCGCACCGTCGAGCGCCTGGCCGCCGTCCGCGGCGTCGAGGTGTGGCGCGCCGACGACCCGGGCCTGCGCGCGGCCGGCGTCGTCCACATGCCCGCCGGGGCGGTCTTCCGGCCCGATGCCGCGGACGTGCGGTGGGCCGGCGACAGCGCGGCCGGGAACGCCGTCCTGGTCGAGGGCCCGCTCGCGGCGGTCGAGCGGGTCCTGGCCGCGGCGCGGGACGACGGCGCCATGGCGGTGACGACGACGGTGCTGCCGCCGGTGGCCGCCGACGACGCCGGCGGCGCGTCGGGGGGAGCCTGAGATGGACGTCAGCCCGGTCGCCGACCTGGTGCCCAGCCTCGCCCGCGTGCTCGACCTCGTCGGGGTGTTCCTCAACGCCGTCCTCGGCGGGACCATCGCCCGCCAGCGCCGGTTCGACATCGTCGGCTTCGCGATCCTCGCGATCGTGTCCGCGCTGGGCGGCGGCATGCTGCGCGACACGCTCCTGCAGGCCGGTCCCCCGGTCGCGCTGACGGACCCGGTCTACCTGACCACCGCGCTCGCGGGCGCCGTCGTCGCCTTCTTCGTCAAGCTCGGGGGCCGGTGGTGGACGCGCACGTACCTGGTGGGCGACGCCATCGTGCTCGGGTGCTGGGCCGCGACGGGCGCGGCGAAGGCGCTCGACGTCGGGCTGGGTGCCGTACCCGCCGTGCTGCTCGGCGTGACGACGGCGGTCGGCGGCGGGATGATCCGCGACATCGTCGTCGGCCGCGTCCCCGCCATCTTCGGCGGCAACACGCTCTACGCGACGTCGGCGGTCTTCGCGTGCCTCGCGATGCTCGGGCTGAACCACGTCGGGCAGCACGACCTCGGCCTGCTCGCGGCGATCGTCGTCGGCTCGGGGCTCAGCATCGTCGCGCGCTGGCGCAGCTGGACGCTGCCCGACGCCGACACCGTCCGCCTGAGCGCGTGGCGGCCGCCGCGCCGGCGGCGGGTCGGCGGCGCGGATCCCGCGCGCCAGCAGGTCCCGCCCGAGGCCGCGCCGGGCGAGGCCGCCCGCCCCCCGGACGACGACGAGCAGCCGGTGGGCGGGGCTGAGCCCACTCAGCCGCCGTAGGGCAGGACCGGCAGGCCCGGCACGTCGACGCGCAGCCGGAAGAGGGCGCCGGCCTCCGGCTCGGGGTCCTCGAGGTTCTCGCGGGACGTGGTGACGTAGAGGTCGCGCAGGTCCGGTCCGCCGAGCGTGCACGCCGTCACGAGGCGCACCGGGAGCTGGATCTCCTGCAGGATCTCGCCGGTCGGGGCGTAGCAGCGCACGCGACCGACGCCGTTGAGCGCGACCCACACGTTGCCGGCCGCGTCGACGGTCAGGCCGTCCGGGCGCCCGTCGTCGCCCGAGCGGAAGGGGCGGCGGTCCCGCAGCTCGCCACCGACGACGTCGAACACGTCGGTCCGGCCGGTGTCGGTGTCGTTGTAGTAGGCGAGGGTCCCGTCGGGGCTGAAGGCGATGCCGTTGGAGATCGTGACGTGCGGCAGGACCGTCGTGACGGTCCCGTCGGGCGCGATGCGCTGCAGGCTCGCGCCGCCCTGCGCGCGGTCGTAGCGCATGGAGCCGGCGTACAGGTTGCCGGCCGGGTCGCAGCCGCCCTCGTTCATCCGCAGGCCGGTGTCGGACCACATCTCGGGCAGGGGGTGGGCGGCGGCGTCCGGGCCGTCGGCGAGTCCCAGGCCGCGCTCCAGGCCGACGACGTACCCGCCCCCGCGGCGCGGGCGCACGAACGCCGCGACATCGCCGACGTGCAGCCGGTCGACGTCGCCGCCGGCGCGCAGGGTGAGGAGGTCTCCCGCGAGCATGTCCACGAAGCGGAGGCCGCCCCAGCTCTCGGACCAGACGGGGCCCTCGCCGTGGTACGCGACGGCATCGGTGACCTGCTCGAGTCGACTCATGCCTTGATCGTGCCGGGGACGCGGCTCGGGCGCAGCATGGGTGGGCTCGGGTGGCGGGCTCGGGTGGCGGGCTCGAGTGGGCTCGCGGGCTGGGCCTGGTCGCATCGCGCTGGCTCCGGCGGTCCGGGGATTCGCGGGGAGCGCCGTGACCGAATTGTCCAGATCCCGGGTGGGGCGTGGTGCGTGTCAGTGGCCGTTAGTACACTAGTTCGATCAGGGGCGAACTGGTACACGGGGGTCGGGATGGTCCAGGCGGCGAGCGAGGCGGCGGGGGTTGCGGGCCTCGACGCGCTGCTCGCCCGGCTGCGCGCGGACGCCGCGGCGTTGGCTGCGATGGCGCTGGGTTCGCTGGAGGGGCCGCGGGCGGCCGCGGTGCGTAGGGACCTGCGGGTGGTCGGAGACCAGATCCACCTGGCTGCCTCGGTCCTGCTCGCAGCGGTGGAGGCGGACGGGCGCTGGGCGCTAGGTGGGGCGGACCGCACGGTGGCGGGGCACGTCGCGCGCCGTGAGGGCATCGCCTACGGGGACGCGGCCCGCCAGGCCCAGCTCGGCCGGGCGATGGGCGAACTCCCCGTCGTGCGGGAGGCGGTGGCGTCCGGGGAGATCACCCGGGGTCACGCCGAGGCGCTGAGCCGCCTGGTGTCCTCCCCCGCGAGGCGCGCCGCCCTCGCGAGCGACCTACCGGACCGCAACGAGGCGTTCTTCGTCGACCAAGCGCGCCGCCTGGGTGTCGACGAGTTCCGGCGCCTGACCAGTCGCATGGCCGCGAAGCTCGACGACCAAGCCGCCGAGCGTGAGCACCGCCAGGCCGTCGCGCGACAGCGCCTGACCCTGACCCCGCGCGGGGACGGGTTGGCGCTGAGCGGGTTCCTCACCCACGAGAACGGTCAGCTCCTGGCCACCGCCGTCCGATCCATCGCCGGCGTGCCGACCAAGGACGACCAGCGGCCCGTCGAGCAGCGCCAGGCCGAAGCCCTGGTCGACCTCGCCCGCCTGGTCCTGGACAGAGGCCTCACAGGTGCCGGGGCCCAGGTCCGCCCGCACCTGAGCGTGCACGTCTCCTGGGAGACCTACCAGCGCCTGGCCACCGACGCCGCGGCCCGCGACGCCGCCGAGGCGGCCGCTCGTGGCACCGGCGGCACGGATGGCGCGGGTGGCAGGGACGGCGCGGGCGCCAGGGATAGCGCGGGTGGCACGGCGCACCAGGTGCGGCGCACGGGTCTCGAGACCGATCTGGTCGATCCCGCCGAGTTCGAATCCGGCGAACCCGTCCCTGCCTCGGTCCTGCAGCGCATCGCGTGCGACTCCCAGGTCACCCGCATCGTGTTCGGACCCGACAGCCAGATCCTCAACGTCGGCCAGGACGAGCGCACCTACACCAAACAGCTGCGCCGCGCGGTCATCGCCCGCGACCGCCACTGCCAGTACCCCGGATGCACCGCACCGCCCACGCTGGGCGAGATCCACCACATCCGGTGGTGGTCACACGGCGGCGACACCTCCACCGACAACGGCATCCTTCTCTGCTGGCACCACCACGACCACATCCACACCCACGACCTACGCATCACCCGAGTCCCCCACGGGTTCGAGTTCCGACACCCCGACGGCAGACCCGCCGCCCAGCCCGAGCACGCCTCCGGGGCACCACCGGCCACCGGCACACGTCCGCCACCAGGCGGCGAGACCGTGCTCCTCGACCTGGGCGCGGCGTGACAGGCCGACCGCAGCGCGACCGGCTGGTTCGGCGCGACCGGCTGGTTCGGCGCGACCGGCTGGTTCGGCGCGACCGGCTGTCGGCCGCGGCGCGCCCGAGGCTGGGCCCGGGCGCGCCGCTCGCGCGTCGTCGGACGCGCGCCGTTCAGGCGGCCGCAGGACCCGCCAGGCCGCCGCCGAGCCAGGTGCGGATCGCCGCGGCGTCCGACGCGTCGAGCTCCATCCGCGCGCCGCGGCACAGGCCGATGACGTACTCCGCCCAGGTCTCCGCCACCTCGCGGGCGGTCGGCGCCGCCGCGAGGTCGAGGCCCGCGTAGAGCACGCCGGCGATCACGGCGTTGACGGACGCACGACCAATCGGCTCCCCCGCCGCCTGGCACGCGTCGTGCACGCGCCGTGCCGTCTCCGGGCGGTCGAAGGGATGCTCGGCGACGTCCTCGGCGAGGGTCGCGATGAGGACGCGGTACCGGTCGGCCGGCAGGTTCGGCACGTCGGTCACGTCCACGACCTGGCGCTGCAGCGGCGGCAGGTTGGGGGCGCCTCCGGGCAGGTCGGACTCGCTGAACCGGCGCGGGTCCCAGACGAAGCCCGGGGCGGGCTCCGGTGACGCCGCCACTTCGGGCACCGCCTCCGCGATCCACCCGAAGAAGCCGCCCGTGCCGTCCCAGCCGCTGCTGCGCAGGGTCGGGTCGGCCTTGTGGGCCGCCTGGGCCACGAGCCCACCTCGCAGCGGGCGGTCCGCACCCCGCACCTGGCGCAGCACCGCGCGCCGGGCCGGTGACTGCGCCTGCGACTGCGTCGGTGACTGCTGACGGCGCTGCTGTCGCTGCGCCTGCGGTGCCTCGGCGGCGTCGTCGAACTCGTCGATGTCGATCTCGGGGCCGGCGCCGGCGTCAGCGCCCGCGTCAGCGCCCGAGTCGGCGTCGGCGTCGGCGGTGGGCGTCCCGGCGGCTCGCGCGCCGCCCGCCGGAGCGGTGGCGCGGCGCGAACCACGGCGGCGGGCCGTCGTGGCGGGCGCCTCCTCGGGCGTCGCCCCGGCGACGTCGGGGTCGCCCACGGCGGCCTCCGGCCCGGCCTCGTCGCGCTTCGCAGAACCCGAGGCCGCGTCCGGGGCGGCGTCGTCGCCCGCCACGTCGGCGGCACCGGTCGCCGCGGTGCCGGCCTTGCGTCGGCCGCCACCACCCCGGCGGGCCCGCGTGCCGCCCGCAGCGGCGGTCTGCTCGGCACCGGCTGCCGAGGCGTCGTCGGCCTCGGCAGCCTCGGCCTGGTCGCCGTCGGTGGCCGAACCGAGGGCGGCCGCGACGGCCGCCCGGGCGGCGGCAGAGCGGCCGCGGCCGGAACGGCCGGTGGAGGACGCAGTCGTCGAGGCCGCGTCGGCCGCCTCGAGCGGCCCGTCGACCTCCAGGGGCCCACCGTTCAGCGCGTCGTCGTCCACGGCGTCGGCGGTCCCCTGGCCGTCGGACGCCTGACCCGCGGCGGCCTTGGCGCCGGAACGCCCGCCACGCCCCCGGCCCCCGCGGCCGCGGGACGCGCCGGCGCGCGCCGGCTCGGCCGCGAGCGCGAGGTCGCCGACACCCACGAGTGCGACCTCGTCCGCGAGGGACGGCTCCGGGAAGCGCACGATCTCCGCGAGCCCGTCCGCGGTGACGACGGTGTCGGCGACCGCGCGGTACGCCGCGGCGGCGGGCGAGGCGGTGATGATGGTGACCTTGCGGTCCGCCGCACGCCACCGCAGGGCGAGCGGCGTGAAGTCGGCGTCCGCCGACATCAGGACGAACTCGTCGTAGTGCGTGGACGCCGCGAGCGCGTCGACGGCGTCGAGCACGAGGCTGATGTCGGCGCTGCTCTTGCCCTGCTGGGTCAGCGACGGGCAGTCGACCACCTGGAAGCCGGCGCGCGTGAAGTTCGGCCGGAACTGCGAGAACACGGACGGATTGAGGTAGCAGGCCCGGACCAGGAAGCGCCGCGTGAAGTCGCCGTCGGCGTCGCTGCCGGTCTCGAGCGCGGACAGCCAGTGACCCGGCTGGCTCGCGAAGGCCTCGGCGGCCGCGGGGTCCAGGCGCCGCAGTCCGATGTAGACGTTGTCGAAGTCGACGAACAGCGCGCAGCGCAGTCGTCGACCGTTCTCGGGGTACGCGATGTCGGTGCTCACCGGTGCATCCTCTCGTGCCCGGCCCGATCGCGGCACCGCGACCCCCTGGTTACGGTGGCCCGACGGCGCGCCGGCCACCCGTCACGCGCGCCGCACCCACCGAGGAGCAACCCGTGGCGCAGCCGACCATCGCCCTCCAGCTCGTCCAGATGCTGCGTGCCGCGGGCGTCGAGCGCGTCTACGGCGTGGTCGGCGACAGCCTCAACCCCGTCGTCGACGCCATCCGCCGGACCGACGGGATCGAGTGGGTCCACGTGCGCAACGAGGAGGCGGGCGCGTTCGCGGCCGCCGCCGAGGCCCAGATCACGGGCCGGCTCGCGGTGTGCGCGGGCAGCTGCGGGCCCGGCAACACCCACCTCGTCCAGGGCCTGTACGACGCGCAGCGCAGCGGCGCCCCGGTGCTGGCGATCGCGTCGCACATCCAGTCCGCCGAGATCGGGACGGGCTTCTTCCAGGAGACGCACCCCGACCGCACGTTCCAGGACTGCAGCGAGTGGTGCGAGATCGTCACGGCCGAGCAGATGCCGCGCGCCGCGCGCATCGCGATCCAGACCGCGCTGGGCCGCCGCGGCGTGTCGGTGATGGTCCTGCCGGGCGACGTCGCCGGCATGCCCGCCACGGACCCGGTGCCGCCGAGCGTCCTCGCCCCCGGCCCGTCCCCCGTCGCGCCGCCGCCCGAGCAGGTCCGGGCCCTCGCCGACGCCATCAACGCCGCGGGCACCGTCACGCTGTTCTGCGGCGCGGGCACCCGCGACGCGCACGCCGAGGTGATGCAGCTCGCCGGCGCCGTCCACGCCCCGGTCGCGCACGCGCTGGGCGGCAAGGAGTGGATCCAGTACGACAACGCCTTCGACGTCGGCATGAGCGGGCTCCTCGGGTACGGCGCCGCGCACAAGGCGACGCACGAGGCGGACCTCCTGGTGCTCCTGGGCACCGACTTCCCGTACGCGAACTTCCTGCCCCAGCGGCGCACGGCCCAGGTCGACGCCGACCCGGCGCGCCTGGGCCGCCGCACCCCGCTCGACGTCGCCGTCGTCGGCGACGTCGGCGCGACCATCCGGGCGCTTCTGCCGCTCCTGGAGCCGAAGAGCGACCGCCGGTTCCTCGACGAGATGCTGCGCGCGCACGCGAGCGCGCTCGAGAAGGTCGTCGGCGCCTACGCCCGCGAGGTGCCCACGATGCGCCCGATCCACCCGGAGTACGTCGCGGCGCAGCTCGACGACCTCGCGGCGGACGACGCCGTCTTCACGGTGGACACCGGCATGTGCAACGTCTGGGCGGCCCGGTACCTCACGCCGAACGGGCGGCGCCGCGTCATCGGCTCCTTCCGGCACGGCAGCATGGCCAACGCCCTGCCCCACGCGATCGGCGCCCAGCTCGCCGACCGCTCGCGGCAGGTCGTGAGCATGTCGGGCGACGGCGGCCTCGCGATGCTCCTCGGCGAGCTGCTCACCGTGCGCCTGCACCGGCTCCCGGTCAAGATCGTCCTGTTCAACAACGCGTCGCTCGGCATGGTCAAGCTCGAGATGATGGTCGACGGGATGGTCGAGTTCGAGACCGACCACGAGCCCGTGGACTTCGCGGCGATCGCGCGCGGCATGGGCATCGAGGCGCTCCGCGTCGAGGACCCGGCGCAGGTGCGCGACGCCCTCGCCGACGGCCTCGCGCGGCCCGGTGCCGTGCTGATGGAGTTCGTCACCGACGCCAACGCGCTCTCGATCCCGCCGGCGATCACGGCCGAGCAGGTCAAGGGGTTCGCGCTGTCCGCGAGCAAGACGATCCTCGGCGGCGGGGTCGGCACGATGATCGACCTCGCGCGCGCCAACCTGCGCAACGTCCCGCGTCCCTAGCGCGGCGCCCGCGCGCCCATCACCCAGTCGAGCTCGCGCGCCAGGAGCGCCCGGCGTGACGCGCTCGCGTACGAGCGCACGTCGTGGCCCAGCGCGTCGTACAGGACGCGGTGCGGTCCGGGAGCGGCCCACACCACGGGGTGGTCGACGCCGTCGTGCCGCGTCGTCAGGAGCACCCGCGCACCACGCACCTCGAGATCGCAGTACTGCTCGTCGACCGCGACGACCTCGGCCAGGCCGCGGGTCACCCGATGGTCGGCGTCCCGGACGGCGAACCTCGCCTCGGCGAGCGGCGGGTGCCACGACCGGGCGGTCCAGCTGCCACCCAGCAGCGCGGCCCATCGCGGGTCGTCGGCGAACGTGCTCGCCGCCTGGTGCAGGCCCAGCACGCCGGTCCCGGCCGCCACGAGGGCGTGCAGGCGGTCGTGGAAACCGCGCCAGGCGGCGTCGTCGCCGTCGAAGTCCGGGTCCGAGCGCCCCCGCCCCGCGTTGACGACCACCGCCCGGAGCGCGTCGACGTCGTCGAGCGCGTCCGGGAAGGTGCTCCGCAGGCGGGCGTCGACGCCCTGCTCACGCAGAGCGTCGACCACCAGGGCCGACGTCGCGGCGTGGTCGTGCCACGGGTCCTCGTACCGTCCGCGTCCGGTCAGGACGAGCACCTGCGCTGCCACGCCCCGACCCTAGGCCCTGCGGGAGTCCGCCTTCTCGGGCTCCGGCACCACCATGCCCTGCGCGTGCGGCGTCGTGACCTCGGTGCCGCCCGCCTCGGTCGTCGCCGCGGCGGCGACCTCGGGGGCCTCCCGGTGCAGCGTCTGGCGCAGCGGGATCTGCTTGACCAGGAGCGAGGCCACCAGCGCGATGGCGACCAGCGGGATGGACAGCAGGAACACGTCGTGCAGCGCGTCGGCGAGCCCCTGACGTACCGCGACGGCGATCACGTCCGGCAGCTGGGCCAGGACGGTCGGGTCGAGGACCGCGCCCGCGTCGATGCCCTCGACCGGCAGGGCCGCGGCCGCGCCCTCGGGCAGGTGCGCCGGGATGGACGTCGCCAGGCGCGAACCCATGATCGTGCCCAGGACCGCGATCCCCACGGTGCCGCCGGTGCTGCGGAAGAACTGGGTGGAGGCCGTCGCGACCCCGAGGTCACGCCGGTCGACGGCGTTCTGCACGACCAGCGTGTAGGTCTGCTGCGCGGCTCCCAGGCCGGCGCCGATGACGACCATCGCGAGGGCCAGCTGCAGGCCGGACGAGCCGTAGTGGACCCGGGTGAGCAGCCAGAAGCCGACGAGCATGACGGCGGTGCCCCCCACGATGAAGGGCTTGTAGCGGCCCCACCGCGTGGTGAGGAGGCCGACGACCATGCCCACGACGATCATGGCGGCGCTCATCGGGATGATGATCAGGCCCGAGTCGGTGGCACTGACGCCGAGCACGCCCTGGGCGTACACGGGGATGTAGAAGATCGCCCCGAACATGCCGGTCGCGACGAAGAACGAGGCCACGTTCGACCACGTGAAGATGGAGTTGCGGAACAGGCGCAGCGGGATGACCGGCTCCTCGGCCGTGCGCTCGACGGCGATGAACGCCGCGAGGAGCACCGCGCCGAGGGCGAAGAGGCCGACGACCTGGGCGGAGTCCCACGGGTAGGTGGTGCCGCCCCAGGACGTGGCGAGCAGGATCGCCACGAGCGCGGCCGAGAGGGTCACGAAGCCCGCATAGTCGATCTTGGCCCGGCGCTGGACGTGCGGCGGGTGGAGGAAGCGCACGATGAAGGCGAGCGCGACGACGCCGATCGGCAGCGTCGCGAAGAACAGCCACCGCCAGCCCCACGCGTCGGTGATCGAGCCACCCACGAGCGGCCCGGCGATCGAGGTGAGCCCGAAGACGGCACCCATGTAGCCCTGGTACTTGCCGCGCTGGCGCGGCGGGATGATGTCGCCGATCACGGTCTGCGACAGCGTCATCAGGGCGCCCATGCCGAGGCCCTGGACCGCGCGGGCACCGACGAGCCACCAGAAGTCCTGGGCGAGCCCGGAGAGCAGCGATCCGACCATGAAGACCGCCAGGCCGCCGAGGTAGAAGCCGCGGCGACCGTACAGGTCGGAGAGCTTGCCGACGATCGGGACGACGACGGCGGAGACGAGCATGGCGGCCGTGGCCAGCCAGCTGTAGTGCTCCATGCCGCCGAGCTCGGCGACGATGATGGGCATCGCCGGCGAGACGATGGTCTGGCTGATCGACGCGACGAGCATGCCCAGCATGAGGCCGATGAAGACCTTCCGCGTGGCCGGGTCGAGCTTCGTCGTCAGTGGTGCTGTCGTGCGGTGGGGCATCGCGTCGGCGCGCGTGTCGGGCATGGATCTCCTCGGGGTGAGCCGCCACGGTACGCGCGTTTTTGCGGTTGCTGCAACTTCGCAACTGATGCAGTTTTGCAGAAGATGCACCACGAGTACCCTGGTGGGCATGGAGACCGCCGTGGCGCCGCCCGAGCCCACCCTGCGCGAGCGCAAGAAGCGCAGCACGCGCCGGGCGCTGCGGCTGGCAGCCCTCACGCTCGTCGCGGAGCGTGGCCTCGACCACGTCACGACGGACGACATCGCCGCGGCGGTCGACGTCTCCCCCCGCACCTTCTTCAACTACTTCGCGGGCAAGGAGGACGCCCTCGTCGGCAACGACCCGGAGCTCGGCGAGCAGCTCGCGGCCCAGCTCCTGGCACGCCCGGCCGACGAGGAGCCGCTCGAGTCGCTGCGGGCGGTGCTCTGCGACTACGCCCTCACGGTGTCGATCGACGAGCGCTTCTGGTCGCTGCGGCTGCGGGTGCTGGAGGCGCACCCGCACCTGCGCGCGGCGCTGGCCGGGGCCTCGGCCGACCTCGACCGCACGCTCACCGCGGCGGTCAGGGCCAGGCTCGGCGCCAGCGAGAACGACCTCTACCCCGCGCTCCTCGTCGCCGTCACCTCGAGCGCGGTGCGCACCGCCCTGTGGCACTCGCGCACCATGGGCAGGCCCTTCCCCGACGTCGTCGAGGAGGTCCTCGACACGCTCGCGGCGGGCCTCCCGGCGCCCCGGGGCTGAGCCGCCCGGACCTACCCCTCGCGGACCTCGCCCGAGCCCTCGACGTCGGCGCTGACCTGGGCGCCGCCGGTGTACGTCAGGTCGCCGCTGCCCCGGATCGTCGCGCTGAGCGCGTCGGAGACGTCGACCTCGGCGTCTCCCGACCCCTCCAGCACCACCACGGCGTCCTCGCTCTCGAGCGAGGACCCGTCGAAGCCGCCGGAGCCGCGGATGGTGGTGACCTGGCGCAGCGCGACGCCGCTCAGCTCGACGTTCCCCGAACCCTCGATCTCGACCTCCAGCGCCTCCACGTCGACGTCGTGGACGGTGACGTCCCCGGAACCCCGCACCTCGACGGTCAGGCTCTCGGCCGTGGCGGCGCCCGCCTCGACGTCGCCGGACCCGAGCACGCGGATCGCGTCGAGCGCGCTCAGCACGAGCTGGTAGTCGATGTCACCCGTCACGTTCACGCCGTCGTTCGAGCCCAGGACCAGGACGCCGTCGCGGACCTCGCTCGTGAGCCGGTCCATGACCCGGTCCCCGGCGGTCACGGTGAGGGACGTCTCCTCGCCGAGCTCGATCACGAGGTCGCCCGAGGTCTCGAGCGAGACGGCCGTCACCTCCGCGAGCCCGTCGACGTCCCTGTCCTCGGTCGTCCGGTCGCCGCCGAAGCCGATCCCGCACGCCCCCAGGAGCAGGCCTGCCGTGATGACGCCGGTCGTGATGCTGAAGGTCCTGCACGCTGTCATGTCGTCCTCTGTCTGTCGGCCCGGCCCGCCGTCGGGGCCCGGTCGCCCGTCCCGGGCAGGTCGAGCCTGGCAGCGCGGCACCACCCGCGGCATCGGGTTCTCCCCCCACTGACCCCTGAGATGACCCTGAGCCGGCTCGCCGGGCGGGTGCGCGGACCCCGTGTGAACCTGGACGGCACACGCCGACGGAGGGAGCCCCATGCGCGCGATGGTGTACCGCGGTCCGTACAAGCTGCGGGTCGAGGAGAAGGACATCCCCCGGATCGAGCACCCGAACGACGCCATCGTCCGCGTGACGCTGGCGGCGATCTGCGGCTCGGACCTGCACCTGTACCACGGCCTCATGCCGGACACCCGGGTGGGCCACACCTTCGGCCACGAGTTCGTCGGGGTCGTCGACCAGGTCGGCCCGTCCGTGCAGAACCTCAGGGTCGGCGACCGCGTCATGGTGCCGTTCAACATCTACTGCGGCTCGTGCTTCTTCTGCGCGCGCGGCCTGTTCTCCAACTGCCACAACGTCAACCCGAACGCGACGGCCGTCGGCGGCATCTACGGCTACTCGCACACCACGGGCGGCTACGACGGCGGGCAGGCCGAGTACGTCCGCGTGCCCTTCGCCGACGTCGGGCCGGCCGTGATCCCCGACTGGATGGCCGACGAGGACGCCGTGCTCATGACGGACGCCCTCGCCACGGGGTACTTCGGCGCCCAGCTGGGCGACATCCACGAGGGCGACGTCGTCACGGTGTTCGGCGCCGGTCCCGTCGGGCTCTACGCGGCGAAGTCCGCGTGGCTCATGGGCGCCGGGCGCGTCATCGTCGTCGACCACCTCGACTACCGCCTGGAGAAGGCCCGCACGTTCGCGCACGCCGAGACGTACAACTTCGCGGAGTACGACGACATCGTCGTCGAGATGAAGCGGGCCACCGACCACCTCGGCGCCGACGTCTGCATCGACGCGGTGGGGGCCGAGGCCGACGGGAACCTGATCCAGCACGTCACCGGCGCGAAGCTCAAGCTCCAGGGCGGCTCCCCCGTCGCCCTCAACTGGGCGATCGACTCCGTCCGCAAGGGCGGGACCGTCTCGGTCATGGGCGCCTACGGACCCATCTTCAGCGCCGTGAAGTTCGGCGACGCCGTCAACAAGGGCCTCACGCTGCGCATGAACCAGTGCCCCGTGAAGCGCCAGTGGCCGCGGCTGTTCGAGCACGTGCGCAACGGCTACCTGACCCCGAGCGACATCGTCACCCACCGGTTCCCGCTCGAGGAGATCGGCGAGGCCTACCACCTGTTCTCCGCCAAGCTCGACGGCTGCATCAAGCCGCTCATCGTCCCCACCGCCGCCTGACCCCACCGGCCGACCCGAAGGAGCGCACCATGGCCTACACCGCCGCCAAGCCGCCGCTGCCCGAGACGCCCGAGCAGCTGCGCGCCCGCATCCCGGGCTGGGGCGCGGACCTCGACCCCCGCGACCGGCCCTCGGTCCCCCGGGAGGTGCCGGGCATCGAGACCGGGGCCCACTGGGAGTTCCCCGAGCGCCAGCCTGGCGCCGAGGGACGCGAGCGCTCGATCGAGCACGCGTTCGTGACGCCCGTCTTCGGGACGGTCCAGCCGCTCAAGGGGCTCTCGGGCGTGATCCGGCGCAGGGCGTACGCGCAGTACAGCGAGGCCCGCGCCGCCCACTGGCTGCTGCTCATCGCGGCCGACCGGGTCGACGCCGTCGAGAGCCACCTCACCTCGCTGGTCCGGCTACGCCCGGACAACCCGATCACCGAGACGGGGATGAAGGCCGAGCTCGCGCACGGGAAGGACCGGTTCACGGATCGCACGCGCGTCGACACGGTGCACCACGCCCTCGACCCGGTGATCGTCGCCGGGCCGTGGATCATCGCGGCCGGCCTGGCGTTGATGGGCGTGAAGGCGCTGCAGCGGCGCATCGGCTGACGTCGGTCGCCGCGCGGTCCGCCGGCACCTCGCGCATGCTGGGACGACACCCGAGGTGGCGTGCGACCCACGCCTCCCCCGCCGACGAGGGAGATGCCATGACGACGAAGGTCGAGAAGACTGTCCTGGTCAACGTGCCGCTGAGCGTCGCGTACAACCAGTGGACGCAGTTCGAGGACTTCCCGCACTTCATGAGCGGCGTCAAGAAGGTCACCCAGACCTCCGACGACACGCTGCACTGGGTGGTCGAGATCGCCGGCGTCAAGCGCCAGTGGGACGCTCGCATCCTCGAGCAGGTGCCGGACCGCAAGATCGCGTGGGCCGCGACCGAGGGCGTGACCAACGCCGGCGCGGTGACCTTCGAGGACGTCGGTGGCGGGCAGACGCAGATCCACCTGTCGCTCGAGTACGAGCCCACGGGTCTGGTCGAGAAGGTCGGCGACAAGCTGCACGTGGTGGAGAACCGCGCCGAGCACGACCTCGAGCGCTTCAAGACGTTCATCGAGGCGGAGGGCTACGCGACCGGCGCGTGGCGCGGCTCGGTGAACGAGGGCGCGACGATCGGGTCGCCGGGCGTCGAGGCGGCCGTGCCGTCCGAGGGCGACTCCGGCAAGGCCGGCCTCTCCGGCAAGGCCGTGGCGGCGGGCATCGGCCTCGCGGCCGGTGCCGCGGCGGCCGCCGTCGCGAGCGCGACCCCGCGCAGCGAGCGCGATGCGGAGGTCGAGGTCGAGGTCGAGGCCGTGGAGGTCGACGTCGTCGTACCGGTCGAGCCCGTGACCACCGCGGCCCCGGCGGCCCCGGCGGCCACCGACCCGCTGGCGACCGACCCGCTGGTGAGCCTGACCGACGAGCACCCGGCCCAGGGCGACACCCGCCTCTGACACGTCGCGACGTCCCGAGGGGAGCGGCCACCCGGCCGCTCCCCTCGGTCGTGCCGGGGCCGAGCGCGGTGCGATGCTCGGGGGATGACCGGCCCGGACCTGGACGCGCTCGCGGCGACGCTGCGCGCGGCGGGCTGCGTCTTCGCGGAGGAGGAGGCAGCCCTCCTCGCGGACGCCGCCACCGACGGCGGGGCGCTCGCCGACCTCGTCGCGCGACGCGTCGCCGGCGAGCCGCTGGAGCAGGTGCTCGGGTGGGTGGCGTTCGCGGGGCTCCGGATCGCGGTCGAGCCGGGCGTCTTCGTCCCGCGGCGGCGCAGCGAGCTGGTCGTGCGCGAGGCGCTGCGCCTGCTGGGCGAGGGCGAGGCCCGGGACGGCGCCCGCCGGCCCGTCGTGGTCGACCTGTGCTGCGGGGCCGGGGCGCTCGGTGCCGCGGTGGCGGCGTCCGCCGAGGTCGAGCTCCACGCCGCCGACGTCGACCCGGCCGCCGTGCGCTGCGCGCGCCGGAACCTGCCCGCCCGCACCGTGCACGCGGGCGACCTGTGGGACGCGCTGCCCCGCGACCTGCGCGGCCGCGTCGACGTCGTCGTCGCGAACGCCCCGTACGTCCCCACCGCCGCCATCGCGCTCATGCCTCCCGAGGCCCGCGACCACGAGCCGGCGACCGCGCTCGACGGCGGACCCGACGGGACGGACGTCCACGCACGCCTCGCTGCGCAGGCCGCCGAGTGGCTCGCGCCGGGCGGGTACCTCGTCGTCGAGACCGGCCGGACCCAGGCCGCCCGCACCGTCGCCCTCCTGGCGGCCGGCGCCCTGTCGACGCGGGTCGTGACGGACGAGGACCTCGACGCGACGGTCGTCGTCGGGCGGCGCCGGGTCTGAGGCGGCCGCGCGACCCGGCCCGGGTGCGCCTAGGGTCGGGTCTCGGACAGCGACCGTCGGGAGCCGCCGGTGGACACCCTCGTCATCCTCGTCGTCATCGCGCTCGTCTCGATCCTCATGGTCGGGATCGCCGAGCGCCTGGACGTCGCCTGGCCGGCCCTGATGGTCGTGATCGCGGCCGGCACCGGGCTGGTCCCCGCGTGGCGGGACGTGCACGTCGAGCCGGACCTCATCCTGCCGCTGTTCCTGCCGCCGCTGCTCTTCGCGACCGCCCAGCGCACGTCCTGGGGACTGTTCCGGCGCCGGTGGCGCACCCTGGTGGGGCTCGCCCTGCTGCTGACCACGGCCAGCATCGCGGTGGTCGCGGGAACGGTCTGGGCGCTCGTGCCCGGCCTCACGTTCGCCGTGGCGGTCGCGATCGGCGCGGCCGTGTCCCCGCCCGACCCGGTCGCGGTGGAGGCGGTCGCGGCGCCGCTCGGCATCCCGCGCCGCCTGGTCGCGGTCCTGCAGAGCGAGGGCCTGTTCAACGACGCCGTCGCCCTGGTCGTCTTCCAGACCGCTGTCGCCGCGGCGGTGCAGCAACAGCCCTTCGGGCCCGGGGTGCTCCTGCGCTTCGGCTACGGCCTCGTCGCGGCGACCGCCCTCGGGATGGCGCTCGGTGCCGCCGCGGTCTGGCTGCGCGGACGGCTCGGCGCGGTGGCGGCGCGCAACGCCGTCACCCTCGTGCTCCCGTTCGCCGTCTACCTGGCTGCCGAGGAGCTCCAGGCGTCGGGCGTGGTCGCCGTGGTCGTCGCGGCCCTGCACATCGGCAGCCGCCAGGAGCCCGAGCAGGTCGAGGACCGCCTCAGCGGCGCCGCGCTCTGGGACGTCATCGAGCTGCTGGTGACCGGGCTCGCGTTCGGGCTCATCGGCATCGAGCTCGGCTGGGCCGTGCGCGAGGCCGGGGACCAGCTGCCCGCGATGCTCGGCACGGGCGTCGTCGTCGGGCTCGCGCTCCTGGGGCTGCGCCTCGCGTGGCTCTGCGGGTGGACAGGGGTCGTCCGCGCCACCGGTGACCCCACGGCCGCACCGCGCACCCTGCGCGAGGCGGTCGTCCTGACGTGGTGCGGGATGCGCGGCCTCGCGACGCTGGCCCTCGCGCTGGCGATCCCCACGACCCTCGAGGACGGTGGGCCGCTGCCCGGCCGGACCGAGATGGTCGTCGTGGCGTCCACCGTCATCGCCATGACGCTCCTGCTGCCCGCCTTCACGCTGCCGCTCGTGGTGCGCGGGCTCGGCGTGGACCGCGAGGCGGAGCGCGAGCAGGCCGCCGAGGACCGCGTCGCGGCCCGGGCGCGCGACGCCGTGGTGGCGCACCTGCGCGCCCTGCCCGGGCTCCCGGAGCTCCCGGAGGACCGCGCGGCACAGGTGCGGGCCGCCCTGGCCGAGCTCGAGGCGATGCTCGGCGGCCCTGCCACGGCCGAGCGTCGCGAGCGCGTGCTCGAGCTCCGGCGCCGCCGGGAGCTGCAGCGGTGGCTCCAGGACGAGGCGCTCGCGGCCGCCCGCCGCGAGGTGGTGGCCGCGCGCGGCGAGCGCGGCATCGACCCGGCGGCCGCCGACCGCGTGCTGCGCCGCCTCGACCTGGTGAGCAGGGGGGCGGCGACGTCGCGCACCTGGTGGCGGCGCCGCGACGAGGACGTCAGGACGTCACGTCCGCCGTCGTGAACCTGCTCCACGCGAGGGAGCCGAAGATCGCCACCCACACGGCCTGCACCGCCATGCCCTGCCCCAGCACGCCCCAGTCGACCTGGACGCGCAGGAACTCGGCGAAGTCCAGCCAGTGGTGGGTGAGCAGCCCCGGGTGGATGGCCGCGAGCTGCGGCAGCGTGTCCAGGACGGCCGAGACGATCGCGACGACGACGGTCGCGGCCATCGCGCCGACCGGCACCTCCGTCAGCGTCGACAGGAACAGGCCGACGGCGACGAGCCCCGTCAGCGAGAGCGCCACGTAGAGCGCGACACCGGTGATGCGCGCGATCCCGTCGGCCACCGGCACCGTCGTGCCCGAGAGCAGCGTGACGTCGGTGACGCCGAACAGCGCGGCGCCGACCACGAACGCCACCAGCGCGATCGCGAGCACCGCGGCCGTGACGAAGGCGAGGGTCGCGAGCGCCTTGACGCCGAGCAGGCGCGCGCGCGAGACGGGCACCGCGAGCAGGTAGCGCAGCGTGCCGGCCTGCGCCTCGCCGGCGATCGCGTCGCCGGACGCGATGCCCGCGGTCAGGGGCAGCAGGAAGGGCAGGCACATGAACAGCGCCGCCACGACCAGGAAGAGGCCGTTGCCCGTCACCCGGTCGAGGAAGCCGGGGCCCTGGCCGCCGATCGCGGAGTCGCGCGTGACGTACAGGACGAGCCCGAGGAGCAGCGGCACGAGCGAGAGGCCGACGAGCAGGGCGATGTTGCGGCGCCGCCCGAAGACGAGCCGCAGCTCGCTGCGGAGCAGCCGGCCGAAGGCGCCGCGCACCGGGCGTCCGGGCGCGCCCGCGCCCGCGACCACGGGCGCCGGGCCCACCGACGCCTCGACCACCGGCACCTCAGCGGGCGACATCGAAGCCCTCCCCGGTCAGCGTGACGAACAGCTGCTCGAGGCTGGCCCGCCGTACCTCGAGCCCGATCAGCGGCACGTCGGCGGCCACGAGCGCCGCGGCGACCCGCTCGGGCGCGACGCCGAGCGCCGCGTCGAGCACGGCCTCGCGCCGCTGCCCGGCGTCGAGCCCTGTGTCCCGCACGACGTCGGTCGTCCCGAGGCCGGCGAGCACCGCCGCCGCGCGCTCGGCCGCGGCCGACGTCGTCGTCACCACGACCCGGGCGGGCCGCGCGTCCGTCAGCGCGCTGCGCTCGCCCTGGGCGAGCAGGCGCCCGCGGCTCATGATCCCGATGTGCGAGCAGACCTGCTCGATCTCGGCGAGCAGGTGCGAGGAGACCAGCACCGTCGTGCCCGCGTCGGCGAGCTCGCGCACGAGGTGGCGGACCTCGCGCGTGCCCTGCGGGTCCAGCCCGTTCGTCGGCTCGTCGAGCACGAGCAGGTCACGCGGCCGCAGCAGCGCCGCCGCGAGACCGAGGCGCTGCTTCATGCCGAGCGAGTACTGGCGGTACGGCTTGCGCGCGGCGGCCGAGAGCCCCACCCGCTCGAGCGCCGCGCCCACCCGCGCCCGCGACGTGCGCGGGTCGGCCGTCGCGTCGCTCGCGTCCAGGCGCGCGAGGTTGGCCGCGCCACCCAGGTAGGGCTGGAACGCGGGCCCCTCGACGAGCACCCCCACGCGCGGCAGGACCGCCGCGGCGCCGTCCGGCATCGGCGCGCCCAGCAACCAGGCCCGGCCGCCCGTCGGCCGCACCAGGCCGAGCAGCATCCGGATGGTCGTCGTCTTGCCCGACCCGTTGGGCCCGAGGAAGCCGTAGACCGAGCCCCGCGGGACCTCCAGGTCGATGCCGTCGACCGCGACCTGACCCGAGCGGAAGCGCTTGGTCAGGCCGACGGTGCGCACGGCGTGGTCCACGTCCGCCAGCATGACGGACCCGGTCGCCGGCGCGGTGGCCGGCGCGAGCGTGGTCGCCATCAGGCGAGGGCGCGCAGGGTGTCGGCCGGGACCGCGCCGACGAGCACGCGGCCGTCGTGGGTGACGAGCACGCTCAGCAGCGCCGAGGACAGCAGCCGCCCCTCGGGCACCTCGGTCGTGAGCTGGTCGTAGAGCGCCTGGGGGTCGAGCTCGAAGCCGCCGCCCGAGCCGTCGCCGGGCTCGAACTCCTGGAGCAGCTCCTGCGCCTCCGGCGAGCCGATCGTGCGCTCCCCCTCGGGCAGCGTCGCGAGCGCGGCGGGGTCGCCCGCCACGAGCGACGCGACGTCGACGCCGGCGACCTCGGCCACGCTCGCCCAGCCGCTGCCGTGCACGGTCACGTCCGGGTGCTCCGTCGCCACGTCCGCGTGCTCCGGCGCGTCGGCACCGGGCAGGGCCGCCTCGTCCGGCACCGGCAGCGGCACGACGACGTCGCGCTGCTGGGCCCCCGCGGGCGGCGAGAACGCGAGCACGGCGTCGTCCGGCGCGCCGAGGTCGAGGTCGGTGAAGCCGACCTCGAGGGCCGGGGCCGCGTCGTCCTGGGTGCTCCACGCCTGCACGCGCAGCGGCGTGGACGTCTCGGCGTCCACGCCGACGACCACGCGGGCGACGAGCGTGTCCTGCGTGCGCGGCGTCACGACCAGCTGGTAGGCGCCGCGGCCGGCGATCGTCGTGGTGCCGTCGACCGACACCGTCGAGGACTCCTCGGCGTACGCGAGCACCTGGGCCGCCGCCTCCTGCGGCGTCGGGAGGTCGCCGGCGACCTCGGGCGACGGTCCCGCCTCGACCTGCTGCGCCAGGGCCTCGTAGCGGGCTGCGTCCGCCTCGCTGAGGCCGTAGTGCACGACCTCGTCGTCCTCGCTCGAGTAGGTCCACGCCTCGGGTCCGTCACGGACGACCGAGTACTCCGACGTCGCACCGAGCAGGGCGACGCGCGAGCGGTCGTCGCCGTCGGTCCACACCCGCAGCGTCGAGCTGCCGCCCAGCAGCGCGATCGGGTCCGCGCCGCCCGCCTCGGCGAACGGGATCTCCGGCAGCCCCAGGCGCGCGGTGTAGACCACGGTGCCGGACAGCGCCTGCGGCTCGGCCGAGGCGACCGCTGCCAGGAGCTCCTCGGCGGTGACCTCGGGCAGGCCCTCCTCGCCCGCGGACGCGAGCAGGGGCGGCGCGGCGAAGGCGAGGGCGGCGCCGGCGGCGACCACGGCCGGGACGGCCCAGCGGCGCCGGGCGCTGCGGGGGGTGTCGGCGACGTCGGGTGCGGGAACGGTCGGCTGGCTCATGTGACCATCGTGCGCCCCGCGGCCTGAGAGGACGCTGAGAGCGCCGGCCCCGGGCCCCGGGGCCGGTGGCATGCTGCCCCCATGCGCGTGCTGGTGGTCGACGACGAGGTCGCGCTCACGCGTGCCGTGCGCCGCGGCCTCGAGGCGGAGGGCTTCGCGGTCGACGTCGCGCACGACGGCGACGCCGGGCTGGAGCTCGCGTCCGGCACCGAGTACGACGCGATCGTCCTGGACGTCATGCTGCCGCGGCGCAACGGCTACGACGTCGTGACGGCGCTGCGCGGGCTCGGCGTCTGGACACCCGTCCTCATGCTGTCGGCCAAGGACGGCGAGCACGACGTCGCCGACGGCCTGGACGTCGGCGCCGACGACTACCTCACCAAGCCGTTCTCCTTCGTCGTGCTGGTCGCTCGGCTGCGCGCCCTCGTGCGCCGCCCGGCCGGCGCCCGTCCCGCGGTGCTGACGGCGGGCCGCCTGGAGCTCGACCCCGCCGCCCGCACGGTGACGCTCGCGGGCCGGCCGGTCGCGCTCACCACCAGGGAGCTGGCCCTGCTCGAGTACCTGATGCGCCACGCCGACCGCGTCGTCGGCAAGGTCGAGCTGCGCGACCACGTCTGGGACGGCTCGGGCGAGGACCTCAACGTCGTCGAGGTCTACGTGGGCTACCTGCGGCGCAAGCTCGGCCGGTCGGCGGTGACGACCGTGCGGGGCGCGGGCTACCGGGTCGCCGGGTGAGCCCCGGCCCTCCCGGGGTGGGCGCGCCCGCCCCCCGCGGGCAGCGGCGCGGCCTGTCGCTGCGGCTGCGCCTGACGCTGCTGACGTCCGGCCTGCTGTGCGTGACCCTCGTCGTCGGCGCCGTCCTGCTGACGACCGTGCTGTCGCGCGAGCGCGTCGCCGAGCTCGACGCGGCGGTCCGCGCGCGCGCCGCGACGCTCCTGGTCCTCGTCGCCGACGACCGCCTGCCCGACCCCCTGCCGGTCGCCGAGCCGGGCGAGATCGCGCAGGTCCTCGACGCCGAGGGGCGCGTGGTGGCCACGTCGTCCACCGCCAGCCGAACGCTGCCGGTCCTGCCGCGCGACGAGCTGGACCGCCTGCGCGCCGCGTCGGCTCGCTCCGGCGCGGAGGGCGACGCGGAGGGCGACGCCGCCGAGGACGTCGGCGCCGGCGTGCGCGTCGTGGTGACCGATGCGAGCGCGTACGACGCGGCCGCGCGCGTCGCCGTCGTGCCCGCCGAGCTGGGCGGCGCGCCCGTGAGCGTGGTGGTCAGCGTGCCGCTGGCCGAGGTGCAGGGCCTCCTGCGCGCGCTCGCCGTCGCGCTGGGCGGGGTCGTCCCGCTCCTCACGCTGCTGCTCGGGGGCGTCATCTGGGTGGTGCTGGGCCGGGTCCTGGCACCGGTCGAGGCGCTGCGCCGCGCCGCCGAGCAGGTCGCGCGCACCGGCGGCCCCGGGTCCCTGCCGGTCGTGCGGGCGGACGACGAGATCGGTGCGCTCGCGCGGACGCTCAACGACATGCTCGACCGGCTGGAGGGCGCCGCCGCGCGCCAGCGGACGTTCGTCGCCGACGCGGCGCACGAGCTCAGGTCGCCGATCGCCGCGCTGCGCGCGGCCGTCGACGTCGCGCGCGAGCACCCGGGGTCCTACGCTCCGGGCGAGCTCGCCGACGAGCTCGCGGGAGAGGTCCTGCGGCTGCAGCACCTGGTCGACGACCTCCTGCTCCTCGCCCGGGTCGGCTCGACGAGCCCCGCCCGGGGCGTCGTCGACCTGCGCGGCGCGGTGGCGGACGGCCTCGCGGTGGCCCGCGCGGCGGCGCGGGACGCGGACCGGGTCGAGGTGGTCGTCGAGGGCGAGGGCCGGGCCCTCGGCGACGGGCCAGCCGTCGCGCGCGTGGTGCGCAACCTCCTCGACAACGCGCTGCGCCACGCGGCGTCGCAGGTGACGGTCACCGTCGCGGCCGGCGAGGTCGTGGTCGACGACGACGGGCCGGGCGTGCCGCAGGAGGCGCGCGAGCGGGTGTTCGAGCGCTTCGTGCGCCTCGCGGCCGCGCGCGAGCGGGACGCGGGTGGCAGCGGGCTCGGGCTGCCGATCGCGCGCGAGGTCGCGCGCGACCACGGCGGGGACGTCGTCCTGGGCGAGGCCGCGGCAGGCGGCCTGCGGGCCGTGCTCACGCTCCCGGCGCCCTGACCGGCCGCCGGGCTCAGGGCGTGGGCGCCGACTCGGTCGAGATCCGCAACGCGGCCACGAGCTCCGCGTACATGTCGTCGGAGGCCAGGAGCTCGGCGTGGGTGCCGGTCGCGCGCACCCGACCGTGGTCCATGAGGACGATGCGGTCGGCGTCGACGACGGTGGAGAGCCGGTGGGCGATCGTCACGACCGCGCCGTGGGCCGCCACGCGCGCGATGACGTCCTGGATCGCTGCCTCGGTCAGCCCGTCGAGCTGGGCGGTCGCCTCGTCGAGCAGCAGCACCTCGGGCTCACGCACGACGGCCCGTGCGAGGGCGACGCGCTGGCGCTCGCCCCCCGACAGGCTGGTGGCGGTCAGCGGGGTGTCGAGGCCCTGCGGCAGGGCGCGGACCGTCGCGTCCAGGCGCACCGCCTCGAGGGCCGCCCAGAGCTCCGCCTCGCTCGCCCCCGGGTGACGGAACAGCACGTTGTCCCGCACGGTGCCCGAGACGAGCGGGGTCTCCTGCTCCACGTAGCCCAGGCGCTCGCGGACGGTGTCGATGCTGAGCTCGTCGAACGGCACGCCGTCGAGGAGCAGCGTGCCCTCGTCGGGCTCGACGAACCGGAGCACGAGCGAGAACGTCGACGTCTTGCCCGCCCCGGACGGGCCGACCAGCGCGACGTGGCCCCGCCGCGGGACGACGAGGTCGAGCCCGTCGACCGCGGGCGCTCGGGCGCCCTCGTACGTCAGGCGCACGCCGCGCAGCTCGAGGACCGGGGCGTCCGGCGCCGTGTCGGCGCGCACGTACGCGAGCGTGCGCCCAGCGTGGACGTCCTCGACCGGGACGTCCTGCGTCTCCCGGATCCGCGCCGCCGCCGCCACCCCGGACTGGAGCTGCGTGAAGGTCTGCGTGAGCGTCGTGATCGGGTCGACGATGTTGAACGCGTAGAGCAGGAAGGCGACGAGGGTCGAGACCGCGAGCGCCCCCTGGTCGACCCGCCAGGCGCCGATCCCGAGGATCGCGATGATCGCGAGCTGGATTCCGCCGCCCGCGATCGTCCACGCACCCGCCGAGACCCACACCGCGCGGATGCTGTGCCGGGCCGACTCCCGCGCGCGGGCCACCACCGCGTCCACCTGTCGCTCCTCGGCGCGGCTCGCCTTCACGGTCCGCAGCGCGCGCAGGCTCCCCTCGAGCGAGGACCCGAGCTCGCCGACCGCGCGCTGCGCCTCGCGCTGCGCCTCGCCGATGCGCGGCAGCAGGACGGCCATGAGCAGCCCGACCACGACGATCGCCACGAGCGTCGTCAGCAGCAGCTGGAGGTCGAGCACGGCCATGAGCACGACCGTGCCGACGAGCGAGACGGTGCCGTTGACCAGCTGCACGGCGCTGGAGGAGGCCGCCTCGCGCAGCAGGAGCGTGTCCGACGTGACGCGCGTGACGAGCTCACCCGGGGACCGTCGCTGCACGTCCCCGAGCCGTCCGCGCAGGAACCGCTGCACGAGCGACGTCCGCGCGTCCAGCACGATGTGCTCCGCGAGCCGTCCCAGGAGCACCCACTGCGCGACTCCCGTGAGCATGCCCAGCAGCACGAGCCCGATGAGGAGGGCGACAGGGCCGGTCACCGACCCCGACGTGCCCACCGTGTCCAGGACGCGTTTGACCGCGAGCGGCATCGCGAGCGCGGCCGCGGTGGCCCCCAGGCCGAGCACGATGCCGACCGCGACCACGGCGCGGTGCGGCCGCACGAAGTCCCACAGCAGCCGCAGGTTCTCCCAGCGCAACGGGACGCGTGCCGCCTCCTGCGTCGCCGCGTCCCCGCTGGCGACCGTGCCCGCCTCCCGCGTGCCCGGCTCCCGCGTGCCCGCCTCCGGCGTGTCCGGCTCGCCCATGTGCCCTCCGTGGTCAGTGCGCCACCGACGGCACCGGGCCGACGGCGTCGTCCTGGTCAACGGGCGCGCCGCCCTCCTCGTTCCCGCTCGCGGGCGGGCCCGCGGGCGTGCGGAGGGCGAAGGCCGCGGGCACGGCCAGCAGCGTCAGGACGCCACCGACGAGGAACGCGGCGTGCACGCCGCCCGCGGTGGCGGCCACGACGTCCGCCCCCCGGGCCGCCAGGACCGCCCCGTGCGCGGTCATGACGGTGACGAACAGGGCCGTGCCGGCCGCGCCGGCGACCTGCTGGACCGTGCCCACCACGGCGCTACCGTGCGCGTAGAGCCGGGGCCGCAGCGACCCGAGGGACGCGGTGGACAGCGGCGTGAACATGAAGGCCAGGCCGCCGCTCAGCAGGACGTGCGCCGCGGTGAGCCGCCACGGTGCGCTCCCCTCGCCGAGCGTGGCGAACCCCCACGCCGCCGCGCTCACCACGAGGGTCCCGGGCACGAGGAGCCGCCGCGCCCCGACCCTGTCGTACAGCCGCCCGACGAGCGGCGCGAGAAGGCCCATGAGCAGCCCGCCGGGGAGCAGGAGCAGGCCCGTCTGCAGGGCCTGCAGGCCGAGGACGTCCTGCGCGTAGATGGGCAGCAGGATGATCGTGCCGAAGAGCGACATCATGCTGATCGCCATGAGCCCGACGGCGACCGAGAACGTGCCGGAGCGGAACGTGCGCAGGTCGAGCAGCGCGGCGTCGCTGCGCTGGAGCCAGACCTGGCGGGCCACGAACAGCGACAGCGCCGCGGCGCCCACGACGACGGGCGCCCAGGCGGCCAGGAGGGCTCCGCTGTCGCCCGCGGCCTCGCCGAACCGGCTCAGGCCGTAGACGATCCCGCCGAAGCCGACGGCGGACAGCAGCACGGAGGCGAGGTCGACGCGCGCCTGGCGCGGCTCGGTGAGGTTCTGCAGCAGCGCGGCCCCGAGCGCCAGCGCACCAAGGGCGATCGGCAGCACCAGCCCGAACAGCCATCGCCAGTCCAGGACCGTCAGGACGAGCCCGGAGATCGTCGGGCCGAGCGCGGGCGCGACCGAGATGACCACGCTGATGTTGCCCATCGTCCGGCCGCGCGAGGCCGAGGGCGTCACGGTCATCACCGTGGTCATGAGCAGCGGCAGCATGATCGCCGTCCCGCTCGCCTGGACGACGCGCCCCAGGAGGAGGACGCCGAAGCCGGGCGCCAGGGCGCACACCAGGGTGCCCAGGCTGAACAGGCCCATCGCGGCGAGGAACGCCTGGCGCGTCGTCACGCGCTGGATCACGAAGCCGGTGACGGGGATGACCACGGCCATCGTCAGCAGGAAGGCGGCGGTGACCCACTGGGCGGTGCCCGCCGTGATGTCGAGGTCCCGCATGAGGTGCGGCAGCGCGACGCCCATGATCGTCTCGTTGAGGATCACGACGAAGGTCGAGACGAGCAGCAGCACGACGGCGCGGCGGTCGCGCGCGCTCATGACGGTCGGCGCGTCGGTCATGGCTGCCTCCCGGTCGGCTGGGCGGTCCCGTCCGGCCAGTGTTGCTCCGGGCTCCGACACGGGTCGAGCGGTTTGCCCGGTTTCGCCGTCCGCCCTGAGCGGACGCGCCGCGGCCGTCCGGTCCTCGCTCGCGCCGCCCCTGCCCTCGCGCGTCCGCCACGGGTCGGCGATCATGGCTGCCAGGAACAGCCCACGATTTCGGGGGGATCATGGTCAGGCTCGTGACGGCCGCACGCTCGATCACCGGACCGCACCGCGCGGACAACCAGGACTCCGTCGGGTGTGGCCCGTGCTTCGCGTTCGTCGCCGACGGGGTCGGGGGCCACGCGGGCGGGGACGTCGCCTCGTGGACGGTCACGCACCGGCTCATGGCGATGCTGGCGACGACGGACCTCGCCCGGCTCGAGCTCGAGGACCTGCGCGAGATGGTCGCGCAGGCCAACGCCGACCTCGCGCTGCGAGCCGACCGCGAGCCGCGGCTGAACGGCATGGCCACGACCTTCACCGGGCTCTTCTGCGCCCACGACGAGGTGAGCGTGGCCCACATCGGCGACTCGCGGGCCTACCTCGTGCGCGACGGCGAAGGCCGTCGCGTGACGCGCGACGACTCGCTGGTGCAGGCGCTCGTGGACCAGGGCCTGGTGGACGCCCGCGACGCCCAGCACCACCCCAACCGCAACGTGATCCTGCGCTCGCTCTCCGGCGACGTCGAGGACACCGCCGGCCTGTCCCTCATGCACGTCGAGGCCCGGCCGGGCGACCGCTGGCTCCTGACGAGCGACGGCCTGACGGACTACGTCGCCGAGGCCCAGCTGCTGCGTCGGCTCGCGGACGCCGACGGTCCCGAGGAGGCGAGCGACGCCCTGGTCGAGGCCGCCGTGGCGGCGGACGCGCACGACAACGTCAGCGTCGCCGTCTGCGACGTCAGCGACGGCACACCCGGACCCGAGGACCGGCCCCGCTACCTCGGCGCGGCGGCCGACCCCGCGCAGGGGTTCCAGGGCGCCCTGGGCTGAGCGCCCGGCGCGCCGGCGACCGTCACGCCAGCCTCACGCCCGCGGCGCGGCGGCGGCGAGGCGGTCGAGCAGCTCCGCCTGCGCCGCGACGACGACGTCGCGCGCCTGCGCGAGCGGCCACCACCGCACCCGGTCGAGCTCGGGGACGGTGACCCGCCGGCCCGAGCGCGGTGGCCACTCGAGCTCGACGGTGCTCCGAGCGGGGCCCAGCCGCTCGGGGTCGAGGTCGGCGAACCGCGCCCACGCGCGCACGGTCTTGCCCGCGCGCTGCGTGACGGTGCCCAGGTCGACGTCCTCCAGCGGCGAGGTGGGCGGCGGCACGCCGAGCTCCTCCGTGAACTCGCGCAGCGCCGTGGCCCGCGGGTCCTCGCCGTCGAGCGGCTCGCCCTTCGGCACGGTCCACGCACCGGCCTCCTTGCGCGCCCAGAAGGGACCGCCCATGTGGCCGAGCAGGACCTCGAGGCCGTCGGCGCCGTGGCGGTAGAGCAGCAGCCCCGCGCTGCTCCGGCCGGCCGTCACGCGCTCAGGCGCCCGGACGGGATCCGTCCGACCCGTCGACCGGGCGGTCCTGCGCCACGTGGTCGCCGTGCGACGCGGGCGTCGGGTCGGTCGCGCCCGTCGTGCCCGGGGTCGGCGCGGCCGTGGTGGCCGTGCCCGTCGTGGGGCGTCGCCCGTCACCGGGCACGTCGGGGTCGAGCGCGTCCGCTCGGCGCAGCCGCTCGTCGACCTCGGCGCGGGCGCTCGAGACCTGCTCGGAGCGCTGGTGCGCCTCGGCCTGCAGGCGAGCCGCCTCGGCCGCGCGCACGTCCGCGTCGGCCTGCGCCATGCGCGCCTCGGCGTCGACCTTGGCGGCGGCGGCCTCGCGCTGCTGCACCTCGATGCGGTCGGCCTCGGCCTTGCGTCGCAGCTCGTGGGCCTCCACCCGCTTGGCCTCCTGCGCCTTGCCGCGGCGGCCGCGCAGGGCGAGGAAGAGCACGAGCAGGAGTGCGACCACCACCACCGCGACGATGACCCAGGTCCGTGTGCTGTCGTCCATGTCGTCTCCTCGATCCGCACCACTGGTCCTCGGCGGCCGGGCGGCGCCCGACCCGCCTCGTGCAGCCCCGATCCCACTCCCCCGGCGTCAGCCCCGCAACCGGAGGCGGCCTCTCGCCGCGGACCGACCGGCGCGCGCGCGGGTCGTCAGGAGCCGAGCCTCACCGCCGCGAGCGCGACGTCGTCGCCCGGCTGCTCCGGCAGGACGCGGTCCAGGACCGCGTCGCACACCGCCTCGAGGTCGTCCGCCGCCGTCTCGCGCAGCACGGTGACGAGCCGCGCGAGACCGACGCCGTAGCGCTCGCCGCGACGTTCGACGAGGCCGTCGGTGAACAGCAGGAGCGTGGAGCCGGGCGGCAGCACGGCGACGTGCTGGCTCCGCGTGCGCAGGGGGTCGACGCCCAGCAGCAGGTCGGGCCGCACGCCGTCCGCGGCCCCGAGCTCGCGCACCTCGCCGCCGGGCAGGACCACCAGCGGCGTGGGGTGCCCGGCGCTGGACCAGCGGAGCACGACGCCGTCGGGCGTCGCGCCGTGGTCCTCGACCTCGGCGACTAGCGCCGTGGCCATGAGGTCGAGCTCGAGCGTCCGGAAGGCGGTGTCGAGCCGGCTCAGCAGGTCCGCCGGACCGCCGCCCGTGGTCGCCGCGATGCCGCGCAGGAGCGAGCGCGCCTGGCCCATCGCGGCCGCCGCCTCGATGTCGTGCCCGACGACGTCGCCGATGACCAGGCCGAGGACGCCGGGACGGACCCGGAACGCGTCGTACCAGTCGCCGCCCACCCGGGCGGCGCGCGCGGCGGGCTGGTACCGCACGGCGATCTGCAGCCCGTCGACCTGCGGCGGCTCGGTCAGCAACGAGCGCTGGAGCCCTTCGGCGACGCGGCGTTGCTGGGCGTACAGGCGCGCGCTGTCCAGCGCCAGGCCGGCGCGGGCGGCGACGTCGGTGGCGGTCCGCAGGTCCTCCTCGAGCGAGGACGCGTCACCGGCGCGGCGCCCCGTCACGTCGTAGAGGCTCAGGAGCCCCAGGACCCGGCCCTTGGCCACGAGCGGCAGCACCACGACGTCGGTGGGGGCGAGGCGCGCGAGCGCCTCCCGCGCCTCGGCCGAGCCGAGGAGCGCCGTGATCTTCTCGGTGGCGTCACCGCGGACGACCACCGGATGCGCGCTCTCGAGCGCGCGCGCCACGGGCGACGACGCGTCGATGGTGCCGAGCCGCAGGGCGGCGTACCGCTCGACGGAGGCGCGCTGCTCCGGGTCCTCGTGCCACGAGCCGACGTCGCGCAGGCGCCGCCAGGCGGGCCCGCTGGCCTCGCGGTCCACGAGCGTGACGATGCACCACTGCGCGAGCGTGGGCACCACGACGCGGGCCAGCCGCCCCACCGCCTCCACGGGGTCGAGCGTGCTGGCCAGCTCCGAGGCGACGTCGGCGAGGAGCGCGCTGCGCGCCATCGCCTGCCGCAGGCGCTCCTCCGTCTCGCGGCGCGCCGTGATGTCGTGGAAGTACACCGACAGCCCGTCGGGGTCGGGCCACGCGCGCACGTCGTACCAGCGGTCGAGCGGCGCCGGGTAGAACTCCTCGAACGACGTCGGCACGCCCGACGCCATCGCGCCGCGGTACCGCTCCTCGAACGCGGAGCCGACGGCGTGCGGGAAGAGCTCCCACAGGACGCCCCCGAGGAGCCGGTCACGCGGCGCGCCGAGCACGCGCTCGGCCTCGGCGTTGACGTAGGTGAAGCGGAAGCCCCGGTCGAGCGAGAAGAAGGCCGTCGACATCGACTCCAGGACGCGGCCCACGCGCGCCTCGCCCTGGCGCCTGCCGGTGCTGTCGTACGCGGCGCCGATGACGCGCGCGGCGGCTCCTGACGGGCCGGCGAGCGCCCGGCCGCGCGCCTGGACCCACCGCAGGTCGCCGTTCGGGCGCACCACGCGGTACTCGGCCGCGTACTCACCACACCGCTCGACCGCCTCGGCGAGCGCTCCCGTCACGCGCGCGAGGTCGTCCGGGTGCACGCGACGGTGGAAGCCCTCGATCGTGCCGTCGAAGCCCCCGTCCCCGACGCCGAACACCTCGCGGAGCTGCGCGTCCCACGCGAGCTCGCCCGTCGCGAGGTCCCAGTCGAACGTGCCGATCCCGGCGGCGACGACGGCGAGGTCCGAGCGGATCCGGGTCGCGGCGAGGTCGACGAGCGCCGCGTCCACCGTGGCGTCGGCCGCCTCGTCGTCGTTCACCAGCACCCAGGCCTCCGGACGGCTCGCGCGAGCCCGTCGCGGACCCCGAGGTCATCGTGCCACCCGCGGGCGGGGTCCACGCGGGCGACGGCCGGGGTCACAGGTGCCGCTCGGCCGGGCCCGTGTACGCGCTGAGCGGGCGGATGAGCGAGTTGGCGGCGCGCTGCTCACCCACGTGCGCCGTCCACCCCAGGACGCGGCTGGCCACGAACAGGGGCGTGAACGTCGCGGTGTCGAAGCCCATGAGGTGGTAGGCGGGGCCGGACGGGTAGTCCAGGTTCGGCAGGATCGCCTTGCGGCTCGCCATCGCCTGCTCGAGCGCGTCGTAGAGCGCCGCGACGTCGGGCCGGTCGGTGTGCGCGACGAGGCGGTCCAGCGCGGCCTTCATGGTCGGCACCCGCGAGTCGCCGTTCTTGTACACGCGGTGCCCGAAGCCCATGATCTTGCGCTTCCCGGCGAGCGCCTCGTCCAGCCACGCCTGCGCCCGGCTCGCGTCGCCGATCTCGCTCAGCATGGCCATGACGGCCTCGTTCGCGCCGCCGTGCAGCGGGCCCTTGAGCGCCCCGATCGCGCCGACCACCGCGGAGTGCACGTCGGCGAGGGTCGAGGTGATGACGCGCGCGGTGAACGTCGAGGCGTTGAACGAGTGCTCGGCGTAGAGCACCAGCGAGACCCGGAAGGCGTCGAGCACGACGTCGTCGGGCACGTCGCCGAAGGTCATGTGCAGGAAGTTCGCGGCGTAGCCCAGGTCCTCGCGCGGCTCGACGAGGTCCTGGCCGCGGCGGCGGCGCTGGTCGTAGGCGATGACCGCGGGCAGGCCCGCGAAGAGCGCCACGGAGGACTCCAGCAGCGCGTCCGGGTCCCCCACGTCCTCGACCGGCGCGTACGCGCCCATGACGCTCACGGCGGTGCGCAGCACGTCCATGGGGTGCGCGCTCGCCGGGAGCGCGTCGACGACCTCGCGCACGTGCGGCGCCAGGGCCCGGTTCTCGCGCTCGACGTCCTCCAGGCGGGCGAGCTCGTCCGGCGTCGGCAGCTCGCCGTGCCACAGGAGCCAGGCCACCTGCTCCACCGAGCACGCGGCGGCGAGCTCGGTGACCGGGTAGCCCCGGTACAGCAGCGAGCTGCTCGCGGGGTCGACCGCCGAGACCTGCGTCGTGTCGGCGACGACGCCCGCGAGGCCCCGGTGCACCTGGGGTGCAGGGGGCGCGTCGGGCGCGGGCGTGCCGGGCCGGGCCCCGTCGTGCGGCCGGCCGTTGCGTGGCTGGGTCATGATCGCTCCCTTGCGGTCATGGGCCCGCGGGTCTCACCCCGCGTGGCCGGTCGAGGTGAAGACGGTCTCGTCGAACCGGCCGTAGCCGGCGTAGTCGAGCAGCTCGTACAGGCGGGTCCGGGTCTGCATCTGCGGGACGACCGGCTCGAGCGTGCCCTGCGCCGCGAGCGTGTCGAGGCCTCGCTCCGCGGCGCCCATCGCCAGGCGCAGCAGGGACACGGGGTAGATGACGATGCGGACGCCGGCGTCGGCGAGCTCGCGCGTGGCCAGCAGCGGCGAGCGACCGAACTCGGTCATGTTGGCCAGGACGGGCACGTCGACGGCGCGGCACACGGCCTCGAGCTCGCGCGCGTCGGCCATGGCCTCGGGGAAGACCGCGTCGGCGCCCGCGTCGACGAGCCGCTTGACCCGGTCGACGGCGGCCCCCAGTCCCTCGACGGCGCGGACGTCGGTGCGGGCCATCACCAGGAGGTCGGGGTCGCGGCGCGCGTCCACGGCGGCGCGGATGCGGCGCTCGGCGGTGGGCAGGTCGACGACCTGCTTGCCGTCGAGGTGCCCGCAGCGCTTGGGGTTGACCTGGTCCTCGATGTGCAGGCCGGCGACGCCCGCGTCCTCGAGCGTCTGCACCGTCCGCGCGACGTTCATCGGCTCGCCGAAGCCCGTGTCCGCGTCGACCAGCGCCGGCAGGTCGGTCATCCGCGCGATCTGCGCGCTGCGGCCCGCGACCTCGCTGAGCGTGGTGAGGCCGATGTCCGGCAGCCCGAGGTCCGCCGCGATGACGGCGCCCGAGATGTAGACGCCCTCCATGCCCTTGTCCTGGATCAGGCGCGCGGACAGCGGGTTGAACGCCCCCGGGAACCGCAGCAGCTCGCCGTCGGCCAGGCGCCGGCGCAGGGTCGCGCGCTTGGCCGCTGCCGTGGTCGTCGAGTACAGCATCAGAAGATCCCCTCCGGGACGGCGGTGCGTGCCAGGACCTCGGGCGGCGCCGTGAGCGTGAGCCCGGCGAGCTCGGCCGCCGACAGCTCGGGCAGGCGCTCGACGAGCCCGACGAAGCGGTCGACCTCCGCCGGCTCGACGACGCCGTCGGCCAGCGTGCGGAGCTTGGCGAGGTACTGCGCCCGGCCGAAGGGCCGCGCGCCCAGGGGGTGGGCGTCGGCGACGGCGATCTCCTCCACGACCCGGGTGCCGTCGCTCAGGACGGCCTCCAGGCGCGCGCCGAACGCCTTCTCGGCCGGGTCGCTCGAGTGGTAGCGCCGCGTCCACTCGGGGTCCTCGCGCGTGGTGATCTTGTGCCACAGCGCGACGGTGTCGGGGCGCGACGCGCGCTCGGGCGCGTAGGAGTCGACGTGGTGCCACCGGCCGTCCTGCAGCGCGACCGCGACGATGTACGGGATCGAGTGGTCGAGCGTCTCGCGCGTCGCGCCCGGGTCGTACTTCTGCGGGTCGCCCGAGCCCGACCCGATGACGTGGTGGGTGTGGTGGCTCGTGTGGAGCACGATCTCGACCACGCGCTCGGGATCGGCCAGCTCCGGACGGTCCCGGTGCAGCCGCCGCGCGAGGTCGATGAGGGCCTGGGACTGGTACTCGGCCGAGTGCTCCTTGGTGTAGGTCTCCAGGATCGCGCGGCACGGCTCCCCCGCGTCCGGCAGCAGGACGTCGTACGCCGCGTCCGGGCCGTCGAGCAGCCACGCCACGACGCCGTCCTCGCCCTCGTAGATCGGCGCGGGCGCGGTCTGCCCGCGCATGGCGCGGTCGACCGCCTCGACCGCCAGCTTGCCCGCGAGCGCCGGGGCGTACGCCTTCCAGGTCGAGATCTCGCCCTTGCGCGACTGCCGCGTCGCGGTGGTCGTGTGGAGCGCCTGCCCCACGGCGTGGAAGACGACGTCGGGGTCCAGGCCGAGCAGCGAGCCCAGCGCCGTCGCCGCCGACGGGCCGAGGTGGGCCACGTGGTCGATCTTGTGGGCGTGCAGGCTGATGGCCCGCACGAGCGCGACCTGAACCTCGTAGCCGGTCGCGATCGCGCGGACGACGTCGGCGCCCGTGACCCCGCGACGCTCGGCCAGGTGCTGGGCGACGGCGAGCACCGGCGGGATGTTGTCGCCCGGGTGCGAGTAGTCGGCGGCGAGATAGGTGTCGTGGTAGTCGAGCTCGCGGACGGCGACCCCGTTGGCCCACGCGGCCCACTCCGGGCTCACGCGCACGTCCGGCGCCGCACCGACGACGGTGGCGCCCGGCCGGTAGGGGTGGGCGAGCGCCTGGGCGCGGGCCGCGGCGACCGGCGCGCGGGTGAGCGAGGCGACCGCGACGGCCGCGTTGTCGATGACGCGGTTGACCACCATCTCCGCGACGTCGTCCGGCACCGGGACCCGGGCGGAGGCCAGACCGGCGAAGGCCCACGCGAGCTGCCCCTCGCGCGGGAGCCGCGCGGCGCTCGGGTGGACGCGCACGTGGTGGACGGTCATGCGGCTGCCTCCAGGGTCTGCAGGACGGTGGTCAGGGCGAGGCGCAGGTGCACGGCCGTGGCGTGGACGGCCAGCACCTCGTCGCGCTGCGCGATGGCCTCGGCGATGAGGCGGTGCTCGGCGGCGGCCTGCCGCAGCCGGGCCGGGTTGTCGGCGGCGAGCCGGCGCACCCGCGCGACGTGCGTGCGCAGGCCCGCGAGCGCGCTGCGCAGGTAGGGGCTCTCCGCGGCCTCGTCGACGGCCGCGTCGAGCTCGGCGACCAGCGCGTAGTAGTCGTGGCCGGTCGGGTCCTCGGGGTCGCTGGGGTCCGGGGGCGTCGTGGCGGCGAACCGCTGCGCCAGCCCCGCGAACACCTCCGGTCGGCACCGCCGGGCGGCCAGGCGGGCGGCCTGCGTCTCCAGCGCCTCGCGCAGCTCGAAGAGCCGCACGACGTCGTCGGCGCTGATCCCGGGCACGACCAGGGTGCGGCCGCGACCGACGACGGCGAGACCGTCCGCGCGCAGGCGCGAGAGCGCCTCCCGGACGGGCGTGCGCGAGACGCCCCAGCGCTCGGCCTGCTCGACCTCGCTGAGCTCGGCGCCCGCGCGCAGCCGTCCCGCGACGATCTCCTCGCGGAGGGCCGCGTACACCCGGTCACCGGCTCGCACGGCGTCAGCGTACGTCCGGAGACCCTCCTTGTATACACATGATGCCCGGAAGGGCGTCCTGGGCGGGCGGCACGGCCCCGGTGCATACAACACGGGAGGAGGTAGCACGGCGTGGGCGCGGTCTGGGATGGTTCGGCCGAGCCGAGGGGCGGCGGGCGGGAGCGCACGTGGGACGGGGCAGTCGGGTGGAGCAGGGCCGGGCGGACCACGGTCGGGGGCGGTCCCGTGGCACGGGTCGCGCGGAGCGATGGCGTGCGTGGCCGGCCGCGCTGGCCGCGACCGTGACGGTCGTCGCCGGCCTGGCCGCGTGCACGCCGGCGGACCCCACACCCGATGCCGCGGTGGAGGCGCTGGCGCACGCCCTCGCCTCCGGCGACCTCGGCGACGTGCCCTTCGCCGACGGCGCCGGCGAGGAGGCGGCGGCACAGCTCGCGTCGGCGACGCAGGGCATGGCGCCGGTGCGGCCGGTCGTCGAGGTGGGCACGATCGCCGTCGACGAGGAGGCGGGCACGGCGACCGCGGTCCTCGAGCACACGTGGTCCCTCGACGAGGGGGTCACCGCCGCCGCCGAGGCGGACCCGGACGAGGACGCGGAGGGCGCTGCCGAGGACGCGGAGGGCACTGCCGACGGCGAGGACGCCGCGACGGGCGGCGCACCGGCCGCCGGCGTCGAGGGGGCGGCGTGGACCTACACCACCACGGCCCACCTCCGGCTGGTCGAGCGCGAGTGGCTCGTCGAGTGGTCCCCGTTCGTGGTGGCGCCCGACCTGCGGGAGACGGAGACGCTCGCGGTGCGACGCGACGCACCGTCGGCGCGGGCGAACGTCCTCGGCGCGGGCGGCGCGGAGGTCCTCGTCGAGCCGCGGGAGGTGCTCCGGCTGGGCTTCGACAAGACCCGGCTCGACGCCGCCGAGCACGCGGCCGCCGCGGAGGCGATGGGCGCCTTCCTCGGCCTCGACCCCGCGGAGTTCGCCGCGCGGGTCGCGGCGGCCGGCGAGAAGGCCTTCGTCGAGGGCCTCGTCGTCCGCACCGGCTCCTCCCCCGTGTCGATCGACGAGTTCGGGCTCCTCGCCGGCGCCAACAGCGTGCCGGACGAGCTGCCCCTCGCGCCGAGCCGACGGTTCGCGCGCGAGGTCCTCGGCACCGCCGGGCCCGCCACCGCAGAGGTCATCGAGGCCTCGGACGGCGCCATCGTCGCGGGCGACACGGTCGGCCTCTCGGGCCTGCAGCGGCAGTACGACGCGCAGCTGCGCGGCCTGCCGGGCCTGTCGGTGGTGGCGACCGCGTCGGACAACGGCCAGGAGCGCGTGCTCTTCCAGCGGGAGCCGGTGCCCGGCGAGCCGCTCGTCACCACGATCTCGACCCCGTTCCAGGAGGCGGCCGACGGCGTCCTGGCCGACGTCGCGGCGCCCAGCGCCCTCGTGGCGATCCGCCCGTCCACGGGCGCGGTCCTCGCCGTCGCCAACGGTCCGGGCAACGGCGGGCTGTCCCGCGCGACGCTCGGCACCTACGCGCCCGGGTCGGTGTTCAAGGTCGTCACGGCGCTGACCCTGCTGCGCGCCGGGATCACCCCCGACACCTCGGTCGAGTGCAGCGACGGCATCGACGTCGAGGGCCGCCGGTTCGACAACGTCCCCGGGTACCCGTCGTCGGCCCTGGGGCCCGTGAGCCTCCGGACGGCCTTCGCGCACTCCTGCAACTCCGCGTTCATCGGCCTGCGCGACCGCGCGCCCGCCGACGCCCTCGCCGCTGCGGCCGCGTCGCTCGGGCTCGGCGGCGCGCGGGACCTGGGCTTCCCCGCGTTCCTCGGCTCGGTGCCCACCGACGCGACCGGCACGGACCACGCCGCGTCGCTCATCGGCCAGGGCCGCATCCAGACGTCGCCGCTGGCCATGGCGACGGTGGCGGCGTCCGTGGCCGCCGGCCGCACCGTGACGCCGTGGCTCGTCGGCGCCGAGCCGCCCGCGGCGGCCGCCGACGCGTCACCGCTGACGCCGCAGGAGGCGGCGGCGCTCCAGGCCCTGATGCGGGCAGTGGTGACCGACGGCGGCGGCGCGGCCCTGGAGGACGTGCCGGGGGCCGACGTCCTCGCCAAGACGGGCACCGCGCAGTTCCAGGCCGACGACGGCCTGCGCAACCACGCCTGGATGCTGGGGATCCAGGGTGACCTGGCCGTCGCCGTGTTCGTCGAGGACGGCGAGTCGGGCGCCAGCACCGCAGGCCCGCTGCTCGAGGACTTCCTGCGCGTCGCCCCCGACTGAGCCGAGCGCTCGCCGCCGTTCGAGCCGCCGTCGGCGGTCAGCGGCCCCGCAGTCGGTCGATGTCCCGGCGCTCGCGCTTGGTGGGCCGCCCGGCGCCGCGGTCCCGCACCGGCGCGACCGCGAGCTCGGTCCGCGCGGGCGGCGGCGGGGTGCGGTCCACGAGGCACAGGGGCACCAGGGCGGCGCCGACGCGCTTCTCGACCGCCAGGCGCACCTCGACGATGCGCTCGGTGCCCTCGACGCGCACCCGCACCTCGTCGCCGGGACGCACGGTCGTCGCGGGCTTGGCCCGGTCCCCGTTGACGCGCACGTGGCCCGCGCGGCACGCGGCGGCGGCGAGGGAGCGTGTGCGGAACAGCCGGACCGCCCACGACCACCGGTCGATGCGCGTGCTGTCCGGCGCCGGCGGCGGCCGCACCGCGGGGGCAGCGGGTGGCGCCTGCCCCGGTGCGGGCGCTCCGGCGGCGCCGACCTGCTCCTCGCTCACGGTGCGCTCCTCGGCCTGCGACGGCCCGGGCGGCCGCCGGTCCACGCTAGTCACACCAGCGCGCGGGCGCAGTCGTGGCGTCTCCTGCGCGAGCGGGAGTGGTGAGATATAGGTGAAGCAACAAGTTCACGCGCGCCATCCCCCTCGTGGTGTCGCCCCGATCATTGGAGTCCCATGGCAGAGCCGCACTGGCTGAGCAAGGACGAGCTCGTGGCGTGGCTGCGGCTCCAGGCCGTGATCGAGCTGCTGCCCGGCGCGCTGGACGCACAGCTGCGCCGCGACGCGGACCTCACGCACTACGAGTACCTGCTGCTCGCGATGCTGTCGGAGGCCCGGGACCGCACGCTGCGGATGTCCCACCTCGCCTCGGCGACCAACGCGACGCTCCCCCGCCTGTCCCACGTCGTCACGCGGCTCGAACGCGACGGCTTCGTCCGCCGCGAGCCCGACCCGTCCGACAAGCGCGCCACGCTCGCGGTGCTCACCGACGCCGGCTGGGACAAGGTCGTGGCGAGCGCCCCCGGTCACGTCACCGAGGTGCGGCGCCTCGTCATCGACGCGCTCACCCCCGAGCAGGTCGCGCAGCTGTCCGAGATCTCCCTGACGCTCATCCGCGTCCTGGACCCCCACAAGCGCCTGTACCACCTCGAGAGCTGACGCCGCCCCGGTCAGCGCCGGCGGTGCTCCTGGTAGTACTCGATGAGCGCACGGGTGGAGGGGTCCTGCGCCGCGAGCGCGGCGGCGTCCCCACCGACCGCCGGCGCGATCTGGTTCGCGAGGACCTTGCCCAGCTCGACCCCCCACTGGTCGAACGAGTCGATGCCCCACACGACGCCCTGCACGAAGGTGATGTGCTCGTAGAGCGCGATGAGCTGGCCGAGCACCGACGGCGTGAGCGCCGGCGCCATGATCGACGTCGTGGGCCGGTTCCCGCTGAACACGCGCGCCGGCACGATCTCCTCCGCCGTGCCCTCCGCGCGGACCTCGTCGGCCGTCTTGCCGAACGCGAGCGCCTTGGTCTGGGCGAAGAAGTTCGCGAGGAACAGCTCGTGGACGTCGACGTCGCCCGCGGCGGCGTCGCGCAGCGGGTGCGCGGGCGTCGCGACGGCGATGAAGTCCGCCGGGACCAGGCGCGTGCCCTGGTGGATCAGCTGGTAGAAGGCGTGCTGGCCGTTGGTGCCCGGCTCGCCCCAGAACACCTCACCGGTGTCCGTCGTGACGGGCGAGCCGTCCCACCGCACGCTCTTGCCGTTGGACTCCATCGTGAGCTGCTGCAGGTACGCCGGGAAGCGGTGCAGGTACTGGGCGTAGGGCAGCACCGCGTGCGTGTGCGCGTCCAGGAAGTTCACGTACCAGACGTTGAGCAGGCCCATGAGGACCGGGACGTTGCGCTCGAAGGGCTGCGTGCGCAGGTGCTCGTCCACGGCGTGGAACCCGGCGAGGAAGTCGCGGAAGGCGTCGGGACCGATCGCGACGGCCAGCGACGTGCCGATCGCCGAGTCGACCGAGTAGCGGCCGCCCACCCAGTCCCAGAACCCGAAGGCGTTGGCCGGGTCGATGCCGAAGGCCGCGACCTTCTCGAGCGCGGTCGAGACCGCGACGAAGTGCTGCGCGACGGCACCCGTGCGCGCCTCCTCGGTGTCGTCGATCGCGCCCGCGGCGACGAGCTCGCGCCACAGCCAGGCCCGCGCCAGGCGCGCATTGGTCAGGGTCTCCAAGGTGCCGAACGTCTTGGAGGCGACGATGAACAGCGTCGTCGTGGGGTCCAGGCCCGCGAGCGTCTCCGCGACGTCGGTGGGGTCGATGTTCGAGACGAACCGCAGCTCGATGCCCTCGGCGACGTAGGGGCGCAGCGCCTCGTAGGCCATGACCGGGCCGAGGTCCGAGCCGCCGATGCCGATGTTGACGACCGTGCGGATGCGCTCGCCCGTCACGCCGGTCCACTGCCCGGACCGCACGCGGTCGGCGAAGGCGAAGACCTTGTCGAGCTCGCGCTGCACGTCGGCGTCGACGTCCTGCCCGTCGACCACGAGGCGCGGCTCGGCGCCCGGCGGGCGACGCAGCGCGGTGTGCAGCACGGCGCGGTCCTCGGTCACGTTGATGTGCTCGCCCGAGAGCATCGCCTCGAGCCGGCCGCGCAGCCCGACCTCCTCGGCGAGCCGCACGAGCAGGGCGAGGGTCTCGTCCGTGACGAGGTTCTTGGACAGGTCCACGTGCAGGTCGCCCACGCCGAACGACAGGCGCGACGCCCGCTCCGGGTCGGCGTCGAACCAGGCGCGCAGGTCGGGCGTCGTCGCGTCGCGGTGCGCGAGCAGCCCCGCCCACGCGCTCGTCGTCGTCGGGTCGATCGGTGCCGTGGTCACGCGGGTCCTCCTGCGGGCTGGGGTGTCGCCTCCACCGTACTGACGTGGACGCGGTCCTGACACCGGACCCCCGGGCCTGCCACGATGCTCGTCCGCGGGCGGGCTGCTCGCCACGCCCGGTGAGCACGGACGGCTCGGGAGGACGCATGGCGGCGACGCACGACCGCACGACGGTGCGCGCCATGGCGGCCGACGACTGGCCCGCGGTGGCGGCGGTCTACGCCGACGGCATCGCGACCGGCGAGGCCACCTTCGAGACCACGGTGCCCTCGTGGGAGGCGTGGGACGCCGCGCACGTCGGGCAGCACCGCCTCGTCGCGACGGGTCCCCTCGACGGTCGCGACCACGTCGTGCTCGGGTGGGCCGCGTGCTCACCCACCAGCAGCCGCTGCGTGTACGCGGGCGTGCTCGAGATCAGCGTGTACGTCGCCGCGGCGGCCCGGGGACGCGGCGTCGGCTCCGCGCTGCTCGACGCCCTGGTGCGCTCGACGGAGGCCGCCGGGGTCTGGACGCTCACCGCCGGCGTCTTCCCCGAGAACGCGGCAAGCCTCGCGCTCCACGCCCGGCACGGCTTCCGCACGGTGGGCGTGAACGAGCGCCTCGGGCGCACGGCCGCGGGCGTCTGGCGCGACGTGGTCCGCCTGGAGCGCCGCAGCGCCGTCGTCGGCGTGTGACCCGGACGCCGTCGGCGGGCGGAGGACGGACCGGTTGCCTACCGTGGCTCCGGTGAGCGGGGACGTCCGGATCGGGATCTCGGGGTGGCGGTACGCGCCCTGGCGCGGCGTGTTCTACCCGCCCGGGCTCCCGCAGCGCCTCGAGCTGACGCACGCGTCGAGCCTGCTGAGCACCGTCGAGCTCAACGGGTCCTTCTACTCGCTCCAGCGTCCCGAGAGCTACCGCCGGTGGTACGAGGCGACGCCGCCGGACTTCCGGTTCGCGGTCAAGGGCGGCCGCTTCATCACCCACATGATCAAGCTGCGCGAACCCGCGCAGCCCCTGGCCAACTTCTTCGCGTCGGGGGTGCTGGCGCTCGGCGACAAGCTCGGCCCGGTGCTGTGGCAGCTGCCGCCGATGCTCGGTTACGACCCCGGCCGGCTCGCTACCTTCTTCGACCTGCTCCCCCGGACGACGTCGGCCGCCGCGGCGCTGGCGACAGGTCACGACGAGCGGCTCGAGGGCCGCGCGCTGACGCAGACCGACGCCGACCGGCCCGTGCGGCACGCGCTCGAGGTGCGGCACCCGACGTTCGTGACGCCGGACTTCGTCGACCTGCTGCGCCGGCACGACATCGGCCTCGTGGTCGCGGACACCGCCGGGAAGTGGCCGTTCCTGCTGGACGTCACGAGCGACCTGGTCTACGTCCGCCTGCACGGCGGCGAGGAGCTGTACGTCAGCGGGTACGACGACGCCTCGCTCGCCCGGTGGGCCGAGCGGATCGCCGCGTGGGCCGCGGACGGGCGCGACGTCGTCGTCTACTTCGACAACGACGTCAAGGTGCACGCCCCGTTCGACGCGCTGCGCCTCGCCCAGCTGCTCGGCGTCGGACCAGGCCGCACACAGGTGGACCTGGACCTGGGCCGCCTCGCGCTGCCGCGCCCCGGGACGCCGGAGCGGGTGGCCGGCTGAGGACGGCGGGGCACCGGGCTCCCGGTCAGCGCGCCGTCCAGCCACCGTCCACGAGCAGCGTGTGGCCGGTCACGAGGGACGCCGCGGGCGAGACCAGGTAGAGCACCGCGCCGGCGACGTCCATCGGCTCGCCGATGCGGTGCAGCGCCGCGATGCGCTCGACGACGTCGGCCTCGAACGCCGGGTCCGACAGCGCGTCCGCCGTGCCGTCCGTGCGGATGAACGTGGGCGCGACGTTGTTGACGGTGATCCCGTACTGCCCCCACTCGACCGCGAGGCAGCGCGTGAGGTGGGCGACGGCGGCCTTGGTCATGCAGTAGACCGTCTCGCCCGGCAGCGCGACCTCGCCCGCCTGCGACCCGACCATGACGATGCGACCGCCGCCGCGCTCACGCATCACCCGCGCCGCCTCCTGCGACGCGAAGAACGTGCCCCGCACGTTGAGCCCCACGGTGGCGTCGAAGACGTCCTCGGTGACGTCGATCGCCATCGACCCGGGCGCGATGCCCGCGTTGTTGACGAGGATGTCGAGGCCGCCGAGCTCGTCAGCGGCCCGCCGGACCGCGGCGCGCACCTGCGTCAGGTCCGCGACGTCCATCGGCAGGGGCAGCGCGCGTCGGCCGAGCGCCTCGATCTCGGCGACGACCCCGCCGTCCGCGGCCGGGTCGCGCAGGCCGACGGCGACGTCGGCGCCCGCGTGCGCGAGGGCGAGCGCGATCGCGCGGCCCAGACCGCGGGCGGCGCCCGTCACGAGGGCGACCTGGCCCTGGACGTCGAAGCGGGGGAAGTCCATGGCGGCTCCTGTCGGCGAGCGGGTGTCGCGTCATCCTGGCACCCGGCCCCCTGGCCCGGCCGCTCACAGCCACGCCCGGACGGCCGATGGGACCGGCGGCCGCGACGGGGCTCGCCGAGCCGGCCGAGACGCGCAGCGCGAGGGGGGACGGACCATGGACGCGATCACCGCGATGAGCCAGCGCATGGTCGCCATCCAGCAGACGCTGTCGCAGCTCGGTCCCCGCACGACGGCGTCCCCGGCCGGCGCGACCGCCTTCGCGGCCGCGCTGGCCACCGAGCTGGCCGCGGTCCGCGGGTCGACGGCCGCGCAGGGCGTCGCCCCGGCCACCCCGACCACCCCGCCCCCGCAGGTGGCCGGCTTCAGCGCCGAGCAGGTGACCAACGCCGCCGCCGTGGTGCAGGCGGGCCGGGGCATGGGTCTCTCCCCGCGCGACCAGGCGATCGGCGTCATGACGGCGCTCGGCGAGTCCTCCCTGCGCGTCCTGGACCGCGGGGACACGGCCGGGCCCGACAGCCGCGGCCTGTTCCAGCAGCGCGACAACGGTGCGTGGGGCACGCTCGCCGAGCGCATGGACCCGACGGCGAGCGCGCAGAGCTTCTTCCGGGCCCTCCAGCGCGTCGAGGACCGCGACGCCATGACGCCGACCGCCGTGGCGCACGCGGTCCAGCGGAACGCGGACCCGCACCACTACACGCGCTCGTGGGACGACGCCGTCCGCCTGGTCAGCGCGCTCACCGGCGCCGACCCGGCGCGGGTCACCGGCGCGTAGGGGCGTCCCGCCTCACGCGCCCAGCCGCCGGACGGCGTCGACGAGCACCTCCTCGCGCTTGACGAAGGTGAAGCGGACGCGGGGGCGCAGCGCGTCGGCGGTGGCCGACCCGGCGCGGCAGAACGCGGAGACCGGCACGCCGACGACCCCGACCTCGTGCGCCAGGCGCCGACACGTCTCCACGCCGTCGTCGCCCCACCGGCCGGACCCGTCCGCGACGACGAAGTACGTGCCCCGTGGCACGACGACGTCGAACCCCGCCGCCGTGAGCCCGTCGCAGAGCAGGTCGCGCCGACGGGCGAGGCTCGCGGCCAGGTCGGCGACGTACGCGGCGGTGCGCCCGTCGGGGTCCGCGAGCGCGTGCGCGATCGCGGGCTGGAACGGGGCGCCCGAGACGTAGGTCAGGTACTGCTTCACCGCGCGGACCGCGGCGACGAGCGGCGCGGGCCCGGTCACCCAGCCGATCTTCCAGCCCGTGAACGAGAGCGTCTTGCCCGCCGAGGAGACGGTGAGCGTCCGCCCCGCCATGCCCGGCAGCGTCGCGATCGGGACGTGGCGGGCGCCGTCGTAGGTGAGGTGCTCGTACACCTCGTCGGTGAGGACGACGACGTCGTGCTCCGTCGCCAGCCGCGCGACCGCCTCGAGCTCGGCGCGCTCGAGGACCGTGCCGGTCGGGTTGTGCGGCGAGTTGAGCAGCACCAGGCGCGTGCGCGGCCCGAACGCCGCGCCGAGCGCGTCGAGGTCCAGGCGGAACCGCCCCGCCTCCTCGCGCAGGCCGACCGTGACGTGCGTGGCGCCGGCCATGGCGATGACGGCGGCGTAGGAGTCGTAGTAGGGCTCGATCGTCAGGACCTCGTCGCCCGGGCCGGCGAGCGCGAGCACCGCGGCCGCGAGCGCCTCCGTGGCGCCGGTGGTCACGAGCACCTCGGACGACGGGTCCGGCCGCAGGCCGTAGTGCCGCTCCTGGTGCGCCGCGACGGCGTCGAGCAGCTCCGGCGCGCCCGCGCCGGGCGGGTACTGGTTGCGCCCGGCGAGGATGGCGTCGGCCGCGGCCCGTGCGACGTGCGCGGGGCCGTCGACGTCGGGGAAGCCCTGGCCGAGGTTGAGCGCGCCCGTGCTCACGGCGAGCGCCGACATCTCGGCGAACACGGTCGGACGCACGACGCCGTCGGCCCCGACGAGCCCGGCCGCGCGGGCGACGTCGTGCCAGCGGCCGGGCCGCAGGGAGGTCATGCCCCCAGGGTAGGAGGGCGGGGGCGAGCCGCCCCGGGCCGGACGGTCAGTGGGCGACGGCGACCGGCGCACCGGCGGCGCGCTCGGTACCCATCTCGACCCACCCACCCCGGCGGTACGCGGGCGTGCCGACGGCCAGGATGACGAACGCCACGACGATGCTGAGGAGCATCACGCCGGTCATCGCGACGGCGTCCCCGCCGAGGACCCCGACGAGCGGGCTCACGGCGCCGGCGAGGCCCGCCTGCAGGAAGCCGATGGTCGCAGCGGCGGTCCCCGCGCGCTTGCCGTGACGGGACAGCGCGAGCGCCGAGGCGTTCGACATCACGAAGCCCAGGACGGCCGTCGTGAGCCACAGGGCGACCACGAGGCCGACGATCCCGCCGAGGTGGGTGGCGGCGACGCCGACGAGCCCGGCGCTGAACACGACCGTGACCGGGACGGCCGTGCGCAGCAGACGCGCGGGCCCGACGCGGTGCACGAGCGCGGCGTTGATCTGCGACCCCGTGACCATCGACGTCCCGCCGATGGCGAAGACCAGCGCGAACTGCGACTGCGACAGGCCGTACTCCTGCTGCAGGACGAACGGGGAGCCGGCGACGTAGCTCATGATCATGGCCATGCCGAGCCCGGGGAGCGCGGCGAGGGCGAGGAAGCGGCGGTCCCGGAGCAGGCCCACGTAGCCGTGCAGCGAGGCGCGCATGCCGTGGGCCGTGCGCCGCTCGACCGGCAGCGTCTCGGGCAGGAAGAACGCCACGATCACCACGAGGACCAGCGCGAAGAGGGCGAGCGCCACGAACACCGCGCGCCAGCCCCATACCGAGGCGATCGCGCTGCCGACGGTCGGCGCGAGCAGCGGTGCCACGGCGATGACGAGCATGAGGCGGGACATGAGCTTGGCGGCGTCGGCCCCGGTGTAGCGGTCCCGGATGCATGCCATGGCGACCACGGTGGCGCCCGAGCTGACCAGACCCTGGAGCACGCGCAGCGTCGACAGCTGGCCGATCGTGGTCGCCACGACGCAGAGCAGCGAGATGACCACGTGCAGGCTCACGCCGATGAGCACGGGCTTGCGGCGCCCGACGCGGTCGGAGAACGGGCCGACGATGAGCTGCCCGATCGCGCCGCCGATGAGCATGCCGGTGATCGTGAACTGGGCGGCCGCCTCGGTCGTCATGAGGTCGGCGGCGACGTCGGGCAGCGACGGGAGGTACATGTCCGTCGTCACCGCAGGCAGCAGCGTGAGGAGGCCGACGAGCAGGACGAAGCCGGCGGCGCGGTCCGTGCCCGCCCGCGGGGCGGGCGTCGTGGGAGTCGGTGTCGTCACTCCAGGAGTTTATGCCGAATCGTTTCGACAGGACAGGTGAATCGACGGACCCGGGACGTGAGTCCCATCACGGCCGCCGAGGGATGTGCACCCGGCCGGAGCACGCGACGCGCGGGGCGCGCGTGTCGCAGGGCCGCGGCATGCTGGGGGCCATGTGCGGACGCTATGCCTCGTTCCGGGACGCGGAGGACCTCGCGGACGCGTTCGCCGTGAGCCCGGAGGGCATCGCGGCCGACGCCGCCCTGCTGCCGCCGTCCTGGAACGTCGCGCCGACGGACCCCGTGCGCGTCGTCGTCGAGCGCGCGCCCCGGGCCGTCGAGGGCGAGGAGCCGCCGGAGGAGGTCCAGCGCTCGCTGCGGCTCGCGCGCTGGGGCCTGGTGCCGGGGTGGGCCAAGGACCCGTCCGTGGGCTCGCGCATGATCAACGCCCGCGTGGAGTCGCTCGTCGACAAGCCCGCGTTCCGCAAGGCGGCCGCCGCGCGCCGGTGCCTGGTGCCCGCCGAGGGCTACTTCGAGTGGCGCAAGCCGCCCGCGGGCTCGCCGGCCAAGGCCCCCAAGCAGCCGTTCTGGATCCACGCGGGCGACGGCTCCCCGCTCGCCTTCGCGGGTCTCTACGAGTTCTGGCGCGACCGCTCGCTGCCCGACGACGACCCGCACCGCTGGCTCGTCACGATGACGATCATCACGGGCGGCGCCCCCACCGACGACCCCGTGCTGGCGGAGATCCACGACCGGCGGCCGGTGGTGCTGACGCCGGACCGGTGGGCGCAGTGGCTCGACCCGCACCGCACGGACGCCGCCGAGGCGGTCGGGCTGCTGCACGACCCGGCGCCGCGGCTCGTCGCGACGCCCGTCTCCACCGCGGTGAACTCCGTGCGGACGAACGGGCCCGAGCTGATCGAGCGGCTGCCCGACGGCGACGACGAGGACCAGCCGGGCTGAGGCGGCCAGTGCGGCGCTCGGGTCACGACGGCGATCGCGTCGCGCGGCGCCACGTCGGGCGGCGTCGCGTCAGGCGGCGTCGGCGCGCAGCAGGCGCACGGGACGCAGGACGCCGAGGCCGGGGACCTCCCGCTCGTCCTGCGGGACGAGCGTCACGCCGGGTGCGCCACGGACGGCGTCGGCCGTGGCCTCGTCGAGGAGCACCGCACCGGGCACGGCCTGCTCCGTGAGCCGGGCCGCCAGGTTGACCGACGGGCCGAACACGTCACCGAACCGCGACAGCAGGCGCCCCCAGACGAGCGAGACGCGCACGGGGGTGGCGCTGTCGACGCCGAACGCGTCGGCGAGGCCGAGCGCCACCTCGGCGCCGAGGTGCGGGTTGTCGGCCACGAAGAGCACGGCGTCCCCCACGGTCTTGACCACGCGGCCCCCGGCGGTCGTGACGACGTCCCGGGCGCGCGTCTCGAAGGTCTGCACGAACTCGGCGAGCTCGTGCGCCCCGAGCGCGGCGGACCGGGTGGTGAACGAGACCATGTCGGCGAACCCGACGGCCCGAGCGAGGGGCAGCTCGTCCTTCGCGCCCGGCTCCGGGGCGCCGCCGAACTCCTCCGCGAACCTGCCGGCGGTCGCCAGGAGCTGGCGGCGCCAGGCGTGGGAGAGCTGGTGCTCGAGCAGGCCGGCGATCTCGCCCAGGCGCCCGATGACCGCCAGGCGCGCGCTGCGGTCGTCGAGGCCGTCACGCTCGGTGAGGTGCTCGACCAGCGCCTCGACCTGCCACATCACCAGCCGGTCCGTGGTGTGGCCGATGGACCGGACGAGCGAGACGGTCGCGCGCGGGCTGAGGTTGTAGCGGTCCCGCGCGTCCAGCAGGAGGCTGAGCACCTCGACGTCGGACTCCGCGTACGCGACGGCGTCCTCGTCGCCCGTCGGCAGGCCGAGCGTGTGCCAGAAGAGCCTCAGGTCGTCGACGTCGGCGCCGAGGCGCTCGGCGACCTGCGCGAGCGTCAGGGTGCGGGGACCGCCCAGCAGCTGCGCCTCGAGCCGGTCGAGCATCGGGGACGTCGTGGGGTGGTCGGGCGTTGCCTCGGACGTCTCGGGTGACACCGCCTCAGGCTAGCCCGGGTGACGAGGGTCACCGTGACGGGGGCCGACCGGTGGCCGCGGCCATCGTCGTCGTGACCCGCAGCGGGGTCGCCCGCGGCGTGCCTACCGTGCCCGCAGGTGCTGGACGTCGCCGGCGTGGACGTCCCGGGACCGGCCGGCCGCGTCCTCGACGACCAGCGCGCCGTCGGGCCCGAGCGCCGTGGCGGTCCCCTCGACCGTGCCGCCTCCCGGGAGCTCGACGCGGACGGGGGTGCCCAGGGTCACGCAGGCGCGGGCCACCTCGTCGGGGAGCCCCGGGTCGCCGGCCCGCCACCGCTCGTCGAGCTCGGTGAGGTGCCGGACGAGCGAGGCGAGCAGGTCCGTCCGGTCCACCTGCGCACCCAGGGTCCGGAGCGAGGCGGCGGTCGGGACGGGCAGCTCCGCCGTCGACTGCGCCACGTTGATCCCCACGCCGACCACGACGTCGTAGCGGGGCGCGGCACCGGGTGGCGGCCCCGCATCCGGGACGACCTCGCACAGGACGCCCGCGAGCTTGCGCCACCCGCGCCACCCGGGCTGCTCCGTGCCGTCGGGCGCGGGGACGATGACGTCGTTGGGCCACTTGAGCGCGGCGCGGGTCCCGGCGGCCTCGCCGACCGCCCGGACGACGGCCAGCCCGGCGAGGAGCGGCAGCCAGCCGAGGCGGTCCGCCGGCACGTCGGCGCGCAGCAGCACCGACACCGTGAGCGCCGCGCGCGGCGGCGTGGTCCACGTCCGCCCGGCGCGACCGCGGCCGCCGGCCTGGTGGTCGGCGACGAGCACGGACCGGTCGGGCCACGCGGCGGGCTCGGCGCGCGCGGCAGCCACGAGGTCCGTCGACGTCGAGCCCGTGCGCGCCACCACGACGACGCGGCCGGCTGCGGGCAGGGCGCGGGCGACGGCGTCCGGGTCGAGGACCGGCGGGGGCGTCGTCATGCGGCCACGGTACGTGGGCCGGAGCCCGTTCGGTTCCCACCCGTCTGCGCACGCCCATCCCCGCGCGTTGTCGGGTCCGGCACATGCGGGGGGCGCCACGCCGTCGGGACCCGCACCGAGGATGTGCACACCCGACAACTACCCTCGGGGACGTGACCGACACGACAGCCGCCAAGCTCGAGGACCTCGCCGATCGTGCGGGGCGCGCCGCCGACGACACCGCTGCGGCCACCAAGCAGCACGCGCGGGGCAAGAAGACGGCCCGCGAGCGCATCGCCGCCCTGCTCGACGAGGGCAGCTTCGTCGAGCTCGACGCGTTCGTGCGGCACCGCTCCACCGCCTTCGGCCTGGACGCGAAGCGGATCCCGGGCGACGGCGTCGTCACCGGCTACGGGACGGTCGACGGGCGCCAGGTGGCCGTCTACTCCCAGGACTTCACCGTCTTCGGCGGCTCGCTCGGCGAGGCGCACGGCCAGAAGATCACCAAGGTCATGGACCTCGCGCTGCGCACCGGCGTCCCCCTCATCGGCATCCTCGACGGCGGCGGCGCGCGCATCCAGGAGGGCGTCGCGGCCCTGACGCAGTTCGCCGAGATCTTCCGCCGCAACGTCGCCGCGTCGGGCGTCATCCCGCAGATCTCGCTGATCCTCGGGCCGAGCGCGGGCGGCGCGGTCTACTCCCCCGCCCTGACCGACTTCATCGTCATGGCGGACCAGACCTCGCACATGTTCATCACCGGCCCCGACGTCATCCGGGCCGTGACGGGCGAGGACGTCGGCTTCGAGGAGCTGGGCGGCGGGCACACGCACAACGCCCGCTCGGGCGTCGCGCACTACCTCGGCAGCGACGAGGACGACGCGATCGACTACGTCAAGGCACTGCTGGGCTACCTGCCCTCGAACAACCTCACCGACCCGGTCGTCTGGCCGGACGAGGAGGCCGACCTCGCGATCACGGACGAGGACCTCGAGCTCGACGCGCTCGTGCCGGACTCGGACAGCCAGCCCTACGACATGCGCACGGTCGTCGAGCACGTCCTCGACCACGGCGACCTCCTCGAGGTCCAGGCGCTCTACGCGCCCAACGTGCTCATCGGGTTCGGGCACGTCGAGGGCCGCCCGGTCGGGATCGTCGCCAACCAGCCCCTGCAGATGGCGGGCACGCTCGACATCAGCGCCGCCGAGAAGGCCGCGCGCTTCGTGCGGACCTGCGACGCGTTCAACATCCCGGTCCTGACGTTCGTCGACGTCCCGGGCTTCCTTCCCGGCACGGACCAGGAGTGGAACGGCATCATCCGCCGGGGCGCCAAGCTCATCTACGCCTACGCCGAGGCCACCGTCCCTCTCGTCACCGTCATCACGCGCAAGGCCTACGGCGGCGCGTACATCGTCATGGGCTCCAAGCAGCTCGGGGCCGACGTCAACCTCGCCTGGCCGACGGCGCAGGTCGCGGTCATGGGCGCCGGCGGCGCCGTCAACATCCTCCAGCGCGGCGCGCTCAAGACGGTCGCCGACGCGGGCGGCGACGTCGAGGCCGAGCGCGCCCGGCTCACCGGCGAGTACGAGGACGCGCTCATCAACCCCTACGAAGCCGCGGACCGCGGCTACGTCGACGGCGTGATCGCCCCGTCCCAGACGCGCACGCAGATCGTCCGGGCGCTGCGGGCCCTGCGCACCAAGAGGGCTGGCCTCCCGGCCAAGAAGCACGGGAACATCCCCCTGTGAGCGCCGAGGTGCGGGTGGTACGCGGCGAGCCCGACGACGCCGAGCTCGCCGCCCTGGTCGCGGGCCTGGCGGCCACCGCCGGCACCCCGGTCGCACCCGCGGTGACGGCGCCCGCGGCAGCCGGCGAGGCCGACGCAGTGCGCCGGTGGCGCGCGGCGGCCGCCTTCGGCGCGCCCCGCATCCCGCTCGCCCCCGGCACGGACGCCTGGCGGTGGAGCGGTCGCTCATGACGCGACCGACGGCCCCCTGCCCGTGCGGGTCCGGCGTCCGCGACGACCTGTGCTGCGGACGTCTGCACCGGGGCGACGGCCTCGCCGCGACGCCCGAGGAGCTCATGCGCTCGCGCTACACCGCCTTCGTGCGCGGCGAGGCCGCCTACCTGCTGGCGACCTGGCACCCGCGCACCCGCCCGCACGACCTGTCGCTCGCCCCCGACCCGGGCTGGCGGGGCCTGGAGGTGCTCGGCACCCGGGGCGGCGACGACGACGCGACGGGTGTCGTCGAGTTCGTCGCCCGCCACGTCGACGGCGACCTGCGCGAACGCAGCCGGTTCGAGCGGCGCGCCGGCCGCTGGCTCTACGTCGACGGCGACGTCGACGCCGGCTGACGAGCCCGCGTCACGGAACGACGTTCCCCGCGCACGCGAGCCTCGTTAGGGTCCGTACATGACGACCGACCACAGCACCACCGGGGCCCCGGCCCACCGGGAGCCCACCCCGATCGACGCGATCGCCGACGCCTACGTCGAGACGACCGCCCGCCTGAACCCGCTCGCCGCGACCGCGATGGGGCTCGCCGGGTACGACCACCTCATGACCGACTTCTCGCCCGCCGGCTGGCGGGCGCAGGCCGACGCCGCGCGCGCCGTGCTGGGCGAGCTCGACCGCGTCGACCCGCAGGACGACGTCGACCGCGTCACGCTCGACGCCATGCGCGAGCGCATCGGCCTGGAGCTCGAGCTGCACGACGCGAACGAGCTCCTCGGCTCGCTGAACAACATCGCGTCCCCGGTCCAGGAGCTGCGGGACATCTTCGACGTCATGCCGACGTCGACCCCCGAGCACTGGGAGAACATCGCGGCACGCCTGAACGCGCTGCCCGGTGCCGCCGACGGCGTCATCGAGTCGCTGCGGCTCGCCGCGTCGCGGGGGCGCGTGGCCGCCGTGCGCCAGGTCCTGGAGTGCATCACGCAGGCCGACGAGCTCTCGGGCGACGGGTCGTTCTTCGACTCCTTCGTCACGGGCACGACGGTCGACGCCGCGCTCGACGACTCCGCCGCGTGCCAGGCGATCCGGCGTGACCTGTCCGAGGGCGCCGCGGCCGCGAAGCAGGCGTACGCCCGCATCGCCGAGTTCCTGCGCGAGGAGCTCATCGCGCAGGCGCCGCAGGCCGACGCGTTCGGCCGCGAGCGCTACGCCCTGTGGTCGCGATACTTCCTCGGCGCCCGCGTCGACCTCGACGAGACGTACCGGTGGGGCCTGGAGGAGCTGGACCGCGTCATCGCCGAGCAGGAGGCGGTCGCCGCGCAGATCGCCGGCGACGGCGCCTCGGTCGCCGACGCGGTGGCGGTGCTGGACCAGGACCCGGCCCGCGTCCTGCACGGCAACGACGCCCTCCAGGCGTGGATGCAGGAGACGTCGGACGCCGCGGTCGCCGCCCTGAACGGCGTGCACTTCGACATCCCCGAGCCGATCCTGCGCCTCGCGTGCCGCATCGCGCCCACCCAGAACGGCGGCATCTACTACACCGGCCCCTCGGACGACTTCTCCCGCCCGGGCACCATGTGGTGGTCCGTGCCGCCGGAGGTCACCACGCACACGACGTGGCGCGAGAAGACGACCGTCTACCACGAGGGCGTCCCCGGCCATCACCTCCAGGTGGGCCAGGCCGTCTACGAGCGGGCGACGCTCAACAGCTGGCGCCGCCTCGCCTGCTGGGTCAGCGGCCACGGCGAGGGCTGGGCCCTGTACGCCGAGCGCCTCATGGCCGACCTCGGCTTCCTCGACGACCCGGGCGACCGCCTCGGGATGCTCGACGGGCAGCGCATGCGCGCCGCTCGCGTCGTCCTCGACCTCGGTGTGCACCTCGGGCTGCCGTGCCCGGAGCGCTGGGGCGGCGGGACGTGGGACGCCGACAAGGCGTGGGACTTCCTGTCCGCGAACGTCAACATGCCCGAGGCGTTCCTGCGCTTCGAGCTGAACCGCTACCTGGGCTGGGGCGGCCAGGCGCCGGCGTACAAGATCGGCCAGCGCCTCTGGGAGACGGCGCGCGACGAGGCGGCGGCCGCCGCGGCCACGCGCGGCGAGGAGTTCGACCTGCGCGCGTTCCACGCCCGTTCGCTGGCTCTCGGCTCGGTGGGCCTGGACGTGCTGCGCGAGGCGCTCGCGCGCTGACCGGACGCACCCGAGGGCGCCCGCGCCCGACGACGCGACGGGAGGTCGCCGCGGCTACCCTGCCGCGGTGACCTCCCTCGTGCTCGCCTCCGCCTCCCCCGCCCGCCGCGCCCTGCTCCGCTCGGCCGGCATCGACGCCGTCGTGCAGGTGTCCCGGGTCGACGAGGACGCCGTCCTGGCGGCCTCGTCGACGGACGGGCCCCTGGACCCCGCCGACGCGGTGCTGCTCCTCGCCCACGCCAAGGCCCAGGACGTCGCCGGCCGCCTCGACGAGGACGCGCTGGGTGAGGCCGGCGTCGAGGACGCGGACGACGTCGTCGTCGTGGGGTGCGACTCGATGCTGGAGCTCGACGGGCGTGCGTTCGGCAAGCCGGCCGACGCCGCGCAGGCGGTCGAGCGGTGGCGCACGATGCGCGGCCGGAGCGGCGTCCTCCACACCGGGCACTGGCTCGTGGACCTGCGGCCCGTCGGCCCGGGCGCCGGCAGCGGCGGCACCGTGGGCGGCGTGTCCTCCACGGTGGTGCACTTCGCGGACCTGTCCGACGAGGAGATCGACGCCTACGTCGCGACGGGCGAGCCCCTCAAGGTCGCGGGTGCCTTCACCGTCGACGGCCTGGGAGGCCCGTTCGTCACGGGGATCGAGGGTGACCACCACGGCGTCGTGGGGCTGAGCCTGCCCCTGCTGCGCGAGCTGCTCGCCGAGCTCGGGCTGCCGCTGCACCGCCTCTGGCGTGGCTGATCCCGACAAAGCCCGGCCGACGCCGGTTGTGGATCCGTACAAGGTGCGACGACGCCGCGTCCGGTGCGTGAACGGGCGGGGCGCGTGACGTTACGGTGAGCCGTGCCCGGAATCCACAAGGTCCTGATCGCCAACCGTGGTGAGATCGCCGTCCGCATCGCCCGGGCCTGCGCCGACGCCGGCATCGCGAGCGTCGCGGTCTACGCCGACCAGGACCGCGAGGCCCTGCACGTCGCGCTCGCGGGCGAGGCGTTCGCGCTCGGCGGCACCCGCGCGGCCGAGACGTACCTCGACGTCGCCAAGCTGCTCGACGTCGCCCGCCGCTCGGGCGCCGACGCCGTCCACCCCGGGTACGGCTTCCTCGCCGAGAACGCGGGCTTCGCGCAGGCGGTGATCGACGCCGGGCTGACCTGGATCGGCCCGCCGCCCGCCGCCATCGAGGCGCTCGGCGACAAGGTCAGCGCGCGCCACATCGCACACCGCGCCGGCGCGCCGCTCGTCGCGGGCACGCCCGACCCCGTCACGGGGGCCGAGGAGGTGCAGGCGTTCGCCGAGGAGCACGGCCTGCCCATCGCGATCAAGGCGGCGTTCGGCGGCGGCGGCCGTGGCCTGAAGGTCGCGCGCGAGGCCGCCGAGATCGCGGAGCTCTACGACTCCGCCGTCCGGGAGGCGACGGCGGCGTTCGGGCGGGGCGAGTGCTTCGTCGAGCGCTACCTCGACGCGCCGCGCCACGTCGAGACGCAGTGCCTCGCGGACCAGCACGGCACGGTCGTCGTCGTCTCGACCCGGGACTGCTCGCTCCAGCGCCGCCACCAGAAGCTCGTCGAGGAGGCGCCCGCGCCGTTCCTCACCCCGGCGCAGGAGACGCTCCTGCGCGACGCGTCGATCGCGATCCTGCGCGAGGCCGGCTACGTCGGCGCCGGGACCTGCGAGTTCCTCGTCGCGCGCGACGGCACCGTCTCCTTCCTCGAGGTCAACACCCGCCTGCAGGTCGAGCACCCGGTGACGGAGGAGGTCACGGGCATCGACCTCGTGCGCGAGCAGCTGCGCATCGCCGCCGGCGAGCCCCTCGGCTACGACCAGGTCGCCGTGCGCGGCCACTCGATCGAGTTCCGGATCAACGGCGAGGACCCGGCCCGCGGCTTCCTGCCCTCCCCCGGCCGGATCACGCGCCTGCGCCTTCCCGCCGGCCCCGGTGTCCGCGTGGACAGCGGCGTCGTCGAGGGCGACACGGTCTCTGGCGCCTTCGACTCGATGATCGCCAAGCTCGTCGTCACGGGCGCGACGCGCCGGCAGGCGGTCGAGCGCGCCCGCCGGGCGCTGGCCGAGCTCGAGGTGGTCGGCATCCCCACGGTCGTCCCCTTCCACCGGGCCGTCCTCGATTCCCCCGCCTTCGTCCCCGCGGACCCGCAGGAGCCGTTCACCATCCACACGCGGTGGATCGAGACCGAGTTCGCGGACACGGTCGCCGCGCTCGGCGCCACGCCCGACAGGACGGGCGACGACGAGCCGCAGGAGCGGCGCACCGAGCGCGTGGTCGTCGAGGTCGGCGGCAAGCGCATCGAGGTCGTCCTGCCCGCCGGGCTCGGCCTCGGCGGCGGGCGCGGGCGGCCCGGGACCGCGCGACCGCGCCGGGCCGCGGGCGCCCGCGGCGCCGTGCGCGCCGTCGGGGGCAACGGCACGACCCTCGCGTCGCCGATGCAGGGGACGATCGTCAAGGTCGCGGTGGCGGACGGCGCGGAGGTGGCCGAGGGCGACCTCGTCGTGGTCCTCGAGGCCATGAAGATGGAGCAGCCGCTGGTGGCGCACCGCGCCGGGACCGTGCAGCGCCTGACGGCCGGCGTCGGGTCGAGCGTGAGCGCCGGCACCGCGATCTGCGAGATCGTCGGCTGACCGGCGCACCGGCGGCCCACCACCGCCACTCCGGCGACGCCTGGGTGCAGTGCGCCTGCGGGCGGCGGCACTGGGGCACCCACGGGGCCGCGGGCCTGCTGCTGCACCGGTCCGCGGGCGGGCGCACGCAGGTGGTGCTCCAGCACCGGGCCCTGTGGTCCGACCACGGCGGCACGTGGGCCCTGCCGGGCGGCGCGCTCGCCCCTGGCGAGACGCCCGAGCAGGGCGCGGTCCGGGAGGCCGCCGAGGAGGCCGGCATCGACCCCGCGGCCCTCGAGATCCACGACGCGGTGGTGCTCGACCACGGCCCGTGGCGCTACACCACCGTCGTCGCGCGGGCGACGGGCCCCCACGACGTGCGCCCGACCGACGCGGAGAGCCTCGAGGTCGCCTGGGTCGACGTCGACGCGGTGGCCGACCGGCCGCTGCTCCCCGCGTTCGCCGGCGCGTGGCCCGGCCTGCGCGCCCTGCTGGGCTGAGGCGCGCCGGAGCCCTCGGCTGCTCGGCCCGGCTACTCCGCGCGTGTGTGCAGCACGCGGGCCACCTCGGCGATGGTTCCCGACAGCGACGGGTACACGGTGAACGAGTCGGCGATCTGGTCCACCGTGAGGCGGTGGTTGACGGCGAGGGTCAGGGGGAAGATCAGCTCGCCGGCGCGCGGCGCCACCACGACCCCGCCGATGACGATGCCCGTTGTGCTGTGCGCGAAGATCTTCACGAACCCGTCGCGGATGCCCAGCATCTTCGCGCGCGGGTTGCGGGCCAGCGGCAGCGTGCTGACGACGAACCGCGCGCCCATCTCCTCGAGCTGGCGCTGCGAGCGGCCCACGGTGGCGATCTCCGGCGCCGTGAAGATGTTGGCCGCGACCTCACTGACGTCGAGCGGCGTCACGGCGTCGCCGAGCGCGTGCGCCATGGCGATCCGCCCCTGCATCGCGGCGACCGACGCCAGGGGCAGGACGCCGGTGCAGTCCCCGGCGGCGTAGACGCCGCGCGCGCTCGTGCGCGAGACCTTGTCGACCTCGATGTAGCCGCCCTTGCCGAGCACGACGCCGGCCTCCTCGAGCCCGAGGCCCTCGGTGCTCGGGACGGCGCCGACCGCCATGAGGCAGTGCGACCCCTCGACCACCCGCCCGTCCGCGAGCGTGACCTCCACGCCGTCGCCCCGGCGGGTCACCCCCGCGGCGCGGGAACGGCTCATCACCGTCATGCCGCGGGACGTGAAGACGCCCTCGATGAGCTCGGCGGCGTCGGCGTCCTCCCCCGGCAGCACCCGGTCACGCGAGGAGACCAGGACGACGTCGGCGCCCAGCGCGTTGTAGGCGCCGGCGAACTCGGCGCCCGTGACGCCGGACCCGACCACGATCAGGCGCTCGGGCAGGTCGGTCAGGGTGTAGAGCTGCGTCCAGGTGAGGATGCGCTCGCCGTCGGGCATCGCCTCGGGCAGGCAGCGGGGCGTCGCCCCGGTCGCCAGCAGCACGACGTCGGCGTCGAACGACCCGCCCCCGTCGGTGACCACGCGCTCGGGCCCGTCCAGCCTGGCGGTGCCCTCGACCAGGGTGACGCCCTCGGCCTCCAGGCGGGTGCGGATGTCCGCGGACTGCGCGGCCGCCAGCTCGACGACCCGGGCGTTGACCAGGCCGAGGTCCACCTCGTGCCCCCGCAGCGGGGTGTCGGTCGGCAGGCCCACCGTGCGGATGCCGAGGTCCGACGCGCGGTCGGCGATGGTCATCCACTCCGCCGTCGCGATGAGCGTCTTGGAGGGCACGACGTCGGTGAGCACCGCCGCACCGCCGAGGCCCTGCCGCTCGACCAGCGTGACGTCGGCACCCGACCGGCACGCCACCAGGGCCGCCTCGTAGCCGCCGGGACCACCGCCGACGACGACGACCTTCGGGGCCGGCCGTCCGGGCGGCCGCTCGGGGGCGGGGACGGGCGTGGCGAGGCCGGGTGTCGTTGCGGTCACGGCCCCATTGTGCCGTCGGGCGCCGCGGACGCGTCCCGACCGCGTGGCCCCACGTCCGGGCCGGGTCACCGATAGCCTCGCTGCATGACAGCACCACACGGCACCGGGCCGCTCACCACCCTCGACGACCCCGCCACCGACCCGTTCGAGGTGGCCCGCGAGGCCGCCGCCGTCCTCGCCGAGCGGACGGGGATCGCGTCGCACGACGTCGCCCTCGTGCTCGGCTCCGGCTGGGGCGGCGCGGCCGACCTGCTGGGCGAGACGGTCGCCGAGATCCCGAGCCACGAGCTCCCCGGCTTCAGCGCCCCCGCGGTCCCCGGGCACGTCGCGACCACCCGCTCGATCCGGCTCGCGGACGGCCGGCACGCGCTCGTGCTCGGGTCGCGCACCCACCTGTACGAGGGCCGCGGCGTGCGGCGCGTCGTGCACGGCGTGCGCACCGCGGCCGCGGCCGGCGCGGGCGTCGTCGTGCTCACCAACGGCTGCGGCGGCCTCGACCCGGCGTGGGCGCCGGGTACCCCCGTGCTCATCCGCGACCACCTCAACCTCACGGCGACGTCGCCGCTGGAAGGCGCCACGTTCGTCGACCTCACCGACCTGTACAGCCAGCGGCTGCGGGACGTGGCGCACGAGGTCGACGCCTCGCTGCCGGAGGGCGTCTACGCCCAGTTCCGCGGGCCCCACTACGAGACCCCCGCGGAGGTCCGCATGGCGGGCGTCATGGGCGCCGACCTCGTGGGCATGTCCACCACGCTCGAGGCCATCGCCGCACGGCACGCCGGGCTCGAGGTCCTGGGGCTCTCGCTCGTGACCAACCTGGCCGCCGGCATCGGGGCCGAGGCGCTCTCGCACGCCGAGGTGATCGAGGCCGGCCAGGCGGCCGCGCCGCGCATCAGCCGCCTGCTCGCCGACGTCGTGGGGCGGATCTGATGGCGCCCCCCACCGCCGACCGGCCGGACCAGCCGCTCGACCCCGCGCTCGTCGCACAGGTCGAGGCCTGGGTGGCCGACGACCCCGACCCGCAGACCGCCGCGCACCTGCGCACGCTGCTGACGACCGCGCAGGACGACGCCGACGAGGAGCTGCGCTCCGTCGCACGCGCCGAGCTCGCCGACCGCTTCCGCGGACCGCTCGAGTTCGGCACCGCGGGCCTGCGCGGCGCGATGGGCGGCGGCCCGAACCGCATGAACCGCGCCGTCGTCATCCGGGCGGCCGCGGGCCTCGTGCGGTACCTGCGTGACGCGCTCGAGGCGCGCCGGGGCGAGGGCGGCGGCGTCGTCGTCGAAGGGCCCCGGGTGGTCATCGGCTACGACGCGCGCTACGGCTCCGAGCGGTTCGCGCGGGACACCGCCGGGGTCGTCACGGCCGCGGGGGGCCACGCCCTCCTGCTCCCCGAGCCCCTGCCCACCCCCGTGCTCGCGTACGCCGTGCGGCTGCTGGACGCCGACGCCGGCGTCATGGTCACGGCCAGCCACAACCCGCCGCAGGACAACGGCTACAAGGTCTACCTCGGCGGACGGGTCGTCACCGACAGCGGCCAGGGCGCGCAGATCATCCCGCCGTACGACGCCGAGATCGCCCGGTGCATCGCGGCCGTCGAGTCCGTCGCCTCGGTACCGCGGACCGAGTCCGGCTGGGCCGTTCTCGGTGAGGAGATCGTCGAGGGCTACCTCACCGCCGTCGGCGCGCTCGCCGACCCCGACGGCCCGCGGGACCTGCGGATCGTCCTGACGCCGCTGCACGGCGTCGGCGGGCACACGGCCGAGCGGCTGCTGCGCGGCGCCGGCTTCACGGACCTGCACATCGTCCCGGAGCAGGCGCTGCCGGACCCGCGCTTCCCGACCGTCGCGTTCCCGAACCCCGAGGAGCCGGGCGCGATCGACCTCGCGCTCGCGCTCGCGGAGGAGCTCGACGCCGACCTGGTGCTCGCCAACGACCCCGACGCCGACCGGTGCGCGGTCGCGGTGCGCGACCCCCGGCTCGCGCACGCGACGTCGGCCACCGCGGGCACGGCGGCCGCACGGGGCTGGCGCATGCTGCACGGTGACGAGGTCGGCGCGCTCCTCGGCCAGGACCGCGCCGCGCGGTTCGCCGCGGCGCACCCCGACGGCCGGCACCCCGACGGCACGCCGGGCGTGCTGGCGAACTCGATCGTGTCCTCGCGCCTGCTCGGCCGCATCGCGGCGTCGCACGGCCTCGCGCACCGCGCGACGCTCACGGGGTTCAAGTGGATCTCGCGCGTGGAGGGCCTCGTCTTCGGCTACGAGGAGGCGCTCGGCTACTGCGTCGACCCGGCGCGCGTGCGGGACAAGGACGGCCTCAGCGCCGCCCTCCTGATCGCCCAGCTCGCGGCCGGGACGAGGGTGCGTGGACGCACCCTCGTCGACCTGCTCGACGACCTCGCCGTCGAGCACGGGCTGCACCTCACCGACCAGCTGTCCGCCAGGTTCACGGACCTCGCCCAGATCCCGGCGACCATGGCCCGCGTCCGCGAGGCCCCGCCGGCCACGCTGGCCGGCTCGCCCGTGGTCGAGGTCGTCGACCTCGCCGACGGCGGCGAGGGCCCGGATGCGCTGCCGCCGACGGACGGGCTCCGGCTCGTGGCCCAGGACGGCACACGCGTCATCGTGCGCCCGAGCGGCACCGAGCCCAAGGTCAAGTGCTACCTCGAGGTCATCGTCCCGGTGACCGACGACGGCGACGCGTCCGACCCCGTCGGCGCCGCGCGCACGCGCGCCCGCCAGCGGCTCGACGCGGTCCGGGCGGACGTCGCGGCGGCCCTCGGGCTCTGACCGGACGCCCCGGGAGCCCGGACACCCGGGCTCCCGGGCGCGCGGCGCCGACGCCTCGGGCTGCGCGCCGCGCCGGTTGATGCTGTGCTGTCGCACGGCATCCCCGACCACGGAGGTAGGACGTGACCGACGAGCCGCGCGTGTGCGTGCTGGCCCTGACCTCGCTGCTGACCGTGACGGTCGAGGACTCCGCCCACGGCTCGGGACCGGAGATCCACGTGCACCCCGGGGGCCAGGGGCTGTGGCTCGCCCGCATGGCGTCCGTGCTCGGCGCCCGCGTCGTGGCGTGCGGACCGTTCGCGGGCGAGACGGGCGCCGCCGCGCAGCACCTCGCGGCCCGGGAGGGCGTGGACCTGCGGGCGACGCGCTACGACGGCAGCAACGGCGCCTACGTGCACGACCGCCGCTCCCGGGACGACGCCGGCGAGCCGGGCGAGCGCGAGGAGCTCGCGGCGGCGGACCCGACGCCGCTCGGCCGCCACGAGCTCGACGACCTCTTCGGCACGCTCCTGGTCGAGGCTCTCGAGGCCGACGTCGTCGCGCTCACCGGCGCGGACCCGCCCGACACCGTGCCCGCCGACTTCCTCGCCCGGGTGGCCCGCGACCTGCGCCGCAACGGGAGCACGGTCGTGGCCGACCTCTCGGGCGACGCCGCGCTCGCCGTGGTGGCCGAGGGCCTCGACGTCCTCAAGATGAGCCACAGCGAGATGGTGGACGCCGGCCTGGCCGAGGGACCGGAGCTCGCGCAGCTGCTCGCGGGCGCCCGGGCCGTGCTGGCGGGCGAGCACGCGGACGACGCCCGCTCCGACGACGCCGAGGACGAGGGCCGCGGACGCGTGGGCGCGATGGTCGTCTCCCGCGCCGCGGAGGGCACCCTCGTCGTCACGCGCGAGGGCGCCTGGCAGGTCACGGCTCCCCCGGTCTCGACCGTCGACCACCGCGGCGCCGGCGACTCGCTGACGGCGGCCGTCACGGTCGGGCTGGGACGCGGCCTCGAGCTGCTCGAGGCGGTCCGCCTCGGGGCGGCGGCGGGCGCGCTCAACGTGACCCGGCGCGGCCTGGCGACCGGCCACCGGGACCAGATCGAGCGCTTCGTGGAGCGCGTCACCGTCGAGCCGCTCGAGGAGGGAGCAGCATGAGGGCGCTGGTCACCAACGACGACGGCATCGACTCCCCCGGGCTGGCCGTCCTGGCGCAGGTCGCCGCGGCGGCCGGGTACGAGGTCGTCGTCGCGGCGCCCGCCACCGAGTACTCCGGCGCCTCCGCGTCGCTCTTCGGGATCGAGCGCGACGGCCGCGTCGTCGTCGAGCCGCGGCGGGCGCCCGGGCTCGCCGACGACGTCGAGTCCTACGCCGTCGCGGCGGCGCCCGCGCTCATCACCTTCCTGGCGGCGTACGAGGGGTTCGGCCCGCGGCCCGACCTGGTCCTGTCCGGTGTGAACCGCGGGCCCAACACGGGCAACGCCGTCATCCACTCCGGGACCGTGGGCGCGGCGACGTCGGCCGTGACGCACGGGATCCGCGCGATGGCCGTCTCGATCATCACCGCCCACCCGGAGCACTGGGCCACGGCCGGCGTCGTCGCGTCGCACGCCCTGGGCTGGCTCGAGGCGCGCGAGCCCCGCGCGGGCGTGCTCAACCTCAACGTCCCGGACCTGCCGGCGCACCGGCTGCGCGGCATCCGCGTGGCGCCCCTCGCGGACTTCGGCGCGGTCGAGGCGCGCATCGACCGGCCCGGCGCCGACGGGGCGGTGCGGGTGCGCTACGCCGAGCTCGACCCGACCGCCGACGCCGGCTCGGACGCCGGGCTCGCGGCCGCGGGCTGGGCGACCGCGACGGTGCTGCGGGCGCCGTGGGCGGTCCCCGCCCCGGGGTTCCCGGAGGTCGAGGGCCCGCTGGGCTGAGCCGCCGTCAGGGCCGGACCCACTGCCCCCGCGCGACGAGCACATCCCGCAGCAGGTCGGCGCGGTCCGTCACGAGGCCGTCCACGCCGAGGTCGAGCAGGCGGTGCATGTCGGCCGGGTCGTCCACGGTCCACACGTGGACCTGCGCGCCCGCGCGGTGGGCGGCGGCGACGGTCGCGGCCGTGACCACCCGGAGGCGGCCGTAGCGCTCGGGGACCTGGAGGCAGTCGACGTCGCGCAGCGCGCGCCGGACCGCCGCCGCGGAGCGGGCCGCCACCGCGGCCCGGAACGCCGCCGTCGCGCGCGTGCCGGCCGACGTCGCGACCGGGCGGGACAGGCGTCGCACGACGGCCCGGCGGCGCGCGTCGGAGAACGACGCCACGCACACGCGGTCGTGCGCGCGCGTGCGCTCGACCGCCTCCGCCAGCGGCGCCACGGCGCCCTCGCTCTTGACGTCGACGTTGACCCGCAGGTCCGGCCACGTCCCCAGCAGGTCCTCGAACCTCGGTACCGGCTCGACACCGCCGATGCGGGCCCGCAGCACCGTCGAGGAGGGCAGCCGGTCGACCCGGCCCGACCCGTCCGTCACCCGGTCGAGCGTCTCGTCGTGGAACGCCACCAGCACGCCGTCGGCCGTGGCGTGGACATCGGTCTCGACGTAGCGGAACCCGAGGTCGACGGCCGCGGCGAACGCCGCCATCGAGTTCTCGAGCCCCGCGGGCGAGAACCCGCGGTGCGCGAGCGGGAGCGGCCCCGGGTGGTCGAGGTAGGGCCGCTCCTGCGCGCGCGTCACGTCCCCGGGCTCAGTACCCGGTGCCGGCGGCCGCGTCGGCGTCGGCGTCCGTCCCCGGGGCGTCCAGGCCGTCGAGCACCGCCGCCGTCCCGGACAGGCCGAGGCGCGTGGCGCCGGCCGCGATCAGCGCGCGGGCCGCCGCGGCCGTGCGGATGCCGCCCGACGCCTTCACGCCGAGGCGACCGCCCACGGTCGCCGCCATGAGCTCGACGGCGTGCACGCTCGCCCCGCCCGCCGGGTGGAAGCCCGTGGAGGTCTTGACGAAGTCGGCGCCCGCCGCCTCGGCCGCGCGGCACGCGGCCACGACGCCGTCGTCCGGCAGCGCGGCCGACTCGATGATGACCTTGAGCACGCGCGGCGCCGGCACGGCCGCACGCACGGCGGCGATGTCGGCCTGCACGCGGTCCCAGTCGCCCGCGAGCGCGGCGCCCAGGTCGATGACCATGTCGACCTCGTCCGCGCCGTCCGCGACGGCCCGGGCGGCCTCGGCCGCCTTGATCTCGCTGTGGTGCTTGCCGGACGGGAACCCGCACACCGTCGCGACGAGGACGCCCGGGGGCGGCTCGAGCGGCAGCATCGAGGGCGACACGCAGACGGCGTACACGCCGAGCCGGTGCGCCTCGCGCAGGAGGGCCTCGACGTCGGCCGGGGTCGCCTCCGGCTTCAGCAGCGTGTGGTCGACCAGCCTGGCGACGGTCTGACGGTCCTGGGCAGTGCTCATGCGCGGTGCCGGCCCTTCCCCGCGGTCCACGCGGGATCGATGACGTCCTCGACGAGCGCCTGCCGCTCGTCGTGGTGGAGGAAGGCGTTCCACGCCGCGGTGAGGGTCGCGTCGTGCAGGTCGGCGAGCGTCCAGCCGGCCTCGTCGACGAGGCGCTGCATCTCGCGCGTCATGGACGTGCCGGACATCAGCCGGTTGTCGGTGTTCACGGTGACGGCGGAGCCCAGGGCCGCGAGCGCGGTGATCGGGTGACTCGCGACGGACGCCGCCGCACCCGTCTGGACGTTCGACGTCGGGCACAGCTCGAGCGGCACCTGCTGGTCCCGCACCCAGTGGGCGAGCGGGCCGAGCGTGGCCTTCTCGAGGCCGAGCGGGTCCTGCTCCGTGGGCTCGCCGAAGGTGATGTCGTCGGCGATCCGGACCCCGTGCCCCAGACGCAGGGCGCCACCGACGTGGAGCGCCTCGGCGATCGAGTCGAGGCCCGCGGCCTCGCCCGCGTGGATGGTCACCGGGAAGTGCGCGTACCGCAGCGTGCGGAACGCCGACGCGTGGCGCGACGGCGGGAAGCCGTCCTCGGCGCCGGCGATGTCGAAGCCGACCACGCCCCGGTCGCGGTTGGCGAGCGCGAGCTCGGCGATCTCCTGGCCGCGGTCGGCGTGGCGCATCGCGGTGAGCAGCTGGCCCACACGGATGGTCCGCCCGGCGGCGGCCGCCTCGGCGACGCCCTCCGCGAGGCCCTGGCCCACGGCATCGACGACGTCCTGCAGGCTCAGCCCGGCGCGCAGGTGCTGCTCGGGCGCGTAGCGCTGCTCGGCGTACACGACGCCGTCGGCGGCGAGGTCCACGACCGCCTCGCGCGCGACGCGGCGCAGGTCCTCGGGCCGCTGCATGACCGCGATGGTGTGGTCGAACGTCTCGAGGTAGCGCGGGAGCGAGCCGGAGCTCGCGGCCTCGACGAACCACCGCCCGAGGTCCTCGACGTCGGTGGTGGGCAGCGCGTGACCCACCTGCGCCGCGATGTCGACGATCGTGGCCGGGCGCAGGCCGCCGTCCAGGTGGTCGTGCAGGAGGACCTTCGGCAGCGCCGTGATCTCCTCGGTGGTGAGCGGTGTGCTCGAACGGCTTGCGGAACGACTCATGGGCGCCACGTTATCGGGCCGCGGGGCCCTCCTTCACCGCGCGGGGTACTCGTCCGAGCCGTCGTCGGGGACCTCCTGCGCCTGCTCGACGACGTCGCCCTCGGCGGCCTCGTCCCGCAGGTCGGGCCGCGGCGCGGCCGGCTGGTGCTCGGGGTCGACCGGGACGGTCGTGCTCTCCGAGCCGGGGACCTGCGCGTTGTCCGGCGGGACCAGGCCCGCGTCCGCCCACGAGCTGTCACCAGGGATCGTGCTCATCGCGTCCTCCTCGTCCGTCGTCAGGCGCGGGCGGCGGGGTACCGGCCCGCTCCCATCGTGTCGAACGCCACACCGGGCCGCCACCCGCGGCCCCTCACCGCAGGCGCGGGGCGAGCACCCAGGCGAGGTGGTCCCAGTGGCCGAGCGCGGCGTGCGGGCGCCCGGACGTCAGCGCCCGGCGGTCCGCGACCACCACGGCCCCCGCCCCCGGCTCCCACACGTGCCACCCGGCGTCGTCCCGGGCGAACGCGAGCACCACGTGGCGCGGCAGCGCGGTGTCCCACCCCCGGGCGGTGTCGCCGCCGCTGTAGAGCGGCACGGGGACGCCCGCGTCCAGGGCGGTCCCGACCTCGGCGAGCGCCCCGGCGAGGTGGGCCGCGTCCGTGTCGTCGAGCGGGCGGTGGTCGTACGTCACGCCGAGGAAGCGGGCCGTCCGCGCGGCGGTCCACGGCGGGGTCCCGTACCGGGGCGGCCACGCCAGCCCGAGCACGGCGCGCGCGCTCGTGCGCCGGCGCAGCACGCGCTGCACCGCCGCGAAGCGGGCCTCGCGCGGGGCCTCGGCGAGCCGGTCGAGCGCGGCGTCGGGCGCGCCCGAGAGCTCGGGCGGCCGCGCGGACGCGAGCACGGTCCCCGTCGCGAGCCAGAGCGCGAGCGTGGGGTCGCCGTGGGCGGCGAGCATCGCCAGGACCGACGAGCCGCAGGTCGTCCCGTCGCTCTGGCGCCCCTGGCGCGCCATCGAGGGCACGGGGTCGCGCACGGCGCGCCGGTCCCCCGGCGTCGACCGTGCCAGCGCCCCGGCGAGCTCCGCCACGGCGTCCACCGAGGCGGTCGCCGCCAGCGCCCGCCGCAGCACGACGGCGTCGTCGGACCCGGCCACGAGCGCGTCGAACCGGACGCGGTCGGCGTCGGCCACCAGCGCCCGCACGCGCGCCGCGGTGACGTCGCGCAGGTCCGCGACGCCCACCGGCGGCCCGTCCGCCCGCGGTGGGCCCGCCGCGACGACCTCCCGACCGCGCACGGCGCGGTGCAGGAGGGTCGTCAGCTGCAGGCCCACGGCGGGGCTCAGTCCGCCGCCACCCGGTCGAGCACGAGGCGGCGCGCGGGCCGGTCGCCCTCGGGCGCGATCGTCACGGCGTCCGCGAGGGCCTCCCGGGCACGCTCGAACCGCTCGGGGGTGTCCGTGTGCAGCGTCATCAGCGGCTCGCCGGCGCGCACGAGCGCGCCGGGCTTGGCGTGCAGCTCGACGCCCGCACCCGCCTGGACCACGTCCTCGCGGCGCGCACGGCCGGCGCCCAGGCGCCACGCCGCGACGCCGACCGCGAGCGCGTCGAGCTCGACGAGCACGCCGTCGGCCGGCGCGAAGACCACCTCGGTCTCGCGCGCCACCGGCAGCGCGGCGTCAGGGTCGCCGCCCTGGGCGGCGATCATGCGCCGCCACACGTCCATCGCGCGGCCGTCGGCGAGCGCGTCCGCCGGGTCGACGTCGTCGCGACCGGCCGAGGCGAGCATCTCCCGGGCCAGGGCCACGGTCAGCTCCACGACGTCGGGCGGGCCGCCGCCGGCCAGCACCTCGACCGACTCGCGGACCTCGAGCGCGTTGCCCGCGGTCAGGCCGAGCGGCGTCGACATGTCGGTGAGCAGCGCGACGGTGCGCACACCGGCGTCGGTGCCGAGCTCGACCATCGTCCGGGCGAGCTCCGACGCGCGGTCGAGGTCCTTCATGAACGCGCCGCTGCCGACCTTGACGTCGAGGACGAGCGAGCCCGTGCCCTCGGCGATCTTCTTGCTCATGATCGAGCTGGCGATGAGCGGGATGGCCTCGACCGTCCCCGTCACGTCGCGCAGGGCGTAGAGCTTGCGGTCGGCGGGCGCCAGGCCCGAGCCCGCCTGGCAGATGACCGCGCCCACGTCCTCGAGCTGGCGCATCATCTCGTCGTTGGTCAGCGCCGCGCGCCAGCCGGGGATCGCCTCGAGCTTGTCGAGCGTGCCGCCGGTGTGGCCGAGGCCGCGCCCGGACAGCTGCGGGACGGCGACGCCGTAGGCCGCGACCAGCGGCGCGAGGGGCAGCGTGATCTTGTCGCCCACGCCGCCGGTGGAGTGCTTGTCCGCCGTCGGACGCGAGAGGCCGGAGAAGTCCAGCCGCTCGCCCGAGGCGATCATCGCGGCGGTCCAGCGGGCGATCTCGGCCCGCTCCATGCCGTTGAGCAGGATCGCCATCGCGAGCGCGGCCATCTGCTCCTCCGCCACGACCCCGCGGGTGTAGGCGTCGACGACCCAGTCGATCTGGGCGTCGTCGAGCCGGCCGCCGTCGCGCTTGGTGCGGATGACGTCCACGGCGTCGTGCGCCTCGTGGCGCGGTGCGGCGCTCATGCCCGCTCCACCAGGTCGGCCGGCCCGAAGGCGTCCGGCAGCACCTCGGTCATCGGGCGGATCCCGCTCACCGTGTCGACGAGCAGCGTGGGGCCACCCGCCTCCCACAGCAGCTGGCGGCACCGGCCGCAGGGCATCAGCGCGTTGCCGTGCCGGTCCACGCACGCGAACGCCACGAGGCGCCCGCCGCCGGAGGTGTGCAGCGCACCGACGAGAGCGCACTCCGCGCACAGGCCCACGCCGTACGAGGCGTTCTCCACGTTGCAGCCGACGACGACACGGCCGTCGTCGACGAGCGCGGCGCAGCCGACCGGGAACTCGGAGTAGGGCACGTACGCCCGGGTCATCACGTCGCGGGCGGCAGCGCGCAGCGCCTCCCAGTCGACGTCGGGGGTCTGGCGGGTCACGAGAGCCTCAATTCTTGTAGGGGATGCCCTCGGCGGCGGGCGCGCGGACGCGTCCCACGAGGCCGGCGACGGCGAAGATCGTCGCGAGGTACGGGAGCATCGAGAGGAACTGGCTGGGGACGGGCGAGCCGAGGTTGTTGAGCACCTGGCGCAGCGAGTCCGCGAAGCCGAACAGCAGGGCGGCCGCGAGGGCGCCCTTGGGGCTCCACCGGCCCAGGATCATGGCGGCGAGCGCGATGTAGCCCTTGCCGCTCGTCAGCTCCTTGTTGAAGGCGAGCCCGGCCGAGACGAGCGCGGCGCCGCCGAGCCCGGCGACCGCGCCGCCCAGCACGGTGTTCAGCACACGCGTCCGGTTGACCTTGATGCCCACCGTGTCCGCCGCCTTCGGGTGCTCGCCGACGGCGCGCATCCGCAGGCCCCAGCGGCTGCGGAACACCATCACCTGGAGCACCGCCACGACGACGTACATGAGGTAGACGATGATCGAGTGCTTGAAGAGCACCGGTCCCAGCACGGGGATCTCGGACAGCACCGGGATGGCCAGGGTGGGCAGCCGGGGCGGCGAGTTCAACGCGTCGGTGTTCTCCGACAGGACCGTCGAGAACAGGTAGTTGGTCACGCCCACGACGAGCACGTTGAGCACGACGCCGACGATGATCTGGTCGATCCAGTAGCGCACCGCGAACATCACGAGCACCGCGCCGACGAGCGCGCCGGCGACGGGCGCCGCGATCAGCCCCGCGTAGGGGTTCTCGGTCAGGCTCGCGACGACGACGGCGAGGAACGCGCCGGCCAGGAACTGGCCCTCGATCGCGATGTTGATGATGCCCGACCGCTCGCACAGCAGGCCGGCGAGCGAGCCGAAGACCAGCGGGACGGCGAGCGTCAGCGCACCCGTGAGGAGCACGGTCAACGGCATCGCGTTGCTGTTCCCGGCCATCACCCACACCAGGAAGGCCAGGAGGACGACGCCGCCGAACGTCAGCTGGACCCACGTGGGGACCGTCCTGCGGTTCGCGGTGAGCCAGGTGGCCCAGCCACCGAGGCCGAGGGCGAGCAGGGACAGCACGAGCGCCGTCGCCCGCGACGGGACCCCGAACGTGGCGATGTGGACCATGTCGGTGCTCGTCGCGACGAGGAAGCGGGTGGTGTCCCCGCTCGGCGTCAGGAGCCCGAAGACGACGAGCGCGAGGAGCCCGACGCCGAGGTAGAGGACCGGGCCGCGCCAGGAGATGCGTGCCTGGGCGCCCGCACCGGCGGGTTCGACGACCGTGCTGGGCACGGGATCGATCTGGATGCTCATGCGCTGGCCTCCTTCATGCGGTAGCCGAAGAGCTGCGCGATCCGGTGCAGCGGGGAGAGCTCGCGGACCAGGACGGGCGCCGCGATGAGCAGCACGATCGAGGCCTGGATGACGAGGATGATGTCGATCGGGGTGTCGGCCGAGGTCTGCATGAGCGGCGATCCGGCGCGCAGGGCACCGAACAGCAGCGCAGCCAGGACCGTGCCGACCGGCTTCGAGCGCCCCAGCAGTGCGACGGTGATGGCGTCGAAGCCGATGTTGCCGGCGCTCGACTCCTGCAGCGTCCGGTCCGTGCCGAGGATCTGCATCGCGCCGCCGAGGCCCGCCAGGCCACCGGCGACGAGCATGACCGTGACGAACACGACGTTGACGCGGATGCCGGCCGTGCGGGCGGCGCGCTGGTTGGCCCCGACCGCCCGGAACTGGAACCCGAGCACCGAGCGCTCCATGAGCCACCACACGGCGACCGCCGCGAGCAGCGCGACGACGAAGCCCCAGTGCAGCCGGAACTGCTCGCCCAGCATGCGGGGCATGAGCGAGTTCGGCCCGACCGGGGGCGAGATCGGGCGGGTCCCGCCCTGGCGCAGCACGGTCGTGGTCAGCAGGAACGCCACGAGGTAGGTCGCGATCGAGTTGAGCATGATCGTGACGATGACCTCGTTCGCCCCCGTCCGGGCCTTGAGGAAGCCGGCGATGCCCGCCCAGAGGGCCCCGACGACGATCGCCGCGACGCACGCGGCCACGACGTGGAGCACGACCGGCAGGGTGAAGGTGATGCCGAAGAAGGTCGCCGCCGCGGCGCCCATGAGCACCTGGCCCTGCGCACCGATGTTGAACAGCCCCGAACGGAACGCGACCGCGAGGCCGAGGCCGGCGAGGATGAGCGGCACGGACGCCGTCATCGTCTCGGTGATCGGCCGGACCCGCCGCAGGCCCTCGGCCTGGTAGTCGAAGACGGCGCCGCGGAAGAGCGCGGAGTACGCCGAGTAGACGGCGTCCCATGCCGCGGTGAGGAGGTCCGTGGGCCGCGAGAAGAAGTAGACGGCCGCGTCCTGCACCTCGGCGTTCGCGGCGGCGATCAGCACGGAGGACGCGATGAGGGCCATGACGATCGCGAGCGTGATCGTCAGCCACGAGGCGTCCAGGACGCGCTGCAGGAGACCGGGCCCGCCGCGGCCCGTCGGTGTGCTCGGCTGCGCGGACGGCGCGACGAGCGTGTCGGTGGTGCTCACAGGGGGATCCCGTCGATCGTTCCGGCCTCGCTGAGGGCGGTGTGGTGGGAAGCGGCCCCGCGCTGGGCCTCCTCGAGCGGCGCGCCGGCCATCATCAGGCCGAGGACGTCACGGCTCGTGCTGCCCGGCACGACGCCGACGACCTTGCCCCGGTACATCACCGCGATGCGGTCGGCGAGGGCGAGGACCTCGTCGAGCTCGGTGGAGATGATCACCACGGGCGTGCCGTGGTCGCGCTCGGCGACGATCCGCTTGTGCACGAACTCGATGGAGCCCACGTCGAGGCCGCGCGTGGGCTGGCTCGCGACGAGCAGGCGCAGCGGCCGGGACATCTCCCGCGCGAGGACGACCTTCTGCTGGTTGCCCCCCGACAGCGTGCTGATGGGGTCGTGCACCGAGGTGAGGCGGACGTCGAACTCCTGGACCGCGCGTGCCGCGTTCGCGGCCACCCGCGACGGGGACAGCGACCCGTAGCTGGCGAACGGCTTCTCGCCGTGCAGGTCGAGGATGAGGTTCTCCGCGATGGAGAAGGACGAGATCAGGCCGTCGGTGCTGCGGTCCTCGGGGACGAAGCCGACACCCGCGCGCAGGACCTCGTCGACGCTGCGGCCGAGGAGCTCGTTCCCGTCGAGCGTGATCGAGCCGCCGGACGCGCTGCGCAGGCCCAGGATCGCCTCGGCGAGCTCGGACTGCCCGTTGCCCTGGACACCGGCGATCGCGAGGATCTCGCTGCGGTGGACGTCGAGGCTCACCCCGTCGACCACGCGCGCCCCGCTGGGGTCGATGACCGTCAGGTCGCGCACCTGGAAGGTCGCGTCGCCCGGGTCGGTCGGCTGCTTGTCCACGCCCAGGTCGACCGTGCGGCCGACCATGAGCGAGGCGAGCTTCGCCTCGCTGTCGCTGGGGTCCGCGGTGCCGACGACGGTCCCGCGCCGGATGACCGAGATCCGGTCGGCCACGGCGCGGACCTCGCGCAGCTTGTGCGTGATGAAGACGATCGAGGTCCCGGCGTCCTTGAGCTGGCGCATGATCGCGATGAGCTCGTCGGTCTCCTGCGGCGTGAGGACCGCCGTGGGCTCGTCGAGGATGAGGATCTTCGCGTCGCGGCTCAGCGCCTTGATGATCTCGACGCGCTGCTGGACCCCGACCGGCAGGTCCTCGACCAGCGCGTCCGGGTCGACCGCGAAGCCGAACCGGTCCGAGATCTCGCGCACCAGGGCGCGGGCCCGCGCCAGGTCGATGAGGCCGCCGCCCGACGTCGGCTCGTGGCCGAGCACGACGTTCTCCGCGACCGTGAAGACCGGGACGAGCATGAAGTGCTGGTGCACCATGCCGATCCCGGCGGCCATGGCCTGGCCGGGACCCGTGAAGGACACGGGCTCGCCGTCGATGACGATCTGGCCCTCGTCCGGCCGGTAGAGGCCGTACAGGACGTTCATCAGCGTGGACTTGCCCGCGCCGTTCTCCCCGAGCAGGGCGTGGATCTCCCCCGGCTCGAAGGTCAGGCTGATGGCGTTGTTGGCCACGAGCGGACCGAACCGCTTCGTGATCCCCTCGAGCTGGAGCCTCATGGCGTGTCCTCGCCCGGCTGTACCTGCGTCACGGCGTCGTCGCCCTTCCCGAACGGTGGTGGTGCTCCTGCTGTCCCGAGCCTAGTGACGCGCCCATGCGCCCGGCAGGACCTCGTCCCGACGGGGACGCGGAGGCTTCGTGCTACACAGGCCGGTGGCCCGGGGCGTGCGCCCCGGGCCACCACCTGCGTCATGCTCTCGAGTGAGATCTAGCTCACTCGACGGGCGTCGCCGAGGGCGACTCGACGACGATCTCGCCGTTGATGATCTGCTCGCGCAGGGCGTCGACCTGCTCGACGAGCGCCGGGTCGACCGTGCTCTCGAAGTCGTGCAGCGGCGCGAGGTCCACGCCACCGTTCTCCAGCGTGCCCACGTACGGCTCGTTCGAGAACTCGCCGTCGACCGCCGAGGCGATCGTGTCGAACACGGCGGTGCCGATCTGCTTGATGACCGAGGTCAGGATGAGGTTCTTGGTGTCCGCGTTGGACTCCTGCTCGTAGCCGTCCGAGTCGACCCAGATGACCGAGACGCCGTCGGCCTGCGAGGCGGCGTTGAGCGAGCCCGCGCCGACGGGGCCGGCGACCGGGAGGATGACGTCCGCGCCCGAGGCGATGAACTGCTCGGTGGTGGTGCGGCCGCCCTCGGTGTTGCTGAAGTCGCCGATCATGGAGCCGTTCTGGGCCTCCTTGTCCCACCCGAGGACGGCGACGGACGCGCCGTTGTCCTCGTTGAACTTCTCGACGCCGTCCACGAAGCCGTCCATGAAGATCGTGACGGACGGGAAGGGCAGGCCGCCGTACGTCGCGACGGTGCCGGTCTCGCTCGTGCCCGCCGCGAGGTAGCCGGCGAGGTACGCGGCCTCCTGCGTGTTGAACAGGAGGGGCTTGGCGTTGTCGAGCGTGACGGGGCTGAAGTCGTCGGCGCTGAACGCGCTGTCGACGAGCGCGAACTGGATGTCCGGGTTCGCCTCGGCCGCGGCCTGGATCGGGTCCTCGAGCGCGAAGCCGACGCCGATGATGAGGTCGCAGCCCTCCTGGACCATCGAGTCGACGTTGGCCGTGTACTGGCCGGGGTCGGACGACTCGGCCGTGCGGGTCTCGATGCCGAGCTCCTCCTTGGCACGCTCGAGGCCCAGGAAGCCGGACTCGTTGAAGGACGCGTCGTCGAAGCCGCCCTCGTCCGAGACCATGCACGCGGTGAAGTCGACGGTCGCCTCGGCCGTCTCCTCGGTACCGGCGGTCGACTCGGTCTCCTCCTCGGGGGCCGCGCCACAGGCACTCAGGGTCAGTGCTGCGGCGGCCGTCAGCACCGCTGCTCGCGTCAGTCTCTTCACGTCGTCACTCCTGTTTGTGTCAGCCGACCGGGCGCGCTCGACGGGTGCTGCGGGGGATGTGCGGCGTTCCTCGGGCGTGCTCCGCACCAGTGGCACCTGACCGACTGGTGTACGGCGAAACCATAACTCCCGCCGAGGGCGCGATTGTTACCGGCTGGTACGAACGAGGGGTCGTTACGCAACCGGAATGTTGGCGGGGCCTCCGCCGCGCGCGGCCGGACTCAGGCGGGCGACGCCGGCGCGGCCGCCGCGTCGTTGCCGGCCAGCACCGCGACCCGCGCCAGCAGCCGGGCGCCGACGCCGATCGCGCGCTCGTCGACGTCGAGGTCGCCCTGGTGCAGGTCGAAGGTGCGCCCGCCCGGCACCCGCGTGCCCAGGCGCGCCATGGCACCCGGTGCGCGCGTGAGGAGCCACGCGAAGTCCTCGCCGCCGAGCGACTGCTCGGTGAGCTCGACCGAGTGCCTGCCGAGCACCTCGCGGGCGGCCGCGTCGAGCAGGCGCGTCGAGGCGGCGTCGTTGTCGACGGGCGGCACGCCGCGCAGGTGCTGCACGTCGACGTCGACGCCGTAGGGCGCGACGACCTGCTCGACGGCCTCCCGCAGCACCGCGGACGCCTCCTCCCACGCACGCCCCTCGAGGCAGCGCAGGGTGCCCCGGACCGTGCCGCTCGCGGGGATCGCGTTGCTCGCGCTGCCCGCGTGGACCTGCCCCCAGGTGAGGTTCACGCCCGAGCGCGGGTCCAGGCGCCGGCCCAGCACCGCGGGGACCTGCGTGATGACCTGGCCGAGCGCGAAGACGACGTCGGCCGTCAGGTGGGGGCGCGACGTGTGGCCGCCGGCGCCCGTCAACGTCACCGTGACGGGGTCCGACGCCGAGGTGATCGGGCCGATGCGCGTGCCCACACGGCCGACGTCGAGCTTCGGGTCGCAGTGCACCGCGAAGACCTGGGACACGCCGTCCATCGCCCCGGCCTCGATGATGTCCAGGGCGCCGCCGGGCTGGACCTCCTCCGCGGGCTGGAAGACGAGCCGCACGCCCGTCGCGAGGCGGCCCTCCTCGGCGAGCCGGGCGAGCACGAGCCCGGCCCCCAGGACGGCGGCGACGTGCACGTCGTGCCCGCACGCGTGCGAGAGGCCGGGGACGGTCGAGCGCCACGGGTGGCGGCAGACGTCCGGCACGGGCAGCGCGTCGAGGTCGGCGCGCAGCGCGATGCGTCGGCGGCCGGTCGCCACGGGGCTCGGCCCGAGGTCGCACACCACGCCCGTGCCCGGCAGCATGCGCGGGCTCAGCCCGGCGCGGCGCAGGCGGTCCGCGACGAGGTCCGAGGTGCGCCGCTCGGTGCGGGCGACCTCCGGGTGAGCGTGCAGGTCGCGGCGGATCTCGACGAGCTCGTCGACGAGGGCGTCGACCAGCCCGTTCAGGTGGTCGACCGGGACGGTGGGGGCGGAGTCCAGCACGCGCCGAGCCTAGTTCGTCGCGCCCGCACCGCCTCAGAGCAGGTCCGTGCGGCCCCGCTCGCGGACCGTGTCCACCACCGCCTTGAGCCCCTGCGCCCGCGCGCGGGTCGTGACCAGGAGCGCGTCGGGCGTGTCGACCACCACGACGTCGTCGAGCCCGAGGACGGCCACCAGGCGTCCGGTCCCAGGCACCACGAGGGCGCCGGTCGCGTCGAGCGCCAGCGCGTCGTCGGCCGGCCCGAGGACGCGGGTGCCGTGCTCGTCCGCCGGCAGCAGGTCGCCGAGCGACGCGAAGTCGCCGACGTCGTCCCAGCTGAAGGCGCCGTCGACGACCGCGACGCCGCCCTCGGCCGCGACCGGCTCGGCGATGGCGTGGTCGATCGCGATCCGCAGCAGGCCCGGCCACACGCGCGCCAGGACGTCGTCGCGGTCGGGCGTGTCCCACGCCGCCGCGATCTCGAGCAGCCCGGCGTGGAGCTGGGGGTGCTGCCGCTCGAGGTGGCCGAGGAGCACCTCCGCCCGCACCACGAACATGCCGGCGTTCCAGCGGTACTCCCCCGTCGCCAGGTACGCCGCGGCGGTCTCGGCGTCCGGCTTCTCGGTGAAGTCGACCACGTGGCGTGCGCCCGGCGCGTCGGCGAGCCCGAGGGGCTCGCCCTGGTGCACGTAGCCGAAGGCGGTCGACGGGCTGCTCGCCGGGATGCCGACCGTGACCACGTACCCCGCGCGGGCCGCCGCGACGGCCTCCCGGACCGCCGTGGTGAAGCCGGGGCCCGCGTCGATGACGTGGTCCGCCGCGAACGAGCCCACGACGACGTCGCCCTCGCGGCGGGCGAGGACCGCGGCGGCGAGGCCGATGGCGGCCATGGAGTCGCGCGGCGACGGCTCCGCGAGCACCGCCCCGGCGCCCAGCTCGGGCACCTGCGCGCGGACGGCGTCCTCGTGCGCCCGCCCGGTGACCACCACCACGCCGTCGGGCCCGGTGAGCGGGAGCAGCCGGTCGACCGTCCCCTGCAGGAGGGTCCGCCCCGTCCCGGTCAGGTCGTGCAGGAACTTCGGCGCCCCCGCGCGCGAGAGGGGCCAGAGCCGCGTGCCGGCGCCACCCGCGGGCACGATCGCCCGGAATCCCGGGATGAGGGCCGCGGTCGTGGACTCGTCCGTCATGGGAGGCGATCCTGCCAGGTCGCCGGGAGCCCGGCCGATCTGTGTCGTTGGTCACAAACCGTCCCGAGCGGGACCCGTGTCCCTCGACAGCGGGCGCTCGTGTGCTCGGGCCGAAGCTAGAGTCGGCCCTACAGTGACTCCGGGTCCTGGGGCGCGCCGTGCGCGGCCCGGGCCGGACGACGACGTCTCTCTACCCGCCCGGGAGGAATCTCCAGTGCCCGAAGCACCGGCTGGCACGCTCTACCGCGGCCGCGAGGGGATGTGGTCCTGGGTCGCGCACCGCGTGACCGGCTTCCTCATCTTCTTCTTCCTCCTCGTGCACGTGCTCGACACCTCGCTGGTCCGGGTCTCCCCCGAGGCGTACAACGCGGTCATCGGCACGTACAAGAACCCCGTGATGGGCCTCGGCGAGGCCGGCCTCGTCGCCGCCATCGTCTTCCACGCCTTCAACGGCATCCGCGTCATGCTGATCGACTTCTGGTCGCAGGGACCGCGCTACCAGCGGGTCATGCTCTGGATCGTCATCGGCCTCTTCGTCGTGACCATGGCGGGCTTCCTGCCGCGGCACCTCATGAACGTCTTCGGGGGGCACTGATGCCCGATCTCGCCACGCACGCGCCGGCCGTCGCCGCGCCGCGCAGCCCGCGCTCCGGGCGCCGCACGAGCCGCACGAACTACGAGCTCTACGGCTGGATGTTCATGCGGGGATCGGGCGCGCTCCTGCTCGTCCTGATCTTCGGTCACCTGTTCATGAACCTCATCGACGGTGACGGCATCAACGCCATCGACTTCGGCTTCGTGGCCGGCAAGTGGGCCTCCCCGCTGTGGCAGGTCTGGGACCTGCTGATGCTCTGGCTCGCGATGATCCACGGCACCAACGGCGTGCGGACGATCATCAACGACTACGCGGAGCGGACCGGCACGCGCATCGTGCTCAAGAGCGCGCTGTACCTGTCGTTCGTCGTCGTCGTCGTGCTCGGCACCCTCGTGATCTACACGTTCGAGCCGTGCCCCGCCGGCGCCCCGGCGGACCTCCTGCCCTCCTTCTGCACCGCCTGAAGCACGAGACAAGGACCGAACACCCTGATGCAGACCCACCAGTACGACGTCGTCATCGTCGGTGCCGGCGGCGCGGGGATGCGGGCGGCGCTCGAGTCCTCGACCCGCGCCCGCACCGCGGTGCTCACCAAGCTGTACCCGACGCGCTCGCACACGGGCGCGGCGCAGGGCGGCATGTGCGCCGCCCTCGCGAACGTCGAGGACGACAACTGGGAGTGGCACACCTTCGACACCGTCAAGGGCGGTGACTACCTCGTCGACCAGGACGCGGCCGAGGTGATGGCCAAGGAGGCCATCGACGCGGTCCTCGACCTGGAGCGCATGGGCCTGCCGTTCAACCGGACGCCCGAGGGCAAGATCGACCAGCGCCGGTTCGGTGGCCACACCCGCAACCACGGCGAGGCCGCCGTGCGCCGGTCCTGCTACGCCGCGGACCGCACGGGGCACATGATCCTGCAGACGCTCTACCAGCAGTGCGTCAAGCAGGACGTCGAGTTCTTCAACGAGTTCTACGTGCTCGACGTGCTCCTCACGCACGACCTCGCGACGGGCGACGTGCCCGACGGCGAGCCGGTCGCCGTGAGCGGCGTGGTCGCCTACGAGCTCGCGACGGGCGAGATCCACGTCTTCCGCGCCAAGTCCGTCGTCTTCGCGACCGGCGGCGCGGGCAAGATCTTCAAGACGACGTCGAACGCCCACACCCTCACGGGTGACGGCATGGCGCTCGCGCTGCGGCGCGGCATCCCGCTCGAGGACATGGAGTTCTTCCAGTTCCACCCGACAGGCCTCGCGGGCCTGGGCATCCTGCTCTCGGAGGCCGCGCGCGGCGAGGGCGGCATCCTGCGCAACAGCGAGGGCGAGCGCTTCATGGAGCGGTACGCCCCGACCATCAAGGACCTCGCGCCGCGCGACATCGTCGCGCGCTCGATGGCGAACGAGGTCCGTGAGGGCCGCGGCTGCGGCCCGAACAAGGACTACGTGCTGCTCGACCTCACGCACCTCGAGCCCGCGCACATCGACGCCAAGCTGCCGGACATCACCGAGTTCGCGCGCACCTACCTGGGCATCGAGCCCTACACCGAGCCCGTCCCGGTGTACCCGACCGCGCACTACGCCATGGGCGGCGTGCCGACGACCATCGACGCCGAGGTGCTGCGCAACAACACCGACCGCATCCACGGGCTCTTCGCCGCCGGCGAGGTCGCGTGCGTCTCGGTCCACGGCTCCAACCGCCTCGGCACGAACTCGCTGCTGGACATCAACGTCTTCGGCAAGCGCGCCGGCATCGCGGCCGCCGCCTACGCGGCGACCGCGCCGTGGGTCGAGCTGCCGGAGGACCCGACGGCCGCCGTCGTCACGGAGCTCGAGCGCATGCGCGGCGCCGCGGCCGACGAGCGCGTGTCCGACCTGCGCCGCGCGCTGCAGGAGACCATGGACGCGAACGCCCAGGTCTTCCGCACCGAGGAGTCCCTCACCCAGGCGCTCGCCGACGTGCGGGCCCTGAAGAAGCGCTACCTGAACGTCGGCGTCCAGGACAAGGGCCGGCGGTTCAACACGGACCTCCTCGAGGCGGTCGAGCTGGGCTTCCTGCTCGACCTGGCCGAGGTCGTCGTCGTCGGTGCGCTCGCGCGACAGGAGTCCCGCGGGGGACACTTCCGGGAGGACTTCCCGACGCGCGACGACGAGAACTACATGAAGCACACCATGGCCTACGCGAAGGCGACCGGGGTACCGGGCGAGACGCACATCCGGCTGGACACCAAGCCCGTGACCATGACCCGCTACCAGCCGATGGAGCGCAAGTACTGATGACCGCCCTGGACACCCGCGAGGCCGCGCCCGCCCCTGAGGCCGGCGCCGTCCCCACCTTCGAGGTCACCCTCCGCATCCGCCGCTTCAACCCGGACGCGCCCGAGGTCGGCGCGTACTGGGAGAACTTCACGGTCACGGCCCACGGCACGGACCGCGTGCTCGACGCGATGCACAAGATCAAGTGGGAGGTCGACGGGTCGCTGACCTTCCGCCGCTCGTGCGCGCACGGCATCTGCGGCTCCGACGCGATGCGGATCAACGGACGCAACCGGCTGGCGTGCAAGGCCCTGCTCAAGGACCTCGACATCCGCAAGCCGATCGTCGTCGAGCCCATCAAGGGCCTGCCGGTCCAGAAGGACCTCGTCGTCGACATGGAGCCGTTCTTCGCCTCCTACCGCGAGATCATGCCGTTCCTCATCACGAGCGGGAACCAGCCCTCGGCCGAGCGCCTCCAGTCCCCCGAGCAGCGCGAGCGCTTCGACGACACGACCAAGTGCATCCTGTGCGCCGCGTGCACGTCGTCGTGCCCGGTGTTCTGGAACGACGGCCAGTACTTCGGCCCCGCGGCCATCGTCAACGCGCACCGCTTCATCTTCGACAGCCGCGACGAGGGCGGCGCCCAGCGCCTCGAGATCCTCAACGACAAGGAAGGCGTGTGGCGCTGCCGCACGATCTTCAACTGCACCGAGGCGTGCCCCCGCGGCATCGAGGTCACCAAGGCCATCCAGGAGGTCAAGCGCGCGATGATCACCCGCGCGTTCTGACCGAGGCCCCACCTCACCCGTCCCACCCGGCTCACCCCGCACACCCGCGCACCCGCCGCTCCGGGCCGTCGTCCCGAGCGCGGAGCGCTGTCCCGTGTACGGAGCGTCGCGCCCCGTGCGGAGCGTCGTGCCCCGTGCGGAGCGTCGTGCCCCGTGCGGAGCGTCGTGCCCCGTGCGGAGCGTCGTGCCCCGACCGTGGAGCGGCGTGCGCCGACACGCCGGCGCGTCGCGGCACGAGGCTCCACGCTGGCCGGCGCGGGGCGGTCCCCGGCGCCTGCGGCGACCTCAGGGGCCGATGACCCAGCGGCGCTCGTCACCCGGTCGGCGTGCCGCACGGCCGTAGGCCGCCCGCAGTCGCATCTGCCAGGCGCGCGCACCCCCGTCCTCCAGGTCGACCGACGTGGCACGCACGACGACGAGTCCCAGCCGCTCGAGCGTCTCCTGCCGGGCGGCGTCCCGGCTGCGGCGATCGCTGCCCGAGTGGTAGCCGCCGTCGTACTCCGCCACGACGCCGGCATCCGGGTCGAGGAGGTCGACGCGGGCCACGAAGCGGCCGTCCCGGTCCAGGACCTCGACGTTGGCACGCGGACGTGGCAGCCCGGCGCCCACCCAGAGCAGTCTGAGCACCGACTCCTGCGGTGACTCGGCGCCGGCGTCGCACAGCGTGAGCACGCGGCGCGCGGCCGGCCTTCCCTGCCACCTGCCCGGGGCGGCGACGAGCAGGGCGAGGTCGTCGATCGTCATCAGCCGCAGCGCCAGCATCCGGTCGACGGCGATGACCCCCGACGTCACGGGAAGCAGTCGCGCCATGTCGAACGCCGACCGTACCGCGGACGCCACGGTCATCCCGAGGACGCGCTCGCGCTGGCCGTCGGGGACAGGGCTCCGGAACACGCGCACGTCCGGCCGGTGGGTGAGCCTGCTGTCACGCGCGGCGCAGACGAGCACGCGCGCGCACCGCCCGCGGCCGATCGGCCTCTCCTCCCACCGCGGCCCGCCGTCGAAGACCGGGTCCCGCCCGCCCGCCGTCACCTCGTGCAGCCGTGCTGCCGCCCACCCGCCGACGACGGCGTGGGCCGGCAGCTGCGCCGCGACCGCCGCGATCCGTAGGTCCGCGTCCGTCGGGTCCGTGCCGGCCGGCGCCCAGACGCCCCGTCGGAGCGGGACGAGCACGGGGCCGCGAGCGCGTCGGGCACGGCTCGACCGTTCGACGGCGAGGGACACGGCAGGGGTCATGCCGACAGGGTCGGGCACCGGGCCTACGCGCCGCGGGAGGGCCTCGAGCGCCTGTGGACGACGCCGTCCTCCACAGCCCGTGCGATCCACCCGGTAGCCCCACACCGTGCCGCCCTCTCCGAGCGCGGAGCGTGGTGCCGGGACACGCCGGCATGTCGCGGCACGACGCTCCACGGTGGCGGCACGACGCTCCGCACACGGGCACGGCGCACCGCAGCGGGCACGACACTCCGCACAACGGCACGACGCTCCGGCACCGGGCGCCGCAGCGGGCACGGCGCTCCGCAGCGGGCACGACGCTCCGCGCAACGGCACGACGCTCCGCTCCGCGGGACGAGGCTCCGCGCGCGGCCTGGTGGCGCGCCGCGGGTCAGGGGGTCGCGGTGAGGGGGAAGTCGCGGACCGCGCGCCAGACGCCGTCGTCGCCGTGCTCGAAGACCTGGAGGCTGTCCACCTCGAACTCCGCCTCGAATCCCGCGAGCTCGTCGAACGCCCGGTCGAGCGCCTCGTCGGGGACGTCGTGCGCCACCGTCACGTGGGGGTGGTAGTTGAACCGCAGCTCCTGCTCGAGCGGACCGGACCGGACCGCGCGCTCGAGCTGCTCGCACTCGGCGATGCCCTTGACGACCTGGATGAACACGACGTCGGAGACCGGCCGGAACGTCCCGGTGCCGCGCAGCAGGACGGTGAACGGCCCGTGCTCCTTGCCCACGGCCGTCAGGTGGTCCCCGACGACCTCCAGGCGGGACGGCTCCACGACGGTCGGCCCGAGCAGGGTCACGTGCGGCGGGATGTCCTGCGCGAGCGGGTCCCCGAACGAGGCACGCGCCCGCTGCAGCTCGCGCCCGTACGGCTCGGGGACCTGGAGGGCGACACCGATCCGCACCTGGTCCCCGGACCGCTCCGGCAGCCTCACGCCCGCGGTCCCCGCGCCGGCAGCAGCCCGATGGCGTCGCGCACCCGCGCCATCGTGCCGCGCGCGATCGCACCGGCCCGCTCCGCCCCCTCGGCGAGCACGTCGTCGAGCGCGGCCGGGTCGTCGAGGTACGCGCGCACGCGCTCCTGGAAGGGCGTGACGAAGGCCACGACGACGTCGGCGAGGTCGACCTTGAGGTCGCCGTAGCCCTTGCCCTCGTAGTCGGCCACGATCGCCTCGACCGGACGACCGGTCAGCGCCGAGTAGATCGTCAGCAGGTTGGCGATCCCCGGCTTCGCCTCGGCGTCGAACCGGATCTCGCGCTCGGTGTCGGTGACGGCCGAGCGGATCCGCTTCGCGATGACCTTCGGGTCGTCCAGGAGGTCGATGAGGCCGTTCGGCGACGCCGCCGACTTGCTCATCTTCGCCGTCGGCTCCTGCAGGTCGTAGATCTTCGCCGTCTCACGCACGATGTGCGCCGTCGGCACCACGAACATGGGGCCGTACCGGGCGTTCATGCGCTGGGCGAGGTCGCGCGTGATCTCGAGGTGCTGGCGCTGGTCCTCTCCGACGGGGACGAGCGCCGCGTCGTAGAGCAGGATGTCGGCGGCCATGAGCACCGGGTAGGTGAACAGCCCGACCGTCGTGCCCTCGGCGCCCTGCTTCGCGGCCTTGTCCTTGAACTGCGTCATCCGCGACGCCTCGCCGAACCCCGTGTGGCACGACAGGATCCACGCGAGCTCGGTGTGCTCCGGGACGTGGCTCTGCACGAAGAGCACCGAGCGGGCCGGGTCCACGCCCGCGGCCAGGTACTGCGCGGCCGTGCGTCGCGACCGCTCGCGCAGCTGCGCCGGGTCGGGCGAGACGGTCAGCGCGTGCAGGTCCACGACGGTGTAGAGCGCGTCGTGCTCGTCCTGCAGGGCCACCCAGCTCGTCAGCGCCCCGAGGTAGTTGCCCAGGTGCAGGGAGTCCGACGTCGGCTGCATCCCCGAGAGGATGCGCGGCCTCGACGCCGCAGTGGTTGTGCTCGGCATGCCGTGCATTCTGGCAGGTCCGGCAGCGTGCCGACGACGGGTCCCGGTCCCGCGGACCGGGCGCGACGACGACGCCTCAGGTCGCCTCGTCGTCGAACGGTGCCTGGCCCGCCTCGGCCGGCGCAGCCGCGCCGGCCGGTCCGGCGCCGGTCACCGGCCCCCCGCCCCCGGGCGCACCGGCACGCGCGGCAACGACGCCGCCACCCGCGGCGACTCCCGCTCCCCCGCCACCGACTCCCCCACGACCGGCCGCCGACGCCGTCCTGGCCGCGGGCGGCGGCGCGACGTCCTCGAGCAGCGCGTCGCGCACGATGCGGCGGGGGTCGTAGCGACGGGGGTCCAGGGACGCCCAGTCGACGTCGGCCGCCTCCTCGCCGAGCTCCTCCGCGACGCGCTCGCGCGCCGTGGTCGCGAACCGGCGCAGGGTCCGGACCCAGGAGGCCAGCTGCTCCGCGTACGCGGGCAGGCGTTCGGGGCCCACCACCAGGAGGGCCACCACGATGAGGACGAGGAACTCGCCCCCGTTGACGCCGAGCACGCGGTCAGACTAGCCGCGGGTCCCGGCGCGACGCCGAGGCCGCACCTACTGCGCGCCCGTGGTCTGGTCGAGCACCACACGCACGTCGCGCTCGTCGTCCCCGCTGCGGACGGTCAGGGTGATCGCGTCCCCCGGAGCCTTGGCCCGGATGGCGACGATGAGCTCGTCGTCCTCCGTGACCGGGCGACCGTCGATCGCGACGATGACGTCGCCGGGCTCGATGCCCGCGCGGTCCGCCGGGCCGTCCGGCGTCACGGCGGGCGTGCCGTTCTGCGCCTCGGCCGAGACCTGGACGCCCTCGCCCTCGTAGCGCGAGTCGAGCAGGACACCGATGACCGGGTACGTCGCCGAACCGGTCTCGATGAGCTCCGCCGCCGTGTGCCGGGCCTGGTTGGAGGTGATCGCGAAGCCGAGGCCGATGCTGCCCGAGGCGCCGCCGGCCCCGGGTCGCTGCGCGATGGCGGAGTTGATGCCGATGACCTCGCCGGCCGCGTCCACCAGGGGTCCGCCGGAGTTGCCGGGGTTGATCGCAGCGTCGGTCTGGATGGCGTTGATGAAGGCCGTCTCCTCGGCCCCACCACCCGCCGAGACGGGCCGGTTGAGGGCGCTGACGATGCCCGTGGTGACCGTCCCCTGGAGCCCGAGCGGGGCGCCGATCGCCACGACGGGGTCGCCGACGACGACCGCGTCCGAGTCACCGAGCACGAGGGGCGTGAGGTCCGTCCGGTCGATCTTGAGCACGGCCAGGTCGTACGCGGCGGTCCGCCCGACGATCTCGGCCGGCTCCTGAGCGCCGTCGGCCAGCACGACGACGACCTCTCCGCCGTCCGCGGCCGCCGCCACGACGTGGTTGTTCGTCAGGATGTAGCCGTCGTCGCGGAGCACGAAGCCCGACCCGGTGCCCTGGCCGCCCTGGCCACGGACCTCGATGGACACCACGCTCGGCAGCACGGCCGCGGCGACCGCGGCGACGCCCTCGAGCTCGCCGGAGACGCCGCTGCCGACGGGCTCGGGCAGCGCGGCGTCGCTCGGGCGCCGGCTCTCCGACCAGCGGTCCGCGACGACGCCGCCGGCGGCGCCCGCGAGGAGCGAGAGCACGAGCAGCGGCACCACCCACACGACCGCGAGACCGCGGCGCTCGCGCCGCGCAGCGACGGGTCGACCCCAGCTGTCCGTCGCCGCCGGGGCGTCCTCGCCCTCGGGCGCGGGCCCCTGGTCCCCGAAGAGCTGTGCGAGCCCCGTGGCAGCCGGCTGCTCGGGAGCCGGCGCGCGGTCGGGCGACGCCGCGGGGGTCGGCGCTGGCCCGGGCGTCGGCGAGGCCGCGGGCGTCGGCGCTGGCCCTGACGTCGGCGCGGGACCGGCCGGCGCCGACGACGTCTCGCCCGGCAGCGGCGGGGCGAAGGGCGAACGCTGCGCCGCGGACGCGGCGGGCGGCACCGCTCCGGCAGCGCCGCCGGGGACCGCGCTCGGCGCGGCGTGCTCCTGCGGCGTCCGGTGGGTCGACGGCGGCGCGAACGGGTTCACCGGGGCCGCGTCGCCCGGCGGCGTCGACCCCGCGGCGCCGGTCGGCTCGTCGGCGCTGCCGGGCACGGGCTGCCCGCGGTCGGGCTCGGGTGTGCTCACGGTGCCCATGTTCCCGCGACCACGTCCCAGCCGCGCGCGAGTCTCGCCGCCACCCGGTCGTCGTAGGCGCGGTCGGGGTACGCGGTCACGAGCTGGTCGACCGCCGGGGAGTGGTCCTGCGCCACCACGCTGACCACCGTGCCGCCCGACTGCCACACGACGTGCCACGGCGCGTCCGACAGGAGGTGCACCTCCCGGTCACCCACGGCGACGAGCGGCGTGCCGGCCACGGCCGCACGGTCGAGGCGGCCGTGCTGCTCGGTGAGGACGATCGTGCCCTCCGGGCCGGCGAGGTCCACCTCGAGGGCGTCGGTGCCGTCCACCCCGACGCGCACGGCGCACACGTCGTACCCGTCCGGGAACTGGCTCGGGACCGTCCATCCCTCGTCCTGCATCCACGCCAGGACGGCGTCGGCACCCGTCGGCACCGTCGCGTCGTCCGTGGCGCCGGACCAGGACACGACGGCCGCCGCCCCGGCCGCGGACCCGCCGTCCGACCCGCCGACGGCCGGCGACTCCCCGCCCCCGGACGCGAGGTCCGGCGCAGGGGCCGACGCCGACGCGCGGCCGAGCAGGGTCAGCGCGTGCGCCGGGTGGGCGGGCGGTGCCACGAGCGGCTGGACGCCGAGGGCGACGAGCGCGACCGCCGCGATGCCGACCCCGACCGCGCCGACGAGCACGCGCGTGGAGCTCTTCGCGCGCACGACCTCGCCCCGGAGGCAGTCCGCGGGGATGCGCGCGGGACGGCTCCCGGGCATCGGCACGGAGGACCCGACGTCGACCCGCACGCGGTCGGGGGCGCGCTGGCCGCAGCCGGCGGCACCGAGCGCCAGCAGCCGGGCGGTCAGGGCGGGGTCGACGGGGACGTGCGCTGCCGTCGCGAGCCGGTGCCGGGCGGCGCGGGCCGCGGCGAGCTCGTCGTGGCACTCCGGGCACGCGGCGACGTGCGTGAGCACCTCCTCCACGTCGTCGGGCGACAGCTGCCCGTCGACGTACGCGCTCAACCGCGACCCGAGGTGGCTCATCCCCGGTCCTCCGCGGCGAAGGGTGCGTCCGGCGCACGGTGAGCCAGCGACGTGCGCAGCTGCGCACGGGCGCGGTGGATCCGCGAGCGCACGGTGCCCAGCTTGATGCCCAGGGTCGCGGCGATCTCCTCGTACGACAGGCCCTCGATGTCGCAGAGCACGACGGCGGCGCGGAAGTCGGGCGCCAGCGCGTCGAGCGCGCGCTGGACGTCGTGGTCGAGGTTCGCGTGCTCGTAGCCGCGCTCCGGCGTCCCCGGCCCCGCTGGGCTCGCGAGCCTGCCGGCGAGGTGGCTCGTCTCCTCGCCCAGCGGCTCCATCCGGATCCGCTTCTTGCGGCGGACCTGGTCGAGGAACAGGTTCGTGGTGATGCGGTGCAGCCAGCCCTCGAAGGTGCCGGGCGAGTACGAGTGCAGCGAGCGGAAGACCCGGACGAACGTCTCCTGCGTGAGGTCCTCGGCGTCGTGCTGGTTGCCGGTGAGGCGGTACGCGAGCCGGTAGACGCGTCCGGAGTGCTCGGCGACGATCTGCTCCCAGCTGGGCGGCTGGTAGGGCGCCTCGGCCCCGGCGGCCGGTGCCGGTGCGGTGTCGACGGTGTCGACAGCGCTCGCGCCGATGGCGCCGCTGCCGCGGCGTCCGCGGAGTACCGGTCGCACCGGGTCGTGCCTTCCTGTCGTGGTGGGCGCCGGCGCGTCGCGCCCCGCCTCGGGTCGAGTCTCGCACTCGTCCCGCTCTTCCGTGGAACGAGCGGCCGGTCCCCGGTGTTCCCGGCTCCGGACGCCGCGCGTCGCGGCGGTTCGTCACGTGCCGGTGGCCGCCGCGCACTAGCATCGACGGGTCCGATGTTCGCCGACCGGCGCCGGACCGCACGCACCGCAGGAGGACACCATCGCCACGGACAAGTCGGCCAGCTGGGCCCACGGCGAGGACTTCCGGTCGCTCGACGAGACCCTGCTGCGCGCGACGGACCGGGCGGCGCAGCTCGGCTGCGGCGCCGTGTCCCCCGGGACGGGGGCTGCGCTGCAGCTCGTGGCCGCCGCGACGCGCGCCACCGCCGTGGTCGAGATCGGTACGGGCGCCGGGGTCTCCGGCCTGTGGCTCCTGCGCGGCATGGCGCCCGACGGCGTCCTGACGACCATCGACAGCGAGGCCGAGCACCAGCGGGCCGCGAAGGCGGCGTTCGCCGAGGCGGGCGTCCGCTCCACCCGGGCCCGCACCATCACGGGACGCGCCGCCGAGGTGCTGCCCCGCCTGACCGACGGCGCCTACGACGTCGTGCTCGCCGACGCCGACCCGCTCGACCTGGCCGACCACGTCACCCAGGCCCTGCGGCTCCTGCGCCCCGGCGGCGTGCTGGCGATCGCGCACGCGCTCGGCAACGACCGCGTCCCCGATCCCGCCCGGCGTGACGAGGTCACCACCGCCCTGCGGGAGGTGTCCCGCGCGATCCGCGAGGACGAGCGACTGGTCCCGGCGATGCTCCCGACGGGCGACGGCCTGCTCCTCGCCGCCAAGCGCTGAGCCCCGTCAGCGCAGGTCGTCGAGCCAGCGCAGCAGGAGCCGGGCGCCGAAGCCCGTGGCGCCTTCGGGCACCTCGTGGGCGGCCGCCGTCGAGCGGGCGGGCCCGGCGATGTCCAGGTGCGCCCAGCGCCGTCCGCCGGCGAACCGCTGCAGGAAGAGCGCGGCCGTGATGGAGCCGCCCCCCACCCTCGGGTCGGACGGGACGTGCCGGATGTCGGCCACCGACGAGTCCAGGGCCGTGCGGTAGTCCTCCACGAGCGGCATCCGCCACAGCAGCTCCCCGGACTCCCGGCCGGCCGTCTCCAGCGCGCGCGCGAGGTCGTCGTCCGCCGTGTACAGCGCGCCGTGCTGGCGGCCCAGGCCGAGGGTGGCGGCGCCCGTGAGCGTCGCCACGTCCACCACGACGTCCGGGTCGAGCGCGGCGTCGGCGTGGCTGAGGGCGTCGGCGAGCACCATGCGCCCCTCGGCGTCGGTGTTGGTCACCTCGACCGTCGTGCCGCCGTGCACCGTGACGACGTCCCCGGGCCGGTAGGACGAGGCGCCGACCGCGTTCTCCGCGAGCGGCAGGAGGGCCGTGACACGGTGACGCACCCCGGCCCGCGCGGCGCCGAGCACCGTCGCGAGCGCGACGGCGGCACCCGCCATGTCCGTCTTCATCGCGACCATCGCCTCGCGCGGCTTGATCGAGATGCCGCCCGTGTCGTACGTGATGCCCTTGCCGACGACGACGACGTGGGTGCCCGACCCGGGACCCGTGCCGGCACCGTCCGGGTCGTACCGCACGGTGACCAGGCGCGGCGGGCTCGCCGACCCGCTGCCGACGGCGACGATCCCGCCGAAGCCCCGGGCCGCGAGCTGCGCCTCGTCGAGCACCTCGACCGACAGACCGGGCGCCGTGGCGAGCCGCTGGACCTGCGTCGCGAGCCACGCCGGGTTCTTGGTGTCCGACGGCGTCACGGTGAGCGTGCGCGCGATCCAGGTCGCCTCGGCGGACACGCGCGCCGCCGCCACAGCGGGCTCCGGCTGGCGGCCCAGCAGCACGAGCGCCTCGGCCGCGGGACGCGCGGGCTCGCTCGTCGCGCGGCTCGGGTGGCGGTAGGCACCGAGCAGGTAGCCCTCGACGACGGCGCGCACGTCCTCGGCGCTGCCGTCGGCGCCGAGCGTCGCCACGACCCGGCGCAGCCCGCGGGTGCTGCGGGCGACGGCCGCGCCCGCCCGCCGCAGGTCGCGGGTGGAGCCGGATCCGGTGCCGACGAGCACGATGCGGTGGGGCAGGTCGGACCACGGGAACGTCCCGGCGCCGGACGCGCGGGGCAGGTGCACCGTGTGGGCCTCGCCCGCTGCGCCCGTCAGCTCGGCGCGCTCGGCGAGGTCGGCCAGGTCGACCCCGTACCGGACGGTCGCGTCGGCCACGCCGACGCGCGGCTGGACGCCATCCTCGGACTCGCCCGCCGGGCCCACCGGCAGCACGAGCGCGTCGACGTCGTCCTCGAGGAGCAGCGTCGTCGTCGCCACGGTGCCGCGCGCGACCACGACGTCGGGCAGCGGTGCGACGACGGGCGGGTCGGTCCGGCGCCGCGCCGTCGCGTCGTCGCGGCGCCCGCCAGGACGCCGTGCTGGTGCGGGCACGGGCCTCAGCTCACGACGGAGCTGAGCGCCTCGCCGAGCTCGCGGGCCTCGGTCGCGTTGAGCTCGACGACCAGGCGGCCGCCGCCCTCGAGCGGCACGCGCATGACGATGCCGCGCCCCTCCTTCGTGACCTCGAGCGGTCCATCGCCCGTCCTCGGCTTCATCGCAGCCATCGGTGGCCCCTTCTCGTCGGTCGCGTCCCGCCACCCGTGTCGGTGGGAGCCCGGGGCTCTCACCGATGCGCCCGCGCGCGCCCGCGCCGTGCGCACCCGGCGCGGACGCAGCGGCGGGGCCGCAGGTCCGAGCTGTGCGTGCAGGCGATGGCCCGTGCGTCGCTGGGGGACGGATGTCCGAGATCAGTCTAGTTCACGCGGCGCACCGGGCGTCACCTCAACGGGACCTGTACCGGTCATCGGGCCGCGCCCGCGCCCGGACGCGGCCCAGGCCGTCACGGCGGCCACCCGGACGGCGGTACCAGCCGCCAGAGCTCGTCGAGCCACAGGAGCTGGGCGAGCAGCCCGAGCAGGACGACGACCGCCACGGCGGAGCGCGGCCACCGGGCACGCAGGCACAGCTGCGCGACGACCCCGGCGACGGGAAAGGCGAGGAGGCCGAACCGGACGAGGCTCGTCCCGGGCTCGAGCACGAGGACGAGGTAGGCGAGGTAGCCCGCCGTCCAGCCGTGCAGGGCCGCCCCCAGCCGGGCGAGCGGCGGGCTGAGGAGCAGGGCGACCAGCCCGAGCGCCACCACGACGAGGGCCGGCACGGCCCAGGGGCCCAGGAGCCACTGCCCCACCTGCACCCACGGGACGAGGGGCACGACGTCGCCGGTCCCGCGCCACGCCGCCTGCGTCGCCGGGTACGCGTCCGCCCGCCCGGTCGCGAGCGCGACGACGGCGGGCCACAGGACCCCCGACAGCCCTGCCGCCGCCGCCAGCACGCCGAGCCGCAGCGGCTCCCCCGGCGCCCAGGCCCCGCCGGGGCCGGCGCCGCCGGGGCCGGCGCCGCGCTGCTCGCGCCACCGCGCCCACCCGTGCGCCAGCACCGCGACCGTCAGGGGCAGCGCGACGGCACGCGTCAGCCCGAGGGCGAGCACGACGGGGACGGCGAGCAGGTAGCGCCGCCGCATGACGCACCACAGCGCGCACGCGAGCAGCAGCAGCGCGAGCGACTCGGTGTAGGCCACCTGGAGCACCGGCGCGGCCGCCCCGGTGGTGAGCACCGCCACGGTCACCAGCGGCACGTGGCGCCGGACCCCCTCGGGCAGGCGGGCGCCGCCGCCGGACCCCGCCGCTCCGCCCGGCACCACCCGGCCCGGCACCGGGAGCGCCGGCGAGGCCAGCCCGAGCGAGACCGCCCGGTGCACGGCGAGCATCGCCGCGGCGCCGAGCACCAGCGACAGCGTCGGGGCCGCGACCTGCCACGGCTGCCCGGTGAGGACGGTGACGAGCCGGACGAGCGCCGGGTAGAGCGGGAAGAAGGCCCACGCGTTCTGCTGCACGCGGCCGTCCTCCCCGAGCGGCAGCTCGGCGGGGTAGCCCTGCTCGGCGATGGTCCGGTACCAGCTCGCGTCCCACATCAGGCCCGTGTACTGCGGGTACGACGGCGACGCGGGCGTCCAGAGGTTCTCTGCCTGGCGCTCCGCGACGACCAGGAGCAGCACGGCGGTGACGGCGCGCGCGGCGGCGTGGACAGCGAGCACCTGCGCCCACCAGGGCCAGCTCGCCGGCGACCACCTCGCACGCTCCGGGACGTCCTGCGCCCCCGCCGCGCGAGCCCCGGTCACGCGAGCCCGCGCACCGCTCGGGCCGGCGGCAGGTCGCCGCGCACGACCGCGACCATCTCGGCGACGCGCCGGGTCGCGCGCACGTCGTGCGCCCGGAAGACGGTCGCACCGAGCCACGCGGCCACCGCCGTGGCGGCCAGCGTGCCCTCGAGACGCTCCTCGACGGGCAGGTCGAGGGACTCCCCCACGAAGTCCTTGCGGCTCAGGGCCATGAGCACGGGGAACCCGAGGCCCACGAGGGCACCCGTCCAGCGCGTCAGGTGCAGCGAGTGCCACGTCGTCTTGCCGAAGTCGTGCGTCGGGTCGACGAGCACCGACGCGGGGTCGACGCCGGCGGCGACCGCACGCGCCGCCGCCGCGCCGAGCGTCGCCAGGACGTCCTGGACGACGCCGTCGCGGGGGTCGGTCCCGACGCCGGCACCGGCGCCGGTCGCGTCCGAGGGCGGCGCGAGCGGGTACTCGGGCCGCAGCGGGTCGGTGCGCGGCGGCAGGCCGCCCGTGTGCGAGCACACCAGGCCCATGCCGTGACGCGCCGCGACATCGACCAACGTCGGGTCGTACCCCGCCCAGGTGTCGTTGACGAGGTCCGCCCCGGCCTGCGCCGCGGCCGTCGCGACCTCCCCGCGCCAGGTGTCGACGCTGATCGGCAGGTCGGGGAACGCGCGCCGCACCGCCGCGACCAGGGGCACCACGCGCCGGATCTCCTCGGCGACGTCGACCTCGGCGCCCCGGCCCGCACGCACCCCGCCGATGTCCACGAGGTCGGCGCCGTCCGCGACGGCGCGTGCGACGGCCGCGAGCGCGGCGTCGTCGTCGGCCGCGCGTGCCGCCGCGTAGAAGGAGTCCGGCGTCCGGTTCACGACGGCCATGACGGCCGGGCGACCCGGCGCCAGGACCCGCCCTCGCAGGCGCAGCGGCACGCCCGGCGGCGGGACGTGGCTCACGCGGGCGAGGCGCCCGAGCCGGCGCGCATCGCCTCCTGCTCGGCGGCGGCGTTCGCGCGCACGGCCTCCTCCTCGGCGCGCAGGCGCGCGCTGTGCTCGCACACGAGCCGCACGGCCTCGCCCGGGTCGTCGACGAGCTGGATGAGGTCGAGGTCCTTCGCGCTGATCGTGCCGCGCTCGAGGACCGGACCTCGCAGCCAGTCGATGAGGCCCTGCCAGTAGGAGGTGCCCACGAGCACGATCGGGAACTCCGTGACCTTGTGGGTCTGCACGAGCGTCAGGGACTCGAAGAGCTCGTCGAAGGTCCCGAAGCCGCCCGGGAGGACGACGAAGCCCTGCGCGTACTTGACGAACATCGTCTTGCGCGCGAAGAAGTAGCGGAAGTTGACGCCCAGGTCGACCCAGCGGTTCATGCCCTGCTCGAAGGGCAGCTCGATCCCGAGGCCGACGGAGAGCCCGCCCGCCTCGGACGCGCCCTTGTTGGCCGCCTCCATGATCCCCGGGCCGCCACCGGTGATGACGGCGTACCCGGCCTCGACGAGGCCGCGACCGATCTGCACGCCGAGCTCGTAGTCGGGTGCGCCGGGCTTCGTCCGGGCCGAGCCGAACACGCTCACGGCCGGACCGACCTCGGCCAGGGCCCCGAAGCCCTCCACGAACTCGCTCTGGATGCGCATCACGCGCCACGGGTCGGAGTGCACCCAGTCCGCGTCGGTGCCGTGCGCGAGCAGGTTCTGGTCACTCGTGGTCTGGGGCACCATCCCGCGGCGCAGGAGCACCGGGCCCTTGCGGTAACCGCCCGTCAGGTTGTCGTCTGCCTCACCGTTCGCGTGCGTCATGCCCCCGACTCTAGGAGGTCAGCCAGGCCCGGAGCCCGTCGGCGCACGCCTGGATCTGGTCCGTCGGGCACCGCTCGTCGTCGGCGTGGGCGAGCGTCGGGTCACCGGGGCCGAAGTTCACGGCGGGGACACCGAGCTCGGAGAAGCGTGCGACGTCCGTCCAGCCCTCCTTGGCCGCCGGCGGCCGGCCCGACAGGCCCGCGACGGCCGCCGCGAACGCGGCAGCGGCGGGGTGGTCGAGCCCCGGGCGCGCCCCGGGCGCGCCGTCGGTGAACGTCACCTCGAACCCGTCGAAGACCGAGCGCACGTGCGCCTGCGCCGCCTCGAGGCTCCGCTCCGGCGCGAAGCGGTAGTTGACCGTCACCACGCACTCGTCCGGGATGACGTTGCCCGCGATGCCCCCCGAGATCGCCACCGCGTTCAGGCCCTCGCGGTAGACGAGGCCGTCGACGTCGACGGCGCGGGGCTCGTACTCGGCCAGGCGCGCGAGGACGGGCGCCGCGCCGTGGATCGCGTTGACGCCCAGCCACGCGCGACCCGAGTGGGCGGCCCGTCCCGTCACCCGGACCTGCGCCCGCAACGTCCCGTTGCAGCCGCCCTCGATCGCGGCCGCCGTGGGCTCGCACAGGACGGCGAAGTCCCCCCGCACCCACTGCGGGTGCTCGCGCACGAGCCGGCCGAGCCCGTTGCGGTCCGCGTCGACCTCCTCGTTGTCGTAGAACACCCAGGTGACGTCCCGCGTCGGGCGGGAGACGGCAGCGGCGACCGCGAGCTGGACCGCCACGCCACCCTTCATGTCGACCGACCCACGCCCCCACAGCTCCGTGCCGCCGTCCGGGGTCGGCCGCAGCTCGCTCGGCAGGTTCCCGGCGACCGGGACGGTGTCGAGGTGCCCGGCGATCACCACCCGCTCGGCGTGCCCGGCGTTCGTGCGTGCCACCACCGCGTCGCCGTCGCGCAGCACCTCCAGGTGCGGCACCGTCCGCAGGGCGGCCTCGACGGCGTCGGCGAGCGACGCCTCGGAGCCGCTGACCGAGGGGATGTCGCACAGCGCCCGGGCGAGGTGCACGACGTCGCCGCGGAGGTCCAGGACGGGGGTACCGGTGCTCATGGCCCGACCCTACGACCGTCTCGCGGAGCAGGACGGCGCACGTCCGCGATCTACGCTGGCTGCATGACCCGCACCGCCTGGGCCCACGGGCTGGCCACCGTCACACCCGAGGGCACCGTCCTGGACGTCTGGTACCCCCGCCCCGTGCTGGGCACGCCGCCCTCCGACGGGTCCGACGACGCCGAGCGCTCCGCCCTGCGCGCGCTCGAGGGCACCGACGCCGCGCGGCGCGTGCGCACGCAGCTCGTGACGGCCCACGTCGACCTCGACGAGCCCCCGACGGACACGGTGGACGGCTACCTGCGCCTGCACCTGCTCTCCCACCGCCTCGTGCGGCCCAACGCGCAGAACCTCGACGGGCTCTTCGGGGTCCTCCCGAACGTCGTGTGGACCGACCGCGGTCCCTGCGCGGTCGACGGGTTCGAGGACACGCGCCTGCGCCTGCGTGCCGCCCACGGCGTCGCGCCGACCGTCCACGGCGTCGACAAGTTCCCGCGCATGGTCGACTACGTGCTGCCGAGCGGGGTGCGGATCGCCGACGCCGACCGCGTGCGTCTGGGGGCCCACCTCGCCGAGGGGACGACAGTCATGCACGAGGGCTTCGTCAACTTCAACGCCGGGACCCTGGGCGTGTGCATGGTCGAGGGCCGCATCTCGCAGGGCGTCGTGGTGGGAGACGGCAGCGACGTCGGCGGGGGCGCGTCCATCATGGGGACGCTCTCGGGCGGCGGGCGCGAGACGATCTCGATCGGCCGCCGCTCGCTCCTCGGCGCCAACTCCGGGCTCGGGATCCCCCTGGGCGACGACTGCGTCGTCGAGGCAGGGCTGTACCTGACCGCGGGCACCAAGGTCACCCTGGTCGGCGACGGCTCGGCCACCGTCGTCGCCGCGCGCGAGCTGGCCGGCCGCGACGGCGTGCTGTTCCGCCGCAACTCGGTCACCGGCGCGGTCGAGGCTCTCGCCCGGACGGGTACGGGCATCGCCCTCAACCCGGACCTGCACGCCAACTGATGCCGTCGCGCCCCCCGCAGCGCCCCGTCGCCGCCGCGCCGCGGACCGCGTCGCCCCCGCGCGTCACGACGCCCGCGCCGGCCGCGGCTGCGCGCGGACGAGCGCCCCGCCGCCGCGGCCGGGTCGTGCGCGCGGTCGCCGGGACGGCGGCCTTCGCCGCCGTGGCCACCGGGGCCGGCCTCGGGGTCGCCGCCTACCTGGGACACCTGGACACCGAGCCGCTCGTGGTGCGCTGCGCCGCGACGCTCGAGGGCACCGACTGGTACCTCGAGACCGACCAGGCGGACACCGCGGCGCTGCTCGCGGCCACGAGCGTGCGGCGTGGCCTGCCGGCGCGCGCCACGACGATCGCCATCGCGACCGGCATGCAGGAGTCCCGGCTCCGCAACATCGACTACGGGGACCGCGACTCGCTCGGCATCTTCCAGCAGCGGCCCTCGCAGGGCTGGGGCACCCCCGAGCAGGTGATGGACCCCGTCTACGCCACGAACGCGTTCTACGACGGCCTCGTGAAGGTCGCCGGCTACGAGGAGATGGCCGTCACGGAGGCCGCGCAGGCCGTCCAGCGGTCGGGCTTCCCCGACGCGTACGCGCAGCACGAGGCGTCCGCGCGCGCGTGGGCCTCGGCGATGTACGGCTACGCGCCGGGCGCCCTCACGTGCACCCTGCCGCCGCCCGAGGCTGCGGGTGACCCCGCGGCGATGGCCGCCAGGGTCGAGCGCGACCTCGGGGGCCTGCCGCTGACGCACGGCGCCGCGGACGAGGGCGGGGCAACGCTGGACGTCGACGCCGGCGTGCTCGGGTCCGACGAGGACGCCGAGCGCATGGCCTGGATCGTGGCCCACTGGGCCGTCTCGGTGGCCGCCCCGCACGACGTCGTGCTGGTCCAGCACGGCGCCACGGCGTGGGACCGCGACGGCGGCGCCTGGGACGCCGCGGAGGGTGACCCGGTGCCGACAGGCGTCGTCCGGATCACCCTCGCGGGCTGAGCCCTCAGCGGGCTCGGCGGGGCGTCAGCGGGACTCGACCGGCGCGTAGTCGCGCGTGGTCGGGCCCGTGTAGATCTGCCGCGGGCGGCCGATCTTCGTCTGCGGGTCCGTCATCATCTCGCGCCACTGCGCGATCCAGCCCGGCATCCGGCCGACCGCGAAGAGCGGCGTGAACATCTGCGTCGGGAAGCCCATCGCCTTGTAGAGCAGGCCCGTGTAGAAGTCGACGTTCGGGTAGAGCTTGCGCTCGATGAAGTACTCGTCGTTGAGCGCGATCTCCTCCAGGCCCATGGCGATGTCGAGGAGGTCGTCGCGGGCGCCGAGCGCCTGCAGGACGTCGTCCGCGGCCTTCTTCACGATGGCGGCGCGGGGGTCGTAGTTCTTGTAGACCCGGTGGCCGAAGCCCATCAGGCGGACGCCGTCCTCCTTGTTCTTCACGCGGCGCATGAAGTCGCTGGCGTCGCCGCCGCCCTGCTGGATCTCGGTGAGCATCCGCAGGACCGCCTCGTTGGCGCCGCCGTGCAGCGGGCCCGAGAGGGCGTTGATGCCGGCCGAGACGGAGGCGTAGAGGTTGGCGTGGCTCGAGCCGACGATGCGCACCGTCGACGTCGAGCAGTTCTGCTCGTGGTCGGCGTGGAGCAGGAGCAGCACGTCGAGCGCCTTGACCATGGCCGGGTCGACGTCGTACGGCGTGCCGTTGGGCTGGAACGCCATCCGCAGGAAGTCCGCGACGTAGCCGCGACCGCGGTCCGGGCCGATCATCTCCTGGCCGAGCGCGCGCCGGTGGGCGTAGGCGGCGATCGTCGGGGTCTTCGCGAGGAGCAGCACCGTCGCGAGCTCGACGGTGGCCGGGTCGAACGGGTCGACGCTCTCCGGGTAGTAGCCCGGCAGGGCGGACACGGCGCTCGACAGGACGGCCATGGGGTGCGCGTTCGTCGGGAAGGCACCGATGAGCGCCTTGAAGTTGTCGTGCAGGTGCGTGTGGCGCTCGATGCGCTCCACGAAGCCGGAGAGCTGGTCCGCGGACGGGAGCTCGCCGTGCGTCAGGAGGTAGGCCACCTCGAGGAAGGACGACTGCTCGGCGAGCTGCTCGATCGGGTACCCGCGGTAGAGCAGGACGCCCTCGTCGCCGTCGATGTAGGTGATCTCCGACTCGCACGACGCGGTGTTCATGAAGCCGGGGTCGACGGTCACCAGACCGGTCTGCTTGAGCAGCGACGACACGACGATCCCGTCGTTGCCGATCGCGGCGTCGACCACGGGGAGCTCGACGTTCTTCTCGCCGATCTTGAGCTCGACGGGGCTGGTCCGGCTCGTCGCAGTCTCGGTCATGGGGTTCCTCCTCGAGGGGACCGCACGCTGGGGTGTACCTCGGCGTAGCAGTCCTGACGTGCGTGATGGCCCTCGTCGGCCAGGATGACGGTACCTGCGACGTGCGCCGGCCACCTCATCGAGAAGGGGCCGAACGTCCCGAGAGCGGCGTGATGCCTGTCACACCGGGCCGGTGCGACGGGCCTCGCGCGGGCTCCCCACCCCGCCGAATCCTCTTGGTGGGGTCAAATCTGGGTCAAGCGTAGCGCCTCAGGCCCCGGTGAGGCGAGCAGCCGCGCGCGCGACGTCGTCGTCGGAGGCGGTCAGGGCGATGCGCACGTGCCGCGCCCCCGCCGGGCCGTAGAAGGCTCCCGGCGCGACCAGGATCCCGAGGTCGGCGAGGTCCGCCACGGTCCCCCAGCAGTCCTGGCCCGCGCCGGCGGCCCGGGCCCACAGGTACAGGCCGGCGTCGGAGCCGTCGACCTCCAGACCGGCGGCCTGCACGGCGTCGCGCAGCACCGTGCGACGACGGCGGTACCGCTGACGCTGGGCGTCGACGTGCGCGTCGTCGGACAGGGCGGCGATCATGGCCGCCTGGACCGGCGCGGGCACCATCATCCCGGCGTGGCGGCGCAGCTCCACGAGCGGTGCGACCACAGCGGGGTCGCCCGCCACCCACGCCGCGCGGTACCCGGCGAGGTTGGACTGCTTCGACAGCGAGTGCACCGCGAGCACGCCCGCGTGGCTGCCACCCGTGACGCGGGGGTCGAGGACGCTCGGGACGCCGTCCGCGGTCCAGGGGCGCTCCCAGGGCAGCAGCGCGTAGCACTCGTCGCCGGCCACGACGGCGCCGATGCGCCGCGCGGCCTCGACGACCTCGCGCAGCTGCTCGACGCCCAGCACGCGACCCGTGGGGTTGCCCGGCGAGTTCACCCACACCAGGCGGACGTCGCCGCGGTCGGCCCAGGCGGCGACGTCGTCGGCCGGCAGCGGCTGCGCGCCCGCGAGGCGCGCGCCCACGTCGTAGGTCGGGTAGGCGGTCTCGGGGTGGACGACCACGTCGCCCGCGCCGAGGCCGAGCATCGACGGGAGCCACGCGACGAGCTCCTTGGAGCCCACCGTGGGCAGGACGGCGGCCGGGTCGAGGTCCGGGACGCCGCGGCGGCGGGCGTACCAGGCGGCGACGGCCTCGCGCAGGGCGGCAGGCCCGTGGACGGTCGGGTACCCCGGCGCGTCGGCGGCCGCGGCGAGCGCGTCCTGGACGACGGCGGGGGTGGGGTCGACGGGGGTGCCGACCGAGAGGTCGACGATGCCGTCGGGGTGGGCACGCGCCGTCGCCGCGTACGGCGCGAGCGTGTCCCAGGGGAACTCGGGCAGGTCGGTGGTGCGCAGGCCCACTCAGACCGCCCGGCGCCCGGTCGCGCGCCGGCGGGCCAGCGTCGTGCTCACGCGGTGCCGTTCTGCGGCGGCAGCACGGCGATGATCGGGTGGTCGCGGTCGATCTCGCCGAGCTTGGCGGCGCCACCGGGCGAGCCCAGGACGTCGAAGAACTCGACGTTGGCCTTGTAGTACTCGCTCCACTGCCCGGGGACGTCGTCCTCGTAGTAGATGGCCTCGACGGGGCAGACCGGCTCGCACGCGCCGCAGTCGACGCACTCGTCGGGGTGGATGTACAGCGACCGCTTGCCCTCGTAGATGCAGTCGACCGGACACTCCTCGATGCAGGCCTTGTCCTTGACGTCCACACACGGCTGGGCGATCACGTAGGTCACTGGTGGTCCCTCCAGAGGCGGCTGCCTGGTCGGCGAGGTGGGCGCTGGCGCGCCGCGCCTAGTATCCCCCACGTGCCCCCCTCTCCGCCGCCCGGCCCACCACCCGGTCCGTGGACCGCGTGGCCCGTCGGCGCGCGGGTCGTCGTCCGGCGCCGCCTGCCCGAGGGTGGCTTCACCGACGTGCTGGGCGAGCTCCTCGCGGCCGACGCGGCGCACGTGGTGGTGCGCACGCGCCGCGGCGACGTGGACGTGCCCGCGCCCGACATCGCGCTGGGCAAGGTCGTCCCGCCCGCGCCGGCGCGCCGGGAGCGGCCGCGCGGCGACTGACGCGGCTCAGCCGGCGGGCGGCGGCCCGCAGACGACCTGGTTCTGCGGGCGGTAGGTGACCGGCCACGACCGCTCCTCGTGGACCACGCCGTCGCGCGAGACCTTCCGGTACACCGTGACCCGGAAGCCCCCGTTGCCGGCCGACTGCGGCTCGCAGCGCGGGTCCTGGGAGTACGTCGTCGTCGGCGAGACCTGGTTGGAACGAGCGCTCGTGCTGTGCTCGACCGTCCAGTACTTGGTGCTCCAGATCCGCACGTGCGTCTTGCCGTCCCCGACCCACGCCTGCACCAGCGCGCCGTAGGGCGTGTTGTTCTTCCACTTCATGTCGAGCGTGGGGATGAAGATCGTCGCCTCCCGACCCTCGGGGTAGCGGCTGAACCACTCGCTGTGGGGCTTGTGCTCGACGTCCTCGTAGCCCGCCAGGAACGCGGCGTTGTACGTCGTCGTCGAGAGCTGCGAGAGGCCGCCGCCCCACGCGTCCTGGTGGAGGCCGTTGACGATGGCCCCCGCCTGGTGGAAGCCGTGGGCGCCGTCGACCGGGCCGAGCGCCTCGATCAGGCTGAACGTCTCCCCCGGCCGGACCAGCGTGCCGTTGATCTTCGCGGCGCCGTTGATGAGGTTCTGGGTGCGGACGTAGTCGTTGGTCAGGTTCGTGGAGAACTCCCCCACGACCTCGACGACGCCCAGGGCCTGGAGCTCGGCCTCGCCCTGCGTGGGAGCGACCTGGACGAGCTCGACGGGCGCGGTGCGGTCGGCGCCGGTGCCCGCCTCGGCGACGGCCGACGCCAGAGCGGCCGGGTCGATCGTGGTGCCGGGCGTCCCGGGCACGATGACCGGCACGCCGTCCTGGAACGCGAAGGAGCCGTCGGAGGGGTTGGTGAGCAGGCCGGTCGTCCGGGCCGTGACCTCCTCGACGAGGGCCTCGCCGTTCATCACGAGCTCGAGCCGCGAGCCCTCCGGCACGAACGACGCGGTCGACGCGAGCACGTCGGGCGGCAGCTCGGCGAGCTGGTCGGCGATCGCGACCACGACGGGCGCCGCGACGAGCGGGCGGGCCACCTCCGCGAGCGCGCGGTCGACCTCGTCCTGCCCGATCTCCGGCTCGGCGACCTCCGTGGGCAGCTCGAGCGGGCGTGCCGCGGTGAGCCAGCCCTCGAGGACCGTCTCGGTGGCCTCGTCGGGGTCGATCGCGATCCCCTCGACGGGGGCGGTCGTCGCCGGCTGGCCGTCGACGAACAGGACCGTGCCGTCGACGGGCTCCACGCGGAGCGCGGCCGCGGCGTCCTCGACCGCGCTGCCGAGCGCGTCCTCGTCGACGTCGGTCACCGGCGCGGCGGGTCCGGCGCCGAAGACCTGCTGCCACAGGCGCTGCGGCCGCAGGTCGAAGCCCGTGACGGACGCGACGGTCGCCGGGGCGTCGAGGGAGAGCCCCGCGACGGCGGGGTCGATGGTGGTCCGGTTCTCGCCGGCGGCGACGGGGATCGGCTCCGTGGTCGCAGCGGCGAGCGCGTCGGTGAGCGTCTCCTGGGCCGTTGCGGCGTCCAGGCCGCCGATCTCCACGCCGGCCACCGTCGTGCCCGGCGGCACGCGATCGGCCCAGAACCAGAGCGCACCGACGTACGCCCCGGCGAGGACGACGACGACGGCCGCCGCGATGCCGAGCGCACGCGGCCACCGCCGACGCCGCGTCTCCTCCTCGAACCCGTCGATCGGCGATCCGCTGCGGGTACCGGCGTCGGGCCCCGACGGGGGCACCACCTGCGTCTGGTCGCCGGCGGGCTCGCTCGGCGGCTCCGTGGTCGGTTCGCCGCCCGTCCCGGACGGCGCCCCCGGCTGGTCGGGGGCGGCCGGCCCGGACGCCGCGGGCGCGGCAGCGTCGGCGCCCTCGTCCGCCCGCTGCTCGCCCGGCGCGGCCGTCACCGGCTCGTACGCGGGCTCCTGGTCCTCGAGGGCGGCGGCCGGGATCACGACGGTGGGCGCCTCCCACGGCTGCGGCTGCCACGCGGACCGCCGCTCGGTGGCAGCCGGGGCGGCCTCGGCCGACGGCTCGCCCACCGCGGACTCCTCGGCACGCGGCTCGTCGGCCGCGGGCTCGCCGGCGGAGGGCTCGGTGCCGCCAGGCTCAGTGGACGCCTCGGCCTCGGCGGGCTCGCCGGCGGACGTATCCGCCTCGGCCGGCTCGTGGGCAGCAGGCTCGTCGGCAGCCACCTCCGCCTCGGCCGCCACGTCGGCAGCAGGCTCGTCGGGCGACGCCGCTTCAGCAGCCGGCTCGTCAGCACCGGCCTCGTCAGCAGCCGGCTCGTCAGCAGCCGGCTCGTTGGCACCGGCCCCGTCAGCAGCCGGCTCGTCGGCACCGGCCTCGTCGGCGATCGGCTCGTCGGCGATCGGCTCGTCGGCGCCCGGCTCGACCTCGGCCGGCGCCCCGGCGGGGGCGGACTCGGCCGGTCCGGCGTGCGCGGTCTCGGTGCGCTCCTGCGCGTCCGCGGCGTCCGCGGGCGGCATGGCGGGGCTCGGCTCGCGGGGCGCGTCGTCGTCGGTCGGCGGCGCGGTGTCGAGCGTGCGTCCGTCGGTCATCGGTGTGCGTCTCCCCCTGCAGCGGCGGCGGGGCCTACGCCCGCCGCGCGCGATTCTACGGGGCGTCTCCGCTCACCCCGTGGGACCGCCCAGGGGCCGGTCGCTGAACCACCGCGCGGGCGCGAGCGCCGCGAGGCCGACCACGAGCGCCCCGCCGTACCAGACGTAGCCGACGGGCTCGGCGGCGACGAGCACGTCGCCCCCGGGGCCTCGCATCGCGAGCACGGCGACCGTCGTGACGATGCCCAGGGCGAGCACGAGCATGCCGGCCCAGCCCGCCCATGCCCGCACGAGGACGCCTGCGCTCAGCACCGTGGCGAGCGCGAGCACGAGCCCCCAGGGCTCGTGCCACCGGTGCACCGCGGTGCCGACGACCCCGACGACGACGCCGATGAGGAGGGTGCCCGCGAGGCGGAGCAGGACGCGCACGTCCGTCAGGTCGATCACCCGGTCACGCTACCGTCGCGACGCCGTCGGGCCATGGCACGTGTCGCCCGGCCGCGGCGGCACGGCGGTCGGGCGGGTACCGGTAGCACTCTCGCGCGAGCACGGGCTGCAGGACCGCGTTGCTCAGGGCCAGCCCGGCCACCATGGCGCCGCCCTCGACGCGGCGCACCGCCTGGACCTGCGTGGCGTGGGCGTCGAGCGCGGCCAGCACGCGGTCGAGGACCGGCGCGACCTCGACCCGGACGTCGATGTCCGCGACCGGTACCGCGGCCGACGGCAGGGGCCCGTCGGGGTCGGGCGCGGCCATCCCGTCCCAGGGCGCCCGGGCGAGGACCGAGTACGCGCGCCTCAGCTCGGGCTCGGGCAGCGCGGCCCACAGGACCGTCGGGGCGTGGCCGGCGCCGGAGGCCAGGTCCACGGCACGCGCCAGGACCCGGTGCGCCTGCACGTGGTCGGGGTGCCCGTAGCCGCCGTCGGGCTCGTACCCGACGACGACGTCGGGCCGCCGGTCCAGCAGCAGGGCGGCGAGCGGACGCGCGGCGACGTCGAGCGGGACGTCGGCGAACGCCGTCGGCGGACGGTCGGGCGCCGGCCCCGCCCTGCCGACCGCGAGCCAGGCCATGCCCGAGTCCTCGATCCGCCCGGGCGCGCCCGCCAGCGCGTCGAGGTAGGTGTGGTCGGCCACGCCGAGCGCGGTCAGGGCCGCGGCGAGCTCGTGCTCGCGGTGCGCCGCCAGGGCCGGTCCGTCACCCTCCAGGTGCGCCAGCTCGTCACCGATGACCTCGCCCCGCTCCCCCCGGGTGCACGTGACGACCGTGACCGGGCGGCCCGCCGCGGCCCACGTGGCCAGCAGCGCGCCGGTGCTGAGGGTCTCGTCGTCGGGGTGGGCGTGGACGGCGAGGAGGCCGCCCGCGCTCACGCGCCGCGTCGTCGTCGCCATCGGGTCAGGCTCTCAGTGGGGGCAGCGGCGCGCACGGCCGGACGCCCGTGGGCGCCCGGCCGTGCAGCGGCGTCAGGAACGCTTGGCCCGGGAGGTGATGCGCGCGCGCTCGGTCTGGTCGAGCACGACCTTGCGGATCCGCACGACCTCGGGCGTGACCTCGACGCACTCGTCCTCGCGCGCGAACTCCAGCGACTCCTCGAGCGTCAGCTTGCGCGGCGGCACGAGGTTCTCGAAGTTGTCGGCCGTCGAGGACCGCATGTTCGTGAGCTTCTTCTCCTTGGTGATGTTCACGTCCATGTCCTCGTTGCGCGAGTTCTCACCGACGATCTGGCCCTCGTACACCTCGGCCGTGGGCTCGACGAAGAAGCTGCCCCGCTCCTGCAGGTTGATCATCGCGAAGGGCGTGACCTTGCCGGCGCGGTCGGCCACGAGCGAGCCCGTGTTGCGGGTCTCGATCGGGCCGGCCCACGGCTCGTAGCCGTGCGCGATGGAGGAGGCGATGCCGGTGCCGCGCGTCTCCGTGAGGAACTGCGTGCGGAAGCCGATGAGACCGCGCGCGGGGACGACGAACTCCATCCGGACCCACCCGGTGCCGTGGTTCGACATGGTCTCCATGCGGCCCTTGCGCTGCGCGAGGAGCTGTGTGACCGCGCCGAGGTACTCCTCGGGCACGTCGATCGTCATGTGCTCCATGGGCTCGTGCACCTTGCCGTCGACCTGCCGCGTGACCACCTGCGGCTTGCCGACGGTCAGCTCGAAGCCCTCGCGCCGCATCTGCTCGACCAGGATGGCCAGCGCGAGCTCGCCGCGGCCCTGGACCTCCCAGGCGTCGGGACGCTCGGTCGGGAGCACGCGCAGGGACACGTTGCCGATGAGCTCGGAGTCCAGGCGGTCCTTCACCTGCCGCGCCGTGACCTTGTGCCCCTTGCCGCCCTTGCCGGCCAGCGGCGAGGTGTTGATGCCGATGGTCATCGAGATGGCGGGGTCGTCGACCGTGATCAGCGGCAGCGGCCGCGGGTCGGCCGGGTCCGTGAGCGTCTCGCCGATCGTGATGTCGGCGATGCCCGCGACGGCGACGATGTCGCCCGGACCGGCCTCGTCCGTGGGGACGCGGTCGAGCGCCTTGGTCTCGAGCAGCTCGGTGATCTTGACGTTCTGCATCGTGCCGTCGGCGCGGGCCCAGGCGACGGTCTGACCCTTGCGGATGGTCCCGTTGAAGACGCGGAGCAGCGCGAGACGGCCGAGGAACGGGGACGCGTCGAGGTTGGTGACGTGCGCCTGCAGGGGCGCGCCCTCCTCGTACGTGGGCGCCGGGATCTTCTCGAGGATGGTCGCGAAGAGCGGCTCGAGATCGGGGTTCTCCGGCAGCGTGCCGTCGGCGGGCTGCTCGAGCGACGCACGCCCGGCCTTCGCCGCGGCGTAGACGACCGGGACGTCGAGGATCGCGTCGAGGTCCAGGTCCGGGACCTCGTCGTGCAGGTCGCTCGCGAGCCCGAGGAGCAGGTCGGTCGACTCGTGGACGACCTCCTCGATCCGGGAGTCGGGGCGGTCGACCTTGTTGACGAGGAGGATCACGGGGAGCTTCGCGGCCAGCGCCTTGCGCAGCACGAAGCGGGTCTGCGGCAGCGGTCCCTCGCTGGCGTCCACCAGCAGGACGACGCCGTCGACCATCGACAGGCCGCGCTCGACCTCGCCACCGAAGTCGGCGTGACCCGGGGTGTCGATGACGTTGATCGTGATGCCGTCGGGCGCCCCCGCCGCGGCGGCCGCCGGGCCGCGGTACCGGATCGCCGTGTTCTTGGCGAGGATCGTGATGCCCTTCTCACGCTCCAGGTCGCCGGAGTCCATCGCGCGCTCGTCGACGTGGGCGTGCGAGCCGAACGAGCCGGACTGCCACAGCATGGCGTCGACGAGGGTGGTCTTGCCGTGGTCGACATGGGCGACGATCGCCACGTTGCGCAGGTCGGAGCGCACAGGCATGCGGGTACTCATCTCAGCAGAAGAAGGGGGTTTCCGGCGCCGCGTCGTCGGGCGCGCCGAGCAATCTTACCTGAGCGACCGAACCGCGCCCGACGGAAGGGCCGCCGCACCCCGGGAATGCGACCGGCTCGCCGGTTCGGCGGGTGCCGAACCGGCGAGCCGGTCGTGGGACGGGGTGGGTCAGATGCCGGACGCCGAGGGGTGGTCCCCGCCGTCGACGTGCGCGCCGTGCGTGCCCTGACGCGCGGCGAGCCGCGCGGCCTCCTCCTCCTCGCGCAGGATCTCGAGCCGCTGCGCCTCGAGCATCGCGTCGCGCGTCTCCCGCCGGACGCGCTGCGCCTCCGGGTCGGGCACGGGCACGGCGGCCAGCAGGCGCTGGGTGTACGGGTCCCGCGGGCTGTTGATCACCTGGTCCGTGGGGCCGACCTCGACCAGCCGGCCGTGGTGCATGACCGCGATCCGGTCGGAGAGCATCTCGACCACGGCGAGGTCGTGGCTGATGAACAGGCACGCGAAGCCGTGCTCGCGCTGGAGCTCGCGGAACAGGTCGAGGACCGTCGCCTGCACCGAGACGTCGAGGGCCGACGTCGGCTCGTCGGCGACCAGCAGCTTCGGCTCGAGCGAGAGCGCCCGGGCGATGCCCACGCGCTGGCGCTGGCCGCCGGAGAGCTCGTGCGGGTAGCGGTTGCGCATGGCACGCGAGAGCTGCACCTGGTCGAGGAGTCGCTCGATCTCCCGGTTGAGCGCCTCGCCCTTGATGCCGCGGTGCAGCATGAGCGGCTCACCGATCGACTCCCCGATGGGCAGCCGCGGGTTGAGCGACGAGCCCGGATCCTGGAAGACGATGCCGACCTTGCTGCGCAGGGGCATGAGGTCCTTGCGCGTCGCACCGACCATGTTCTGCCCGACGATCGTGAGCTCGCCGCCGGTGACGGGCAGGAGTCCCACGACGGCACGACCGATCGTGGTCTTCCCCGACCCCGACTCACCCACGAGCCCGACGACCTCGCCCTGCCGGATCGTCAGGTCGACGCCGTCGACGGCCCGGAAGGCCGCGGTACGGCGGCGGCCCGGGTACTCGATGACCATGTTCTTGGCCTCGAGGACGATGTCGCGCGAGGTCGACGCCGGCTCCGCCATCGTGTCCTGCGGCGACGCCGCCGTGCCCTGCGGCGCCTGCGGACCGGAGTGCCGCCCCAGGTGGGGGACGGCGTCGAGGAGCTTGATCGTGTAGGGGTGCTGGGGTGCCCCGAAGATCTGGGCGGTCGTGCCCTGCTCGACGATCCGGCCGTCCTTCATGACGATGATCCGGTCCGCCATGTCGGCGACGACACCCATGTCGTGGGTGATGAGCACGATGCCCGAGTTGATGCGGGTCCGCAGGTCGCGCATCAGCTTGAGGATCTCGGCCTGCACGGTGACGTCGAGCGCCGTCGTGGGCTCGTCCGCGATGAGGAGGGTGGGGTCGCACGCCAGCGCCTGGGCGATCATCGCGCGCTGCCGCTGGCCGCCCGAGAGCTGGTGCGGGTAGGAGTGGAACCGCTTCTCCGGATCCGGGAGCTCGACCAGGCGCAGCAGCTCGACCGCGCGCTCGCGGGCATCGGCCGGGCCGATCTCGAAGTGCGCCCGCAGGGTCTCCACGATCTGGAAGCCCACGGTGTACACGGGGTTCAGGGCCGTCATCGGCTCCTGGAAGATGACCGCGATCTCCTTGCCGCGGATCCGGCGCAGTCGGCCGCTCGACATCCCGATGAGCTCGCGGTCGCCCAGCTTGGCGCTGCCGCTGGCCCGGCCGTTGGACGGCAGGAGGCCCAGCAGCGACATCGACGACTGCGTCTTGCCGGAGCCCGACTCACCGACGATCGCCAGGACCTCGCCGGGACGCACGTCGTAGCTGATGTCCACCGCCGCGGGGAACCACTCGCCGTCGACCCAGAAGTCGACCCGGAGGTCACGCACGGACAGCACGGGCGCCTCGGTCTTGAGGCCCCCGTCGGGGGAGGTGTCGATCGCCACGTTGATCAGGATCCTTCCTGGTTGCGGCCGCTCGCGAGCGGGTCGTGCCCGCTCGCGGCGGTCCGCGCGTCTGCCAGCATGGGTCGGTGCGACCCGAGTCCGTGTTCTCCTCCGGCTACGGCCGCGTCCTGACCGCGCTCACCGCTGTGGCGGCCGTCGTCGCCGTCGCGGGCCTCGCGGGCTCCGTCGCGGTCCGCGACCTGGTGCTCGGCGCGGCGCTCGCCGGCCTCGCCGTGCTGGCCGTCTGGGCGCTCTTCGCCCGGCCGGCCGTCGAGGTGTCCGACGGCGAGATCGTCATCCGCAACGTGCTGCGGACCGTCCGCATCCCGTGGCCGACCGTCGAGGGCGCCGACGTGCGGTGGAACCTCGTCGTGCGCACGACCTCCGGCGAGTGGACCGCCTGGGCGGCGCCCCGCTCCAGCGACACCGCCCGGCCGCTGCGCCGAGGGCGGCAGGGGCCGGCCGAGGCCGCCGCCGACGCCATCGACGAGCGGCTCACCGAGCTGCGCGCCGCCGGCCATCTCGACGGCGCCCGGGAGACCGCCAGGGAGCACGGCATCCGGCCGACCGTGACGTGGCACGCGGGGACGCTGCTCGCCGCCGCCGGCCTCGTCGTCGTGGCAGCGGTGTCGCGGGTGCTGTGACCGCGCGCGGCATGCCGCCCTCACAGAGGGCCCCCGCGGCGGCGCGCGATGTCGGCGCCGCCCTCCGGCCGGCCGTCGGACGGACGCACCGGCTCGGTGTCGGTGCTGATGGTCTTGCGCGGCGCCCCGGCGCCCGCGCGCGCCATGGCCCGCACGCTCGGGATGCGCTTCTGGCGCGGGTCGAACGCGTCCCGCAGGCCGTCACCGATGAAGTTGATGCTCAGCGCGATGACGATGATGAACAGGCCCGGCCACCAGAAGAGCCACGGGCGCGTCGAGAACGCCGACTGGTACTCGTTGATGAGCCGGCCCAGGGAGATCTCGGGGCGCTGGATGCCGAACCCGAGGTAGGACAGGGCCGTCTCGAGCAGGATCGCCGAGCTCATGAGCAGCGTCGTCGCGACGATGATCACGCCCACCGCGTTCGGCAGGATGTGCTTGAAGATGATCCGTCGGCTGCTGGCCCCGGCGACCCGCGCCGCGTCGACGAACTCCCGCTCGCGGAGCGTGAGGAACTCGCCGCGCACCAGGCGTGCGAGGCCGGTCCACAGGATCAGGCCCATGGCGGCGGCGAAGAGCGTCGAGCTGACCTGGCCGGCGAGCTTGCCGATCACGGCACCGATGACGATGGTCGGGATCGTGATGAACAGGTCGGTGGTCCGCATGAGGATGGTCTCGACACGGCCCCGGAAGAACCCGGCGAGCGACCCCACGGTCACGCCGATGAGGCACGCGACCAGGCCGATCACGAGCGTGACCTTGAGCGACGTCTGCACGCCCAGCATCACCTGGGAGAACATGTCGCGACCGATCTCGTCCTGCCCGAAGGGGTGCTGGCCGATCTCGAAGCCCGAGCCGCCCAGCCACGTGGGCATGCTGAGCGTCGGTGCGCCGCCGGCGTTGACGATGGGCCCCCGGCCCCCGTGCTGCCACCAGCCGTCGATCGGCCCGACGCCCACCGACGAGAAGGCCAGGACGGCCACGAGGATGAGCATCGTCAGACCGGCCAGCGCGCCCTTGTGCCGGAAGAAGCGCCGGCGGACGATCTGCCCCTGGGACAGGCCAGCGACCTCCTTGAGCTCGATCGCGTTCTCGACGTGCTCGTCGGGGTTCGTGGAGGTGCTCATGCTTCCAACCTGATCCGGGGGTCAACGGCCGCGTAGATGATGTCGGCCACGATGTTCGCGATGATCGCCAAGGAGGCGGTGATCAAGAGGTAGGCCATCACCGGCTCGAGCTCGGCGTCGCGCAGCGACGTGATGAACAGCTGCCCCATACCTGGCCGTGCGAAGACCGCCTCGGTGATGACGGCGCCGCCGATGAGCGTGATGATGTCGATCGGCACGATCGTCGCGAGCGGGATCAGGCTGTTGCGGAAGCCGTGCCGCACGACGACGAGCCGCTCGGGCAGCCCCTTGGCACGAGCCGTGCGGATGTAGTCCTGGTTCATCACCTCGAGCATGCTCGAGCGCGAGTAGCGGGTGTAGGCCGCGAACGCGATGAGGATGAGGGTCAGGGTCGGCAGCAGCAGGTGGGTGAAGGAGTCCAGCACCTGCACCCAGTAGTTGCCGCCGAGGTTCGGCGTCCGGTCACCGAACGTCGGGATGGGCCGGCCGCCCAGGGCGTCGAAGTACGCCGGCCAGACCTTCATCACCTGGTCGAGGAAGATGAGCCCGCCGACGACGAACGCCGTGATCGCCGCCGTGCGCGCCGAGACGCCCCGGTCCGGTCCGCCGAACGCGTAGCCGATCCCGACGCCCACGGCGACGGTGAGCAGACCGAGGCCCGCGATGAGCAGGTGGGACTCGCCGATGGCCCGGAAGACCTGCTGCATCGGGTAGTACAGCGCCACGCCGACGGCGACGGACGTGAGCGCGGCGTAGAGCGCGCGCCGGTTCTGCAGGCCCGCAGAGACCGCGGTGACCGCGAGGGCGACCGCGCCACCGAGGACCAGGAGCAGCACGGGGCCGATGCGGGGGTGCAGCCACCAGTCGGTCAGCTGCAGGAACAGCAGCATCCCGGCGGTCGCCGCCGCCGCGAGGGCGAACGTCTGGGCCCGGCGACGCGCGGTGCCGCCGACGGCCAGCATCCAGAAGACACCCGCCACGACCGCGAGCACCGCGATGGCGAGGCCGCTGAAGCGCGGGTCACGCAGGAAGTCGTTGAAGCCGATGGCCCCCCACTGCTTGAGGAGCACGGCGACCCAGAACGAGGGCAGCGAGTACAGCAGGAAGGACAGGAAGATGATCAGGTAGTCGAACGCGCTGTACTGCCGAAGCGCGGAGATGATGCCGATGATGACGCCGAGCACGAGGGAGAGCAGCGTCGCGGCGACCACGAGCTCGAGCGTGGAGCCGATCGCCGTCTGCACCAGCTTGCTGACCGGCTCGCCCGAGCGCCACGCGACGCCGAAGTCGCCGGTGAGCACGTTCGCGAACCACTGGAAGAACCGCACGACGGGGTTCACGTCCAGCTGCAGCAGCTCCGTGCGCTGCGCGATCATCTGCTGCTTGTTGGCCGCCGCGCTCTCGCGCAGGTCGGCCAGGGGGTCCACGGCGCGGTTGACGAGCTGGTACATCAGGAAGATCGCCACGAAGAGCGTGACGAGGCCGGCCAGTGCGCGGCGGGTGAGGAAGGTCAGCACGGGGGAGGTCCTCGCAGTCGACAAGGTGACGTCGCCGCCACAGCCGGTGATCCTAACGGCAGCGGTACGGCGATCCGCACGGTCCGGGCGTCGGACGTGCGCGGCGTCACACGACCGAGGGCGCCGGGGTGGTCGCCCCGGCGCCCTCGGTCAGGGATGTGACGTCCTGGTGCCGGGGGCGGACAACCGCCCGCCCCCGGCCAGGGTGTGTGTCAGCAGGTCACTCGGCGGCGCTGCCGCCGGCCGCCCACTCCCAGAAGCCGGCGAAGATCGTCGGCGAGATGGAGATCTTGTTCACGTTGGAGATCTTCTCCGGGTTCCAGGCGGTGACGCCCGGGAACTGGAAGATCGTCACACCGAACGCGTCGTCCACCAGGTGGGTCTCGATCTGGGCGAGGAGCTCCTCCTGGGCCTCGACCTCGGTCTCGACCTCGAGCTGCGAGTACAGCTCGTCCACCTCGGGGTTGGAGTACCCGTAGTAGTTGTTGCCCCCGCCGGTGATGTAGTTCGCCTGCGACTCCGAGACCGCGGTGGACTGCGACTGCCAGCCGAACAGGGCCGCGTCGTAGAACGCCGGGGAGTTCGACAGGTCGGTGCCCCAGTCGACCTGGACCTGGTACGGGGTGACCGTGAAGCCGGCCTCGGCCGCAGAGGCCGCGATCAGCTCGTACTCGTTCTGGCGGCGCGTGTTGTCCGGGTCGAACAGCAGTCGCACCGGGACCGGCGTGGTGACGCCGGCCTCGGCCAGCAGCGCCTGCGCACCGGCGATGTCCGGCTCGGCGTACAGCGTCTCCATGCCGTTCGCCTCGGTGATGCCGTCGTACATCGGCGAGCCGGGGACGACGGTGTACGAGTTGCGCAGCTCCGCGTTCGGGTTGAGCGGCTTGATGAGCGTGTCGACGATCTCCTGACGCGGGATCGTCATGAGGAACGCCTGGCGCACGGCCTTGGCCTTCTCGGCGTCGCCACCGTAGGCGGCGGGGTCGAACGGACCGCCGTTGCCCATCTGGAGGTCGACGTGCTCGTACGTGCCCTCGTCGGACGTGACGATCTCGACGCCCTCGATCTCCTCGAGAGCGGTCAGGACGTCAGCGGTCGCCTGCGGGCTGATGAGGTCGACCTCACCGTTCTGCAGCGCCTGGACCTGGCCCATCGGGTCGCCGTTCCAGCGGATGGTGACCGTCTCGATCTGCGCCTCGAGGTCACCCTCGTAGTTCTCGTTGGCGACGAGCGTCATGTACTGGTCGGTGACGAACTCCGACATGACGTACGCGGCCGAGGAGAGGTACAGGCCCTCGTCGTCCGGGAGCTCGGTGTAGTTGAAGTCCTGGCTCCAGACCTTGGCGATCTTCGACAGCGCGTCGACGTCACCCTCGGTGATCGCGTCCGCGACCGCCTGCTTGGCCTCCTCGGCGTCCTCGATGCCGAGGGCGCGCTGACCGACGACGTGCGCCGGCAGCGTCGGGCCGGTGGAGCAGACCTCCCAGTCGGCGAACGGCTTGGACCACACGAACGTGATCTTCTTGTCGTCGACCTCGGGGGTCTCCTCGACCAGGGGCATGCAGGCGGAGACGGCGTCGAAGTACACGCCGGCGTCCAGCGCCTCCTGGTTGAGGACGTTGCCGTCCTCGTCCGTCTCGGCCTCGACGTTGTTGAACGTCTGGCTCTGAGCGGCCCACTCCAGGAGGAAGTCGCGGCCGTCCAGCTCCACGCCGTCCGACCACACCGCGGTGTCGGCGAACGTGTACTCGACCGTCAGGGGGTCGTCCGACGTCTTCTCGTACGTGCCGTACGACTCGTCCTGGACGAGGTTCAGGTCGGCGTCGTAGTAGTTGAACGACGACGCGACCAGGTACTTCACGACCGTGTTGGCGGTCGCGTTGCCCGTCGCGCTGTTGTTGTTGTACGAGAAGAAGGGCTGGTTCCAGGCGATGTTGACGGCGGTCTCGGTGTTGATACCGGCGTTGTCGTCGTCACCGCCGTTCTCGCCGTTGTCTCCGGCGTCGGAGCAGCCGGCGAGCACGAGCGCGCTCGCGGCGACGACGGCGGTTGCCGCCAGCCTGCGTGAGATCCTCAATGTTCCTCCTGGGAAGGATGTGGGGTCGGCCGGTGCGGGCACTGAGGGATGCTCGGGCGCGCAGGTCGTCCACCGTGGATTTCGCAACCGTACAACCTGAAATCCCGACATCCGGGACGCGCGGGTAAGCGCTCGCTGATCGTTACCCATTTGATACTGGGCAGTAGGTCTCGACATGTGAGATTTGGGACCGTCGTGCGGTACACGAGCCATGATCGCGTGCGGGACGTCACATCCCGGACATCTTCCGGTGACCTCCCGGTGACGTCCGAGGGGCCGTGGGACCGGGGCCGTCGCGGAGCTCCTTGCCCATCCGCACGACCTCCACGGGCCCGCCGGGGAACGGTTCGGGCCCGCGCGAGCGTTCCGTGAAGCCGAACCGGTCGAACGCGGGCGCGGACCGCAGGGACGCGGTCGTGCGCAGCCGGACCGTGCCGCTGTCGACCGCAGCGCGCTCCAGCGCCTCGTACATGGCGCGGGCGACGCCCCGGCCGCCGTGCTCGGGGTGCACGTAGAGCTGCTGGACCTCCTCGCCCTCGAGGCACGCCCAGCCCACGACCTCCCCGTCCACCGTCGCGACGACGCCGAGCGCCTGCGCGACGAGGTGCCGCAGGCGCTCGGACGAGCCGCCGGACGCCCACGCGTCGACGGTCGCGGCGTCGTAGACCTCGGCGGCCGAGACGCGGATGGCGCGCTCGCGGACGAGCAGGATCGCGGGGACGTCGTCGGTCGTGGCGCGACGCACGTCCGCCGGGACCGGCCGCGTCACCGGCGCCAGAAGAGGTGGTGGACGACGCCGCTGGTGCTCGGCACCGCCTCGTGGTGGAACCGGTCGTCGAGCTCGTCGGGGTGCTCCCACAGCCGGCTGCCGGCGCCCAGGCTCACCGGCGCGACGGCCACGTGCATCGTGTCCACCAGGTCCGCGTCGAGGAACTCCCGGATCGTCCGGGCGCCGCCACCGAGGCGCACGTCCCGTCCGTCAGCGGCGGCGCGGGCCTGCGCGAGCACCGCGGCGGGATCGCCCCCGACGAAGTGGAAGGTCGTCTCGCCCCGCGCGAACGACGGGCGCGGGTGGTGGGTCAGCACGAAGACCGGCGTGTGGAAGGGAGGCTCGTCACCCCACCAGCCCTGCCACGCGTGGTCCGCCCACGGCCCCCGCTGCGGGCCGAACTTGTTGCGTCCCATGACCTCGGCGCCGATGTTGTTGCCGAAGTCGCGGGTGAGGTAGTCGTCGAGCCCGCGCGTGCCGCCCGGTGAGGTGCGGTTCGGCCAGCTCGCGGTCGCCATGGCCCAGGCGAGGAGCGTGCCGGGGTCCGCCTGGCCGAAGGGCCGTTCGAGGGTCTGGTCGACGCCGGCGCCGTAGCCGTCGGCCGAGACGCTGAAGTTCTGCACTCGTAGCAGCTGTGGCACGTTCGCTCCTCCGTGGTGGGACCGGCGGGAGGTACGACTCGGCCCGCGCGGAGAACTGATCGGTGCCCGGGCGGGCGATCCGGGGCGGCGCGCGTCGCCGCCTCAGGACGTCAGTGGCTTGACCATGATCAGGCAGGGGGTGTCCTCGCCCCACAGGTCCGTCTCCTCGAGCGCGAGGAAGCCCCGGGCCTCGTAGAAGCGGCGCGTGCGGGCGTAGCCGGCGTCGGGGTGCGAGGCGCCGAGCGTCTTGACCATGAGGAGCCGCACGCCGCGGGCCGCGCCGTCCCGCTCGAGGGCGTCGACCATCGCGGTCCCGACGCCCGACCCGTGGCGCGTGCGATCGGTCACGATGAGGTGGATCTCGGCGACATGGGGGAAGTGCCTGTCGACGAGGGTCGCCCCGAGCACCTGGCCGGTGTGGTCCCGTACCGTCCACGTCTCCTTGGTCCTGGCCGCCTCGACGTACTCGGCGTTGGACTCCTCGCGCCCGAACCACTCGGGCACCGTGGCGAGGAGCCGCGCGACGTCGTCCGGGACCGGGCGGTCGGGTCCCGCGACCCAGGCGGGGGTGCCACTCGCGCGCGCCCACCCAGAGGAAGCCCTGGGAGAGGCAGGCGTCGCGGACTCTGCCGACGGGCCTTCGGGCACGACTCGAGCTCGTGGCCGATCCGAGGCCGCGAGTGCGACGACAGGGAAGAGCTCCGTCCTGCCCACCACCCGGTCGCGCTCACCGGCGAGGGCACGCCGCCGGGGATCGGCGAGGTAGGAGTCCAGGGACGCCTGGGAGGGGAAGCGGTAGAGCTGCACCTCGGTGGGCTGGCCCCCGTCGGCGATGCTCTGGAGCCGCTGGAGCACCTGTCCCCCGTGCTCCGGGACCAGGGCCAGCACACGGTCCTCGTACTCCCTGAGCCCGGCCGCCTCGCCCTCGCGGGCCCAGAGCAGGCAACAGAGCTGCACCGCGTCGCCGTCGCTCATGGCCGGAGCGTAGTCACCTGCCTGACGATGTCGGCGATGCGCTGCTCCGTCGCTTCGTCGACGCTCTCGAAGTACCAGGCCGCCGGCATGAGGGCTCCATCCACGCCGCCAGCGGGCCTGAAGTCGGCCTTCTCAGTGATCGCGAGGTTGAGGCGATCGTCGCTGCGCAGTGTCACCAGGGCTGGGGTGCTCGCCGAGAATGCGTATGCCGGCATCCCGTACCAGATCCGCGGCTTCAGGTCGGGAGCGGCGGTCATGATGACGTCGTGCACGCGCTGCACGATCGAACGCCGCGGCTCGTCCATCTTCGCGATCTTGTCGATGACCTGAGCGAGGTTCTTCTCGTCCTTCGACGGCATGTGCTGTCCTCTCGTCGGCCGATGCCGAGCATCGTCCACATGAAGTCGGCGCATCGGTGCGCCGCACCCCAACCGGACGTGTCCCGAACGTGTCAGGCCTCTCCGAGAAGATTCAGGTGATCGTCACCTGGAAGTGCTGTCGGTGGCGCGAACCACCGTCGCTCAGCATAGCCGCCGACGTCGACGAGACAACCCGTCTCCGGTGCTCCAGCCGTCGCCGTACCGGACCCGACTACACGTTGAAGCGGAACTCCACCACGTCGCCGTCGGCCATGACGTAGTCCTTGCCCTCGATGCGCGCCTTGCCGGCCGCCCGGGCGGCCGCGATGGAGCCGGCCTCGACGAGGTCGTCGAACGAGATGACCTCGGCCTTGATGAAGCCGCGCTCGAAGTCGGTGTGGATGACGCCGGCGGCCTGGGGAGCGGTCCAGCCCGTGCGGATGGTCCAGGCGCGGGCCTCCTTCGGCCCCGCCGTGAGGTAGGTCTGCAGGCCGAGGGTGTGGAAGCCGACCCGGGCGAGCTGGTCGAGCCCCGCCTCCGCCTGACCGGACTCGGCGAGCATCTCCGCCGCGTCCTCGGGCTCGAGCTCGACGAGCTCGGACTCGAGCTTCGCGTCGAGGAACACGCAGTCGGCCGGGGCCACGAGCTCGGTGAGCTTGGCCTTCATCGCCTCGTCCGCGAGGCCGGCGTCGTCGGTGTTGAAGACGTAGATGAACGGCTTGGTCGTGAGGAGCTGGAGCTCGCGGAGCGCGGCCGGGTCGACGCCCGCCTTGGTCAGGCGGTCCTGCGCGGCGAACAGCGTGCTGCCCTCGGCGAGCACCTCCTGCGCGCGCTGGGCCGCCGTGAGGACGGCGGGGTCCGTCTTCTTGCCGCGGACCTCCTTCTCGAGGCGCGGGATGGCGCGCTCGACCGTCTGCAGGTCGGCCAGGACGAGCTCGGTGTTGATCGTCTCGATGTCGTCGGCCGGGTCGATCCGCCCCTCGACGTGCACGACGTCGGCGTCGGCGAAGGCCCTGACCACCTGGCAGATCGCGTCCGCCTCGCGGATGTTCGCCAGGAACTTGTTGCCCAGGCCCTCGCCCTCGCTGGCGCCGCGCACGATGCCGGCGATGTCCACGAAGGAGACGACCGCGGGGACGATCCGCTCGCTGCCGAAGATCTCCGCGAGCGTCTGCAGGCGGGGGTCCGGCAGCGGGACGACGCCGATGTTCGGCTCGATGGTCGCGAACGGGTAGTTCGCCGCCAGGACCTGGTTGCGGGTCAGCGCGTTGAAGAGGGTGGACTTGCCGACGTTGGGCAGGCCGACGATGCCGATGGTGAGAGCCACGGGAGACGAGTCTACGGGCGCCCGACGTCGCTCTCGTCGGCGCGCGTGCGGTCGCCGGCCGGCGCCCGTCGCGTCAGCGCACGCCGCTCGGCGCTGCGCCACATCACCGAGGCGAGCGCGACGCCGGACAGCACGCCCACCGAGACGGCGACCATGGTGGCGACCGCGGTGATGACGATGCCGAGCGACCTGCCCTGGTCGCTGGCGAACGCGGTGAGCCCGACCAGGCTCAGCGCACCGGGGACGAGCACCCAGAACGCTGGCAGGACGGCGACGAGCAGCGGCGGGCCGTTCGGCCGCGCCGCGGCGATCGCGGCGACCGGCGTCATCACGAGCGCACCGACGAACGCCGACACCACGCCACCGAACAGGAGGCCACCGATCACCTGCCCCGCGTAGGCGACGACGAGCACGAGGAGCACCCACGGCACCGCCTCGCGCCGCACGCAGTGGTGGCTCGTCACCCCCAGGCCGTAGACGAGCAGGCCGACCCACGGCCAGACGAGGCTCGGCGAGCCTCCGGGCGCGTCGGCGATGACGGTGGAGGGCACACCGACCAACCCTGCCGCGGCGGTGATGCCGCCGGCGAGCAGCAGCAGCTGCATGGCGCCGGCGGCGAGACGCCCCGCGCCGGCCACCATCTGGCGGGTCGCCAGGTCGATGGACGCCGTCGTGAGCAGGGCGCCGGGAAGGAACGACACGAGCGGGGCGACGAGCGGCACGCGCGCATCGGTGACGAGGCCCGCCCGCGCCAGGAGGAACGCCGCCAGCGCCACGCCGAACGCGCACCCGAGCACCACGAGCGCCTGGTACGCGGAGCCCCAGCGCCCGGCACGGACCTGCACGGCGGCGACGCCCGCGCCGAGCAGCGCGGCGACCAGCACGTCCTTGGGCGAACCGCCGAGGATCATCGCGATGCCGACGGACAGCCCCACGTACCCGACGAGGCGCGCGAGCGGCGGGTAGAGGGGCGCGGACGCGAGCGTCGTGGCGATCCGCACGATCCCCTCGCGCGCGCTCACCCGCCGGTGCTCCGCGTCCTGCGCGACCTCGAGCACGCCGTGCACCTGGTCGAGGCGCAGGGCCCGTGAGCCGGCACCCGCGGCGGCCGTGTGCGTGTCCCCGCCGCCCGGGAGCGACACGACCAGCGCCGTCGGCAGGACGACGGTCTGCACGCCGCCGGCACCGTTCACCTGCGCGACGCGTCGCAGGGTGTCCTCGACCTGCACGACCGGCGCCCCCGCGTCCAGGAGCGCGCCGCCGAGGTCGAGCAGGAACCGCACGACCTCGGCGTCGTCCGTCGGGCCGGTGCCATCGGCCTCGCGTGCGGTCGAGGTCGACCCGGGCCCGGGGACCGGGCGGCCGACGAGCGTGTCGCCCAGCGACGCGCCCCCGACCGGTGCGTCGGCGCCGAGAGTGTGCCGGGCCGTGCCGGCGCCGGTCGCGTCGTCCCCGGACGCCGACGCGCGTCCCGCCTCGGCCACGAAGCGACGGCGCAGGAGGACGAGGCCGAGGACGACGAGCGCCAGGACGATCGCCGCGACCACGACGGTGGCCGTCGGGATCTGCGACGTCGTGACCGACGGCGGTACCGGTGCCGGGACCTCGGTGACCGTGCCCGTCGCCGGGACCGTGGCGCTCGGGCTCGGGTCCGGGGTCGTCGGCACGTCCGGGCTGGGCTGCGCGCTCTGCTGGGGCGCGGGCTCCTCGGACGGCGCCGGCGTCGGGTCCGGGCTGGGGGCCGGGGCGTCCGTCGGGACGGCGGTGGGCTGCGCGGTGCCCGGCACGCCGTCCGGCTGGGGCAGCGGCGTGGCCGACGGTTCGCCGAGGGGCGCCGGCGGCGACGGAACGGTCTCGGCCGGTGCCGTCATCGCCGCGGGGTGCGTACCGGCCGAGCGGTCATCGGTGCTGCCTCCTGCCCCCGTGCTGCGCTGCGCCGGGCGTGGCTCCGACGCTACCGCCGCCCCCGGCGCCGCGCGTGCCGACGGCCCCGGGTGCGGCCGATGTCGGAGGCGGCTGCGACGGTGGTGCCATGGACATCATGGTCACCCTGGCCGCGCTCGTCGTCGGGCTCCTCGTGGGCTGGCTCGTCGCGACCCAGCGAGCCGCCGCGCAGGCGCAGCGGTCGTCGGCAGCCCTCGGCCAGGCGCGCGCGGACCTGGCCGCCGAGCGGCGGCTCGCGCTGGAGCGGGAGGCGCTGGTCGAGCGCGAGCGCGCACGGCTCGACGACCACTTCCGGACCCTGGCCGCCGACGCGCTCGCCTCGAACAACGAGCAGTTCCTGGCGCTCGCCGACCAGCGGCTCGCGGCCAGCCACCAGGTGCAGGCGGGCGAGCTCGCGCAGCGCGAGCGCGCGGTGCGGGCGCTCGTCGAGCCGATCGCGTCGGTCCTCGACCAGATCCGTGCCGACGTCGCGAGCGCGGAGCAGCACCGCGCGGCGGGGAGCGCCGCGCTCGCCGAGCAGGTCCGGGCCATGCGGGAGACGTCGGAGCTGCTGCGCGGCGAGACGAGCCAGCTCGTCACGGCCCTGCGGTCCTCACAGGTCCGCGGGCGGTGGGGCGAGCTCCAGCTGCGTCGGGTCGTGGAGGCCGCCGGGATGCTCGAGCACGTCGACTTCGTCGAGCAGGGGGGCGTCCGGACCGGCGAGGGACTGCGCCGCCCCGACCTCGTCGTGCGGCTCGGCGGGGGCAAGCAGGTCGTCGTCGACGCCAAGGTCGCCTTCCTCGGCTACCTCGACGCCGTCCAGGCGACCGACGACGCCGTCCGGCGCGAGCGCATGGCGGCCCACGCCCGACACCTGCGCAAGCACGTCGACGACCTCGCGGGCAAGCAGTACTGGGAGCACCTCGCCCCCACCCCGGAGTTCGTGGTCATGTTCGTGCCCGCGGAGCCGTTCCTGCACGCGGCGCTGGAGGTGGACCCGGCGCTCTACGAGTACGCGATGGAGCGCAACGTCGTGCTCGCGACGCCCATGACCCTCGTCGCACTCCTGCGCAGCGTCGCCTACGCGTGGCGGCAGGAGGCGCTCGCGGCCAATGCGCAGGAGGTGCTGACGCTCGGCCGCGAGCTGCACGGGCGGCTCGCGACGCTCGGCGGTCATGTCGGCCGGCTCGGACGCCAGCTCGACGGTGCCGTGCGCGCCTACAACGACTCGGTCAGCTCGCTCGAGTCGCGCGTCCTCGTGAGCGCGCGGCGACTGGCCGAGCTCAAGGTCACCGACGAGGACCTGGAGACACCCGCGCAGGTCGAGCGGGTGGCCCGGCAGGTCCAGGCGCCGGAGCTCGTCGCGTCGGCGGGCCAGCGCGTCGTCGCGCTCGACGACGCCCTGTGGTCGGCGTCGGGGACGACGGACGAGTAGCCGTCAGACGGGCTCGACCGCGATCGTCCGGCGCGCGCCCCGCGTGGGGCGGGGCGGGGCCTGGCCCGCGGCCTTGAGGTCGGCACGCAGCTCGCGCGGCAGCGAGAACATGAGGTCCTCGGTGGCCGTCCGCACCTCCTGCACGTCGGCGAAGCCGTCCTGCGCGAGGCGGTCGAGCACGTCGCGCACGAGGATCTCCGGCACCGAGGCGCCGGAGGTCACGCCCACCGTCCTCACGCCCTCCAGCCACGCGGGGTCGATCTCGGCCGCCCGGTCGATGCGGTACGACGCGCGGGCACCGGCGTCGAGCGCGACCTCGACGAGCCGCACCGAGTTCGACGAGTTCGCCGAGCCGACGACGATGACCAGGTCGCACGACGGGGCGAGCTTCTTCACGGCCACCTGGCGGTTCTGGGTGGCGTAGCAGATGTCGTCGCTCGGCGGGTCCTGGAGCGAGGGGAAGCGCTCGCGCAGGCGGCGCACGGTCTCCATCGTCTCGTCCACGGACAGGGTCGTCTGCGAGAGCCACACCACCTTGTCCGGGTCGCGCACCACGACGTCGTCGACGTCGTCCGGCGAGTTGACGACCTGGATGTGCTCCGGGGCCTCCCCCGCGGTCCCCTCGACCTCCTCGTGGCCGTCGTGGCCGATGAGCAGGATGTCGAAGTCGTCGCTCGCGAAGCGCACGGCCTCCTTGTGCACCTTGGTGACGAGCGGGCACGTGGCGTCGATGGTCTGCAGGGAGCGCACCGCCGCGGCGGCGTGGACGGCCGGGGAGACGCCGTGCGCCGAGAACACGACGCGCGCGCCCTCCGGCACCTCGTCGGTCTCGTCGACGAAGACGGCGCCGCGCTCCGAGAGCGTCTCCACCACGTACTTGTTGTGGACGATCTCCTTGCGGACGTACACCGGGGCGCCGTAGTGCTCGAGGGCCTTCTCGACGGCGATCACCGCACGGTCCACGCCCGCGCAGTAGCCGCGGGGAGCTGCGAGGAGCACGCGCTTGGCGTCGGGGGTCGGGGTCACCGGCCCAGTCTACGAAAACCCCACCGCCCGACCGGTGCGGGTGGGCCGGATGCGCTGACAGCGCAACGGGCGGTGCCCGGCGGTCGGAGGGCAGACGGCGCGGGGCCGTCGGAGGGGGGTGGCAGGCTGGGGCCGTGACCGAGCGCGCCGTGATGCACGACGACCAGGCCGCGCCGCAGCCCGCGGCCCGGCGCCCGCTGCCGCGCAAGGCCCTGGAGACGACGCCGACGCAGCCCTGGCCGGTGCGCCACCTGTCGGCCCGGATCGGGGAGTACATCCACCGGATGCCCGGCGTCTGGGTCGAGGGCCAGGTGGTCCAGCTCAACCGCCGGCCCGGGTCCTCGCTCGCCTTCGTCACCCTGCGGGACAACGACGCCGACGTGTCGCTGCCCGTCAACCTGCACGTGCGTGTGCTCGACGCGGCGTCCACCACCATCGGCGAGGGCGACCACGTCGTCGTCCACGTCACGCCGCGGTTCTGGGCCAAGCGGGGCAGCCTGCAGATGGAGGCCGACGAGATCCGCGCCGTCGGGCTCGGGGACCTGCTCGCGCGGATCGAGCACCTCAAGCGGGTGCTCACCGCCGAGGGCCTCTTCGACGCGTCGCGCAAGCGACCGCTGCCGTTCCTGCCCGGCGTCGTCGGGCTCGTCTGCGGACGGGAGTCCAAGGCGGAGCACGACGTCGTCGTCAACGCCCGGGCCCGGTGGCCCCAGGTGCGCTTCGAGATCCGCGAGGTCGCGGTCCAGGGGCTGCGCGCGGTCCCCGAGGTGGGCGCCGCCATCGCCGAGCTCGACGCCCGCCCCGACGTCGACGTCATCGTCGTCGCGCGCGGCGGCGGCTCGGTCGAGGACCTGCTCCCCTTCAGCAACGAGGCGCTCGTGCGCGCGGTGGCGGCGTGCCGCACCCCCGTGGTCAGCGCGATCGGCCACGAGACCGACGCGCCCCTGCTCGACCTCGTCGCGGACCACCGCGCGTCGACCCCGACGGACGCGGCCAAGGCGATCGTGCCCGACGTCGGCGAGGAGCGGGCCCGGGTGCAGCAGGCGCGCCACCGGCTGCGGGGCGCCCTCACGTCGATGCTGCACCGCGAGAGCGACCGCCTGGCCGCGACGCGCTCGCGCCCGTGCCTGGCCCGTCCGCAGGCCATGCTCGAGGGCCGGCGCGCCGACGTGCAGCGCTGGCGGGACGGCGCCGGGCGCGCGCTCGACGACGCCCTGCGGACGGCCGACACCGACGTGGAACGGCTCGCGGTCCAGGTCCGGGCCCTGTCGCCGGCGGCGACGCTCGCGCGCGGGTACGCGGTCGTGCAGCGGGGCGCCGACGGCGCGGTCGTGCGCTCGCCCGACGACGTCGGCGCGGGCGACGCCCTGCGGGTGCGCGTCGCGCAGGGCGAGCTCGCGGCACAGGTGACCGGCGCGCAGGTGGCTGGCGCGCAGGTGGCCGGCGCGCAGGTGACCGGCGCGCAGGTGGCCGGCGCCGCGCCGAAGCCGGCGCGTGCGCCCGCCCGCGGCGCGAAGAAGCCCACGCCGCGGCCGTGAGGCGGCCCGGCGGCCCCACGTCCGCGGACGTCGGCGCCGCACGGTTTACTGGTCCCGTGCCGCAGACCCCCTCCCGCCCGGTGGGCGACCTCACGTACGAGCAGGCCCGCGACGAGCTCGTGCAGGTGGTCGCGCGGCTCGAGGCGGGAGGCGAGACGCTCGAGGGGTCGCTCGAGCTGTGGGAACGCGGCGAGGCCCTCGCCGCACGCTGTCAGGAGTGGCTCGACGGAGCGCGCGCCCGGCTCGACGCCGCCCGGGAACCCGGCACCACCTCAACTGGCACCACGGCGCCAGGCACGGCAGGTCCCGCCACCACCGCCCCCGAGGACGAGGACGCGTCATGACCCAGCCCACGACCACGCCGGACACCGTCGTCGACCCCGCGGTCGAGGACCCGGGCGCCGCGCCCGACGCCGGGCTCGCGACGCCCCCGGCCGGCCTGATCGACGACGAGGTGACGGAGGGCGCGTTCACGCCGGACCCCGCGGACATCGTCGCGCTCGCCTCCGAGCCCGCCGAGCGGCGCGCCCTGGTCATCGGCGAGGCGCTGATCGACGTCGTGCGCACGCCGGACGGGAGCGTCAGCGCGCACCCCGGCGGCAGCCCCGCGAACGTCGCCCTCGGGCTCGCCCGGCTCGGCCGCGGCGTCGACCTGCTCACCTGGATCGGCGCCGACGCCCACGGGGCCCTGGTGCGCTCGCACCTCGAGGCGTCGGGCGTCGCGATCGCGCCCGGCAGCGAGAGCGCCCCCCGCACGTCGGTCGCGACGGCCACACTCGACGACCACGGCGCGGCGACCTACGAGTTCGACCTCTCCTGGCACGTGCCGGACGTGTGGGCGTCACCGCCCGCCGTCCCGCTGGTCGTCCACACCGGCTCGATCGCGGCCGTGCTGACGCCGGGCGGCCCCGACGTCCTGCGGGTCCTCGAGGCGCACCGCGAGTCCGCGACCCTGACCTACGACCCCAACCTGCGCCCCTCGCTCATGCCCGCGGCGGACGAGACGCGCCCGGTCGTCGAGGAGGTCGTCGCGCTCGCGGACGTGGTCAAGGTGAGCGACGAGGACCTGGCCTGGCTGGAGCCCGGCACCCACCCGCTCGAGGTCGCGCGCCGCTGGGCGGCCTCGGGGCCGGCGGTCGTCGTCGTCACGCGCGGGGCCGACGGCGCCACCGCGATCACGCGGAACTACGAGATCGACGTCGCCGCGCCGCCCGTCACGGTCGCGGACACCGTCGGTGCGGGCGACTCGTTCATGGGCGGGCTCGTCGACGGACTCTGGTCCGCCTCGCTGCTCGGCGCGGCACAGCGGTCCGCGCTGCGGTCCGTCGACGAGGTGACGCTGCGCTCGGTCCTCAGCCGGTGCGCCGAGATCGCGGCGATCACCGTGAGCCGGCCGGGCGCCAACCCGCCCACGGCCGCCGAGCTCGAGGTGCGCTGAGCGCAGGCCTGGGAGGGGCCCGCGCAGAGCGGCCCTACTCCACGCCCTGCCGGTCCAGCTCGTCGAGCGTGAGCAGCACGAGCGACGCCGTCCAGGCGAGCGGCGCGACCGCCGACGGGCTGCCGTCCCACAGCACCTTCTCGGGCAGCGCACCGCGCGCGGTCCGGTGCTCCTCCAGCCAGTCGAGCCGCGCCGTCGCCGCGTCGACGTCGCCGGACGCGGCCGCCGTGAGGGCGAAGACGGCCGTGGTCGGGGTCCACGAGATGCCGTCGCGCTTCCAGGTCGCGCCGGGCGCGAGGCCGCCCGCCGGCCGCGACATCTCCGCCTGCGCGTCCGTCCACGCCGCCCGCACCTGCGGGTCCAGCGGCGCGAACGGCGGCATGAGGAACGCCACCGCGGTGTCCTGGGCGGTGCCGCCCAGGTGGCGCGGGTAGTGCGGCGCGAACTGGTCCACGCCCCGCTCCAGCAGCGCGACGAGGTCGGCCGTGGGCGGCAGGCCGAGCGCCGCGACCACGTCCTCGCAGGCCCGCACCCCTGCCAGGAGCGGGGCGGCCGTGCCGAGCGTCGGCGTCCGGACCCGCGTCTCCCAGTAGTCGGGGAAGGCGGCCGGGACGCCCGTGACCGGGTCGACGTTGCTGCGGATCGCCGCCAGCGAGCGCTCCACGAGGGGCGCCAGGCTCGTCAGGTCCGCGGTCCGGGTCGCCCGGTCGGCCGCGGCGTACCACTCCGCGACCGCCCACAGCACCCACCCGTTGCCGTCGAGCTGCAGACCCCGCTCGTCGGGCACGTCCCCCGTGCCGTCCGGGCGGTAGCGGGCCTCGAACACGCCCTCGGTCGAGCGCAGGTCCTGCATCTGCTGGAGGTAGTGCAGGACGTCGTAGGCGTCGGAGGAGTGGCCCGTGCGCGCGAGCGCGACGGCCGTGAACGACGCGTCGCGCGGCCACACGTACCGCCACGCCGGGCTCGCCGCGGCGAGCGCCGCCCCGTCGTCGAGCACGAGCGCGTCGAGGTCGCGCAGCGCCTGCTCGGCGAGGCCCCGGTAGCGCTCCGGTCCCGGCACGGTGCCGGCCTCGAGCCAGGCGTCCTGGCGCTCCCTCTGGTACGGGTCGGAGCGCGCGGTCTCGCCCACGCGGACCAGCTGCGGCTCCCCCGCCTGGTCCAGCACGACGCCGTCCGAGTACAGCGGGACGACGGCGAACGGCGGCGCCAGGGGGGTGGAGCCGACCGCGCACGAGGCGACGACCGCGACCAGCACGACGGCGCCGACCGCGCGACGCCCCCCGTGCCTCCGTGCCACCGCCCGACCGTACCGGTGACCGCGCCGTGGGCGGGGGCGCGACCCACGGCGCGCTCGTGTCACGATGCTGGCCATGCCCCAGATGAGCCCCGCCGGAGCCTGGACGTCGCTGCTCGAGGGCAACGACCGGTTCGTCCGCGGCGAGATGCTGCACCCCTCGCAGGACGTCGCCCGCCGCGCCGACCTGAGCGCCGCGCAGGACCCCTTCGCCGTGGTCTTCGGGTGCTCGGACTCGCGCGTCGCCGCCGAGATCATCTTCGACCGCGGGCTGGGTGACCTCTTCGTCGTGCGCACGGCCGGGCACGTCGTCGACACGACCGTGATCGGCTCGATCGAGTACGGCATCGACATCCTCAGCGCGCCGCTCGTCATCGTGCTCGGCCACGACTCGTGCGGCGCCGTCGGCGCCGCGGCCGACGCCCTCGCGACCGGGCGGATGCCCTCAGGCTTCGTGCGCGCCGTCGTCGACCGCGTGATCCCGAGCATCGTCTCGCTGCCGGACCCGGACGCCGACCCGGCGCACGCGGGCGACGACCACCCCTCGCGGATGCACCCGTCGGCGGCCGACCTCGGGCGCGAGCACGTGCGGCACACGGTGCGGATGCTGCTGAGCTACTCCGCCGGGCTCGCGACGGCGGTCGCCGAGGGCCGCTGCGCGATCGTCGGGCTCGAGTACGCGCTCGCCGAGGGCCGCGTCCGGATCGTCGAGTCGCGCGGCACGCTCGAGCCCTGACGCCGCGCCCCGCGCGGGCGATGGAACACTGAGGGCATGAGCGACCACACCCCGGGCACCGCCGCCACCGACCCCCCCGTCCCCGCCGGCTTCCGCGTCGAGCACGACACCATGGGCGACGTCCTCGTCCCCGTCGACGCGCTCTACCGCGCGCAGACGCAACGCGCCGTCGAGAACTTCCCGATCTCCGGCACGCGCCTCGAGCGCGGTCACATCGAGGCCCTCGCGCGGATCAAGAAGGCCGCCGCGCGCGCGAACGCCGAGCTCGGCGTGCTGCCGCAGGACGTGGCGGACGCGATCGTGGTCGCCGCGGACCAGGTCGCCTCGGGTGCCCACGACGACCAGTTCCCGGTCGACGTCTTCCAGACCGGCTCGGGCACGTCGTCGAACATGAACACCAACGAGGTGCTCGCCACGCTCGCGACGCGCCACCTGGGGCGCGAGGTCCACCCCAACGACCACGTCAACGCCTCGCAGTCGTCGAACGACGTCTTCCCGACGTCGGTCCACGTGGCCGCGACGGCCGCCGTCGTGCGCGACCTCGTCCCGGCGCTCGACCACCTCGCCGCCTCGCTCGGCCGCAAGGCCGAGGAGTTCGCGCACGTGGTGAAGTCCGGCCGCACGCACCTCATGGACGCGACCCCGGTGACGCTGGGCCAGGAGTTCGGCGGCTACGCCGCGGCCGTCCGGTACGGCGTCGAGCGGGTCGAGGCCGCGCTCCCCCGCGCCGCGGAGGTCCCGCTCGGCGGCACGGCCGTCGGCACCGGCATCAACACCCCGGCCGGCTTCCCCCAGCGCGTCATCGCCCTGCTGCGCGAGGACACCGGCCTGCCGCTCACTGAGGCGCGGGACCACTTCGAGGCGCAGAGCGCGCGCGACGGCCTGGTCGAGCTCTCCGGTGCGCTGCGCACCATCGCGGTGAGCCTCACCAAGATCTGCAACGACCTGCGCTGGATGGGCTCCGGGCCCAACACGGGCCTCGGCGAGATCTTCCTGCCCGACCTGCAGCCCGGCTCGTCGATCATGCCGGGGAAGGTCAACCCCGTCGTCCCGGAGGCCGTGCTCATGGTCGCCGCGCGGGTCGTGGGCAACGACGCCACGGTCGCGTGGGCCGGTGCGAGCGGGTCCTTCGAGCTGAACGTCCAGATCCCCGTGATCGCGCAGGGCGTCCTGGAGTCCGTCCGGCTCCTCGCGAACGCCTCGCGGTTGCTCGCCGACCGGACGGTCGACGGCATCGTCGCGAACGAGGAGCGGGCCCGTGCGTATGCCGAGTCGTCGCCGTCGATCGTCACGCCCCTCAACCGCGCGATCGGCTACGAGTCCGCAGCCAAGGTCGCCAAGCACGCCGTCGCGCACGGGGTCACGGTGCGTCAGGCCGTCGTGGACCTCGGGTTCGTGGAGCGCGGCGAGGTCACCGAGGCCCAGCTCGACGAGGCCCTCGACGTGATGTCGATGACGCGGCCGCCGCGGGCCTGAGGACGACCGCCGTCCGGGTCCGGGCCGCGCGTCGCGGCCCGGACCCCGGCCTCACACCTCGATGCCCTCGAGCATCTCCGTGACGAGCGCCGCGACGGGCGAGCGCTCGGACCGCGTGAGCGTGACGTGCGCGAACAGGGGGTGCCCCTTGAGCGCCTCGATCACGGCCGCGACGCCGTCGTGCCGCCCGACGCGCAGGTTGTCGCGCTGGGCGACGTCGTGCGTGAGGACGACGCGCGAGCTCTGCCCGATGCGCGAGAGGACCGTCAGGAGCACGTTGCGCTCGAGCGATTGGGCCTCGTCGACGATGACGAACGCGTCGTGCAGCGAGCGCCCGCGGATGTGGGTCAGCGGCAGCACCTCGAGCATGCCCCGGTCGATGACCTCCTCGACGACCTCCTGCGAGACCAGCGCCCCGAGGGTGTCGAACACCGCCTGCGCCCAGGGGCCCATCTTGTCGGCCTCCGACCCGGGCAGGTAGCCGAGATCCTGGCCGCCGACGGCGTACAGCGGCCGGAAGACCATCACCTTGCGGTGCTGGCGCCGCTCGAGCACCGCCTCGAGACCCGCGCACAGCGCGAGCGCCGACTTGCCCGTCCCGGCGCGCCCGCCCAGCGACACGATCCCGATCTCCTCGTCCAGGAGCAGGTCGATCGCGATCCGCTGCTCGGCGCTGCGCCCGTGCAGCCCGAAGACGTCCTGGTCGCCGCGCACGAGCCGGAGCTGCTTGTCGGCCGTCACGCGGGCCAGCGCCGAGCCGCGCGGCGAGTGCACGACGGCGCCCGTGTGCACCAGCAGCGGACCCGGGTCCTGCCCGGTGAGGTCGAGGTCGGCGACCTCGAGCCGCTCGTGCTCCCACAGCGCCGCCATCTGCTGCTCGGCCACCTGGAGCTCGGTGGTGCCCGTCCAGCCCGAGTCGACCGCGAGCTCGGCCCGGTACTCCTCCGCCGTCAGCCCCACCGCCGACGCCTTGACCCGCAGCGGCAGGTCCTTGGAGACCAGCGTGACGTCGCCGCCCTCGTCGGCGAGGTTCTTGGCGACCGCGAGGATCCGGGTGTCGTTGTCGCCGAGCCGGAAGCCCGCGGGCAGGCACTGCGTGTCGATGTGGTTCAGCTCGACGCGCAACGTGCCTCCCGCCGCACCGATCGGCACGGCCTCGTCCAGGCGCCCGTGGCTCACCCGCAGGTCGTCCAGCAGGCGCAGCGCGCCGCGCGCGAAGTAGCCGAGCTCGGCGTGGTGGCGCTTGGCCTCGAGCTCGGTGATGACCACGACCGGGAGCACCACGGCGTGCTCGGCGAATCGCAGGATGGCGCGCGGGTCGGACAGCAGGACGGAGGTGTCGAGCACGAAGGTACGGCTCACGGGAGCTCCTCCCGGCGCCTCAGCGCCGATGTGGCTGCCTGGCGCCGGCCCAGCGCCGACACCCTGCTGGACGGGCCCGGTCGGCCGACCCGAGGGCCGGCCGAGAGCCCTCCTCCCGGAGCGTGTGCTCCATGGGGCGCCTCCCGAGGGACGACGGACGTCGTCCGATGCGGCGGACGCTACGCCGCGCCCGCGTGACGGACGTCACGCGACACGCGCGTGGCGCGATCGTTCACGCAGTCGTCACACAGGGCCGTCACGGCCCCGCGGTCACCGTCCGAGGCGCCGCTCGCGCGCCGCGTAGGCCCGCAGGGCGCGCAGGAAGTCGACCCGCCGGAAGTCCGGCCAGTACGCCTCGCAGAAGTAGAACTCGCTGTGCGCGCTCTGCCACAGCAGGAAGCCGCTGAGCCGCTGCTCGCCCGAGGTCCGGATCACCAGGTCCGGGTCCGGCTGGCCCTTGGTGTAGAGGTGCGCGGCGATGTGCTCGACGTCGAACGCCTCGGCCAGCTCCTCCAGGGACGTCCCGCTGTCCGCGTGCTCGCGCAGCAGGGACCGGACGGCGTCGGCGATCTCCCGCCGGCCGCCGTACCCGACGGCGATGTTGACGTGCAGCCCGACGACGTCGGCCGTGCGCGCCTGCGCGTCCCGGAGCGCCGCCGCGAACTCGGGCGGGAGGAGGTCGAGCGAGCCCATCACCTGCAGCCGCCACCGCCCGGTCGAGGCGAGGTCCTCGACGGCCCGCCGGATGATCGCCAGGAGGTCGTCGAGCTCGTCCCGGGCGCGGGCGAGGTTGTCGGTCGAGAGCATCCACAGCGTGACGACCTCGACGCCCGCCTCCTCGGACCAGCGCAGGAGCTCGGAGATCTTGTCGGCGCCGCGGCGGTGGCCCGTCGCGGCCCGCTCGCCGAGGCTGCGTGCCCAGCGCCGGTTGCCGTCGAGGATGACGCCGATGTGGCGCGGCACCGCCTCCGGCGGGAGCGACGCGGCCAGCCGGCGCTCGTAGACGCCGTAGAGAAGGTGCGGCAGGCGCATGGGCTCCTCGTCCGGGTACGTCAGGTGGTGGTGGACCGCGTCCGGGTACCGGCGCGACGGCACGACCCCGGAGAGTCACGCTACCGCCCTCGGGACGCGCGGACCGACCCGGCGCGCGGGTCCCCGGGGCGCCCGGGAACGCGCCCGACGGTGGGCACTGCGCCAGGCACACCGACGGGGCGCTGGACCAGGGACGTCGGTCCCGGGGCGTCCAGCCGGGTGGGTTAACCTACGGTGCCGTAAGTCCAGCGGTTCGCTGCAGAAGCGCGCGTCAGAAGGAGATCGATGGCCGCCGAGCTGGCCGACGCCGTCAAGCCGCGCCTGCGCGGGTGGGTGCACGCCGGAACCGCACCGATCGCCGTCGTCGGTGCCGTCGTCCTCCTCATGCTGTCGCCGACCAGACCTGCCCTCGTCGCGAACACCGTCTTCGGCCTCAGCGCCGTCCTGCTGTTCGGCACGAGCGCCGTCTACCACCGCGGCACCTGGTCGCCGCGGGTCGCGGCGGTCCTGCGACGCCTCGACCACACCAACATCTTCCTCATCATCGCCGGCACCGGGACCCCGCTCGCGGTGCTGCTGCTCCCCCCGGACCTCGCGCGCGTGCTGCTCATCGTGTCGTGGACCGGCGCGCTGCTCGGCACCCTCGCGCGCATCTTCTGGCTCGACGCGCCGCGCTGGCTCTACGTCCCCGTCTACGTCGCCCTCGGCTGGGTGTCGGTCGGCTTCCTGCCCCAGTTCTGGCAGGCCACCCACGGCCCGGCGATCGTGTGGCTGATCGCCGTCGGCGGTCTCGCCTACACCGTCGGGGCCATCGTCTACGGCACCAAGCGCCCCAACCCGAGCCCGCGGTGGTTCGGCTTCCACGAGATCTTCCACGTGCTGACGGTCGTCGGGTACGGCTGCCACTACGCGGCGGTCCTGCTCGCGACCACCGCCGCCGCCTGACCGCGCGGGCCGCGCGGCCTCACCACGCCGGGACCAGCAGCACCCCGACGAGGGTCGCGGCGACCACCGCCACCAGGACGGCGTCGCGCCGGCCGACGCCGGCACGGACGAGGACCGTGCGCCGCGCGCGCGGGAGCGCACCGAGCGCGCGCGTCTCCAGGGCGACGGCCACGCGCTCGGCCCGGCGCACGCTCGTGGCCAGGAGCGTGAACGCCGCCCGACCGACGTCCGCCGGGCCGCGCCCGGGCGCCACCCGGCCGTCCCGCACGCGGTGCGGGTCACGGGCCGCCTGACCCCGGCGCACGGTCGCCCACTCCGCCGGCAGGTCGTCCAGCAGCCGGTACGCCGCCAGCATCGCGCAGCTCACGCGCACCGGCAGGCGGGCCACCTGGTGCAGCGAACCCAGGAGCCGCTCGGGGTCCGTGGCGTGCCAGAAGGCCACGGCGCCCGCGCCCACGAGCAGGGTGCGGACGGCGAGCGCCGCACCCACCGCCAGACCGTGGTCGGTCACCTCGAGCCCGGCCCACGAGGCGAGCACCTCGCCGTCGCGCGACACCGCGTTGACCGCGAGCAGGCTCAGGCCGAACCAGACGAACGCGAGCTGGGAGGCGACGAGGCGCCGCGCCGGCACGCGCGCGAGGCTCGCGGCGGCCACGAGCGCCAGCACCCAGAGCACCGCGAGCGGCCGGGCGTCGAAGGTGCGCCCGAGCACCACGGGCAGCGCGACGACCACGCCCAGCAGGACCGTCGGGTCGCAGCCCGCGAGCCAGCCCGCGGGCGCGGCGGGACGTGCCGCGGCCGAGGTCATGCGCCGGCGCCGGCGTGGACGAGGAGCCCGGCACCCGCCAGGAGCGCGTCGTCGTCGAGCAGGTCGGCCGGGCCCGCCGCCACCACGTCGCCGTCGCGCAGCACCACGACCTGGTCGGCGACGCGGCGCGCGAGCGCCAGGTCGTGCGTCGCCAGCACGACGGCGGTCCCGCGCGCGGCCCGCGCGTCGACCAGCGCGACGACGTGTGCGGCCTGGAGGTCGTCCAGGCCGCACGTCGGCTCGTCCAGCAGCAGCACGGGCCGGTCGAGCACGGCCATCGCCGCGATCGTCAGCCGCCGCTGCTGCCCGCCAGAAAGCCGGAACGGGTCGGCGCCGGCGAGGCCGTCCAGCCCGAAGGTGGCCAACGCCTCGCGCACGACGCCGTCCCGGGCCTCGTCCGCGACGGCACGCTCGGCGGACGCGCGACCCGCGAGCCACCCGGCCCGACCCGCGCGCCGGTCCCGGAGGCCGTACGCCACCTCCGCGGCCACCGTCCGGGTGAGCAGCTGGTGCTCGGGCCGCTGGAGCACGAGCGCGGGCGGCGCCGCCCCCGTGCCGACGACGTCGCCGACGCCGGGGAGGAAGCCCGCGAGGCCGAGGAGCAGCGAGGACTTGCCGCTGCCGTTGCAGCCCACGACCGCGGTGACCTGGCCGGCCCGCAGGTCCAGGTCGACGTCCCGCACCACCAGCCGGCCGCCCTGGTGCCAGCCGGCCCCCCGCAGCCGGACGACGGCGGGACCGGGCCGCCCCCGGTCCCGCTCGGTGCGCACCGGCGCGGGCGGCACCGTGTCGCGGACGGCACCGCCCGACCGGACCCGGCCGGACCCGTCGAACCCGACCTCGCGGGTCGGCAGCCACGCCCCCGAGGACCGCCGGTGTGCCGCCAGGAGCGTCGTGCGCCCACCCTGCCGCGCGAGCGCGGCGTGGACGCGCGCGGCCCCGACCGGATCGAGCATCGACGTCGGCTCGTCGAGCAGGAGGAGCCGCGGGTCGCCCGCCAGCACCGCCGCGAGCGCGACCCGCTGCTGCTCTCCCCCGCTCAGGCGCGCCGTGCGGCGTCCCGCGAGGTGCGCGGCCCCGACGTCCTCCAGCGCGCGCCGGACCCGGGCGCGGATCTCGCCGGCCGGGACGCCGCGGTTCTCCAGCGGCAGGGCCACCTCGGCGTCGACGGTCGGCAGGCACGTCCCGGAGGCCGGGTCCTGGCCGAGCCAGCCGACGTCGAGCGCATGCGTGGGGACCGGCGTCGAGCGGGGGTCCCTGCCGAGCACGGCGACGTCGCCGCCGACGCGGGCCGCGACCGCCTGCGGTACGACGCCGGTGAGCACCGCCAGCAGCGTCGACTTGCCGCAGCCCGAGGGCCCCGTCAGCAGGACGCGCTCCCCCGCCTCGACATCGAGGTCAACGCCGTCCAGGCCCGGCCGGGCCCGACCCGGGAACCGCACCCGCACCCCGCGCAGGCGGACGACGCTCACGCGCGCGCCGGCGCCGCGTCGGCGTCGGCCGCCGGCTCGTCCCAACGGTCCCGACCGGCGGGGAAGTTGTCGAGGACGCCCGTGCGCAGGAGCCCCTCGGCGAGGACCTTGGCGAGGACGCCGGTGAGCAGCAGCCCGCTGAGCAGCTGCAGGACCACGCGCAGGACGAGGTGGTCCTGGTGCCACCAGTCCGCCGTCGTGCCGGCCCACAGGAAGCTCGCCGTCACCGCGGTCAGCCCGGAGGCGAGGAACGTCGGCCACCCGAAGCGTCGGTAGCGCGTCACGGCGAAGGCCAGCTCCGCGCCGCCGCCCTGGACGAGCCCCGCGATGAGCAGGGTCGGGCCGGCCGGGGAGCCGAGGAAGGCGAACTCGACGAACGCGGCGCCGATCTCGGCGGCGATCCCCGCACCCGGACGACGCACGACGAAGACGGCCAGCGGCGCGACGACGATCCAGCCACCCATGAGCGCGTTCTGCGCCAGGTCGCCGAGGGGCCCCATGGCGACCTGCAGGCCGCCCCACGCCTGGACCAGCGCCCAGTACAGGAACCCGAAGACGGCGGCCAGCACGGCGAGCACGACGATGTCCCGCAGCGCCCACGCGGCGCGGCCGGGCGCGGTCCGCGGGCTCACCGGCCGGCCGCCGTCGCGGCGGACGGGCTGCCCAGGCTCACGGTCGCGTGGCTCACGACGTGCCGCACCTCGCCGCCGACGGCGGCCCACGTGTCGACGACGGTCGCCAGCACGTCGGCGAGGTCGCCCTCCAGGCGCGTCACGAAGTGCTCCGGGCGGGCGAGCGTGCCCGCGTCCCCGGCGCGCGCGATCGCCCGCTCGATGGGCCCCATCGCGTCGGGGACCCCCAGCGGGTAGAGCGCCCAGTGGGCCGCCGCGCGCAGGCCGGTGGCCGGCAGGCTCACGGGTGCGACACCGGGCAGGTCACCCGCGACGGCGCACCCGGTCTCGCCGGCGACGCGGTCCAGCTCGCCCGGGCAGCCGCGCGACAGGTGCACCACGGCCACGACGTGGCCGCTCGGCGTCGCCGCCACGGCCGAGGTGAGCACGGCGACGAGGTACCGGGCGAGGTCCTGCTCCGGTCCGCGGACCAGCGTCGAGACGTCGTCGGTGGCGACCTCGAGACCCGGGACCTCGAGCGCCGCCGCCGCGAGCGCGCCGAGGATCGGGGGCACGACGTCGTCGGCCGCGGGCAGGAGCGTGAGGCGCAGGCCCACGCCCGCCCGGACGTGGTCGGGCACGTCGCCGCTCGTCGTCGGTGCCGTGGTCGTCGGTGCGGTGCTCGTCGGTGCGGTGCTCGTCGGTGCGGTGGTCCGGGTGGTCGGCATGGTGCCTCCTGAGTGCGCGCACGGCGCCCCCGGTGAGCGCGCGGCACGGCGTCGCCGGTCGCGACCGCCGCAGCGGCACCTCGCCCATCTCCCTACGCCGGTGCGAACCGGGTCAGGTTCCACGGGTCAGTGGCTCGACCTTGCGGTCCGACCACACTCTCAGCGCGTACGCGCTCCCCGGGGGCTTGTCCCGCCGACCCTCGCCGAGGGGTCGGCGCGTGTCAAGGGTCGGCCCGCGCCGTGGACCGCCGGTCAGTCCCCGGGGACGACGCGGTAGCGCCGGTTCCGCAGCGAGGGGTTGCGCTCCCGCACGCGCGCGACGACGCCGGCGTCGAGCTCGGCGGCGGCGACCTCCGGCCCGTCGTCGGCGTCCCGGCCGCGGTCGTCGGCCGCCACCCGCCCGGGGTCGCCGGCCAGCACGACGCCGTCGGGGTCCACGACCGCCGGCCCGCCGACGACGCCTGGCCCCCGCTGCGTCGCGCCCACGACGTAGGCGGTGTTCTCGATCGCCCGTGCGCGCAGCAACGTGGCCCAGTGGTCGGCCTTGTGCTCCCCGGCGGCCCACGCGGCCGGCACGGCGAGCACCGTCGCGCCCGCGTCCACGAGCAGCCGCGCGCTCTCCGGGAACCGCAGGTCGTAGCACGTGAGGACCCCGACCCGCAGGTCACCGACGGGCACGACGAGCGGCGCCGCAGCCGGGTCGCCCGGCTCGAGCCGCTCGGACTCGCGGTGGCCGAACGCGTCGTAGAGGTGCACCTTGCGGTAGACACCCAGGACCCCGTCCGCGCCCAGCGCCACCACGGCGTTGACGGCACGCTCCGGCCGGGAGCCCGGCAGCACCGTGCCGGCGACGACCACCACCCCGGTGCGCGCCGCGGCGCGCGCCAACCCGGCGACGAAGGGCCCGTCGAGCGGCTCGGCCTGGTCGGACCCCACCCCGCGCGGGTCGAAGGCGACGGCGTACTCGGGCAGCACCACGAGCGCCGCGCCGTCGTCGGCGGCGCGCTCCACGGCCGCCACCGCGGCAGCGGCCGCCGTGGGCCGGTCCGGGTCCGACCGCAACGCGACGGCGTGCACCCGGATCACGGGCGCCTCGGCACGCCGGCGACCGCCACGGGGGTCATCCGCGCGGGCCGCCCGGGTCCGTGCCCTCGGGGGCCTCGGCGTCCCGCGCGGGCCCGCCGGCCGGGCCGTCACCGGCCGCTCGCTCCTCCTCGGCCTCGGTCTCGAGACGTCCCCGGTGCTGCACGCCGCGGATCTTGCGGGTCATGGACAGGAACAGCGGGATGCACGCGACGACCGCGGCCAGGGTGACCAGGAAGCCGAGCACGCCGGGCGTGACGCTGTCCGGGTCCACGCCCTCCTGCAGCTCCGGCTCCGACGACGGCGTCGCCACGACGCTCGCGACCCAGGTGCCGGGGTGCGGTGCGGCCAGGGCGTCGACGTGCGCGCTCATCGCTGCACCTCCGGCTCGATGCCCGCGAACAGGTCGTCCTCCGGCAGCGTCGTGGGCACCCGCGACTCGGCGAGCTCGTACTCCTCGACCGGCCACACGCGGGCCTCGAGGCCACGCGGCACCGCGAAGAAGAAGCCCTCGGGGTCGATCTGCGTCGCGTGCGCGACCAGCGCCGCGTCACGCGCCGGGAAGTAGTCGCTGCACGGCACGCGCGTCGTGACGGGGCGCTCGGGGATCTCGCGCAGCTCGCGGCTCGCGAGCCAGTCCCCGAACGGCGACTCGAGGCCCTCCGCGCGCACGGCGTCGTGGATCGCGCGCATGCGGGCGATCGAGAAGTCGTGGTTGTAGTAGAGCTTGAGCGGCTGCCACGGCTCACCGGAGTCGCGGTAGCGCTCCGGGTCCCCGGCAGCCGCGAAGGCCTCGACCGCGACCCGGTGGCACATGATGTGGTCCGGGTGCGGGTAGCCCCCGCTCGGGTCGTACGTCGTCATCACGTGCGGCCGGAACTCGCGCACCAGGCGCACGAGCGGCTCGGCGGCCTCCTCGAGCGGCACGAGCCCGAAGCAGCCGTCCGGCAGCGGTGGCAGCGGGTCGCCCTCGGGCAGGCCCGAGTCCACGAACCCCAGCCACTGCTGACGCACCCCCAGGGCGGCGGCCGCCGCCGCCATCTCGACCTGGCGGACCTCGGCCATCTCCTCGAGCGACGCGTGCACGTGCCCGTAGCGGGGGTTGAGGATGCTGCCGCGCTCGCCGCCCGTGCACGTCGCGACCAGCACGTCGGCGCCCTGCGCGGCGTACATGGCCGTCGTCGCGGCGCCCTTGCTCGACTCGTCGTCCGGGTGCGCGTGCACCGCCATGAGGCGCAGGCCCGCCCGGGGCGCCGCGCCGGAGCCGGCGGGCCCGGGCTCGTCTCCCGCGGCGCTCGTGCCTGGGGCGTGGTTCACGGACGTGCCTCCTCGTTCGGTCGTGCGGGTCCGGTCGCGGTCCGACCAGCCTCTCGCACCGGGGACAATGGTGACGCACGGCGACGACACGTCGCACCACGCCCGACCTCGCCGAGGTGAGCATCACGTCCACGACCGGCACCACGCCCCCCGACGGCCGTTACGGCACGACGCCCGGACCCGGGGCGCGCCGCCTCCAGCGCGCCCTGGTGGTGCTGCTCGGGCTGGGAGCGGTCGCCCTCGCCGTCTGGACCGGGCTCGGCGCGGGCGCCAAGCCCGTGACCTGGAAGGACGTCGGTTTCACGGTCGGCGACGGCGACATCGAGATCGTCTACGACGTCATCCGGCCCGACCCCTCCGTCGAGGTCCGGTGCCGGCTGCACGCCCTGAACCAGCAGCACGCCCAGGTCGGCGTCGTGGTCGTCGACATCGGCCCGGCCGAGGCCCGGACGGTGCGGCTCGCGAGCACCGTGGCGGTGTCCGAGCCCGCGGTGACGGGCGTCGTCGAGAGCTGCTGGACCCCCTGAGCGGCGCTCACGCGCCGCCTTGCTACAATCGTCGTTTCCACGCCCCCATGTCCCGGCGCAGCGTCGCGCACCGTGGCCCTCACGGCGCCGCCGTGAGTCGGCTGGTCGGGACGGGCGCCGGATCCCCGAACGAGCAGATCTGCCGAACGACCACGTCTGCGGCCCCCCGCAGCCTGACCGTGGGCCGCAGGCCCACGCACGCACCACGGAAGGAGCGATCGTGACCGAGACGAGCACGTCCGTCATCTGGCTGACGCAGGAGGCGCACGACCGCCTCGCCGCCGAGCTGGACCGTCTGACGACCACGGGCCGCACGGACATCGCCTCGCGGATCGAGGAGGCGCGCTCCGAGGGCGACCTCAAGGAGAACGGCGGCTACCACGCCGCCCGCGAGGAGCAGGCGAAGCAGGAGGCCCGCATCCGCCAGCTCCAGCAGATGCTGCGCAACGCGCGCGTCGGCGAGGCGCCGCCGGACGACGGCGTCGTCGAGCCGGGCATGGTCGTCGAGGCGACCGTCGCGGGTGAGCGCATGCGCTTCCTCGTGGGCTCGCGCGAGGTCGCCGAGGGCACCGACCTCGACGTCTACAGCGCCGGCTCGCCCCTGGGTGCCGCGATCGTCGGCCGCTCGCGCGGCGAGACGACGTCGTACACGGCGCCGAACGGCAAGCAGATCTCGGTCGAGATCCACGAGGCCACGCCCTACCAGCCGTGACCGTCGGCGCCCCACCGGGCGCCGGCACCGCACGACCCCGACGCCGTCGGACGCGTCCCCCACGGGGGTCCGTCCGGCGGCGTCGTCGCTAGGCGCATGGCCGCCCATGAACCGCGACCGAGCGGCCACCACCCGCACACCGTCACGCCGTCGTGCGCCGACGGCAGGTCCGCGGTGGCTCAGCCCGCGACGACCCGGTAGCCCAGGCCCCGCAGGTGCTCCAGCACCTGCGCGCAGTGCTCGGGACCGCGGGTCTCGACCTGGACGCCGATCTCGACCTCGTCCACGGTCAGGTCGACGCCGGTGCGCACGTGCCCGACGTGCATGACGTTGCCACCCGTCGCGGCGAGGTCGCCCAGGAGCGCCGCGAGCGACCCGGGCTGGTCGTCGACGCGCACGTGCAGCTGCAGGTAGCGCCCGGCGGACGCCAGCCCGTGGCGCACCACGCGGAGCAGCACGAGCGGGTCGATGTTGCCGCCGGACAGGACCACCACGGCGGGCGTGCGCACCTCGAGGCCCGCCATGAGCGCCGCGACCCCGGCCGCGCCGGACGGCTCGACGAGCATCTTCGCGCGCTCCGCGACCAGCAGCAGGGCCCGCGAGAGGTCCTCCTCGGAGACCGTGCGCACCCGCACGCCGTGGGCGTGCAGCAGGCCGAACGGCACGTCGCCGGGACGGCCGACGGCGATGCCGTCGGCCATCGTGCTCAGGCGCTCGGCCGGCACGGGGCGGCCCGCCGCGAGCGAGGCCGGGTAGGCGGCAGCCCCAGCGGCCTGCACGCCCACGACCTCGACGTCCGGCCGGTCCGCGAGCGCCGCCACGACGCCCGCCGCGAGGCCGCCGCCGCCCACCGGCACCACGACGGTCCGCACGTCCGGCACCTGCTCGAGGATCTCGAGCGCGATCGTGCCCTGCCCCGCGACGACGTCGGCGTGGTCGAAGGGGTGGATCAGCACCGCACCGGTGCGGTCGGCGTGGTCGCGCGCGGCCAGGAGCGCCTCGTCGACGCTGGTGCCGACGAGCTCGACCGCCGCGCCGTACTGGCGCGTCGCGGCGACCTTGGGCAGCGCGGCGCCGACCGGCATGTAGACGGTCGCGTCGACGCCGAGCAGGCGGGCCGCCAGGGCGACGCCCTGCGCGTGGTTGCCCGCGCTCGCCGCGACCACGCCGCGCGCCTGCTCCTCGGCGGTCAGGCGGGACATCCGCACGTAGGCGCCGCGGATCTTGAAGGACCCCGCACGCTGCAGGTTCTCGCACTTGAGCAGCACGGGACCGCCGGCGAGGTCGCTCAGGGCGCGGCTGGACTCGACGGGCGTGCGCAGGACGACGCCGTCGAGCACGGACGCCGCCGCGACGACGTCGGCCGGCACCACGGGGTCCACGGTCCGGCTGCTGCTCGCCTGCGTGCTCATGACCTCAGGCTGCCACGCCCGGGTCGTCGACCGGGCCCCCGTTGAGCCGGCGCATCCGCGCCGCGAACCCCGCCTCGTCGCGCCCCAAGGAGGGGAACTTGTCGTGCCCGTGCAGGTAGAGCACGACCGTGTTGAGCGTGGCCAGCAGCGGCACGGCGAAGAGGGCCCCGACGATGCCCGCGGCCAGCGAGCCGGCCGTCACCCCGAGGAGCACGGCGACGGGGTGGAGCGAGACCGCGTGGCCGAGCAGGAGCGGCTGGAGCACGTGCCCCTCGAGCTGCTGCACGCCGAGCACGATGGCGAGCATGATCAGCGCCGTGCCGGCGCCCTGGTCCACGAGGGCCACGAGCACCGCGATCGCACCGGTGGCGATCGCGCCCACGAACGGGATGAAGCTGGCGAGGAAGACGAGCACCGCCAGCGGCAGGGCGAGCGGGATGCCGAGGATCGCGGCGCCCACGCCGATGCCGACCGCGTCGATCGCGGCGACGAGGATCTGCGTGCGCGTGAAGGCGCCGAGCGTGATCACCCCGCGTCGCGACGCCTCGAACGCCGCCTCGCGCGACCGCATCGGCAGCAGGCGAAGCATCCAGGTCCAGATCAGCGAGCCGTCCTTGAGGAAGAAGAACAGGCAGAACAGCGTGACCACGGCGCCGGCGAGCACGTGCCCGACCGTGGTCGTCACGGAGACGGCGCCCGAGACGAGCGTGCCGCTGTTCGCGCTGAGCTGGTCCTGGGCCTGGTCGAGGTAGGCGTCGATCTGCGCCTGGTCCACCCCGAGCGGGCTCGCCGCGAGGCTGCCGAGCAGCTCGTCGAAACCGGCCTGCGCCTGGGTCCACAGCTCACCGACGCCCTGGGCGATCTCGCGTCCGGCGAGCACGACCAGCCCGGTCACGACCCCGAGCAGCACCACGACGGCCAGTCCCGAGGCGACGCCCCGCGGGACCCGGGCGCGCCGGACGAGCAGGTCCACCGCCGGCGACAGCAGGACCGTGAGCAGCAGTGCCAGGAGCACCGGCACCCAGATGACCTTGGTGTAGGCCATGACGATCGCCAGGACCGCCACGGCGACCGAGATGAGCAGGAGGCGCCACGCGAACGCCGCGGCGACGCGCACCCCGCGCGGCACCGACTCGCTCGCCGGTCGCCGGTCCACGGCGCCGGGCTCCGCCGCGCTCGTCAGCGGCGCGGTGGTCTGCGGCGCGCTCACGCGAGCGCCTGGCCGAGGTCGGCCACCAGGTCCGCGACGTCCTCGATGCCCACCGAGAGGCGCACCAGGTCGTCCGGGACCTCGAGCGGTGACCCCGCGACGGACGCGTGCGTCATGCGCCCGGGGTGCTCGACCAGCGACTCGATGCCCCCGAGCGACTCGGCCAGCGTGAAGACCTTGGTCCGGGCGCACACCTCCAGCGCCTTCTCCGCGCTGCCGACCCGGAACGAGACCATGCCGCCGAAGCCGCTCATCTGCCGCGCGGCGAGCTCGTGGCCGGGGTGGCTCGCCAGCCCCGGGTAGATCACCTCGGTGACCGCGGCGTGCTCGGCGAGGAACCGCGCGACGGTCGCCGCGTTCGAGCAGTGGCGGTCCATGCGGACGGCGAGCGTCTTGAGGCCGCGGAGCGTGAGCCAGGCGTCGAACGGCCCGGCGACGGCACCCGACGCGTTCTGGTGGAACCCCACCGCGTCGGCCAGCGACGCCGTGCCCGTGGGTCCCGCGAGCCCGACCGGCAGCTGGGCGCCGTCGGCCACGACGAGCGCACCGCCGACGACGTCGCTGTGGCCCCCGATGTACTTCGTCGTCGAGTGCACGACGACGTCCGCGCCGAGCGCGAGGGGCTGCTGCAGGTACGGCGTCGCGAACGTGTTGTCGACGGCGAGCACGGCGCCCGCCGCGCGCGCGAGCGCCGACAGGGCCGCGATGTCGCTCACGCCGAGCAGCGGGTTCGTCGGCGTCTCGACCCAGACCGCCTTGGTGCGTCCGGGCACGATCGCGGCCGCGACCGCGTCGAGGTCGGACAGGTCCACGGGCGTGTGCTCGATGCCCCAGGGCCCGAAGACCCGGGCGACCAGGCGGTAGGTGCCGCCGTACGCGTCGTCGGGCACCACGACGTGGTCCCCCGGACGCAGCACCGCCCGCAGCAGCGTGTCCTCCGCCGCGAGGCCCGACGCGAAGGCGAAGGCGGCGGCCCCGCTCTCGACGGCCGCGAGGGCCTCCTCGAGCGCGGTGCGCGTGGGGTTGGCGGACCGCGAGTACTCGTAGCCGCCTCGCAGGCCGCCGACGCCGTCCTGCTTGTAGGTCGAGACCTGGTAGATCGGAGGGACGACGGCGCCCGTCGTCGGGTCGGGCTCCGAACCGGCGTGGATCGCGCGGGTCGAGAAGCCGGCAGAGGTCCAGTCGTGGGGTGCGTCGCTCACGGGCCCAGGCTAGAGGGACACACGGGAACACGGCGCCCCCCGTCCGAGGTTGATCCGGAGGTCACCCGCACCACCCAGGAGGACGCCGTGTTCGGATCGCGACTGCGCACCACGATGGTCACCCCGGAGCGCGCGCTGCGCGGCCGGGACGCCTACCCCTACCCCGTGCCCGAGCGCCACGCGGTCCTGGGCACCCCGCTGGCCGGTCCGTGGCCGACGGGCACCCAGACCCTGTACGTCGCCCTCGGGTGCTTCTGGGGCGCCGAGAAGGAGATGTGGCAGCTGCCGGGCGTCGTGACGACCGCCGCGGGCTACCAGGGCGGGTACACGCCGTTCCCGACCTACGAGGAGGTGTGCACCGGCATGACCGGGCACACCGAGGCCGTGCTCGTCGCCTACGACCCCACCGTGCTGAGCACGACGGAGCTGCTGCGCACGTTCTGGACCCTGCACGACCCGACGCAGGGCTTCCGCCAGGGCAACGACGTGGGCACGCAGTACCGCTCGGCGATCTACCCGACGACGCCCGAGCAGGCCGCGGCCGCGTTGGCGACGCGCGAGGCGTTCGAGCCGGAGCTGCGCCGCAACGGCTACGGCCCGATCACCACCGAGATCCGCGCCGCCGAGGACGCCGGGCGCTTCTACTACGCCGAGGAGTACCACCAGCAGTACCTGCACAAGGTGCCGAACGGGTACTGCCCGGTGCACTCGACCGGCGTCGCCTGCCCGCTGCCGACGGCCTGAGCCCGGCGCGGCGGCGCCCTCCCGAGGGGGGGCGCGGCGGCGCCCTCCCGAGGGGGGACGCCGCCGCGCGAGGTCATCCGCGCGGCGTAGTCCGCGGCATCCCGCATCTGGTCCCTGCGGGCGTCCCGGCCGCACCCGGTCCGCTCCTACGTTCGAGGCACACGCCCAACGCAGGAGGACAACCATGATCGAGGCCACAGGGCTCACCAAGAGGTACGGGGACAAGACGGCGGTCGACGGGATCTCCTTCACCGTCCGCCCGGGCATGGTGACCGGGTTCCTCGGTCCCAACGGCGCCGGCAAGTCCACCACGATGCGCATGATCGTCGGGCTCGACCGCCCCACCGCCGGGCACGTCACCGTGAACGGCAAGCCCTACGCCCAGCACCGCGCCCCCCTCGGCGAGGTCGGCACGCTGCTCGAGGCGAAGGCGGTCCACACCGGCCGCTCGGCGCGCAACCACCTGCTGGCGCTCGCCGCGACGCACGGCATCAGCCGGGCGCGCGTCGACGAGGTCATCGAGATGACGGGCCTGGCCAGCGTCGCCAAGAAGCGCGCCGGCAAGTTCTCCCTCGGCATGGGGCAGCGCCTCGGCATCGCGGCGGCCCTGCTCGGCGACCCGCAGACGCTGATCCTCGACGAGCCGGTCAACGGCCTGGACCCCGAGGGCGTCCTGTGGGTCCGCACGCTGCTGCGGCACCTCGCGTCCCAGGGCCGCACCGTCTTCCTGTCCTCGCACCTCATGAGCGAGATGGCGCTGACCGCCGACCACCTCATCGTCGTGGGCCGCGGCCGCCTCATCGCCGACGCGCCCGTCGCGGAGATCGTCGCCCGGGCCCAGACCGACGTCGTGCGCGTGCGCACGCCGCAGGCGACCGAGCTCGAGCGCGCCCTCACCGCCCAGGGCGCCACGGTGACCTCCGTGGCGCACGACCTGCTCGAGGTCGCGGGCAGCACCACCGCCGCGATCGCCGACACGGCCCTGCGGGCCGGCGTCGCCGTCCACGAGCTGGCGGCCGTGCAGGCCTCCCTCGAGGACGCGTACATGCGCCTCACCGCGGGCGACGTCGAGTACCAGTCCAGCCCCGTCCCCGGCGCCCCGAGCGCCGCCGCGACCGCCGGGAGCGCGCGGTGAGCGCCGCGACGGCCGCCGCGCCGCTCGCCCCGGCCCGCCGCGCGGCGACCGTGCGACCGGTCACCTTCGGGCGCCTCGTCGCGTCCGAGTGGATCAAGCTCCGGAGCCTGCGCTCCACGTGGTGGAGCCTCGGCGTCGCCGCCGCCTTCCTGGTCGCCTTCGCCGTGCTGCAGACCTGGGGCACGTCGACCGACCCCCTGAACTTCGGCAGCGGCGTCTCGCAGAGCGGCGCCTCCTTCGTCACCGGCGGCTGGTTCCTCGTCCAGCTCGTGGTGTGCGTGCTCGGCGCGCTCCTCATCACGGGCGAGTACGGGACCGGGCAGATCCGCTCCACCCTGAGCGCCGAGCCGCGCCGGATCCCTGTCCTGGCCGCCAAGCTGGTCGTGCTGTTCGGCACCGTCTTCGCCGCCATGACCGTGGCCGCCGCGATCGGCTGGGCCGGTGCGTCGCCGTGGTTCGACACCATCGGCGTCTCGATCGACCTCACCGACCCCAGCGACCTGCGCGTCCTGCTGGGCACCCCGCTCTACCTGGCGACCGTGGCCGCGCTGGCGTTCGCGTTCGGTGCCCTGCTGCGCAACTCGGCCGCCGCCATCGCCACGGTGCTCGGGCTGCTGCTCGTGGTCGAGAACGTCTTCTCGCTGATCCCCGGCCGGTTCATCGAGCTGGCCGGCCCGTTCCTGCCCTCGCGCGCCGGCAGCCTGGTGCTGCAGGACGACAGCAGCCTCGACGCCCACGTCATGTGGAGCGAGATGTCCGACGTCGCGGCACTGGGCCCGTGGCAGGGCTGGGCCGTCCTGGCCGCCTGGGTCGCGGTCCTGCTCACCGTCGCCGCGGTGCTCCTGCGCCGCCGCGACGCCTAGCGTGCCCGCGCACGCCGACATCGTCGGCCACGTCGTCGGCCGAGGCACCCACCAGGGCTACGGCATCATGGCGGCATGGGTCGTCGTGCTCCTCGCGGTGGCGGCGGTGCTCCGGGGTCGGAGGGACGCCTGAGCGCCGTGACCGCTCCCCCGCCCGAGCCGGCGGCCGCACCGCTCTTCACCGAGCAGTCGGCGCGCCGGCTCGGGCCGGTCCGGCGGTTCTTCGCTCAGCACCCGGTCGTCGTGGACGTCCTGCTCATCCTGTGGTTCCTCGTCTTCGCCCTCTTTGTGCCGCTGGTCAGCGCCGACACGATGCGGTACGACTCCGTGGCGGAGAACGACCCGCTCGCCGACCGCATGTGGTGGTGGGTGCTGGGTCTCGCCCTCGCCGGCTCGGTGGTCCTCACCCGGCGCCGTGCCCGCCCGCTCGCGGTCACGGCGGCGATGACCGCCCTCGGCGTCGTCTCGCTCGCCACGACGGGCCAGATCGGCGGGTTCGACCTCGGCGTGGCGTTCGGGGTGTACGTCGTGGCCGCGTCGTACCGCCCGTCGGTCACGTGGCGCACCGTCGGGCTCTGCACCGCGGTGCTCGCGGCGGCCGCCCTGGCGCCGGCCGCCCGCGCGTACGCCTACTTCGCGGACGGCTGGGCACCGCCCCCGGGCAGCGCCAGCACCGTCCGCGACCCGGTGGCCCTCTCGGAGTGGTTCGCCATGCTCCTGCTCCTGGCCATCTGCGTGCTGCTGGCCGTGTCCTTCGGCACCGGCGTGCGCAACCGGCGCCTGCACCTGGCGGACCTCGTGGAGCGGGCCAACGCGCTCGCCCGCGAGCGTGACCAGCAGCTGCGCCTGGCCCGCGTCGCCGAGCGGTCCACGATCGCGCGCGAGATGCACGACGTCGTCGCGCACAGCCTGTCGGTGATGATCGCCCTCGGCGACGGCGCGAACGCGGCCCTGGACCGCTCACCCGACCGGTCGCTCGCGGCGCTGCGCGAGCTCTCCGCGACGGGCCGCTCGGCGCTCGGCGACATCCGCCGGATCTTCGGCGTGCTCGGGGCGCAGGAGGGGAGCCCGGGCGGCGGCGCGCCGGCCGCGGGCCCGGCGCCGTACGAGCCGCAGCCCGAAGGGCTGGACCTGGCCGCGCTGGTCGAGCGCTTCCGAGCCGCCGGGCTGCCGGTGCGCGCCACCGGTCTGACCGACCCCGCCCTCGAGCGGGCCGACGCGCGGCTGCGCCTCGCGGCCCACCGCATCGCCCAGGAGGCGCTCACCAACGCCCTGCGCTACGCGCCGGGCACGGCGGCGGTGGAGCTCGCGGTCCGCCGAGGGCCCGGCGTCCTCGAGATCGAGGTCGTCGACCGCGGGCCGGCCGCGCCCGTGCGGACGGGCCAGGGGTCGGGGCGCGGCATCATCGGCATGCGCGAGCGCGCCGCCGTCAACGGCGGCGCGCTCGAGGCCGGGCCCTACGCGGGGGGGTGGCGCGTGCGCGCGTCCCTCCCGTGGCCGGACGACGCGTCGGACCGCACGCCGGCGCCCGCGAGCGCCTGACGGCACGGTGCCGGAGCACGCGGCCCCGGACGGCGACGCCTCAGGGAGGACGCCTCATCCTCCTGACGTAGCCACGGGCGCCGCGGATCTGGTCCTCGCGGGCGTCCCGGCGGCGGCCACGCGCTCGTAGGTTCGAGGACGTCAGCCACCCCCTCAGGCAGGAGCTCCCCATGACCGCCCTCGCAGTGCCCGGCCCCGCAGCACCGGGTGGGCCGCGCCCCACCGTGCAGGCACCGACGGCGCGGTCCCTCCTCGCCTCGGAGTGGATCAAGCTCCGTTCGCTGCGCTCGACGTGGTGGGCCGTCCTGGCGAGCGTCGTCGCCGTCGTCCTCTTCGCGCCGATGCGCACGGCGAGCATCGCGAAGGTCCCCGAGGCGTTCGGCAGCGAGCACCTGGTCGGCGCCGTCTACGTCACCTCGGGGTCCCTCTTCGCGCAGCTGATCTTCTGCGCTCTCGGCGTCGTGGCGATCACCGGCGAGTACCGCACCGGGCAGATCCGCTCGAGCTTCACCGCGGCGCCCGGGCGGCTCGGCGTGCTGTGGAGCAAGCTCGCGGTGATCGTCGCGACCGTCTTCGTCGCATCGATCGCGGCGGTCCTGCTCGCGTGGGCCGCGAGCGCACCGTCGCTCACCCTCAGCGGCATGTCGATCGACCTGACGAGCAGCGAGGACCTGCGGATCCTGTTCGGCACCCCCCTGGTCCTCGCGGCGGCGACGGCGCTCGGCTACGCGATCGGCGCGCTCGTCCGGTCGTCCGCCGCCGGGATCGCCGCCGTCCTCGGCCTGCTGCTCGTCGTGGAGAACGTGCTCGCCCTCATCCCGTGGGCGCCGCTGCAGAACGCGGCCTCGTTCCTGCCGGGCCTCGCGGGCAGCCGCCTCGTGACGGCCGATGCGCTCGGGTCCGTGACGACCGCCTCGACGAGCACCGTGCTCGGACCCTGGCAGGGCTACGGCGTCATGCTGGCCTGGGTGCTGGGCCTCATGGTGGTCGCTTCCGTGCTCGTGCGTCGCCGCGACGCCTGATCTCGTGACGACGTCCGCCGCCCCCGCCGTGCGCCGCACCGCCCCGACCTGGGAGAGTGCTCGCGTGTGGCGACGGCGGGCGGCGGCGAAGCAGGCCCCCGCCGTCGAGGCGCCCCTGTTCACCGAGCTCTCGGCACGGCGGCTCGGACCGGTCCGGCGGTTCTTCGTCCGGCGTCCGGTGGTCATGGACGTGCTCATCGTCCTCGGCTGGGGCTTCTTCGCCCTCCTCATGGCCGCCGGGGCGCGCAGCATGTTCCCGCTCGACACGCTGCTCGGGCCCGACGTGGCCGGACGGACCCAGGTGTGGGGTGTCGGCCTGGCGTTCGCCGGCATGGTCGTCCTGCTGTGGCGCCGACGGCGGCCGGTCACCTGTGCCGCCGCGATGGCGACGCTCGGTGCGACGGCCCTGGCGACCACCGGGGCGACGGCCGGGTTCGACCTCGGGCTCGCCCTGGCGCTCTACGCCGTCGCCGCCGCGCGGCCGGCCTCCGTGACCTGGTGGACCTTCGGCGGTACCACCGCCGCGATGCTCCTGGCGGCGATGCTCGACCTGCCGGCCCGCGTGGGCACGATCACCTTCGACTACTCGGTCGACGGCGCGGCCGACCTGAGCGCAGTCGTCGAGGCCTCGCGGAACGAGGTCTGGGCGTGGACCGCCACCGGCGTCGTGCTGCCCGCGCTGCTCTGCGTCGCGGTCGGCACGAGCGTGCGCAACCGCCGCCTGCACGTGGCGGACCTGGTGGACCGGGCGAACGCCCTGGCGCGCGACCGCGAGCAGGAGGAACGGCTGGCCCGGGCGGCCGAGCGCGCCCGCATCGCGCGCGAGATGCACGACGTCGTCGCGCACGGGCTGACCGAGATGATCGCGCTGGGCGACGGGGCCGCGTCGACCGTGCGCCACGCGCCCGAGCTCTCCCGCGCGGCGCTGACCGAGCTGTCGATCACGGGGCGCGCCGCGCTCGCGGACATGCGGCGCCTGCTGGGCGTGCTGCACGGTGACGGGCCGGCCGCCGACGCGTCCGCCGTCCCGTTCGCGCCCCAGCCCAGCGCGCCGGACCTGGCCCTGATCGTCGACCGGTTCCGCGACGCCGGGCTGCCCGTGCGGGCCACCGGCGTCGGTGCCGACGTGCTGCCGCCCGACCCCGGGCTGCAGCTCGCCGTCGTCCGCATCGTCGAGGAGGCGCTCGAGAACGCGGCACGGCACGCGCATGGCACCCTCGGTGTCGAGCTGGTCGTGCGGCGCGTGGCGACGGGCGTCGAGATCGACGTCGTCGACCAGGGGCCCGCGGTGCCGGGCGGCGAGCAGGAGGGGACGGCGCGAGGGCTCATCTCGATGAGCGAGCGCGCCGCGGCGTACGGCGGGACCGTCCAGGCGGGACCGCACGGCAACGGGTGGCGGGTCCATGCCTGGCTGCCCCACGAAGGGACGAGATGACGAGGATCCTGCTGGTCGACGACCAGGCACTGCTCCGCATGGGCTTCCGGCTCGTGCTCGAGGCCGAGGACGACCTGGAGGTGATCGGCGAGGCGGGCGACGGGCGCGCCGCCGTCGACCAGGTCACGGCCCTGCGCCCCGACGTCGTGCTCATGGACGTGCGCATGCCGAACGTCAACGGCATCGAGGCGACCGAGCGCATCGTCGCGGCGCACCCCGACACGCGCGTCCTCATCCTCACCACGTTCGACCTCGACGAGTACGCGTTCGCGGCGCTGCGCGCGGGCGCGAGCGGCTTCCTGCTCAAGGACGCGCGCCCGGCGGAGCTCGTCGCGGCCATCCGCACCGTCGCGTCGGGCGACGCCGTCGTCTCCCCCCGGGTCACGCGGCGCATGCTCGAGCTGTTCTCGGGCCAGCTGCCCTCCTCGGACCGGACGCCCGAGCCCGACGGGCCGGACCCCCGCCTGGCCGAGCTCACCCCGCGCGAGCTCGAGGTGCTGCGCTGCGTCGCGGACGGGCTGTCCAACGCCGAGGTCGCGGAGCGCCTCTTCCTGTCCGAGGCGACGGTCAAGACGCACGTCGGGCGCATCCTCGCCAAGCTCGGCATCCGTGACCGCGTGCAGGCCGTCGTGCTCGCCTACGAGACCGGGCTCGTGCGGGCGTCCGCCGGCTGAGCGGCGCGCAGGGCGGACTGCCACAGTGGTGCGCGTGAGCACCGACGCCGCCGGACGCACCTGGGCCGGGAACTACGCCTACCGCGCGGCCACGCTCTACCGGCCGGGCTCGGTCGCGGAGCTGCAGGAGGTCGTCGCGGCCGCACCGCGCGTGCGCGCCCTCGGCAGCCGGCACAGCTTCAACGACGTCGCCGACTCCGACGCGCTGGTCTCGCTCGACGCGCTGCCCGACCTGGTCGAGCTCGACGCCCACGCGCGCACGGTGCGCGTCGGCGGCGGCACCCGCTACGGCGCCCTCGCCGCCCGCCTGCACGCGGCGGGCTGGGCGCTGCACAACCTCGCCTCGCTCCCCCACATCGCGGTCGCCGGTGCCGTCGCGACCGCGACCCACGGCTCGGGCGACCGCAGCGGCAACCTCGCGTCGGCGGTGCGCGGACTCGAGCTCGTCCGGTCCGACGGCGAGCTCGTCACGCTCGGTCCGGACGACGCGGACCTCGCCGGGGCGGTCGTCGGCCTGGGCGCGCTGGGCGTCGTCGTCGCGCTCACGCTCGAGGTCGAGCCGACGTACGAGGTCGCTCAGGAGGTGCGGACCGGGCTGCCGTGGGACGCCGTGCTCGAGAACCTCGACGAGATCACCGGCAGCGCCGACAGCGTGAGCCTGTTCACCGACTGGCGCGGCGACGCCGTCGGGCAGGTGTGGCGCAAGACGCGCGTCGCGGCGGGGGCACCGCGCGATGTCAGGCACTTCGGGGCGCCGCCCGCGCAGCGGGAGATGCACCCGCTCAGCGGCGTCGACCCGCGGTTCACCACGGCGCAGCGGGGGGTGCCCGGGCCCTGGCACGAGCGCCTGCCGCACTTCCGCATGGAGTTCACCCCGAGCAACGGCGACGAGATCCAGTCGGAGTACCTCGTGCCGCGCGAGCACGCGCCGGACGCGCTGCGCGCCGTCCGGGCGATGGCGGACCGCGTCGCGCCGCTGCTGCTCGTCAGCGAGGTGCGGACCGTGGCCTCGGACGACCTGTGGCTCTCGACGGCGTCCGGACGCGAGAGCGTCGCACTCCACTTCACGTGGGCGCCGCGGCAGGCGGACGTCGAGGCCCTGCTCCCCGACCTCGAGGCGGCGCTGGCGCCGTTCGACGCGCGCCCGCACTGGGGCAAGGTCTTCGCGGACCGGGACCGCGACCTCGCGCGTCTCTACCCTCGGATGGCGGACTTCCGCGCGCTCACCGAGCGGATGGACCCGCGGGGCGCGCTGCGCAACGACTACCTCGCGCGCCACGTCCTGGCGTGACCGGCCGGGCGCCCGAGCGGCGCGGACCGGAGCGACGGGCCCCGGTCCGCGGGCGCGGGTTCAGCGGCTGGAGGTGCCGATGATGTCGACCACGAACACGAGCGTGTCGGTGCCGCCGATGCCGGCCTGGGGCATCCCGCGCTCGCCGTAGCCCAGGTGGGGCGGGATCGACAGGAGCACGCGCGAGCCGACGGGCTGGCCCACGAGCCCCTCGTCCCAGCCGGCGATGACAGCGCCGACGCCGATCGGGAACGAGATCGAGGACCCGCGGTCGTAGGAGTTGTCGAACATCCGACCGCCCCACACCTGGCCGTAGTAGTTGACCTCGATGTCGTCGCCGGCCTCGACCAGCGTGCCGTCCCCCTGCGAGAGCACCTGGACGGCGAGCTCGGGCGACGCCGGGGTCTCCGGGAACGTCAGGACCGGCTTGTCGCCGAAGGAGCCCGACGCCGTGGGCAGCGGGGAGGTGTTGTCGGCCATGGATCGCCTCTCGTCACGGCCGACGCCGGGTGCGCGGCCGACGTCCATCGTGCCCCACGACGGTCGCCGCCGCAGACCCCGCTGCCGCCGCGCGACGCCTCAGCGGTGCAGGTGGAAGCGGCGCCCGCTGACGTGCACCGGCTCGACGACCACGATGAAGGGCTTGTCCGGATCGACCCACGAGCGCAGCGTCGGGTGCTCGGACGCCTCGGCCTCCTCGTCGGTGAGCTGCCGCGCGACACCGCGCACGACCACGCTCCGGGCCTCGTCCTCCTCGAGCCGGTCGACCTCGAGCGCGACGGTGCGCCCGACGACGACGCCGAAGAGCTTGCTGCCCGGCGCCGTGCGGAAGAGCAGCCGGCCGCCCTCGACGACGTGGTTGACCGGGGCGATGTCGACCTCGTGGCCGACGTGGTACGCCAGGCGCGCCACCCGTTCGGTGCGCAGGAGATCCCACGCGTCGTCCTGCGTCATCGGGTCACCGGTCCACGCGGTCACCGCGACGTCCTCGTCCTCCATGGCCCACCTCCGAGGTCACCACCACCGTAGCGGCGCCGGGGCCGCGGCGCCTGGGACGGCGCGGAGCGACGCGCGGCTACAGCCGCCCGGCGAGCCAGCGGAGCTGGTGGGCCCGCTGGTAGGCCTGGCCACCCTCGTGCTCGTTGAACGGGTACTCCACGATCTCGGTCGCCGGGGCACCCCCCGAGTCCGCGCCGTAGTGGTTGTAGGCCGCGAAGACGGTCGAGGGCGGGCACGTGGGGTCCATGAGCGCCACGGAGAACAGCGCGTCGGCGCGCGCGCGGCGCGCGAAGTGGACGCCGTCCAGGTAGGACAGCGTGCGGAACGCGGCGTCGACGTGCTCGCGGTGCACCGACAGGTAGCGCACGACCTCGCCGTACGGGTCGTTCGCCGTGATCGTCGTCGCGCGCGGGAAGTGGCACAGGAACGGCACGTCCGGCATCGCCGCGACGACGTCCGGCACGAGCCCTGCCACCGCCAGGGTCACCCCACCGCCCTGGCTGATGCCGGCGACCGCGACGCGGGCCGGGTCGACGCCGGGCAGCGCGCGCGCCGCGTCGACCGCGCGGACCGCGTCCGTGTAGAGCCGGCGGTAGTAGTGCTGCGCGGGGTCCAGGATGCCGCGGGTCATCAGGCCGGGGGCGGCGGGTCCGCCCGAGCCCGCGTCGTCGGGCGTGTCGCCGCCCGCGCCCCACGTGCTGCCCTGGCCGCGCGTGTCCATCAGCAGGTGGGCGTAGCCGGCGGCCGCCCAGGTGAGGTGCTCGTGCGGGAGCCCTCGGCCGCCGCCGTAGCCGAGGTACTCGACGACGACGGGCAGCGCCTCACCGGTCCCGGCCGGCCGCGTCAGCCACGCCTTGACCGGCTGGCCGCCGAAGCCCGCGAAGGTCACGTCGAAGACCTCGACGAGGCGGAGCCCGGTCTCGACCGGCTCGACCCGCAGCGCCAGGTCGTGCGCGCGCGCCTCGGCGAGCGTGGTCCGCCAGAACTCGTCGAAGTCGGCGGGCTCATCGAGCTCGGGCCGGTAGGCACGGAGCTCGTGCAGGGGCAGGTCGAACAGCGGCACGCGCGTCTCCTCCGTCGTCGCAGGCGGCTTCCCGGCCGGGCGGGGGTGCGCGGGCCGGGAGCCGTCGGAACGATACCGCCGCGCGTCAGCGCGCGAGGAAGCCCAGCAGGTCGTGGCGCGTGATCACGCCGACCGGGTCGCCGTCCTGCACGACGAGCAGGGCGTCCGCCTCCTGCAGCTCCTTGCGCGCGGACTCCACGTCCTCGCCCACTCCGATCAGCGGCAGGGGCGCGCCCATGTGCCGGTCGACCCGGTCCGCCAGGCTCGCGCGTCCGGCGAACACCGCGTCGAGCAGGTCGCGCTCGCTGACCGAGCCCGCCACCTCGCCGGACTTCACGGGCGGCTCCGCCTTGACGACGGGCATCTGGGAGACGCCGTACTCGTGCAGGATCTCGATGGCGTCACGCACGGTGTCGCTCGGGTGCGCGTGCACGAGCGCGGGCAGCTCGCCCGACTTGCCCCGCAGGACGTCACCGACGACGTGCTCGCCCTGGTCGTGCAGGAAGCCGTACGAGCGCATCCAGGAGTCGTTGAAGATCTTCGAGAGGTAGCCGCGGCCCCCGTCGGGCAGGAGCACGACGATGACGGCGCGCGCGGCGGCCTCGGGGTCCTCGTCCTGCAGGCGGCGCGCGAGGCGCAGCGCCGCGACGACGGCCATGCCGCACGAGCCGCCGACCAGGAGGCCCTCCTCGCGCGCGAGGCGGCGCGTCATCTCGAACGAGTCGGCGTCCGTGACGGCGATGATCTCGTCCGGCACGGCCGGGTCGTAGGCGGTCGGCCAGAAGTCCTCGCCGACGCCCTCCACCAGGTAGGGGCGGCCGTCGCCACCGGAGTAGACCGAGCCCGCCGGGTCGGCGCCGACGACGTGCACGCGGCCGCCGTCGGCCGCGTCGCGGTCGGCGCTCGCGTCCTTGAGGAAGCGCCCCGTGCCCGTGATCGTGCCGCCCGTGCCCACACCGGTGACGAAGTGCGTGACCCTGCCGTCGGTGTCGGCCCAGATCTCCGGCCCGGTGGACTCGTAGTGGCTCGCCGGGCCGTTCTGGTTCGCGTACTGGTTCGGCTTCCAGGCGCCCTCGATCTCGCGCACCAGGCGGTCCGAGACGGAGTAGTAGGAGTCCGGGTGGTCCGGGGCGACGGCGGTCGGCGTGACCACGACCTCCGCCCCGTACGCGGCGAGCACGTCGCGCTTGTCCTGCGAGACCTTGTCCGGGCACACGAAGACGCAGCGGTAGCCCCGGCGCTGGGCGACCAGGGCGAGGCCGACGCCGGTGTTGCCGCTCGTGGGCTCGACGATCGTGCCGCCGGGCCGGAGCTCGCCGGAGGCCTCGGCCGCCTCGATCATCTTCAGCGCGATGCGGTCCTTCACCGACCCGCCGGGGTTGAGGTACTCGACCTTGGCGAGGACCGTGGCCGCGAGGCCCTCGGTCACGGTGTTCAGACGCACCATCGGCGTGCCGCCGACGAGGTCCGAGATGTGCTCGGCGTACTTCACGTGAGATCCACTCCGGAGAAGACGTACACGCCGATCAGCGTGACGATGGCGACGGCACCGGTGCAGGACCACACCAGGCTCGGACGGGTCGCGGCCCAGGGGCCGAAGTAGCGGCCGGCGAGGCCGCCGAGCCCCGTGGTCGAGGCCATGTACAGGGTCCCGGCGACCGCCGCGGCCGGCGCCGGCTCGGGGCCGCCGGCGGCGGCCGCCGCCTCGATGAGGATCGAGAAGACCGGGTAGCCCCACAGCGCGCCGGCGGCGAACCCGGCGGCGAAGAAGACGAGCGAGGCCTTGCGCTGGCCCATCCCGCGGGTCGCTCGCTGCGCCACGAGCGACACGACGACGCCCGCGGTCAGCAGGAACGCGACCGTGACCGGCGCGGCGACCAGGAGGAGACCGGGCGTGCGCAGGACGAGCGCCATGAACATCTCGGCGACGACCATGACGGCAGCGGCGACCGCCAACCCGGCGGCGAGGACGCGCCACCCCGGCACACCGACGTCACCGACGTCCGGGAGCTCGTCCTCGCTCGCCAGGTCGCCGCTGCCGACCGCGCTCACTCGCGGTTGAAGATCGCGAGCAGGCGCAGGATCTCGAGGTACAGCCAGACGAGCGTGACGATGAGGCCGAAGGCCGCCGTCCAGGCGAACTTCGCCGGGGCGCCCTGGTCGACACCACGCTTGATCATGTCGAAGTCCATGATCAGCGACGCGGCGGCGAGGCCGACCGCGAAGAGCCCGACGAGCATGCCCATGCCGCCGTTGCGCAGCGGGCCGAAGCCGTCGCTCGCCATGAAGAAGGACAGGCCGAAGTTGAGCAGCGAGAAGACGAGGTAGCCGCCCATCGCGATGAGGAGCCACCGCGTGAACTTCGGGGTGACCCGCACGCGGCCGGACTTGTAGAGGAACAGCGCGACGCCGAACGTCGCCATGGTGCCCAGGACGGCCTGCAGCACGATCGGCTGCACGGCGGTGCCGTCGAACGTCATGTTCTGGAACGCGAGCGAGATGCCGCCGAGGAACACGCCCTCCGCGACCGTGTAGGCCACGATGAGCGCCGGGCTCGGGCTCTTCTTGAACGAGTTCACGAGGCCGAGCACCAGGCCGACGATCATGCCAACGGGCCACAGCCCCGGCGCGATCATCCACGTCGCGGCCGCGACGACGACGAGGAGGGCGAGGAGACCGCCCGTCTTGACGATGACGTCGTCGTACGTCAGGCGCCCGGTGTCGCGCGTCGTGGCGGTGGGGGCGCCGTACATCTGCTCGAGCGTCTGGGCGCTCATCCCGGGCGTGTCCTGCACACCGGGGGCGCCGTACGGGGCCTGGCCGTAGGGCGCCTGGCCGTAGGGCGCCTGCCCGTACGGGTTCGCCTGCACGGTCGCGCCGCGACGCGGCTTGCCGAAGACGTCGCTGCTGCTGAAGACGGGGTTGGTCATCGTGCCTCCTGGTCGCGGCGGCCGGGCCCTCGGCGAGGGGCGGTCGTGTGTCGCTGGCCGTGGTTCATCCTACGCAGCACAACGCCGCAGGGCGGCGTGGCGTTCCCGCCACACCGCCCTGCGACTCACTGCTCACGTCACTGCTCACCCGTGCGCTGCGCGCACCCCCGGGTCGCTCAGAACCACGGGAACGGCCACCACGCCGGCTTCGGCGGCACGACGACGATCTCGTCGCTCGCGCGCAGGTCGCCCTGCGTGCCCGCCACCGAGTAGATGCCGACCTTCGTGGTCCGCGGCACGGTCACCACCGCCGAGCCGGTGCCGTCCGCACCCACCGTCACCGCACCCAGCAGGACGGACGTGCCCCGCCGCCCCGGCGGCCACGTCTCCAGGCGCAGCTCCACCGTCGTGCCGGGCGCGTACCCGGTCACGGCGACGGGCAGGCGGTTGCCCGCGGCGACGATGAGCTCGTCCACCCGCAGCCGCGGGTCGAGGACGGGCGGCTCGACGACGTCGGCCTCGACCAGCTGACCGACGCCCCAGCGGGCGTTGGTCTGGTAGCCGGCCCCGTTGGGCTCGGCCCACGTGCGCACCGAGGTGCGCGTGCCGGCCGTGCCGTCGTTGACCTGGAAGTCCAGGCCGTGGAACGTGCCCGGCCCGCCCGCGTCGAGCAGGCTGATCGACGCCTCGACCAGGTAGCCCGTCTCCGTCACGCTCGTCGCGCTCTCCAGGCGCGCGTCCTGCGCCGCCTGGTCGCCCGTGCCGAACGAGACCTCGTTCAGGTACGAGATGCGGATCTGCGTGTCGTCGGCCCGGTAGGGACCGTTCCGGACGTTGCCCGCGTCGACGAAGATCTCGACCGAGTCCTGGACCCAGGGGTCGGAGCTCGTGGCGTCCAGCTGCGGGTCGGTGACCTCGGCGAGCACGTGCAGCGTGCTGCCGTCCCCGCTCCACAGGGTCCGCACGGACGCCGTGGCGCCCGTGCCGTCGCCCTCGATGACCGTGTCGGTGGTCACCGGCTCGGACAGGGCCCAGACCTCGTCCACCGCGCCGTCGACCGTCGGCGCGACCGGCGCCTCGGCGACCTCGAGGAAGGACAGCGGCTCGACCAGCGTCAGCGCACCGAGCGCACCGGGTGTGTTCCACCCCGTGGTCGTGGCGCCGTCGGTCACCTGGACGTCGAACCCGACCGTGTCGCCCTGCGCGGCGGTGACCGGCAGGTGCACGACGGCCTCCCAGCCCGTGTCGGTCGGCGTCACGATGCCCTGGACGTCACCCGAGCCGTCCCGCGCGAACGAGTAGGCCGCGTCGCCCACCACGAACGTGAGCCCGTCGGTCGGGTCCACGCTCGCGTCGGTCACGCTCACGTACGCCGTGAGGTGGTCCGGCGCCCACCGGAGCTGGAACTGCGCGGCCTCGCCGACGTCGTGCAGCGGGAGCCGGTCCCACTCCGGCGACGCCGTCGCGGCGCCGTCCAGCGGGACGTCGCCGGCGAAGACGAAGGCAGCGCGCACCTGGGCGGGCAGGTCGCCGTCGACGGCGCCGTAGTACGCCGGCTTGGCCTGGAGCTGCGCGTCGAACGCGAGGGGCGCCTGCTCGGTGCGCCAGCTGCGGTCGTCGGTCAGGCCCCAGATCGTCACGGAGTACAGGTCCTCGGCGTGCTCGCGGAAGATCCGGAACGCGTCGCGGTAGTAGTACCCCTGCTCGACGAGGTTGGCCTGGGTCACCGGGGTGCCGACCGTGACGTCGAGCTCGGTCACCACCTGGATCAGGCCGAGGTCCTCGAACGCGTCGAGCGCGGCGTCGAGCGCCGAGACCGGGGTCGCGAGGCTCGTGTGGAACTGGTGGCCGACGCCGTCGATGGGGACACCTCGCGCCAGCAGCCGCTCGACCAGCGCGTGGTAGCGCTGCTGCTTGCCGTCCTGCTCGGTGTTGTAGTCGTTGATGAACAGGGTGACCGGCCGGTCGGTGCCGGGTGCGGCGTAGACGTCGTTGAACGCCTCGTCCGCGTACTCGAACGCGAGGTCGATGAACTCCTCGCCGAGGATCCGGTACCACTCGCTGCGCCGCAGCCCGTCCTCGAACTCGCGGCCGTCGGCCACGACCTCGTTGACGACGTCCCACGCGACGAGCGGGTTCTCGGCGCTGCCGAAGAGCCCGTACTCGCTGCTCAGCGACTCGGCGACGGCGAAGACGTGCGTGCGCAGGCGCTCACGCAGCTCCTGCTTGCCGGCCTCGTCCGCGGGCAGCGGGGCGCCGGCCGCGTCCTGGAAGAACCACTCCGGCGTCTGGCTGTGCCAGACGAGGACGTGCCCGTAGACGCGCAGGTCGTTCTCCTGCGCGAACTCCATGAGCGCGGCGGCCTCGGGGTGGAGCCGGAAGGTCCGGTCCTCGTCGTACCAGGCCTCGGGCTTCATGTGGTTCTCGCCCGTGATCTGGTCGAAGTGGCGCGTGAGCAGCTCGGCGGCGCCGCCGACGGTCTCGCGCTGGTCGATCGCCACACCCATCGGGAACGGGACCGTGTCCTTGATCGGCGTGAGGTCCTGCACGTCCGACGGCGCCTGCGCCGTCACCAGGACGTCGTCCACGAGGAACGACGGCGTGCCGGACGCCGACTCGACGTACAGCAGCGCGGAGTCCGCGGCCGTCATCGTGTAGGCCGCCTGGACCTGCACCCACGCACCGGCCGTGACGCCCGTGGCCGTGGCCACCGTGTCGTACGCCGACGCGCCGTCGGTGTCGCGCTGGACGCTGATCCGCAGGTCGGTCGGCGCCTCCCCGGCGGCGAGCTTGACCCACGCCGAGATCTGGTAGGTCGTGCCGGTCGCGAAGAGCGAGGTCACGTCGGTGGCGAGCCCGTGCCACGACTGCGTGCGGCCCTCGACCAGCGCGGCCTGCGTGCTCTCGTGCGCGTCGGGGCTGAGCGAGACCTGCGGGGCGCCGTCCGCGCCGCGCGCGGTCCACGGCTCGAGGGTCTCCTCGAAGTCGCTGTCGATGAGCACGACCTGCCCGCCCCCGCCGTCCCCCGGCAGCGGCGACAGGCCGCCGACGGGGAGGGTGAAGGACCAGCCCTCGGCGAGGCGCTCGCTCACGACCGTGCGCACGGCCGCGACGGTGCCCGTGCGGTCGGGGCCGCCGCCGTCGTGCGCGAGGACGACGCGCCCCGGGACCATCGCGGCCCGCAGGTTGGCGGTCAGGGTCGGGACGTCCTGGGTGGTCCAGTCGTCGATCGTGCCGGTCACGGCGAGCGGCTGCATGCCGAGCGCGACGGCGACCTGGGGCGTCACGCCCCAGCTGCCGTTGGGCGCGCGGAAGTACGGCACCGTCGCCTCGGGGTCACCGAGCGCCTCGCGGATGATCGCCAGGTTCTCGACCAGGTCCGCCTGCACCTGCTCGGCGGTCCAGGAGCCCATGTCGGCGTAGCCGGTCGTGTGGTTGCAGAGGGTGTGGCCCTCGTCGACGATCCGGCGCAGCAGCTCCGCACCGCCGGGTGCGGTGATGTTCTGGCCGATGACGCAGAAGACCGCGGGCAGGTCGTTCTCGGCGAGGTAGTCGAGCAGCTCGTCCGTCTCGCCGGGGTTCGGGCCGTCGTCGAACGTCAGGGCGGCGACGTCACCCTCGCCCTGAGCGGCGGCGACCGGCGTCGCGCTCGGGTTCACTGCGCCGCCGGGGACGAAGCCCGGCTCGACCACGACGCCGCCTGCCGTCGCGATGCGCACGTCGTCCACGAGGAAGGAGGGGTGCGCGCCGTCGATCGGCGCGGCCTCGAGGTAGAGGCTCGCGGCCGGGAGGCCGGCCGCGGGGGTGTAGGTGCCGCCGACCTCGACCCACTCGTCGGCCGTCACGGTGACCGCGCCGCCGACCCACTCGTAAGGGTTCGCGGCGGCGGGGGCGTCCACGGTGATGTGGACGGCGGACTCGCCCGCGGTGCCCGGCGCGAGCTTGACCCACGCGGAGACGTCGTAGGTGGTCCCGCCCGTCATCAGGGCGAGCGCGTCGGTGGCGGGTCCGTTCCAGTCCCCGGTGCGGCCGCTCACGAGCATCGACTGCGCCCCGGAGCGTGCGTCGTCGGCGGTGACCGCGAGGGTCACGGGCCCGCGCGGTCCCCACGGGGCGACGTCGGCGCCCTCGAAGTCGTTGCTGAGGACGACTGTCCCCTCGTCGGCGGCCGTGGCCCCCGGGTCCTGCGGGAGGGCGGCGGCGGAGCCGACCCCTCCGGCGAGCACGAGGGCGAGGGCCCCGGCTCCCCATCTCGAAACATTTCGAACGCGCGACATCTTCGCCCCTTTGCGACAGACGGCTTGAAGCGCCGACGCTAGGGCCGATCGGGTGGTTTGTCGAGAGGTGGCGGCCCGGGCCCCAGGACCCGCGCCTTGCGCACGCTCGAAACTTTCGGCCGGCGGGTGCCCCCGGCAGGGTTCGAACCTGCACTGGACCGGGTTTAAGCCGGCTGCCTCTGCCGGTTGGGCTACGGGGGCGGCGTCGGCCATCCTGCCAGTGCGAGCCGGAGCCGCGCCCGGCACCGCCCTACTGCTGGGCGCGCGCCCCGGAGCCGACGGGTGACGCCACACGCTCGCCCTTGTCGGCGGGCTGGCCCGCCGCCTTCGGCCGCGGCGCCGAGGCGTCGCGGAACTCCGCCCGCGGGTCGTGCAGGCGCCCGAGGGCGACGAGCTCGCGGCGGAAGAAGAGCGCGAGCGTCCAGTCGAGCACGATGCGCACCTTCCGGTTGAAGGTCGGCATCTGGGCCATGTGGTACGTCCGGTGCATGAACCACGCGGGCCAGCCGCGGAGCTTGACCCCGTAGACCTGCGCCACGCCCTTGCCGAGCCCCAGGGACGCGACCGTGCCTACGTGCTTGTGCCGGTACTCCGCGACCGGTGCGCTGCGCAGCGCCTTGGCGAGGTTGTCACCCAGGTGCCGCGCCTGGCGCACGGCGTGCTGCGCGCTCGGCGAGCAGAAGCTGCCGGGGTTCGCGAGGTCGGGGACGGCGGCGCAGTCGCCCGCGGTCCACGCGCCGTCCACGACGGTGCCGTCCTCGGTCGCGACCTGCAGTGTCGGCAGCGCCAGGACCCGGCCCATGCGGTCCAGCGGCAGGTCGGAGTCGGCGAGCACCGGGTTCGCCTTGACCCCGGCGGTCCACACGATCGTGTCCGAGTCGAACTCGAGACCCGTCGAGGTGACGACGTGGCCGTCGACGCACGAGGACAGGAACGTCGACAGGTGCACCTCGAGGCCGCGCTTGCGCAGCTGCTCGAGCGCGTACCCGCCCATCTCCTCGCCGAGCTCGGGGAGGATGCGCGTCGAGCCCTCGATCATGACGAACCGCAGGTCCCCCGGCTCGATGCTCTCGTAGTACTGCAGGGCGTCGCGGGCCATGTCCTCCACCTCGGCGATCGCCTCGATGCCGGCGAAGCCGCCGCCGACGAAGGTGAAGGTGAGCATCCGGCGTCGCAGCTCGGGGTCCCAGGTGGACGCCGCGACGTCGAGGCGGGACAGCACGTGGTTGCGCAGGGCGATCGCCTCCTCGACCTGCTTGAACCCCATCGCCTGCTCGGCGAGGCCGGGGATCGGCAGGGTCCGCGAGACGGAGCCCAGCGCGACGACGAGGTGGTCGTAGGAGATCTCGTACGACGCGCCCTCGAGCGGGGCGATCGCGAGCCGGCGCTCGGCGTGGCGGATCTCGGTGACGCGTCCCGTCAGGACGTCGACGCCCTCCAGCTCGCGCCGGTGGGAGACCACGACGTGGCGCGGCTCGAGCGAGCCGGCCGCGGCCTCGGGCAGGAAGGGCTGGTACGTCATGTACGAGCGCGGGTCGACGACGACGATCGCCGCCTCGCGCTTGCCCAGGCGGCGCCGCAGGCGCAGCGCCGTGTAGAAGCCCACGTACCCGCCGCCGAGGATGACGATGCGGGGCACCGTGCGCGGACGCGGGGCGCGCGAGGCGGGGGCGGTGCTGGCGCTGGTCTGGGTCATGTCTGGCACGGTACGCCCCGTGTGAAAACATTCACAAGGTCCCGCGGGGTGCGGTCCCGGAGCATGGACGTGACATCGGGCACAGTCGTAGGACGATTGTCCCCCGTCCGGTCCGGCGCGCGTCACCCCGCGTCGGCTGCCCCGCCGAGCCGCAGGGCGAGCGCGAGCACCTCGTCGAGCATCGCCTGCGTGAGGCGGCCCGTCTGGGTGTTCTGCTGCGAGACGTGGTAGCTCCCGACCAGGTGCACCACGACGCCGTCGGGCCGCACCAGCCCGACGCGCGCGCCGTGCCCGAAGCGCGGCGCGGGCCGCGGGACGTCCCACCCCATCGACCGCGCCACGGCCAGCACGGCTCCCCAGCCGAAGGCCCCGAGCGCGAGGACGGCACGGACCGTGGGGGCGGTGAGCTCGAGCTCGCGGCGCAGCCACGGCTCGCACGCGTCGCGCTCGGCCGGCGAGGGCTTGTTGTCGGGCGGGGCGCAGCGCACGGCCGCGGCCATGCGCACGCCCCGGAGCGCCATCCCGTCCGCCGCGTCGACGCTCTCCGCCTGGTCGGCGACGCCCGCGCGGTGCAGCGCCGCGAAGATCCAGTCGCCCGATCGGTCCCCCGTGAACAGCCGCCCCGTGCGGTTCGCGCCGTGCGCGGCGGGGGCCAGCCCTGCGACGAGCAGGCGCGCGCGGGGGTCCCCGAAGCCCGCGGCCGGCCGGCCCCAGTACGGCTGGTCGCGGAACATGCGCCGCTTCACGACGGCGACCTCCTCGCGCCACGCGACCAGGCGGGGGCACGCGCGGCACACGCTCGAGTCCGCGTCCAGGTCGCTCAGGTCGGCGGCGGCGCCGGCGAGCCGTGCGACGTCGGCGGGCGTGCGGGCCACCGGCGTGGCCGGCGTCGCGACGTCGCCGGGCCACCCCGTGCCCGGCGGTACGGGCGAGGGGAAGGCGACACGCGTGCGCGGGTGCGGCAGCGGGTCCCCGCCCGCGCGCGGTGCGTCGCTCATCCCCCGATCATGCCCGCGGGTCCGCCTCCACGCCGCGCGTGGCGGCGGGCCTCAGGCCGGGGCGGTGGCGTGCTCGGCGGCCGCGCGCTCGGCGGCCGACCACGCGATGCCGTCGAGGATGTCGTGCTCGGAGGTCACCACGGTGTCCAGGCGACCCCCGGCGCGGCCGACCTCCGCGCGCACGCGGGAGACGACGGCGGACCACACGAGCGCGCCGGCCCCGATGACGTCGACGCGTCCCGGGTGCATGTAGGGCTCGCGCGCCCGGCGGGTCCGGCTCATGCGCAGCAGCGAGCGGCAGGAGGCGAGCACCGCGTCCGCCCACAGCACGGCCCCGTCGATGCGGTCGGGCTCGTACGCGTCGAGCTCCAGGGCGTGCGCCGTCACCGTCGTGACGGAGCCGGCGAGCCCCACGAGCGTCGCCGCCCGCCCGAGGGGAACGACCACGGCCGCGGCGTCCAGCGCGGCCGCGACGTCGGCGCTCGCGGCCGCGACCTCGGCGTCGGTCGGCGGGTCGCTGTGCAGGTGGCGCTCGGTGAGGCGCACGCAGCCGACGTCCATCGAGGACGCGGCCACGACCGACGTCGTGCCGAGCACGAGCTCGGTCGACCCGCCGCCGAGGTCCACGACGAGGAACGGGCCGGGGTGCTTCCCGGCGAGGACGCCCGTCGCGCCCCGGAACGACAGCGCGGCCTCCTCCTGGCCGTCGACGACCTCCGGCTCCACGCCGAGGATCTCGCGGACCCCGTCCACGAACTCCTGACGGTTCTCGGCGTCGCGGGTGGCGGAGGTGGCCACGAAGCGCAGGTGCTCCACGCCGAGGTCGGCGCACACGCGCGCGTACTCCCGGGTGGCGGCGAGCGTGCGCTCGAGCGCCTCCGGCGCGAGCCGCCCGGTCCGGTCCACGCCCTGGCCGAGCCGGACCACCTGCATCCGGCGGTCGAGGTCGACGAGCGTCCCGGCCGCGAGGTCGACGTCGGCCACCAGGAGCCGGATCGAGTTGGTCCCGCAGTCGATGCCCGCCACACGTGTCATGGGGACAAGCCTGCCATCAGCAGACGCAGCGGTCCGGCCGCCAGGTGTCGGCGATGAGCGCGAGCGCCTCGTCGCCGAGGGGGTTCACGCCCGGACCGGCGGCCAGCGCGTGGCCGACGAGCACGTGCAGGCACTTGACGCGGGTCGGCATCCCGCCGGCCGAGATGCCGGCGATCTCGGGCGGGTCGCCCAGCGTGGCGCGCTCGCGCAGGTAGTGCTCGTGCGCGGCGCGGTACGCGGCGGCCAGGTCCTCGTCCTGCTCGAGGCGGGCGCTCATCTCCTTCATGATCCCGGAGGCCTCGAGCGTCGACACGGCCGCCACCGCGGCCGGGTGCGTGAGGTAGAACGTCGTCGGGAAGGGCGTGCCGTCGGGCAGGCGGGGCGCCGTGCGGACGACCGTCGGACGTCCGCACACGCACCGCGCCGCGATCCCGACGACCCCGCGGGCCGGCCGCCCGAGCTGCTGCTCGAGCGTCGCGAGGTCCGCGGCGGAGACGTCGGCCGGTCCGCCCGGCGTGGTCCCGGGCGCGCTCACGGGGCCTGCTCCGTCGCGGTGGCGGCGGCCTCGCCCGGGAGCGGCTCGCTCGCCTCCGGGTCCGGCACCGGAGCATCGCCGGCGAGCTGCACGGACTCCCAGACCGTCGCGTACCAGGGGGCCACCGCGCCTCCGGCCGGCAGCGCGGGTCCCGCGACCGGACCGTGCGTGGCGCTCTGCAGCGGCGTCTCGACGACCGTCTCGGGGTCGATCACGCGGTAGGACGTCTCGTCCGGGTGGACGTAGTTGAGCCGGTCGCGCGCCTGCGCCTCCACGTAGGCCGGGTCCGCCCAGCGGTCCCGCTCGGCGGCGAGGTCCTCCTCCGCCTGCTCGGCGGCCGCCACCTCACGGGCGAGCGCGTCGAGCTCCGCCTGCTGTGCCAGGTAGGCGCGCAGCGTGGGGAAGAGCATGGTGAAGCCCACGAGCAGGACGACGGAGAGCACGAGGGCGCGCACCGAGATCAGGCGCGCGAGGTGCAGCGGACGCGGCTCGTCGTCCTCCTCCGTCCGCACCGCACGGCCCGACGGCGGCCGCACCGAGCCCGGGCGCTGTGCCGGGCGGTCGGCGGCCGGACGGCGGCCCGAGCGTGCGGGTCGCGCCGGAGCGCCACGTCCGCGGCCCGCCGCGGCACCCGTCGCCGTGCCGCTCGCGGGGGCGCGGCCACGCAGGGCGCGGGAGAGCGAGGGCCGGCGGGACATGCCTCGATTGTGCCTCGTCGCGGGGGGTGCGCCGGGCATCGCCGGGGTCCCGGGCGCGTTGCCGGGGGGTCCGGGACGGCGCGAGGCCCCGGTCGACGTCGTCGACCGGGGCCTCGCGGATCTGCTCTGCCCGTGGCGGGCGCTACCTCAGCGGCGGCGCGGGAACGCCGAGGCGCCGGCGTAGCGCGCGGCGTCGTCCAGCTCCTCCTCGATGCGCAGCAGCTGGTTGTACTTGTTGATGCGCTCGCCGCGGGCGGGCGCACCCGTCTTGATCTGGCCGGCGTTGGTGGCGACGGCGAGGTCCGCGATCGTGACGTCCTCGGTCTCGCCCGAGCGGTGCGAGACCATCGCGGTGAAGCCGGCACGCTGCGCCATGGAGACGGCGTCGAGCGTCTCGGACAGGGTGCCGATCTGGTTGAGCTTGACCAGCAGGGAGTTCGCCGCCTTGAGCTCGATGCCCTTGGCGAGACGCTCGGGGTTCGTCACGAAGAGGTCGTCACCGACGATCTGGACGCGGTCGCCGACGTTCGCGACGAGCTGCGACCAGGAGGCCCACTCGTCCTCGGACAGCGGGTCCTCGATGGAGACCAGCGGGTAGTCCGCGACGAGCTGCTCGTAGAACGCGAGCATCTGCTCGGGCGTCTTGGCGGCACCCTCGAACTGGTAGGCGCCGTCCTTGAAGAACTCGGTGGCGGCGACGTCGAGCGCGAGCGAGACGTCCGTGCCCGCCGTGAAGCCGGCCTTCTCGATCGCGACGAGGATGAGGTCGAGCGCCTCGCGGTTGGAGCCGAGGTTCGGCGCGAAGCCGCCCTCGTCGCCGAGGCCCGTCGACAGGCCCTTGCTCTTCAGCACGGACTTGAGGGAGTGGTACACCTCGACGCCGGTGCGCAGGGCCTCGCGGTACGTCGTCGCGCCGATGGGGGCGACCATGAACTCCTGGATGTCGACGTTGGAGTCGGCGTGCGACCCACCGTTGAGGATGTTCATCATCGGGACCGGGAGCACGTGGGCGTTCGGGCCGCCGATGTAGCGGAAGAGCGGCAGGTCGGCGCTGTCGGCCGCGGCCTTGGCGACGGCGAGCGAGACGCCGAGGATGGCGTTCGCGCCGAGCTTGCCCTTGTTGGGCGTGCCGTCGAGGTCGATCAGGGCCTGGTCGACGAGGCGCTGCTCGCTCGCCTCGAAGCCGATGAGCTCGGGGGCGATGTCGTCCATCACGGCGTTGACCGCGTCCTGGACGCCCTTGCCGAGGTAGCGGCCCTTGTCGCCGTCGCGGCGCTCGACCGCCTCGAAGGCACCGGTCGAGGCGCCGGAGGGCACACCGGCCCGCGCGATGGTGCCGTCGTCGAGGGCGACCTCGACCTCCACGGTGGGGTTGCCACGCGAGTCAAGGATCTCGCGGGCGCCTACGGCCTCAATGGTGGCCACGGATGCTCCTTCAGCAGGGTACGGGTGTCGGGTCCGGGTGCCGCGCGGGCTGCGGGTCGCAGCGTCGGCGGACGGTCGAACCGTGCCGCCGGTCGACGTCAACCGGCCGGGCTCCACAGTAGCCCCGGGGCCCGACGCGTGCGGTGGGACGTTCGGCGGGCGGGACGGGTGTCGGGTGTGCGACCGCCGAGCGCGGAGCCCCGTGCCCCTGCGCGGAGCGTCGTGCCACGAGCGTGGAGCGTCGTGCCGCGACACACCGGCGTGTCCGGGCACGACGCTCCACGGGCGGGGTGGAGGGGAGGGGATCCGCGACCCGTGGCTCGCCGGGACCGCGGCCGTCTGGGCCCGTGAGGCCCTCAGCGCGCGGCGGGGACCGGGAGGGCCGCGAGGATGGCCTCGACCTGGGTCTTGGCGTCCCCGAAGAGCATCGCGGTGTTGTCCCGGAAGAACAGCGGGTTCTGCACGCCCGCATAGCCGGTGGCCATGGACCGCTTGAAGACGACGACCTGCCGCGACTTCCACACCTCGAGCACCGGCATCCCGGCGATCGGCGAGCCCGGGTCCTCGAGCGCCGCGGGGTTCACCGTGTCGTTCGCGCCGATGACGAGCACGACGTCGGTCTCGGCCAGGTCGTCGTTCACCTCGTCCATCTCGAGCACGATGTCGTACGGGACCCGCGCCTCGGCCAGCAGCACGTTCATGTGGCCCGGCAGCCGCCCCGCGACGGGGTGCACGCCGAAGCGCACGTCGACGCCGGTCGCCCGCAGCCGGGACACGAGCTCGGCCACCGGGTACTGCGCCTTGGCGACGGCCATGCCGTACCCGGGCGTCACGACGACGGTGCGCGCACCGGCGAGCATCGCGGCGACGTCGGCGGCCGAGACCTCGCGGTGCTCCCCCACCTCACCGCCGCCGCCCGCCGACGTGCCGGCCTCGACGCCGAAGCCGCCGAGGATGACGCTGACGAAGGAGCGGTTCATGGCGCGGCACATGAGGTACGACAGGATCGCGCCGGACGAGCCCACGAGGGCCCCGGTGACGATGAGCAGGTCGTTGCCGAGCATGAAGCCCGCCGCGGCCGCTGCCCAGCCGGAGTACGAGTTGAGCATCGAGACGACGACGGGCATGTCGCCGCCGCCGATCGAGGCCACGAGGTGCCAGCCGAGGGCGAGGGCCACCACGGTCATGAGCACCAGCGGCACCGCGCCGTTGGTGGCGAGGAACCACACCAGCAGCCCGACGCACACCAGCAGGGCCGCGAGGTTGAGCAGGTTGCGCCCCGGCAGCGCCAGCGGGCCGGTCGGGATCCGCGCCGCCAGCTTGAGGTAGGCCACCACGGAGCCCGTCAGCGTCACCGCGCCGATCAGCACGCCGAGGAACACCTCGACGCCGTGCACGACGTCGGCCGGCTCGGTGAGCCAGGACCCGAAGCCCACGAGCACCGCGGCCATGCCGACGAAGCTGTGCAGGATCGCGATCATCTCGGGCATCTGCGTCATCTCGACGCTGCGTGCCCGCCACACCCCCACGACGGCACCGATGCTCAGGACGAGCGCGATGAGCAGCGCCGTGACGATGGGCGGCCGCTCGCTCTGGTCCAGGCTCAGCACCACGGTCGCCGCGAGGGCGAGCGCCATGCCGACCATGCCGAGGACGGTCCCGCGTCGCGCGGTGGTCTGCTTCGAGAGCCCCGCGAGGCTGAGCACGAAGAGGACCGCCGCGAGCAGGTACAGGGACTGGGCGATCGACGTCATCTCAGCCGTCCTTCCGGAACATCGAGATCATCCGGTGGGCGACGAGGAAGCCACCGAAGATGTTGATGCTCGCGACGGTCGCCGCGACGAAGGCGAGGATCGTGACGAGCAGGTTGTCCGAGCCGAGCTGCAGCAGCGCGCCGACGAGGATGATCCCCGACACGGCGTTGGTCTGCGCCATGAGCGGCGTGTGCAGCGCGTGCGTGACGTTGGAGATCACGTAGTAGCCGGCGACCACCGCGAGCGCGAGCACCATGACGTGCCCGTGCAGGTCCGGTGGCGCGAACGACAGCGCCAGCGTGACGAGCACGGCGCCCAGTCCCGCGAGGACCGTGGACCGCGTCCGCCGGCGCGCGGCCGCCCGGGGGTCCACCGCGGGTGCGGCCTGCGGCGCGGCGGGCGTCGTCGCCGGCGCGGCGGACACCTGCACCGGGGGCGGCGGCCACAGCACCTGGCCCTCGTGCGCGACGGTCATCCCGCGCTGCACCGGGTCCGTGAGGTCCAGGACGGGCTCGCCGTCCTTCTCGGGCGTCAGGAGCGCGAGGAGGTTGACCACGTTCGTGCCGAACAGCTGGGACGTGTGGCGCGGCATGCGGCTGGTCAGGTCCGTCCAGCCGAGCACGACGACGCCGTTCTCGGTGACGACGCGCTCCCCGGGGACGGTGCGCTCGCAGTTGCCCCCGCCCGAGGCGGCGAGGTCCACGACGACGCTGCCCGGCCGCATCGCGGCGACCATCGCGGAGGTGATGGTCGTCGGGGCGGTGCCGCGGACCAGCGCGGTGGTGATGACGACGTCGGCGCGGGCCGTCTCCTGCGCGTACATGCGCGCGACGGCGGCCTCCTGCTCGGCGGTCAGCGCGTCGGCGTAGCCGTCGGCGCTGGGCCCGGACGCAGCCCCGGGCACCTCGGCGCGCACGAACTGCGCACCCATGGACTCGATCTGCTCGGCGACCTCGGGCCGCACGTCGTAGGCACGGACCCGCGCACCCAGGCTCACGGCCGCGCCGATCGCGGCCAGGCCCGCCACACCGGCACCGATGACGAAGACCTCGGCCGGCGCGGTCTTGCCGGCGGCGGTCACCTGGCCGGTGAACATGCCGCCGTACTCCTCCGCGGCCTCGATCACGGCGCGGTAGCCGGCGACGTTCGAGAGCGTGCTCAGGACGTCGAGCGACTGCGCGCGGGAGATGCGCGGCACCGCGTCGAGGGCCAGCCCGGTGACGTCGGCCGCCGAGAGCGCGCCGAGCAGACCGGGACGGGCGGCCGGCGCCATCATCCCGATGAGCACGGCGCCGGGGCGCAGCCCGAGCGCGGGCAGCGACTCCTCCGGCGGCACCGTCACGGTGGCGACGACGTCGCTCGACCAGGCCGTCCCGGCGTCGACGACCGTCGCGCCCGCCTCGGCGTACGCGCCGTCGGGGAACGAGGCACCCGCCCCGGCGCCCGACTCGACGACCACCTCGTACCCCAGCTTGTGCAGCTGGCCCACGGTCTGGGGGGTGGCGGCGACGAGCCGCTCCCCCGCCCGCGTCTCACGCGGGACACCGATCCTCATGCGACCTCCCCAGCCGACTCCCAGGGCACCGACGCTAGCCGCCGGCGGCGGCGGCTGGCGGGACGTGGGGCCCACCGGGCGGTGCTGCGGCCGTGCACGTCGCGGAGGTCACGCCCTCTCGGCGGCGCGCACGCGCGCCTCGAGGTCGCGCACGACGGCGCGCAGCGCCGCCTCCGCGTCGACACCCGCCGCCTGCGCCTCGGCGACCACCGCGAGCAACCGGCGGCCGACGGCGTCGTCGCCCGGCTCCGCGCTCTCCGCCTCCGGCACCGCGCCCGGCGCCCCCGGCACCGCGCCCGGCGCCCCCGGCACCGCGCCCTGCGCCCCGGGCTCCGCGGCCCGGCGCGCACCGGCGAGCACCTCGCCCACCGCCGGGGAGTCCGAGCGGCCGGCCCGCGAGAGCACCGCCTGCGCCCGCGCGAGCGCGGGGAGCGCGGCGGGGACGCCGTCGAGCGCCGAGGTCCGGCCCTTCTCGGCCCGCTTGATCTCGTCCCAGCGCGACGAGACCTCGGCCGCGTCGCGCACCACGGTGCCCGCGAAGACGTGGGGGTGGCGCCGGCGCAGCTTCGCGGCGACGCCGGCCGCGACGTCGTCGACGTCGAAGGGCTCGCTCGGGTGCTCGGACGCGATGCGCGCGTGGAAGACCACCTGGAGCAGCACGTCGCCGAGCTCCTCGCGCAGTGCCGCGCGGTCGTCCGTCTCGATCGCCTCGACGAGCTCGTGGACCTCCTCGACGGCGTACCGCGTGAGCGACCTGTGCGTCTGCTCGGCGTCCCACGGGCAGCCGCCGGGCGAACGCAGCCGGTCCATCACCGCGACGAGGTCGGCCAGGCCTGCGCCGCCCTCGCGGGCGTCCGGTCCGGCGCCGGTGGACGGCACGGTCACTCGGCCGCGGGCTCCGGGGTCTCGGCGACGAGCCACGGCTGCGCGAGCGGCACCACCTCGCCCGACTCGGGGTCGAACTCGCCGTACCGGGGGTTGACCTCGATGTCGAGCTCGCGGGCCGCCTCGTCGACCTCGGCGAGCGCCTCCTCGCCGCCCGGTGCCGCGGTGAGCGCGTTGATGGCCAGGATCATCCGGAAGACCTCGACGGTCGAGTCCGCGAGCTCGCGCTCCGCGCCCGGCCCGCCCGCCGCACTCTGGGCGACGACGCCGCGCGCCTGGTCGGCGGACACGCCGACGCCCTCGGCGGCGGCCGCGTCGATGTAGAGCGGCGCGACGGCCATGGTCGTGAGCAGGTCGCCCGCGGGCACCTCGCCGCTCAGGGCGGCGAGGTCGGCCTGCGCGGCCTCCAGCTCGGCGCGCGTGATCGTGCGCCCGTCGACGACGGCGGCCGCGGACGGGTCCCCCGCGCACCCGGACAGCAGCAGCGCGGCGGCGACACCCACGCCGACGACGGACGGTCGAACCCTCACCCGGACCTCCTGGAAGACGAGCCGGCCGCGGCTGCCCGCGCCGGTGTGCCCGCCCATGCTAGGTGACGAGGCACGCCGGTCAGCGCCGCCCGGTCGACGACGCACGCGGCGACGGCCCGGACGAGGAGGCGGACGCCACCTCGGCCGCGACCGGCACGCTGCCCTGCCAGACGGCGGCGACGAGGTCCCGTGCCCAGCCCAGCAGGGCGCGCCCGGCGAGCGGCGTGCCGCCGATGCGCGCCGTCGTCGGGAAGGGGACGAGCACCGTGCGGATCGCCGGCTTGAGGATCGTGCCCGGGTACAGCCGCTTGAGCCGCAGCTGCGCGGACTCGGGCAGCTCGACGGGCGCGAACCGGATGTACCGGCCCTGCGCCGTGACGTCGGTCAGCCCCACCTGGCGCGCGGTGTTGCGGAAGGCGGCGACCTCGAACAGGTTCTCGACCGCCTCGGGCACCGGTCCGTACCGGTCGACCAGCTCGGCGCGCACGGCCTCGAGCGCCTCCGGCGTCGTCGCGTCGGCCACCTTGCGGTAGGCCTCGAGCCGGAGCCGCTCGTGCTCGATGTACTCGTGCGGCACGTGCGCGTCGACCGGCAGCTCGAGCGTGACCTCGGGCGGACGCGTCTCCGTCTCGCCGCGGAACGCCGCCACCGCCTCGCCCACCATGCGCACGTAGAGGTCGAAGCCGACCCCGGCGATGTGCCCGGACTGCTCGCCCCCGAGCAGGTTGCCGGCGCCACGGATCTCGAGGTCCTTGAGCGCGATCTGCATGCCGGCGCCGAGGTCGGTGTTCGCGGCCATCGTGGCGAGGCGGTCGTGCGCCGTCTCGGTGAGCGGCCGCTCGGGCGGGTACATGAAGTAGGCGTAGGCCCGCTCGCGACCGCGCCCCACGCGCCCGCGGAGCTGGTGGAGCTGCGAGAGGCCCAGCAGGTCCGCGCGCTCCAGGATCAGGGTGTTGGCGTTGGAGATGTCGAGGCCCGTCTCCACGATCGTCGTGCAGACGAGGACGTCGAAGCGCTTCTCCCAGAAGTCGGCGATGACGCGCTCGAGCTGGTGCTCGCCCATCTTCCCGTGCGCCGTCGCGATGCGGGCCTCGGGCACGAGCTCGGCGAGGCGGGCCGCGGCCCGCTCGATCGACTCGACCTTGTTGTGGACGTAGAACACCTGGCCCTCGCGCAGCAGCTCGCGCCGGATGGCGGCGGTCACCTGCTTCTCGTCGTACGCGCCGACGAAGGTCAGGACCGGGTGGCGCTCCTCGGGCGGCGTCGCGAGCGTCGACATCTCGCGGATGCCGGTGACCGCCATCTCGAGCGTGCGCGGGATCGGCGTCGCGCTCATCGCGAGCACGTCGACGTTGGTCCGCAGCTGCTTGAGCGTCTCCTTGTGCTCGACGCCGAAGCGCTGCTCCTCGTCGATGATGACCAGGCCGAGGTCCTTGAACCGCACCTGCCCCGTGATGAGGCGGTGCGTCCCGATGACGACGTCGACGGTGCCGTCCGCGAGGCCCTCGACGACCTCCTTCGACTCCGCCTCCGACTGGAACCGCGACAGCGCCCGGACGGTCACCGGGAAGGGCGCGTAGCGCTCGCTGAACGTGTCGAGGTGCTGCTGCACGAGCAGCGTGGTGGGCACCAGGACGGCCACCTGCTTGCCGTCCTGGACGGCCTTGAAGGCCGCGCGGACCGCGATCTCCGTCTTGCCGTAGCCCACGTCGCCGCAGACCAGGCGGTCCATCGGGACCGTCTTCTCCATGTCCGCCTTGACCTCGTCGATCGTGACGAGCTGGTCGGGCGTCTCGACGAACGCGAAGGCGTCCTCGAGCTCGGCCTGCCACGGGGTGTCGGGACCGAAGGCGTGACCCTGCGTCGCCATCCGGGCCGAGTAGAGGCGGATCAGCTCGCTCGCGATCTCGCGGATCGCCTTGCGCGCGCGGCCCTTCGTCTTGGCCCAGTCGGAGCCGCCCATGCGGTTGAGCGTCGGCGACTCGCCACCGGTGTACTTGGTGACCTGGTCGAGCTGGTCGGTCGGGACGTACAGGCGGTCGCCCGGCTGGCCCTTCTTGGAGGCCGCGTACTCGATCACCAGGTACTCGCGCGTGCCGGCGGTCGGCCCGCTGCCCACGGTCCGCTTGACCAGCTCGACGAAGCGGCCGACGCCGTGCTGCTCGTGCACCACGTAGTCCCCCGCGCGCAGCGCGAGCGGGTCGACCGAGTTGCGCCGCCGCGACGGCATCGAGCGCATGTCCTTGGTGGAGGTGCCGGGACGCCCGGTGAGGTCCTCCTCGCTGAAGACGGCCAGGCGCAGGTCGGCCGCGACGAAGCCGCGTCCGGCGCGCGCCGGCACGACGACGACGACGCCCGGCTCCGGCTCGTCGCCGAGCTCGCCGACGAGGCGCGCGGGCACCTCGAAGGCCGAGAGCTGCTCGACCATGCGACTGGCCGGACCGTGGCCCTCGGTCGTCAGGACCAGGCGCCAGGCGTCGCGCTGGAGGTCACGCAGGTCGGCCACCGCGCGCGGGACGTCGCCGTGGTAGCCCTGCACGTCGCGTGCGCCGACGACGAGCGTCTCCGCGGCGTCGTCGTCCCCGGCCGTCGCCCCCTCGCCGGCGGCCTCGACGGCGTCGGCGTCCAGCGTGAACGGGCTCATCGTCCACCAGCCGAGGTCGCGCGAGAGCGCGAGGTCCCGCGTCTCGGCGTACGAGGCGAAGGACGCGGCGCGCAGGTCGATCGGGGTGCTGCCGCCCGCCGCGGCCGCCGTCCAGGCGGCGTCGAGGAACTCCTGGGTCGTCGCCATGAGGTCGTGCGCGCGGCGCCGGACGCGCTCCGGGTCCGCGACGACGACCAGCGCGCCGTCGGGCACGAGGTCGAGCATCGGCACCATGCGCTCGACCAGGACGGGCGCGAGCGACTCCATGCCCTCCACGGCGATGCCCTGGGCGAGCTTCTCGAGCATCTCGGCGGCGCCGGGCAGCTCCGCGACCAGCGCCGCGGCCCGCGCCCGGACGGGCTCGGTGAGCAGGATCTCGCGGCACGGCGGGGCCCACAGGCCCTCCGCGGCGACCTCGAGGCTGCGCTGGTCGGCCACCGCGAACCAGCGGATCTCCTCGACCGTGTCGCCCCACAGCTCGATGCGCAGGGGGTGGTCGTCCGTCGGCGGGAAGACGTCGAGGATGCCGCCGCGGACCGCGAACTCGCCGCGGCGCTCCACCATGTCGACGCGCGTGTAGGCGGCGCCGACGAGGCGGTTCGCGACGTCGTCGAGGTCGACCTGGTCCCCGGCGTGCAGCGAGACGGGCTCGAGGTCCCCCAGGCCCTCCACCACCGGCTGGAGCAGGGCGCGCACGGGGACGACGAGCGCCCGGACGGGACCGGACTGGCCCTCGCCCTGCGGGTGGGCCAGCCGGCGGAAGACCGAGAGCCGGCGCGCGACGGTGTCGCTGCGCGGCGAGAGCCGCTCGTGCGGGAGCGTCTCCCAGGCGGGCAGCACGGCGACGTCGTCGTCGGCCAGGTAGCACCGCAGCGCCGCCGCGAGGTCGTCGGCGTCGCGGCCGGTCGCCGTGACGACGACGACGGGTGGCGCCTGCGTCCCGGGGCGCGCCGAACCGACCGCGTCGGTGACGGCCGCCAGCAGCGGAGGGCGGGCTCCCGCGGGAGCCACGACGTCGAGCGCGCCGCGGCCCCGGTGGGCGCGTGCGGCCTCGACCGCCGCCGCGGCGGCGGGGTCACGCAGCAGGACGGGCAGGACTCCGGTGAGGTTCATGGGTCCCTTCGAGACACAGCACGGGCACAGCACGGGCACAGCACGACGACCCCGGATCCGTCCGGACCGGGGTGGTGCCTCCATTCTACGAGCGCCCTGCGACACGCGCCGGGCCGGTGGCGAGGCCGCCCGCCACCGCACGACGGCTCGCCTAGGATCGTGGCGATGACCGGCACGCAGGGAGCGCATCACGCCGCCGGCGCCGGCGGCGCGACAGGTGGAGGGATGCCCCTCGCGGGCCGCCTGCGGCGCGTGTCCCGGCACGCGCGCGTGCGCGAGCTGGCGCGTTTCGGCTCCGTGGGCGGTGCGGCGTACGTCGTCGACGTCACGGTCTTCAACCTGCTCCTCCTGGGCCCCGGGGAGCTGCTCGCCGACAAGCCGCTCACGGCGAAGGTCGTCGCCTCCCTCGTGGCGACGCTCGCGTCCTGGGTGGGCAACCGCTACTGGGCCTTCGCCGGAGGGCGCACCTCCCGACCCGTCCGCGAGCTCGTCCTCTTCCTGGGCGTCAACGGCCTCGGTGCCGCCGCGGCCGTGGCGACGCTCGCCGTGTCGCGGTACGTGCTGGGCCTGACCTCCCCGCTCGCCGACAACATCGCGGCGAACGTCGTGGGCGTCGCGCTCGGCACGGCGCTGCGGTACGTGTGCTACCGCTGGCTGGTGTTCACCGGGCCCGCGCACCCGGCCGACGCCGCCGGTCGTCCCGTCGCACGAGCCGCTCCAGACCCCACCAGGTGACGAGCCGCACGGCCTCGATCACGATCGCGCGGCTCATCTTGGACTCACCCTGCTCGCGCTCGACGAACGTGATCGGGACCTCGACCACGCGGTGACCGCCCGCCACGGCGCGGCGCAGCAGGTCGATCTGGAAGCAGTAGCCCTGGCTGGCGACCTCCTCCTGCACCAGGGCCGCCAGGACGTGCGCCCGGTACACGCGGTACCCGGACGTCACGTCGCGGACCCGCAGCCCCAGGACCGTGCGCGCGTACCCGCTGCCGACTCGGGACAGGAGCACGCGGTGCCACGGCCAGTGCACGATGCGCCCCCCCGGGACCCAGCGCGAGCCGAGCACGACGTCGACCGACGGGTCGGCGAGCGCGTCGAGCAGCGCCGGCAGCTGCTCGGGCAGGTGGGAGCCGTCGGCGTCCATCTCCACGACGGCGTCGTGGTCACGCGCCGCCGCCCAGGCGAAACCCGCCAGGTAGGCCGCACCGAGGCCGGCCTTCTGCGTCCGGTGCAGCACGTGGACGTGGTCGTCCCGCTCGGCCAGCGCGTCGGCGACGGCACCGGTGCCGTCGGGCGAGCCGTCGTCCACGACGAGCACGTGGGCAGCGGGCTCCTCGCGCCGGACCCGGCCGACGACGTCCTCGAGCGACCGCACCTCGTTGTAGGTCGGCACGACGACGAGCGGCCGCGCAGACCGCCCCGAGCTCACCATGCCAGGCGCCTCCTCCCGGGCGGTGCCCGACGCGAGCATCCTAGGAGGTCACGGTGCGACGCGGCCGCGGCCCGCACGGCCGCCGCCGATCGGGGGTGAAGTCTGGGCCGAACGGCTGACAGCACCCCCGCGGAGAAGTCCGTTATGTGAGGATGACGCCTGGGCGGGAGGCGGACGACCGGTGTGCCCAGCGGCGACCGCCGTCGGTCCGAGCGAGGAGCAGAGCGTGGAGCTGACCGATCACCTCAGCGCGATCCGCAAGCACTGGTGGATCACGGTGCTCACGCTGCTCGCGACCGTCGGCATCGCCGCCTACGTCAGCAGCCGCATGACGCCCGTCTACGAGAGCACGGTGACGTTCTTCGTCGCGGCCTCCACGGACACCGGGACGGCCCTGCAGGCGGACGAGTTCGCGCAGCGCCGCATCAACTCCTACGTCGGCGTGCTCAGCAGCGAGCTCCTCGCCCAGGAGGTCGCCGCGCAGCCGGACATCGACCTCACGCCCGCCGAGGTGACGTCGCGCGTGTCGGCGCTGGTGGACCCGGAGACGATCCTGCTCACCGCGACCGTGACGGACACCGAGACCGACCGCGCGCTGCGGATCGCCGAGGCGATCGCCACCGAGTTCGGCCCGCTGATCTCCCGCCTCGACAGCACGGATGCGGCGAGCGGGGCCAGCGTGTCGCTCACCGTGATCTCGGGGCCGACGCTGAACCCCGAGCCCATCTCGCCGCGGACGACGCTCAACATCGGCGTCGCGGCGCTCGCCGGGATCGCCCTCGGGCTGGCGCTGTCGATCGCCCGCCAGATGCTGGACCGCACCGTCCGCAGCCTCGACGACCTCAAGCGGGCGACCGGGCTGCCCACGCTCGCCACGATCGGCGCCGAAGGGCGCCGGCGCCGCGGTGGGGCCGGCGAGCTGCTCATCGTGGACGCGGAGCCGGGCTCGCCCCGGGCGGAGGCGTACCGCCAGCTGCGGACGAACCTGACGTTCAGCGCCGTGACGAAGCGGATGCAGGTCGTGGTGGTCACGTCCGCGGTCCCGGGCGACGGCAAGACGACGACCGCCTGCAACCTCGCGATCACGCTCGCCGAGGCCGGCAGGTCCGTCCTGCTGGTGGAGGCGGACATGCGCCGGCCCATGGTCGCGCAGCGGCTCGGGATCGAGGGCTCCGCCGGGCTGACCAACGTCCTGGCCGGTGCCGTGAAGGTCGACGACGTGCTGCAGCCCTGGGGCCAGCACGGCCTCCAGGTGCTCGCCGCCGGCACGCTGCCACCGAACCCGTCCGAGCTGCTCGGCAGCGACGCGATGCGGGAGCTGGTGACCGAGCTCCGCGGACGCTTCGAGACGATCGTCGTGGACACCCCTCCCGTGCTGCCGGTCACCGACGCGTCGGTCGTCGCGACCCACGCGGACATCGTCGTCCTCGTCGTCCGGTACGGCGGGACGACGCGCGAGCAGGCACGCGCCGCCGTGGAAGGGCTCGCCGCGGTCGGTGCACCGCTGGCGGGCACGATCCTCAACGGCGCGCCGAGCGCGGTGACCGCGGGAGGATACGGCGCCTCGGCGTACGCGACGACGGGGCGCGCGCCGCGCGCCCCGGGCGACGCGCAGGACCAGGAGGCTTCGCCGACGACCCGCGAGCAGACACCCGCGGACGGCCTGCCCTTGGCTCCGGGCACGCCAGTCTGGCGCCCAGCCCCGGCCGACGAGGACCCGGGGGCCGAACGCCGCACGGCCGGTGAGGCGGCCCCGGAACGGTCCGTCCGCGCCGACCGCTGAGATGCTGCTCGCACTCTGGGCGGGTGGGTGCGCGGCGCTCGCCTGGGCGACGCGCCGCCGACCGGTCGTGACCCTCGTCGCGATCCTCGGCCTGTGGGTGGGCATCCCCGCCGCAGCCGGCCACCTCGTCACCGGGCACGAGACGGGCCCGCTCGGCATGCACCCGGCCGCCTGGCTGGTCGTCGCCATGCTCGTCGCGCAGGCCATGCACGCGCCCCGGCGCCTCTCCCAGGTGGCCGGCGAGCACGTCCTGCTCGTGCTTACCCTCGGCCTCGTGACGGCGGTCGCGGCCTTCACCACCGTGCAGGCCGGCTCGGGTGGCCTCGCCCTCCTGCTCGACGTCGTCGTGGCCCCGCTCGCGCTCTTCCTCCTCGTGCTGGCGGTCGTCGACGGGGACGCGGGGCGCCTGACCCAGGTGCGGACGGCGCTGCTCGCGCTGGGCGGCGCGGCCGCCGCGCTCGCCGTCGTGCAGTGGTTCGCGGGGAGCATCCTGCTGTACCAGAGCTCGCACGAGACCCGGTGGTGGTTCCGGCGCGAGGGCTTCGACCGCTGGATGGCCACGTTCGACCACCCGCTGACGCTCTCCATGTTCCTGTGCGTGACCGCGCCGCTCATCGTGGGACTGCGGCGCACGTCGCTCCAGCTGGCCCTCGTCACGCTCTTCGCCGCCGGCGTCGCGATCACCCAGTCACGCTCGGGCGTCGTCGTCATCGCGGTCGTGGCCGTGTGGGTGGTGCTGCGTTCCCCGGCGCCGGCGCACGCCCGGCTGCTCGGGCTGTGCGCCCTCGCCGGGGGCGCCGCGGCGCTGCTGTCCACGAGCCTCGTCGAGGGCGTCGGGGAACGCTTCGCGGACGACACGGGATCCACCGGCGCCCGCACCGACGCCCTGAGCTTCTTCGGCCGGACGTGGCGGGAGTACGCGGTCGTCGGCCACGGCCTGACGTCGAGCTACCGGATCGCGTCGCAGGGTGGCCTCGCCACGAGCCTCGAGAACTCGTTCCTCATGTACGCGGTCGACATCGGGACCGTCTTCGCCGTCCTGTACTTCGGTGCCCAGGCCGTGCTCGTGGTCCGGGCCTGGACGCGTGGGGACCGCCTCCCGGGGGCGCGCCAGGGAGCGCTGATCGCGTTCCTCCTGCCGCTCACCTACAGCGCCCTCGCGTCGCGGTCCGCGGTCGGCATGATCCTGTGGGTGGCGCTGGCGCTCGGGGTGGCCAGCACCCGGCCCGGCACCGGGCCGGCGGCCGGTCAGGGAGCGGTGCCCGTGCCGCTGTCGCGGCGGACCTCGATGGCTGTGCCGTCGTCCGCGTAGACGTTCCCGCTGGTGATGACCGTCAGGTCGGGCGTGGTGAGCACCGTGAACCAGTTGTTCTTCCCCGCCATGGGCGTGTTGCGCATGTCCCGGGCGAACGTGTTGTTGGTGACCTCACCGAAGTTCATCGGACCGGTCTTCTGGGACGTCACCAGCTTGATCGGGATGTGCGCCCCGTCCACCCAGTTCCCGTCGATCCGAGAATTCGTCACCGCATTGACGTTCGGCGTCAGGATCACACCGAATCCACCCTGCGGGTATGCGTAGTTCTGCGTCCCGGCCGTCGTGGACCGCCACACCGACAGCGTGTTCCCGAGGATCTGGATGTTGGAGCCACCCTGGATCTGGATCGCGTCGTTGTGCGTCTGGTTGTCCGAGTGGTTCGGGTCCGGCGAGAAGTAGGCCAGGTCGTGGACGTAGCTCGACTCGACCCGCACGTTCGCCGCCGTGCCGTGGATGTTGTAGATGCCGAACCCGTCGACCACGTTCCAGGTGTTCACGCGCCGCGCGGTGTAGTCGTGACCGAGCATCCCGTTGATCCAGTACGACGGGAAGTCGGGGACCAGCGTGACGTCCTCGACCACCAGGTTCTTGACGCGCGCGTCGTTGGCGTTGATCAGACCGGTGTCGAAGGACCCCGGACCGCTGCCACGCACGCGCGTGTTGCGGATGGTCACGTCGGCGGCCTTCACGGTCACGAAGCCGTACACGTCCAGGTTCTCCAGCACCGTGCCGGGCTGCGTCACCACGATGTCCCCACGATGGGTCTGGAGCCGCGAGCCCGCCCTCACGCCCGTGCTCGACGCGTCCGGCTTCACCACGTCCGGGGCCGGCGCCGTCACGAGGGGGGCCGGCGCGAGCGCGTACGCCGACGGGACCTGGCTGCTCGACGCCGCGGCGGCGGGCATGTCGAGCGCGCCCGGAACCGGCGCCCCCGTCAGGGTGACGGCCGCGAAGGGCGCCGCGTCCGCGGGCGCGAGGACATCGCCGGCCGAGGGCGTGGCCGCCGGGACGGCCACGGTGGCGCGAGCCGCGACGGTGGGCGTCGGGGCGACCTCCGCGGCGGCCGTCGGTGTGGCGACCAGCACGCCGGCCAGGGCGAGCGCCACCATCGCGCGACGGCCGGAGGGCGCGCGTGCGCCGCGCCGGGCCGAGCGGGACGGTCGAGGCTCAAGCACAGGAGGTGCTCCGTCGATTCGGTAGCCTGGCGGACCGCGGGGGTTCCATGGCTTTGCGCCCCTGCCTCGCGACAGGTTTGCCATTCTCGTGGACCACCGGATCGTACGTGGGCCATTTCCGCCGGTCCAGCACGTCGAGGTGGCGTCACCCGCACGGATCAGCCCGGTCCGGGTTATTCGGACATTACGACGGAATATCTCGGGACCGTCCGCGAATGGCTCGCCCGCGCAGTTTCCGGGTCATGCACCGGGCACCGGGCGCCACCGCCACGTGCAGGACCGCCGCCCCGCCGCGCCGCGCGGTCGCACGGCGGAGCCGTCACGGGTCGTACCGGATGCCGAGGTCGCGCCCGAGCGCGAGCGGTCCGGCCCCGTCCGCCCAGACGTTCCCCGTGAGCGACGAGTCGAACGTGACGCCCTCGCGCACCCGGATGACGTACCGGGAGCCACGTCCGTGGTCGAACTGGTTCCGCCCGAAACGGTTCCCGGTGAGCGTGCCGAAGTGCATGCGCTCGTAGCCACCGCGCGAGACCGAGACCGAGGCGTAGCCCCCGTCGAACCAGTTCTTCGTCACCGTGGCACCGGTCACCGGCGCGACCGTCGGCGTCACCATGAGGCCGGCGCCCCGGTTGCGGGCGTCGTAGCTCTGGTCGCCCACGGCGGTCGACATGAACGACTCGAGGCTGTTGCCCGTGATGCGGATCGCCGAACCGCCCTGGATCTGGATGCAGTCGTTGTGGCTCGGCCCGCCGTCCTGCTGCGGGTCGCGGGCGAAGTAGCTGAGGTCGTGGCACCAGCTGCTCTCGATCACCACGTCGACGGGTCCCCCGCCGTTGCCGGTGTCGAAGATGCCGAAGCCGTCCACGACGTGGTGCACGTCCACGCGCCGGGCGGTGTAGTCGTGCCCGAGGATGCCCGTGATCCACGGCGACGGCTGCTTGGGCACGAGGGTGGTGTCCTCGATGACGGCGCCGCGGCAGGCCGCGTCGAGGCAGCTCACCAGACCGGTGCTGTAGGAGCCGGTCCCGCTCCCCCGGACCACGGAGTTGCGGATCGTGACGTCGGCCGCGCGGATCGAGACGAAGCCGTGGATGTCCTTGCCGTCGATGACGGTCCCGGGCTCGGTGATCACCAGGTCCCCGTCGTGCCGCGTGAGCGGCGTGCCGTCGGGCACACCGGTGGTGGCCGCCGTCGGCTCCACGGCGCCCACGGCGGGCGGGGGCGCCGGGCTCGGCGCCGGCGTCGGCGTCGGCGTCGGCGCGGGCGCGGCGGGTGGCGGCACGGGAGCGGCGGGTGGCGCGGCGGGCGCGTCGAGCGGTCCCACGAGGCCCAGGAGCGTCATCGTCACACCGACGCTCGCCGAGGTGTTCCGCACGGTGAGCGCACCGTCCTCCCCGAGGCGCACGTACGCGACGTTGGTGCTGTCGCGGCCGGGGTACGGGTTCAGGACCGAGGTCGCGGCGCAGGCGCCCGCGACCTGCGTCCCGGGGCACACCGTGAGGGCGGTGCCCCCCTGCGCGTCGTGGGCGCGGACCTGGATCTTGGCGGCCGTCGCGCCGGCGGGCGCACCGGCGGCGCGGATCGTGCGCGACTCCCCCGCGGCCAGGGTCGCCTCCAGGAGCGGGGCCGAGGCGGCGTGCACCTTCCCGGTGTCGGCGGCCACGAAGAACCCCTGGAGGTCCGCGTTGAGCCGGACGGAGCCGCGGTGGTTGTAGAGCACCACCTGGTCGCCGCGCGGGCCACCGAGGCCCACCACGGCGAAGTTCGACCGGTTGGCACCCGGGGCCGGGTTGAGCACCGAGGTCCTGGCGCAGTCGCGGACCGCGGTGCCGGCCGGGCACGCGGAGACGTAGCCGCGACGCGTCGCTGCGGCGTAACCGAGGTCGAGCGCCACCGCCGTGGCGCCGTCCGGGACGTCGGGGACCGTGAGCGTCACGGTCTGCTGCACGCCGACGCCCTGCCAGGACATGATCCGGCGCGGGTCGACCGGGACGAACCCGTCCTGGTCGGCCGTCGTCGCGTCGAGCACGAAGCCGTTGAGGTCGACGTAGACCGTCACGCCGCCGCTGCGGTTGCTCAGGGTGACCTCGCCCCCCTCGCTGAGCGGGGCGAGGACCTGACCGGGCGTGACGGGTCCGGGTGACGCCGCCAGCATCGACTCGGCGGGGCAGGTCTGCGCCGCACCGCAGGTGCTCAGCGTCGTGACGGCGCTGGCGTCCGCCGCCGTCACGTTGAGCACCGCGGCGGACGCCTCGGCAGGAACGGCGGGCACCCGCACCGTCACCGACTCCCCCGGCTCCAGACGCGAGGTCAGGAGCCGCACCGGCGTCACGGTGCGGATCGTCGACACGTCGGCGGCGGGGCGCATCGCCGGGGCCGCGGCCGGCGCGCCGGACGTCGCTGCAGGGCTCACCGCGGCCGACCGGCTGACCCGCTCGGCGGCCCCGCCGGGCAACGGCCCGGCGCCGGCGGTGACGGTCAGGGCGAGGAGCAGAGCGAAAGCGCGCGCGACGCCCCGCCGGGTGGCCGGCCGGCCACTGGTGGCGTGCATCCGCATCGATCGTCCCCCCGTGCGACAGGCCGGCCGGCGGGCGCCGACGGCGGGCTCCGGTGCCCGCCGGGCGTCGACCGCGCGGCCGTCTCCCGCCGGGCGGCGGGAGGCCGTGACAGACGCTAGGCCGATCGGGTGATGACCACCAGGGTCACGACGACACCCGTGCTCGCGCGTCCTGCGCGGCCGCGCGGGACACCCTGCGGCCGCGCGCGCATCGTTGCAGGTGGTGCCCGTTTTGCTACCCTTCGCGGGCGGACCGGCGGCACGGCCCGGCGCGCACGGCCCGGGCTCGGATGTGATGCGGATCACATCCCGTGTCCACGGGCGGAGGTGGCCGGGGCCCGCGTCACCACGTCACCGCCGCGTCCCGAGGCCGTACCGAGGAGGGTTCGTGCACGACGCCGCGACGGACGTGGCCCGCCCGGTGGTCGCCGTCTGGAAATCGACCTGGCTCGCGCCGTCCCAGACGTTCGTGCGCGACCAGCTGGCCGCGATGACCCGGTGGCGGCCCGTGACGATCGGCGAGCGTCAGGTCGCCGACGGCATCGCGCGCGCCGACCTCGCGCCGTTCCCGGACGGGCTCGTGGGCCGGGCCACCCGCCGGCTGAGCCGGGCGACGGGTCACCGCGGCGTGTACGAGCGCTTCCTGCGCCGCGAGGGCGCGGCCCTGGTCCACGCCCACTTCGGCACGAGCGCCGTGGGTGTCCTGCCCGTCGCGCGCCGGCTCGGGCTCCCGCTCGTCGTCACCTTCCACGGGTACGACGTCACCCAGGAGCCCACGCGCGGCGAGGCCGGACGGCGCTACGTCGAACGCCTGCAGGCGGTGTTCGCCTACGCGGACCTCCTCGTCGCTGTCTCGCAGCATCTCGCCGGACGCCTCGTCGAGCTGGGAGCGCCCCCGGAGAAGGTGCGGGTGCACCACATCGGCGTGCCCGTGGCCGGCGCCGTGGAACCCGCGGCGACGAGGGACGGGATCGTCTTCGTCGGCCGACTCGTCGACGTCAAGGGTCCCGCGGACCTGCTGGCGGCGGTCGAGCACCTGGACCGCGGGCGGGACCTCCGCGTGCGGGTCGTGGGCGACGGGCCGCTGCGCCGCCAGCTCGAGGAGCAGGCCGCGCGCGCGGGCCTGGCGGTCGAGATGCTCGGCCGGCTCCCCTCCGAGGGCGTCGCGCGCGAGCTGGCCCGGGCGGCCGTCTTCTGCGGCCCGTCACGCACGACCGCGACGGGTCAGGAGGAGGCCTTCGGCATCGTCTTCCTCGAGGCGGCCCGGCACGGGCTGCCGGTGGTGGCGTACCGCCACGCCGGGGTCCCCGAGGCCGTCGTGGACGGCGAGACCGGCCTCCTCGCCCCCGAGGGCGACGTCGGGGCGCTCGCCGCCCATCTGCGCACGCTCCTCGACGACCCGGCTCGGGCGGCTGCGCTCGGCGCGGCGGGCCGCGAGCGCGTGCTGCGCGACTTCGACGTGCGCACGCAGACGGCACGCCTCGAGGACCTCTACGACAGCGTGCTGGACGCGCGGCCCCGCGGCTCGCGCACCCGGCGCCCTCCGCGCACGCGCTAGCGCCGGGCTCCGCGGGACCGCACTAGGCGGACGACCTGCCGCGACCGGGCAGCACGGCGAGCACCCATCGGCCCGTGCGCGCGGTCGACCTCCGGTGCACCGTCGCGAGCACGACGGCAGCCGCGGCGCCGTACGCCGCGGCACCGGTCGCCAGCGTCAGGGCCGGGCCCGCCGACGACTGCGCCACGAGCGCGTAGGCGGCCACCCCCCACAGGGCGGCGTGCAGCGGGGGCAGCACCGCGCGGGCCTGCTGACCCGCCGTGACACCCGCGAGGCGCCGCTGCAGGTGCAGCAGGACGGGGCTGAGTGCGAACCCGGCGACCGTGTACCCGATCGCCACGCCGAGGACGCCCCAGCGCAGCCCGACGACGATGCCGGCGACCTGGACCGCGGTCGCGAGGAGCTCGTACCGCACGAGCAGGGAGACCTCGCCCGTCGCCTTGAGGAGCGGCCCGGTCACGTACAGCACGGTCTCGCGCGCGCCCGCCACCGCGAGGACCGTCAGGAGCGGCGCCGAGGGCAGCCATTGCCGCCCGAGCACCACCTCGACCAGCTCCGGGGACGCGACCGCGAGCAGCCCCATGGCCGGCACGGTCACGACGGCGAGCATCGCCGTCGCCTTGACGAGCGCGTCGGCGAGGAGCTCGCGGCGCCCCGCGAGCCGGGAGAACGCCGGGAACATCACACGGGAGACGGTCTGACCGACCAGCTGCACCGGGATGACGAGGACGCGGTACGCCATCCCGTAGTACGACAGCGCGACGACGCCGAGCACCCGTCCCACGAGGATGTTGTCGATGTTGCGCGAGAAGTACGCGATGCCGTCCGTGGCCATGACCCGCAGGCCGAAGGGCAGCAGCGCACGGACCTCGCTCACACGCAGGTTCGGCACCGGCCCGCGCGCCGACCACAGGAGGATGGTCGCGACGACCGCGTCGACCGTGACGACCTGGAACACGATCGAGGTGGCCCCGGCTCCGCAGAGCGCGGCCACGACACCCGCGGCGGCGCCCGCGGCGGCGCCCGACACGTCGGCGACCGCGATCGCGCGGAACGTCAGCGACCGCGCCTGCATGGCCCGGGGCGCGATGGCCAGGGACTTGACCACGAGGCCGAGGCCGAGGAGGCGCAGCACGGTGGTCAGCTCCTCGACCCTGAAGAAGTCGGCCACCCAGGGCGCGACGACGACGGTCAGGCCGGCGAGGAGCACGCCCGCGACGAGGTTCGCGCTCGCGACGGCGCCACCGGCCCACCGGCTCAGCACGGGCCGCTGGATCAGGGCGGACGCGAGCCCCTGGTCGAGCAGCAGCGTGGTGAACGTGACGTAGATCGTCGCCGCGCTGATGACGCCGTAGGTCTCGGGGCCGAGCACCCGGGCCAGCACGACGCTGGAGACGAGCAGGAACGCCTGGCGCCCCGCGACGGCGATCGAGTTCCACTGGACCGCCGAGGCCGCCGTCCCGCTGCCCACCGCCGCCTGGTCGGCAGGCGCCACGTCGCGACCGCTCACGGCGCGCCGCTCACCGCGGCCTCGAGGGCGGCCACGGCCCGGCCGCGGTACCGGGCGGGGTCGTGCCGGTCGCGCGCGGTGAGCGCGTCGGCGGCCGCCGCGCGCGAGAACTCCGGCCACGCGTCCCGCACCCGCCGCACGGCACCCGCCAGGGCCACCGGGTCCCCCGGGCGGACCTGCTGCGCCGAGCCGTAGCCCGCGGACGCCTCGCGCAGCCCGCTGGTCTCGCTCACGACGACCGGACGCGCCGCCAGCACCGCCTCCACCGCCGTGTTGCCGAAGGGCTCGTCGACCACGGAGGGCACGACGGCGACGTCGGCGTCCGCGAGGAAGGGCCACACCGAGGCGTGGAAGCCCCGCAGGTGCACGGAGCCCTCGAGGCCCAGCTCCTTCACGCGGTCGCGCAGCCCCTGCTCGAACCACTCGTAGCCGGGGAACACGGCGCCGACCACGTCCAGCCGAGCCGGGCACCCGGTCCGGTGGAGCTCGGCCAGCGCCTCGACCGCGACGTCGACACCCTTGCGGGCCGACAGGCGCCCCACGTACAGCAGGCGGACGGGCCCGTCGATCGTGCGGCGCGCCGGGACGACCTCGGCGGGCCCGGGCACCCCGTTGTCGACGACGACCGCCCGGCGCACCGCGGCGGGCAGCGACGCGCGCAGGACGTCGACGCTGAACCGGCTGTTCACGACGACGCTCGTGGCGAGCACCAGCGGGAGCGCCATGAGGCGGCGCACGATCGCGGGCGCGCCGGTCTCCGCCTCGTGCACGTGGACGACCACCGGGCGCCGCATGAGCCGGGCCAGGATCGTCCACAGCGGGACCGTCACGGTGCTCACGTACACCGCGTCGGGCCGGAGCCGCCCGAGGAGGGCCACGCCCCGTGCCGCACCGAGGACGGTGTCCGCGACGAGGAGGCCGAAGCCCGCGGGACGCAGGGCGCTCTTGCGCAGCACGGGCGAGCGCGTGCGCCGGACCTCGGCGCCCAGCGCCCGCAGCTCGGCGACCAGCGGACCGTCGTCGCACAGCGTGACGACGACCCGCCAGCCGGCCTCGCGGAAGCCCGCCACGCTCTCGAGCATCACGCGGTCCGAGCCGTAGAGCTCGGCGCCCGGGTGGGCGACGAGGACCGTCCGGCCCGCGGCCCGGACGTCCGGCGCGGGGGCGCGACGCCTCACGGCGCCGACGGATCCGTCGCGACGAGGTCGTCGAACGTCACGGTGAGCGGGAAGGTCGTGGACGACGCGGACACGTAGGAGACGAGCCCGACGCCGCCCGCGGCCTGGAGCGCCGCCGTGGAGTCGGTCGCGGTGAGCTGCCACGTGGTGGGCTCGGGTGTGCCGTCCTTCCAGACGCGGGTCCGCAGGGTGGTCGGCGACGTGCCCGTCACCTCGAGCCGGATGTGCAGCTGCTCGCCGGCAGCGAGCCTCACGCCCGGCACCGCACCGACGGCGAGCGTCGTCTCGGCGCCGTCCACGCGCGTCAGGTACACCGTCGCACTACCGTTCGCGGCCACCTTGACCTTGGCTCGGTAGTCCGCCGCACCCACGCGGCGGCCGACGAGCGACACGAACAGCCCGCCGCCGTCCGCCACCGGCGCGACGGTGGTCCGGACGCGGACGTCCGTCGAGGTCGAGGAGACGCCTGGCAGGAACGCCGACACGCCGGCGCCCGCTCTCGGCAGGACCATCCGGCCGGCCCCCTGCGCCACCGAGAAGGACGACGCCGCACCGACGAGCGACCACGCCCCACCCGTCGCCGCGCCACCCCACCCGCCGGTGACGTCCCGTGCGAAGTCGTCGGCCGCGAGGGGTCCGGCGGGCTCCGGGCCCGGGCCGGCGACCGTGACGACCTGCGACGCCGAGGACGACAGGCCGTCGTCATCGGTCGCGACGAGGACGATGGTGTACTGGCCCGCCGCGGCGTAGGTGTGCGTCGCGGTGGCCCCCGTCGCGGTCGTCCCGTCACCGAAGTCCCAGGCGTACCCCGTGACGGTGCCGTCGGCGTCCGTCGAGGCAGCACCGTCCACGGCGACCGACAGGCCGTCGGACGTCACACCGAAGGCCGCGACCGGCGCCTGTCCCGGCGGCGGCGGGGCGGCGACCGTGACCGCACGCGTGACGGACGCGGCGTCGCCGTCCTCGTCGGTGGCCGTGAGCGTCACCGAGTAGGTCCCGCCGGCGGCGTAGGTGTGGGTCGGCGTGGCGCCCGTGCCGAGCGTGCCGTCACCGAAGTCCCAGCCGTAGAGCGCGACCGTGCCGTCCGCGTCCGTGGTCCCGCTCGCGTCGAAGGTCACGCCCAGGCCCTCCGCGGCGTGCGTGAACGCCGGCACCGGGGGCTGGTTCTCCACGGGCTGCGGCTCGCCGACGCCGGCGGCGCGCAGGTCGTCGACCGTGAACGTCACAGGAGCGTTGGTCGTCGAGGTCGCGAGGTACGCCATGGCCCCGACGCCGCCCGCGGTCTGGAGCGCCGCCGTCTCGTCCGTGGCGGTCAGCTGCCAGTCCGCGGGCTCGGGCTGACCGTCCTCCCACACCTTGGCCTGCAGCGTCGACGGCGACGTGCCGGAGACCGTGACCCGCATGCGCAGGGCGTCGCCCGCCGCGTAGGACACCCCGGGCGCCACCGCGAGCGAGGCGAGGGTCGTCTCGGCACCGGTCACCCGGTTGAGGTACAGCGTGACCACGCCGTTCGGCGCGATCTTGACCTTGGCGCGGTAGTCGTTCGCGCCCACACGACGGCCGATGAGCGAGAAGAACGCGCCCGCGCCGTTCGCCACGGTCGTCGTCGCCACCCGCGCCGTCACGTCCGCGTCGTCCGAGGGAGCCCCGGCGAGCACCGCGGTGACGCCCGCGCCGCCACGCGGCACCGTCATGCGTCCGACCCCGTCGGCGACCGAGAACGCCGACGCGGCACCGACGAGCGACCAGGCGCCGCCGACGTCGGCCGTGCCCCACCCGCTCGGGAGGGTCCGCCCGAAGGCGTCGGCGGCGAACGGACCGGCCGGTTCGACCGGGGGCGCCGCGACGGTGACCTGCTGCGTCGTCGACGCCGTCTCCCCCGAGTCGTCGGTCACCGTGAGGGTGACGTCGTAGGTCCCACCCACGGCGTAGTCGTGCGACGCGGTCGCGCCGGTCGCCGTGGCCCCGTCGCCGAAGGTCCACGCGTGCGACGCGACGGTGCCGTCCGGGTCGGACGAGGCCGACCCGTCGACGTCCACGCGGAGCCCGTCCGCCGTCGCGGTGAACGAGGCGACCGGCGGCACCGCCGGGATCGTCCCGGCGCCGAGCGACCAGTGCTCGGCCACCGTCTCGGCGGACAGGGCACGGCTGTAGACCGCGACCTCGTCCACCGTCCCGGCGAGGTACGGCTGGACGCCACCGGTGGTGTCGCCACCCACCTTCCACCAGCCGGTGAGCGACCTGGCGGCGCTCTGCGGGTTCTCGCCCACCAGCTCGCCGTCCACGTACAGCCGCATGCCCTGCGCCGACTGCGTGGCGACCACGTGGTGCCATGCACCGTCGTTGTACGCCGCGGGCGTCGTGACGTTCGTGAACGCGTTCGCGACGAAGACCCCGAAGCTCAGGCGCCCGTCGGTGCCCATGACGACCTGCCGGTCGTAGCTGGTCGCCAGGCCCGTCTGGTTGTTGCCGAGGCCGATGAGCTTCCCGCCCGCCGTGGTGGTCGTGCTGAACCACAGCTCGGTCGAGTACACGCGCGGCGACGCGAACGAGCGGTCGCTCACGACGCGGGCCGACGAGCCGTCGAGCCGCACGCCGGTCCCGGTGCCGTCCGCGAGCGCACCGGGGGCGCCGAGCGCGACCGCACCGCGGAACGTGCCGGGCGTGGCGTAGGCGCCCGAGTCGCCCGCAGCGGTGCCGGACGTCTCGTCCAGGCGCCAGTACAGCTCCGGCTCGGCCGCCGCGACCGCGGCACCGTACTCGTCGGCCGGGGGCGCCGGCAGCGGCGACGTGCGGCCGGCCGCGACGAGGTGCGTCGCCACCTGGGCGTGCGTCAGGGCGCGGTCGTACACCGCGACCTCGTCGACGTCACCCGTGAAGTTGTCGTTCGTCGGGCGGTTGGTCCAGCCCTGGAGCGAGTCGCCGCCCACCCGCCAGTACCCGCCGTACATCCGGCCCTGGGCCGGGGCCGCCGACGCGACACGGACGCCGTCGACGTACAGGTGCGTCCCGCCCGCGTCGGCCGTGCCGACGACGTGGTGCCACTGCCCGTCGTTGTAGCTCTGGGTGCTCGACGCGACCACGCGCGAGCCCGAGTAGGGGCGGATGCCGAAACGCAGCCGTCCCTGGTTGTCCATGTAGACCTGACGGTCGGCGTAGCTCGAGGTGCCGGTCTCGGCGCTGCTGAAGCCCACGATCCGGCCGCCCTGCGTGGTCGTGGTGCGGATCCACGCCTCGACCGAGAACGTCGTCGGGCTCTCGATGTTCGGCGTCGTGCTCGCGTGGGCCTGCGCCGAGCCGTCCAGTGCGAGCGCCGTGTCGGTCTCGCCCGCGAGGGCACCGGGGGCGCCGGGCGTGGCTCCGGCGCGTGCCCGCAGGTCGTCCCACCCGGTCGCGTCGCGGAGCCACGGCCCGCTCGCCTCGCCGAGCCGCCAGTGCGCCACCGGCTCGTCGGCGAGCACCGTCTCGGCGTAGTCGCTACCCGCGGTCGCCGTGCCGGAGACCGTCACGGTGACCGTGTCGGACCAGGCCAGGTTCCCGGCCGGGTCGGTGGCGCGCAGCCGGTAGCGGTAGGTCGCGCCGGGCGTCAGGCCCTTGTCGACGTAGCCCATGGTCGGGCGGTCGTAGAACCGCGACCGCTGGACGACCTGGTAGATCGGGGCCGCGGTGTTGCTGTTGCGGATCAGGCTGTAGGTGAGGTCCTCGTTGTCCGGGTCCATGTTCGCGGTCCAGCGGAGTCGCACCGCCCGGTCACCCGGCGACGTCGCCGACAGGTCGAACTTGCCGCCGCTCAGCGACGGGCCCATGTCCTCGGGCGCCACGCCGGGCACCGCGAACCGCACGAGGCCCTGCTGGGGGCGGCCGCTCACGTTCTGGAACTCGCCGCCCATGACGACGTACTGCGAGGTGCCCACGACGGACCACGGGCCCTGGTTCTGCCCGGTGTACGTGCCCGTGTCCATGTCGGGGTACCAGTGCAGCTGGGAGGGGCGCGGGTTGCCCTCGAAGTTCGTGTAGTCGTACGGCTCCCGCGTGATCGTGCCGCCGACCGCCCTGGTGACGGCCGTGCCGAGGCGCATCTGCCAGGGCTCGGTCTGGTGGAACGCGTCCTGGTTGCCGCAGTAGTGCTTGTGGCTCGCCTGGTAGATGACCTCGCCCACCGGGAACGCCGAGTAGGTGTCCCCGTGGCAGTCCTCGATCCACTCGATCTCCCCGCCGCCCCAGTGCGCCGCGAAGGTGCCCTCCAGCGTCCCGGACTGGCGGCCGAACGTGTAGCCGCTGCCGTAGACGAAGTCCCCGTCGCCCGACAGGTGCGTGATGGCACCGTCGCGTCCGCCGTTGCGGATCCACCGCGTGTTGGCAGCGAACGGGAGCAGGGCGCCCGTCACGGGGTCGACCGACCCCAGGCCGAAGCCCGGGTCGGACGAGCCGTTGAGGGAGGTGAACGACCCGCCGACGACGACCTCGCTCCCGTCCGGCGAGACCAGGAGGGCGTTGACCCCGCTCGCGCCGGCCGCCGCCGGGGCCCACGGGAGCAGCTCGCCGGACGGCGAGGCGGCCGCGAGGCGCGTCCGGGTCTGCGTGCCCACCGCGTTGAAGAGCCCGCCGAAGTAGACGGCGTCCGCGGTCACCGCGATCGCGCGCACCGTGGCGTCGGGCTTGGGCACGAAGGACGGGATGAGCGCGCCCGTCGCGCGGTTGAGCGCGGCGATCCGCCACACGGACGCGCCGTTGACCTGCGTGAACTCACCGCCGATGTAGAGCCGGCTGCCGTCCGGCGACGCCTCGATCGCCCGTACCTGCGCGTTGGTCGTCGGCGCCCACGACGAGATGAGCTGTCCCGTGCGGATGTCGAACGCGAGCAGGTTCCGCCGTGCCACCGTCGAGGTGCCGGGCGCGGCACCGGACGGCCGCGCCGTCGCGAAGCTGCCCGCGACGTAGACGGTGTCCCCGACGACGACCTGGTCCCACACGACGCCGTCGACCTGGACCGTCGGCAGGGCGTCGGCGGACACGGTGGCGGGCACGCCGGGGACGGACGGGGTGGTGTCAGCCGCGGCGGTGCCGGCCGGCACGACGAGGCCCGTCAGGACGAGGACCGTCCCGGCGGCCGCGGCGACGGCGCGGCGCAGGACGTGCGTCAGCGGGAGCATGGGCAGCCTCGTTTCGAGAGATCCGCGCCGTGGGGCGAGGGGTCTCACCCTACGCGGACAACACGCCGTCAACCCGGTCCAAACGGGTGAAAACGGACGACCCTCGCAGGGCACGGGAGCGGCGCGCAGGGCACGGGCTACGGCGCGGTGACCGTCAGGTCGTCCACCGTCACCGTCAGGGGCACGCCGGCGGTCGACGACGACAGGTACGCGGCCGGCCCCACGCTCCCGGCGCTCGGTGCGGTCAGCCGTCAGACGTCGGCGGGGTCGCCTCGGAACACGACCACGGGTGCCTGCGTCGAGTAGCTCACCTCGAGGGCGACGACCGAGCGCGAGCCCTCGTCCACCGCGAAGACGTAGGTGCCCGTGACGGACGCGCCCGGCGCCAGCGAGCCTGAGAACGGCGTCGCGGGCGGGCCGGTCATCGGCAGCCCGGGGACGCCGGCGTCGTCCGTCAGGTTGACCGTCACGGCGCCCAGGTCCACCGCGGCGGCGGACGTGTTGGTGAGGGAGATGTCGAAGGCCAGCGCGGGCCCGGCGATCTCCCCCGGGCCCTGCGGCTCCGCGCGGATCGCCTCGACGCCCGCGAGCTCGGACGTGACGCCCGTGCCGAAGTCGGCGGTCTCCGAGAGCGCGACCGGCTCGGCCGTGGGCAGCACCCCCTCGGGCTCGGCCGCGCCCGGCGCACCGCCCTGGGGTGCACCGGTCGCGCTCGGCGACGGGGACGCGCTCGGGGCGGCGCTCGACGTGGACGCGTCGGTCGGGGCGGACCGGGTCGGGCTCGGCGTCTCGCCGTCGCCCCCCGCCGTGCACCCCGCGAGGAGCGCGGCCGCCAGGAGCACGGCGACCGCCCTGCGGCCGTCAGCCACCGGTCACCGCCCCGCGTGTCGCCGGCGCGCCCTCGGCGGCCAGGCGCACCATGTCGCCCCGCCACTTCACGAGCGCGAGCGCGAGGTGCCCGGCGCACCCGGCGAGCAGGACGGTGTACGCCGCGTAGAAGGCCGTCGGGGCGGCGAGCAGCACGAAGGCCAGGCACAGCACGCCGTAGTCGGTCGGCAGCACGAGCAGCCGCCGGAGCAGCGGGACCGGTCGGGGCGCAGCGCCGGCGACACGTGCGCCCGTGCGCGCGAGCGCGTGGTTGAGCTTGAGCTGGTCGTTGAGGATCATCGCGAAGAACGACACGCTGGCGACCGCCGTGAACGCGACGGGCACGAGCAGCCAGGCGTCCGAGGGCAGGTCCAGGAACCGGTAGGCCATCACGAGGACCGCGAGGTGCAGGGTCGAGATCTTGATGGCGTCCACCACGTGGTCGAGCCACTCCCCCGCCACGGTGCCGCCGCCGCGCAGGCGGGCCACCTGCCCGTCGGCGGAGTCGAAGGCGTAGCCCACCACGAGCGCCAGCGGGACGAGCACGGCGGTCCAGAGCCCCGGCCCGACGAGGGCCACGAGCGCGATGCCCGTGAAGGTGAACGCCGCGCTGATCCCCGTCACGGCGTCCGGTGTGAGGCCGCGCCGGAAGGCCCAGGCGGCGAGGAGCCGGCCCACGGGCCGGTTCACGAGGACGGAGTACGCCGGCGCCCCCGGTGCGGCGGCCTTCTGGGCGGACGCCAGGCGTCCCACCACGTCTCGGTACGTCTCTGCCACGACCGTCGCCCCCACCGTCATCGTCGTGCCGCCTTCCGGCCGGATGCCGCCCTGCTCTGCCCCGACCTGCCGCGAGCCCTCGCCCCGGCAGCCAGGCGCACGCACAGGTCCTCGTAGCGCGAGGCGACGTCGTCCCAGTCGTAGCGCTCCGCCTCGGCGAGGGCCGCGGCGGCGCGGCGCCGCACGCCGGCCACGTCGCGCTCGGCCAGGTCGACCTCGCGCGCGACGTCGTCCGCCGTGGTGAACCAGCGCCCGCTCGTCCCGAGCACCTCGCGGTTGAACGACACGTCGAACGCGGTCGTCGCGGTGCCGGCACCGAGCGCACGCAGGAGCGAGGGGTTGGTGCCCCCGACCGAGTGCCCGTGCAGGTACGTGCGGGCGTTCGCGTACAGCTGGTCCAGGAGGTGCTGGTCCCAGACGCCGCCGAGGAAGCGCACGCGCGCGTCGGCGAGGGAGTGGACCCGCGCCGTGTACTCGTCCGAGTACGGCGCCGAGCCGACGACGACCAGCGGCAGCCGCGCGCCGCTGCGCCGGTAGCCGTCGACGATGACGTCGACGTGGTTCTCCGGCTCGAAGCGTGCGACGACGAGGTGGTAGCGGTCGGGCTCCAGCCCCGCCGCCCCGAGGCGGTCCGACGCCTGCGCCACCAGCGGCGCGCCGTACGCGATCAGCTCGGTCGGCACGCCGAACCGCTCGCGGTAGTAGTCGGCGATGCCCTGGGCGTCGGCGATGAGCGCGTCCGACCAGCGCACCGCGAGCGCCTCGGCGCGCCGGTAGTACTCGCGGCCGGTGCGACCCCACTTGGCACGCCGCCACTCGAGCCCGTCGACGTGCGTGGCGACCGGGATCCGCGCCGCGCGCACGATCGGCAGCCACGGCGCGTTCGCCGCGTTGAAGACCACGGCGGCGTCCGTGCGGTGCCCCGCGAGGTGCCCGACCGAGAGGCCGGTGTGGCTGAGCGTCTCCAGCGAGCGGCTGCGGACGGCCGGCAGGTGCACGAGGCGCATGCCGAGGTGGGTGGGACGGGCGTCCTCGTCGCCGCCACGGCAGTAGACCGTGACCGAGTGCCCACGGTCCACGAGGCGGCGACCGACCTCCTCGACGCACGTCTCGAACCCGCCGTAGCGCGCGGGGACCCCACGGGTCCCGACGAGTGCGATCCTCACAGCCCCACCTCACATCTGGTCGCGCCGCCGGGACGCCGCGCCTCCTGGAGCGGCGCCCAGACTACTGAGACCCGTCCCCCCGGCACGCCCCTCGACGGGCACTTCACCCGGCTGCCACGAGGCCGCCGGCTCACATCAGCCAGGCGCCGGCGCCCGTCAGTACGGCTCGGGCGGTCGTCACCTGGGTCGCGCGGGCCGGCGGCGCGTCAGCCATGACGTGCCTGACCCGCGTCCACCGGCACCTGGGTCAGCACCGACAGCGCCCGACGCAGCAGCGTGCTCGAGGTGTGGACGGTGTACGGGAAGTACACGACCTGCACCCCGACCTCCGCGAAGCGACGCTCGAGCTCGGCCCCCTGCGGCGTGCCCCGCCAGTCGTCGCCCTTGAAGAAGACGTCGAACGGGCGCCGGCGCCACGTCTCGAGCTTGTCCGGCTGCGTCTCGACGAACACCTCGTCGACGACGTCGAGGTGTCGCACGATCTCCGCGCGCTCGTGGGTGGGGATGATGGGCGCGCGACCCTTGGCCAGCTCGAGCATCTCGTCGGAGACGACCCCGGCGACCAGGTAGTCGCACTGCGCCCGCGCGTGCCGCAGCACGTTGAGGTGACCGACGTGGAAGAGGTCCCACGCCCCGGGCGCATAGCCGACGACCCTCGCGCCGTCGGCCGGGTTCCCGTCAGTACGCACCATGGCCTCCCAGCACCGCCCGCGCGGTCTTCCACAAGATCGTCAGGTCCATCGCGAGGGACCAGTTGTCGACGTAGCGCAGGTCCAGGCGCACGGCCTCCTCCCAGCTGAGGTCCGACCGCCCGGAGACCTGCCACAGGCCGGTCAGCCCGGGCTTGACCCGGAGCCGGCGGTGGACCGAGTCCTCGTAGCCCGCGACCTCCGACGCGAGGGGCGGCCGGGGTCCGACGAGGGACATGTCGCCCTTGACCACGTTGAGCAGCTGGGGCAGCTCGTCGAGCGAGTACCGCCGCAGGAGCCGTCCGACCCGCGTGACCCGCGGGTCCTCGCGCATCTTGAACAGCACGCCGCTGCCCTCGTTGCTCGCGAGCAGGGCGGCACGCCGCGCGTCGGCGTCGACGAACATGGTGCGCAGCTTCCACATGGTGAACGTGGAGCCGTCCACGCCGATGCGGCTCTGCCGGTAGAACGCCGGGCCGGGCGAGGTCGCCCGCACCAGGACCGCCGCCACGAGGACGACGGGCAGGGCCGCGAGCGCCAGCGCCATGCCCACGACGCGGTCCAGGAGAGCCTTGGCGACGAGGCGCTGCCGGGGCGCCCCGATCTCGACCTCCAGCAGCGAGAGCCCCGCCGTGGGTCGCACCGTGAGCCGCGGCGTGGTGACCTCCACCAGGTCCGGGGCGACGATCAGCTGCGCGCCGGCCCGGTCGAGCGCCCACGACAGCCGCCGCAGGGCCTCGCCACCGAGGTAGCGCCCCGCGACGACGACGACGTCGATCGCCCGGTCGACCACCACCTGCGGGACGTCGGCCACGGCACCGACCACGGGCACCAGGCCGATGCCCGGCACGGTGCCGAGGCTCGGCACGCACACGCCGGTCACCTGGTAACCGTGGTGCGGGGCGCCCTGCAGGTGCACCACGACGCGCGCCACGTCGGCGGGGTCACCGACCACGACCGTGCGCCGCATCGCCGCGCCCCGGGCGCGCTCACGGTGCAGCGCCCGCCGGTTGACGTAGCGCGCCGCGATGAGGACCACGACCAGGGCCGGGACGCCGCCGAGCACCAGCGCCGGCGGGATGTCGAGGCCCGTGATGAAGCCGAGCGCCATGAGCAGCGCCATGGCGAGGCCGCCGGCCCGGAGCAGGGCCTGGTACTCCGCCGGCCCGTCCCCGAGGACCTCCCGGTGGTAGCCGCGGGCGGCCGCCACCAGGCCGAGGAAGCCGGTCACCCCGGCGACCAGGAGGACGGCGCCGTCGAGAGCGGTGCCGTAGCGCGGGACCACGGCTGCGGCGACGACCGCGACGGCGACGGCGGTGTCGAGGGCGACCACGCGCCAGCGGTACACGACCGAGCGTGCGGACCAGAGGTGGGCCAGCGCGGCGTCGTCGTTGAACGGCGTCCGTCGGTGCTCGAACGGCTGCGCGGAGGCCCACGACCGCCGGGCCTCGGCAGCGACCCCGCGCCGGTCGTGCTCGCTGGGCCGGTCGAACCCGGGCTCCGCTGCCAGTGTCACCGACCGTTCACCCCCCAGACGTCGCGATCTGGATCGAGGCTATATCGGCCGGTACGTCACAAAGGTGCGTTCTGTCTGATTTCACCCGAATGGCACGCGGGTCGTGACCTGTCCGTGACCTGGGCCCGCGTCCGCCTCAGGCCGGCGCGTGGAACCTCTGCTGCGCGGCGAGCAGCCCCTGCGTCACGACCGCCTCGACGGCGTCGGCGGCGGAGTCCAGGAGCCAGGGCAGCTCCTTGCGCTCGGCCCCCGAGAAGTCCTTGAGGACGAAGTCGGCCGGGTCCTGGCGCCCGGGCGGCCGCCCGACCCCGACGCGCACGCGCACGTAGTCGCGCGTCCCGACGGCGGCGCTGATGCTCCGCAGGCCGTTGTGCCCGCCCTCGCCCCCGCCCTGCTTGAGCCGGACCGTCGCGAAGGGGATGTCGAGCTCGTCGTGGACCACCAGGAGGTGGTCCACCGGGACGCCGAGGTACTGCACGAGGGCGCCGACGGGGCCGCCCGAGACGTTCATGTAGCTCGACGGCTTGGCCAGGAGCACGCGAGGACCGGGAGCGCCCCCGGGAAGCGTGCCGAGGCGCACGTCGGCGACGCGCGAGCGGGTGCGGTGCGTGGTGAACGTCGCGCCGGCACGGCGCGCCAGCTCGTCCAGGACCATCTGCCCGACGTTGTGGCGGTTGCCCGCGTAGCCGGGACCGGGGTTGCCGAGCCCGACGACGAGCCACGGGTCGCTCATCCCGGCTCCTTCCACCTGGTCCGCTCCGGATGTGGGAGCGGCGCCCGGTCCGAGGGACCGGGCGCCGCGTCGTGCTGCGTGGTGAGGCTCAGGCCTCGGACTCCGCGGCGGCGGCCGAGGCGGCCGACTGCGCCGCGGCCTGCTCCTCGACGGCGGCCGCGTCGGCCTCGTCCGCGGCGCTCACCGTGGGCGTCGAGATCGTGAGGATGACCTGCTCGGCGTCACCGATGAAGGTCGCGCCGGCCGGCAGGACCAGGTCGGAGCCGCGCACCTGCGTGCCGGCCTCGAGGCCCTCGACCGAGACCTCGATCGACTCGGGGAGGTGGGTCGCCTCGGCCTCGAGCGTGACCGACTGCGCCTCGACGACGTGGATCGTGCCCGGGGCGGACTCGCCGGTGACGACGACGTTGACGTCGACGGTGACCTTCTCGCCCTTCTTGACCACGAGGAGGTCGACGTGCTCGATGACGTTCTTGACCGGGTCGCGCTGGACGTCCTTGGCGATGGCGAGCTGCGGCGCCTGGCCGTCGAGCTCGATCGAGAAGAGCGCGTTCGCGTGCTTGAGCGCGAGCATCGTCTCGTGGCCCGGGAGCGCGATGTGCTGCGGGGCGCCGCCGTGCCCGTAGAGCACGGCGGGGACGAGGTGGGCGCGGCGGGTCCGGCGGGCGGCGCCCTTGCCGAACTCCGTGCGGGTGGTGGCGGCGAGCTTGATCTCGGACACGGGGAAACTCCTGTGACGACGTGGGGTGACGGGCTGATCGCCGGGCCTGCCGGCAGCTGGAGCGGCCTCGGCGCGGGACGCAGGACGGACGCGCGGAGGACCGCCCGTCGATCACGGAGTCGCGGTGACCGCCCAGAGGCGGCCGTCCGACGTCCCTCGCCGAGGCAACTGCGCCACTCTACCCGGAGCCCGCGCCGGAGCCGAACCGGCGCCTGCGCTCAGACGGCGCCGTCGAAGAGCGAGGTCACCGAGCCGTCGTCGAACACCTCGCGGATCGCGCGCGCGATGAGGCCCGCGATCGACAGCACGGTGAGCTTGTCGAAGCGGCACTCGTCGGTGATCGGCAGCGTGTCGGTCACGATGACCTCGCGCGCGCCGCACTCCTGCAGCCGCGCGGCGGCGGGGTGCGACAGCACGCCGTGGGTCGCCGCCACGATGACGTCCTTGGCGCCCGCGTCGAGCAGCACGCGCACGGCCTCGGCGATGGTGCCGCCGGTGTCGATGAGGTCGTCGACCAGCACGGCGGTCCGGCCCTCGACCTCGCCGACGACGCGGTTCGCGACGGACTTGTTCGGCCGGCTGATGTCGCGCGTCTTGTGCACGAACGCCAGCGGGCACCCGCCCAGCTTGGCGGCCCACTGCTCGGCGACCCGGATGCGGCCGGCGTCGGGCGAGACCACGGAGACGTTGGACAGGTCGACGCGCGTGCGGACGTAGTCCACGAGCAGCGGCATGGCCCAGAGGTGGTCCACCGGCCCGTCGAAGAAGCCCTGGGTCTGCGCCGCGTGCAGGTCGACGCTCATGAGCCGGTGGGCGCCGGCCGTCTTGAACAGGTCGGCGATGAGGCGGGCCGAGATCGGCTCCCGCCCGCGGTGCTTCTTGTCCTGGCGCGCGTAGCCGTAGAACGGCTGGATCACCGTGATCGTCTTGGCGGACGCGCGCTTGAGCGCGTCGACCATGAGCAGCTGCTCCATGATCCACTGGTTGATCGGTGCCGTGTGGCTCTGCAGGACGAACGCGTCCGCGCCGCGCACGCTCTCCGAGAAGCGGACGTAGATCTCGCCGTTCGCGAAGTCGTACGCCGTCGTCGGCAGCAGCTCCACGCCGAGCTCGCGCGCGACGTCGTCGGCCAGCTCGGGGTGGGCACGCCCGGAGACCAGGACGAGGCGCTTCTCCCCGTCGTGCCGCGTGATACCGGTCATCGTCGTCAGCGCCCTTCGGTGGTGGGTGCGGCATGGTCCCGGCCGTCGGGCGACTGCTCCTGGCCCACCTGGCCCGCGCGCGCCAGCTCCGCGAGGGCCTGCGGCGAGAGCCCGGCGGCCTCGTCACCCAGCGCGGCGCCCGCGGCCTTGGCCGACGGCGTGCCGGGCCGGCGACGCAGCACCCAGCGGTCCAGCGTGCGCTGGGGTGCCGTGTTGATCCCGAGCGCACCCGGCCGCACGTCCTGGCGGATGACTGACCCGGCCCCCGTGTAGGCGCCGTCGCCGATCGTCACCGGGGCGACCAGCGCGTTGTCCGAGCCGATCCTCACGTGCGAGCCGACGGTCGTGCGGTGCTTGGTGACGCCGTCGTAGTTGACGAAGATCGTCGCGGCACCGATGTTCGTGTGCTCGCCGATCGTCGCGTCGCCGACGTAGGACAGGTGCGGCACCTTCGAGTGGTCGCCGATGGTCGCGTTCTTCGTCTCGACGAACGCGCCGATCTTGCCGTCGGCGCCCAGCGAGGTGCCCGGTCGCAGGTAGGAGAACGGGCCGACGACGGCGCCCGCCCCGATCCGCGAGCCGCTGCCGTGCGAGCGCACCACCTGGGCGCCCTCCTCGACGACCACGTCGGTCAGCGTCGTGTCCGGCCCGACGACGGCGCCGCGCGCCACGCGCGTGCGGCCGTGCAGCTGCGTGCCGGGCAGCAGGGTCACGTCCTGCTCGAGCTCGACGTCCGCGTCGACCCACGTCGTGGCCGGGTCGACGACGGTGACGCCCGCGACCATCCAGTCCGTGACGATGCGGCGGTTGAGCTCGGCCCCGAGGACCGCGAGCTGGGCGCGGTCGTTGACGCCCTCGACGAGCACCGGGTCGTCGACGCGCAGGGCGCGCACCGCACCGCCGTCGGACCGCGCGATCGCCAGGACGTCGGTGAGGTACACCTCGCCCTGCGCGTTGTCCCGCCCCAGCCGCCCGAGCGCACCGCGCAGCACGGCGGAGTCGAAGACGTAGACCGAGGAGTTGATCTCGCGCACCGCGCGCTGCTCGTCGTCGGCGTCCTTGTGCTCGACGATGCCCGCGACCTCGCCCGTGCCCGGCTCCCGCAGGATCCGCCCGTAGCCCGTCGGGTCGTCGACCTCGGTCGTGAGCACCGTCACGGCGTTGCCGTCCGCGACGTGCGCCGCGAGGAGCTGGCCGAGCGTCTCGCCGTCGAGCAGCGGGATGTCCCCGGCGAGCACCACGACCGGGCCCTCGACCTGGTCCGGGCCGCCGCCGTCGTGCACCGAGGCGGCGTGGACGGCCGCGTCGAGCACGCCGAGGCCGCACCGGACCGCGCGTCCGGTGCCCGGGACGTCGTCCTGGTCGGCGATCAGCACGTCCGGGTCCAGCTCGAGCGCGTGCGCCGCCACCCGGTCGCGCTCGTGGCGCACGACCACGGCGAGACGGACGGGGTCCAGGGCCCGGGCCGCGACCAGCGCGTGGCCGAGCATGGTGCGACCGGCGAGACGGTGCAGCACCTTGGGGGTGGCGGACCGCATCCGGGTGCCCTCCCCTGCGGCGAGCACGATGACGGCGGCGGGGCGGGCGTAGGACACAGGACTCCCGGGAGTGCTCGACTGCTCCGCCAACGAGCGGCGGCGGCCACGCGGTGGGGCTCGTCGTCACTCTACCGTCGCTGGAACGGCCCTCCGACGCCCCCGTCGGCAGCACCTGCCGGCACCGCTCCGCCCCCAGGATTCGAACCTGGACCGCAAGGCTCCAAAGGCCTGCGTGCTGCCGTTACACCAGGGCGGACCGGCGCGCGTGGGACGGTCCGTCCCGACCCCTGGACGGGCCGGACGGTCCGCGGCGCGCGACGGTGCCCCAGTCTGCCAGGGCCGCACGGCATGATGGGCGCGTGGCGACGCAGAGCAGACGAGCACCGCGGGCGCGGATGACGGGGACACAGCGGCGCGAGCAGCTGCTCGACGTGTCCCGCACGCTGTTCGCCGAGAAGGGCTTCGAGGGCACCAGCGTCGAGGAGATCGCCTCGCGGGCGCAGGTGTCCAAGCCCGTCGTCTACGAGCACTTCGGCGGCAAGGAGGGCGTCTACGCCGTCGTCGTCGACCGCGAGATCCGGGCGCTGACGGGCGCTCTGACCGGCGCGCTCGAGGCCGGCGGGCACCCGCAGGTGCTCGTCGAGCGCACCGCCCTCGCGCTGCTCGAGTACATCGAGACGTCGACGGACGGCTTCCGGATCCTCGTGCGGGACTCCCCGGTCGCCCAGGCGACCGGCACGTTCTCGAGCCTCATCGGCGACGTCGCCGCGCAGGTGGAGCACCTGCTGGGGCACCAGTTCACGCGGCGGGGGCTCGACCCTCGCACGGCCCCCCTGTACGCCCAGATGCTCGTCGGCATGGTGGCCCTGACGGGGCAGCACTGGCTCGACACGCGCAGCCCCGAGAAGGAGCAGGTGGCCGCGCACCTGGTCAACCTCGCGTGGCACGGCCTGTCCGGTCTGCAGGGCAGCCCGGTGCTGCGCGGCGAGGAACCGCCCCACACCACGCCCGACGGCACCGACGCCCGGGAGGACGGGTGACCGACGAGGTCGACCGCATCGTCGCCGCCTGGCGCCGGGAGCGTCCGGACCTGGACGTGGAGCCGCTGCGGGTCCTGTCGCGGGTCAGCCGCCTCGCCCGCCACCTGGACCTGGCGCGGCGCACGGCGTTCGAGCGGCACGAGCTCGAGCTGTGGGAGTTCGACGTGCTGTCGGCCCTGCGTCGCGCCGGCGCGCCCTACCAGCTGTCCCCCGGCGCTCTGGTCACGCAGACCCTCGTGACCAGCGGCACGATGACCAACCGGATCGACCGCCTCGAGGCCCGCGGCCTCGTCGAGCGGCTCCCCGTCCCCGCCGACCGCCGCGGCGTGCTCGTCCGGCTGACGCCCGAGGGGCGCGTGCGGGTCGACACCGCGCTCGAGGACCTGCTCCGGGTCGAGCGGGGCCTGCTGGGCTCGCTGAGCGCCGCGGACCAGGACGCGCTGGCCGACCTGCTGCGGACCGTCATGGCCCCCTTCGACGCCTGAGGGCCTCGGCCCGCCGGCGTGCCGGCGTCGGCAGGAGGCCGGCCCGAGGTCAGCCCGCGGTCAGCCCGAGGTCTCCGCGGTCTCCGCGGCCGTGAGCCACTCCTCCTCGAGGGCGTCCCGCTCGGCCGCGAGCTCGCGCAGCTCGGTGTCGAGGCGCTGCACGGTCTGGTGGTCCGTGGCCGACGCCGCCATCGCCTCGTGGAGCTCGTTCTCGCGCGTCGCGATCCGGGCGAGGCGGCGCTCGATCCGGGTGACGTCCTTGCGCGCGGCGCGGACCTCGGCCGCGCTCGGCCCCGCCGGCGGCGGGGCGGGCGTCCCGGCCGGCTCCGCGGCGTCGGGCGACGTCGGCGCCGTCGCGCGGGCGGCTCGCCGCAGCTCCAGGTACTGCTCCACCCCACCGGGCAGGTCGCGCACCTGACCGTCCCCCAGGAGCGCGATCTGCCGGTCGCACACGCGCTCGAGCAGGTAGCGGTCGTGCGAGACGACCACGAGCGTCCCGGGCCAGCCGTCGAGGAGGTCCTCCATCGCGGCGAGCGTGTCGGTGTCCAGGTCGTTCGTCGGCTCGTCGAGCAGCAGCAGGTTCGGCTCGCCCACCAGGAGGCGCAGCAGCTGCAGGCGGCGGCGCTCGCCCCCCGACAGGTCACCGACCACGGTCTGCGCCCGCTCGCGGGTGAAGCCCAGCCGCTCGACGAGCTGCGAGGCGGTGAGCTCCTTGCCGCCCACGGCGACGACCCGCCGCTCCCGCTCGACGACCTCCACCACGCGCAGGTGCGCCAGCTCGTCGAGCTCGGCGACGTCCTGCGTCAGGGCGGCCACCGCGACGGTCTTGCCCCGCTTGACCCGCCCCTGGTCGGGGCGGAGCGTCCCCTGGATGAGGCGCAGGAGCGTCGTCTTGCCGGCGCCGTTGACCCCGACGACGCCGTAGCGGTCGCCCGGGCCCAGGCGCCACGTCACGTCGTCGAGCAGCGTGCGCGGCCCCGCGGGCCCGTCGAACCGGACGGTGACGTCCTCGAGGTCGACGACGTCCTTGCCCTGGCGCGCGGTCGCGAGCCGGGTGAGCTCGAGCGGGTCACGCGGCGGCGGCTCGTCGGCGATGAGCGCGGAGGCCGCGTCGAGGCGGAACTTCGGCTTGCTCGTGCGCGCGGGCGCGCCCCGGCGCAGCCACGCGAGCTCCTTGCGCAGCAGGTTGTCGCGCCGCGACGCCGTCACGCCGGCCTGGCGCTCGCGCTCCGCGCGGGCCAGGACGTACGCCGCGTAGCCGCCGTCGTACCCGAGGACCTGGCCGCCCGGCCCGCCGTCGACGGCGCCCGTGACCTCCCACATGCGCGTGCACACGGCGTCGAGGAACCAGCGGTCGTGGGTCACCACGAGCAGGGCACCGCGCGCGCCGCGGCCGCCGAAGCGTGCCGTCAGGTGCTCGGCCAGCCAGGCGACGCCCTCGACGTCGAGGTGGTTCGTGGGCTCGTCGAGCAGGAGGACGTCGAGGTCCGCGACGAGCAGCGCCGCGAGGGCCACGCGGCGCCGCTGGCCGCCCGACAGGTGCGCGACGTCGGCGTCGAGGTCGAGGTCGGCGAGCAGGCCGGCGTGGACCGCGCGCACCGCGGCGTCACCCGCCCAGGTGTGCTCCGCGTCGGACCCGTGCACGAGGTCGCGCACGCGCGCACCGGCGGGCAGCTCGTCGCGCTGGTCCAGCATGCCCACCCGGATGCCGCCCGCGTGGGTGACCCGGCCCGCGTCGGGCTCGAGCGTGCGGGCGAGGAGCCGCAGCAGCGTGGACTTGCCGGAGCCGTTGGGACCGACGACGCCGGTGCGGGCGCCGGCGTCGAGCCCGAGGCTCACGCCGTCGAGGAGCGTGCGGGTGCCGACCGTGTACGTCAGGCCGTCCGCACCGAGCAGGTGCGCCATCAGTCCCCGCTCGTCCGTCCGGCGCGGCCGGCCGCCCCGTGCCCGCGCACCACGCGCGCGCCGGCGACGGGCCCGACGGCCGTGAGGACCTGGTCGGCGACCCCCGCCGCGGTCATCGCCGCCGCCACCGCCTGCGCCTGGCGCTCGTCGCGCGTGAGCGCGGCGACGGTGGGGCCGGACCCGCTGACCAGGACGCCGAGCGCACCGGCGTCCTGCGCGACGGCGAGCGTCTCGGCCAGCTCGGGGGCCAGCTCGAGCGCGGCGTCCTGGAGGTCGTTGACGAGCGCCGCGCCCACGGCGTTCGCGTCACCGGTGCGCAGTGCCTGCATGAGGGCGCGGTCGGCCTCCGGCTCCCCCGGCTGCCCACCGACGATCTCGTCGAACATCCCGTACACCCGAGGGGTCGACAGGCCCGTGTCCCGCAGCGCGAGCGCCCAGTGGTACTCGCCCCGGCTCATCGCGGGCGTGAGCAGGTCGCCCCGCCCCAGGCCGACGGCGGTCTGGCCGAGCAGGGCGAAGGGCACGTCCGACCCCAGCGTGGCCGCGATCTCGGCCAGCTGCTCGCGCGAGAGCCCGGTACCCCAGAGCTGGTCGAGGGCGAGGAGGGTCGCGGCGGCGTCCGCCGAGCCCCCGGCCATGCCGCCGGCGACGGGAACACCCTTGTGGATGTGCAGGTGCGCGCCGGGCTCCGCGCCGGTCGCGGCGGCCAGCGCGAGCGCCGCACGCCAGGCGAGGTTGCTCTCATCCGTGGGCACCCGGTCGGCGTGCAGGCCGCTGACGGTGATGCTCAGCGCGTCGGCGTCCCTGACGCCGACCTCCTCGAAGAGCGACAGTGCCTGGAAGACCGTCGCGAGCGGGTGGTAGCCGTCGGCGCGGCGGCGTCCCACCGTCAGCGCGAGGTTGATCTTGCCCGGCGCGCGCACGACGACCTGCGCACCCTGGAGCTCACTCACGTGCCCACTCTCGCAGACAGCTGCTCGGCGATGCGCGCGAAGGCGACGACGTCGAGCCGTTCCCCGCGCGCCGTGGGGTCGACGCCCGCGGCCACCAGGGCGGCCTCGGCCGCCGCCGAGGAGCCCGCGAGGCCGGCCAGGGCGGACCGCAGCATCTTGCGACGCTGCGCGAACGCCGTGTCGATCACCGCGAAGACCTGCTCGCGCGTCGCCGTCGTCGGGGGCGGGTCGCGACGCTCGAGCGCGACGAGGGACGAGTCGACCCGCGGCACGGGCCAGAAGACGGCGCGCCCGATCGACCCGGCGGGCCGCGCGGAGGCGTACCAGGCGGCCTTGGCGGAGGGGATGCCATAGGTCCGCGACCCGGGCGGTGCCGCCAGCCGGTCGGCCACCTCGGTCTGCACCATCACGAGCACGCGCTCGAGCGAGTCGAAGCGCGCCAGGAAGGACAGCAGGACGGGCACGGCGACGTTGTACGGCAGGTTCGCGACCAGGGCGGTCGGCGGGGGCCCGGGCAGCTCCGTGAGCGTGAGCGCGTCGGCCGCGACCACCGTGAGGCGGTCGGCGGCGTCCGGCGCCCGCTCGGCGACGGTCAGCGGGAGCTGGGCGGCCAGCACCGGGTCGATCTCGACGGCCACCACCTCGGCGCCCGCGTCGAGCAGCCCCAGGGTCAGCGACCCCAGGCCCGGACCGATCTCCACGACACGCTCGCCGGGCTGCACGCGGGCCGTGCGGACGATCTTGCGGACGGTCCCGGCGTCGACGACGAAGTTCTGGCCCCAGGACTTCGTCGGGCGGATGCCGAGACGCCCTGCCAGGTCCCGGATCTGTGCGGGGCCCAGCAGGGCGTCAGCGGTCATACGGACGAGCCTAGGGTCAGCGCAGGCCGAGCTTGGACGAGCAGGCGGGCCACTGGCCCCAGCCCGACCGGGCCTGCAGGGCCATCGCGCGCTCGGTCTGCTCCTGCGCCGAGGCCTGCGAGGGCAGCCCGGAGCCGCCGACCGACTGCCACGTCCCGACCGAGAACTGGTACAGGCCGTGGTAGAGCCCGTTCCGCGAGACGATCGTCGGGTTGCCGCCGGACTCGCACTGGGCCAGCGCGGCCCAGACGTCACCGGCGGGCGCGGCGCCACCGCCGCCGGCCGGTGCGGCCGCGGCCCGCGGGGCGACCACCGGGCGCTCCTTGGTGCCCTGCCGGACGACCTCGGTCACCGGGAGCCGCGTGACGGCGTCGCTCAGCAGCATCCGCGACTCCTCGACGCCGTCCACGAGGACCACGCGGTGCACCGTCGTCCGCTCGCCGGGCGCACCCGCCTGGGCGGTACGGGTCTGGCCCACGAAGAGGTCCGCCGACTGCTCGACGACGCTCTCGAAGGGCACCTCCGTGAGGGTGACCTGCTCCTCGGCGACGACGCGCTGGACCGTGACGGTCAGCGGCCCCTCCGCGGGGCTCGTGACGTGGACCCGGTCCAGCTCGCCGACCGTGACGTCGAGCTCGGTCAGCAGCGACTCGAGGTCGCTCGCCTGCGCCACCTGCTCGGTCCGGCCGTCCACGACCACCGCGGCCGGGCCGTCGATCCGCACGGGGAGCTGGGCGCGGCCCGCGGCCGCCGACCGCGACGCGACCAGGCGGACGTCCTGACCGCGCGCCTCGAGCGACGCGAGGGCCTCGTCGGCCTGCAGCGCCGTGGTCCACACCGTCTCCTCGACGCCGTCGGTCAGCACCGTGACCTGACGGGCGTGGCGCACGACGATCTCACCGCCGTCGCGGGGCTCGGTGTCGACGGCGGGCGCGACGAGGTCGCGCTCGCCGACGGTGATCCCCTCGGCCTCGAGCACCGCGGCCACGGTGCCGGAGAACGTGGCGACCTCGACCAGCTCTCCGTTCACGTCGAGCGTGACGCTCTTGTGCGCGTCGGCGACGGCGACCGCTCCACCCCCCAGGACGAGGGCCGAGGCCACGGTGGCGACGGCGAGGACCCGGCGACGGTTCCGCCGCGGGGGCTCGGAGGGCGACAGCTGCTGCGTGTCGTCAGCAGCGGCGTCGGTCGGCAGGGGCTGCGGGGCGCGCTCGGCCCGGGCGAGGCGGCGGCGGAGGTCGAGACGGGTCACAGGGTTCCAGACGTCGTGCTGCCCGGGCACAGGAGCGGGACGCAGCACGAGCAGGGCTCGTGCTGCACCGGACGGGCCCGACGTCGCGTGGACGTGCTGCCCGCCGGCCCGGTCTTCCTGATCCGGCCGTCGCGGCGGGTGAGGGCCCGCCGGCCGCCCAGACCGACCCGGCGCCGGCGTCAGCGGCTCCGTTCGGCCCTAGACGCTCGACGCCCCGGCCAGCGGAGCGACATGCGACCGTAACTCATTCGTGACCTGAGGCCAAGAGGGCGCCTGTCACACCGCCGCGGGCTCCGGCGCTCGCGCGGGGGCTCAGTACCAGTTCTTCGCCTTGGAGTGAGCCCACGCACCGCACGGGTTCCCGTAGCGGCCTTCGATGTAGCCCAGGCCCCAGGTGATCTGCGTCACCGGGTTCGACTGCCAGTCGGCGCCGACACTGGCCATCTTGCTGCCCGGCAGCGCCTGGGGGATCCCGTGGGCACCGCTCGAGGGGTTGTGCGCGTCGACGCGCCACCCGCTCTCCTTGCTCCACAGCGCGTCGAGACAGGCGAACTGGTCCTCGCCCCAGCCGCGCGCCAGCGTGAGCTCCAGGCCGATCGCGCGCGACGTGCCGGGCTCCACCGGGGCGACCGCCGGCGTCGCGATCGGCTCCTTGGTGCCGACGCGGACGACCTGCGCGACCGGCGGTGCGGTGACCGCGGCGGCGAGCAGGGTCCGGCCGATCTCGACGCCGTCGGCCTCGTAGGCGACGAAGGTCGCGACCTGGCTGCCGTCGACGCCGCGCGACGCGACGACCTCCTGACCCCGGGGAAGGGTGGGGTCCTCCTGACGCACCACCTCGAAGGGCTGCGCGGTCGTCTCCGTACGGGTCACGGACTGCACCCGCGTGACCGTGACGGCGAGCCCGTCGGTGGCCGCGGTGTCGAGCGGGACCGAGACCTGGTCGTGCTCCCCGAGGACCACGCCCGCCTCGGCCAGGACGTCGCGCACGGTGCTCGCCGTCGTGCCGACCGTCCGGGTCGCGCCGTCAACGGTGAGGCTGAGGGCCTTGGCGGTCGAGAGCCGCAGGACGTCGCGACCGAGCGGCGCCGAGCGCGACGACGACGCCCGCGCGCCCTCGCGCAGGCCCAGCTCGGCGAGGACCTCCCCCACGGTGGCGGCGGTCGTGACGAGGGTCCGGCGCTCGCCGTCGATCTCCACGACGACCTCGCGCGCGTGGCGCACGACGATCTCGGTGTCGTCGTGGACGAGGCTGCCCGGCACCGGCGCGACGACGTCGCCCTCGCGCACCTCGATCGCCTGGCCGGCCAGGATGTCCTCAACCGTGCGGCCGAAGCCCGCGACCGTGCGGACCTCGCCGTCGACGTCGAGCGTCACCGTCTTGTGCAGGACGGCGAACGCGCTCGTCCCGCCGACCACCATCGACAGGACCGCCGCCTGCGCCGCGACGCGGGCACGACCGGCCCAGCGGCCCCGCGCAGGGGCTGCGGTCGAGGCGTGTGGCACGGGCATCCGATCGTCCGGGGGAAGGACACGGGGCGTGGGCCGGGGTCGACGCCGTCCTCGACGGTAACCGACGGGACCACACGAGGATAGCCCCGGTCGGGTGCCTCACCGCGCCCGCCCGGTCCCGGGGCGACGGCGCACGTCGGGCGCGACCTCACCAGGGACCGTAGACCTGCTCCGCCGTCGCCCACACGGTGCGGCACAGGTGCGCGAGGTCCACGTCGAGCGTCCGGGCCACGGCCCTGGCGGTGTACGCCACCGCGTACGGCGCGTTGGGTCGGCCACGGTAGGGGTGCGGCGTGAGGTAGGGCGCGTCGGTCTCGAGCAGCAGCTGCCCGAGCGGCACCGTCCGCAGCGCCTCGCGCAGGGCGTGCGAGCCCGAGAACGTCGTCGTGCCGGCGAACGACAGGTACCAGCCGCGCTCGGCGCACACGCGCGCCATGGCGGCGTCTCCCGAGAAGCAGTGGAAGACCGTCCGCTCGGGCGCACCGTCGCGCTCGAGCAGGTGCAGGACGTCGTCGTGCGCGTCGCGGTCGTGGATCTGCAGGGCGAGCCCGAGCTCCTTGGCGAGCGCGACGTGCGCGCGGAACGACTCCCGCTGGACCTCGCGCCCGCGCTCGCCCGTGCGGAAGTAGTCGAGCCCGGTCTCCCCGATGGCGCGGATGCGGTCGGTGGTGCGTGCCAGGTGGGCGATCTCGGCGAGGGCGTCGTCCAGGTCGACGGCGTGGTGCTCCTGCGGGTCCGGCGGCAGTCCGTCGGGGCCGACCTCGCGCACGCCGGCGTGCAGCGGCGCCTCGTTGGGGTGCAGCGCGACGGCGCCCAGGAGCTCGGGGTGCACGGGCACGCCCTGCGCCGCGCGGACGACGTCGGCGGTCCACCGGGCGGCGGGCAGGTCGCAGCCCACCTGCACCATGCGGGTCACACCCGCCCGAGCCGCGCGCTCGACCTGGTCGGCGAGGCTGGGCGGCGTCGGGCCGCCGTCGAACCCACCCGCCCCGGGCGCGGGGTGGTCCAGGTGCGTGTGGTCGTCGACGAGCGGGTGCGGCAGGGGCTCCGGGTCGGGCGGCCAGCTCCGGTCGCGTTCCCGGCCCGAGCGGCCCACGTCAGCCGTCCGCGCGGAGCCGGTCGAGCTCCTCCTCGACGATCGCGTCGTCCAGCTTGCGGAACACCGGCTTGGCCGGGCCGACCGGTGTCCCGGCGACGAGCGGGACGCTCTCCCACGCGGCCAGCGTCTCCCCCACGCGGTAGTCCCCGGTGATCACCGGGTAGGTGCGCCACGGGTCGTCGAGGTCGGTGACCTCCTCGATGCGCGGCAGCGGCGAGACCGTGCCGGTGCCGCCGAGCGCCTCGTGGACGGCCTGCGCGGAGTGCGGCAGGAAGGGCGAGAGGAGCGTGCGGCAGTCCGAGACGGCCTGCGCGGCCGTGTGGAGCACCGTCGCGAGGCGGTCGCGCTGCTCCGGCGCCTTGAGCTTCCAGGGCTCGGTCTCGGAGAGGTAGCGGTTGGCCTCGGTGACCAGGCGCATCGCCTCGCCGATCGCGGCGCGCTGCCGGTGGCCGGCGATGAGGTCGCCGACGGTGGTGAAGCCCTGGCGGGTGGCGTCGAGCAGCGCCGTGTCGACCGGCTCGGGCGTGCCCGGCGCGGGGATCTCGCCGAAGTTCTTGTGGATGAGGTTCACGGTCCGGTTGACCAGGTTGCCCCAGCCGGCGACGAGCTCGTCGTTGGTGCGGCGCTGGAACTCGGCCCACGTGAAGTCCGTGTCCTGGTTCTCGGGCCCCGCCACGGAGATGAAGTAGCGCAGGGCGTCCGGCTGGTAGCGCGCGAGCATGTCCCGCACGTAGATCACCACACCGCGCGAGGAGGAGAACTGCCGGCCCTCCATGGTGAGGAACTCGCTCGAGACCACCTCGGTCGGGAGGTTGAGGGTGCCGAAGCGGCCCGGCTCCCCGCCCTTGTCCCCGCGGCCGTCGTAGGCGAGCAGCTCGGCGGGCCAGATCTGCGAGTGGAAGGTGATGTTGTCCTTGCCCATGAAGTAGTACCCACGGGCCTGCTCGTCGTTCCACCAGGCACGCCAGGCGTCGACGTCACCCGTGCGCCGCGCCCACTCGACCGAGGCCGAGAGGTAGCCGATGACGGCGTCGAACCAGACGTACAGGCGCTTGTTCGGGTTGTCGCTCCACCCCTCGAGCGGCACCGGGATGCCCCAGTCGATGTCGCGCGTCATGGCGCGCGGGCGCACGTCCGCGAGCAGGTTGAGCGAGAACTTCAGGACGTTGGGGCGCCACGCGTCCCGCGAGCGCAGCCACGCCTCGAGCGCGTCGACGAGCGCCGGCAGGTCGAGGAAGAACTGGACCGACTCGACGAACTCGGGCGTCTCGCCGTTGATCCGGCTGCGCGGGTTCTTGAGGTCGATCGCGTCGAGCTGGTTGCCGCAGTTGTCGCACTGGTCGCCGCGGGCGCCGTCGTACCCGCAGATCGGGCACGTGCCCTCGATGTAGCGGTCGGGCAGCGTCCGGCCGGTCGACGGCGAGATGGCGCCCATGGTCGACTTCTCGACCATGTAGCCGTTCTCGTGGACGGTGCGGAACATCTCCTGCGCGACGGCGTAGTGGTTGCGCGTCGTCGTGCGCGTGAAGAGGTCGTAGGACAGGCCCAGGTTGGTGAGGTCCTCGACGATGACGCGGTTGTAGCGGTCCGCGAGCTCCTGCGGGGTCACGCCCTCCTGCTCGGCCTGCACGAGGATCGGCGTCCCGTGCTCGTCCGTCCCGGACACCATCAGCACGTCGTGGCCCGCCATGCGCATGTACCGGCTGAAGACGTCGGAGGGGACGCCGAAGCCGGCGACGTGTCCGATGTGGCGGGGGCCGTTGGCGTAGGGCCAGGCGACCGCCGAGAGGATGTGGGCCATGGCTCGATCCTAGTGAGCCGCGGCTGAGGCCCCGGACCGGTGGCGGACCAGGGCGGCGAGCACCTCGTGCACCGCCCGCGCCGTGTCGTGGACGGCATCGTCGAAGGTGAATCGGAGCACCGGGATGCCGCGGAGCTCCGCGACGCGATCACGGCGACGGTCCTCCGCGAACGCCCGCCGGTCGTGGTGGTAGGCGTAACCGTCGACCTCCACGACCAGGAGGCCCTCGACCAGCAGGTCGACGCGGCCGACCCCCTCGACGGCGACCTGGGGCTCCACCTGGAGCCCGACCTCGACCAGGGCAAGGCGCAGGAAGGTCTCGGGCATCGACTCGCTGCGCCCGTCCGCCAGGCGGAGCAGACGGTCGAACGTCGCCCTGCCGCCGAGGGGACGCCGCGCGGCGAGCTCGCCCACGTCGCGCAGGAGGCGACGGTGGAGGGCCGCGTCGGCGAGCGCCACCACGTCCCGGAGCTGGACGCACCGCAGCGCGTGGCACAGGGCGGTCGGGACGTCGGCCAGGACCGTGTCGCCCGTGGCTTCCTCGTCCCAGTGCAGCACCGTCGACCGCGCCAGGACACCCGCCCGGGGCGCCCCACGCCCGCCGGGCACGCTGACGTGCGGGGAGCCCGGCACGTGCAGCACCGGGAGGCCGAGCCCGTGGAGGAGCGACACGCACGTGACCGCGCCGCCGGTCCGACGTGCGGCGACCACCGCGGCCGGTGTGCCGCGCAACGCGTACAGCCCGCGGCCGTGGCGCACGACGACACCCGTCTCGACCAGACGGCGGAGCTCGCGTTCGTCCTGGCGGTCTCGGACGAGGCGGCCCGTCCTCAGACAGCCGTGGTCGCGCTGCAGGCGCTCGACGAGATCCATGTCGTGAGGGTGGTCCGTGGGGCGGCCCGCGAGCTCGGGGACCGTCGGTACCGGGGACACACGCCGCCGCGGCGGACCTGTGGATGCCCGCGCGCGCCTCGGTGCGCCCGATGGTGCTCCTGATGCCCACGAGGCAGGCGATGAACCCGTCAGCCCCACCAGCCGCAGTGGCACCAGCGGGCGCACGGAGCCCCGGCGGAGCGGGTGGGCGCGCCGGGGGGCGTTGGCCGGGACGGGGCGAAGAGCCAGCGCGAGGGCCAGCGCGAGGGCCGGCGGGGCCCCGGGCCTTGCCTCACCGGGACGCCCGGACGCCCGGCCCGCCGGCTTCGGTGCGCCTTCCGGTGCTCCTGGTGCGCCTGGGGCTGGTGGTGGTCGCACCTGCACCACGCGTCACACCGTCACCGCGGGGCGCACCGACCCCCAGTGTCGACAGGTCACTCCCCGGCAGGGCGGCGCGGGCGGGGTCGGGGCGGGCGGGGCGGGGCGGGGACGGGCGGGGTCGGGGGCGGGCGGGTCGAGGGCGGGCGGGTCGGGGCGGGCGGGTCGGTAGGTTGGCGGGATGGGTGGGATGAGCGGGTCGGGTAGGCGGGCGCTGCTGGTCGTGGACGTGCAGCCGACGTTCTGCGAGGGCGGGGCCCTCGCCGTCGCGGGGGGTGACGCGGTCGCCGAGGCCATCGCCCGCCACGCGCGCGAGCGCCGGGACGAGTACGGCCTCGTCGTGACGACGCAGGACTGGCACGTCGACCCGGGGCACCACTTCGCGGTCCCCCCGGCCGAGCCGGACTACGTCGACACGTGGCCGCCGCACGGCGTCGCCGGCACGCCCGAGGCCGAGCTCCACCCCGCGCTCGCCGACCTGCGCCCGGACGCGAGCGTGAAGAAGGGCGCCTACGCCGCGGCCTACTCGGGGTTCGAGGGGGTGGACGAGCAGGGCCGCGGGCTCGCGGCGATCCTGCGCGACGCGGGCGTCACGGACGTCGACGTCGTCGGCATCGCGGAGTCGCACTGCGTCCGGGCCACCGCGCTCGACGCCCTCGGGCTGGGGCTGCGCACGCGGGTGCTCACGGACCTCACGGTCCCCGTCACGCCCGAGCAGGGCGCCGCCGCCCGCGCCGAGCTCGCCGCCGCGGGCGCGGTCCTGACCGCCTCGACCGCCTAAGACACCCAGAGCGTCCCGCCGCTCAGGTCAGGGTGCCGCGCCCGGGGGCGGTGAGCGCCTCGGCGACCAGTGCGGCCAGCGGCTCGACGTCGTCCTCGCCGAGCGGGCCGACGGTGATCCGCACGCCCGGTGGGGACGCGAGGCGGAAGCGTGCGCCGGGCGCGACGGCGACGCCGCGGTCCCGCAGCGCGGTCACGGCCCGGGTCTCGTCGCGCACCGGCACCCAGACGTTCACCCCGGTCCGGCCCGACGCCGGGACGCCGTGCCGCGCGAGCGCCGCGACGAGCGCGCTGCGCCGGGCCGCGTACGTGTCCCTGGCCCGCGCCACCGCGGCGCTCGTGCCGGGATCCGTCCAGAGCTCGACGACGAGGCGCTGCAGGAGGGTCGAGACCCACCCCGAGCCCAGCCGCATGCGGCCGACGACGCGCGCCACGGTCGCCTCGTCGCCCGCCACGACGGCGAGCCGCAGGTCCGGCCCGTAGGGCTTGGAGACCGACCGGACGAACGCCCACGACGTCGTCGCGCCCGCGAGCGCGTGCAGGGGCACGGGCGACAGCTCGGCGGCGTGGTCGTCCTCGATGAGCAGCACGTCCGGCCGGCGCGCCAGCTCCGCCCGCAGCGCCGCACTGCGCCGGGACCCGATGGCGGCGCCCGTCGGGTTGTGGGCGCGCGCGGTCACGACGACGGCGCGGGCCCCGCGCGCGAGCGCCGTCCGCAGCCCGTCCGGCGTCGGACCGTCCTCGTCGACGCGGACCGGGACGGGCTCGAGACCGAGCGCCGCCACGAGGTCGAGCAGGTTGGCCCAGCCCGGATCCTCGACCGCCACGCGGTCACCCGGGCGCAGGTGCGCCTGCAGCAGCCGCTCGATCGCGTCCAGAGCGCCCGAGGTGACCGCGAGCGCGTCTACCGGGACGCCGTCGCGACGCAGCCGCCCGGTCGCGAGCGCGTGCAGCTCGGGCAGCATCGCGGCGTCCCGGTAGCCGGCGGGCGCGCCTGCCGCCGCCGCGACGCGGGCCAGCGCCGCGCCGTGGTCGGGCAGCAGACGAGGGTCCGGCGCGCCCGAGGCGAGGTCGAGCACGCCCGTCGGCACGACGGGGTCACCGGCGGCGCGCGCGTCGACCGGGGGACGGTCGCGGACCCTCGTCCCCGCCCGCCCGGCGGTGCCGACGACGCCGCGCCGGCGCAGCTCGCCGTACGCCTTGGCGACGGTGGCCGGACTGACCTCGAGCGCCGCCGCGAGCGCGCGCACGGTCGGGAGCGGCGAGCCCGGGGGCAGCGCGCCCGTCCGCACGCCGGCTTCCACGCTCGTCACGATCTCCCCTGACGTGCGGCCCTCGACCCGGTATTGTTCTCGCACAGACACCCGTTTGTTATATCACAAAGGATCGCCATGGCCACGGACAGCGTCACCCGCCCGACCTCGTCGCCCGCCGGCGCGCCGTCGGACGAGTACCCCCGGACCCCGCGCACGACGGCGACGCGCGACCGCGGCCGGATGGCCTACGACCGCGCCGCCGCCCACGCGATCCTCGACGAGGCGTGGCACTGCACCCTGGCGTTCGTCGTCGACGGCGAGCCCCGGGCCCTGCCGACGCTGCACGTGCGCGTCGACGACGTGCTCTACCTGCACGGCTCGACCGGGAGCCGCCCGCTGCTCGCGGCGCGCGGCGGCGGCCTGCGCGTCTGCGCGTCCGTGACGGTGCTCGACGGGATCGTCTACGGGCGGTCCCAGTTCCACCACAGCGCGAACTACCGGTCGGTCGTGGCACACGGTGACGCGACGCTCGTGACGGACGACGCGGAGAAGCGCCGGGTCCTGCACGCGCTCGTCGAGCGCACGGGCGCCGGCCGCGCCGCGGACAGCCGGCCGCCGTCGCGGCGCGAGCTGGCGGAGACGGCCCTCCTGGCGCTGCCGCTCGTCGAGGTCTCCGTGCGCGCGCGGGCCGGCGGGGTGAAGGACGAGCCCGAGGACCTCGCGCTGCCCTACTGGGCCGGTGTCGTCCCGCTCCGGACCGTCGCGGGTGCACCCCGGACCGACCCGACCGTCACCGCCCCGATCCCGGCCTACCTCGGCTGACCTCGGCTGACCCCGACGGCCCCGGCGCCGCGGACGTCTCAGCGGCCGCGCCCCGCGAGCGCGGCGGCGTAGAGCTCCCGCTTGACCACGCCCGTCGCCTCGGCGACCGCCGCCACGGCGTCCTTGAGGCGCTCGCCGGCGTCGGCGCGCGCGAGGACCTCGGCGACCAGCTCGCCCATCGGCGCGGTCGCGGGCTCGGGTGCGCCCGCGACGACGACGGCGACCTCGCCGCGCACGTCGTGGTCCGCCCAGGCCACCAGCTCGTCCAGCGGCCCGCGGACGACCTCCTCGTACGTCTTGGTCAGCTCCCGGCACACGGCCGCCGCGCGGTCCGTCCCGAAGGCCTCCCCCATCGCCGCGAGCGTGGCCGCCAGCCGGTGCGGCGCCTCGAAGAACACCATGGTGCGGCGTTCGCGCTCGAGCTCGCCCAGCGCACGCGCGCGGTCCCCGGGCTTGCGCGGCAGGAAGCCCTCGAAGGTGAAGCGGTCCGTCGGCAGGCCGGACACGGCGAGCGCCGCCAGCACCGCGCTCGGCCCGGGCGCGGTCGTCACGGGCAGGCCGGCCTCGACCGCCGCCCGCACGAGCGTGAACCCCGGGTCGGACACGGTCGGCATCCCGGCGTCCGACACCACCAGCACCGTGCCACCGCCCCGCACGACGTCGAGCAGCTCGGCGGCGCGTGACCCCTCGTTGTGCTCGTGGTGGCTCACCACCCGCCCCGCCGGCCGGATGCCGAGGCGCTGCGCGAGCGCGGCGAGCCGGCGCGTGTCCTCCGCCGCGACGACGTCGGCCTCCGCCAGCAGGCGGCGCAGACGGGGCGACGCGTCCTCGACGTCGCCGATCGGCGTCGCCGCCAGCACGATCCGGCCCGTGGTCATCGGGCCAGGCTAGGCGCTGCGCGGCACGCCCGACGCCGCCGCGGTGTCCTAGCCTGACGAGGTGCCGCTCGCCGTCCGCCCAGCGCCACCGGGCGCGCCCGACGCGACCGGCGCGACCGGTCCGCGTCCGGGTCGGTGGCACCGAGCGCTCGAGGCGGCGCAGGGCTGGCCCGCCACCCTGGCCGTCGCCGGCGTCGCGGCGGCGCTGCGCCTGCCCGCGCTGGACCGCCCGGACGTGCTGGTCTTCGACGAGACCTACTACGTCAAGGACGCGTGGACGCTCCTGCACCTGGGTTACGAGGGCTCGTGGCCGCCGGACGCGGACGAGGCGTTCGCGGCGGGCGACGTCGACGGCTTCTCCACCGACCCCAGCTACGTCGTGCACCCACCGGTCGGCAAGTGGGTCATCGCGCTCGGGCTGCGGCTGCTGGGCGCCGACGACCCGGTGGGCTGGCGGCTGGGCACGGTGGTCGCCGGCATCGTCCTGGTCGTCCTGATGACCCGGGTCGCCCGGCGCCTGCTCGGGTCCACGGCGCTCGGGGTGGTCGCCGGGCTCCTCGTCGCGGTCGACGGCGCCGCGATCGTGATGTCGCGCACGGCGCTGCTCGACGGCGTCCTCGCGACCCTGGTCATGGCGGCGTTCGCGGCGCTGCTCGTGGACCGTGACCGCGCCCGGGCGCGGCTCGCCGCCGCGACCTGGCCACCGCGCGCGCCGAGCCGGTGGGGTCCGTGGTCCGCCGTCCGGCCCTGGCGCGTGCTCGCGGGCGTCCTGCTGGGCCTGGCCGTCGGCACCAAGTGGAGCGCGCTGTGGTTCGTCGCCGTGCTCGGCCTGGTCACCGTCGCGTGGGACGCGAGCGCCCGCCGCCGCGCCGGTGTGGCGCTGTGGTGGCAGGCCGCGCTCGTGCGCGACGCCCTGCCCGCGTTCGTCGCGATCGTCCCGACGGCCGCGCTCACGTACGTGCTGACCTGGACCGGCTGGCTGCGCACCTCGGGCGGCTACGGGCGGTCCTGGGCCGCGACGCACCCGGGCGAGGGCCTCACCTGGCTCCCCGACCCGCTGCGGGCGCTGGCCGAGTACCACCGCCAGAACTGGACGTTCCACACCGGCCTGAGCACCGACCACCCCTACGAGTCCTCACCGCTGGGCTGGCTGGTGCAGTGGCGGCCGACATCGTTCTTCTACGACGCGCCGGAGCCCGCCCAGCAGGCGTGCGGCGCGGCCCGGTGCGCGCAGGCCGTCACGTCCCTCGGCAACCCGCTCGTGTGGTGGCTCGGCGCGGCCGCCGTCGTCGCGTGCGCGTGGTGGGTCGTGCGCTGGGCCGACGGCGTCGCGGCGGTCGCCCTCGCGGGGCTCGCCGCGGGCTGGCTGCCGTGGTTCGCCTACCCGGAGCGGACGATCTTCACCTTCTACACGATCGTGATGCTGCCGTGGTTGGTGCTGTGCCTCACCTGGGCGGCGGCCCGCGCGCTGGCCTGGGCCCGCGACGAACCGCGCCGCTCGATCGTGCGGACGCTGCTGGTGGCGGCGGCGATCCTCGTCGTCGTGACGACCGCGTTCTTCTGGCCGGTGTGGACGGGCGAGGTGATCACCTTCCGGTCGTGGCAGCTGCGGCAGTGGCTGCCCGACTGGCCCTGAGCCCGGGCGGCACGGCGAGCCCGTGCGCGTCGGCGGGACCTACCAGTCGACCTGCGGCGAGCGGTACCAGGGCAGCTCTCGGGCGTCCCACCGCCGGCCGAGCCGCGGCAGGCGCCGCGCGAAGCCGTCCCACCCGCGCCGCTCGGCCGGCGACCACGCCACCTCGGCCACCGCCGCGAGCCGCGGCAGCAGGAGGAGGAACAGGTCCTCGCGGGTCCGCACGCCGTGCGTCCACAGGACCGCCTCGACGCCGAGGACCCGGCCGGCCGGCACGCCCGGCAGGACGTCGGCGGGCTCCCAGTCGTAGCTGTCCCGGACGTCGATGTGGCCGGCCCGGTCGCCGCCCCCGGGCGTGGCGTCGCCGTCCCCGTCGTCGTACCCGGCATCCAGGCCGACGCGCGTCGCCGGGGACAGGACGACCCGCGCCCCCAGGCGCGCCGCGTGCGCGACCTCCTCGGGCCCCTCGCGCTCGTCCCAGTACTGCAGCACCGCACCGGCGAGCGCGTCCTCGAGCGCGTGGTCGACGTCGGCGCTCCCTGCGGCGCCGGTCGGGTCAGGCCCGAGCGCCCGGGACATCCGCTGCCGCCCGACGACGCCCTTGCCGGCCGCGGCCACCTCGCCCACCGCGGCACGCACCAGGGCGCGGTACTCCCCCGGGTCCATCCCGCGAGCCGCGTCGGCGCCGACGTGGACCCACGGCCCGGGCGTCATGGCGGCGACGTCGCCCAGCACGTCGTGCAGGAAGGGCCCGGTGGCCGGCAGGTCGGCACGCAGGCGGCCGATCCCGACGTCGGTCCCCGTGTAGGCGGCCGCCGGCTCCCCGCCCGGGTTGAGCGCACCGAGCGCGTGCAGCGCCGCGTTCACGTGCCCCGGCACGTCGACCTCCGGCACGACCGTGACGTGACGCGATGCCGCGTGGGTCAGGATCAGGTCCCAGTCGCCCGCGGTGTAGGCGCCGCCCGGGTCGCCGCCGACCGCCGTCGGCCCGGACGCCGCCGCGAGCGCGGGGCGCGACGGCACGTCCAGCCGCCAGCCCTGGTCGTCGGTGAGGTGCAGGTGCAGCACGTTGAGCTTGAGCGACGCCATGGCGTCGATGACGGCGCGCACGTCGTCCACCCCGAAGAAGTGCCGGGCGACGTCCAGCCCGAGACCGCGCCAGGCGAACCGCGGCACGTCGACCACCACCTGGGCGGCGACCTCCCACCGACACTCCGCCGACCCCGGGAGGGCGATCTGCTGGAGGGTCAGGGCCCCGTGCAGCAACCCGGCACCGGACGGCGCGACGAGCGTGACGGCCCGCTCAACCACCTCGAGGCGGTAGCTCTCGTGCGCGAGCGTCGGGTCCGTCCCGGGCGGCAGCCCGACGTCGGCCGGCGAGCCGATCCGCAGCACGACGGCGCCGGGTGAGCCGTCGTCCTCCTGCACGACGGCCACCGGGCTCTCGCACAGGGCACCCAGGCGACCGGCCACGAGCACGGCGGTGGCCACGGCCTCGGGGTGGCCGTCCGTCACCACCCGGACGCCGCCCCGGGCCGTGAACCCGGGACCGTCGAGGCGCCTCACCTGCGCGGGGACGGGCACGGCCAGGTCGGCCGCCGTCGGGAGCGCCGCCCGCGGCGAGCCGAGCGCGCCTGCCACCCTGTGCCTCCCGAGGTCCGCCCGCGACGGGCCCGAACGACGAGGACCCTGCCACACCCCGGGCGGGGTGGGACAGGGTCCTCGGTGGTGGAGCTGAGGGGATTCGAACCCCTGACCTTCTCATTGCGAACGAGACGCGCTACCAACTGCGCCACAGCCCCAGAAGCGAGGAAAAGACTAGCACCCGTCAGGGCCAGGTCCCGCCACGTCCGCACCGCGGACGCGGGGGCCGCGCCTCACTCGCCGGACGCCCGCCGGCGCGCCAGGACGGCGTCGAGGTCGAGTCCCGCGGGCCGCGCGGGCGCCGCGGCGACGGGAGCCGCGGGCGCGGTCTCGTCCGCGGTCACGTCGGCGGCGGCGTCCTCGGCCGAGCGCGGGGCGGGGAGCGGGGCCGGCAGGGGCGCCGGCTCACCGCGCCGGGCCTCGGGCTTGAGGGTGTAGGTCGGACGCGGCACCGGCACCGGCATCCATGCCGGACCCGACGTCGCCTCGTCGGCGGCACTGCGCCGCGCGGTGGCCGCCCGGCGCTCCGCGCGGTCCTGCGCGGGCGTCGCGGACGCGACCGCCGCGGCGGCCTCGGCGAGCGCGACGGACGCCCCCGCCTGCACGGGGACCCGCGGCACCCGCGCCATGATCTCGGTGACGGCCTCCGACGGCCGGACCGCGCGCCCGACGGCGCTCGGCGCGCGGCGCGGCGCGGGCAGGCGGTAGGGCTCGCCGGCCCGCCACTGCTCGTCGGCCCGTGCGGCGGCGACCACGGCGCGCCGACCGGCCACCAGCACCGCCAGCAGGAGCGCGCTGGGGACCACGCCCGCGACGAGCGGGACGGACGCGAACGCCACGACGCCCCAGGCGGCGGGCGTGGCGACGACGAGCAGCAGGGTCAGCAGGGCGCGGCGCCGCGCGCCCGCGGCGCGGCGCGCCAGGTGGGCGGCGCGCTGCGAGTGCTCGGCCGCCGACCGGCGGACCAGGTCCGCGGCGACGCGGTCGGTCGTCCCGTGCGGTCGCTTCATCGGACTGCCTCCTCGTCGTTCGCGCTGGTCGTTCCTCACCGGGTGCAGGCGCAGCGGCTCCGCCCTCACCGCCGGCGACCCGCCCGCCGACGTGCTCCCGGGCCCCGGACCGGCCTCCCCGAGCACCGCGAGGATGCGCAGGTGCTCCGAGAAGCGGTCCTCGACGCGGGCGTCGAGCAGCTGCTGGCGGTACCGCAGGTGGTGCGGCACCAGGTAGGCGATCCACAGCCCGGCCATGGCGATCGCCACGAGACCGGCCTGGTTCACGTCACGACCGTAGGCGCGCCGCCCACCCCGGGGTCGCAGGGGCCGCGGCGTGTCGGTCGAGAACTACAGCGGTGTCGTTCGGCGCCTCAGCGCCCGGCGGCCCGCCACCGTGCGAGCAGCCCGTCGGGGACCTCCTCGACCGTCACCGCGAAGGTGCGGTGGTCGCACCACGCGCCCTGGATGTGCAGGTAGCGCTCGCGCACGCCCTCGTCACGCAGGCCGAGCTTCTCGACGACGCGCAGGCTCGGCGCATTCTCCGGCCGGATGTTGATCTCGATCCGGTGCAGCCCCACCGGACCGAAGCAGTGGTCCACGGCCATCGCGACGGCGGTCGGGGTGATCCCGCGGCCCGCCACGTGCTCGCTGATCCAGTACCCGATGCTCGCCGAGCACAGCGAGCCGCGGACGATCGTCGAGACCGTGAGCTGGCCCACCAGCTCACCGCGGTACTCGATGACGAAGGGCAGCGCCGAGCCCTGCCGCGCCTGCGCCGCCAGGTTGCGCACGAACTCGGGGAAGCTCGGCGGCTGACCCGTCACGGGCTCCGGCGACGTCGCCTCCCACCGCTCGAGCCACGCGGCGTTCGTCATGCGCGCCCTCAGCCACGGGCGCGCGTCCCGCCGCCGCAGCGGGCGCAGGACGACGTCGTCCTCGCGCAGGATCACCGGCCACCCTCGCGCCACGTCAGCCTCCCAGGATCAGGCAGGCCAGCGTGTCACCCGCGCGCACGGTCGTCGTGTCCTCGCCGACGACGGCGAGCGCGTTGGCGGTCGCGAGGTCGGTGAGCGAGGGGTCGCGGGGGTCACCGACGGGCGTGACGACGTAGCCCTCGGTCGGGGACCCGGTCACGGTCGCGGGGACGAAGTGCCGCAGCCCGGCGGGCGACGCGAACGCCCGCGTCGCCGCCGCCTTCACCGACGGCCGGAAGAGCTCGGACTGACCCGCCATGGCGCGCAGGGCAGGCCGGACGAAGACCTCGTAGGAGATGAGCGCCTCCACCGGGTGGCCCGGCAGGGCGAACACGGGCACGCCGGCAGGCGCGTCCTGCCCCTGCCTGTCCGCGAGGTCCGCCAGGCCCGACGTCGGACGCCCCTCGGCGCCCGGCCAGAGCTCCTCCTGGTCGGAGGCCAGGACGGTGCCGAAGCCCTGCCGCCGGCCGGGGGCCATCGCCACGTGGTCGAAGCGCACGGTGCCGAGCGGCGCGAGCACGTCGGTCACGGTGTCCCACGGGCCGTCGCTGAGCCCTCCGGTGACGAGCAGCAGGTCGGCGCGCACGAGCTGGTCGGCGAGCACCTCGCGCAGGGCGGCGCGGTCGTCCCCGACCGGACCGACGCGCACAGCCGTCGCACCGGCCTCGCGCACGGCCGCCGCGAGGGCGTGCCCGTCCGCGTCGTGCACCCGGCCGTCGGCCAGGACGCGACCGGGCTCCACGAGCTCGTCGCCCACGGGCACCACGACGACGCGCGGCGCGGGGTGCACCCGCAGGCGGCCGCGGCCGACGCCGGCCGCGAGGGCGAGGTGACGCGCCGCGAGCCGCGTCCCCAGGCGCAGCACGACGTCGCCCGCCGCCGCGTCGTGCCCGGTCGCCCGGACGCCCTCGCCCGGCTCCGCACCGCCGCGCACGACGACGCGCGCGCGGCCCCGGTCGGTCCGTGCGAGCGGAACGACGCAGTCCGCGCCCACCGGCAGCGGCGCGCCGGCCGCGACCAGCACGGCCGCGGCCGGCACCAGGCGCAGCGGCTGCGCGGCGGTCACCGGGGCGTCGTCGACCACCGGGAGCGCGACGTCCGGGGCGGCCCCCGGGCCGCGCAGCCCGACGTCGGACGCGCGCACCGCGTAGCCGTCGACCGCGGCGACCGGGCGCGACGGCACGTCGGCCGGGGCCGTGACGTCCTCGGCGAGGATGCAGCCGTCGGCGTCGGCGAGCACCACGTCCAGCGGGACGACCGGACGGGCGGCGTCGAGGACGGCCGCGAGGTGCTCGGAGACTGATCTCATAGGGCCGCCATCATGGCAGCGTCGCGACGTACTCCGTCAGCCAGGCGCGCAGGTCGGGACCCAGGTCGGGCCGATCGGCGGCGATCTGCACGACGGCCTTGAGGTAGTCGAGCCGGTCCCCCGTGTCGTAGCGGCGGCCGCGGAAGACGACACCGTAGACGCCGCCACCCTCCTCCGCGGGCATCCCGGCCAGGGTCGCGAGCGCGTCGGTCAGCTGGATCTCCCCGCCGCGCCCGGGCTCGGTCTCGTCGAGCACCCCGAAGACGGCGGGGTTGAGCACGTACCGGCCGATGATGGCGAGGTTGCTCGGCGCGTCGGCCGGGTCCGGCTTCTCCACCAGGCCGGTGATGCGGACCTGGTCCTCGTCGCCGTCCGCGCCGTCGAGCGGCTCGACGGCCGCGCAGCCGTAGAGGTGCACCTGCTCGGGAGCGACCTCGAGCAGCGCGACGACCGAGCCGCCCGTGCGCTCCTGGAGCGCCATCATCGTCGGCAGGATCGGGTCGCGCTCGTCGATGAGGTCGTCGCCGAGCAGCACCGCGAACGGCTCGTCGCCCACGTGGTGGCGCGCGCACAGCACCGCGTGGCCCAGGCCCTTGGGCTGGCCCTGCCGCACGAAGTGGACGTCGGCGAGGTCGGTGGAGCGACGGACCTCGGCCAGGCGCTGCTGGTCGCCCTTCGCCTCCAGGGCGCTCTCGAGCTCGGGCACCGAGTCGAAGTGGTCGGCGAGCGTGCGCTTCGACCGACCGGTGATCATCAGGACGTCGTGCAGGCCGGCGGCAACGGCCTCCTCGACGACGTACTGGATCGCAGGCTTGTCGACGACCGGCAGCATCTCCTTGGGCGTCGACTTCGTGGCGGGGAGGAACCTCGTCCCCAGTCCGGCGGCGGGGATCACGGCTTTGCGGATGGTCATGGCGGGAGGCTAGCCCGCCCCGGCGTCCGTGGCGCTTCGGGCATGTGAACTGCGCGCGACGGCGCGTCCGGGCGTGCCGCGACGCGCGGCCCGGGACCTCGGACACGCCAACGAGACCGATTCTTTGCGATGATGTGACCCATGAACAGCGCCGGACAGCCCTGGGTCGACGGCGCCCGCCTCGGGCCGTCCGAGACGAAGGAGCAGCTGCGACGGGTCATCAGGTCGGAGCGCGAGCGCCTCTCGACCCGCCAGCACGCGCGGGCCGCGGCCGGTTTCGCGCAGGTCGTCGGCGACCTGCCCCAGGTGCGCGGGGCCGACGTCGTGGCCGCCTACGTCGCCCGGCCGAGCGAGCCGGGCACGATCCCGCTCCTCGAGCGCCTGGCCCGGCGCGGGACCCGCGTGCTGCTGCCGGTGCTCGGCACGGGGCTGCAGCGGGACTGGGCGTGGTTCACGACCGCGGAGGAGCTGCAGGTGCGCGCGCCGGGACGGCCGCCGGAGCCGCCCGGCCCGACGCTGGGCGCCGAGGCCGTGGCCCAGGCCGGCGCCGTGGTGGCGCCCGCGCTCGCCGTCGACACCTCCGGCGTCCGGCTGGGTCAGGGCGGCGGCTGGTACGACCGCGTCCTCATGCACTGCACGCCGGGGACGAGCGTCATCGCGATGGTCTTCGAGACCGAGGTGTACGACGCCACCGAGCGGCCGCTGCCGCACGAGGGGCACGACCTGCGCGTCGACGTCATCACCACGCCCCAGCGGTGGCGGCGCGTCGGCGGGACCGCCACGAGCGCCTGAGCTTCTCCGGGCGCCTGGGGTCGCGCCCCGGGACCGGGGCGGCCCGCGTCGCGCGTCCGACGCACGGCGGGCAGGCGGGGCTCGGTGTGGGCGTGCCCGCCCGCGCGACCAGGCGGGCACGCCCTTGAGCCGGGACCCCTTGGCGAGTCCCCTGGGACGGACTCGCGTCCGGCCCCGACCCCTCCAGCGTCCCTCCTGTGCGGCGGCCCGTCCGGGGTCCTAGGTCCCGCGGACCCGCTCGGCGCCGCGACCGGGCGCCCGTGATGTCCCTGGACGGGGCCTTTGGTCCCGCGGACCTTGGACTCATGTGCACGGCGCGCGCCGGTGCAAATCTGGTACCAGAGCTCGGGAACACGGGCTCCCGGCGCGGCGAGGCCGCGGCGGCACGTCCTGGGAGGGTCAGCATGTCCACCACCACGAAGGCGGTCCCGAAGACCACCGACACCACCATCTACCAGGAGCAGATCGTCACGCGCGCGTCGACCCGCAAGGTGCTCGCGATCGCGCGGATCACGATCGGCTTCACGTTCCTGTGGGCGTTCCTCGACAAGACGTTCGGCCTCGGGTTCGCCACCCCGGCCGAGCGCGCCTGGATCAACGGGGGCACCCCGGCCCAGGGCTTCATCATGGGCATCGAGGGCCCCTTCGCCGGGCTCTTCCAGGTGTTCGCCAACCCGTTCGGTGACGTCCTGTTCATGCTCGGTCTGCTCGGCATCGGCATCGCGATGGTCTTCGGCGCCGGCCTGAGGATCGCCGCGGTCACCGGCACCCTGCTGATGTTCTTCATGTACCTGGCGCAGATCCCGTTCGTCCTCGGCGGCACGAACCCGATCGTGGACTCGCACTGGCACGAGGCCCTGCTGCTGATCATCGCGGCCGCCACCCTGGCGGGCGACACGTGGGGCGTGGGCAAGATCTGGGCCCGGATCATCGGGAAGCACACCTGGCTCCGCTGAGCCACGGCACGACCGAACGCAACGCGAGAGCGCTCAGCCTGCGGGCTGGGCGCTCTCAGCGTTCCCCAGGGCGCAGCACGAGCTCCCGGACCGCCGCGTCCGTCACGGCCTCGCGGCTGAACGGCCAGGGGAACGCCTCGCCCCGGGCCCAGGCGTCGAACTGGTCGGTGTAGTGCACGCTCCCGGGATGGCCGGAGGCGCCGGTGAGGTTCACCCACGTCGAGCCGTCCAGGTCGCCGAGGTCCACGACCATCCGCATCGACGGCGCCGACGTCACCGCGAAGGAGCCGCTGGCCGCGTCCCAGGCAGTCGCGTTGACGATCGACGACCCGCCGCCGACGGCGAGCGGCCGGGGGTTGACCAGCTGTCGCACCGGCGCGGGGACCCCGTCGGCTCCGAGCACGGGGTGCTCGGGCGCGGCGGTGTGCAGCCGGCCCCACTGCCAGGCCGCGGGCTCGCTGCCGAGCTCGACCGTCAGCCGCAGCCGCGCGGTCGACAGCGAGCGGGACAGGATCTCGTCGCGGCTCTCGACGACGTTCACGGTCCGGCGGTCGTCCCACCACGGGTTGGCGGGGTCCTCGAGCAGCCGCACCACGACCTCGAGCCAGCGGCTGTCGCCGCTCGGCCACTCCTCCTGCGGCAGGTCGTCCCAGAACGTCAGCTCCAGGAGCGTCGCCCAGACGGCCGAGAAGTACGCCGCCGCGGCCGAGTCCGGCTCCTGCTCGAAGTCCCAGTCGCGCAGCAGCTCGACGGCCTGGCCGGTGAAGCCGTCCTCCACCGGGGCCGCAAGGAGCGCGGGCACGAGCGCTGCCGCGTAGGGGCTCCACGCGTCGTTCTGGAAGCTGGTCATGGCCGCGGCGTCCAGGGGGACGCCGGCGACGACCGCCTCCTCGATGAGGGCGCGGATCCGCTGCGAGCGGTAGCCGTAGTCCCAGTCGCTCGTGAGGAAGGGCGGCTGCCCTGCGGCCGTGACGGCCTGGTTCGCCGCGACGAGGTAGCCGGCGGCCGGGTCGACCGCGGCGGGCATCTCCTCGGCCGCGACGTAGCCCTGCCAGTCGTAGCGCGAGTCCCACCCCGGACGGGGCCAGGTGCCGTCGGCCGGGACGGGGCCGTCGGCGACCCGCGCGCGCACGGGGATCTTCCCGGGCGCCTGGTAGCCGATCTGGCCCTCGACCGTCGCGAAGACGATGTTCTGCGACGGCACGTCGAACAGCGCCGCGGCCGCGGCGACGTCGTCGGCGTCCTGCGCGAGCGCCATCGCGAAGACGGCGTCGGCCGTCCGGCCGGGCTCGAGCGCCGTCCACTGCAGCGCGACCTCGGGGACGCCGCGCCGCCCCTCGGGCAGCGGGGCGCCGGCGACCCGGCCGATGCCGAGGGCGTCCGAGACGATCGGCCCGTGCGCGGTCGAGCGGACCTCGATCTCGACGGGCTCGGCGCCGGCGACCTCGATCACCTCGGTCCGCGTCTCGAGCGGGAGCTGCTCGCCGTCGCGCAGGTAGGTGCCCTCGTCGGGGTCGGTGCGCTCGATGAAGAAGTCCGTCACGTCGGCACCGAGGTTCGTCAGCCCCCACGCGAGGTGGGCGTTGTGCCCGATGACCACGCCGGGCATGCCGGAGAAGGTGAAGCCGGAGGCCTCGAACGGGCACTGCGGACCGACCTGCGTGCAGTACAGCCCCATCTGCGTCCAGATGCCGGGCGCCGAGATCGACAGGTGCGGGTCGTTCGCGAGGAGGGGAAGCCCCGAGGCCGTGTGCTCGCCGGCGACGACCCATGAGTTCGAGCCCGTGCCGTCGCCCTCGCCGAGCATCGTCGGCACCGCGTCGATCGCGCGCCGCGCGGCGTCGAGCGCGACCTCGAGGTCGTCCGACAGCAGCGTCGAGGGATCACCCGCGCCGTCGGGCAGCGCGACGACGGCCGACGCCGGCACCACCTCGCTGAGGATCGGCGTGTTCGTCTCCTGCGGGTACCGCGGGAACAGCTCGTCGACCCGCGCGATGTCGCGCACCGTCGTGTACGTCACCGCGCGCGAGAGCTCGTCGCCGTAGTTGCCGCGCAGGTCCCAGGCCATGGCCTTGAGCCACGTCAGCGAGTCCAGCGGGGTCCACGGCTCGGGCTGGGCGACGTCGACCTGCAGGCCCAGCACGGCGTACTCGAGGCCGAGGGACTCCGCGTCGTGCGCCTCGAGGTAGGCGTTGACGCCGTCGGCGTAGGCCTCGTAGTACCGCCGCGTGTCGGCGTCCAGCAGGTCCCACTCCGCCTCGGCGACGTCGCGCCAGCCGAAGGTCCGGATGACGACGTCGGCGGCGAGCGCCTCCTCGTTCTGGCCGACCAGCTCGGAGAGGCGCCCGGCCGTCACGTGGCGGCGGTAGTCCATCTCGAAGAAGCGGTCCTGGGCGTGGACGTAGCCCTGGGCCGCGAAGAGGTCCTCGGCCGTGTCCGCGTAGATGCTCGGCACGCCGCGGGCGTCGCGCAGCACCGTGACGTCCGCGCTCAGGCCGGGGACGTCGATGGCGCCGGAGTCGTCCGGCAGCGGCCGACGCACCACCGTCGCGGCGACGCCGACCACGACGACGAGCGCGAGGACGACCACCGCGGCGGTACCGACGAGAAGACGCAGGGCACGACGACGAGGCACGCGGCGAGCCTAACCGGCCGCGGGCGAAGGGCCCGCGCGGGCGTGCGACGACCCGGCGCGGAAGCCGTGGAGCCGGCGCGGCCCGCCGTCGTACCATTGGCACTCGGACGCAGCGAGTGCCAGCCCCCAACCGGCCCGGCGAGGCGTGCGCACCGCGGCCCGGACACCATCGCCCGACCTGGAGGAACCAGTGCCCACCTACTCGTACGCGTGCACGGCCTGCGAGCACCGCTTCGACGCGCAGCAGGCCTTCACGGACGACGCGCTCACGCAGTGCCCCCAGTGCCAGGGCCGGCTGCGCAAGCTCTTCGGCAACGTCGGGGTGGTGTTCAAGGGGTCCGGCTTCTACCGGACCGACGCGCGCGCCGAGACCGGTGCGAAGAAGAAGGCGTCGAGCTCGAGCTCGTCCGGGTCCGACGGCGCCTCGGGCGGCAACGGCTCGTCCGGCACGTCCACCGCGGCCCCGGCGCCGGCGGCGTCGGGCGCCGGCGGGTCCGGCGGGAGCGGGTCGAGCGGCGGGGCCACGACCTCCACGGCGTCGACGACGTCGAGCACCACGAGCACCGCGCCGGCCGCGGGCTGACCGCCGCGCCACCGTCCCCAGGTCGGGCGCGCCGCGCGCGTCCCCAGGCCCGCGGGTCCCGCACGCCGCCGTCGGCGCCGGGTCCCTAGCGTCCGGGCATGGCCGACGTCCCGCCCCTGCTCCGCGTCCGCATCGCCCTCTGGCGGCTACGGCGCGTCCTGGTCGCCGCGGCCCTGGTGGTCGTCGCGCTCGCGGTCGCCCGCACCGCCGCGCCGCCGCCGCCCGCGACCACCCCGGTCGTCGTGGTCGCCCGCGACGTCGCGGCGGGCACCGTGCTGGACGACGACGACGTCCGGCTCGGCGGGCTGCCGGCCCGCTGCGTGCCCGCGGGGGCCGGTCAGGACCCGGCGGACGTGGTGGGCCGCACGGTCACCGTGGCCCTGCCCGCAGGGCTCCCGCTGGTGACCGGCGTGATGGCCGGTGAGCGCTTCGACGTCGACCCGCCCGACGGGACCGTCGTGGTGCCCGTGCACCTCGCCACGGCGGTGGCCACGACGCTGCGCGCCGGGGACCGCGTCGACCTCGTGGCGGCGCGGGACACGTGGGGCCCGTCCGACGACGTCACCCAGGACCCGGCGCCCCCGGCGCCCTCGGTGCTGGCGCACGGGGCGCTCGTCGTCGAGGTGCGGACGGCGGCCGACGCGGACGGGGGCCTGGGAGCCGGGACCGCTGCCGCGGACCCGACGGTCCTGGTCGCCGTGCCGCCCGACGAGGGCCGCGCCCTGGCCGCCGACGCCGGCTCGGCGCTCGGGGCCGTCCTGGTGGGATGATCGCAGGGTTGACCATCCTGATCCGATCCGGGGGCACACCATGATCAGCGGGTTCAAGAACTTCATCCTGCGCGGCAACGTCGTCGACCTGGCCGTCGCGGTGGTCATCGGGGCGGCCTTCAGCTCGGTCGTCACCGCGCTCGTCGACGGCCTGCTCAACCCGCTCGTCGCGCTCATCGCCGGGGACACGGACCTCTCCCAGGTCCTGACGTGGTCCGTCGGCTCCCAGGGCACGGTCTTCTCGATCGGCATCATCCTCGACGCGCTGCTCAAGTTCCTGCTGGTCGCCGCGGCCATCTACTTCTTCGTCGTCATGCCGATGAACAGGCTCGCGGAGCGCCGCAAGCAGGGCGCCGAGCCCGAGCCGGCGTCGCCGCCCGAGGACGTGCTCCTGCTCCAGGAGATCCGCGACCTGCTGGCGCAGCGTCGCGACGCCTGACGCACCCTCCTCACCAGTGCGGCGGCACGTCCCGCCGGAGCCGGTCGTCGTTGCTCTCCGGGGCGTCGCCCCAGCCCGCGTCCGACGCGTCCGGGCTGCGTGGCAGCACCGACGAGTCCGGCGCCTCGGTGCCCGGTGCGGCGGTGCCGCCGGTCGCGCGACGGTGCCGTCGCCGTCGCGGGACGACGGGAGGCGGCGGCACGGCCGCGCCGTCCGGGGGCGGCCCGGCCGTCTCGTCGCTCGCGCCTCCGGCCTCGGCCCCGCCGTGCCGGCTGGGGGTCACGGCCGCCTCACCGGGACCTGGACCGCCGCACCGCGCCGTTGATGGCCGCGTCGACCCGAGACCCGCGTCGCACGAGCCCTAGCTCGGCCCGGAGCGTCGCGGCCAGCTCGTCGCCGTCGCGGGCGACGCCGTCCGAGGTGATCCAGGCGACGAGGTCGTCCAGCTGGTCGTCGCTGTACGCGCCGATCGGCAGACCGCGCTCGACGTCCGGCCGCGGCGAGCGCGCGGCGGGCACGACGTCGAAGAGCGGGTCCATGGTCGGTGCGGAGTCGCGCCGCAGGTCCGAGAGGGCCGGCATCGCGGCACGGCGGGTCGCTGACGACCGCACCGGTCGGCGCACGGGCTCGGCGTCGGCGCCCGCCCCGGTGGCCCGCTCGTCGGGTCCGGGCGCTCCCGGGGTCACCGCACCCGGCACGGCGGCGGCGGACGCACCGCCCTCCGGCGCGCGCTCCGTCGACGAGCCGCCGTCCGACCCGCCGTCGTCAGACCCGCCGCCCTGCGGCGCGCCGTCGTCGGACCCACCGTCCTCAGACGCGCTGTCCGCCTGCTCCGCCGGCTCGTCTCCCTCCGCCGCCCGGGGCGCGGCGGTCGGTGCCGCCGGTCCGGCGGCCGGGGCAGCGGGCTCCCCGACGGGCGCCGGCGCCTCGGCGACCACCGCACCGGGCTCCGCGGCGTCGGGCGCCTCGCCCGACGCCTCCGGCTCGGGCGGGAGGGCGGGGACCGTGACGCTCCGGCGGGGCGGCGGGGCGGCGGCGCGGCGGCGCCGGTAGGAGTCCATCACCGCCGACGCGACCGCGTCCGCCTCGCCCTGCGGGTCGAGGAAGGCCGCGGCCGACCAGACCTGGACGACCGTCCAGCCCAGGCGCTCCAGCCGCTCGGGCAGCTGCCGGTCGCGGACCCGGATGCTCGGCTCCCGGACGTAGTCCTCGTCGTCGGTGAGCACCGCCACGAGCATGGCGTCCGGCATGTCGGGGTGGCCGACGACCAGCGGGATCCGCGAGCCGTCGAGGCCGTGGTCGAGCTCGACCACGAGCCCCATCCGCCAGAGCCGCTCCGCCAGGTCGAGCACCAGCCGGTCCGGCTCGGGGCCGCGGGCCGCGGGCCGCGGGCGGTCCGTCTCCGGCCCGGCGGCGGTGCGCTCGGCCGCGAGCTCGAGCAGCTCGGCGAGCATCCGCGCGCCCGGGGCTCGCAGCCGGTCGGCGTCGAGCTCCTCCGGGCCGAAGCAGCTGACCACTGTCAGCCGGCGCCGGACCGCCCCGAGCGCCTCGAGGAGCAGCCCGGCGCCGCCGTTCTCGCTCAGCGCGCCGAAGCGGTGCAGGACCCGGCCGTGCGGCGTCCGGCCGAAGCCGAGCGAGAGGATCACGGCCTCGCGGCTCAGGCCCTGCGCCGAGGCGACGTCGACCACGGCGAAGGGCTCGGGACGCTGGACGCGGAAGAAGCCGCCCAGCGAGGGGTTGTCGCGGACCTCCGCCATCACGGCGTCGCGCACGGCCTCGGCGTGCACGGGCGAGGCCGTCACGACGGCGAGCGACTCCTCGGGGCGGGTGAGCGCGTGCTCGACCACGAGGTCCACCACGTGCTCGACCTCGGCCCGCGTCGCCTCCACCGCGCCGTTCGCCGCCGGCATGCCGCTCCCGGCGACGACGTCGAGCCGGAGCAGCGCCGACGCGGACGGCAGCGGCGTCGCGACCAGGCGCCCCGCGTAGCCGTGGTCGGCCAGGAACTGCGTGAGGTGCGGGTCTCGGCGCGAGGAGTCCGCGTGCAGCGGGATCGCGGGCAGCACCGCCGCGAGCTCCGTCATCGCCGAGCCCGAGGCGCAGCGCGAGTCCCCCACGACGACGACCTGGCGACCGCGGGCGAGCGCGCACACCACCGCCTCGAGCGGGAGGTGGTTCGCGCCGTCCAGGATGACGAGGTCCTCGACGCGGCGGGGCGGCAGCAGGTGGGGCACGAGCATGGGCGCGGAGACCAGGCACGGGCGCAGGTGCCGCGTCACGGCCGGGTAGCGCTCGACGGCCTGGCGCAGGCTCGTGAAGCGGTCCTCGACGATCTCGCCGAACAGCTGCTGCGACTCCTCGTCGGCGGCACGCAGCCGCGCGCGCAGGCTCTCGCGGATCGACGCGCGGTAGAGGTGGGCACGGTCCTGGAGGTGACGCAGGTCGAGCGTGCGGAACTCGGCGACGAGGCGGGCGAGCGCGGCGCCGTCGTACCCCGCGAGCGCGGGGTCCTCCGCCAGGACGAGCTCCAGCACCGTGCTCCACCACGCGAGCTCGAGCTCGGCGGTGACCATCGGCGCCGGCACGGCCCGGTCGGCCAGGTCCGCGAGCAGGGGCCCGAGGCCGCGACGGTCCAGGGCGCGCACGAGGGCGGTCCGCTCGGGGAGCGTCTCCAGGGCCGAGCGGTCCTGGTGCAGCCGCCGCAGGTGCTCGGTGAGGTCGGGCCACGGCAGGCCCAGGAGGTCGCCACCGCGTGCGGTACCGGCGAGCACGGCGCCGAGGGCCTCGAGGTCCTCGCGGACCTGGGCGTACTCGTGCTCGACGTCCGCGAGGCCGTCGGGGATGCGCGGCCAGCCGCCGGCCGGGCAGTGGGCCTGCCAGAGCTCGCGCTGGGCCTGGACGTCGACCAGCGCGGCGTGGAGGTCCGCGACGGGGCGCCCGGGGCGGACCATGTCCTTGGCCTGCTTGCGCAGGCGGCGCCGCAGGCCGCCGCTCATCTCGATGCCGCGCTCCGCGCGCCACTCCTTGGTCGCCGTGGCCGCGACGAGGTCGGCCGCCGAGCGCTCGAAGACCAGCGGCTGGAACACGTCGAGCGCGCCGCGGACACCCGCGAGCATGCGCAGCTGCTCGCCCCACTGCGCGGGCGTCGCCGCGCGCGTGAGGCCCGTAGCCTCGGCGACCCGGGCGACGTCGGCCTGGAGCCGGGGCAGGGACGCGGTGAGGAGGCGCTCCACGCGCTCGAGGGCCACCGCGGCACGGTCGTCGGTCGGCAGGTCCGCCCCGTACCAGGGGGTCGAGCGCGCCGTCGACGCGAAGGCGCCGAGACCCGCGGCACGCACGAGGTCCGTCGCGGCCTGCGCGCGGCGCTCACCCGTGAGCGACTCCGCGACGGGCGCGGACAGCCGGACGGTCGTCTGCGGCGCGGGCCGCACCGACGTCAGGCGCGCGAGCGCCTGCAGCGCGTCGTAGGCGGACGTGCCCCACGGCTCGCGGCGCGCGTGCAGCCCGGCGATGTAGGCGCCCAGGCGGCGGCGGCGGTCGAGCAGCTCGCGCTGGACGATGGCGACCTTCTCGCCGTCGACCTCGACGGGCTCGACAGTCATCGCCCCGAGCAGGCGCCGTGCCGAGCGCGCGCGCCAGCCCGAGTCCGGGGCGACGTCGAGCACCAGCTCGTCGAGCCCCAGGGCGGCGAGGCGGTCGGTGAGCGCCTCCGCCGCGCGCCGGTGGCCGGGCACGTACAGGACGGTGCGACCGCTCGCGGCGGCGTCGGCGACGACCGCGGCGAGCGTGCCTGCGACGTCGCTGCCCGCGGGCGCGTCGACCAGGAGGTGGTGGCCCGCCGCGACCGCGTCGAGCACGTGCTCCTGGACGGGGTCGAGGTCCCCGACGCCGCGCTCCTGGTCGAGCGGGCGGTCACCGCGCAGCGGGCTGGGCAGCGGGTGGCGCAGGGCGTCGACGGCGCGCCGGTCGCCCGCGAGGGCTGCCACCAGCTCGTGCTCGTGCAGCGTGTCGGCCTGCGCGTCGAGGTCGGCGACGAGCGCCTGCTCGGGGTGCACGAAGGTCCCGACGAGGACGCGCTCCTCGATGCGGAAGTCGTCGAGGACCGCCTGGCCGAGCGACGTGAGCCGGTCGAGCGCGGGGCGCGGGTCGAACCCGGACGCGGTGAAGGCGCCGCGCGCGAGCGCCGTCGGGTCCAGGAGGGCACCGCGACCGCGCAGCGCCGTCGCGAGCAGGGGGTTGATCTCGAGCGACGGCTCGAGCACGAGGTCGTAGTCGCTCTCGCCACGGCCCCGCGGCGTGACGGCGACGGGCCGCAGGAGGACCGGGGCGCGGACCGCGCCGGCGTCGCCCCGGGCCGGGCCCGGCCGGGCGCCGCCGGGCCGGGTCGTCTCCGCGAGGCGGTCGACGTCGTCGTCGTCGGCGGCGGCGTCCCGCGGCTCGGTCCAGGTGGCGACCCCGATCGCGAGGAACGCCGACGCGATGCCGTAGCGCTGGGCGTGCTCGTCGGCGAGGGCGCCGACGGCGCGGGCCCGCCGCTTGGCGGCCGAGAGCGCCGAGCCCTCCCGCACCAGGTTGGACAGGCGCGTGGGTCGGCCCGCGAAGAGCTGGGCGATGCCCGAGGGGTGGGCGGCCGAGAGGTCGAGCTGCGCGTCGCCGAGCCGGTCGACGTCGGCCAGCGCGGAGTGGCCCCCGCGGGCGACCAGCGCGCTGCGCCACTCGTCGCGGACGCGCGCGACGAGCTGCGCGGTCGTCAGGGGCGGCACGGCGACAGGGGCAGACCCGGACCCGGGGACCTCGCCGCCGGGTCCCGGATCCTGGTGGAGCTCGGGAGCGGTCACGGCCTCACGCTAACTGCGCCAACCGCGCACGCACGGGTGCCGCGCCGTCGGCGGCGCACCTCACGCGGACGCGCCTGACCGAGTCCCGGGTGGGGGGCTCGGCGGCGGCGGCAGTCCCGCGGCGACGTCACGCGGGACGGGCACCGGATGCCGGTGCCGGCCGGAAGTGAGAACAGTGCGCACCGCGCAGGGGGCAGGCGATGCGCACTGTCAGGGCAAGTGTGCCCTCGTCCGGCATCGAAGGTCAAACACCTCGTTGAATCGTCGACCACCGTTCGGCCGTTCGGGTGGGAGCGGTTACACCGACGGGTGGTCGCGCGCCGCAGGCCCGACCTCTCGCGTTCCGGGGCGCCCGAGGTTACGCTTGCGTAGGTTTACTGATGTGCTGCCACGGCATTGCGTCACCCTTCGACAGAGCGGACGCGCCGTATGGACGCCATCTCCTCCTCCACCCCCACCCTCGAGCGGACGCCCGCCGTGCCGGCCTCGCGCCCCGCGGGCGAGTTCACCGCCCTGACGCGCACCGTCCAGGACGCCGGCCTCATGCGACGTCGCTACGGCTACTACTGGACGAAGTTCGCGCTCCTCACGCTCGCGCTCGGCGCGTGCGTCACCGCGCTCGTGCTCCTCGGCGACTCGTGGTGGCAGCTGCTCGTCGCCGCCGGGCTCGCGGTCGTGCTCGGTCAGGTGATGTTCCTCGGTCACGACGCCGCCCACCGCCAGATCTTCAAGTCCGGCAGGTGGAACGACTGGGCGAGCCTCGTGCTCGCGAACCTCTACGCGGGCATGAGCTACGGGTGGTGGCAGCACAAGCACAGCCGCCACCACGCCAAGCCGAACCAGGTCGGCGCCGACCCGGACATCGCGCCCGACGTCATCCTCTTCCACAACGAGGACCGCACCGAGCCCGTCACCGGCCTGCGCGCGTGGTTCCACGCCCGCCAGGGCTGGCTCTTCTTCCCCCTCCTGCTGCTCGAGGGCCTCAACCTGCACCTCGCGGGCCTCAAGACGATCTTCGGGCGCGGCGAGGTCAAGCGCCGCCCGGTCGAGATCGCCTTCGTCACCCTGCGCCTCGGCGGCTACCTCGGGCTCGTCTTCTGGGCGCTGCCCGTCGGCATGGCGTTCGCGTTCGTGGGCGTGCAGGTCGCGCTGTTCGGCCTCTACATGGGTGCGGTCTTCGCCCCCAACCACAAGGGCATGCCGATCGTCCCCAAGAACAGCCGGATCGACTTCCTCAGCCGGCAGGTCCTGATGAGCCGCAACGTCCGCGGCGGCCGGTTCACCGACTGGTTCATGGGCGGGCTCAACTACCAGGTCGAGCACCACCTCTTCCCGAGCATGGCGCGCCCGCACCTGCGCCGCGTGCAGCCCATCGTGCGCGAGTTCTGCGAGTCGCGGGGCATCCGCTACACCGAGACGAGCCTCGCGCAGTCGTACGCGATCGTCATCGCCTACCTCAACCGCGTCGGCCTCCAGGCCCGGGACCCGTTCCAGTGCCCGATCACGATGGAGTACCGCTCCGCGCGCTGACGCCCGCCACGTCTCACGGCGCGCCCGGGAGCGTCTCGCACGCGACGCCGTCGTCGTCCCCGTCGAGGCCGGCGACGTCGCCGTACGCCGGGCGGTAGGTGTCGTACCAGGCCTGTGCCTGCGTCCACGACGCGAAGTCCCCGCAGTCGACCGCGTCGCCCGGGTTGGCCGGGGGCGCCACGGGCGGCTCGACCAACGCGGGCGCCGAGGGCCGGACGGGCCCGGCCGCGTCCGTGGGGAGCGGCTCGTCCGGGCACGTGCGGAGCACCCGCACCATCGCGTCGGCCTCGGCCTGCGTGACCCACAGGTCGTACGCCCGCTTCACCGCGACCTGCCGCGCGACGTACGCGCACCGGAAGCCCGCGTCGGGCGGCAGCCACGTCGCGGTGTCACCGTCGCCCTTCTGCTGGTTGAGCGCCCCGTCCACCGCGAGCAGGTTGAGCGGGTCGTTCGCGAACGCCACCCGGGTGGCCGCCTCCCACTGCTGCGCCCCCTTCTGCCACGCGTCCGAGAGCGCCACGACGTGGTCGATCTGCACGAGCTCGCTGGTCCCCTGCCCCCGGACGAACTCGATGGTCGCGCCCGAGAACGGGTCGACGAGCGTCCCGGTGAGCACGACGCAGCCGTGCGTCCCGGGCTCGACGGTGGGGTGCGCGAGGTCGCGCGCGAGGACGTCGTTACGCGTGTCGCAGCCGTTGCGGTCGACGTCGACCCAGCCGTGCCCGAACAGGTCCCGGTCGTAGCCCGTCCGGGGCGCGCGCCCCTTGACCTCGAGCTCGACGACGGCCGCGAGCGCCGTGCCGGCGACGGCGGTGCCGGGGGCACCGGCGTCCGCGCCAGCGCCGTCGTCGGGCGACGGTGACGGTGACGGCGACGGCACGGACACGGCGGGCGCCGGCGGGCGGAGGTCCGGGGCCCCGCAGCCCGCGGCGACCAGCAGCGCGAGCAGGGCGCACGCGGCCGCCCCGCGCGGAGAGCGGCGGTGGCGGCGGGCGACGGCGGGGGCGGCGACGGGTGGAACGGGGAGCACACCCCAGGATCGGTGCCGCCGGCCCCGCGGGCCGCGCCCGCCACGCCGAGGGCTCATGGGACGGGCGTCACCGTCCAGGCACCGTTGGTCATGATCGCGAGGACGCCCGGCATCGCGATCTCGTAGGTGTCGGCGAACGGGGCGGAGTCGCCGAACAGCACGGTCGCGGGGTTCCCGGAGGCGTCGACGTCCACGGCGGAGTAGGCGCGGCCGTGGAACGAGTCCTCGGGACCGGCCGGCGTGTAGGAGACCTCGAGGCGGCCCGCGGTGTCGCCGAGGAAGAGCACCGTCGACCCCGTGCCCTGCTGCGGCCCTGTGACGAGCTCCAGGTCGTTCCAGCTCTCCAGGGTCAGTGTCCACGGCCCCTCGGCGTGGACGACGACCGCCTGCTCCGGCGCCGTGTCGCGGAAGATGTCGAGGAGGTACGAGCCCGAGTACGGCGCCGGCCCCTGCCCCCAGGGCTCTCCGCGGTCGGGGGCCGTGACGACCACCTCCCCGGCGCACGCCGTGCAGTCGATGCCGACGACCAGGGCCGTCTCGCCCTGCCGTGTGTATCCGACGACGGCGGACCCGGACCCGCTCACGGTCGCGGGGACGCCGTCCCCGACCGGGCCCGCATGCAGCTGCTGCTCGGGCAGCGGGCGCTCGGTCGGCGTGGGCGCCGGCGTGGGCGTGGGCGTGGGGCTGGGGGTGGCGCCGGCCGCCGGGCTCGCGGCGACCGGCTTCGGGGACTTGTCGACGGGCGCGTCGTCGGCCGCGCACGCGGTGAGCGCGAGGGCGAGCAGGAGCACCGGGACCCCGGCGGACGCGACACGGACGGGGCGCGGTGCGGGCATCCCCGCATCATGCCGGACCTGCGCGGTGCCGCCCCACCCGGCCCGGCCCGGCCCGCGCCGCACGGCGCGTCCGTGCGGACCGTGGGGCCGGAGTGACTCCTGGGGCGGGAGTGCCGTCACACCGGCCCCACGGGCCCCACCATCACCACGCTCCGCACCGACCGGCACAGCGGGCCGGGTGAGGGCTGCGCCCGGCGCGCGCCGGGAGCGGTCAGGCGGCGTCGACCGAGGGCGTCGAGGCCCGTGCGTCGGCGACCTGGTGGCGGCGCAGGAGCAGCAGGACGCCCGTCGCCGTGAGGATGAGCGCGACGCCGACGGCGAGGGCCGCCTGGCCGTCCGCGGCCCGGATCACGGCCGCGCCGACCGCCGCACCGACGCCCATGGCCGCCACCGCGAGGAAGCGGTCGAGCCAGCCCGCGTTGGCGCCGCGCGGGGCGCCCGCCAGGCGGCTGTCCCGCGCGAGGTTCGCGAGCGTGCTGGTGACGACGACCGTGGTGATGTCGGCGTTCCCGACGGGCTTCGCCGCCGCCACCTGTGCCCCCATGAGCGCGGCCAGCAGCGCGGTGATCACCAGCATCATGGGCGTCCCGAGGTCGCCCACGGCGAACCAGACCCCGCACAGGACCGCGGCCAGACCCGTCCCGACGACCAGCGTCCACAGGCTCGCGGCCGGCAGCACCTCGGCCCTGCCGCGCGGCACCACCCGGCCGCCGACGATCGACCCGAGCACGAAGCCCGCGAGCGCGACGGCGTTGTTGAGGAAGGGGATCTCCTCGACGCCCGCGAGCGCGAACCCCAGGAAGAGCACGTTGCCCGTCATGTTGCCGGTGAACACCCGGTCCAGGCTCAGGTAGCTGACCGCGTCGATGAGGCCGGTCGACGCGGTCAGCAGCAGCAGGCCGGTCGTGGCGAGGGCGCGTGCACGGGGGTCCGCCGCACGCGCCGTCGCGGCGTCGCGCGCGCGCTCCGGCGGTCCCATCGGGTCGGTCCTCGTCTCGTCGAGTCCCCCGACGCTAGCCGCCCGCTCCGTCGACGGGAGATCCGACGGTCCGACGACGGGTCAGAACGCCGGCGGGGGGTGGTGGATGGGGCCGTCGAGCTCGCCCAGCGGACCCCCGCCGCCTCCCCACCGGCGGGCGACCATCTCGGCCGCGATCGAGATCGCCGTCTCCTCCGGCGTCCGAGCGCCGAGGTCGAGCCCGACGGGCGACGCCAGCCGGGCCAGCTCCGTCCCGGTGAGCCCGGCCTCCCGCAGGCGACGGCACCGGTCCTCGTGCGTCCGGCGCGACCCCATCGCACCGATGAAGCCGAGCGCGGGCGAGCGGAGCGCGACCTCGAGCAGCGGGACGTCGAACCGCGCGTCGTGCGTCAGGACCAGCAGGGCCGTGCGCCTGTCCGTCCGCCCCGCGGCGACCTCGGCGGCGAGGTACCGGTGCGGCCAGTCGACGACGACGTCGTGGGCGTCCGGGAAGCGCTCGCGCGTGGCGAACACGGGCCGCGCGTCGCACACCGTGACGCGGTGGCCGAGGAACCGGCCCACGGTCGTCACGGCGGCCGCGAAGTCCGTGACGCCCGCGACGATCAGCCGCGCCGGCGCGGCGAACACCTCGACGAGCACGCGGCACCCCGTGCCCTGACGCTCGCCGTCGGCGCCGTAGGTGAGCACCTCGGTCCGGCCCGCACCGATCAGCCCGGCGGCGTCCGCCGCCACGGCGGCGTCCAGCCGCCCGCCTCCGAGGGTCCCCGACGCGTCACCACCCTGCGCCGTCGGGACGACCAGCAGCTGGGCCCCGACGCGCGCCGGGTCGGGGTGCTCGACCACGGTCGCGAGCCCGGCGGGCCGGTGCGCGCCGACCGCCGCCGCGAGGCCGCGCGCGAGGGCGACGTCGTCCGGGCCGCGGCTCCCGGGAGGCGCACCGGTCGCTGCGCCCGCGATGTGCCTGCGCACCAGGACCTCGATGGTGCCGCCGCACGTCAGGCCCACGGCGAGTGCCGCGTCGTCGCTCACGCCGTAACGCACGACCGTGGGCACACCGCTCACGAGCACCTCGCGCGCCAGCTCGTAGACGTCCCCGTCGACGCAGCCGCCCGAGACCGAGCCCAGGACCGCACCGTCGGCGCTCACGAGCATCGAGGCGCCCGCGTCCCGCGGTGCCGAGCTCCACGTCTGGACCACCGTGGCGACCGCGACCGCCTTCCCTCGATCGAGGAGTGCGGCGGCCTCGTTCAGGATCCCGTGCACGCGCCGCCCCGCTCTGGGCCGGCGACGGCGCCCGGCGCGACGTCGACGTCCACGCCGTCCCCCACGTCACCGCACTCGACCCGCACCGGTGCGTGCGCCGCGAGGTACGCGCGCGCGCCGCGGTCGCCCTCCGCGGACCGTCCCGCACCCGCCCAGTGGTCGCGTCCCAGGAGCACGGGGTGCCCCGGGACACCGTCGTACGTCGCCTGCGCGAGGGCCGTCGGACCCCCCAGCGCGACGAGCCGCCGCACCGCGGCGGACGTCAGGCCCGGGGTGTCCACGAGGGTCACGACCACGGCGGCGGCCGGGGTGTCCGCGAGCGCCCGCAGCCCCGCGCGTAGGGACGCGCCCATCCCGCCCTCCCAGTCGGCAGCGACGAGGACCTCCGTGCCGGGCGGCACGAGTCCTCTCGCCTCATCCGCGCCGGCGCCCAGCACGACGAGCCGAGGCACGCAGCCGGCGCCGGCCAGGGCGTGCACCCGGTCGGCGAGCCAGCCCTCGACGAGGGCCTTGGGGCGGCCGTACCGGCGCCCGGCGCCGGCCGCCAGCACCAGTCCCGCGACGCAGGCCGCGGCGGGCGCGCTCACCGCACCTGGCCCGCCCGCGCCCGCAGCCGGGGCAGGACGTGCTGCTGGTAGAGGCGCAGGAAGCGCCGCTGGTCGGCGCCAGGGTGGTGGAAGACGAGGTGGGTGAAGCCCATGTCGACGTACTCCCAGATCCGGTCCACGTGCTCGTCGGGGTCGTCGGAGACGATGAACCGCGAGGCGGTGCGCTCCGTAGGCAGCGCGTCCGCGAGGCGCTCCATCTCGATCGGGTCCTCGACGCCGGTCTTCTCGTCGCTCGAGAGGGCGAGGGCACCCCAGAACCGCGTGTCCTCGAAGGCACGCTCGCGATCGGTGTCGAAGGACACCTTCACCTCGATCATGAGGTCGAGGTCGCTCAGCCCACGGCCGGCGCGGGCGGCCCCCTCGGCGAGCGCGGGCAGCAGGGTCTCGGTGTAGAGGGTCCTGTCCTTGCCCGACGTCGTGATGAAGCCGTCAGCGACGCGTCCGGCGAGACGGGTCGCGGCCGGCCCCGAGGCCGCGACGTAGAGCGGCACCGGCTGCTCCGGTCGGTCGTACACGGTCGCGCGGTCGACGCGGTAGTACGTGCCGTCGACCGTCACGCGCTCCCCCTCCCACAGGGCGCGCATGAGCGTGATGGCCTCCTTGAACCGGGCGAAGCGCTCCTTGCCGTCCGGCCACTCGATACCGAGCGGCGCCTCGTTCATCGCCTCCCCTGTGCCGATGCCCAGGACGACGCGCCCCGGGGCGAGGCAGCCGAGAGTAGCGAAGGCCTGCGCGACCACGGCGGGGTGGTAGCGGAAGGTGGGCGTGAGCACGCTGGTGCCGAGCACCACCCGCTCCGTGCTCGTCGCCAGGGCGCCGAGCAGCGGCAGGGCGGCGGGTGCGTGGCCTCCCGTGTGCCGCCACGGCTGCAGGTGGTCGGACACGAACACCGAGTCGAAGCCTGACTGCTCGGCGAGCACCGCGAAGTCCAGGAGGTCGCGGGGGCCGAACTGCTCGACCGACGCCTTGTAGCCGAATCTCAGCATGGGGTTCTCCTCTCGGTGGCCCGGGTGGGCGATGCCGCGACAGCGGCGGGTCGTCCGGGACGGTTCATGTGCGGGCCCCTCGTGTGCGGGCCCCGTGTCCCGCCGACGGCAGCGGCGAGCGCCGCCCGGGCGGCGCGGCGAGGGCGCTGCGCACGACGTCGCCGACGAGCGCGCGCACACGCCGCCGCGCCTGCTCGGTCCCCGCCGCCACGTGGGGCGTGACGAACGTGGCGAGTCGCAGCAGCTCGTGGTCGCGCGGCACCGGCTCGGTCTCGAAGACGTCGAGCGCCGCGCCGGCGAGTCGCCCGTCGCGCAGCGCGGCAGCGAGGGCTGTCTCGTCGACCAGGCCACCTCGGCTCGCGTTGACCAGCACGGCGCCCGGGCGCATGCGCGCGAGGCGGGCCGCGTCCACGAGGTGGTGCGTCGCCCCGACCAGGGGCGCATGCAGGGTCACGACGTCGCTCTCGGCGAACAGCGTGTCGAGGTCGACGTGGCGCGCGCCGTCCTCGTCCGCGGGCCGCGGCGCGACGTCGTGGTAGAGCACCGCGCTCCCGAAGCCCGCGAGCCGCCGCCGGACCGCGCGCCCGATCGACCCGAAGCCCACGATGCCGACCGTCAGGGCACCGAGCTCGCGGCCCAGGGGTCGCGCCGACCACCCGTACGTCCGCAGGCCCGCGTCGGCGGCGACGGCGTCGCGCAGGACGACCAGCATGGCCATGACCGTCCAGTCGGCGACCGCCTCGGCGTTGTAGCCGGGCGCGCTCACCACCTCGATCCCCTGCGCTGCGGCGGCGTCGACGTCGATCACGCCGTCCAGGCCCACGGACGGCTGGACCACGAGCCGGCACCGATCGAGTCCACGCAGCGTCGCCGCGTCGAGACGGAACCGCCGCGACGCGTCGCCCACGACGACGTCGGCGCGCGCGAGGTCGCCGGCGAGGTCGCCGATCGTCGCGTCGCGCGGCGCGAGCGTCGCGGTCGCGGGCTGCGGCGCGCCCACGAGCCACGAGTCGACGAGCTCACGGGGGTAGTCGGACAGGCAGACGACGTGCATGCGGCACCTCTCAGGACGAGGGACGGACGGACCTCAGACGGGGTAGGGGCGGCTGCGCACGACCTTGTCCAGATCGAGCGCCATGCCCAGCCCGGGAGCTGTCGGGCACACGACGGCGCCGTCCACCGGGACGATCGGCTCCGCGAGCACGTGCTGGTAGAGGGGCATGAGCCGCGACAGGTACTCCATCTGCGGGACCAGCGACGGCGGCGCGGCGAAGGACACGGCGGCGTTGCACTGGAGCGACTGCCCGTGCGGGATCGCCTGCGCGCCGGCCGCGGCGACGAGCGCGAGGATCTTCATCGTCTCGGAGATGCCGCCCGCCCAGTGCGGGTCCGGCTGGTAGAGGTCGAGCACGTCAGCGGCGACGAGCTCGGCGAAGCCCCACCGCGTGTACTCGTGCTCCCCGCCCACCACCTGCACGCCGCCCGGCAGGCGTCGGCGCAGCGTGCGGTAGCCCGCGAGATGGTCGGCCGGGAGCGGCTCCTCGATCCAGCGCAGCCCGAGGCCGGCGCACGCGCGCGCGACGTCGACCGTGAAGGCGACGTCCCACGAGCTCCACGCGTCGAGCATGATCTCGACACCCGGTCCGGCCGCGTCCCGCACGGTGCCCACGAGCTCCACGACGGCGTCGACCCCGGCCGCCCCGTCCTCGGGCCCGGAGCGCGGGAACCACTTGAGGCCCCGGTACCCCGCGCCGACGAGCTCGCGCGTGCGTCGCGCGACGTCGGCGGGCAGCAGGGACTCACCGAGCGTCGAGACATAGGCCGGGATCTGCTGGCGGGTGGGCCCTCCGAGGAGCACGTGGGCGGGCACGCCGAGCCGCTGCCCGCGCAGGTCCCACAGCGCGCAGTCGAGGGCGGACAGCGCCACCATCCCGGTGCCCTTGCGACCGTGGATCGCCGACCGGTACAGGACGTCCCACAGCCGCTCTGACGCCATGGGGTCGGCGCCGAGCACCAGCGGCCGCAGCACCCGTTGGATCGTGAACGCCTGCTCCGGGGACAGCTGCGTGACGGTCCCCGTCAGACCCTCGTCCGTGTCCACGTGCAGGAGCGTCGAGCTGACCTCGAACCGGTCGGGCCCGACCTGCGTGAACGTCTGCGGCGGCGCGGCCCGCAGCTCCGGGTAGATGTCCGTCGGCCGCCGCAGCCGGTCGAGGAAGACGCCTCCCGGCGCCTCGACGACACCGGTGTACTCGACGCAGCGCACGTCGGTGATCCTCACGCGTGTCCCCTCTCCAGGTACTCCCTGATGACCTGCTCCACGCAGGCCGCCGTCCGCGTCCACGACGCCTGGCCGAACCGCTCGGCCAGCGGCACGACCGGTGCGTCGAGCCCGTGGCCCGCCCGCACGGTCCCCGCCACGACGAGCACCGGGACCCCGGCCCGGCGCGCGCGGTCGACGACGCCCCCGACGACCTTGCCCTGACTCGAGCCGCCGTCCAGGCACCCCTCGCCGGTGACCACGAGGTCCGCGTCGGCGAGCGCCGCGTCGAGTCCGGCGTGCCGCGCCACGAGGTCGAACCCGGGCACGAGCCGGGCGCCGAGAGCCGCGAGCCCGCCGCCCAGGCCCCCGGCGGCACCGCCGCCGGGCAGGTCCCGGACGTCCACACCCCAGCGGTCGAGGTACTCCTGCGCCTGCCGGGCAAGGCGCCGCGTCAGCACGGCGACCTGCGCCGTGCCGGCGCCCTTCTGGGGCCCGAAGACCGCGGCGGCGTCAAGGAAGCGCGTGGTCACGTCGCACGCCACCACCACCGGCACGGCGGCACCCGGACCCCCCAGCGGCCGCCGGAGGGCGAGGACCTCGAGGGCGCCGCTGCCCCCGTCCGTCGTCGCGGAGCCGCCGAGCGTCACGACCACCTCGCGCGCACCGGCGTCGACGGCGGCGACGACGAGCTCGCCCGTGCCGCGGCTGGTCGCCGCCACGGGGTCGTTGCCCTCGGCGCCGCCGACGAGGTCGAGCCCCGAGGCCCGCGCGGCCTCGACCACCGCGACGCCGTCGGGGCGCAGCAGCCACGCCGCGTCGACGGGCCGCCCGAGGGGGTCGGTGACCCGCGTGACCCGGTTGGCGCCGCCGAGCGCCTCGAGCGTGCCCTCCCCACCGTCGGCCAGGGCCAGCGCCGTCCCCGTCCACCCCGCGGCCCGGGCGCCCGCGAGCACGGCGGCCGCGACGTCGGCCGCCGTCGCCGAGCCCCGGAACTTGTCCGGCACCGCCAGGACCCTCACGGCGCACTCACGAACGTGGCACGCGCCGTCGTGCGGTCGCGTGACATCACGGAGACGACGGCGAGCACACCGAGCCCCAGTGCCCCGGCGCCGACGGCGGCCGGCCCACCGACCGCCGCGCCCGCCAGGAAGCCGAGCAGCGCGGCGCCCGCCGCCGTGCCACCGTCGAAGGCGGCGTTCCACACGGAGCTGGCGGTCGGCGCGTGCGCGTCCGGCACGCGGGCGAGGCTGACGTCGAGGGTGACGCTCTGGAGGGCGCCGAAGGCGACGCCGAACAGGCCGGCGCCGACGACGAGCGACGCCGTGCCGCCGACGTCGGCGTCCCGCAGGCCCAGGGCGACGGCCGCGAGACCGGCGGTCCCCAGGACGAGCAGGACCGGTGTGACGACGCGGTGCCCCCGGCGGTCCGTCAGGTGCCCGACGCGCCAGCGTGCGAGCGCACCGGTCGCGCCGTAGACGAGCAGAGCCACGGCGGCCACGGGCCCGTCGGGCCGCTGGAGCGGCAGCACGGTGACCAGCCCGCCGCCGCACATCGTCACGAGGAAGAGCGTCGCCGTGGGGAGCAGCAGGCGCCTGACGGTCGGCCCGAGGGCGCCGCGCCCGTCCCGCCTGCCCGGCTCCGCACCGACGCGGTCCCGCGGCAGCCCGCGCACGACCAGCGCCAGGAGCGGGGCGGCGGCGAACCACGCGACCACGGGGAACCGGCCGTCGAGCGTGAGGGCGGTGGTCGCCGACACCACCACCATGTTCGGGATCGCCGCCGACAGGCCGTAGATGCCGATCGCCTCGCCCTGCCGCTCACGCGGCGCCGCCCGGGGGATCGCGACGGCGCCGACCACGGTGAGCAGCGCGAACCCGACCCCGCGCACGGCTGACAGCACGTACCAGGAGCCGAGGTCGTCGACCAGCAGGTACGCCGGTGACGGCGCCCCGAGCAGCACGGCTCCGGCGACGAGCAGGGTCCGGACCGACCATCGCCGCATGAGGGCTCCCGCCACGAGCTGCGTGGCGACCGTGACGGCGAGCATCACACCGGTCACCGTGCCGACGACGGCCTCGGGGTGGCCCAGCTGCGCGGCCCGCAGCGGCAGCGCGCCGAGCGTCGCCGAGAAGCTCACGAACCCCGCGAGGTTGGTGAGGAACACCGCGCGCACGACCGCCGAGCGCCACAGCGACTGCGACGCGGCCGCCGCCCGGGCGCTCATGCGGGGCCCTCGTCGTGGACCGGACCCGAGGTCGTCGTGGTCGTCCGGCTCACGACCCGTCCCGACCGCAGGACGAGGCGGTCCGCGGGGGCCAGGGCGATGGCGTCGCCGAGGCTCGCGGCGCGGACGGCGAGAAGGTCGGCGCGGCGTCCGACGACGGGACCTGCCTGCGGCAGGCGGAGCACGGCGCGCGCGGCGGGGACCGTCATGCGCCACGCCTGCTCGAGCGTGCGGTGCCCGGCCGTGACGAGCAGCGACGCGGTCTCGAACGGGTCGAGGCGTCCCACGGGGTTGAACGGGTCCCGCACGTTGTCGCCGCCGGCGGCCACGCTCACCCCGGCGCGCTCGAGCGCGTCCAGCGCCGTGAGCCCCCGCGGGGTCGGGTGGGCGCCGCGACCCTGGAGGTGCAGGTTGGTCGCCGGCAGGGTGACGACCGCGAGCCCCGCGGCCGCGACCTCCGCCGCCACCTCGTCGGCGAGGGCCGGGGCGAGGGACCCGAGCGAGACGGCATGGCTCGCCGTGACGGGCACCTCGACCTGCGCCGCGAGCGATGCCAGGCGGCGCAGCGTGAGGACCGAGCCGTCGGTCGTCTCGTCGACGTGGAGGTCGACCGGGCACCCGGCGTCCACCGCGACCTGGAGGCACGCGTCCATCGCCTCGTCGGGCGCGGCCTCGCTGAAGGGGTTGCCGCCGACGGCGTCCGCGCCCGCCGCGAGCGCGTCGCGCAGGATGCGCACGTGCTCGCCCCACGTCACGCCGGCCGCCGGACCGCCGACGTGCGCGACGACCTCGAGGTCGACGTACGGCGCCATCTCCTCGCGCACCTGGGCGAACGCCTCGACCGCGCGCAGACCGAGCAGGCGCCCGCAGCCGAGGTGCGTGCGCACCGCGGTGACCCCGTTGCGGACCAGCAGGCGCAGCGCGCGCCGCGCCCGGCGGCGGATGTCCGCGGCGTCGGACGCGAGCAGCACGGCCTCGTACCCCGCCATGGCACCCGCCAGCGTGCCGAGCGGGTTGGCGACCCGGTCCACCGTGAAGACCTTGTCGAGGTGGGCGTGGGGCTCGACGAGCGACTCGACCAGCAGGTACCCGTCGAGGTCGGTCACCGACGTCGCCGGACCGGACGTCCCGGCCGGGCGCACGGCCGTGACCACGTCGCCCGTGATCTCGACGTCGACCGTGCTGCCGTCGGGCAGCAGCGCGTTGGTGAGGAGCACGTCAGCCCTTCACCCCGCCGCCGGCGATCTGGGTCACGTAGCGCTGCAGGTAGGCGAAGATCAGCAGCACCGGGATCATCACGAGCACGCCGGCCGCGAGGAGCCTGCCCCAGTCCGTCGTGAACTCGCCGATGAGCGAGTTGAGGCCGACCGAGAGCGTGCGCTTGGAGTCCGTGTCGATGAACGTGTTGGCGTACAGGAACTCCTCCCACACCTGGATGATCGTGAAGACCGCCGCCGCCATGACGCCCGGCATGGCCGGCGGGAGCACGACGCGCCACAGCGCCTGGAACCGGCTGCAGCCGTCGATCATCGCCGCCTCCTCGACCTCCACCGGCACGGCCATGAAGTAGTTGCGCATGAGCCAGATGCAGAACGGCAGCGCGAACGAGACGTACACGAGCGTCAGCCCGACCAGCGAGTCCAGCAGGCCCAGGGTGTTGACGGTCTTGTACAGCGGGATCGCCAGGAGGACCGCGGGGAACATCTGCGCCGCGACGACGACGAGGAGCATGCCCCGGTTGCCGAGGAACGTGAACCGGGCGAACCCGTAGCCCGCGAGGATGGCCAGGAGCAGCGCGATCGTCGTCGTGCCGACCGCGACCACCACCGAGTTCATGAAGTACGTGAAGAACGCGGTGTCGACGAGCTTCTCGTAGTGACCGAGGTAGATGCCGCTCGGCAGGAGCCGCTTGTCCGCGCCGTTGAGCTCCGGCGTCGTCTTGAACGACGAGACGACCATGTAGGCGAACGGCAGCACCGTGCCCACCAGGAACAGCAGTGCCACGAGGTGCGCGCCGCCGCTGGCGCGTGTCCGGGAGGTCGTCATCGCCGCTTCTCCTTCCGACCCTCGACGACGTAGAAGTAGAGGACGGCGAGCACCATCATCATCACGAAGATGACCATGGCGATGGCCGCGGCCTTGCCGAAGTCGAACTCCTGGAAGGCCGTGCGGTAGGCGACGGTCGTCAGGATGTCGGTGGCACCCACGGGCCCGCCGCGGGTGAACAGCCAGATGCCGTTGAAGTTGTTGATCGCGCCCGAGATGGTCGTCAGGGTCACGAGGGCGAGCGACGTGCGGATCCCGGGCACGGTGACGTGGAGGAACCGCTGCCAGGCGTTCGCGCCGTCGATCATCGCCGCCTCGTACTGCTCGGGCGGGATCTGCTGCATCCCGGCCAGCAGGATGACCGCGGTGAACGGGGTCCACTTCCACGCGCTGATGAGCACGAGGGTGGGCAGCGCGGTCGAGGTGTTCGCGAGCCACATCGGGGGGTTCTCCAGGATCCCCGAGTCGCGCAGGATCTGGTTGACGGGCCCCGATGCCGGGTCGAGCAGGAAGCGCCAGATGAGCGCCACGAGGACCGTGGGCACGACCCACGGGACGATCATGGTGGTGCGGACGAACCCGCGGGCGACGAGCTGCTTGTTGAGCGTCGTGGCGATGACGAGGCCGAGCCCGACCTGGAGCAGGAGCGTCGCGGCTGCCCACACGTGGGTCCGTCCCATGACGGTCCAGAAGGACGCGCTGGTGAACAGGTCGACGAAGTTGTCGAGGCCGACGAACTGCTCCTGGCCGGGGGCCATGAGCGAGGAGTCGGTCAGGCTCGTCCAGGCCGCGTTGAGCACCGGGTAGCCGATGATCAGGCCGAGCACGACGAAGGCCGGGGCGATGTAGAGGAACGGCTCGAGCCGGCGCCGCCGCTGCCGCCGCGCGCGGGCGGCCGGGGGCGTGACGACGGGCAGCGTGGGCGCGGGTGTCGTGGTGGTGGTCATGGTCTTCCTCGCTCGTGCCGGGCGTCCGGCCGCCCCGGGGGCGGGGCAGCCGGACGCGGCGGCTAGCTGGAGAGCTTCTCGGTGGCCTGCTCAGCGGCGGAGCGCAGCGCGTCGGCGGGCGACGCCTGCCCCTGGATCACGGAGTCCCAGGCGTTGGCGAACACGCCCCACTCGACGTCGCCCCACGTGGGCAGCGCCGGGCGTGCCCGCGCGAACTCCATCTGCTCGACGAAGACCTGGCGGACGGGGTCCTCGGTGGCCCAGGCGGAGTCGATGACGTCCTTGCGACCGGGGATGTTGCCGCTCGCCTGGATGAACTCCATCTGCTCGCCGCCGGTGACCCACTCGACGAACTCCCACGCCTCGTCGGGCGCGCCTGCGTTGGCGGCGACGCCGATGGTGGCGCCGCCGAGGATCGTCGCCTTCTCAGAGCCCTGCGGCAGCGGTGCCACGCCCCAGTCGAGGTCGGGGTTGCCCTCGGTGATCGCGTTCTGCCCCCAGGGCCCGATCGCCATCATGGCGACGCGCTCCTGGGCGAACGGCGCGACGTACGGGTCCCAGCCGCTCGTCGCGGCCAGGAAGTCGGGCGGGACGACGGCGTCCTCGAGGTGGAGGTTGGCGTAGAACTCGAACGCTTCGATGCCCTTGTCGTCGTCGAAGACGGCCCGGGTGGCGTCGGCGTCGACGATCTGGCCGCCGTTCTGCCACAGCCACGGCCAGAACAGGAACGCGCCGTAGCCCGCCGGACCCATCATGTAGCCGTAGCGGTCGCCGCCCGTGAGCTCGATCGCCGCGGAGCGCAGGTCCTGCCACGTCGTGGGCACCTCGATGCCCGCGTCCGAGAGCATCGCCTTGTTGTAGAAGAGGCCGACGTTGTTCGTGTAGTACGGCAGGCCGTACTGCTTGCCGGCGTACGTGGAGTACTCCATGGCACCGGTGTGGAAGTCGCCCGCCACGCCGCCGGTCCGGTCGGTGAGGTCCGCCAGGATCTGCGCCCCCGCGAGCTGCGGCACCGACGACGAGTCGACGATCGCGACGTCCGGGCCGCTGCCACCGCTCACCGCGGTGGTCAGCTTCGAGACGAGGTCCGCCGTGGGCAGCCCCTCGACCTGGACCGTCATGCCCTTCGCCTCGCCGAAGGCCTTGGCGGCACGCTGCAGGCCGGAGTCCGCGTCGCCGGCGACGGCGGCGTTGGCCCAGATCCGGAGCGTGCCCGGCTTGCCGCCGCCTCCTCCACCGCCGGAGGAGGAGCCGCCGCCGCCGCCGCAGGCTGCGAGGGCGATGCCGGCCGCGATGCCGCCGCCGATGCCCAGGAGCTGGCGACGGCTGAGGTTCATGGCGGAGATTGGGGTTCGGGTGGTGCGCGTCATTGCGTTCCCTCTCTGGTGTTCGACCGTCGGTCGAGTCGGTCGCTGAGGTCGACGGGGGGCCAGTCGGCCGGATCGGTCGTCCCGGTGCGGTGCGCCATGTCGCGGGTGGCGACGTAGGCGCGCTCCACGAGCTCGTCCTCGTCCGATCCGGTGAGGCGGCCGTCGTGGAGCACGAGCCGGCCGTCCACGACGACGTCGGTCACGTCGCCCGGGCCGGCACGGTGGACCACCGACCACACGGGGTCCACCAAGGGCTGGAGGCCGACCCGGCGGGCGTCCAGCCGGACCACGTCCGGCGAGCCGTCGAGCCGGCCGTCGACGCCGGCGACCCCGAGGGCGCGAGCACCCTGGACGGTCGCCATGGCGTAGGCCGCGGCCGAGCCGAGGGCTGCGGGGTCGAGCCGTGCCTGCCCCTGGGCGTAGACCGCCTGGCGCATCTCGTGGAACAGGCTCTCGGTGCCGTCGATGCCCAGCCCGACCGTCACGCCGGCGTCCACGAGGTCGGCGACGCGCGCGAAGCCCTTGGCGAGCCTGAGGTGGTTGGTCGGGCAGTAGACCACGGCGGTCCCCGTGCCGGCCAGCAGCCCGACCTCCCGGTCGGAGAGCTGGACGCAGTGCACGAGCACGGTCCCGGGCCGCAGGAAGCCGAGGCGGTGCAGCAGCTCGACCGGGCGCACGCCGTGCTCGGCGACGCACTGCTCGACCTCCGCGACCGTCTCCGCGATGTGCGTGTACAGCCGCAGGCCGAGCCGGTCCGCGGCGGCGACGGTGTCCGCGTAGTCCTCGGCCGCCGCCTGCCGCAGCGAGACCGGCGCGAGGAACAGGCGGTCGGCCGGCAGCAGCTCGGCCAGGGCGCGCTCCGCGAGGCGGGCGACGTCCGCCACCGTCGTGCACGTGCGCGCGTCGCCGCGCGTCATGACACCGAGCGCCACGCTCGCGCGCACACCGACGTCCCGGTGCCCGGCGACGGCCGCGTCGAGCAGCTCGGGCCGGTGCAGCGGGTACACGTGGTCGACGACGGACGTGACGCCGGCGCGCAGCTGCCGCGCGCTCGCGAGCGCCGTCAGGGCGCGGTGCTCCTGCGGCGTCGCGACGGCCTGCGTGGCGGCGGCCGCCGTGATGACCTGCGTGAGGGGCGCGCCCTCGGTCCGGCGGCCCGTGGGCATGAAGGCCCGCAGGTGGTCGTGCAGGTTGACGAGCCCTGGCAGCAGGAGGCTGCGCGGCGGGGTGCCCGGCGCCGGCGCAGCCGCCGGCGCGAGCCGCACCGCCCTGTCGACCACCTCGGCCGTCACGGGTGCGGTCCCCTCGCCCACCGGCACGCCGGTGAGGCGCACGGGCACCGTCACCACCACCCCGTCCGCGCGGCCTCGAGGAGGCCGTCGCGGCCGGCGCCGGCCAGCCCGAACGCCTCGAGAGTGCGCCCCTCCGCCCGGAAGTCGGTGCCGGTCGCGATCGACGCGAGGTGGATCATCGCGTCGACGGTGGGGGTCGCGACGCCCACCTCGCGCCCGATCGATGACATGAGGCACAGCGCGAACGGCACATCCTCGGTGACGTACCGGCTGCTCAGCGCGTCCGGACCGGTGCCGAACGTCGAGTCCGCGAAGGCGCTCGAGCGCAGGGTCTCGAACAGGTCCGCGCCCACGCGCGGCGCGAAGCCCTGCTCGACGAGGTACTCCTCATAACCCTTGAGGTTGCTGAAGCCGAACGCACGGCGGATCTCGATCAGCTCGGCGTCGATCGCGGCGATCCAGCGGCACACCGCAGGGCTCGCGCCCTCACCCCAGAGCAGGAACTTGCCCGCCCGGCCTTGGACCGCGCCGAGGTTGCCGAGGATCGGCGGCACGTGGTCGATGGCGTTGAAGTTGAGCAGGACTGTCTCCCACACGCTCTCGCCCGCCGTCACCGAGGGCCAGATCGCGCACGCCGTCGCCTCGGCCGGGTTACCCGCCGGCAGCCCCGCGACGACCGTGCCGCCGACCTTCCGCGACGCCGTGACCAGGCCCGGCTCGCGTACCCGCGCCCCGTACGGCAGCGAGTTCAGCTCGGCCACGTGCGCACGCACGCGGCGCCCGGAGCGGCGCATCGCAGCGACCAGGGCGAGGGCGCCGCCTCCCTCGCCGGCGAAGACCACCTGCTGGCCGTCCTCGAGGTTCGCGGCGAGGATCTCGGCGAACGCGTCGTGCCCGAAGGCGGGCACGGAGACGACGACGAGCTCGGTGCCCCGCACGGCGGCGGCCGGGTCGAGCGACGCCCTGGCGGGCGCCTCGGTCACGTGGTGCCAGGGCGAGCGGAGGCGGACGACGCCGCGCTCGGCGATCGCGTCGATGCTCGCGCGGAAGCGCTCGAGGTCGGCGACGGTGACGTCGATGCCGAGCAGCGACATCTCGATCGCGGAGCTGAGCGCCCCGGCCCCGGAGCCGAGGACGGTTGCGGACGTGGGCAGGTGGGTCATGCGAGGACCGCCTTCGCGAGCTGGGTGAGCTGGGTGCTGACGGCGTCGGGGGTGGCCCCGCCGACGCTGAGGATGACCTCGTCGACGCCGGCCGCGGCCAGGGCGTCGACGGCGTCGCGGACGCGGCCCGCCGGCCCGGCCACGCCGAATGCCTCGGCCATCGCGTCCGTGACCTGCGCCGCTGCGGCGACGCGGTCCCCGGTGCGCACGGTGGCGCGCAGCGCGCGGACCTCCTCGACGTCGAGGCCGTAGACCTCGATGAGCTCGTCGGCGTAGGCGCCGCCGGCCATCGTCGTGCACCGTGGGCGCAGCGCGGCCAGGGCCGCCTCGCGGTCGTCGCCGATCTCGACGTCGAGCATCAGGCAGATCGACGTGCGGCCCTCGGTGCGCCCCGCCGCGCCGGTGGCGACGTGGTCGCGCACGTACTGCACGTGGCTGGGCGCGATGCCGTGGGTGATGACGCCGTCCGCGACGCGGCCGGAGAGCTCGAGCATCTTGGGGCCACGGGCCGCGAGGTAGAGCGGGCCGTCCTGCACGTCCCAGCGCAGGCGCGAGCCGCGCGCGCTGAAGGTCTCCCCCGCGACGTCGGACGTGCCGCGCGAGAGCTGGCGGACGATCTCGACGGCCTCCGCCGTGAGCCGCAGCGGACGCTTCATCTCGATCCCGAGCTCGCTCGCGAACTCGTAGCCCCCCGCGCCCAGGCCGAGCACGAACCGGCCGTCGCCGATCTCCCGCAGGCTCGCGGCCATGCTCGCCAGGAGCGTCGGGTGCCGCAGGAAGGGCGACATGACGGCGGTCCCGAGCGTCACGCGCCGCGTCGCCGCCATCATCAGGGCGAGCGCGCCCGAGACGTCCCGGTGGAAGTAGTGGTCGGCCAACCACACGCCGTCGAAGCCGAGGTCCTCGATCCGGCGTGCCCAGGCCGCGGCCTCGGTCATCGGCTGGTCGGGACGGACGGTGACACCGATCTTCACGAGGCGATCTCCTGCTCGGGGTGGGGGACGAGGGGGTCGTGGGGCTGGTCGGGACCGACGCCGCCGAGCACCTCGTGCAGCAGCGCGGCCGCGCAGCGGCGGCGGTAGGCGGCGCTCGCGCGAAGGTCGTCGATGGGGCTGATGTCCGCCTGGACGGCGGCGAGGGCGGCGCGCGCGACGGCCGGGGTCACCCGGCGGCCCTCGAGCTCCGCCTCGGCGGAGCGCAGGCGCACCACGGTGGGCGCGACCGAGCCTGCGGCGAGCCGCACGTCGTGCAGCACGCCGTCCGCGACGCGCCACTGCCAGGCGAGGTCGACGACGGAGATCGCCAGCGCACGGCGCCCGCCGATCTTCCGGTAGCCGCCGGTCGCCGGCGGAGTCGGCACCCGGACCGTGACGACCCACTCGGTCGCCCGCAGGTCGACGCGCCGGGGACCCAGCAGGAAGGCCTCGAGCGGGACGTCGCGCTCACCGTCGGTCCCGCGGACGGTGACCACGGCCTCCGCCGCGAGGAGCGGGGGCACGGTGTCCGCGGCGGGCGAGCCCGTCGCGAGGTTGCCGCCGAGCGTCGCGCGGTTGCGGATCTGCTGGGACGCGAAGAACGAGGCCGCGTCCCGCAACGCCGGGAACCGGCCCGCGAGCGCGTCGACGACGCGGGCCAGGGGCGCGACGCCCGACAGGACGAGCGAGGGCCGGTCGCCGTCCTGCACCGCGAGCGGGGCGGGCGCGTCCACGAGCCCCGTGAGGTCGACCAGCCGGTCGTGGCGCGCACCCGCGCGGCGCTGCACGAGGAGGTCGGTGCCGCCGGCGAGCGGCATGCCCTGCGCCAGCAGCGCGCTCACCTCGGCGACGTGCCGCGGTCGCACGACCTGGGGCGGGGCGCTCACGAGGCACCCCCGCAGCGACCCCGAGCGACGTCGTGCAGGACGTCGTGGAAGCGGTTGTACCCCGTGCAGCGGCACAGGTTCCCGTCCAGGGCGGCGCGGATCTCGTCGTCGGAGGGGTCCGGCGACCGGTCGAGCAGCGCGGCGCACGACATCAGGACGCCGGGGATGCAGTAGCCGCACTGGACGGCCTGTCGGCGCACGAAGGCCTCCTGCAGGTCCGCGCCACCGCGGTCCGCGAGTCCCTCGACCGTCTCGACATCGGCGTCGGCGACCTGTCCCTGCAGGACCAGGCACGAGCAGACGGCGCGACCGTCGACGAGCACGGTGCAGCTGCCGCACTCCCCCATGCCGCAGCCCTCCTTGGCGCCGGTCAGGCCGAGCCCGTCCCGTAGGACGTCGAGCAGACGGGCGCCGGGCAGGTCGTCGACGCCGAGGCCGAGGGCCGCCGCGGTCGCGGCCGGGTCGACGCTCACTCCGTTGACGCGCACGGCGCCACCTCCTCCAGCAGGGCCAGCAGGCGCTCGGGCGTGACGGGGAGCTCCGCGGGCAGCACGCCCGTCGCGTCGAGCACCGCGGCGGCGAGCGCGGGGGGCGTCGGCACGACGACGACCTCGGACATCCCCTTCGCGCCGTAGGGGCCGGTCCCCTCGGCGCCCGGCACGAGGACGGTGTGCATGCGCGGCGCGTCGGCGATCGTCGGTGCGTGGTAGCTCTCGAGGCTGGTCGTGCGCGGGATCCCGTCCGTCACGACGTGCTCCTCCATGAGCGCGAGGCCGAGGCCCTGGAGGATGCCGCCCTCCGCCTGGCCGACGACGCCGCCGGGGTTGATCGCCGTGCCGCAGTCCACCGTGCAGAGCAGCTCGGGCACGCGGATCTCTCCCGTGAGGACGTTGACCTCGGCACGTACCACCTGGGCGCAGGAGCCGTAGACCCGGTGGGGCCCGAAGCGCGCGAGCTCCTCGTGCGGGACGAGGCCGGGGTCCTCGGTGTCGGGCAGGCGGAACTCCGCGCTGTGCTCGGCGCGGCCGAGGGCCTCGAGCTTCTCGCCGGTCCCCGCCGGGTCGGTGTCCAGCGGGAGCCCGAGGCGCTCGCACTCCTCGCGCAGCACGAGGCAGACGGCGTGCACCGCAGCCCCGCCCGCATAGGTCGAGCGCGAGGCGGCGGTCGGCCCGGACTCGGGGACGACCGACGTGTCGCCGACGACGACGGTGACGTCGTCGTAGGACAGGCCGAGCGTGTCCGCCGCGACCTGACGGTAGGTCGTCTGGATGGACTGGCCGGTGTGGTTGGGGCCGGCCCAGACGGTGACGTGCCCGCTCCGGTCGATGCGCAGCCGGGCACGGGCCGTGTCCCCCGTGCCGCTGCCCATGCCGACGCCCTTCATGGCGATGGCCACGCCCGTGCCCCGCCGCCACGGCCAGCAGGCACCCGCGGCCCACGCCGCCCGGTCCGCCCACAGCGGGTGCTGCTCGGCGGTCCGGAGCGCCTCGTCCACGCGCAGGCTCGCGGTGGTGCGGTGGCGGTAGAGGCTGTGCTGCTCCCCGCCGCGCAGGACGTTGCGCCGTCGGATCTCGACCGGGTCGATGCCGAGGCGGTGCGCGGCGGCCGTCATGGCGTTCTCGATCGCGAACGCGACCTGCGGCACGCCGTAACCGCGGAAGGCGCCCGCGTTCGCGTTGTTCGTGTAGACCACCGTGCCGTCGAACTCGGCCGCTGCGAAGGCGTAGGGCCCGGTCGACATCTCCGCCGAGGTCTTCATGACGTTGGGCCCGGACGTGATGACCGGCCCCGTGTCCGCGAGCGCGTGCACGCGAGACCCGAGGATGCGGCCGTCGGGGTCGAACCCGATGGTGATCCGCGTCCGGAACGGGTGCCGCTTCGCACCGGCGGCCATGACCTCCTCGCGCGTCATGTGCACGTGCACCGGCCGGCCGGTGGCACGCGCGAGCAGCGCGAGGTAGACGGGCATCGGGTCGTCGTTGCGGGCGCCGAACGCGCCACCGACGGGTCCCCCGACCATGCGTACCTGCTCGGGGTCGACCGCGAGCGCGCGAGCGATCTTGCGCTGGTGCAGCCCTGGGTTCTGCGAACCGCACCAGACGGTCACGCGCCCGTCCTCCCAGACGGCCGTGCCGCCCGGCGTCTCGATCGCGACGTGCTCCTGCCCCGGTGTGCGCACCTCCTCGTCGAGGACGAGGTGGGCGGCCGCGAGGGCGGCGTCCACGTCGCCCGACCGGAAGGCGATCCGACCCGAGAGGTTGCCGTCCGCGTGCAACCGCGGGGCGTCCGCGTCGAGGGCGCGCGCCATCTCGGAGACGACGGGCAGCGGGTCGAGGGCGACGCGCACGAGGGCGGCCGCCAGGTGCGCCGTCGCCGCGTCCTCGGCGGCGACCAGGGCGATCGCGTCGCCGACCTGCCGCACCACGGTGGACGCGAGCACGGGGCCGTCGACGTCGCGCGGTCCGAGCGCGTTGACGGGCACGTCCGCGGCGACGAGCACGGCGCGCACGCCGTCGAGCGCCCGCGCGGCCGTCACGTCGACCTCGACGACCCGCGCGTGGGGCACCGCGGAGCGCACGACGACCCCGTGCAGGGTCCCCGGCAGTCGGAGGTCGGTCACGAAGCGCAGCGCACCGGTGACGATCTGGGGGGCCTCCTCCGCGGGCTGCGAGCGCCCCACCCAGGGCACGCGGGCGGCGCCGAGCGCGGTCGTGGCGCTCGTCATGCCCACCACCCACCGGGACGGTCCTGCCACGCGAGCGCGACGGCGGCGGTCCACGACTGCGCCATCGAACCCAGCGGTCGCCCGTCGAGCGCGTCGTAGTACTCCGCGAAGCGCAGGTCGGCGAGCTGTCCGAGGCCGGCCTCGCGCAGGGCGCCCGCCTCGTCGTGGTGCCCGTGGTGCGCGAGCGACCACGACATCAGCCACGTGAGGACCGGCCACTGGGGCCCACGCCAGTAGTTGTGGCTCACGAAGGCGGGGCTCCCCGGCGAGGTCGTCGGCGGCAGGGGTCGATGCAGGTCCGGGTGGCCGCACCAGCGCTCGCCCATGAGCAGCGCGACCAGGTCGTCGTGGAGCGGCGCCGGCGCCCCGCACACCAGCGGCGCGAAGCCGCCCACGGTCTCCGCGTGCAGCCACCCGCCCGCGCGCAGGTCGGCGTCGCGTGCCAGGCCCGTCGTCGGTGACACGGTCGCCGCGACGGCGTCGCCGGCACGGCGCGACATGGCCCGGAGCTCGGCGGCCTGGTCGTGGCGCGCGATCCCGTCGCCGAGCCCGGCGAGCAACTCGCTCGACAGCGCGTGCAGGGCGGTGAAGAAGACGTCGCCCACGCGGAAGTCGACGACGTCGCGCGCCGCGGCGTCGTCGTAGGCGACCGACGCCAGCTGGTCGAGCAGCCAGACGTAGCGGTCGTAGTCGCGGTCGGACGGGCGCTCGCCCGCGTCCGAGACGTGGCGCAGGTCCTGGCGGACGTAGGGCTCGAGCGCCCCGACGCTCACCCTCCGGTAGGCCTCGTCCCAGCGGGGCGAGTTGTCCATCCCGGACTCCCAGCCGTGGTGGATCTCCACCAGCCCGACCGGGTTGGCCGAGCGGACGTCGCCCAGCCACCGGTGCCAGGCGAACCACGCGTCGAAGGTCCGCCCGAGGAAGTCGCGGAACAGCTCCGCGTCCTCGCCCCCGTTCGCGCGGGCCTGCGAACCGATGACGGCGAGCGCGAGGCTGTGTACGCCGGGCTGACAGATTCCCGACGTCCGTACAGCGCTCGGCGCCGCGGTGGCGCGCTCGGTCCGCCACCGCTCGGGACCGGGGAAGTAGCCGTCCTCGTCGGAGAACACGATGTGGGGGATCATCCCGGTGGCCCATTGACCCGCGAGGAGCCCGTCGAGCTCACGGAGCGCCCGGGGCACGGAGATCCGGGCCCAGCCCATGGCCACGAAGGCTGCGTCCCAGCTCCACTGGTGCGGGTAGAGGTCCGGCGCGGCGACGGTGCGGGTGCCCCGGTCGTTGCGCCGGAGCACGTCGGCAGCCGCCTGCGCCAGCCTGTCGGCCGCGTTGCTGATCATGACCTCACACACCTGCACGCCATCGTGCGTCGGGAGCAATTCCGTTCAGCGGCCGAACGTAACGGTCTGGTGCGACGGCGTCAACAGTGGCAGGATGCCGCTCGTCCGACCGCCGGGGCGGTCCCCGAACCCGGCACGACCCAGCGACCAGGGAGCCCCATGGTGGACGCCACGACGGCCGGTCCCACCCCGATCCCCGGGGACCCCGGCTCCACGCCGGCGCCCTCCCCGAGCTCGCCGGGCTCGCTCGTCGCCCTGATCCGGTCCCGGCCCGGCTGGACCCGCCAGCAGCTGCTCGCGGCCACCGGCATGTCGCGCACGACCCTCTTCGAGCGGCTGGACGCGCTGTTCGCCCACGGCTACGTCTACCAGGCCGGCTCCGCCCCGGCCGGCTCCGACCGCGAGGGCGGAGGACCCGGCCGTCGGGCCGAGCTCCTGCGCTGGGACGACCGGGGCCGGGTGGTCGTCGTGCTCGACCTCGGCCAGACGCACGCGCGCCTGTGCGTCACCGGCGTCCGCGGCGACATCCTGCGCATGCGCGACGTCGCGACGGACATCGACACGGACGCGGCGCCCTACCTCGAGACGGTGTTCGAGGTCGCGCAGGAGCTGGTCGACGCGGGGGCCGACGAGCGCCTCGTCGGCGTCGCGCTCGGCATCCCGGGCCCCGTGGACCCGGTGACGGGCGTCCTGGGCAGGTCCACCACGATGCCGCGCTGGCAGTCGTTCCCCATCACCGCGACCGTGCGGGACCGCTGGGACGTGCCGGTCGTGATCGAGAACGACGCGCGCGCCTTCGCGCTGGGCGAGTCGAGCGTCGCGGGCTCCGGCCAGACCGTGCTGGCGGTGAAGTACGCGACAGGGATCGGCGCCGGCATCGTCGACGGCGGCCACGTGCTCGAAGGCTCGGCGGGTGCGGCCGGGGACATCGGCCACATCCGCCTGACCGCCGACGGCCCGCGCTGCACGTGCGGCCGCCGGGGGTGCCTCGCCGCGTGGGCGTCCGGGCAGGCCCTGGTGCGGCGCCTGGCCGCGACCGGGGTGCAGAACCTGCCGGACATCACCGAGCGGGTGTCCGCCGGCGACCCCGCGGTCTGCGCCGAGCTCGACGCCGCGTCCGCCGCGCTGGGGCGGGTGCTCGCCACCGTCGTCGCGACCATCAACCCGGACACCGTCGTGCTCGGCGGGGCGCTCGGGCGTCTGCCACGGGTCGTTGCGGCGGTCGATGCGGAGATCCGCGACCACGTCTCCGACCGGACCACCCAGCACCTCACGGTGACCTCGGCACGGCTCGGCGCCGACGGCGCGGTCGTGGGCCTCGCCCGCAAGCTCGTGGACCTCGTGTACGCGCCCGCCGCCGTCGACGCCGCCATCGCCCGCACCGACGCCGTGGCAGGCGGCGCGTCGTGAGGGACGCGGGCAGCAGGACGGTCCACCGCGCGGACGTCGGCTACGCCGAGGCCCGGCGCGCCCTGTCCGTGTCCGCGCACCAGCCCCCGCACGCACCGGCCGCCGTCGCGCGGGTGGCCGACGAGCAGGACGTCGTGGACCTCGTGCGTGCCGCCCGGCGCACCGGCCTGCGGCTCGCCGTCCGCAGCGGTGGCCACAGCCTCAGCGCGACCCACCTGCGACCGGGGAGCCTCGCGCTCGACCTCCGCGCCCTGCGCGGGGTCCACGTCGACCCGCACCGCGGCACCGCGCGTCTCGGTCCCGGCACGACCGTCGAGCAGGCCGCCGCGCTCCTCGACGGGTCCGGCTGGTCGTTCCCCGTCGGGCACGTCCCCACCGTGGGCCTCGGTGGCTACCTCCTGGCGGGCGGGCACGGCTGGAACGCCGGCGCCTGGGGCGCGGCGTGCGAGCGGGTCGTCGCCCTGGACGTCGTCACGGCCGACGGCCGACGCCTGCGCCTCACGCGGGAGGCCGACGCCGAGCTGCTCGCGGTCGCGCGGGGCGCAGGCCCCACGTTCCCCGGCGTCGTCGTCGGGCTCGAGGTGCGCCTGGTCCCCGGCGTGCCGACGGTGGTCCGGCGCCTGCTGACCGTGGGCGGCGAGGACGCGGCCGAGGTCGGTGCCGCGCTCGACACACTGCGGACCGAGCGCCTGCCCGGGCTGGAGGTGACCGTCTTCGCGCGTCGCACCGGACCCTGCGGGGGCGGCCCGCGTGCCGCGTCCCTGACCGTGGCCGGGACCGCCTTCGGCGCCGACGCCGAGCACGCCCGGCGCCTGCTCGCGGCCCTCGACGTCCTGCCGGGCGCGCAGGGCGCCGCGGCGACCGTGCACGGCGGGCTCGCCGGGCTCGTCGCGGCGCTCCCCCGGCACGACGGCGAGGCGCTGTGGTCGGACCACGCGTGGAGCGACCGGCCGTGGGCCGCGCTGCTGCCGGATGTCCTCGCCGCGGTGGCCGCCGCGCCGACGACGCGCTCGAGCGTCCTGGTGACCCCGGCGCCCCCCCGCGAGGCGACCGTCGACGCCGTGCACCGGCCCGGCGGCGCGACGAGCGTCTCGGCGTACGCGCACTGGGACCCGGTGGCCTCCGGCCGGCCGGACGCGGCCACGGCGCACGCCGCCTGGGCGCGCGCGGCCGTCGTCCGGGAGCCGCTGAGCCCCGCCCGGTACGTCGGGGAGGCCGACCTCACGCTGCCGGGCCGCGTGCAGGAGTGCTTCACCCCCGAGGACCTCGCACGCGTGCGCGCTGCCCGCGAGCACCTGGACCCGGACCGTCACCTGTGGTCCGCCGTCGACCCGACCGACGCCCCCCTCGACGAGGAGCGGGGCACCACCCACCAGGAGGAACCATGAGGACCCCGAGCGTCTGGGCGATCGTCATCATCGCCATCACCGTCGTCGTGCTGTTCGGCGCCAGCAAGCTCCCGGAGATCGCCGGCAACGTCGGCAAGTCGCTGAAGATCTTCAAGAAGGAGGTCCAGGAGCTGCGCGAGGACACCTCGCCCCTGGCCCCGCCGACGGCGCCGGCACCGGCACCCGCCGTCACGCCGGCCCTCGCCACCCAGGCGCCGGCCGCGGCCCAGCCCGGCTCGCCGCAGGCATGAGGCGATGACGGCGCACCCGTCAGCGGCTCACGACCGGCCGGCCGACGCCCCGCGCGGGCGCCGGTCCGGCCGGTCGACGCACGACCCCGAGGGCCGGATGGCGCTCGCGGCGCACCTCGCCGAGCTCCGACGCCGTGTCCTGTGGTCGGCCCTCGGGCTCGTGCTCGGGGCCTGCCTCGGGTGGTTCGCGTACGACCCGGTCTTCGCGGCGATGAGCCAGCCCCTGCAAGGGCTGGGCCACCGGGGGCAGACCGCCGCACTCAACTTCACCACGATCGGCTCGGCGTTCGACATGCAGCTCAAGGTTGCCCTCTTCCTGGGGGTCTTCCTCTCGGCGCCGTGGTGGATCGGTCAGCTGCTCGCCTTCGTGACGCCGGCCCTGACGCGCCAGGAGAAGCGCTACGTGTTCTCCTTCGTCCCCGCGGGGAGCGTGCTGTTCGTCGCGGGCGGTGCGCTCGCCTGGTTCGTGCTGCCCACCGCGATCAGCACGCTGACGGCCTTCACGCCGGACAGCGCGGTCAACCTCATGGACGCGCGCGCCTATTTCGGGTTCTTCATGCGCGTGATCCTCGTGTTCGGCCTTGCCTTCCTGCTGCCGCTGGTCCTGGTGGCGCTGAACTTCCTCGGGCTGCTGCCCGCGGCGACGATGCTCCGGGCCTGGCGCTGGGCGGTCCTGCTCGCGCTCGTCTTCACGGCGTTCGCCAACCCGCTGCCGGACGCATGGTCCATGCTCGCGATGGCGACGCCGATCTGCGGCTTGTACTTCGTCGCCGTCGGCGTGGCCGCCCTGCGCGACCGGCGGGTGCGTCGGCGGGGCGGAGCCGCCCGACCGGCGTAGCGCCGTCGCGGTGCGCGCCCGCGGCGCTCAGGCCGTCGGCGCCGCCCCGGCTCCGGGGTCCGCACCCGCGGCCCGGAGCGGGGGCGGCACGGCAGCAGGCGCGGCGTGGCCATGCGCCCGCTCGGCGGGTCCGCGCAGCTCCTCGACGAGGGCCTCGCGCACGATGCGCCGAGGGTCGTACTGGCGCGGGTCGAGCGCCTCCCAGTCGAGGTCGACGTCCGGACCCAGCTCCTCGCGGACGCGCTCCCGCGCGCCCGACGCGATCGCCCGGACCTCGCGCACGAGGCGTCCCAGCTGCTCCGCCGCGCGCGGCAGCTGCTCGGGGCCCACGAGCACGACGACGGCGGTCACCAGGACCAGGAGCTCCCACCCGCTGATACCCATGCCTGGGACCCTACCTATTGCGTCAAGGCCCCGGACAGAATCCGATCAGCGCCCGTCGGCCCGGAGCTCGAGCGTGAAGCCCTCGCGCTCGCCGGGCACCAGCACCACCCCGTCCTCGACCGGCACCTCGGCGTCGTCGAGCCGCGCGCGGTCGCCCACCGCGCCGTGCAGGACCACGCGGAAGGCCGTGCGGCGGTGCCCCGGGAAGCCGTCACCCGTCGTCCTGGCGCGCACCGTGACGGCGCCGCCCGCGCGGGTGACCTCGAAGGTCGTGCGCACGTGGGCGCCGTCGACCGCGGCTACGGTGAGACCGTCGTCCTCCTGGAGCATCGACGTGGCGGTGCCGTCGAGCGCCGGGACCCGCAGGTGCAGCTCGACCAGCTCGGGTGCGGGCTCGGCGGTCGAGGCCGGTGCCCGCTCCCACATCGGCACGACGGCGCCCGCGCGCACGTACAGCGGGATGCGCTCCATGGGCGTCTGCGCCACGACGAACCGCGGCCCCACGTGCCGCTCGCCCGTGTGCCAGTCCACCCACTCGCCCGCGGGGAGGTACACCTGCCGGTGCGTGGTGCCGGGCTCGACGACCGGCGCCACCAGCAGGTGCGGCCCGAGCAGGTACTGGTCGTCGACGTCGCGCACGACGGCGTCGTCCTGGTGGTCCAGGACGAGCGGGCGCTGCACGGGCGCCCCGGTCTCGGACGCCACGACGAAGGCGCTGTAGAGGTACGGCAGGAGCCGGTAGCGCAGGCGGATCGCCTCGCGCACGCCCGCCAGGACGACGTCGCCGAAGGCCCACACGTACTGGTCGACGTTCCCCATGGCGGAGTGGTTGCGGAAGAACGGGGTCAGCGCGCCGTACTGCATCCAGCGCAGGAACAGCTCCGCGTCGGTGCTGCCGAAGAAGCCGCCGACGTCGGCGCCCACGAACGCCTGGCCGGACACGCCGAAGCCGTTGGCCATGGGGATGCTCAGCCACAGGTGGTCCCAGCGCGACTGGTTGTCCCCCATCCAGTTCGCCGCGTAGCGCTGGATGCCGGCCGAGCCGGCGCGCGTCAGCACGAACGTGCGCAGCTCGGGCATCGCGGCGCGCAGGCCCTCGACCGTGCCCATCGCCATGAGCAGCGCGTACTGGTTGTGGAACCGCTCGTGCGAGAACCGCCCACGCCCGAAGCGCATGCGCCCCGGGTCGACGTCGCCCGTCGCGGGCTCGTTCATGTCGTTCCAGATCCCCGCGAGGCCGGAGCGCACGTGCTCGGCGTTGAGCCGGCCCCACCACGCGCGCGTCTCCTGCGTGACGAAGTCGGGGAACGCCGTCCGCCCCGGCCAGACCTGGCCGACGTAGAGGTCCCCGCCCTCGGTGCGGCACAGGAGGTCCTTCTCCACGGCCTCGTCGAACACGGCGTAGCCGGGGTCGTGCTTGACCCCCGGGTCGATGATCGTGATGACGCGGAAGCCGTCGTCGCGCAGGCGCGCGAGCATGCCCGGCGGGTCGGGGAACCGCTCGCGGTCCCAGGTGAAGACGCGGTAGCCGTCCATGTACTCGATGTCGAGCCACAGGGCGTCGCACGGCACGTCCAGCTCGCGGTGGCGCCGGGCCACCTGCTCGACGGCTTCCTGGGCGTACGCGTGCCAGCGCGACTGGTGGTAGCCCAGCGACCAGAGCGGGGGCAGCGGCGTGCGGCCCGTCAGCCAGGTGTAGGCCTCGAGGATGTCCGGCATGCGCGGGCCCGCGAACACGTACTCGCACCACTGGCCGCCGTCGCCACGGATGACGTACTCGTCGGGCGCGGTGAAGTCGTAGGCCACGCGGTAGCCGTTGTCCAGGAACGACCCGGCCATCGCCCCGCCGGGCCACCTCTGGTGGTAGAAGAACGGGATCGAGACGTAGTACGGGTCGAACTCGGTGCTCGACGCGTCCGCACGCGGGTCGTCGGCCCCGAGGCGCGCGGCGGCGGCGCCCGCGACGTCAGGGCTGAGCACGTCGCTGTTCCACAGCGTGAAGTCGCGGCCCTTGCGGTTGTGGCGCCCCGTCTTCTCGCCGAGCCCGTAGATCGCGTCCTCGGGGCGGCACCGGCGGCGCAGCACGAACGCGTCGTTGAGCGTGGCGTAGGTGCCGTACCGGCCGTCGGCGCCCCGCGCGGTCTCGATCACGGGCGACCCGTCGGCCCGGTGGACGTCGACGCGGAACGGGTCGAGCCAGAGCGAGACGACGAGCGCGGCGGTCCGCACCCGGACGACGTCGTCCGAGCGCTCCACCTCGAACGCGACGTCGGGCGAGAGCGGGTCGACGCAGACGGCGTGCGTGGGCTGCTCGTCGAAGACCCCGCCGCGGCTCATCGCGAGCCGGACGACGTCGTCGCGGACGACGTCGACGCGGAACCGCTCACCCCCCAGCGCAGCGAGCAGGCCGCGCCCGGTGCGCTCGACGCCGTCGACGAGCTCGAGGTGCAGGTGGTTGTCGGTGCGCGGGATCATCCCCGGTTCCTCTCAGCTGGGACGTGCGTGCTTGCTCCACCATGCCCGCCACCCCGCGGCCACGCGCGGCCGGCCGTCGACGCGCGCGGGATGTGACGCAGGCCACCCGGCGGGTCCCGTTCAGGTTCCGCCCAGGATGCCGACGCACACTGGGGGACGCGACCACGCCGCCCCTGCGAGACGCCGAGGAGCGACCATGACGACGACCCTGTCCGACCACCGCGACGCCGCCACGGGCTCCGCCTCCTGGCCCGTGACCGTCGTCGGCACCGACCCGCGCACCGGCCACCCGGGCACCTGGCGGATCGACCGCGACGCCGCGTCCGGCGCCTTCGAGGTGCAGTGGGCCTTCGGCCACCTGACGAACCCGGCGGTGTGGATGCAGGCGTCCAAGGTCACCACGATGACCGACGAGGAGCACGCGCTCGAGCTGCTGCGCCGCGTCCGGCACTGACGACGCCGAGGCCGACGGCTCAGCCGCCCGCGAGATCGCGGCGCCGCTGCTCCTCGTACCCGGCCAGGAGACGCTCGCGGTCCTCGGGGGTCATCTCGTCGAGCTGGGTCTTCAGCGCGGGGAGCCTGCCGGAGACGACGCGGCCGAACGCGTCGTCCTGCACCATCTCCCGCAGGGTGCGCCTGCCGTCGAGCACGTCCTGGGCCAGCTCGCGCAGCCGGGGGTCCTCGGCCGAGCGCAGGCGCTCGAGGGCGCGCATGGCCTGCCGTCCCCGCGCCGGGTCGCCGCCCATGGCCGCGGACAGCCGCGCCACCCTGTCGTCCCACGGCACCCCGTCGGTCGCTGCCATACTCACTTCCCCTTTCCGGTGCCCGGGATGTCGAGCGTGCTGCCGGGCATCGAGACCCCCTCCAGTCCGTGGACCAGCGACAGGTTCGCCGCGGCGAGGCCGGCGAAGCCCTCCGCTCCGCCCACGGCGCGACCGTGCCACTTGACCACCTCGCGCCAGACGCCGCCCGCCTTGAGCGCCGTGGCGGCCGCGGCCGAGCCGGCGATCAGCCCGCCGACGATCGTCCAGCTGGAGGACGCGGCCGCCGCCAGCTCGAGCGCCAGCAGGATGAGCCAGTCGCAGAGCTCCGCGAGGGCGGTCACGGCGGCCTGTCCCGCCGACCAGACGCCGAACGCCGTCGTCTGGAAGTCCTCCGCGAGCCCGTCGATGGCGTCGGCCAGGGTCGTCAGCCCCTGCTCGAGCGACTCGAAGTAGGCCAGGGCCGCGGTGGCGGCGTTGCCCGTCCACGCGAAGTTCAGCGGCGCGACCGCCGTGGAGAGCTGGCCGCGGGTCGTCGTCACGAAGTTGCTGAGGTTCGCCAGGGCCGCACCGGCCTCCGAGAACTCCTCCCAGCTGCCGGTGAAGTGGCTGCTGAGCCACGTGAAGGGGTCGAAGCCGCAGACCATCTCGATGATCTCGTTGATGCAGTAGCTCGCCGAGACGTAGTTCTGCCAGCCCAGGATCGCCTCGCCGAGGTCCGGCATGGGATCTGTGGCCACAGGCGGGACCAGGGCCAGACCGGCCGAGGCCGCCCACGCCTGCCCGCCGCCGTCGTACTGCGCCATGTGCGTCTCCTCAGTAGGTCGCGTCGAGCGAGGCGTCGACGGCGTCGTCGGTGGTCCGGTACGTCGCCGCGGCGGCCCGCAGCTCGGTCGCGGCCGCGTCGAGGTGGGACCGTGCGACCGCGAGCTCGTCCAGGACGGCGGTCCTCGCCTTCCCGGTCGTCAGCATGATCGTGCTGAGCAGCAGGCCGGTGTCGCCGAGGCCGATGTCCAGGTGCGTCGACGCGTAGGACCTGGCCGCCGGGAACTGGCCGGAGAGCGCCGTGATCTGCTTGGCGGCATCGACGAGCTGTGGGTCGTTGACGTAGAACTCGCTCACATGTCCTCCTGGCTCGGGGTGGCCGTACGGTAACCAGACTCCGGCAGAAGGTGATCATCATGGCTACGGCTCTCCTGCGCACGTCGAGGCGCTGGCGCCTGGGCAGCCTCGGCGGCCTCCTGGCTCTCGCGGCGGTCGCCGGCGGGATCGGTGCGGCCACGGTCGGGCCGAGGACCGGCCTCGTCAGCGCCGCGCTGCTGGCCGTCGCGGCCGGCCTGCTGATCTGGCTCTCGACCCGGCTGCCGGGGCCGCTGCCGGGCGACGCCACCCGGGCGGAGCGCACCCGCGCGCTCGTGACCGTCGCGGCGGCGCTCGCATGCGTCGTCGCCGCCGCGCTGGTGTGGGCCGCGGCGGTCGGGGCCGCCGAGGCGCCGTCGCAGGACGCCGCCGAGGTGGTGGTCCGGGACGGCGGCAGCGAGGTGCTGGACGGGATGCGCGTAGCGGTCGGTGTGGAGTCCGGCTCCGTCCGGCTCGTGGTCACCCCGGTCGACCCGGCCGACGGCCCGCCCTCGGTCCCCCACGCCGACCTCACCGTCGCGGTGCAGGACCGCGTCGAGGTGCCGGGCTGGGGGCGACTCACGGTCGTCTCCGTCGACGAGCCCGACGACGGCGCCGCCCGGGTGCTGCTCGCGTACGAGCCGGAGCAGGGCTGACGTCAGGCCGAGCGCGGCGCGACGTCCAGCACGACGTCGAACTCCAGCAGCTGCGCGCCCGAGCTCACCGGCCGGGGACGGTCGCCGGAGCCCGCGTGGGCGGCCCGGCCGTCGCCGTCGCGCCACGCGGCGAAGGACTCCTCGTCCGCCCAGTGCGTCACCACGAAGTAGCGGTCCTCGCCGGCGGTGGGGCGCAGCAGCTGGAACCCGAGGAAGCCGGGCGACCCCTCGATGGTCCCGGCCCGCGCGGCGAACCGGCGCTCGAGCTCGGGGCCCGCCTCGGGCGGCACGGAGATGGCGTTGATCTTCACGACGGACATACCGCCAGCCTAGGACCGCGGCGCAAGCGCGGCCCCGGCTCAGCCCGCCAGGCGCGTGGGGCGCAGCGGCGGGGCGAGGGTCTGCGTCAGCGTCGACCCGGGGTAGGCGCTGCGGTACAGCCCTCGCTCGCGCAGCTCCGGCACGACGCCGTCGACGATGGCGGGCAGGTCCGCCGCCGGTGAGGCGGGCCGGAGGGTGAAGCCGTCGACGACGCCGGCGGCCGACCACCCCGCCACGAGCGCGGCGAGCGCGCCGGCCGTGCCGACGTGGACGTAGGACTCCGGGTCCGGCGCAGCCGGGCCGGCACCCCGGCGGGAACCGGCCCCGGCGTCGATTGCGGTGTACGCGTCGACCAGCACGAGCACGTCGTCCGGGTCACGCCCGACGGACCGCGCCGACGCCCGGACCAGGGCGCGCTGCTGCCCTGCGGACCGCGCGTCGCGCGCCCGCACCCGCACGACGTCGGCCACGGCCCCCGCGACCTCGAGGGCGCGCGCGGTGTCGGCGCGGACGACGACGGGCGGCCGTCCCTGGACCGGCCCCGCGTCGCCCCGGGCCCAGGCCGCGCGCACCGCGGCGATGAGCTCCACGACGTCGGTCGCGGGGCGTCCGACGCGCGCGGCCGGGCCGACCTGCCACCCCGCGCGTCCGGCGCTCAGCGCGTCGAGGGTCGCCACGGCGCGGCCGAGCTCCGCCGGGCGACCCGCGTCGCCCGCGACCGTGGCGACGAGGCCGATGCCGCGGGTCGACGGCGCGACCTGCGCGAGCGCGTGGACGGCGTCGAGCCGGCCGTCGACCGTCTGGCCCCGGTCGGGCCGGAGCCGGAAGTCGTGCCCGAGCACGACGAGGTCCAGCGTGCCGCGCTCGGCCGTCGCGACGAGGCCGGCCAGCCGGGCCGGGTCGAAGCCGCGGGGCGCCCCTGACCGGACGTCGCGCCACGCCGCCGGGCGCGCGCCCACGTGCGAGAGGTCGACGGCGAGGTGGACGCGGGGGTGGGACGGGTGCATGGCGGGTCCTCGAGGAAGGTGTCGCGGCGGAGCGCGAGGGTCGTGGTCAGAGGTCGCCGACGGGGCGGCGGTACGGCTCGACGCCCGGGCGGGGCGGAGCGCTGCAGGGACGGCGTCTCAGCTGCAGGTCTGACAACAACAGCGCGCGGCCGCGCACACCGCGCCGACGCCGGCGGTCGGCAGGACCGCGGGACGGGCGACGGCGAGCAGCGTGTCCGGCACAGGGCGAGTCTTCGCGCCGACCGGACCGCGGGTCAAGGATCGGGTGCCGCGTCTCACCGTGCGGACGACGCGGATCGCGGCTGCCGGCGGCTCAGGGCCGGCGGTACTCCACGACCGTGTGGCCGACGGCGCCGCCGAGGATCCCGGCTCCGCGCGCCAGGGTCCAGGCGCCGCGGCCGTGGTGCTCCGGGTTCCGGGTCACGACGCCGAGCAGCGCCCGCGCCGCTCCCACCACGACGCGCGCGGCGCCCGCGACCAGGGCCCGCGCCCGGACGCTCAGCTCCTCCCGCCGGGTGCGGGCGAGCATCAGGTCCACCAGGACGCTCGTGCCGCCGGAGCGGTAGCCCCGGCGCATCGTCCAGCGCCCGGTGAGCCGCGAGGCCGGGACGTGCTCGCGGACGACCGCCTCGTCGCACCAGTAGATCGCTCCCCCGGCCCGTCGCAGCTCCTTCGTGAACAGGTGGTCCGATCCGCCGCTGAGCCCGAGCGCGTCGGCGAACCGGAGCCCGTGCCGGCGCACGTGCGCCAGGTCGAGGAGGAGGTTGCCGCTCCCGGCGGCCTCCATCGGCGTGCCCGTCGCCATGCGGCGGCGGTCGAAGACCCGCGCCCAACGCACCCACGCAGCGGGCTCGGTCTCGTGGATCCGCAGCACCGGGCCGACGACCGCGGCGCCGCGAAGACGCCGGTGCGCGGCGACCATCGTGGCCAGCCAGTCCTCGTCCGGTGTCTCGTCGTCGTCGATGAAGACCAGCACGTCGGCGCCGGTGGCGGCCTCGAGGGCGGCGTTACGACCGGCGGCGATCCCGGGCCGGGGCTCGTGGACGTACTCGGCCTCGGGGATGGCGAGGCGCTCGACCGCCGGCCGGGCGCTGGCGTCGGGGTCGTTGTCGACGACGAGGACGCGCGTGCCCGCACCGAGGAGCCGCGCCTGACGTGCGAGCTCGGGCAGGAGCCGGGTCAGCACCTCGGGGCGCCGGTACGTGAGCACCGCGACGACCACGGGGCCGGCGGGGTCCGCGGTGCGCTCCATCGTCGCAGCGTACAAGCGGCCGGCCGCGCGCCGGGGGCCGACCAGGGGACGGCGCCACGGCGCACCGGGCCGCGTCCCCCGATCGGCCCAGCGCGTCCGTTTTCACCCTCTTTGGACCGACTTCCTGTGGAAGGATCGGGAACGGATCCGAGGCGACGGGAAGGGCGATGATGGGAATCAGGCTCGCAGTGATCGGCACGGGCTACGTCGGCCTGCCGCTGATCCGGGAAGCCGTCCTCGCGGGCATCCCGACGTACGGTTTCGACATCGACCCGGACCGCGTGGCCGAGATGCGCGCGGGCCGCTCCCGCATCGACGACGTCACGGACGACGACCTCGCTGCGATGCTGGCGGCGGGCTTCGTGCCGACGGACGACGCGGCGGACCTCGACGACTGCGACGTGTACGTCATCTGCGTGCCGACGCCCCTGACCCCGGAGGGCGGTCCGGACCTCGGTGCTGTGATCGCGTCCGCCGAGATGCTCGCGGCGCGGGTGCGCCCGGGCGACCTCGTCGTGCTGGAGTCCACCACCTACCCGGGCACGACGGAGGAGATCGTCGGGCCGATCCTCGAGCGCAGCGGGCTGACGGTCGGCAGCGACCTCCTCCTGGCCTTCTCGCCCGAGCGGATCGACCCCGGCAACACCCGGTTCGGGCTGCGCAACACCCCCAAGGTCGTCGGAGGCGTCGACGAGCGCAGCACGGACCGCGCGGTCGAGCTGTACTCGCGGGTGTGCGACCAGGTCGTGCGCGCGAGCGGCACCCGGGAGGCCGAGCTGGCCAAGCTCCTCGAGAACACCTACCGGCACGTGAACATCGCGCTCATGAACGAGCTCGCGCAGCTGGCGCACGAGCTCGACGTGGACCTGTGGGAGGCGATCCGCTGCGCCTCGAGCAAGCCGTTCGGCTTCCAGGCCTTCTACCCGGGCCCCGGGGTGGGTGGGCACTGCATCCCCATCGACCCCAACTACCTGTCGCACCACGTCCGCAGCCGACTCGGGCACTCCTTCCGGTTCGTCGAGCTCGCCCAGGAGATCAACGCGACGATGCCGGCCTACGTCGCTCGTCGCGCGCAGGACCTGCTCAACGGCCTGGGCCGCGCGGTCAACGGCTCTCGCGTGCTCCTGCTCGGCGTCACCTACAAGGCGAACATCGCGGACCAGCGGGAGTCCCCGGCGCGCGATCTGGCCGTGGCGCTGCGGCACCTCGGCGCCGAGCTGCGCTACTGGGACCCGTACGTCCCGCAGTGGCACAGCGGCGGCACGCTGGTCCCCCGGGTCACCGACCTGCAGAACGTCGGCGACGACGTCGACTGCGTCATCCTGGTGCAGAACCACGACGAGCTCGCGCCCGAGGTGCTCGAGGCCTTCGGCAAGAAGCTGCTCGACACCCGCGGGACGACCGTGACCGGCCAGAGGCTCTAGGGGTGCCGAAGGGCGACGTCCTCGAGGAGGTCCCCGTGCTCGGGCCCCTCTGGCGCGCCGGGAGCCGGCCCGTCGGGTCGGTGCGGGCCGTCGCGACGCCACGACGTGCGGTCGTGCTCACGTTCGACGACGGCCCCCTGGTCGGCTCGACGGAGGGCGTGCTCGCCGCGCTGGCCGACGGGGGGGCCACCGCCACCTTCTTCGTCCTCATGACGCGCGTCCGCGCCGCGCCCCGGCTCCTCGAGCAGATCGTGGCGGCCGGCCACGAGGTCGCCCTCCACGGCGAGGACCACGTCCGGCTCACGAGCATGCCCACGCGCCAGGTCGTCGAGCGGACGCGCCGGGCCAAGCAGGAGCTGGAACAGCTCGTGGGCCGGCCGGTCCGCTGGGTGCGCCCGCCGTACGGCTCGCAGACGCCGCGCACCTGGGCCGCGCTCCGGCGGGCGGGGATGACCCCGGTCATGTGGGGCGCCACGACGTCGGACTGGCGGGACCAGCCCACAGCGGAACGGCTCCGTGGCGCGCTGGCCCACCTGAGACCGGGGCAGATCGTCCTGGCGCACGACGCGATCGCCGGCGTGGCGGACGGGGCCGAGGAACGCGAGCCCTTCGAGCTCGACCGCGGCCGCTTCACCCGGGAGCTCCTCGCCGAGTACGCCGGACGCGGGTTCACGGCGGTGAGCCTCGCGGATGCGCTGGCGGACGGCGGACGGCTGCGCCGTTGGGCCTGGTTCGGTCGGTAACCGGGCCACCGGACGCCTCAGATCCCGCGGTCCTACGCCGATGGACCGGACGGAGGTGGTCCGTGCTCGTCTTCGTCGAGCTCGCCACACTCGTCGCCGTCGTCGTCGCGTCGGTCACGGGTGTCCTGGTGCTGCGCCGTCGCCGCACCTCCCCGCTCGCGCTCCCCCTCGCCCTCATGATGTTCGGGGCGTCGGAGTGGGCCGCGGCCCGCGCGCTGCTGCCGCTCGCCACGGGCTCGCACGAGTTCACCCTCGCCCTGCACTACGCGATCTACCCGGGCATCGCCCTCTCGCTGGCCGCCGCCTTCGTCTACTTCGCCGTCCTGACGGGACGGCGCGTCACCCGGCGGGCCGCGCTCCTGCTGTGCGTGCAGCCCGCCCTGACGATGCTCGTCCTGGCGACCGACGGATGGCACCGCTCCTTCCTCCTGGTCGAGGTGTCCGACGGCGTGCTCTCCGTGGCCCCCGGCCCGCTCTACTGGGCGTTCACCGCGTACAGCTATGGGCTCCTGCTCATCGGGGTCGCCCTGTCGCTGCGCGCCATGGTCACCGCCGTGCCCGGTCACCGTCACGTGTACGCGATCGCTGCGCTGGCCGCCGTGCTGCCGTTCATCGGCAACGTCACGGCCCTCCTCGTCTCCTCGAGCTCCCTCTCCGGGCCGATCCACCTCACGCCGGTCTTCACGCTCGCGAGCAGCGCGATCTGGCTGTGGGTCGAGCGCTACCGCGACCACACCCGGGCCGTGCCGGTCTCGACCCGGCAGGTGCTCGAGGCCCTCACCGACGCCGTCGTCGTCCTGGACCCACGGGGCGTCCTGCTCGACACCAACCCCGCCGCCCGCGTCCTGCTGCGCGACACCGACTACGCGATCGGCACCCCGTGGCGCAGCCCCATGCCGGCGGCGATCGAGGCGGCGATCGCGACCGGGGCCGGCACGGTCACCACGCCACGCGGCGGCGTCCTGGACGTCCGCATCACCCAGATCTCCGACCGGGCCGGCCGCCCGATCGGCCGCGTCGTCGTGATGCGCGACATCACCGAGCTGGAGCGCCTGCGCAGGGAGCTCGCGGACCAGGCGCTGCGCGACGGGCTCACGGGCGTGCACAACCGGCGCTCGTTCGAGCAGCAGCTCGCCGACGCCCTCACCCAGGCACGCGCCGACGGCACCCCGCTGAGCCTCCTCCTGGTCGACCTCGACCACTTCAAGCGGATCAACGACACGCACGGTCACGCGACCGGGGACCGGGTGCTGGTCGAGGTGGCGCGGGCGCTCGAGGCGTCGACGCTGCCGGGCGAGACCCTCGCGCGTCTCGGCGGCGAGGAGTTCGTCGTCCTGCTCCCCGGTCTGGGCGGCGACGAGGCCGTCCGCCGGGCGGAGGCGGTCCGGGCCCGCTGCGCCGCCGTCCACGTCGAGGTCCGCGGCGGGGTGGCGAGCGTGACGATCAGCGTCGGCGTCGCCGAGCTCCCGGCCGACGGGACGGCCGACACGATCCTGCGCGACGCCGATCGCGCGATGTACGCCGCCAAGGCGGCGGGCCGCGACCGCGTCGCCCGCGCCCCCGTCGCCGTCCCCTGACGACGCCACGGCGGGCGGGATCGCACGGCGCGCAATAGCGTCGGAGCACCCTCGGCCGCCGCCGGAGGTCGCTCCAAGGAGGACGCCATGGGCCTGTTCGGTCGCCGCGTGCGGGACGTCCCGCCCCTGCCCCCTCGGGTGCCGCGGCCCGCGCCGCCGGCGCCCTCCTCGTCCGCCCAACACCCGGCCCGCGACCTGTGGTCCGAGGGCTTCGGCCGCGTCGGCACCCGGTCGGTGCAGGTCCTCGCCGTCGTCGCGGTGCTCGCCGTGGTCGTCTTCGCGCTGACGCGGCTGACCCTCGTCGTCATCCCCGTGCTCATCGCGCTCGTGCTGTCGGCGGCGATCTCGCCGCTCGTCTCGTTCCTGCGCCGCCGCGGCGTGCCCTCGCTCCTGGCGACCTGGATCTCGCTCGCGGCGCTCGTGGCGCTGCTCTCCGGGGTCGTGTGGCTGGTGGTCAACGCCGTCGTGAACCAGTGGGGCGAGCTGCGCGAGCGCGCCGAGGACGGGATCCGGCAGCTCCAGGAGTACGTCAAGGGGCTGCCGTTCGAGATCTCCGAGGAGCAGATCCGCTCCGTGGAGGAGTCGCTCGCCGGCCTGCTGCGGTCCAGCGCGCTGGGGTCCGGCGCCATCGCGGGCGTCTCACAGACCGTCAACTTCGTGGCGGGCTTCTTCATCATGGTCGTGGTCCTGTTCTTCTTCCTCAAGGACGGGCCGAAGCTGTGGGAGTTCTTCCTTCGCCCGTTCGAGGGCGAGCGGTACGAGCGCGGCAAGCGCGTCGGCGACGCGACCATCCGCACGCTCGGCGGGTACCTGCGCGGGACGGCGATCGTCGCGGCCGTCGACGCCGTCTTCATCGGCATCGGCCTGGCGATCGTCGGGGTGCCGCTGGTCATCCCGCTGTCCGTGCTCGTGTTCCTGCTCGCGTTCATCCCCCTCGTGGGGGCGACCATCGCCGGCACCCTGGCCGCGCTCGTCGCGCTGGTGGCCCTCGGACCGGTGCAGGCACTGGTCGTGGTCGCCATCGTCGTCGTGGTCAACCAGGTCGAGGGCGACTTCCTGCACCCGGTCGTCATGGGGCGCACGCTGAGCCTGCACCCGCTGATGATCCTCGTCGCCCTGACGACCGGGACCGTCCTCGCCGGACTGACCGGCGCGGTGCTCGCCGTCCCGATCGCCGCCTCCCTCTGGCACGCCATCCTCGTCTGGGACGGCCCGAACCTGCCGGCACGCTTCGCGCGCGAGAAGCGGCGACTGCCGGTCGGGACGGACCCGGACGTGTCGGGCGCCCCGGGGCCGGCCGCGAGACAATCGATCAGTGGCACCCGCACCTGACGCCCCCTCCCCCGCACCCCTGGACCCCGGCGCCGCCGCCGCGGACCTGCCTCCCGGCTGGACCGCCGCGCCACCGCGCGCCGACGACGCGCCCGACCTGCACGCGCTGCTGCGCCGCCACGAGGCCGCGGCGCGCGGGCGCGCGTCGGCCGCCCTCTCGGACGTCGAGGCGGACGTGGTGGGCCTCGGGGCGCGCTCACGCGCGCACGTCGTGGTGCGGGACGCGGACGGCGCCGTGCGCGCCTGGGCCACGCTCCACGACCGCGCGGCGGGCCGGGTGGTCGCGGCCGTGGTCGTCGACCCCGGGCTGGCCCCGGAGACCGCCGACGCCGTCGCGCACGCCCTGTTCGCCTGGGTCGAGGCGGGTGCCGTCCGGTTCGCCGCCGAGCGTGGCATCGACACCACCCAGGTGGACAGCGGGGCCTTCGCCGACGACCCCCGGCAGCAGCGCTGGCTGACGGACGCGGGCTTCCGGCACACCCGGACCTGGTGGCAGATGTCCCGACCGGTGACGCCGGGCGACGCCGACGTCCCGCAACCCGGGCCGGGGGTCACGGTCCGCCGGGTCCGCCGGGGCGAGGACGGCATGCCCGAGGAGCACGACCTCGTCGCCGTCCACGACGTGCTCGAGGAGGCGTTCGCCGACCACTTCAACTACCACGCCGAGACGTTCGACGAGTTCGTCGCCCGGCTGCGCGAGGACCCGGGGCACCGGTGGGACCACTGGTGGCTCGCGGAGATCACCGACGACGCCGGGCGCCGCCCGGCGGGCGCGCTGGTCGGCACCGTCTCGCCGGGGGGCGACGGCCGCCCGGACGGCTCCTACGTCTCGTACCTCGGGGTGCTCCGGTCGGCGCGCGGGCGCGGGGTCGCCACCTCGCTGCTGGACGCCGTCGTCGCCGACGCCGCGCGGCGCGGCCGCGACCGCGTGGGACTCGAGGTCGACGCCGACTCGCCGACCGGCGCCGCGAGCCTGTACTCGTCCCGCGGCTTCGTCACGTCCTACGTCACGCGGTCCTGGCACCGGGACGTGGCCGCGGCGCCCGCTGCTCCCGGCCACGCCGCCCGGGAGGGCTAACGGTCCTCGTCCGCCGGCGGCCGAGGCGGCTCATGAGGTAGCCCGCGGCGGTCTCGTACGGACCGTCCTGCAGCGCGACCCGGGCCTGCTCGGCGAACCGCTCGATGGTCAGCCCGGCGTCGACCGTGAGCGCGCCGTACCGCGTCGGGCTCCGGCGGTCAGGACCCGCCGTACGGCGCGACGGCGTCGAGCACCCAGGTGACCCCGAACCGGTCCGTGAGCATGCCGTACAGGGGCGCCCAGCCCGCGGGCGCGAGCGGCGCGACGACCGTCGAGCCCGCCGCGAGGCGCTCCCAGTAGCGCGTGATCTCGTCGGCGTCGGCACCGCGGACCGAGACGAAGACGGCGTTGGCACCGCCGTCGTACGGCAGCCGCGACGGGACGTCGTACGCCATGACGGCGAACCCGCCCTCGGACGTGACCTGCCCCCACATCACCTGGTCGGCCTCGGCCGCGTCCTGGACCGCACCGGCGTCGGCGTAGGTGATGGTGGTGGCCTGCCCGTCGAACACGTCGGCGTACAGCTCGAGGGCCGCCCGGGCGTCGCCGCGGAAGTTCAGGTGGGTGGTGGTCCGGACGGTCATGGCGCGCTCCTCGTGGTCGGTCGGTGGGGGCGCCGGTGCGCCACCGAGAACGACGCTAGAAGCCGCTGGTGTCACTTCCTGACCGCATCTGACGCAGACTGGTCCCATGGCCGTGACGAGCTCGCGCACGCTCCGCCTGCTGTCGCTGCTCCAGGCCCGGCGCCACTGGGGCGGCGCCGACCTGGCGGACCGTCTCGGCGTCTCCCTGCGGACCCTGCGCCGCGACGTCGAGCGCCTGCGCGAGCTCGGCTACCCCGTCGAGGGTCGGCGCGGGGCCGACGGTGGCTACGCGATGACGCCCGGGGCCTGCCTTCCACCCCTCCTGCTGGACGACGACGAGGCCGTCGCGATCGCCGTCGGCCTCTCCGCAGCGGCCACGGCCGGGGTGGCCGGGCTGGCGGGCGCCGCGGTCAAGGCGCTGGCCAAGATCGTGCCGGTGATGCCCGCGCCGCTGCGGCGGCGGACCGACGCGCTGCGCGCCGTCACGGTGGCCGCGTCGTGGAGCACCCCCGGTGACGCGGGCGACGGCGTCGACACGGCGACGCTCGTGAGCGTCGCCGTCGCGTGCCGCGACGAGGTCCGCCTGGCGTTCTCCTACACCTCCCGCGCCGGCGCGGCGTCGGACCGCCACGTCGAGCCGTTCCGCGTCGTCCCGGTCGAGGGGACGTGGTACCTCGTGGCGTGGGACCTCGACCGCGTCGACTGGCGCGTCTTCCGTCTCGACCGGGTGCGCGACGTCGTGCGCTCCGGCACGCGCTTCGCGCCGCACCGCCTGCCCGCCGACGACGCCGCGGCGTACGTCCGCGAGCGCGTCAGCGGCGGCCCCGGGCGCCTGCGCGTCGAGGCGGTCGTGGAGGCGCCCGCCGCGGAGGTCCGCCGCCGCGTGCGGTGGTGGCTCTCGGTCGAGGAGGAGGGACCCGACCGCTGCCGGGTCCGCCTCGACGTGGACGACCCGCTCTGGGGCGCGACGGCCCTCGCGCTCACCGGTGCGCCGTTCACCGTGGTGGGCCCGCCCGAGCTGGTCCCAGCGCTCCGCGACGTCGCGGCCCGGTTCACGGCCGCGGCCGGCGCGCCGCAGGGCTGACCGGCGGTCCTGCCGGGCGCGCGCCGCGCTAGCGTGCTGCGCATGGCGCCCACGCCGCTGCGGGTCACCCGCGCGCAGGTCCTCGCGTTCCGCCGTCGAGCCGGCGGGCTGGACGAGCGTGCGCCGTGGTCCGACGACGCCGTGCGCCGCGCCGCCTGGGCCGGCCTGACCGACAGCATGCCGCGCGCGGCGCTGGTCCAGCTCCATGCACGGCTGTCGGGCACGACCTCGCGCGCGCTGGACGACCCGGCGCTGGTCCAGGTCTGGGGGCCGCGGTTCAGCACCTACGTCGTGCCGGCCCGGGACCACGCCGTCTTCACCGTGTCGCGCACGCCGCTCGACGCGGGCCGGCGCGCGGAGGCGGCCGACCTCGCGGAGCGCCTGACCACGTGGCTCGACGGCCGGGAGGTCGACGCCCGCGAGGCGGCCCGCGGCGTGGGCGCACCCGCGCAGGGCTTCCGCTACGCCGCGACCACCGGCCGCATCCTGGTCCGGTGGGACGGCGCGCGGCAGCCCACGGTCCGGGCGGCGCCGACGCCCGCCCTCGACCCGACCGCGGCACGCCGCGAGCTCGCGCGGCGCTACCTGCGCGTGCTCGGCCCGGGAACGGCGCAGGGCTTCGGCGACTGGGCGGGCCTGCGGGCGGGGAGCGCGGCGTCGGCGCTCGCCTCCCTCGGTCCCGAGCTGCTGCCCGTCCGCACCGACCTCGGCGACGCGTGGGTCCTGGCGGGTGACGAGGCGGACCTGCGCCGCGGTGCCGGGCCCCCGGCACCGGCGCGGCTGCTCGCGAGCGGCGACGCCTACTGGCTGCTGCAGGGCCGCGAGCGCGAGCTGCTGGTCCCGGACCCCGCCCGGCGGGGCCGGCTCTGGACGCCGAGGGTGTGGCCGGGCGCCGTCGTCGTCGGCGGGGAGGTGGTCGGGACGTGGCGCCGCGCGGGCGCTGTCGTGACCGCGGAGCTGTGGCAGCCGGTGCCGGCCGCGGCGCGCGAGGCGGTCGAGGCGGAGGCGGTGAGCCTGCCGCTGCCGGGCCTGACGACGCCGGTCACGCTCCGCTGGCAGGAGTGACGACCCCGGACCCTTGCCAGCGGCACGCGTGACACGCCACGCTGGCGGTGCACGGTCCGCCTCGCGCCTGCCTCGCGGAACCGCTCCAGGGGAGGCACCCATGTCGAGCACCACCAACCTCGCCACGATCGTCTCCGGCGTCCCGTACGTCGTGAGGACGCTCGACGGACGGCCTCCCGTCTCCATCGACGAGTTCGCCGCCGACGTCTCGATGGTCGTCGTCGGCCCCACGGGCGAGCACACGGTGGCCGGCTGCGGCGACCTCATCTCGGACGGCACGGTCCGCCTCTACCAGAAGGACAACGACGGGACGGGCAAGGACATCCGGGTCTGGACGGTCTCGGCGTCACCGTCCGACGACGGGTTCGTGGCCGTCGGCTGACGGCGCGAGCCCGCGTGCCGACGCCCGCCGCCGCCTACGGGGTCCACTCCGAGGTCGGCCGCCTGCGCAAGGTCCTCGTCTGCGAGCCCGGCCTGGCGCACCGGCGCCTGACCCCCTCGACGGCCGCCGACCTCCTCTTCGACGACGTCATGTGGGTCGACAACGCGCGTCGCGACCACGCCCGGTTCGTCTCGATGATGCGCGAGGCGGGCGTGGAGGTGGTCGAGCTGCACGACCTGCTCGCCGAGACGCTGGCACTGCCCGGCGCGCGCGACTGGGTGCTCGACCGCACGATCGTCGCGGACGACGTCGGCCTGGGCCTGGTCGAGCCGACGCGCCGGCACCTCGAGGGCCTCGACCTGCGCACGCTCGCCCAGCACCTCATCGGGGGGCTCGCCGTCGACGACCTGCCCGACGGCGCCGGCGGTGGCTTCCGGGCGCTGGCCGAGTACCAGCCGTCGTCGCGCGAGTACCTCCTGCCGCCGCTGCCGAACACCCTGTACACGCGCGACACGACGTCGTGGCTCTACGGCGGGCTGACGCTCAACCCCCTCTACTGGCCGGCCCGGCACGACGAGACGCTGCTCATGAAGGCCGTCTACCGGTTCCACCCCGACTACGTGGGCGCGCGCGTCTGGTGGGGTGATCCCGAGACGGACCACGGGCACGCGACCCTGGAGGGCGGCGACGTCATGCCGGTGGGCAACGGCACGGTGCTCCTGGGGATGAGCGAGCGGACGTCGCGGCAGGCGATCAGCCAGGTGGCCAGGGTCCTGTTCGAGGAGGGCGCGGCGCAGCAGGTGATCGTGGCGGGCATGCCGCGGCTGCGGGCCGCGATGCACCTGGACACCGTGTTCACGTTCGCGGACCGCGACGTCGTCAGCGTCCACCCGAAGATCGTCGACCAGATCCGGACGTTCACGCTGCGACCGGACGACGGACCGGTCGGCGTGCACGTGACGGACGAGGGGGCCGCGCCGTTCCCCGACGTCGTGGCCCGGTCCCTCGGCCTGCCGCGCCTGCACGTCGTGGAGACCGGCGGGGACACCTACGAGTCCGAGCGGCAGCAGTGGGACTCGGGGAACAACGCCTTCGCGCTCGAGCCGGGGGTGGTCTTCACGTACGACCGCAACACCACCACCAACGCACGACTGCGCGCCGCGGGCGTCGAGGTGATCGAGATCGTGGGCGCGGAGCTGGGCCGGGGTCGCGGCGGGGCGCACTGCATGACCTGCCCGATCGTCCGCGACGCCGTCGAGTACTGAGCCCGGACGGGCGCCGAGGCGGCCGCCGAATTACGCAAGCGCCGCATTATCAAAATCGTTCAGGAAAGGCTTGCCTCACTTTTCCAGAATTGCCAGAATGTCATTCCGGTGCAATTCTTGGCGGACCACCCACGCTCCACGGAGGTCCTCATGAGCATCACGATGCCGGCTGTCGCCGAGTGCACGGTCGACGGCTGCTCCTACAACCACGACGGCTGCCACGCCTTCGCGATCACCGTGAGCAGCGCGGGCGGCTCCGCGGACTGCGGCACCTTCATCCCCCTGGGGACCAAGGGCGGCCTCGACCGCGTCGTCGCGCAGGTCGGCGCCTGCTCGCGCACGGATTGCCTGCACAACCGGTCGCTCGAGTGCGCCGCCACGGGGGTGCGCATCGGCGCCGGCGCGGGCGACCACGCCGCCAACTGCCTGACGTACCAGCCGCACTGACGCTCGTCCCGCCGCGGCGGCGGGCCGGTCCGTGGGAACGGCCTGGCTTTCGTCGCCGCGGTGCGGGAGCATCGAGGCATGACCACGTCGCGCACGCCCGTCGCCGGGCCCTGCATGCGCGCGTGGCTCCTGGCGTATGCCGGGTCGGGATCTCGCCGAATGCGCTGTCGAACGCGCTGAGCCGTCCCGCCCGTCCAGGCCGCACCGCGGCCGCGCATCTCCCAGGAAGCACCGCCATGAGCAACCGCACCACCGGCACCCGCCCACTGCCCCACCCGCACCGCGAGCGCACGCCGCTGCCGGAACGCACGGCCCGGCGCGGCGTCGCCGTCTACGTCGAGGTGCCGTCGGGCGAGGGCTTCCCGGACAGCGGCGAGCTGCTCGACCTGGCGGGGACGCTCTACGAGCTCGCGCAGGACCTGGTGCCCGGCGCCACCACGCGCACCGAGGTCCGCCTCACCGACGACGCCCCACCCGAGCCCCCCACCTGACCCGCGCCCCCACACTCCGCCCGCCCCACCGCCCCACCCGCACAGATGTTCGGATCCGCGCCTACGCACAGCTGGAGGCGTACGGAACGCGGCCACCTGCGCAGACGCGCGGATGCGAACATCTGCGCCGGGGGTGGGGGGGTGGCTGAGGGCGTGGGGTCGCTAGTCGTCCGGGACCCACTCCAGGAGGTCGCCGGGCTGGCACTCGAGCACGCGGCACATCGCCTCCAGCGTGCTGAAGCGCACGGCCTTCGCGCGCCCGTTCTTGAGGACGGCGACGTTGGCCGGCGTGAGCCCGACCCGGTCCGCGAACTCGCCCACGCTCATCTTCCGCTTGGCGAGCTCGACGTCGATGCGCACGACGATGGGCATCAGATCACCGCGTCCATGTCGGTGCGCAGGGCGACCGCCTGCCGCAGCAGCGCGCGCATGACGACCATGAGCAGGACGACGACAGCCGCGGCAAGGAGCATCCCGACCAGGAGCGCCGGCACCCCGGGGTCGCGCAGCTCCGGCGTGGCGAAGATCGTGATGCCGAGCGCGAGCGACCCGGCGGCGGCCACCAGCCACGTCGCCGCCAGCGCCCAGACGATGCCGTCGACCCATCGCAGCGCCTGCGGGCTGAAGATCCGGTCGGCTGTGACCATGCCGAGCAGCCGCCACACGCACACGACGACGACCTCGACCCCGACGAGCACGAGGATCGCCGTCGCGGTGAGCGGCCACCGCAGGTGCGCCAGGAGCGGCTCCTCCTGTGCCAGGTGGGCGAACTGACCCGGCCACGAGAGGAACTGGCCGACGACGCAGAGCACGAGCAGCAGCACCAGGAAGACCCGGAGCAGCCCGACGGCGGTACGGGTGAGGTTCATGTATCGAGTCTCGTTCGACACCTATCGACTGTCAATAGGTGCGGGCCTCGGGTCGCACGGTCAGATGTGCTGCCAGTCCGGCTTGCTCGCCCACGTCTGGCGGTAGTAGTCGGCCAGCTGGAGGCGGCTCGCGGCCGCCTCGTCGAGGAGCACCGTCACGTGGGGGTGGTGCTGGAGCACCGTGGCGGGCCACAGGGCGCTGACGGAGCCCTCGACGAGGTGGTGCACCGCCTCGGCCTTGCCCCGGCCGGTCGCGAGCAGGACGAGGTGGCGGGCGCCGAGGATGGTGGCCAGCCCCTGCGTCAGGACGTGCCGCGGCACGGCCTCGACGTCCCCGTCGAAGAACCGCGCGTTGTCGCGGCGGGTCTGCGGCGTGAGCGTCTTGACGCGGGTGCGGGACCCGAGCGAGGACCCGGGCTCGTTGAAGGCGACGTGACCGTCGGTCCCGACGCCGAGCAGCTGCAGGTCGACACCCCCGGCGTCGGCCATCGCGGCCTCGTACGACGCGCACGCGGCGACGAGGTCCTCGGCGTTGCCGTCGGGCGCCTGGACCGCGTCCGGCGCAAAGTCGACGAGCTGCTCCAGCTCCCGCTCGATGACCCGGCGGTACCGCTCGGGGTGGTCGGCCGGCAGGCCCACGTACTCGTCGAGCAGGAACGCCCGCGCCCGCGCGAAGGACAACGTGCCCGCCGCGTGGCGCGCCGCGAGCTCGCGGTACACGAGGAGCGGCGAGGAGCCCGTCGCGAGGCCGAGGACGGCGTCGGGCTTGCGCTGCAGGAGGCGCTCGACCGCGTCCGCGGCGATCTCCGCGAGTCGCTCCGGGGAGCTGTCGATCACGACTTCCATCAGGGTGCCGCCTTCACGTCCGGGGTCAGTGTCGGCCCGGCCCACGCCGGGCGGCCGGCGCCGGACGGGCGCATCACCGCGCCGCACGGCACGGCCGGCCACCGGGGCTGGAGCACGGGTCGTCCGACCCTATCCACCCCACGGCCGAACGCCGAGCCGGTGCCTGCGGCCGCGGCACGGACCCGGCGCGTCAGCGCCGCTCACCGATGGGGGCCTCGAGGCGCTCACGAGACCGGTCACGAGGCGGTGCGCTGAGGCCGCCGGCTGCACGAGAGGCCGGCGCCAGACGCCGCGGAGGGTTGCGACCGCAGAGCGGGCACAACCCGCCGCGCCCGGCAGCTGATGGCGCCCGGCAGCTGATGGGGCGCAGAGGTACGGGCGACGGGGGCGGGGACGAGGTGCGGGGACGTGGTGCGGCCGGCTGTCACGCCCGGTCCGAGCCCCCGCGGGTGCGCCGGGTGGTCGTGCCGCCGTGCCACTCGAGCAGGAGCAGGGCGGCGTCGTCCTTGATGTCGCTGCCCACCACCTCGAGGAACGCCTTCGAGAGCTGCTGGGCCACGTTCCGGGGGTGCTCGTGCGCCGTGTCACGCAGGAACCCGCCGAGGTCGAACTCCGCGGCCGTCCGCTCGAGCATCCCGTCCGTCATGAGCAGGAGCCGGTCACCGGGCAGGAGCTCGAGCTCCTGCTCCTCGTACGCGTCGGAGCCCAGGCCGAGCACCCCGTTGTTGGCGTGGCCGACGACGCTCGTCACGCCGTCGCGCAGCATCAGCGCGCCGGGGTGCCCCGCATTGATGACTCGCGCCCGCGTGGCCCCGTCCGTCAGGCCCTCGGCACCAGGCTCGTGGGAGCCCTCCACCAGGTCGATCTCCATGAGGACCCCGGTCACGAACTCCCCGCCCGACCCGTGGCCGGCGATCGCCTCGTGCGCTGCCCGGGCCTGGTCGGCGAGGCTCCCGCCGCCGCGGCGCGCGTGCCGCAGGGCGTTGACCGCCAGGGTGGCGAGCATGGCCGCGTCCTGGTCGTGCCCGACGGCGTCCGTGAGCGTCACGGTGAGGCGCTCGTCGGAGACGACGTAGTCGAACGTGTCGCCGCCCGCGCTGGCGGAGGGCTCGAGCCAGCCGGCGAGCGTGAAGGAGCCCCCCTCGCAGGTGAACGCGGCCGGCAGCAGGCGGCGCTGGATCTCCCGCGGGAGCGTGAACGGCGTCGACCGCATGGCCGTCTCGAAGGCGTCGGTGTGGCGCTGGTTGGCGACGACGACGTAGCCGAGCGCGTGCGCGACCGCACTCAGCTGCTCCGCGGCCGAGGCGGCGAGCGCGGCGCCGTCGTCCTCGGCGTCCTCCACCGGCCGCCAGCCCTCGACGTCCGGCAGCTCGACGACCAGCACGCCGAGGGCGTCACCGCGCACGGTGACGGGGACGTACGCCCGCCCGGCCTCCTGGTCGGTGAGCAGGCGCTGCTCGCGCCAGGCCCGGCCCTCGATCGTGGTGGACAGGTCGGACCGGGCGCCGCCGCCCGTCGCGTCGACCAGCGCGTTGCCGGCGGCGTCGGCGATGAGGAACGCCACGTGCTCGGCGCCCAACGATCGCGTGAGCATCTCGGCGGCGGCGGCGAGCGCGCCCGCGGGGGGCGCGTCCTCGGCGGCGGTCAGGAGCTCGGTGATGTCCACCTTGGGTCGCTGCGGCACGCGCAGAGGCTTTCACACCGCCGTCACCTGTGCTCGTCGATGCCCTCGAGGGGAGGGAGCAGGCCGCGGCCCGTCGTGGTGTACCACTCGACGAGGCCGGGCGGCAGGGCCAGGTCGTCGAGCCGGCCCTTGACCGTCGTCGCGATCTGGTCGGCGTGGCCCGCCCCGATCTTCGCGGCGAACTCCGGCTCCGTCAGCGCCGCCCTGCCGATGGCGACCAGGTCGCCGTGCGCGAGCGCGCGCTCGGCGTCGCGCGCCGTGAGGACGTCGGAGACCACGACGAGCGGGCAGCGTCCGGCGACGACGTCGCGCAGGGTCTGGGCGTAGGACCGGTCCGCTCCCGCGGGCGCGGTGTCGTAGCCGGTGAACTGCGAGACGTGCACGTAATCGACCCCGGCGTCGGCGATCCGGTCCACGAGCACCGAGCTCTCCGCGAGCGTGTAGCCCACCGTCTCGCCGTGGACCTCGTCCGGGCACAGGCGGTAGCCGACCGCGAACGGCCGGTGGGCCCTGCGGGCCACGGCCAGCACCTCGTCCAGCACGGCGAGCGGGAACGCCATGCGCCGCTCGAGGTCGCCGCCCCACGCGTCGGTGCGGTGGTTGGAGTAGGCCGAGAAGAACTGCTGCAGCAGGTAGTGGTTGGCGCCGTGGACCTCCACGCCGTCGAAGCCTGCCTCGATCGCCCGACGGGTCGCCTCGCCGAACGCCGCGATCGTGTCGCGGACCTCCTCCTCCGTCATCTCCTGCGGCACGTAGGGCAGCCAGTCGAACGCCTGCGTGCTCGGCGCCATCGCGCGGCCGGTCTCCGCGGCGGCGGGGTGGGCCTCGCGACCGCCGTGGTACAGCTGGACGATCGCGCGGGCGCCGTCGCCCTTGATGGCGCGGGCCAGCGCCGCCAGGCCCTCCACGTCGACGTCGTCGGCGATGGAGAGCTGGTGCTCGAAGCCGCGACCCTCGCGGGTGACGTACGCGGCGCCCGTGATGATCATCCCGGCGACACGGCTGCGGCGGGCGAAGTAGGCGATGTCCTGGGCCGTCACGTGGCCGGTCGCGGGGTCGGAACCCTGGACGACCATCGGTGCCATCACCAGGCAGTCGGACAGCACGACGCCGGAGGGCAGCGTGCAGGGCATCATCAGCGGTTCGGGGACCACGGTCACGGCTCTCCTCTCACGGAAGGCGTGCCGCGGTGGGCGGTCGTGCCGGCGGCACGCCGAGCGTCCTCGCCGTCTCCACGGTAGGTCGGCCCCCGGAGCCGGACGGTGGGACCTTGGGGCCGGTCCCGCCCCGCACGGTGACGGGGACGCCTTCGCGTCGCGTATCGACGCGAAGGCGTCCCCGACGAGCGCCGTCAGACCCGCGCGCGCGCCATGTGGCGCCCGGCACGCATGCCGAAGACCACGGCGGGGCCGATGGTCGAGCCGGGGCCCGGGTAGGTCCGGCCCATGACCGACGCGGAGCAGTTGCCCGCGGCGTAGAGGCCGTCGATGACCGAGCCGTCCTCGCGCAGCGCGCGGCCGTCGACGTCGGTCAGGACGCCGCCCTTGGTGCCGAGGTCCCCGACGACGAGGCGGACCGCCAGGAACGGGCCCTTCTCGATCGCGCCGAGGTTCGGGTTCGGGTGCACCGTGGGGTCGCCGTAGTAGCGGTCGTACGCGGAGTTGCCGCGGCCGAAGTCGCCGTCGACCCCGGCGCGCGCGAACCCGTTGAACCGCTCCACCGTGGCGCGGAAGGTGCGCGCGTCGACGCCGATCTTCGTGGCGAGCTCGGCGAGCGTGCCGGCCTTGGCCATGAGCCCTTCCTCGGTCATCGCCTTGGTCAGCCGCGGGTCCATGGCGTAGCTGCGCAGGTAGCGGCGCGCGTGGCGCACGTCGCTGACCATCCAGAACGCCCCGTCCTTGTCGTGCTCGAGCATGTGGTGCCCGAGGTCGACGTAGGACTCCGACTCGTTCGCGAACCGTGCCCCGTGGCGGTCGACGATGAGGCAGTACGGCAGCGACCGCTCGCCGACGAGGAAGCTCGGGCCGTGGCCCTGCGGCGCGGCCGTCGAGGCGCCCCACCAGGCGTCGTCCATGAGCGAGAGCGCCGCGCCGGCCTCCTGCGCGAGCGCGATCGGCACGCCGAGGTTGCCGGGGTTGCCCGACGGGCTGCCCTCGATGCCGTGGTACTTCTGGCGCCAGTCGACGTTGTGGTCGAAGCCGCCCGACGAGAGCATGACGCCGCGGCGGGCGCGGACGGTCACGGGGCGCCCGGCGCGCGTGGTCCGCACGCCGACGACCTCGCCGTCCTCGAGCAGCAGCTCCTCCAGCGGGCTGTTCAGCCACAGGCTGACGCCCTGCTTCTGCACGACGGCGTCCAGGAACGAGACCGCGAGCGCGCCGCCGATGCCGACCAGCGCCTTGCCGCGCACGAGCCCGCCGAGGGTCCGCCCGACGAAGCGCGCCCCGCGCAGGAAGCCGCTCGCGGTGACCCAGGAGCGCTCGAGCTCCCACATGTCCGCCGTCGCGAGGGGGAGCGGCATGATCGCGCGGCAGCTGCTCCACCAGTCGCCGATGACCTTGCGGTCCGCGGCCTTGCACTCGATGGCGCGGCCGATCTTCCCGCCCGGCCGCTCGGGGTAGTAGTCGGGGTAGTCCGGGGCGCGCATGAACTCCATGCCGAGCTTCTCGGCCGTGGCGACGAAGTCGTCGACGCCGTCGACGAACGCCTCCTTGCGCTCGCGCGACGTCGCGGGGCCGGCGTCCCCGACCGTCTCCTCGAGGTAGGTCAGCGCCTCGTCGCGCGAGTCGCCGGCGCCCTCGCGGCGCATCAGCGGGTTGTCGGGCAGCCACATGCCGCCGCCCGACATCGCGGAGCTGCCGCCCCACTTGTCGGTGGACTCGAGGATGAGGACCTTGAGCCCCTCGTCGGCGGCTCCCATCGCGGTCGCGAAGCCCGCGGACCCGCTGCCCACGACGACCACGTCGTAGGTCTCGTCGTACGTGCTCGTGGTGGGTGTGGGGGTGGGCATCGTGCCTCCTTGGCTGTGCCGGACGGCTTCGTCCGGGCGAGTTGAATCCGGACACCATTGTCCGGATCTACGCTGGCATCATGTCGAGCCCTAGGTCCCGAGGCAACCGCGGCCCCGCGGCCGCGGCCGGGAACCGGCGGGCCCTGCTCGACGCCGCCCGCCGCGTCTTCGCCGAGCGCGGCTACCGCGCGCCGCTGAGCGCCATCGCGCGCGAGGCCGGCGTCGGCCAGGGGGTCCTGTACCGCCACTTCCCCACGCGGCTCGACCTCGCCCTGGCGGTGTTCGAGGAGAACTTCGCCGAGCTCGAGGCGATCGCCACCCGCCCGGACCCGCGGGCGTTCGTCGACCTGTGGTCGCGCCTCGTGGACATCACGATCACCGAGTCGGCGTTCGTCGAGATGGCCGTGGACGCGCGCCGGTCGCTCGTCGGCCGGCACGACGACGACCGGCTGCGGGACCTGGTGGCCGGTGCGCTGACCCGCGCGCAGGAGGCCGGGCTCGTCGACCCGGCCGTGAGCGCCGACGACGTCGTGCTCATGCACCGGATGATCTTCGGAGTGGTGGTGACGTCGGTCGAGCACGATGACGCCGCCGTCCACGCCGCGGTCGACCGCGCGACGGCGCTGCTGCGTCGCGACCCGGGGGCCGTCACCGCGCCCCGCTGACGACCCCGGCGCCGACCGGCGGACCCGGTTCGGGCTGGTTAGTGTGGTTTTCGTGAGTGCCTCGGACGCACGAGCGGTCCAGGTCGACGCCGTCCGTCAGGCGGTCTCGGCGGGCACGTCCGTGTCCGTCGTGGGACTGCCCGGATCCGGGCGTACCGCGCTGCTGGCCGGGCTCAAGGACTCCCTCGAGGCCGAGGGATGGAACGTGGTGGTGCTGCCCGTCGCGGGCAGCGGGTCCGAGCTGCGCCGCCTCGAGGGACTCCTCCTGGCGGGCGTCACGCCCACCCAGACGGCCGCGAACCCGCTCGCGGCCGTCCTGGAGAGCCTGCTCCGCGCGGCGGCGCGGGCACCCGCGGCGCTGCTGCTCGACGACGCCGACCGCCTCGACGACGCGTCCGCGGCGGTCCTGGCCGCCGTCGTCGCGCGGCAGGGCGCCGTCGTCGTCGCGACGATCCGGCCGCCCTACCCGGGTGCCAGGTCGGTGGACCGCATCCTGGCCGGACGGGCCGCCACGGTGCTGTGGCTGCCGGCGCTGTCCTTCGAGGTCGTGCACCGGATCATGGTCGAGGAGCTCGCGGGCGACGTCGACACCGACGTCGCGGCCCGCGTCTACGCGCTGTCGGGCGGGCTCCCGGGGATCGCCCGGGCGATCGTGCGCGAGGCCCGGCGCGCCGGGCACCTCGTCCGCCGGGACGGGGGGTGGTGGCAGGCCGTGCGCGACCTGTGGACCCCGGCCCTCGCCGTGGTCGTCGGCCGCCTCCAGGAGGGGTGCGGCGAGGACGAGCACCGGGCCATGCAGGTGCTCGCCCTGATGGGCCCGACGGAGGTGCGCACGGTGACCCGGCTGCTGCCGTGGTCGGCGGTCGTGGCCCTCGACGACCGCGGGATCGCCCGCTTCGTCGAGTCCCCCGGCGCCCTGCGCGTGGCGCTCTTCCCGCCGCTGCTGAGCGACCACCTGCGCCAGACCGGGCACGGGGCGCGCGGACGCGCGGCCGTCGACCTGGTGCAGGCCGCGCTCGGCCGCGAGGACGACCCGACGCTCGTCCCGGACCTGCCCACGGCGCCGCCCGGGGCACCGCGGCACTGGGCCTCCTCCCCCGAGTCCGCGGCGGTGCTCGGGCGCGTGCTGCGCGAGCAGGCGCGCAGCGCCGTGCTCGTGTGCCGGGACGCCTGGGAGCAGGAGCCGACGGGACGCACGACGGTGCTGTACCTCGATGCGCTGCTCGCGGCCGGCGGGCACGAGGCGACGATCGAGGCCGTCCTGGCGGCCACGCGGTCGAGGATGGCCGCCGAGAGCGCCGACCTCGCGTTCGTGCGCGTGTGGGAGGCCGGCTACCAGGCCCTGAACCGGCACGACCCGGTCGCCGCCCTCCGCGTCCTGGGGGAGGCACGTGCCGACGCCGCGCTCGACCCGGCGCCCGTCGACACCGCGCTCTTCGACGCCACCGAGCAGCACATCCGGCTCGTCCTCGACGGCGTCCCGCCGCGCGCGCCCGGCCTCCCCCCGCTCGTGAGCACCGCGCCCGAGGACCTCGGAGCGGCGCGGCGCGGGGACCCGCTCGGTCAGGTCGACGACGTGACGCGGACGATCCGCGCCGAGCTCCTCCTCGCGCGGGGCCAGGTGGTCACCGCCCGGCGCGAGGCCGCCGCCGTGGCCTTCCCCGCCGAGTCACCGCGCCGGGACGACGCGGCCCTGGTCCCGCTCGCCGAGCTGTGCTCGGGCGACGTGGACGCGGCGATCACCCTCGCGCGCCGGCTGCTGGACCAGGCGCAGGGCAGCCTCGACCAGGCGCAGATCGAGCCGCAGGGCCACGTCCTCGCCCTCGGCCTGTTCCTCCAGGGCCGTCTCGGGACGCTGCGGACGCACCTGACGAGCATGCTCGCGATCAACGCACCCACACCGCAGCGGCCGACCGCGCGCGCGGGGCTGCTCAACCTCGCCGCGATGCTCGCGCTGGTCGACGGCGAGGTCGCGACCGCCCGGTCGATCGCGTCCCAGGTCGAGGCCTTCGGGCTGCTCGGTGCGCCGTACCCGTTGACGCGGTCCGGACCGGTGCGCGCGGGGGTCGCGCTCGCCTCCGGCGCGGGCCTCGCCCAGGCGGCGGGGGCCGCGTGGGAGGCGGTCGACGACCTCGTCGAGCGCGGGTACGTCCTCGCCGCGACCTTCGAGGCGGCGTGCCTGGTGGGCATGAGCGTCGACGCGACGCGCGCGGCCCGGGTCTGCGCCGGTGCCGTCACCGCCGAGGGCACCCTGCTGCCCCTGCTGGGCGGGTACGTCCACGCGGCGACGTCGGGGTCCCCCACGCTCCTCCTCACCGCCGCCGACGACCTCCGGTCGGCCGGCCTGGGGCTCCTCGGGACCGTCGCGCACGCCGTCGCCGTGCGGGCCCTGCGCGCCGACGGCGCCCCGGCGGCGGCGGCGCGCGAGTCGGCCCGCCTGCGCCTGCTGGTCGGGGAGGCGGGGGACGGCCTCGACCTCCTGCTGCCCACCCTGAGCCGCACGCGGGAGCTCACGGCCCGCGAGCTCGAGATCGCGCGCCTCGTCGCCGACGGCCTGACCAACCGCGAGATCGGCCAGCGCCTGGTGCTGAGCGAGCGCACCGTGGACAACCACCTCTACCGGCTCTTCCGCAAGCTCGGCGTCGCGTCGCGCGACGAGATCGCCACGATGCTCTGAGCGCCCCGCGCCCCGCACGGCGAGGCTCACCGTGCGGCGCGGTGGTGCCCCACGGGCTCCCGACCGGGCTCCATCGGGCGCCGGCCGGGGCCCGGATCCGCCGCGACCGCGCCTGAGCCCGTGCCCGGGCGGGTGAGATGGGCATCGACGCGGCCGGATGGCGGTCCGCACGCACCACCGGAGGCGGATCGCCGTGGGGAGACCAGGAGTGATCACCACGTGCCCGCTGCCGGGGCCGACCGATCCGCCCTCGCAGCGGGACCTGGACCGCGCGGTGCTGCTCCACCGTCTGGCCACGAGCCGGACCCTTCGTGGCACGGCGCCCCTCCGGCCCGTCCCGCTCGGCCGCGCGGCGGTCGGCCGCGTCCGGACGTCCCCCGGTCCGGACGCGGACGGCTGACCGCGCGGCCGGGCGCCGCCCCCGCCGGCCGCGGCAACCAGGCGGCCGGCGGGGCCGTCGGCTACCGGTCCGCGACCACGGCCATCGCGTCGATCTCGACCATCATCTGCGGGTGCGGCAGGCCGACGAACACCGTCGTGCGGCACGGCGGCGCGTCGTGGGTCACGTGCTCGGCCGTGAACGCGGCGTAGGCGTCGTTCATCGCGGCGAAGCTCGACTGGTGGTGCAGGTAGACGCGGACCATGACCACGTCGTCCCACGTCGCACCCCCGGCCTCGACGACGGCGCGGACGTTCTCGAGCGTGCGGGTGGTCTGCGCGCCGACGTCGCCCAGGTGCACGTACTCGCCCGTCTCCGGGTCCGCCGGGCCCTGCCCCGAGACCTGCAGGACGTCGCCGACGCGCACGCCCTGGGAGAAGCTGTGGGCGGGCGCCGGGGCACCGGTGGTCGTGATCTTCGAACGTGCGGAAGCCATGGGTCTCTCCTGGGGGTGGGAACTGGTACTCGGTGCTGCGGTCGTCAGAACTCGGTCAGCAGCACGTCGACGACGCGGCCGGCCGGGTCGGTCAGCAGCGCGGCGCGCCACTTGTCGAAGAGCGTGCACGGGTGGGAGATGCCCAGCCCGACGACGTCGCCCACGCGGGGCGCCGGCGACGCGCCGGCCTCCACCCGCAGGTACAGGTGCTGGTCGTCGACCTTCGTGACGACCATGCCCGACGCCGGCTCGGGGTCGAGCCAGCCGGCGCCCTCGCGCCGGCGCACGCTCAGCACGGTCGGCAGGTCGATGTCGTAGGGCACGTCGCGGCGGCCGGCGCCGCAGATCGCGAGCCCGTCCTGGGGCACCGAGAGCACCTGGCACCACACGGTCGCGGCCGCGCGCATCGCGACGGGCTCGGGCAGCCGCGCCCACGGGTCGGCGCGCGCGCACAGCCCGTGGTCGTGCGTCGCGTACGCCCCGGAGCGCAGGACGACGCGCCGCGGTGAGGCGCCCGCCGTCAGCTCGCGGAGCACGACGTCGACGTAGGCGCTGCCGCCGGCCGAGACGACGGGCTCGGCGACCAGGCCGTCGGCGACCAGGGCGTCGGCGAGGCTCACGAGCTCGCGGCAGAACGCCGCGACCCGTTCGAGGTCGTCGCCCGTCGTGCCGGACGCGACGGACCCCTCGTACCCCGCGACGCCGGCCAGCGGCACGCCCGCGGCCACCACCCGGCGGGCCAGCGCCACGGCGTCCGCGACGGACCGGCACCCGGTGCGCCCGCCGGGCACGCCGAGCTCGACCAGCACGCCGACGTCGTCGCGCACCTGCGGTGCCGCGTCACGGAGCGCGGCCGCCGCGGCCGCCAGGCCCTCGTCGCCGTCCACGTAGGCGAGCAGCTCGCCCGGGGATCCCGCGGCGCGCGCCGCCGCGAGGTCGGCCACGGCCCAGCGCCAGTCCCGCCCGTCCACCATCTCGTTCGCCACCAGGACGCGTCGCACGCCCCAGGACCGGACGACGCGCAGCTGGGTCGCCGTGGCGACGGTGGCGCCCCACGCGCCGGCGCGCTCCTGGCGCGCGTAGAGCCCCGCGGACATCGACGTCTTGAGGTGCGGGGCGTGCAGGGCGCCCCGCTCGGCGCACACCCGTGCCATCGTCGCGAGGTTGTGCTCGAGGGCAGCCTCGTCGATGGTCAGCAGCGGCCAGGCGAACCGGTCGTCGGTCACGGGCGGCGCGTCGGCGACGAGCTCGGCGATGCTCGTCGCCGCCGCCAGGCGCAGACCCTTGGTGCTCGGTCCGAGCACGCGGTCCTCGATCATCGTTCCTCCGTGGGCCGCAGTGCCCGGCCCGGTCGCCGGTCGGTCAGCTCGCCGTCGCGCAGCACGGGCACGCCGGCGACCAGCACGTCGTCGACGCCGACCGCGAGCCGGCGGGGGTCGGCGTAGGTGGCGTGGTCGGCGACGCGGTCCGGGTCGACGAGCGCCAGGTCGGCGACCCAGCCCTCGCGGACCTCACCGCGCCGGCCGAGCCCGAAGCGGCGCGCGGTCCCGGTCGACAGGTGCTGCACCGCCTGGGCCCAGGTCCAGTCGCCGAGATCCCGGACGTGGACGCCGAGGAAGCGCGCGAACGCGCCCCACCCGCGCGGGTGGGGCCGCCCGCCCGCGTAGATCGCGTCCGAGCCGCCCAGGTGGGCGTCGTGGCGCAGCAGCGCCCGGACCTGCTCGTCCGTGTGCGACGGCTGCTGCTCGAACACGCAGCCGACGCGCAGGCGCGAGGCGACGAGCAGCTCGAGCACGGCGTCGGCGGGGTCCAGCCCCAGCTCGGCCGCCGCCTCGCGCACGGTCAGCCCCTCCGTGGCCTGGAGGGGTCCGGGCACCGCGGCGAGCGTGACGCGGTCCCACAACGGCTCGAGCGGCGCGAGCTGCTCGTCGCGCAGGCGCCGGCGCACCGCGGGGTCCGCCAGCATCGCCAGGGCCGCGTCGACGTCGGCGATCGGCACCCAGTCCGCCATGGTGAGCATCGACAGGATCGACGAGCCGCGCAGGTACGGGTACGAGTCGAACGTCACGTCCAGCTCGGTGCGCGCGGCGTCGAGCGCGGCCGCGAGCGGCTGTGCGGGCCCGTGCAGGTGCGAGACGTGCGTGGCCACCCCCGTGGACCGTGCGAGCCGCAGGAGCTCGTCGAACGCGCCCAGCGCGCGGTCCTGGTAGCCGCGCATGTGGCTGACGTGCGGCAGGCCGTGCCGCGCGAGGACGCGCGCGAGCGGCACGAGCTCGTCCTCGTCGGCGAACCGGCCCGGCACGTACTCCAGGCCCGTGGACATGCCGCACGCGCCGTCGTCCAGCGCCTGCTCGAGCCGGCGCACGAGCAGCCCGCGCTCCGCCGCGTCGAGAGGGCGGCGCTGGGCCCCGGTCACGGTGTGCCGTAGCGTCCCGTGCGGGGCGAGGTAGGCGACGTTGAGCGGCGTGGCGCCGTCGTAGGTCGCCAGCAGCTGGGCCACCGACCCGCCCGTGAACTGCGGGTGCGCGCCGTTGATGGCGGTGAAGTAGCCGGTCGCCCAGGCGAACGACGAGTCGGCCGCGGCGCCGGGCGCCGTCGGCGCGTACGAGACCCCGTCCTGCCCGACGACGACGGACGTCACGCCCTGGCGCAGCAGCGCGTGCTGCACCTCGGGCCGGAAGATGGCCGCCTCGCCGTGGACGTGCGCGTCGACCAGGCCGGGCAGCAGGAGGCGGCCGCCGCCCTCGATCACGTCGTGGGCGCCGTCCCCCTCGGTCGCGCCGCCGGCGGGACGCACCCGCGCGATCGTCGGACCGTCGACGAGCACGTCCCACCGGGTCTGCGGGCGGTCGCCCGCGGCGTGCGAGGCGCCGGGCGCCGCGACGAGGCGGACGCCGCGGATCTCGATCACCGGGGGTCGGCCGCCAGTCCCTGCGCGGTCCAGCGTGCGCGCACGACGTCGAGGCGCTCGCGGAAGGCGGCGAGGTCGCGCCGGTGCGGCGGGGTCCAGGCCACCTCGGCGAACGCCGCGAGGCGCGGCAGCAGCATCGAGAACAGGTCGTCGTCCGTGTGGATGGTCTCCGTCCAGACGGCGGCCTCGACGCCCGCGACGTGCGCGGCGTCGAGCCCCGGCAGGGTCTCGAGCGGCTCCCACCCGTAGGCGTCGTCGAGCGTGAGGCAGCCTGCCCACGTCAGGCCGAGCGGGCTGTCCTCGTCGTACTTCATGTCGAGGTAGGCGCGCGAGGCCGGCGAGAGGAGCACCCGCGCGCCGGCGGCCGCGGCGGCCGCGACGACGTCGGCGTCCTGCTGCTCGTGCCAGAACTGGACCACGGTGCCGGCCGGCAGGGACGTGCGCGCCGCCTCCTGCCACGCGACCGCGCGCTTGCCGGTCCGCGTCACGGCCTCGACCGCACGGTCGACCAGCGCCACGTACTCGTCGCCGTCCAGGGACAGCGGCTCGTCGCCGCCCAGGTGCAGGAACGGGCCGGGGGTCATCGCCGCGACGTCCGTGAAGACGTCGGTGAGGAAGGGCACCGTCTCGGCGTTCTCCAGGCGCAGGCGGCTGAAGCCGACCTCGGTCCCGGTGTAGACGTCCACCGGCTCGCCGTCCGGGTTGAGCGCGGGCTCGGCGTGCAGCGCGGCGTTGACGTGGCCGGGCACGTCGACCTCCGGCACGACGACGATCCCGAGGTCCGCCGCGCGGTCCACGATCCGCGCGTAGTCCGCCGCCGTGTAGAAGCCGGCGTCGCCGCCGTCGACGGCCGTGCCGCCCGAGAGCTCGGTCAGCCGCGGCCGGGACGCGATCTCGAGGCGCCAGCCCTGGTCGTCCGTCAGGTGCAGGTGCAGGACGTTGAGGCGCAGCGACGCCATGACGTCGAGCACCCGGTGGATCGACGCGACGGGGAAGAACGACCGCGCGACGTCGAGGCTCAGGCCCCGCCACGCGAAGCGCGGGCGGTCCTCGACGCGCAGCGCCGGCAGCAGCAGGCCGCCACCGACGGGCTCCGCGAGCTGGGCGAGGACCGTGGCGCCGTGGCGCAGGCCGGCGACGTCGGACGCGGTCACGACGACGCCGTCCTCGCCGACCGTGATCGCGTAGGCCTCGCGGTCGACGGACTCCGGGACCGCCGGGAGGTCGGCCACGGGCGCCGTGAGGCGCAGGGCGATCCCGCCGGCCGCGTCCTGGGTGTCGGTGAGCGCGTCGCGCTCGACGCCGAGCGCCTCGGCGAGCCGCTCCGCCGCGGCGGCGGCGGCCGCGGGGGCCGCTATCAGGGTGCGGGGCGTGACCAGGAAGCCGGCTCCGGGGCGCTCGTCGACGAGCGCGGGCAGGGGCAGCGCGCGCGTCATGCCGACGCCCGCTTCGCCGCGACCTCGGCCCGGACCTCGGCGCGCAGCGCGCCGTGGCGCGAGGGCTCGGGCGCCGCCGCCAGCAGGGTCTTCGTGTACTCGTGCTGGGGGTCGAGGATCACCGAGTCAGCCGCGCCCCGCTCCACGACCGTGCCACGGTGCATGACCATGATCTCGTCGGAGAAGTGCCGGGCCGTGGCCAGGTCGTGCGTGATGTAGAGCACCCCGAGGTTGTCCTCTCGTTGCAGGCGGGCGAGCAGGTTGAGCACGCCGAGACGGATGGAGACGTCGAGCATGGAGACGGGCTCGTCGGCGATGAGGAAGCGCGCCCCGGGCGCCAGGGCCCGCGCGATCGCGACGCGCTGGCGCTGACCGCCCGACAGCTCGTGGGGGCGGCGCGCGGCCACGGTCGCGGCCGGGCCGAGGTTCACCCGCTCGAGCAGCCGGTGCACCTCGGCGTCCAGCTCGGCGCCGCGCAGCTCGGGCCGGTGGATCCGCAGCGGGCGCTCGAGGTGGTGGTGCACCGAGTGGAACGGGTTCAGGGACGCGAACGGGTCCTGGAACACCATCTGCACCTGATGCCGGTAGCCGGCCAGGGCACGACCGCGCGTGGGCGTCGGCGCGCCGTCGAGCAGGATCTCGCCCCGCGTGGGCACCTCGAGCTTGGCGAGCATGCGGGCGATCGTCGACTTGCCCGACCCGCTCTCGCCGACCAGCGCGATGGTGCGGCCCTGCTCCAGGGTGAACGACACGTCGTCGACGGCCCGCAGGTCCGTGCGGCGCAGGCCGCGGCCCAGGCGGAACGTCTTGGTGACGCCGCGGACCTCGAGGTTGCCCATCAGTGCTCAGCTCCCGTCCGGACGAACGATCCCCGGTCACCCGTCAGGCTCGGGAAGGACTCGAGCAGCATCCGCGTGTACGGGTGCTGCGGCGCCGTGTAGATGGTCTCGGAGTCGGCCAGCTCGACGATCTCGCCGTGGCGCATGACCGCGATGCGGTCGCTGATCTCCAGCAGCAGCGGCAGGTCGTGCGTGATGAACACGACCGCGAAGCCGAGCTCCTCGCGCAGCCGCATCAGCTCGCGGATGATGCCGCGCTGCACCACGACGTCGAGCGCGGTGGTCGGCTCGTCCATGATCATGACCTGCGGTCGCAGCGCGAGCGCCATCGCGATCATCACGCGCTGACGCATGCCGCCCGACAGCTCGTGCGCGAAGCTGCTCAGCCGGGCCGGGTCGACCCCGACCAGGCGCAGCAGCTCGCGGCTCTGGGACTCCTTCTCCGCCCGCGACATGCCCGGGCGGTGCGTGGTGAACACGTCGAAGAGCTGGGCCCGGACCGTGATCACCGGGTTCAGCGAGTTCATCGCGCCCTGGAAGACCATCGAGACCTTGTCCCACCGGTACGCCCGCAGGCGGTCGCCCGACAGGGCCGTCACCTCGATGTCGGTGCCGCTCTCGTCGTGGAAGACGACCTGGCCGCCCACCATGCTCGCGGGCGCCCGCAGCAGCCGGTTGAGGCCGTACGCGAACGTCGTCTTGCCGCAGCCGCTCTCCCCCGCGAGGCCGAGGATCTCGCCCCGGTGCAGCGTCAGCGAGACGTCCTTGACCGCGTGGACGACGTCGTCGCCCAGGTAGTCCACCGAGACGTGGCTCGCGGTCAGGACCGGAACCTGTGCCGCTGCGGGGATCTGCTCCGGGGCGCTCATCGGACGTCCGCCTTCGTCGTCGTCGTCGTCGCCGGCTCCGCGTCCTGCGGCTCGTCCGGCTCTGTGGTCGCGGCCGACGGGCCGACGACGTCCGGCGGCGCGTCGACGCGGCGCGCGAGCTTGCGCCGGGCGCGCGTCGCCGCGGGCACGTGGCGCAGCTTCGGGTTGACGATCTCGTCGATCGCGAAGTTGATGAGGGACAGCCCGGCGCCCAGGAGCGCGATGAGCAGGCCCGGTGGCACGAACCACCACCACGCGCCGCGCGTCAGCGCCGACCCGGCCTGGGCCTCGTTGAGCATGGTGCCCCACGTGATCGACCCGGTCGGGCCGAGGCCGAGGTAGGACAGGCCGGCCTCGCCCAGGATCGCCAGCACGACGGCGAACAGGAACTGCGCCGCGACCAGCGGGAGCAGGTTCGGCAGGATCTCGACGCCGATGATCCGCAGCGGCCGCTCCCCCGCGACGCGCGCGGCGGCGACGTAGTCCCGGGTGCGCAGCGACCGCGCCTGGGACCGCAGGACGACGGCCGAGCCCGCCCAGCTCGTCAGTCCGAGCACGAGCGCGACGAGCGCGATGCTGCGCCCGGGCAGGTAGCTCGACAGCACGATCACCAGCGGCAGGCCCGGGATGACGAGCATGACGTTGGTGACGAGCGAGAGGAACTCGTCGGTCCACCCGCCGACGTACCCGGACACGATGCCGAAGATGACGGAGAGGCTGAGCGCGATGAGCCCCACGAGGATGCCCACGAGGAGCGAGCCGCGCGCGCCGTGGGCCAGCTGCGCGAGCACGTCGTAGCCGAGCGACGTCGTGCCCAGGGGGTGGGCGAGCGTCGGCGGCTCCAGGGCGGGGTTGCCCGAGAACTTGGGGTTCTGCACGAAGTACGGCGCGAGGATGCCGAAGAGGGTGATGGCACCGGTGAGCACGAGGCCCGTGGTGAGCTTCGCGGAGCGGCGGGGCAGCACGAGCCCCAGGCCGCTGCGCCGCCGCGGGGCCTCGGGGGTGGCGGAGGGCTCAGGCATGGTGACGGGTCCTGGGGTCGATGAAGCCGTAGACGATGTCCATGAGGAAGTTGGCGGCCAGCACGGCGATGGTGATGAACAGGAACACCCCCTGGATCAGGGCGTAGTCGTTGTTCTGGACCGACTGGATGAGCAGCTTGCCGACGCCGGGGTAGCTGAAGACCTGCTCCATGACGATCGAGCCCGCGACCACGAAGCCGAGCGAGATGCCGAACCCGGCGATCGACGGCAGCGCCGCGTTGCGCGTCGCGTACGTGGTGAAGATGCGCAGCGGCCGCAGGCCCTTGGCCTCGGCGGTCGTGATGTAGTCCTCCGCGAGCGTGGAGACGGTCATGTTGCGCATGCCGAGCAGCCAGCCGCCGACCGAGCTCAGCACGATCGTCACCGCGGGCAGGATGCCGTGGTAGACGGCGCTGCCGAGGAACTCCCAGCTGACCTCGGGTCCGGCGAACGTGAACACGTCGTACCCGCCGATGATCGGGAAGGCGCCCAGCGTCACGGAGAACGCGAACACGAGCAGCAGCGCGAGCCAGAAGTACGGCACGGACTGCAGGACCGTGGTGAACGGGATGATGTGGTCGACCCACGTCCCGCGCTTCCAGCCGATCCAGGCGCCGAGGCCGATGCCCAGGACGAACGAGACAGTGGTCGCGAGGCCGACGAGGACGACGGTCCACGGCAGCGCCTGCATGATCAGCTCGACCACCGGGGTCGGGTACTTCGTGATGGAGACCCCGAGGTCGCCCTGGAGGATGCGCCCCCAGTAGGAGACGTACTGCTCCCACAGGGTGGCGTCCGAGGACGAGCCGAGGAGGAGCTCGATGCTCCGCACCGTCGCAGGCGTGACCTCACCGTTGCGAGCCAGCTTGGCGAGCATGATGCCCACTGGGTCGCCCGGCAGGAGCCTGGGGATGAGGAAGTTGAGGGAGACCGCCGCCCAGAGCGTGATCAGGTAGAACGTGATGCGCCGGACGTAGTACTTCACTGCGGTCCCCTCGTCTCGAGCTCCTCCTCGGTCGTCATGTCACTCGGCCGGCTTCAGGTGGGCCAGCACGATGCCGGACGAGGTGGCGCCCCACGCCGGCGGGAAGGTGTACATGTCCTCCTCGGTCGGCCAGCCGGTGAAGTCCTCCGTGTTGAAGAAGGACTGCGTGCCGTTGATCACGAGCGGGATGTACGGCAGGTCGCGGACGATGTTCTCCTGGATGACCGCGTACTGCTCGAGCTTCGCGGCCTCGTCGTTCGTCTGGCTGGCGGCGATGACCGCGGCGTCGACGTCGGGGTTGGAGTACCGCGAGAAGTTCCAGTCGCCCGGCTGCAGCTCCTCACCGACCGGAGCGGTGGACGCCGTCGTGAACCAGTCCTCGTAGATCGAGTACGGGTCCGCGACCGGGGAGGCGATCATGCCGCCGAGGATGAGCTCGTAGCTGCCGGTCTGGCGGGCGTCGGAGTACTCGTTCCAGGAGAAGGTCGACGCGGTGATCTTGATGCCGGCCTCGGCGGCCTGCTCCTCGATCAGCTTGGCGGCGGAGTTGTAGTCGCTCCAGCCGTCGACCGACGACAGCGTCATGGCGACGGGCTGGCCGTCCTTGGCGTAGAAGCCGTCCGAGCCCTCCGTGTAGCCCGCGTCCTCGAGGATCTGGCGCGCCGCGGCGACGTCGGCCGACTGCGGGCTCTCGCTCGGCATGCCGTCCGCGATCCAGTTCTCGTCACGGGGCAGCAGCGCGTAGGTCGGGGAGATCACGCCGGCGTGACCGACGAACGCGCGCTCGTTGATGGTCCCGCGGTCGATGGCGAGGTCGAGCGCCTGGCGCACCGCGACGTCGGTCTGCGGTCCGGTGCAGCCCGCGGCCGCGTCCGAGCACGTGTACAGGACGGTCGGGTCCTGGGGGGTGTTGAGGTAGCCGATGGTGCCGGCCTCGGTGAGGCTCTCGGGCTCGGGGACGAACATCGTCGTCCAGTCGATGCGCCCGGTGCGGATCAGGTCCTCCGCCGACTGGTTGGCGTCGATGCCGAGGTACTGGATCTTCTTGACCGCGACCTCGCCGTCCCGGTACTCGGGGTTGGCCACGAGCGTGTACGACGCCTCGGACGTGCTCTCGACGATGTACGGGCCGGTCCCGACGGGGTCCTCGTCCGTGAAGGTCGCCGCGTCCGCGACGTCCTTCCAGATGTGCTCCGGGATGATCCGCTGGCCGCCGAGCACGTTGGACTCGTTGGTGAACTGCGGCCCGTCGAACGTGAACTCGACCGTGTGGTCGTCGGTCGCCTCGACCGAGGTGATGTAGGTCGGCTGCACCAGGTCGTGCTGGAACGTGAAGACGACATCGTCGGCCGTGAAGGGCTCGCCGTCGCTCCACGTGACGTCCTGCTTGAGCGTCACCGTGACGGCCGTGCCGTCCTCGTTGAACTCGAAGGACTCGCCGAGCAGGGGGTCCGGCTCGCCGCCGGTCGCCTTGTTGTAGTGGAACATCGTCTCGTAGATCGGCCCGAGGGCGCCGTGCAGGACGGTCGGCGAGAACGGGTTGTAGTTCGCCACGATCGGCGTCTGGCTCCCGGCCCACACGACCAGGGGCTTGGCGTCGGCGGTCGAGCCGCCGTCGTCGTCACCGCCGCCGGCACCCGTGCAGGCCGTCGCCGTGAGCGCGAGGCCGGTGGCCAGGACCAGTGCGGGCAGTGCCCGGCGCTGGCTTCGGGATCGGAACATCGTCGGTCCTTTCGTCCGTGCGGCCCGGGAGCCGCGGTCCCCGTCGTCGGCGACAGGGAAAGTGTATGGAAGCCTTACTAACAAAAAAGGGCCGCTGGAGTTTTCGTTACGACATCGAGACCTCTGTCGTCTCTTGCCCCGCTGACCTGCGGCGATGCGCCGCCGCCCGGTCAGGGCGGCGTGCTGGAGAGCAGCTCGGGGACGGCGCGACGGGCCGCGAGCGCGGCGCCCAGGGGTGCCAGGCCGGCGCCGCGGGGTGCGAGCAGGAGGCGCCGGTCCAGCGCCAGACCGGCGAGGAAGGGCGACGCCGCCGCCTGCCGGCGCAGGGCCTCGCGCACCGCCTCGCGCAGCGGCGCGCCCACGCCCGCGACGCCGCCGCCGAGCACCACGTGCTCGACGTCGCACGTGAGCACGAGCGTCCGCACGCCGGCCGCGACGGCGTCGGCGTAGTCGTCGCGCAGGCGCACGGCCGCGGGGTCACCGGCCGCGGCGGCCGCGAAGAGCTCGGCCGGGGACGGGCGTCCCGAGCGCGACGGCCACGCCGCGTCGAGCGCCGAGCCGGAGGCGTACAGCTCCAGGCAGCCGTCCTGGCCGCAGAGGCACCGCGGGCCGTCGGGCCGGTACGGCAGGTGACCGACCTCGCCCGCGACGCCGAGGTGCCCGCGCCGCAGCGCACCGTCGAGGATCAGCCCCGCGGCCACGCCGGTGCCCAGCGCCAGGAACGCGAGGTCCCCCGTCAGGCCCAGCACGTGCGCGGCGCCCAGCGCTGCGACATTGAGATCGTTCTCGATCCGGACCGGCCCGCGGCCCAGCCGCTCACCGAGCAGCGCACCGAGCGCGACCGGGACGCCGTCGATGCCCAGGTTGACGGCGTGCGAGACGGCGCCGCGGTCCGCGTCGACCATGCCCGGGACCCCGGCACCCACGAAGGCGAGGTCGCCCGGGGCCAGGCCGGCGCGGCCGCACAGCCGCTCGGTGGCCTCCACCGCGGACGCGACGACGCCCGCCACCCCGTGCCGGGTCGGCACGCGCAGCGTCGCGCGCGGCGTCGAGCCGGCGTCGACGAGGACCGCCTCGACCTTGGTGCCCCCGATGTCCAGGCCGACGGACCAGCCGTCCGGCACAGCGGCGCGCGTGGTCAGGTCGGCGGGGTGCGGACCGGGCACGTCAGCTGAACCCGAGCTGGCCGGAGAGGACCAGCACCGCCGCGCCGAGGAGCGTGCCGTCCTCCCCCAGGCCGGTCATCCGCAGCCTCACGCCGTTGCCGATCACCGGGATGGTGCGCTCGGCGATCGTCCGCAGCGCCTCCTCGCGCAGGGGACCGTCAAGGAGCTCCGGCGGGCCGCTGAGGATCACCTCGGAGAGGTTCAGCGCGCTGACCACCGGTGCGAGGGCGACGCCGAGGCGCCGGCCGACGGCGGTGAGGGCCGCGTCGGTCGCGGCCGGGTCGAGACCGGCGACGCGACGGCGCAGCGCGGGCACGGACAGCACCGTCTCCAGGCAGCCCTTGCGCCCGCAGGCGCACGGCGCCGCCTGGCCGAGCGGGGCGTGGTCGACGTCGTCGCGCTCGTCCACGACCGTGACGTGGCCCAGCTCGCCCGCCGCGTGCTCGCGGCCCTGCACGAGCGCGCCGTCGACCACGATGCCCGCGCCGACGCCCTGCCCGACCGTCAGGGCGAGGACGCCCGCGGCCTCGGCCCCGCCGTAGGTGAACTCCCCGAGGACGGCGGCGTTGGCGTCGTTGGCGACGTGGACGGGCAGGCCGAGGGCGTCGGAGACGATCGTCGCGAGCGGGACGTCGTACCACTGGCGGTTCGGGGCCTGGACGACCGTGCCGCGGGAGTCGACCACGCCGGGCGAGCCGATGCCGACACCGAGCAGCGTCTGGTCCGCCAGCTCGACGAGCGAGCGGGCGAGCTCCACCACGGCCTCGACGGCGGCGTCCCCCTCGAGCCCGTCGGCGTGCACCGTCAGGCGCGCACGACGCTCCCCCGCGAGGTCGACGACCGCGCCGTGGATCCGCGCGTCGTCGGTCAGGTCGATGGCGACGATCTGGAAGGCGTCGCTGCACAGCCGCAGGCGGGTGGCCGGCTTGCCCACGCGCCCCTCGGGCTGGGCCCCCAGCTCGGCGACGAGGCCCTCGGCCACGAGGGAGGTCATGAGGTCCGAGACGGTCACGCGCGTCAGGCCGGTCGCGCGCGCCAGGTCGGCCCGCGAGGAGGGGCCGGAGTGGAAGAGGTGCTGCAGGAGCATCGCGCGGTTGTGGGCGCGGCCGTCCTCGGGCAGGACCTTGCTGGTCGGTCGAAGCATGCGCGCCATTGCCACGTTTGTTAGTACACCTTCCTTACAGAATCACTGTCAAGGAACCGGGTCCCACGTGACCGAACCGTGACGTACCCGCGGCCGCACAAGGTGCCGCGTTGGGGTCGGATGGCGACGCCGGTTGCCGATCGTCCGCCCGCCGCGGACCATCGCCGGATGAGCCATCCGCGTGAGCACGACGTCGTCGTCTTCGGTGCCACCGGCTTCGTCGGCGCCCTGGTGGCCGAGCACCTCGCGCACCACGCCCCCGCCGACGTGCGGATCGCGCTGGCCGGCCGGTCCCGCGAGAAGCTCGAGGCCGTGCGCGCCGCCCTGCCGCCGCGCACCCACGGCTGGCCCCTGCTCACGGCCGACTCGACCGACGACGCGTCCCTCGACGCGATGGCGGCCGCCGCGCGCGTGGTCGTGAGCACCGTCGGCCCGTACCTGCGCTACGGCCTGCCCGTCGTGGCCGCCTGCGCCCGCGCGGGCACGCACTACGCCGACCTCACGGGCGAGACCCCGTTCGTCCGCCAGGTCATCGACCGGTACGACGACGTCGCCCGCGCGTCGGGGGCGCGCCTCGTCCACGCCTGCGGCTACGACGCCGTGCCCTCGGACCTCGCCCTCCTCACGCTGCACCGCCGCGTCGCCGCCGACGACGCCGGCACCCTCGCCCACGTGCGCACCGTCGCCACCGCGCGGGGCGGCGTGAGCGGCGGCACCCTCGCCACGATGCGCGGCGTCGTGGAGCTGGCCGTCCGGGACCCCGCGGCGCGCCGCCTCCTGGCGGACCCCTACGCCCTGAGCCCGGACCGCGCCGCCGAACCCGACGTCCCGCAGCCGCCCGACGCCCCCGCACCCGGCCGCACCGTCGACGGCGGCTGGGTCGCGCCGTTCCCGATGGCGTCGTTCAACACCCGCGTCGTGCGCCGCTCGAACGCGCTGCAGGGCTGGGCCTACGGCCGCACGCTGCGCTACGGCGAGGTGGCGGGGACCGGGCCAGGGCCACGGGGCGCGGCGGCTGCCGTCGGGCTCACGGCGGGCCTGGGCCTCGCCGCCGGCGTCATCGCGCTGCCGCCGACGCGCGGGCTGCTCGACCGCGTCCTGCCCGGGCCCGGGGAGGGCCCCGACGAGGAGACGCGCCGTACCGGCCGCTTCCGCATGACCGTCCACGCGCTGACCACGACGGGCCGTCACTACGGCGCGGTCGCCGCCGGGTCCGGCGACCCGGGCTACGCCGCGACCGCCGTCATGATCGGCCAGTCGGCCCTCGCGCTGGCCCTGGACGGCGACCGCCTGCCGGACCGCGCGGGCTCGCTCACGCCCGCGGCCGGCCTCGGCGACGTGCTGGTCGAGCGCCTGCGCGTCGCCGGCCACACCTACGACGCCGCGCCGCGCTGAGTCAGCACGTCGATTCCCGGACGCGGATCGTCCGTCTTGCGCCCTAGCGTGGTCGGACGACCGCTGACGACGGGAGAACGACCATGGATGTCCTGCTCATCGCCGGGCTCTGGCTCGACCCGTCCGCGTGGGACGACGTCGTCCCCGCGCTCGAGGCGCACGGCCACCGCGCCGTGCCCGTGGCGCTGCCCGGTCAGGGCGACGGGGACACGACGGCGACCCTGGCGGACCAGGTGGCCGCCGTCCTCGACGCCGTCGACGCCGCGGACGCCCCCTGGGTCGTCGGGCACTCGGCCGCGGCCACGCTGGCGTGGCTCGCGGCCGACGCCCGCCCGGACGCCGTCGCGGGCGTCGTCCTGGTGGGCGGCTTCCCGAGCGCCGACGGCGAGCGCTACGCGGACTTCTTCCCGCCCGTCGACGGCGCCATGGCGTTCCCCGGCTGGCCCGCGTTCGAGGGCGCGGACTCAGCCGACCTCGACGACGCCGCCCGCCGCGCGTTCGACGCGCGAGCCGTCCCGGTGCCGGAGGGCGTCTCGCGCGGAGTGGTCCGCCTGAGCGACGTGCGGCGGTTCGGCGTCCCGGTGGTCCTCGTGTGCCCCGAGTACACGCCCGAGGACGCGAGGGCCTGGATCGGTGCGGGCGACGTGCCGGAGCTGGCACGAGCGACGAACGTCTCCTACGTCGACCTCGGCACGGGGCACTGGCCGATGCTCAGCGCGCCCGACGAGCTGGCGCGCGTCCTGGCGCAGGCCGTCGCGTGAGCGCGGGCACGACGACGCCGTCGTACCGCGTGCGCGCGCTCGACGCCTCCACCTGGGACCAGTTCGCCGAGCTGGTCGAGCGCAACAACGGGATCTTCGGCGGGTGCTGGTGCATCGGCTGCCTCTTCGTCGACCGCAGGCACCGCGGGCAGGGCGTGGCGCGCGCCGCGCTCGAGGGGGCGCTCGCCGAGATCGGGCGTCAGGGCGGCGGGCTCGTGGAGGCGATCTCCGAGGTCACCGCCGGCCGCGAGGCCCAGGGCCGGTTCCTGTTCACCGGCACGGTCGAGCTGTTCGAGGACCTCGGCTTCGCGCGCGTCCGCCAGGTCGGCAAGCACGCCTGGATCGTCAACCGGCGCGTCGAGGCGCGCTGAGGCGCGCGACCAGCGGCCTCCTCACGCCCGCGTCCCTCACTCCTGCGCCGGCGGCTGCACGGCCTGAGCCTCAGCCTCACCCGCCCGGCGGCGGCCGCCGACCGTGAGCGCCGCGCCCCCGGCCACGAGCGCCAGGGCGCCGAGCAGGAGCAGCGGACTCCCCCCGCCGGTGGACGAGAGCCACGTGGGGTAGCCGCCGGACCACCAGGGCCCGCTCGGCGTCCCCGAGCCGCCACGCGTCGGTGTGGGGTGCGTCGTCGTCCGGCAGTCGTCCTCCGCCGCCGCCGTCACGGCGGCGAACGCCACGACGGCCGCGCCGTCGACGGCCGGGTCGCACGGCTGGGCGCCCTCGGCCGTCACGACGTTGCGCAGCACCTCCCCGTTCACGTCGTCGTCCACCCGGACGGCGAACGTGAGGGTCTCCTCGTCGCCCGTCAGCTCGCCGATGTTCCACACGAGCTGCGACGGACGGCTCGGGTCCTCGCCCGCCGGGATCCCGTAGGCCCCCGTGCTCGCCTGGATCGTGGGATCCAGCTCGGCGCGGTTGGTCACGTCCCTGAGGTCGTCGGTGATCACGACGTCGGGGGCGAAGCTCCCGGAGAGGAGGGTGACGCGGAGCGTGTAGACGATGATCTGGCCCGGAAGCACCTGGGTGCCGGACGGCGGGCTGCTCTCCTTCGTCACGGTCCAGGTACCCGCCTGCCGCGGGTCGGTGTTCGTCACGGTGCACGTCACGTCGTCGCCGGCGGCCAGCTCGACCTGGTCGCCCTGGAGCGGCACCGGGTCCCCGCCCGCGTCCTCGCACTCCCAGCCGGTCTGCACGTACTCCTCGGGGCCGCCCGCCTCGGACAGCGCGTACGTGCCCGGCGCCACGGGGACGTCGGTGACCGTCGCGCCGCGCGTCGCGCCCGAGATGGTCTCCGGTCCGGCCGCGCGGAGCGTCCACAGGTCCGCGGTGGCCGACCCGCCGTCGTCGTTGACCACGTCCTTGACCAGCGTCAGCCGCGGCGCGTCGAACGTGTTGGTGATGGTGCACGCCACGTCCTCGCCGTTCGCCACCGTGACGGTGTCGCCGCTCAGGGTCCCGCCCGCGCAGCTCCACTCCGAGGCGGTGTAGTCCGCCGGTCCGCCGGACTCGGACAGGACGTACTCCCCCGCGTCCACCGGCACGCTGCTGACGGCGGTGCTCTCCGACGGCCCGCTGATCCCGGTGGTCGGGCCCTCGGCCGCCAGCGTCCAGTCGGTGTTCAGGGCGGTGCCGCCGTGGTCGTTGACCACCTGCTTGACGAGCGTGAGCGTCCCGGGCTGGTCGTCGTTGAGCACCGTGCAGGTGGCGTCGTCGCCCGGCCTGATGTCGACGGCGCCGGCCGTGACCGGCCGGTCCCCCTCGGGGGTCGAGCACGTCCAGTCGCTGGCGGTGTACCCCGGCAGCCCGTCCTCGGACAGCGTGTAGGTGCCGACCGTCACGGGCGCCGCCGTGATCGCGTCGTCCCCGTGCCGGCCCGTGAGCCCGGCGGTCGGCCCGGTCGCGGTGAGGACCGGGTCGCGCTCGTCCGCGGTGCCGCCGTCGTCGTTGACGACCTGCTTGGCCAGGGTGAGCGTCGGCGGCCTGGCGGTGTTGGTGATCGTGCAGGTCACGTCGGCACCGTTGGCGAGGTCGACGACGTCGTCCGCGACGGGCACGGTCGCGCCCGCCGCGTCGGTGCACGCCCACGGCTCGGCGTCGTAGCCGAACACCTCGGACTCGGACAGCGCGTAGGAGCCGGCGAAGACGGCCACGTCCGTGACGCCGCTGGCGCCGTCACCGGAGACGGCCGCCTGCCCCTCGATCTCCTGCGGTGTCGCCGTCAGCGTCCAGCTCGCGGGCGTCTCGGTCGCGCCCGTCGTCCCGGCCTCGACGACCTTGCGCAGCGTGAGCTGCGCCGGCTCGGCGGAGTTGGTGAAGACGCACAGGACCGTCTCGCCCGGCGGCACCGAGATCTCGGTGACCGCCTGCGGTGTGCCGTCGACGACGCACTCGAGACTCGTCTGCGTGTACCCGGGCACTGTCGTCTCGCTCAGTGCGTACGGGTGGCCGGGCCGGACCTCGAAGACCTGCGCGACGTCGCGCGCGGCGCCGGCCGTCTCCACCGTGTCGAGGTCCGGGACCGTCGGCGCCGGGACGGCGCGGAGCGTGAAGTCGGCCGGGACCGCCGTCCCGCCGGCGTCGTTGACGACGTCCTTCGCCAGGACGAGCTGGCCGGTCTGGTTGGTCGCCGTGCAGCTCACGCGCGCGGCGAGGGGCACGGTGACGCCGCCGTTGAGGCCGTCGGCGTAGCCCGAGACCTGCGCGCCCTCGGCGTCGACCCGGATGCACGACCAGGACCCGGTGGACAGCGGGTAGGTCTGGAGGTCGCTGCGCTGGTCCACCTGCACGTAGGTCGGCGTGCCCCCGGACTCCGCGAGCTGGTACGGGACCAGTGGCGTGACGACCTGGTCGGTGACCGCGGCGCTCGTCGCCTGCCCGCTCGGGCCGGGGAGCTGGCCCGCCGGCGTCCCGGGTCCGGGCAGGGCGGCCAGGTTCCACAGCGTCGGCTCGGCGCTGCCCTGGACCTCCTTGGCCAGCGTCAGGCGGGACTCGCACGTCACGGTGTTGCGGATGGTGAAGGTGTTCGCGCCCTGGATGAGGGTCGTCTCGTACCCGGCGTCGGGGACGTCGACCGGCGTCACCACCGCCCCGTCGATCTCCACGAGCTGGGGCGTGGCCACCTCGCACAGGTCGGGGTCGATGGTCGGCGCCTGCAGCGTCACTTCCTCGGCGATGGTCACGTCCTCGCCCGCCACGTAGCCGTCGCGGGTGACCTGCCAGGCCTGCGGGGTCGCGCCCGCGCCGTCGGGCCCGGTCAGCGTCAGCTCCGAGGTGAAGCCGGAGGGCTGGTTGCCCTCGGGCACCGGCGCGGCGCCGTTGATGACCCACTCCTTGTCGACCGTGACGGAGGCGGGCGCGGCGATCTCGTTGTAGACGATGCAGCTGACCGCGTCGGTGCTCGGCACGTCCACGGTGAAGCCGGTCGTCCCGACGTTGGTGACGGGCGCGGCCTGCCCGGTGCCGAGGTCCGTGCAGACGGCGTTGGCGCCCCCCACCGGGCGGATCACGGCGCCCTGCGGGGGTTCGTCGATCGCGATGGTTCCGGAGGCGGCGCCCCCTTCGTAGGTGATGGGGAAGCTGACGGCGCTGGTGGCGTCCGTCGTCGCCGTGGTGGTCGGCAGCGTCACGCCTGCCGTGTCCGTGGAGGCGTTGAAGGTCCACCCCGCGCCGGCGGGCGTGGCCGTGGAGAGGTCGGCGCCGGCGGCGACGATCTGCTTGACGACCGACAGCGAGCCGGCGCACTCGCCCAGCGCCAGCTGCCGCAGGGCCTGCCCGACGACCGTGTAGTCGGAGACCTGGAAGTAGTCCGCCGTCACGGCGTTCGTGCCGTCGTAGGCCGTGGGTCCGGAGATCGCGGACAGGTTGTTCGCCGTCGCCGGGTCGCTCACGCCGGTCCCCGCCCCGACCGCCAGCACGCGCGTCGACTGCGCCTTGAGCGCGTTCGCCGAGAAGATGCCGTTCTCGATCTCACGGACGCGGTTGAAGTTGCCCGGGCCCTCGGAGGGCTGCGAGTAGAAGGTGGGGTCGCCGTCGGTGATGACCACCGCGATGTCGTACGTCGCGGCGGCCTCGGCCGCGGCCGCGAGGCCGCGGTCCCAGTTGGTGCCGCCGCCCGCCGTCCAGGACGCGTAGCGGGCCTTGAACGTGTCCGCCCCGCCCTGGGTCGAGATGGGCACGAGTCCGGGGTAGTTCTGGGTCGCGCCCTCGGCGGGCGTCGCCGTGGAGAAGGAGAACAGGGCCATCTCCGACGGCGTGCCGACGAGCGAGTCGACGAACGTGTCCGCCGCGCCCTTCAGCTGGGTCAGCTGGGACGGCGTCACCGAGCCTGACAGGTCGAGGATGAGAGCGACGCTCAGCCCGCACTGCTGCAGCGGCTCGGGATTGAGCCTCGACTGCTGCCACACACCGCCGGACGCGGTCCGGTTGGTGCTGCCGGTACCCACCATGAAGTCGGACTGCGAGGTGTAGGTGGTGCCCGCGCGAAGCTGGTTCCCGGTCCGGAACTGGTAGGACGTCAGCTGGGAGCCGGTTCCGTTGCCGTTCCCGGTGCGCAGCTGCGTGTTGACGACGAAACCCGTCGGCGCCGCGGTCTGGACGATCCAGAACCGGCGGTCGCAGTTCGCGCCCGTACCGGCGCCCCGGCAGCCGAACAGGCCCGCCTGGGTGTCGGGAACCACGAAGCTGCAGTCGCCGTCGGCGTCGGAGGTGCAGGTCGCCCAGTCCTCCGCGACCGGGGTGGTGGGGCCGCCCGAGCCGCCGTCGTAGAGCTGCAGCGTCGTGCCCGCGAGCGGCGAGACGCCCGTCGTGCCCTGGCGGTCGGCACCGACGGAGACGGTGATGACCGCGGTGCTGGCTGTCGGCGCCGGCACCACCGCGGGTGCGGGCCCGGGACCGAGCCCTTGGGCCGGCCCCGTCCACACCAGCCCGAGCAGCAGGAGCACAGGCCCCAGCGCTGCCAGCACCCGTCGACGACGACGTCGAGCGTCTTCCATGGCGTCCCCCCGGTCGCACGGAAAACCGTCCCGCTCAGACCAGGACGATCACGCCAGTATGCACGCAATCGGACAGATCGGTACTCCTCAGCGCTCCCCGTGCTCCGCCACGACGAGGTGGCCGAGCTCGTCGAAGCGCAGCGGACGCCCGGGAACCCCCGGCCGCCGCTGCCACGGGTGGGGCCCGTCCAGGGGGCGGTACTCGACACCCGCGGCGTCCAGGCGCGGCAGGTGGGACGTGCGCAGCCGGACGTCGAAGTCCTCGTAGTCCCGGTGGTCGCGCGGCGACCAGACGACCTCGGCGAACGCGCACAGCCGGGGGTAGGTCGCGAAGTCGACGCGGCGCGGGCCGTCGAGCTGCTCCGTCCACACGTGCGCCTGCGCGCCCAGGACCTGGCCGGTGCCCGGCTCGGCGACCGTCTCGGCCACCTCGTCGGTCACGGGCTCGAAGCGGTACACGTCCTCCACGGTGTGCACGGTCCCCACGGGCGCCGGCTCGTCCAGGCCCGGCGCGGCCCGGTGGTCGAGGTAGACCTGGTGCTCGGGGCAGATGACGATGTCGTGCCCGTCGCGCAGGGCGTCGATCCCGCCCCGGTACCCGCGCCAGGAGTTGACCACGACGTCCTGCGGCACGCGCGAGCCGCCGACCTCGTCCCACACGGTGACGCGGCGGCCGCGCTCGCGCAGGTGGTCGGCGAGGCGGCCGACGAACCACGGCAGCAGCTCCTCGACGCTGTCGAGCCCGAGCTCGGCGGCCTGCGCCACGATCTGCGGGTTGGCGGCCCACTGGTCCGCGGGGACCTCGTCGCCGCCGAGCGAGACGAGCGGCGAGTCGAAGATCTCGAGCACCTCGTCCAGGACGGCGCGGTAGAAGTCGAGCACGGCCTCGGACGTGTTCAGGGTGTTGGGGTTCAGGCCCCAGCGGGTCCACACGTCGAGCTGCAGGCCCGCGGCCGACAGCTCCGGGTAGGCGGCCATCGCGGCCTGCGAGTGCCCGGGCACGTCGATCTCGGGGATGACCTGCATGCCGCGCGTGGCGGCGAAGGCGACGATCTCTCGCAGGTCGTCCTGCGTGTAGTAGCCGCCGTGCGGCACGCCGTCGTACAGCGTCGACCGCGAGGAGCCGACCTGGGACTCGTGGCGCCACGACCCGACCTCGGTCAGCCGGGGGAACGCGCGGATCTCGACCCGCCACCCCTGGTCGTCGGTGAGGTGCAGGTGCAGGACGTTGAGCTTGTGGCTGGACGCGAGCTCGATGAACCGCATCACGGCGTCCTTGGGCATGAAGTGCCGGGCGACGTCGAGCAGCACCCCGCGGTACCCGAAGCGCGGGCCGTCCACCAGGCGCAGGCCGGGCAGCACGAGCGGGGCGTCGTCGAGCGGCACGGCGCGGAACGCGGCCGGCCCGAGGAGCTGCTGGAGCGTGCGGACGGCGTGGCGCGCGCCGTCGGCGTCGCCGGCCTCGACGACGACGCCGTCGGCCGTGATCTCGAGTCGGTGGTGCTCCGGCTCCAGCGTCGGGTCGTGGCGCAGCACGAGCGAGGTGGCAGCGGTGCCGTCGGCCCGGTCGACGGCGCCGTCGGGCACCACCGTCACGAGGCGGCCCAGGCGGCGGCCGAGCACGTCGACGAGCACGGGCCGGGCACCGGCCAGCTCCGGGGCCAGCACGACCCGGACCTCGGGGCCGAGGACCAGGTGCTCGCCGGTCGTCGCGACCTCGACCGGCGCCGGCACCAGCGCCGGGACCGCGGGGGCGACGTCGGCGGCGGGCGCCCTGTCGTCGGGGGCGGTGGTCGCAGGAGGCACGGGTCAGGCCTTTCGGGGGGTCGCGGGGCCGCGCGCGGCGCCCATCTCGGCGGAGAGCGCGCGGGCGGTGTCGATGACGGCGAGCGCGGTGGCGCGCAGGGTCTCGGGAGGCATGCGGGCCACGAGCGTGGCGACGGACACGGCGGCGACCACGTCGCCGACCTGGTTGAAGACGGGTGCGGCGACGCTGCGGATCTCCGGCTCGTGCTCCTGGTCCTCGATGGCGAAGCCGCGCTTGCGCGTGCGGGCCAGCTCGGCGCGCAGCTCGGCGGGGTCGGTGATCGTCCTGGGCGTCACGGCGTGCAGGCCGGTCGCGATGACCCGGTCGATCCATGCCGCCGGCGCGACGGAGAGCACCGCCTTGCCCGACGCCGTGCAGTGCATGGGCAGCCGGTCGGCGTGGCGCGAGGCCATCCGGACCAGCGGCGCGGCCTCGACGGTGTCGAGCCGGCGCACGTGCACGTCCGCCGGCTCCACCAGCAGGCACGTGCCCTCGGTGCGGGCGGCGAGCGCGCGCAGGTGCGGTGCCGCCACGGACGTGAGGTCGAGTCCGGCGAGGTACGCCTGGCCCAGTCGCAGGACGCCGTCGCCCAGGTGGTAGCGCCCGCTCGCGTCCCGGCGCAGCAGGCGGTGGTCCACCAGGGGTGCGAGCAGCCGGGCCACCGAGGAGCGGTGGACCCCGAGGCGCACCGCCAGCTCGTTCGTGGAGATCCCGTGGGCCGGACCCGCGGCCTCGCGCACGGCGTCGAGCAGCGCGAGCCCGCGCCGCAGCGAGAGCGAGTCGTTGCGGGCGCTGTCGGCCGGCACGCTCACCCCTTCACCGCGCCGGCGAGGCCGGAGACCAGGTGCCGCTGCACGAGCACGAAGAACACCATGACCGGGATCGTCATGATCACGGAGCCTGCCATGATCGCGCCCCAGTCGTTCTGGTCCGGGCGGAAGGAGTTGAGGATGGCCAGCGGCAGCGTCTGGTTCTCCTGCGCCGAGATGATGAACGTCTTGGCGAACAGGAAGTCGTTCCAGGTCGAGATGAACGCGAAGATGCTCACCGCCGCGAGGCCCGGGGCGACGAGCGGGAAGAGGATCGACCGCACGAACCGGTCGGGGCGCTGCCGCCGGACTGGGCCGGCGCGCAGGCCGCCAGGGCCAGGGCGCTGACCAGCAGGGCAACGGCGGGGTACTTCCTCACAGGGGGCCTCCACGGATCGGGTGCACGACGACGGGCACGGTCCAGCCGCGCCGTCGGGTCGATCCGGGTCAGCGGGGGACTGCGTGACGCACGCTAGGTCCGCCCTGCCGGGGTGACCACGATCCGCCCCCCGGGGTCGTGCACTGCACGACACGTGCGATCAAGCGTTACGCCACCCGCCGGCGGCGTGAACGCGGCGCGTGCAGTGCACGCCCGCGCACGCCCTCAGAACAGCGGCCAGGGCACCGCGGGCATGTCGCCCTCGGGCGCCGGGAAGCGGCCCTCCGTGAGCAGCCGCTCGCAGCGCGCGGCAAGGGCCGCGACCTCCTCGTCGTCGAGCAGGCCGGACAGCGTCTCCCCCAGCCCGCCGCCGAGGTCCGCGAGCAGCCGGCGCACGCCGTCGGCCTCGTCGGCGTGCAGCTCCTCGCCCAGCCAGCCCCACAGCACCGTGCGCAGCTTGGGGTCGGTGTGGAACGTGACGCCGTGATCCACGCCGTAGCGGTGACCGCCGGGCATGGGCAGGACGTGCCCGCCCTTGCGGTCGGCGTTGTTGACGAGGGCGTCGAACACGGCCATCCGGCGCAGGGCCGCCGAGTCCTCGTGCACGAGCGCCACGGGCCGCCCGCGCTCGTCGGCCGCCTCGAGGACCGTGCGCCAGCCGGTCGTCGGGACCCGCGACGCGGGCACGACGTCGACCGGGTCCTGCTCGGGGTCCGGCTCCTGCCAGCGCTGCACCATGCCCGGGCCCAGCGGACCGTCGCGCAGCAGCGTCTGCGGCACGACGTCCCACCCAAGCGCCTGAGAGACCGCGTGGGCGGCCACCTCGCGGTTCGCGAGGGTGCCGTCGGGGAAGTCCCACAGGGGCCGCTCCCCCGCGACGGGCTTGTAGACGACGTCGACGCCGTCGACCCGGGCCAGGAACGTCGCGTTGGACGCGGCGGTGATCCGGCCGATCAGCTCGAGGTCGCCGCCGTGCAGGTCGGCGCCCGCGCTCACTCGGGGTCGGTCAGGTCGCAGACGTGGCCGTCGGGGTCGATCGGCTGCCCGCACAGCGGGCAGATCGGCCGCCCGGCGCGCACCACCTGGCGGGTCCGCTCCACGAAGGCCCGGGCCGTGCCGACGGGGATCCGGATGAGCAGCATCTCGCTGGGCTCGGTCGGCTCGCCGTCCGCGTCCACGTCCGTCTCGTCGTCGTCATCGTCGTCGGGCTCGACCGGGTACGCCTCGATGACGACCTGGGCGGTCCTCGGCTCCCAGCCGAGGCGCAGCATCCCGGCGCGGAACTGCTCCTCGACCGGCTGGTCCAGCGGCTCGTTGTCGATCAGCTCCGCCGGGGCCTCGGCCGGCACGGCGACCGGATGGTCCTTGTCCGAGGCGAGCCGGCTCAGGACCTCGTCGATCGTCTCGGCGAGGACGGCGGACTGCTCCTTCTCGAGCGCGACCGAGGTGCTCCGCGCGCCGGTGCGGGCCTGGAGGTAGAACGTGCGCTCGCCCGGGCGGCCGACCGTCCCGATGACGACGCGGTCCGGCCAGTCGTACTCGTGGACGAGGGTGGGCACGTCGTCAGTTTACGAGCGTGCCGCGCGGGCGTCGCCCTGTCCCGGGTCGCCGGTGTGCTCGGCGCCGTCCGGGACGGCGCCGTGGCCGGCCCCTCCCCCGACCTGCGCGTCACCCGCGGGCCCTGCGGCGGCGAGCCAGGAGAAGTCCCCGAAGTCGGTGTTGGTCGTCACGACCTCCGGCCGGCTCGTCCCGTAGCGCACGATCGAGACCGACGCGGGGCCGACCGCGATGCGCTGGAACAGGTCCAGGTGCATCCCGAGCGCGTCGGCGAGGACCGCCTTGATGAGGTCCCCGTGCGAGACGGCCGCCCACACCGCGCCGGGCCCGTGCTCCGCCTCGACGACGGCGTCGTGCCGCCGGACCGCCGCGACGGCGCGGGCCTGCATGGCGGCCATCGACTCGCCGCCCGGGAACGTCACCGCGGACGGGTGCGCCTGCACGACCGACCACAGCGGCTCCTTCGCCAGGTCCCCGAGCGCGCGGCCCTGCCACTGCCCGTAGTCGCACTCGGTCAGGGCGTCGTCGAGCGTCAGTGCGGGGGATCCGGCCTGACGCTCGAGGATCGCGTCGGTCGTCTGCCGGCAGCGCTCGAGCGGGCTGGAGACGACGGCGACCAGCGGCACGACGGCGAGGCGGTCGGCCGTGCGCGCGACCTGCGTGCGCCCGTGCTCGTCCAGCTCGACCCCGGGCGTGCGCCCGGCGAGGAGGCCGCCGGTGTTCGCCGTCGTGCGACCGTGCCGGACGAGGATGAGCGTGGGCATGCGTGGAGCCTAGGCACCGTCGGTGCGCGCCGCGGCCGCCCGGAGCCGGGCCAGGCCGTCGTCGATCGTGACCTCGGGCGCCCACTGCAGGTCGGCGCGCGTGCGGCGCTGGTCGAACCAGTGGGCGGTCGAGAGCTGCTCGGCGAGGAAGCGGGTCATCGGCGGCTCGTCGCGGCCCGGCCGGACGCGCCACACCGCCTCGACCGCGCCGCCCGCGGCCCGGGCGAGCCCTGCGGGCACGCTCCAGCGGGGAGCCGGCGCCCCGGCGGCGGCGCAGATGCCCGCGAGCATCTCGGCGACCGGGCGCGGCTCACCGTTGGTGACGACGTAGGCATTGCCGTGCACGGCGTCGTCGTCGGCGCGCTCGAGGGCCGCCGCGATCGCGGCGGCGGCGTTGTCCACGTAGGTGGTGTCGATGAGGGCGCGGCCGCCGTCGAGCAGCGGCAGCCGTCCCGCACGCGCCCGGGCGACGAGGCGCGCGACGAGCTGGGTGTCGCCCGGTCCCCAGACCAGGTGCGGGCGCACCGCGACCACGCGCATGTCGTCGCCGTCGGCCGCGAGCGCGAGCAGCTCGGCCCGGGCCTTGGTGCGGGCGTAGTCGCCGCGGGCGCGGTCCGGGTCGGCGGGGCCGGCACCCGCGCCGACGATCGAGGTCCCGCTGTGCGCGACCGACGGCGAGGAGACCTGCACGAAGCGCGCGGCGCCCGCGCGCGCGGCCGCGGCCAGCAGCGCCCTGGTCCCCTCGACGTTGACGCGCGCGAAGTCCGCCGGGTCGCCCGCGAGCGACACCTTCGCGGCCAGGTGCACGACGGCGTCGACGCCGGCCACCGCGCGCTCGACGTCCTGCGCGACGGTCAGCGAGCCGCGCACGTCCTGGGCGCCCGCCACCGCGCTCGGGCGGCGCTGGAAGGTGCGCACGTCGTGCCCCGCCGCCAGCGCGCGGGCGGCGACCGCCCGGCCGAGCAGGCCGCTGGCACCGGTGACCAGCACCTTCACGGCCGACGCACCCGCCCGCCGGACAGGACGCCCTCGGCCCAGCGCGCGAGCCGGACCCGGTCGATCTTGGAGTTGTGGCGCACGTCCGTGGGCAGGTCCGGCACCACGAGCACGGCCGCGAGCGGGCGCGGGGCGGCGCCGCGCACGGCCGCGGCCAGCGCCGCGGGCGCGAGGCCCGGACGGCGGGCTCGCGGCAGGGTCTCGACCACGGCGACGAGCAGCTGCGTCCCGGCCGGCCCGACGCCGACCACGGCCGCCCGCGCGACCGCCTCGACGTTCTCGACGGCCTGCTCCAGGCCGACCGGGGTGACCACGCCGTCGGCCGTGGTGACGACGTGGTCGAGGCGACCCTCGACCCACAGCCGCCCCGCGGCGTCGAGGTGCCCGACGTCGCCCGTGCGGTGCCACCGGGCGCCGGGCACGCCGCGCGTGGCCGCGCGGTCGGTCAGGTGGAGGCGGAAGTAGCCGCGCTTGAGGTGCGGCGCGCTCACGAGGATCTCGCCCGTGCGGCCCGGCTCGGCCGTCGGCTCCCCCGTGGCGGCGCCGGTGTCGTCGAGCGCGCTGATGCGCACCTGGGTGGTCGCGGTGGGGCGTCCCACGCACACCCCGCCCGGGTCCCCGGCCGGCCGCTCGCGGGTGGCCTCGCGGATGTCGGTGAGCGTGACGTCGGTCATGAGCAGCCCCTCGGTCATGCCGTAGGGGGTGTGCGGCTCGGCGTTCGGCATCAGGCGGCCCGCGGCGGCGAGCACGGCCTCGGGCACGGGCGCCCCGGCGGACAGGAAGGTCCGCACTCGCGCGAGCGCCGCGTGGTCGTCCGCGCCCAGCTCGCCGGCCGTCGCCACGACGTTGACCAGCGCGGCCGGGGACAGGAAGACCACCGTCGCGTCGACCGCGGCCGCCGCGGCGGCGACCGCGCGCGCGGTCAGCGTCCGCGGGGAGGTCACGTCCATGGCCGGGGTGACCGAGCGCGCGCCCAGCGCCGGCCCGAGCAGCGCGAAGGGCGCGAAGCCCGCGACGAGGCCGGTGCCGGTCCCCAGGTCGTACTGCGCGCCCAGGGCGACCGCCACGGCCGCGAGCTGGCGGTGCGTGTAGACGACGCCCTTGGCGGGGCCGGTGGAGCCGGAGGTGAAGAGCACGGCGGCGGTCGCGTCCGGGTCGGGCTCGTCCGGGAGGTCGACGCCCCGTCCGAGGTCGAGGAGGTCGACCAGCGCGTGGTCGACGCCCAGGGCGCGGGCCACGGCCGGTGGCAGGGGCGTGGTCGAGAGGCGCCGGCCCGGCCAGCCGAGCGCGCGGGCGGCGCCCAGGCCCCGCAGGGCGCCGATCACGTGGTCGGGTCGCGCGCCGCGCACGGCGCGGGTCAGGCCGCGCACGCCCAGGCCGGCGTCGGCCACCACGACGACGGCGCCGAGGCGCAGGCACGCGTAGAGCACGGCGGTCAGGTCCGCGCCGGGCGGCACGAGCAGGCAGACGCGGTCGCCGGGGCGCACGCCGACGGCGGCCAGCCCGGCGGCGAGCTCGCGCACGCGCCGGGCGAGCAGCGACCAGCTGACCACGCGCGGGCCGCCCCCGCCGGGCGGCGCCATCTCGACCAGGGCCGTCTCGCCGCTGTGCCGCTGCTCGTCGAGGTGGTGCCAGAGCGGGCGGTAGGGCTGGGTCGCCGGGTCGGTCGGCGACGCACCCGCACCCGCACCCGCACCCGCACCCGCACCCGCACCCGAGAGCCAGTCGAGCACCGCGGCCGCGTAGTCGACGTCCTCGGCGACCAGGTGCCCGGCGCCCTCGTAGCGGTGCACGTCCGCGTGGGGCAGCCGGTCGACGAGGTCCTCGAGGTACTGGTCGCCGAACACCGGGTCGCCCGGGCCCCACAGCAGCAGGGCCGGGACGCGGAGCCCGCGCACGCCGTCGGCGATGCGGTCGACCTCCGCCGCGCTCGGGTGCGTGGCGTCCACGGGGATGTCGGCGACGAACCCGCCGATCCCGCCGCGGCGGCCCGCACCGCGGTAGGGGGCGCGGTACGCCTCGCGGACCGCCGCCGGCAGGCGGGGGCGCGCCAGCGCGAGGGTGGTCTCGAGGAACGCGGGCGTGGCCACGGTCGCCGGCCCCAGGACCCGCGGGCGCAGCGCGAGGCGCAGGGGCGCCGGGACGGGCAGGTGCTCGGGCTGGTGCACCGCGGTGTTGAGCAGGACCACGCCCGCGAGCAGGCCCGGGTGGTCCACGGCCCACCCGAGGCTGATCGCCCCGCCCCAGTCGTGGCCGACCGTGACCACGGGCCCCGCCAGGGTGAGCGCCGCCGTCAGGTCGCCGAGGTCCGCCGCGCGCTGCCGCACGTCACGGCGCTGCCCGGTGCGCTCCGACCAGCCCATCTCGAGCTGGTCGACGGCGACCACGCGCCACGCGTCGCCGCCGGCCGCGGCCCGGGCGGTGGCCTGGGTGAGGAGGCGACGCCACAGGTAGGACCACGTGGGGTTGCCGTGCACGCACAGCAGGGTGCCCACCGGCGCGGCGCCGAGGCGGGCGAGGTGGCCGGCGTTGTCGAGCAGGTGCCAGGTGCGCCCGTCCGGCCCGGCCGTGACGAGGCGCGAGAAGGACGGGTCGAGGCCGTCGAGGCCGTGCGGGGGCAGGCAGGCGGGCGCCGTCGAGCGGGCCGAGCCCGGGAGCGGGCTCGTCACCAGGCGATCTCCGTCATGGCCGTGTTGATGCCCGAGCCGACGCCCATGAGGAGCACGCGGTCGCCGGGGCCCAGCGACGGCGCCTCGTGCGCGAGCGTCATGGGGATGGAGGCGGGGCCGACGTTGCCGAACCTCGGGTAGGTCAGCGGGACGCGCGAGCGGTCGAGCTTGGCCGCCTTGACGATCGCGTCGGTGTGCACGTCCGAGACCTGGTGGAGGATGTAGCGGTCCATCGCGGACCAGCTCCAGTCGGCCCTGGCCTCCTTCCACGCAGCCATGACCAGCTCCAGCCCGCCGGTGAGCAGGGCCTTGGCGTCGGTGACCATCCCGTTCACGCCGCCCACGCACAGCTCGTTGAACTGGGTCGCCGCGCGCGTGACCCCGCCGAGGACCCGGTGGCCCGCGGGATGGGCGTCCGCCCGGCCGAGCACCGCGGCCACCGCGCCGGAGCCGAGGGTCAGCGTCGGGAACTCGCGCAGGAAGTCCCGGCGGGTCACGTCGGCGCCGTTGAGCCGGTCGATCGTCACGTCCTGGATCTCGTCGGCGTCCTCCCCGTCGACGACGACGGCGTACCGGATCTGCCCGGCGTCGATGAGCTGGGAGGCGAGCGTCATGCCGCTGACGAAGCCCAGGCAGGCGTTGGCGAGGTCGAAGTTCACGGCCGACGGCGGCATGCCGAGCCCGTGGTGGATCCGGACCGCGACCGACGGCTCGAGGTGCTTGCGCGTGACGGAGGTGTTGATGACCATCCCGACGTCGCTGCGGTCCACGCCCGCCTCGGCGAGCGCCTTCTCGCCGGCGGCGACGGCGGCGGCGTCGAAGGTCTGCCCGGAACCCCAGTTCCGGCGCTCGTGGACGCCGGCGACGCGCTCCAGGAGGCCGGTGGGCAGCCTCAGCCGCTCCAGCGCGGGAGCGAGCCGGCGGTCGATGTCCGCGGAGGTGGTGACGCGCTCCGCCGTCGTCGTCGCCAGGGACAGCAGTGCCGCGTTGCGGTGCACGGACGTCGCGTTGCCCTTCACACCACACTCCCCTCGTGAGGCGCCCCGGGCCGTGCCCCGTCAGTGTGATCGTGCACCTCCCCGGTGGGACGTGCCTCTTGAGCGCAACGGCCCTGGGCGCCGAGAGGTTCCGCCACCGGCGGACGAACGGGGACGCCGCCGACGTGACGAGCCGGCGCCACGACGGCGCGTCCCGTCAGCCCACGCCCTCCGCGGCCAGCGCGTCGGTGAGCAGCGAGACCAGCGCCTCGAGCTGCACGTCGGTCGACGACGCGTCGCTCTCCCCCGCCCCGTCCAACGCGCGCGCGGCCAGCCCCGACTTGCTGTCGATCAGCTCGGCGATCTTGGCGTCGATGGTCTGCGCGGCGATGATCCGCCACGCCGTGACCGGCTCGGACTGGCCGATGCGGTGGATGCGGTCGATGGCCTGGGTCTGCTCCGCGTCGGTCCACGACAGCTCGGCCAGCACCAGGTTGGAGGCGACCTGGAGGTTCAGCCCCACGCCGGCGGCCATGAGCGAGCACACGGCGATCTGCACGTCGGGCTCGTCCGTGAAGGCGGCGATGTTCTTCTCGCGCACCTTGGCGCTCTGGTCGCCGCGGATCGAGGCGTAGCGGATGCCGCGGTCGGCGAAGGTCTGCTCGGCCTGATCCATGACGTCGACGTGCTTGGCGAAGAACACGACCTTGCCCACGTTGCGGGCCAGCTGCGCGGCGTAGTCGGCCGCGAGCCCGGCCTTGGCCTGGCCGATCCGCCGCACCATCGTGAAGACGTTCTCGCCCTTGGCCTTCGAGCTCGAGTCCTTGAGCTCCGACGCCGCCACGCGGCGCACCAGCCGCAGGTCGAGGCCGTCCACGAGTTCCTCGTCGGGGCGCATCTGGCGCGCGGTCTTGTACTGCTCGACCATCCGGCGCGCGAGCGCCTGCTCCGACGCGCGGATGGAGCGGCCGACGGCGCCGTCGAGCTCGACCGGCAGGTCGGCCACCCGGCGCGCGGGGATGTCGGCGACGACGTCGACCTTGCGGCGGCGCACGATGCCCATCTTGATCACGTTCTCGCGCGCGGAGGCGTAGAAGCCGGGGTCGGCCGGCGTCAGCCCGGTCTCCTCGAGCGCGGTCATCAGCGCGCCGATCGGCTTCTCGTCGTCGATCCAGCCGAGGAACTGCCAGATGGCGCGGAAGTCCTCGATGTCGTTGATGAGCGGCGTACCGGTCAGCGCCATGAGCAGCGGCCGCGCGGTCCGCTCCCGGATCCGCTCCGAGAGCGCGAGCACGTTCTGCGAGCGCTGGGACGACTTGTTCTTGATGAAGTGCGCCTCGTCGACGACCATGCCGCGGAAGCCCAGGTCACCGAGCCAGCCCACGTGCCGGTCGAGGATCTCGTAGTTGACGATGACGACGTCGGCGAACGCGTCGACGTCCTCGCCGTCGCCGTGCAGCACCGTGGCGCGGCGGTGCGGCGTCCACATCCCGACCTCGTGCGCCCAGTTCGTCTTGACGACGTTGGGGACCACGACCAGCAGCGGGAAGGCGTCGGCGGCCTGCGCGGCGAGCAGCGCCTGCGCGGTCTTGCCGAGGCCGGGCTCGTCGGCGAGCAGGAACGTGCGGTGCCCGCGGGCCGCCGCGGCGACGACCTGCGCCTGGTGCGGCATGAGCTCGCGGCCGAGCGGCGCGGACACCAGGCGGCCGTCGGGCAGCGGCATGCACGCCGGGGCGCCCGTGGCCGCGTACTCGAAGGAGCGGAAGAGCGGCTCGAGCAGCTCCCACCCGGCAAGGCGGCGGGCGCGGGCGGCGCTGCGCTCGGCGGCGGCCTCGAAGTCGGGGGCGAGGAACGGGTTCGCGAGCTGGCGGGAGATCACCGAGCGCGGCACCACGCGCTTCTCGGAACCGGGCGCCGGCGCGGGCGCGGGTTCGGGCTCGGGCTCCTCGGGCGGCTCCATGCCGGCGTCGCGCATCATGCTCGCCTTGAGCGCGCGGGCCGTGTCGGAGACGCGGGCGTCGTCGGCCAGGAGGCCGAGCAGGGACGTGTCGCGGGCGGCGATCTTCGCCAGGATCGTCGCGACGCCGTCGAGCCGCTTGAGCTCCTGGGTGCGCTTGGCGGCGGACAGCTCCTCGTCGGCCATGACCCGCGCCCGCTCCTCGCGGACCAGCAGCGCGACGACCTGGAACTTCACCCGAACGGCGGGACGCGTGGGCGGCTGGCGCACGGCGTTGTCCACCTCGCGGGCGACGTCGGCGAGCACGGGGATGAGCCCCTGCTCGTCGCGGCGCGGGGACCGGCGACGCTGGGTGCCGGCATCGGCGCGCCCACCACCGGATCGACGGCGGCCTTGTCCTGCCACGAACTCCTCCTTCGACGCACGCGCTGCGGTCGCGCGGCGCACCGCGCCGCAGCCGCCCGAACCGCGCGGGCACAGGCCCGCGCTCGAGTCGCTGACCACCGAGGCGCCGCGGTGGGCGCCGGGTCAGGGCGGAACGATCCCGGCTCCGCCGACCAGTGGTCGGTGCAGGCGCCGAGAGCGATCCGGCGCCGAGCGGGCACCTGCGTCCGCCTCCCCGCGGGCGTGCGCACGTGCCGAGGTTCAGTCAACCACCAACTGCGCCGTGGTCGGAACCGGAGCCGACGTCGGCCGAGGTCAGGAGTCCCTTCCCAGTTGTGCCCGGCGACGGCGATCACGCCGTCCTGCGACCAGATCCCGACGCCGTCCTCGCCCCACGGCAGCGCCGTGACCCAGCAGTGCACGTGGTCCACGGTGCGCTCGGCGCCGTCGCCGCGGCTCGACACCGGAGCGGTCCGTCCGGGGGGTTGCGCACGGGTGCATCCTGGGGCGATGACGACATACTCCCGCACGAAGGAGTTCGAGGGCGCGACCTTCCTCCGGGCGAGCTTCAAGGGCGCCACGCTCCGGTTCGCCGACCTCAGCGGCGTGACGATGCGCGCCGTCGACGTGGACGGGCTCGACATCGACAGCCACGACCTGTGGTTCGGCAGCCTCATCGTCAACGGCGTCGACGTGGTGCCGCTCGTGGACGCCGAGCTCAACCGGCAGTTCCCGGGCCGCGAGCTGCAGAAGTCGACGACGCCCGAGGGGCTGCGCGAGGGCTGGGCCGCCGTGCAGGCGGCGTGGCGGACGACGGTGGAGGGCACGCCGCCGGAGCTCCGGGACGCCCACGTCGAGGACGAGTGGTCCCTCGCCGAGACCCTGCGGCACCTGGTCCTGGCGACCGACGCCTGGCTGCGCGGCGGGATCCTGCGGATGTCGCAGCCGTTCCACGAGATCGGCGTGATCTTCTCCGGTGCCGCCGAGATGGGCTACGACGTGTCCGTCTTCCGCACGGACCTGCCGACCTACGAGGAGATCCTCGCGGTGCGCGCCGAGCGTCAGCAGATGGTGACGGACGCCCTGGCCGAGGCCACGCCCGAGCTGCTCGCGGAGGAGCGCGACAACCCGTGGGGCCCGGGCGACGACTGGCACCCCACCGTCGGCGACTGCTTCCGCGTGATCCTCGAGGAGGAGTGGGCGCACCTGCGCTACATCCGGCGGGACCTCGCGCTGCTGGGCGCCGCCTGACCGAGCGTCCCGAGCAGCTCGATGAGCGCGAGCCCGGTGTCGCGCATGCGGTCCCCGACGTCGCGGCTCGGGTCCCACGAGGCGATGGTCGCCGAGGCGAGGGGCAGCCGTTCGACGGCCGCGGTGACCGTGTCGCGGACCTCGTCGGGCGTCAGGCCGCCGGGCACCGCGTAGGAGTTGGCGGGCGCGACCGAGGGGTCGTGGACGTCGAGGTCGACGTGGATGTGCACGGCGTCGGCGTGGGCGGCGACCCGGTCGAGCACCTCACCGGTGTGGCCGGCGCGGATGTCGGCGACGCTGAGCCACGTCAGGCCGGAGGAGCCGATGAGGTCGCGCTCGGCGGGGTCGAGGTCGTGCCCGCCGACGAGGACGGCGCGCTCGTCGGGCAGGGGCTCGTGGCCGGGGACGGTCCCGGCGAGCGCCTGCCAGCACCGGCCGCCCATCATCGCGAAGCCCATGCCGTCGAAGAACCCGCTCGCCGACGTCGCCGGGCTCTGCAGGTCGCCGTGGGCGTCGAACCACAGGACGGCCACGCGCCGCTCGGGCGCCCGCAGCCGCAGGCCCGCGACGACGCCGAGGGTGACCCCGCAGTTGCCGGCCAGCACCACGGGCAGGTGCTCGGGGTGCGCGGCGACGTCCTCGGCGACGCGCCGCATGACCTCCGTCCCCGTGGCCGCCTCGATGCTGAAGCCGTCGGGGATGTCGAGCTCCAGGCGGGCGTGGTCGACGACGGCGCCCGTGCCGGTCAGCCGTCGCGCCGCGCCGGCGGCGACGAGGGCGGTCGGGCCGGCGCCGTGGCGCGCGGCGAGGTGGCCGGAGTCGTAGGGAACGTCGAGCAGGCGGACGCGCTGGGGCATGGCGGCCATCATCCACGCGACCTCCCGCGGGGCCCAGGCCTTTCTCGCGCTGCTAGCGTCCGGCGCGTGCCTGCCGACGACTACCTGGACCTCAACCGCACCAACTGGGACAGCCGGGCGTCGGTGCACGCACGGGCCTACGACATCGACGGGCTGCTGGCCGACCCGCAGCGCCTGTCGAGCGTGGTGAGCTTCGACCTCCCGCGGCTGGGCGACGTCGACGGCCTCGACGTCGTGCACCTGCAGTGCCACATCGGCACCGACACGCTGAGCCTCGCCCGCCTGGGCGCGCGGGTCACCGGCGTCGACCTCTCGGGTACCTCGCTCGACGAGGCGCGCGCGCTGGCGACGCGCGCCGGGGCGGACATCGAGTACGTGCGGTCCGACGTGTACGCCGCACCTGACGCGCTCGGCGGCCGGACGTTCGACGTCGTCTACACCGGCATCGGCGCGATCTGCTGGCTGCCGAGCATCAGTCGCTGGGCGCAGACCGTCGCGGCCCTGCTGCGCCCGGGTGGGCGGCTGTTCCTCCGCGACGGGCACCCCGTGATGCTGGCGGCGCTCGCCATGGCGGTCGGCGCGGAGCACGAGGACCGCGCGCAGCAGCCGTGGATCACCGGGCCCGGCGGGCTGACGCCCGCGCTCGAGCTGCCCTACTTCGAGCAGGCCGAGCCGCTCGTCTGGGAGGACGAGTACAGCTACGCCGGGAGCGAGAAGGTCGCGCAGCCGCGGTCGATGGAGTGGAACCACGGGCTGGGCGAGATCGTCACCGCCGTGCTGGACGCGGGCCTCGAGCTGACGTCGCTGACCGAGCACGACAGCGCGCCCTGGGACGCGCTGCCGGGACTGATGGTGCTCGACGAGTCGGTGGGCGAGTACCGGCTGCGGGAGCGTCCGGAGCGGCTGCCGGCGACGTTCACGCTGACGGCTCGGCGGCGGTAACCGTGGGCGCGGCGGAGAGACTGTGAGGGGCCTGCGATGAGTTTCGACGTGTTCGTGCAGCGGTTCGTGGACGGGCAACCGGCGCAGGCCGACAGCGCGGCGCTCCACGCGCTCGTCGCTCCCCACGTCCTGAGGACCGAGCCCGAGTTCAACTTCGCCGAGCTGGGCTTCGAGGACGGCACGGCGGACCTCTACGGCATCGGCGACCTGGCAACCGGGTTCATGGTCAACCACGTGAGCGGCGAGCTCGCTTGGGACCTGTTCGCGCAGGTGCTGGAGGTGGGCAGTATGACGCTGCTGCCCATGGGCGTACCTGCGATCGTCTGCAGCGAAGCCGTACGCGCGCACCTGCCCGACGACTTCATCGCCGGGGCGGTCATCGTGTCCTCCGGCGCGCCATTGCCGAGGCGTGAGCGGGTCACCGAATTTCGCCCGCGCTGACATTCGGTTGCGGTGGGCGCCGCCCCGCAATGTGGGCAGATTCGCCCTAGGCTGCGCCCACCAATTCTAGGAGGCAGTCATGGGCGACGAGGTCGAGCTGATCAGCGACGGTGCTGGGCTCGCGGTCGTGGGTGAGTCGAGCGCGGTCGAGCGCTTCCTGACCTCCCAGGGGCTGGCGGCCTCCCGAGACCTCGTCCCGCAGGCCCTGCGCAGGAGCGCCGGCACCGCGGGGGCCACGCTCCAGGCCGGCGGCGCCATCGCGGCGGAGTCCGGTCGATGGCTGAAGATGACAGAGGCGTCCGCTCGCAAGGTCAAGGAGCTCGGTGGGCTGATGCCGACGGACATGAAGGGAATCAGCCACGCGATCATCGGGCCGCGAGGCGACATCAAGTCGTGGATCCAGATCTCCGGGGCTCCCGGTCAGGCCGTGGCGACATTCACGAACCCCGCCGCACTGGCGAGCATCGGCACGTTCATGGCTCAGCAGCAGATGCAGCAGTCGATCGATGAGATCAAGGAGTACCTGGCGCAGATCGACGAGAAGGTCGACGACATCCTGCGCGCACAGAAGGACGCGGTCGTCGCCGACATGGTCGGCGTCGACCTCATGGTCGAGGAGGCCATGACGGTCCGCGATCAGGTCGGGCGCGTCTCGGAGGTGACGTGGTCCAAGGTCCAGGCCGGCGCCGCGACGATCGCACGGACCCAGGCCTACGCCCTGCGCCAGCTCGACGCCCTCGCCGAGAAGCTCGAGCGCAAGACGGACATGGGTGACCTCATCAAGGCGACGAATGAGGCTGAGGCGAAGGTCCACGAGTGGCTGGCCATGGTGGCTCGCTGCTTCCAACTGCAGGAAAGCCTCGGCGTGCTCGAGCTCGACCGCGTGCAGGACGGGTCACCCGAGGAGCTCGACCGGCACCGCCTCGGGCTCGGGGCCGCTCGCCAGAACCGCATTGACGTCATCGCCCGGACGACCGCCCGCCTGATCGACCGCATGAACGATGCAGCCCGCTGGGCCAACGGCAAGGTGCTCCTCAACCCGTTCGAGTCCCCCGCCGTCGTCCGGTCCGGCAACAGGGTCGTGACCGCGGTCGTGGACTTCCAGGCGGTCGTCGGGATCGAGTCCACTCGGCAGGCGGCGGACGCGCGGCGCTGGTTGGCAGCAGTCGTCGACACCCGCGACGCGACCCTCAGCAAGGCACAGACGGTGAAGGACAAGGCCCTCGGTAGCGGGGCGGACGGAGTGGTGCGCGCGAGCGAGGCCACCGGCAAGTTCTTCAACGGGATCGCGGAGCGGGCACGCCGTCAGCGCGGAGCGGCCGCGGAGCCTGAGTAGAGGCCGAAGCGGTCACGTTCGGACTTGCCCATGCCGACTTACGTCGTGGTCGGATGTGACGAGCGTCGCCTTGCCGCTTCCCCTGGGCCGTGGTGTTGGAAGCGCGGACGACGAGCGTCCTACGCCGACGGTGGAGCGTCTTTCACATTGTCTAGACCGACACACCGCCTCCACGTCCAATGAAGCGAGGTGCACGGCGGGCGGTGAAGGTGCCCGCAGGCGCCCGTCCACGTTCTTGACAGGCCGTCCGCGCCTGAGGCGACGCGCTGACCAAAGAGCGGCGAATCAGGCACATGACCTGCGCAACTGCGGTGCCGATATGTTTGTGACCTGCACAAACACACACCCGGTGCGCGTGCGCAGATTCAAACTGCCGACACCCGCTTTAGGAGTTCAACCTTGGGCTGTAGACAGTGCTCCGAACGCCGTAAATTCGCGCGGGCAGTCCGTGTGGTGACACCGTTCCGGGCGCCGCCTGGCCGTTATTCATTGCTGGTGATCGATGAGGTCGGCCACATCCCCTTCGAGCCCCAGGCTGCGAACCTGTTCTTCCAACTCGTCTCATCCCGTTACGAACCCGCATCGCTGATCGTCACCTTGAACAAGCCGTTAGGCCGGTGGGGCGAGGCTTTCGGCGATGACACCGTCGCCGAGATGATCGACCGCCACGTCCACCACGCCGACGTCATCGCCCTTAACGGCGACTCCTACCGACTCAACCGGCTCAAGACCGGCGACCTCCGCCGACCACCAGCGGCCACGACCGACTGATCGCACCACGAGGGGGTCACTTTCAGCGGTCGCCAGAGGGTTCGATGTCAGCCGTCGGACACGGGCGTCCGAGGGTTCAGAACGTCAGGAGAAGTACGCCATCGAGTTCCAGGTGCACTCCTGTGCTGCGAGCCAGTCGGGCCAGGTCGTCCCTGACGGGCCTGCCCGTGGTGCTGCCCTTGTAACGCTCGGGAACGAGCAGGATCAGCCACCGGATGTTCGGCATCGAGGCAGCGGCCAAGGCCGCGAGCAGCGCAGCATTGTTGGTCCGCGCACGGCCAGTTTGCACACTCACGGCGACGCCGGTCTGGCCCGCAACGAGATCGACCTCGGTCGCCGCGAACGTCTCGCGATCCGGGATGCCGAGCGAGTGGGCGCGCGCGACGGGTCCGACTGCGCTGAGAAGATCCAGGCGGTGCAGACCGCCGGTCGGTGTCTCGGTCGTGGCGAGGGAAGGTAACCGGCTACGAAGATCATGCGCCAGGTCGGTAACCGGCGCGGGAGGGCCGTCCGCCGCGTGGTCGAAGAAGATCCAGTCGTACATGGCGTGAGCTTGCCGGCTGTCCCGCGTGTCGGCCGCGCATAGAGCGGGTGAACACCGTCAAGATGCTGCGTCGTGCTGCCGACATCAAGAGCACAGCACGTAGACATCGGAGTGACAGTTGGCGCAGAGAGTCCACACCTTCCCGGCGCACCGCTACAACCGCGGGGGAATCGCGGTGTTCGTGGTTGCCATGCCACTGCAGGCCATCGCCGAGCTCTTGCCGGAGCCGGATCCCGCCCACAAGTTCCCGGGCAACCGTCGCGTCGACCTTGCCCATGCCGAAGGTTTCTCGCGGTACTGGCAGCACAATGAGCGCTGGGCGACGCCGCCGCTGCTACTCGATACCGAGACGCGGTTGGATGACAGGTTCCAACAGGAGACGTCCGTGCCGCCGGTTTCGAGCGGCATGCTGACGTTCCCCGATGACTCCAAGACGTCGCTCGAGATCCTCGACGGTCAGCACCGCATCCTGGGATGGCACATCGCGGCCGAGCAAATCGCGGCAGGTCTAAGAACCAGTCGCCGGGCACTGGAGAACGCGCATCTCCTAGGCGACACCGGTGCCGGGCGGAGTGCCGAGAGCGGTCTCGATCGCTGGACTCGCCTGTCGGAGCGCCTCCAGACGGAGTGTGTGACGTTGGAGATCTTTGAAGGGGTCGGGATCGAGGAACACAGACAGTTCTTCTCAGACATCGCGACCAATGCCAAGGGGATCACGAAGTCCCAAGTCGCGGCTTTCGATCAACGTGACCTGGTGAACCGGGTCGCCGCCGAGCTCGCCGTGAAGCACCCGCTGGTCGACGGGATCGTGGATTTCGAGAAGGACCGGATGGCCGGGGCGAGCGAGAACCTCCTCTCGGCGAAGACCCTCGTCGATGTCGTCCGGGCGGCGTCGATCGGGTTCGAGTCCCGGGCGACGCAGAAGCGTGAGGCCCTGCTTGCTCCGGAAGGCGTGATGGATGTGACGCTGCGGTTCCTCGACGTGCTCCTCGACGAGGTCCCCGGGCTGGCGCCGGTGGCGTCAGGCGCCGAGAGCGCGGCAGCACTACGCGCCCGAAGCCTCATCGCGTCCGCCACCATCCTGCGGTGTCTCGCTGGCGCCTTCCGCATGGTGGCTGTCGACGGGATCGACGAACTGCGTCCCCGCGTCGACGATGCCGGGGAAGCGGCCTTCCGTCGCATGCTCCGTCAGCTCGCCGGGTCGTGGGGCTTCCCGATCGACGGCCGTTGGCTCGCCACCGGGTACTTTCCGGGCACCGGCAGCCGTGCACCGTCCTCGAGGGCACAGGACCTCAAGGGCATGACGATGACGCTTGCCACCTGGGCGCAGGCAGGAGTCCCGGTGGCACGCGACCGCTAGCGTGCCACCTGCGGAATATCCACCGCCGCCAGATCGCGGTGCAGATCGTCGTCCTGAACCCGCTCCCACACGAGTGCGCGCCCGCCTGGTGCTGCGTCCTGAGGAACCACCATAGAAACGAGCACCGTGATGTCCCTCGAGTCCGCAGGTGCGTCGGCGGTGGGCCGCTGTGCGTCCGCCTCACCCGGATCCCAGGCGAGGTAGACGAGGACCACGCCCAGGCGCTCGACGTTGCGCTCTTCTGCCAGCGCCTGGAAGGCCGCCTCCGCTCTCGGACCGTCCGCGGCCAACGCCTCCGCGGGACGACGATGCTTGATGTCACTTCCGGAAAAGTCGTGGCGCCCCCGCCGTCGGGCGCGCTCCACGAGCCGGGCGCTTCCCGCAACTCCATCCAGCTTAGTCACGCCCCCCTCGCCCAGTTGCGGCCACATCACGGCCCAACCCTCGACCCGACCATCGCGCGCCACGTTCTCGAAGAATCGAACCTGCGGCCGTACCTGCTCCGACACGGCGCTGTTCCAGCGCAGACCCGTGCGCCGGTCCAGGAGGTCGAGGACCGCTGAGTTGTCGACGAGACCGATCCGGGCATCGAACAGGTTCCTGCCGTCACTGACCCTCACAGGGCCGGTGGTGTGTGAAAGGAGCCGAGCGACCGTCCCGACGTTGTGCTCCTTGGTGTCTCCGTCATCGCGGGAGGGCACCATGTAAAGGTCCCTGATACGGCCGCCGACGCCCTGCTCGATGAGCCGGGCGTTCCACATCTTGTTTCGCGCGGTCAGCTTGACTGCTGGCAGATGCTGACGGATTAGGGGCGGCACCGCCTGCGGCGTCAGGAGCGGCCTCCCGGACTCGTCGAATCCCTCGTACTGCGCCAGCTCGAGCCGTAGGGCCTCCTCGTCGCGGAGCACAGCCTCGAACGCCTGGTAGAGGTCATCGGGGATGAACAGGCGGACCAGATCCCGGTAGCCCCCGCGGTAGCCGAACCAGCGTCCGGCCTGCATCAGGGTGTCACCCTGCCCGGCCGCGCGGCGGTAGTAGGACACGGTCAGGCCCTCGACCGTGAAGCCGCGGCTGAGCTTCGTGCCGCCGACGAGAATCCGCCAAACCGGCTCGGCATCGAAGTTGAGACGCTTGGCGTTGGCTTGCAGCTCGGCATCGGAGTTGACGACGATGACGGGATCGCCGTCCGAGGTCATCCGGGCGTACGCCGCCCCGATGTACGGCTTGATGGCGGCGAACGACTCGGGGATGGGACCGTCCTTGCGCGCGTCGCAGACCTCGCGGTAGTCGGCGTCCCACAGGGCCTCGAGACGTCGGATGCCCTCCGGCGACGTCGCCGGGTGCGCGGACCACACATCCCGAACACGCTCCGCCGTCTCGCGGTGCTCGGACTTCCTGACGGACTCGTGCACCAGCATCGTGTGGTGCTTGCCGGTGCTCGTACCGTGCTCAGTGCGGTAGAGCTTGATCGCACCCGACAGGACAAAGGCGTCCATGGCATCGAGGAGTTCGGCGTCCAGATCGGCGGCATGGACGTCCGGCTCCAGGTCTCGAACGAACGCCATGCGGTTGGACGTGGTCAGATCGCGCGTCTCTGAGCTCCAGTCGCGCTCGATGTCGTGGAAATCCGCCACACCCATGTAGCCGTCCGGACGGTGGAGGGTGATGAGGAAGTCGGATGGGAAGATGTCCTGCTCGTCCGTCGGATCGACGAAAACATTGGCGAACGGCGTCGCGGTGTAGCCGACGTACTGCGCGCGCGGCGCGAGGCCGAGAATCTCGGAGATCGCCTTGTTGATCGCCGTCCGCTTGCGCTCGGCCTCCGTGGCGGCCACTGCTTTCACCTTGGGGCTCGTCGTGTCTAGCGACGCCTGATCGGACTCGTCGTCGATGATCAGGATGGGGAGCTCGGCCAGTGTTTTCGCTCCTACTGCCTTGAGGTCGGTGATGAGCTTCTTGAGAGTCGGGGAGTTCTTCTTCACGACCGCCAGGTACGCATCCGCAGCCGCAAGGTTCTCGGGATGGTTCAGAGGCGCAGACTTCTTCGGCCGGCTGGGGAAACGCAGCTTGGTGAGTTCCTGCTTGAGGCGCTTGTAGTCAGCACCGAGCGTCGTCGCGCGGATGATCCGCGGCACTCCGTCGGCGGTCTCGATGCCGGGGTGTCGCACGAACGACGCGCCGTCGCGCCACTCCGGGTCACCGGCGTAGTCGAACTCCTTGTGCCAGGTGTCACTCGTGGTGTCGAGCCCGTGGACGAGGTTCTCGTGACCGACGAGCTCCTTGTCCAGGCGACGCTGCGTCTGGGCGCGCAGCATCTCGACGGTGCCTGTAAGGACGATCACGAGGCGATATCCGGAGTCGACGGCCTTGGCGATGACGCCGGTGAAGTTCGCCGTCTTGCCGCTCTGGACGTAGCCGATCACGAGCCCGCGAGTCTTCTTCGCCTCAGGCCTAGTGGGATCGGACAGGCGACGGACGACGTCGTCGGAGGCGGCGTCGAGTGACTTGATGACGTCAGCGCCCCATCCCTTCTCGCGGAGGTAGTCCTCGTAGTGCGCCCAGTAGAAGCTCTGACGCTCGTGCTTGGCTTCCTCGTACCAGGGCTCGAACTCCTTGGAGATCACGACCTCGCGCTTCTCAACCACGGGGCACTTGACGTCGAGCGCTGCCGCCAGTTCGTCCGAGATGCCGAGCCGGGAGTATGCCCGCTGTCGGCGGGGGCGGGTATGGGGAGGCGGTGCAGACTCACCGTTGAGCGCCGCCCACGGTGCCTCGGTGGCGGAGTCCCACGCCAGGAGTGCCCGGTGGAGGCGGTGAACCACGGGGTCCTTCAAGGGGGCAGCTTCGAGGTGAGCAGCGAGCTCGTCCTCGGTGAGGCCTTCGCCGCCCATGAGCACGTTCACCGTTGAGACGAGAGGCCGCGGCGCAGCATCAGCGTCGGCGTGGAGCAGCATCGTCAGGTCATGCTGCCAGGCGGGTGCAGTCATGCGGTCGACTCCTCAGGGTGCTCCACGAATCCGTCCATCGGCGCCGGAGGGACGCCGTAGTCCAACTGGGTCACGTCGACCCGGTACCTCACGTCACTGATCAGTTCCGCCTGAGGCGCCGCAACGCCGAGGCGATCGTCCGTCAGCGCCGGGAATGCCGCGTCGACGAGGTAGGCGCGCGGGTTGCTCCGAAGGGTGAGGTGGGAGGCGTATAGGTCGGCATCGGAGTCACGCCAGCCAATCCCGCGCAGCAGCTCGTCGAACCTCGGCTGGCCTCCGCCAGCGAGCTGACGGACGTCGGCCACCAGATCGACCAGGCTCCGCCCGGCGTCGGGCGTCGTCGGGGTCACCTGCAGGGAGAGCAGCCACAACGGGACGCCGCGTAGAGGCTGCAACTGTTGCGTCCCGCTGATCACGTGCCGGCGGTGCTCACCCTTGGTGGTCTTGACCTCGAAGTGGACGTCCGCGAGAGCGATGTCGTGCTCCTCGTTGATCGGCCCCATCCACGCCGGCACCGCGACGCCCGGGCTGGCGTGGCGCAAGAGGTGCTCCAGTGCCAGCAGCTCGCCGTAGAGCCCGATCTGCTGCTCCTCGCTCATCGCGCCGCGCGCGGCCAGCAGCGCCCGGTACGCCTCGAGCGCCTGGTACGCCGCGACCCCGACGGACTGCCGGTTCAACTGGACGAGATCGGCGATGCGGGTCAGGAGGGAGTACGCCTCGTGCAACGAGTCCTCGGCGAGCACACGGATCTCCCACCAGTCGACACCGTCGTCGGTGTAGGTGGCGAGGTCGATGTTTCGGAACTTCGCCAGGTCGGGCTCCTTGCCGTCGGCCGGGACGCTGAGCTTGATCTCACGATGCGGTGGATCCAGGTCGATGAAGCACTCGGGCGCACCGAGGATCGGGAGCCTTGCGGGGTGACCGTCGGCCCAGTACCCGTCGAGCATGGGCAGGTCCGGGTGGCGCTCGGAGGGCACGAATCGCCCCATGTCGGACGTCATCGTGGTCCCTCTCCTCGGTTCCGTCGCATCTTCTCCTCCTCGGCGGCTGCTCCGAGAACGGCCTGCCACACCGCCGCCTCGTCGCGCTTCGCGGAGCTGTATTGCATGCCCGTGAAGTGGCCCTGAGCTAGTAGGAACATCAGAGCCTTGACGAGGGGTGCGTCGTTCAGGCTTTTCTGGCCGGGGGAGTAGAGGTTCCTGTACACCAGGTTCAGCCACAGCGTCCGTGCAGGCCGGTCGATTTCGAAGAACGTTCCGGGTGGGAGCCGCTTCCAGCGGACCTCCACGCCGTCCTCGTCCGCATGGAAGTCGAGTTCCTCTCCGATCGCTCGCCGAACGCCCTCGGCGAATCCGCGGTCCGGCCGCACCACGGGCTTGCGCTTGTGAGTCCGCTTCTTCGACTGAACCACGACATCCTCGGCAGCGGTCAGGAAGTCCGCGAACGACACGGCGTCGTCTCCAGCGCTGGAGGTCGCGCGCGCCAGCGCGTGGGACAGCACCGTGCTGAACTGTGTGCCGTTCTTCTCGGGGTTGAGTTGCACCAGTCCGTCGAGACCGTCGGCGTCGACGCCGACCCGCGCGAGCTTGCGGAGCGGTCCGGCGTTCGCCACGTTGTTCCACCCGCCGAGCTGGAGGAGACGGTCCGCGCGATAGACGTAGAACCCCTGAGTCTCATCGGCGGACTTCTGCTGCAGCCTGAACTCTGTGTTGTTCTCGTAGCGCGCTGGCCAGATGTGGCACGTGACGGTGACGTCCTTCCCCGACGCGGTGGCGTGCAGCTGCTTGGGGAAGCCGGGCCGTCCGGTGACGGGGTAGGCGAAGGGATCGACAGGTCGGACCGGCGTGGGCACTCCCTGATTGCCGTGTTCGTCGACCTCCACCGTCTGCACCACCACGCGATTGGCGGTGAGGAGGCGGTGGTATACGAGGCCGAGGTGGTGACGAACACGCTGCTGAGCGTGGGAAAGCCAGATCGCCGCCTCGGCTGGCGAGGCTCCATGGATGCCGGCCTTGAGCTCGGTGAGCGCGATGATCGTGCCGCGTTCGGCACCGTCGAGTCCGTGCCGAAGCGACCGCTCGGCCGCCTCGGTGCTCAGCACGTCGCACGAGTAGTCGCGTTGCATGTCGACGCGTGTGAGTCGCCGGCCGACCGGGCTGGCTCCGTACCGGCGCGACCACACCGTCAAGACGTTCGCGACCCCGAGGGCAGCTGCCTTGAGCCCCACGCCGAAGTGCCCGAGCTCACCAGCCGTGTACTCACGCTGACCTCCGAGCCGCATCGCACGGTCCGCGATGTCGGCGTCCATGCCGTCTCCGTCATCGATGACCAAGATCCCGGCCAGGTGACCGCTCCTGGTGATGAACCGGATCGTGACCGTCGTGGCCTGGGCGTCGATGCTGTTGTCGACGAGGTCCGCCATGGCCGACTCGAGAGTGTGGTGGGTGCCGAGGCTCTTCACGAAGGCCGGATCCGGAGTGAGGATCAGTCGGCCGACAACCTCGCTGGCCAGCGTGTCCGCCTGGACGTCCGTCATCGGTGAGTACTCCACGTCGTCAAACCGGCTGGCGTCGGACCGGAGTGTCCGGGCGTTCTCGCGGACGGCCCGCTGGATGGTCCCGGGGAATCCAGACGGCGGATGATGTTGTGCAGTCGCTCCCGTTCGGCCTTCCGATCCTCCTCAATGGGGAACCGGTCGGGGTTCGAAGACGGGTCGTCGATGAGTGGGGCGAATCGCACGGCCCGAGCCGCGGCCAACGGTCGGCGAGCCCACCACAGGTGCGGGGTGGACGGGCGGCCGTGCCGGACCGACTTCTCCCCGGCGGACTCGTGGTTAGTGTCCTCAAGGGGCCGCGAGACGTCGATGAGCTTGCGGGTCCGCGTCACTGTGGAGTCCTTCCGAGGCCTCACGGCCTGTGGATTTCTTGATGGTAGCCACCGTAGAAGGCGTCACCGACACTCCGAGTCTCATCGGCTCCTGGCCCGCGGTTCGTGAGCATTCGTCCAGGCGTGAGCGACGCGGTCCGCCGCCTGCTCCATGTCCGCGTGTTCCCAGAACCGGAGGACAAGCCATCCGATGGACCTCATATGTGCGTCGGTGTCCCGGTCGCGCTGAACGTTCGTCGCGAGCTTCGCCTCCCACCACGCTGCGTTGCTCGCAGGACGCGTCACGTGCTCCGGGCAGCCATGCCAGAAGCAGCCGTCGACGAAGACCACGATCCGGGCACGGGTGAACAGGACGTCGGCGCGGCGCCTGGGAAGGCCGGGGAGGGCGTGGTCGACACGGAAGCGCAGGCCGCGGCGATGGAGAGCCCGGCGCAGCAGCAGTTCCGGTCCCGTGTCCCTCCGGCGCTGCCGGGACATCCGGTCCGAGACGGCCCTGGAAGCGGGGATCGGGATGTGGGACGCCAGCACCGGGCTCGGGCGCATCCCGCGCGCCTCGTCGGTTGTGTCGCCGCTGCCGGCTAGCGTGGGCCCCATGGTCACCCCCCAAGGATCGCGCAGCACTGACGTGCCCGGAAGCGGCTCGTCGGCGATGACGGTCCTCGATCTCTTCGCCGGCGCAGGCGGGCTCAGTGCGGGATTGGGGTTGCAGGGGGGCTACTCGACGGTGGAGGCCGTCGAGATGGACGTCGCGGCTGCGGCCACCTATCAGCAGAACCACCCGGGGGCCGACGTATTCGTCGGGCCAATCCAGGAGTGGCTGCGAACGCGGGACGTGCCCTCGGTCGACGTCATCGTGGGTGGACCGCCCTGCCAGGGCTTCTCGACGCTCGGCAAGCAGCACGCCGAGGACGAGCGCAACACCCTATGGCGTGAGTACGCCCGGACGATCGTCCGGGCGAGACCCCGGTATTTTGTGGTGGAGAACGTCGCGGCCTTCATGAAGTCGGCGCAGTACCAGCAGTTCCTCGACGCCGTGGAACCGGGTGCCGAGCTCGCCGACTACGCCTTCCAGGCCCGCGTCCTGAACGCCGCTGACCACGGTGCCTTCCAGGCGAGGAAGCGTGCGGTGCTCATCGGTCACCATCGCGACCTGCCGTTCCCTGGGTGGCCCGAACCGACGCATGCCGATGCGCACCGCACGGTGCGCGAGGCGTTCCGTGGACTCGACGGCGCCTGGAACTCGCTGGAGCTGCCGGAGCGCACGCACACCTTCAAGGGTATGGTTCTGCCCGGAGTTTTCCGTACTCACGAGCTGCACCTCGGACGTGACTACTCACCCACTTCGAGGGCCCGCTTCCGTTCGATTCCTCCGGGTGGTAACCGATTCGATCTCCCGGACGAGCTGCTGCCGCCTTGCTGGCGAAGGCACACCAGCGGGTCCGGTGACGTCATGGGTCGACTCCGGTGGGACAGGCCGTCCGTCACCATACGCACTGAGTTCTTCAAGCCCGAGAAGGGTCGGTACCTGCACCCCGAGGAGAATCGAGCCATCACCCACTACGAGGCGGCGGTACTCCAAGGCTTTCCGCGGGATTACAAATGGGTGGGCTCCAAGACCTCGATAGCCCGCCAGATCGGCAACGCCGTTCCCATCCCGCTGGGTGCGGCCATAGGTGCGCGGCTCCTGGAAGCCGCGCGGCAGCTCGCCTGATGAGTACAGCTCGCGCGCCACGGTGACGCGGCAAGCTGGCCCACGTTGACAGCTCTGCCCTGTTCGAGCGGGCAGCTGAGGGGTGTCGTTGAGGCGCGAGCGTAGCTGCACCGCTTCGCGGAGTGTCGATGCAGGTTGAACCGCCCCGGGTTCAGTGGAGGCTCGGTTCTCTGCTTTCCAGCGTCGTCGACGCGGTGATGTGACGGTAGTAGGTGGCCTCGTGCTCGGCGGGTGGGATGTCGCCGAGCTCGGTGTGCAGGCGGCGGTTGTTGAACCAGTCGACCCATTCCAGGGTCGCGATCTCGACGTCGTCCAGGGTCCGCCAGGGCCCGCGGCGGCGGATTAGCTCGGTCTTGAACAGGCCGATGGTGGACTCGGCGAGGGCGTTGACGCCCCTATAGGTCAAGACTCGCCGCGAGGGCCGGTCGGTGGAGGTCGCGGCGGGCCCGGTGGTCGGTCATGACCCGCTGGTAGATCTCGCGGGCGAGGTAGCGCTTGAGGCAGCGGATGATGTCGCGCTTGGACAGGCCCTCGGCGGTGCGACGGGGGAGCATGACCCGCTTTCCCGGACACCTGATCTGAGGTGATGATCGCCTCGGAGGGGAGTCCTGGATGCCTGCAGCCAAGCCGCCGGAGTTCCGGCGCCGAGCAGTGGACCTGGCCCGTTCGGGTCAGCAGCCGGTGGCCCAGATCGCGAAGGATCTGGGGATCAGTGAGTCGTGCCTGCGCCGGTGGATGGCCCAGGACGATGTCGACACCGGCCGCCGCGAGGGCGTGACCTCCGACGAGCGCCGTGAACTGGTCGAGTTGCGTCGCCGCAACCGGGTGCTGGAGATGGAGGTCGAGATCCTCAAGCGCGCCAGCGCCTACTTCGCCCGGGAGAACGTCCTCCCAAAATGAGTGCCCGCTGGTCCAGGAGCTGGCGGCCGACGGGGTGCCCGTCGCGCTGACCTGCCGGGTGCTCGGCATCTCCCGCTCCGGCCTCTATGAGGCGGCCCGACGACGGCCGAGCGCCCGTGAGGTCGCTGACCGGGCGCTGACCACGACGATCGTGGCGATCCACGAGAGTTCGCGGGCGACCTATGGCGCGCCGCGAGTCCATGCCGAGCTCCGGCTCGGGCTGGGGGTCGCCTGCGGTCGCAAGCGCGTCGCGCGGCTGATGCGCGTCGCTGGGCTGGTCGGGGTGTGTCACCGGCGCAAGCGCCGTGGTCAGCGGCCGCTGCCGGCCCCGCATGAGGACCTGGTTCAGCGCCGGTTCAGCGCGGACGGTCCGGACCGGTTGTGGTGCACGGACATCACCGAGCACCCCACGAGCACCGGGAAGGTCTACTGCGCCGCGGTTCTGGACGTCTTCACCAGGAAGATCGTGGGCTGGTCGATCGCCGACCACATGCGCTCCGAGCTTGTCGTCGACGCCCTGCAGATGGCGCTCTGGCGCCGCCAACCCGCCCCCGGCGTGATCGTTCACGCGGACCGCGGCAGCCAGTACACGTCCTGGATCTTCGGGCACCGGTTGCGCTCGGCCGGCCTGCTGGGGTCGATGGGCCGGGTCGCCTCGAGCGTGGACAACACGATGATGGAGTCGTTCTGGTCGACGATGCAGCGCGAGCTGCTGGACCGGCGTGCTTGGACGTCCCGCGAGGAGCTGGCGTCGGCGATCTTCGAGTGGATCGAAGGCTTCTACAACCCCATCCGGCGCCACTCCGGCCTGGACTACCGGTCCCCGAACCAGTTCGAGGACCTTCACACCGCCGCTACCGCGGCGGCATGATCACCCAACCGAAACTGTCCGGGAAACCGGGTCAGGCTCCGGCTTCTTATCGGTAGCCTTTCCACACGGGAGGCAACCGCTGCGGCGACGAACCCAGGAGGCGGCATGAACGCCAGCGCCACGTCACGGCAAGCCACAGCCGTGAAACGCATCGGCGCCTTCGTTCTCGCATGCGTCTCCGGGGCAGGGATCGCCGCATCAATCCACATGATGCGGATCCCCGTCATCGAGCCCGCTTGGGAGCGCGGCTTCATCGTCGTTGACTCGGCGCAAGCCGGCGGCTCCCTGTGGCTGGAGATCAGTTCGACGGATGCCATCGATCTGAAGTCGAGCGGCTCCATCACGGTGGACATCACGGTGTCCATCGACCGCGACGCTGCCGTCACGGCCGTCCTCGGAGGGCGGCTCGCGGAGGCCCTCATTGCTTGTGACGGACAAGGGCTCTTCTTCGACAGCGATGCCGCCTTGACGGGCGGTGACCTGGCGGCCGATGGCCCGCGCGAACTTATTGAGCGCTACCTACAGCGACGTCCAGCGACTGGGCACCTCTTCGGGTTCACCGGTCAAGACACTCTCAATGAGGAAACAGCGCAGGCCACGCTCAACGACACCACGCTCCTCCTCTCGGAGGTGCGGTTCGGGACGACCGATGAGAGGTCGTGGAAAGCAAGCGAAGACGAAGAGCTTACCCTCCATCCAGTCCGGGTCGCCCGCGCGTCGTGCACCTTCCGAGCCGACGCGTTCCTCGACACGTACGATTACTTGCACGAGTTCCGTTCGCCCGACCTCGTCGCCGCCGTGGCGGACCAGGGGGGCGAGGGGCCTATCCATCTCGCTACTCACTACGATCTCCGCAACGACGAGTTCCAGCGCCCGGTGAACCTTTTCGCGGACGTCGTCGACCATGTCGACACAGACCGGGGCATGCGCGTCTTGACCGTTGAGGACGACTGGTGGACGCGCTACGGCGACGGGTCGCAGGCGATCCTTCAGTCGGGCGGCGTAATGTGGTTGGAGCCCGTCGGCGCAACTGAGCGGCGCACCGTCGCCAGAGTGGCCGCAGGCTTGTTCGCGTCGATACTCGTAGCCACAGTCATCGCCCTCGTACGGTCGTTTGCCCTGGCGTCGAGGTGGCTGCGTTGAACAGCTCGAGGTCGTCGAACGTGCGGCTTATTGCCGCGGGTCTGGTTCTCTTGACGGCGTTGGGCTGCGCCGCTTGGCTCGTCACGAGCGCGACGGCGCGGCCGTCGGATCAAGGAGTGCGCTCTGCCTTCGCGGTGGCTTCGCTGGAATCGGCGAACGCTATGCAGGCAGACGTCAGTTTCCGGAACATTACGCCCGAGGACGGTGTGGACGGCATGATGGGCGTTGACCTACGGATCGGTCGCATGGAGTCCGACGGCGGCGTCCCGCCGTCGGGGAGCGTCCGAACGAGCGCCCGGACCGAGGCCAGCAGCGAGACGCTGCCCGTCGGAGGCGAGCACGCCGGGGTTTCAATCGTTGCCGGCGGGGATGCGGCGCTGATGCTCGAGCCCTGTAGAGACGACACGGAATGGCGGCTCAGGACGGGCGTCGAGTACGGCGAGCTGGCTGAGCCGGAGCGCATCGCTGTAGTCGAGAGCATCCGACTCCAGTTGAACGACCGGGAGGTCGACTTCGGGCCGCTCGCGAGCGGTGCCGCGCAAGGTTCTCCGGCTGAGATTGCTGATGCGATGACGTTCACGGTCATTGAGCCTCAGACGCTCGAGCCGAGCACGTGGGACATGCCGATCCGGGCTGACGCTGGATCGCCGGAGGGGGGCGCTCCACCCAATCCCGCCGTCACGACGGCACACGGATACTCGGCCTGGGTAAACTGCAACGTCGCCTTTGAGCCGTTGCGCACAGCGCTTCCTTGGGGCCTACGACTGGAGCTACCCGCGCTCGTCGCGGCCACAGCTAAGGAGGACGGCTCCTTAGCGGCCGAAGCGAGCCTGGTACGACGCCTCCTCCGGCTGAGAGAGACGCCGCACTACGGCCAGGCGATCGTTACCGGGCTCGATGCCGCGTCGACGAGCGAGTCGTGGGCTGGCGTCTACGGGACTTACGAGGCCGCCTCTTCGGTCAGTGACGATGCACACACGACGGCCGGAGTCGGGCCTGTCGGCCTGTCGTACACGTCGCGCGACTTTCAGTGGAGCCGCGACGCCCGGCTCTTCCTTGCGGGTGTCGCGGTCTCGCTCGCTGCCAGCATGCTCATGGCGATCGGCAAACTGCTGGTCGACCGCAGCTTCGACCGGCGCTCTGAGAAGCCGTTGCCCAAGGTTCGTGGATAACGCCCTGACCTGCGGAAATACATGCGGGAAGTTCGCAGGGAGACCCTGTTCCGGTGTGCACGCTGACCACACGCTAACCACGCGAAGTGGCGATGCCTGCCGGCGGTCGGCACGCGCGGAGCGGCCGCGGGAGACTTCTAGAGCTGCCACACCCCAACCGCGACCGGGCCGCGAGCCGTAAACCCGGGCCGGAATTTCACGCGCATTCCGCCACGCAGGGGCAAGCCAGCGAACTTGGAACTTCGGCAGTAGATCTCGCGCTTGTCGTCGGGCCGACGTTCTGCGACGTGGACCATGAGAGCAGATCTGCCGGCGTTGCCCCTTCGCCTGCGACCGCGGTCGTTCCTCACATCACGCCGCTGCCCCTGCGCAACTACCGCGTCGCAGGGGAGGGCCCGCTCCCACAGGGCGCCGTTCCTTCCGGCGGGCGGCACCAGTGGGGGAGTTGGACAGCACTCGCGCCGCGACTGATCAGTACCTCCGGCTGGTCCGGGTTGTAGGCGGCCTCGTGCCAGACCCCCGAGAGGTAGTGGTCGCCCTGCACGCGGCCGCACTGCCAGCAGGAGAACGCCATGTACGTCTTGCCCGCCTCCTTCGAGACGCGTGATGACAGGCTCGCCATCGCGGGCCAGCGCAGTTCTTTGACGCGAGCGGCGACCGCCGCCCGGATGTCGTGCGCCTGCTCTCGCTTAGTTTCGGCATGCGCGTGCTCGATCAGCCGCACAGCGTCGGCGTCGGCCCATCGCCCGCACGTGCCAACGGTGCGTTCGCCAACCACTCGCCAGAGGGTCACTCGGCGGGCGCAGCTCCAGCACGCTCGCCGGGCCAGAACGACGCGGAGTATCCGTTCCCCACTGATCTGCGGCCGCAGGGCGACCCTTCCTGACAGGAGCTCTGTCACCGCCTCTTCGAGCGAGCACATCCGATCGAGGAGCACGCTGAACCGCTGCCCGTCGGTCTCCACGAGCCGCGCCTGCGGCGCGCGCGGGTCCGGTACCGCGAGCGGGTCTGGCTCCCAGTCTCGGCGGGGCGGGAGTGGATAGCGGGTCAGCCACAGGACGCGGCATCCGTCAGCCGTCCGTCGGAGGGTCCGCGTGCGGTAGTCGGTGTCCTCTTCGCGTGCGAGCTGCACCTCGAAGTTCAGTCGAACGCCTCTGGGAGAGGTGGTCAGGACGTCGGCTTGGTAGCCGGGGCCCGGAACCTCCGGCTCGGCCTGCCAGCCGGCGGCGCGCGCTGCGGCGATAATGAGCGACTTGGCCTGCATGTGTGCGGCCGACTCGTTGCCGTGCGCGCCGCAGCCACCCGCCCCCGGCGCGTGCGCGAAGTGCCGCAAGCCTCTACGTGAGGTGCGGAGGTAGGCGGCTGAGGCGCAGTCGCGGAATCGGAGAGTGCCACTGCGGGATCGCGATCGCAGCGCGTCCCAGGCGTCATCGTCTAGGTCGATCGACACTACCCGCACGCCATCAAGCTCGGCCACCAGCGGCATCCGAGAACTCCCTCCCGGGAAAAGGGTAGGAAGAGATCAGCCGTGTCGCAGCCTTGTTCCCCCGGACGGCCTAGACCTGGAGACCCTCAGCGGCCGCTCGCTCCCGGTGGATGGCTCGCTTGGTAGGGCTATTGGCACACCTCCCTGTGAACGCCGGCACGGCGGCAGCTGCGCATCTTCTCCCCCGCTGCCGCACACCTGCAGATAGCGACGGCGTCGCGAGGGGAGGTGGTGCGGGTGATGTCGATGCACAAGCTCACGGCCGGGGACGGGTACGCCTACCTGACCCGGCACGTGGCCGCGGGCGACGCCGGCCTCGACGCGGGGGCGTCGCTGACGGCGTACTACGAGCAGACGGGGAGCCCGGCGGGCCGCTGGTACGGCGAGGGCCTCGCCGGGCTCGGTGACGCGAGCCGGCGGCTCCGCCCGGGCGATGTAGTGACCGAGTCGGCGATGACGGCCGTGTTCCAGGACGGCGGCGACCCGTTGACCAATGTCGCGCTCGGCCGGCCCTTCCGCTCGTTCGATGACGGGAATCGTCACGCGGTCGTCGGCTACGACCTGACCTTCACCGCCCCGAAATCCGTCTCGGTGCTGTGGGCGCTGGCCGATGACGCGACCCGCGTCCTCGTCTACGACGCGCACCGGGCAGCGCTGGCGTCATCGCTCGAGTTCGTCGAGCAGCGCGTCATCCGCACGCGCATCGGTGACGGCGGCCGTCATCAGATCCGAACCCGCGGGATGGTCGCCGCGGCCTTCGATCACTGGGACACCCGGGCCGGTGACCCGAACCTGCACACCCACGTCGTCATCGCCAACAAGGTGCAGGGTCCCGACGGGGCCTGGCGCAGCGTCGACGGGCGGACCGTCCACGCCGCCGTCGTCACCGTGTCCGAGCTCTACGACGCACTGCTGGCCGACGAGGTCGCGCGGCGCCTCCCGGTGGAATGGTCGATGCGTGACCGCGGCTCGCGCCGCAACCCCGCCTTCGAGCTGAGCGGGGTTGGCGACGACCTCCTGGCGCACTTCTCCGCCCGCGCAGAGCAGATCCACTGCGCCGAGCAGGAGTGGCTCGTCGAGTTCGAGGCCACGCACGGCCGGGCACCGACGCGCGTGGAGACCACCCGCGCCCGGAAGCACCTGACTCGCGCGACGCGGCCGCCGAAGACCGTCCGGCCGCTCGCGGAGCTTCTCGCCGAGTGGGCGAACCGCGCCCGCGCGCTCACCGGCCTCGAGCCGCACGACCTCGCCGCACGAGCCCTTGCCGGCGCCTACGGCCGGCCGCTCCACGCGCACGACGTCGGCCCAGAGGTCCGGGCCGCGATGGTCGCCCAGGTCCTCGACGACGTCTCGACCAAGCGGTCGGTCTGGACGACGTGGAACCTCGGCGCCGCCGCCGTCCGAGCCTCCAAGCTCCTGCGGATGGCCTCACCCCTAGAGCGGCGCGCCCTCCTCAACACGATCACCGCCGACGCCGCGGCGGCGTGCGTGCACCTGGATGACAACCGGGACCCGACCACGCGCCGGGTCGGCGAGTCCCTGTTCACCTCGACCGAGCTGCTCGACGCCGAGAAAGCCCTCATCGATGCCGCCGAGACCGACGGCTTCCCCCACCGGGCCCGCGCCATGCTCGGACAGCTGCCGCTGCGCACCGAGCACCACCTCGGCGAGCTCGCACCCGACCAGCGCGCAGCCGCCGAGGCGGTCATCACCTCCAGCCGCCTCCTCGACGTGCTGGTCGGCCCGGCGGGCTCCGGCAAGACGACCGCCCTCGCCGCGGTGACGGCCTTCTGGGGGCACGGCCTCGGGCCTGTCGTCGGCCTGGCGCCGTCGGCCACCGCGGCACGAGCACTCGGAGAGTCACTCGGCGTCCCGTGCGAGACGACGGCGAAGTGGCTGCATGAGTCCACCGGCGACGGCGGCACGGCGCGCGCCCTCCGCTACGCCGACACCGTCGAGCGGGAAGCGAACGGCGACTTCCGCGAGATGCGGGTGGCGCGCGAGGAGCAGTGGCGGCTGCGGATCGAGCAGGACCAGTGGCGGTTCTCCCCCGGCCAGCTCGTCATCGTCGACGAGGCCTCCCTCGCCGACACCCGCACCCTCGCCGCCATCGTCGAGCAGGCTCGCGCAGCGACGGCGAAGATTCTCCTCGTCGGGGACCACCGGCAGCGCGGGTCGGTCGACGCCGGCGGGGCCTTCGGCATGCTCGCCCGACGCGGGCCCACCGTCGAGCTCACGAGCCTCTGGCGTTTTACCCACCCCTGGGAGGCCCGCGCCAGCCTCGAGCTGCGCCGTGCCCATCCCGCGGCCCTCGACGCCTACGAGGCCCACGGCGCCATCGCCTCTGGCGGGCACGATGCGATGCTCGACGCCGCCATCGACGCCGTGACCACGGCGAGCGAGCAGGGCAGGGTCGCGGCGCTGCAGGCGGTCGACAACCGCACCGTCCACGAGCTCAACGCCCGCATCCGCGCCGACCGCATCACCACCGGCGACGTCGCACCCGCCGGGGTGGGCCTGCACGACGGTCTGGCTGCCGGCGTCGGCGACCGGATCGTCACCCGACGCAACCACCGCCGCCTAACCACTGCCGACGGGTTCGTGCGCAACGGCGCCCTCTGGGACGTCACCGCTGTCCTGCCCGACGGGTCACTCCGTGTCCGGCCCGCCAACCACGCCGATGCCCCAAGCGTCCGGCTTCCCGCCGAGTACGTGGCCGAGCACGTCGAGCTCGGCTATGCCACGACCATCGCCCGCACCCAGGGCATGACCGTCGATGAGACCCACACGATCGCCGCCCCGGGTATGGGCCGCGAGGACCTCTACGTCGGGATGAGCCGCGGCCGCCACACGAACCGCGCCTACGTCGTCGTCGACCAACCCGACCCGGAGTGCCTGCCCGGCCAGGCGCCGTCGTCGGGCCGCGAGGTGCTCGAGCAGATCCTCGCGGCCAGTCACGCCGAGCCCAGCGCTACCGAGACCTGGGCTTCTTATCACCCCGGTCGGCCCGCACCCATCGTGCCGCCCGCGCGTCCACAGCAAGCGTGGAGTGCCGTGCCTCCACAGCCGACGCCGCATCGCTTGACCAGCGTCCCGCCACCGGTTCCCGATGGACCGGTGCTCGGGCTGTAAGGGAATGCCAACCACAACCACGAAGGAGAAGGACCATGACCACGACCGCGCAGCGCACCGACAGCACCACCGTCACCCCCGCCCGGCAGTACTACCGCGTGAAGGACGCGGCGCGGGTGCTCGGGGTGCCGCCCCGGACGCTGTACCACCTGGTCGAGCACGAGCAGATCCCTTACCGCCGGCTGGGCACGGTGATCCTCCTCCCGGCGGCGTGGGTCGAGCGAGAGCCGACGATGCCGATGAAGCGACGCTGATGTCCGTCACCAGGCGGGCGCACCCCACGGGGACCGTGACCTGGCGCGCGAAGGTGTTCTTCGAGGGCCGGGTCATCGCGCAGCGGTCGTTCGGACGCCGGGTCGATGCGAAGCGCTGGGAGGCGGACCAGCTCGCGAAGCTGGACGCCGGCTCGTGGATCGACCCGGCGCGCGGGCGGATGACGTTCGCGGCGCTGGCCGAGGAGTGGCAAGCCTCGCGTGGTCACCTGGCGGTGCGCAGCAGGAGACCACGCGGTTCCTGCTGGACAAGTACGTGATCCCGGAGATCGGGGCGTACCCGATTTCCGGGATCTCGGCGGCCGACGTCGAGCGAGTGATGTCGGCCCTGACGGCGCGTGGGCTGGCGACGGCGACACGGCGTCGGGCCCTGTCGATGATGCGGCTGGTCTTCGACTACGCGATCCGCGACCGGCGACTGAGCGTCAACGTCGCGCGGATGGTGGCGCTGCCGCGCGGGGGCATCAAGCGGGAGCCGCACTGGCTCCGGCCCGAGCAGCTCGGCCGGCTGGTCATGGCGGTGCCGCCGCTGTGCCAGCCGGTAGTGCTGTTCCTCGGGACGACGGGGTGCCGGTTCTCGGAGATGGCGGCGCTGCGGGTCGACGACGTCGTGCAGACCCCGCACGGTCTCGGCGTCCGGGTGCACCGGGCGGCGACGCAGTCCAAGCGGACCAGCGGGGCGGTGTTCGGGCCGACGAAGACGCACCAGACGCGGACCGTGCCGGTGCCTGCGGCCCTTGACGAATACGCGAGGACGCGAGTCGCTGCGACGGAGCCGGGCTCGTACCTGTTCCCAAGCCGGAGCGGGGGCGTGTGGACGAACACCAACTTCCGCGCGCGGTCGCGGTGGATGGAGGCGACGCGTATCAAGTCCGACCACGGAGTCGATAGTGGCAGAGGTCACCGTTGAGGCCTAGACAGCCCAGCCCGACTCCCGGTTGCACCCACCCCTCGACCTTCGCCTCGCGCGGCGTGTGAGAGTGCCCGCCCTCGAATCGGCAGACGATGGGGTCGACCCATTCGCCGAGCCGACGGGGAGCCGGTACGAGTGTCCGATCATGCCGCGATCCCCCAGATCGTGCCGACGGCTGAGGGAGGGTTCATGTCCTGCCGTGTCGGCTGGCGACCCAGACGTTGCTCATGGCCGGCTAGCGAAAACCACTCCGTCGGGAAGACGTCAGCGGGCTCCCTGCGGATAGTTGAGGTTTGCGGCCTGGTCCAGGCGCCGGCAGGGAGTGCCGCAGTAGGCTGCGACCTCAGCGCGGGTGTGGACCGGTCCCGGCGTGAACCAGGCGTGGGAGTCGACGCGGGAGGCAGGGGCCATGGTCACCGCGTACGGCACCGAACAGAGGTGGCCGTCGCATCAGAAGGCCTACTGGCGCGAACCGCTGGAGCGCGCGCGTGCGGCCGGATGGAGCCTGCACTACATCGACGCCCCGCACCTATGGGGCGTCGTCACTTGCCCCGGTCCGGAGGGTGAGCAGCACAGCTTCCAGGTCGACTGCACGGCCTCGGGCGCTGAGTTCTTCGCCATCGAGGCGCGGAAGCGGGTCGATCGCTGCAAGCACGGCGTCCTCGACGGTCCACCCCTGAAGGGCCACCACTACGACAAGGCCTTGAGCAAGCTCGAACGAGCGCAAGAGTTGCTGGCCGAAGCGGAGGACATGCTGAATCGCGGTGAGACGCGCCGGTCCGCCCTGGACTCCTTCGAGGAGATGACCGCCACCGCACAGTTGACTGCCCTGGATGCCGCACAGGATTTGGAGCTGCTTCTAGAGCAGGCGCTCGCGGCGGAGCAGTCGGAGCCGATCGACCCGCATGTCGTGGCGGACCTGCTTCGCAGAGGACGGGCTTACGTTGCACAGGCCAGGCGGCTGGCGGCTCGTGTCGGCCAGGTCAGTCGTGCCGAACGCGTGCGGGTCTCGGCAGGGGAGCTGCACCGGTGGTGCGGTCGGCTCGAGGAGCGGCTGGAGCGTCTCAACCCGGGTGCGTCGCGTGCCGATACATGACATGTTGGAGATCTCCAACACTGAATGTATGGTTCAAGTCGGCCGACCCGAGGAGATGCTGTGACCGTCCGGGTGGCCCTCCGTCTGCGAGGGCTGGACCTGCAAGACCCGCGTGCGTACGCCACCATCCCGAGCGAGCTCTGCGACCTGGCGTTCCACGCCGTGGGCCCGATGTCGTACGCGGTCTGCTTCGTAGAGCGTGACCTTGCTCGCGATCGGGTTCTGGAGTGCGCTCGCCGGATCCACCAGCACATGAGCGGCGTGAGCGTCGAGCGTGTGCACGACGACCTGGTCACGCTCAGTGACATCGCGGAGCGTTGCTCGGTCAGTCACGAGGCCGCACGTCTGTGGGCGGCCGGGCGTCGGCGGTCGAACCGCCGTGCCTTCCCGGAGCCCTATGAGGCCGTCAGTGCCGGGAGCAGCGGGCGGCTCACGATGCTCTACCAGTGGCCCGAGGTCGTGGCGTGGGTCCGCGACGTCGTGCACATCGACCCAGAGGATGGGCTGGAATTCCTTGACCGTGCCTCGGTCGCCGAGATCGACAAGGCGCTCGCGGACGAGGTGGCATTCGGGCAGGTGGTGGGGCAGCCGGCGCTCACGGCTCATGGGCCTTCGGAGGACTGGCGCCGTATCGACACGGGTCCAGCGTCAAGTCCACTCGTCGTTCCGGCCGTCGTGACCCAGGAACCATCCTTGGTGCTCCCTCAGCACGCTATGTGGCACCTACGGGAGCGGATCGCGATCAGCGGACAGGAGCTTTCCCTGAGGGTTTCGAATGAGTGACGGCAAGACCGCTCAGACGGCTTCCGGCTCGGCGGTACCGCGGTTGACTTCAGTCGCACTCGTTCAACTGTCCGGCGAGCGCCGCGCTGCGGGGCTTGCACCGGCGACGAAGTACAACCTGGATCTGGCGTACTACGAAGAGGGAAGCACCTACCTGTATCGCTTGACGGGTCGTGGTGATCTGACAGATGCAGAAGGAGCCGACTACGGCCACGTTGAGGCGTCTGTCGTGGCGACCTTCGAGTCGTGCGGCTGGTCCACCGAACAGATCGAGAGCTTCGGGCAGTCCACTGCAATGCGCGTGGCCTACCCGTACGTGCGCGAGGCCCTGGCGACCACAGCAAGCCGCCTCGGGTTCGCCGGTGTCATGCTTCCGCCTCTCGAGGTTGCAGCAGAGCTTGCCCAGGGTGATGTTTCCCCAGATCCTGATGTCCCAGCAGATCCCTCTTGAGTTGCGCGTCACTGCGGGCCAACGGTGCCGCGAAGAAGCGGTTGAAGTCAGGGCCGAAGGCGCGGCCGACGCCTTCCTGGGCCTGAGGTCGCGAGGAACTCATAGATCGGCGGCGACCGTGAGGAGACGGCGCGGCCCCTTCACGGTCGAGTGGCACCGGCGTGATCGGGTGGAGCTAGTGCACCGCCCCATCGACTGTGGCAAGTACTGCTCGAAGACGGGCTCCGGCATCCGGCGAACGTCTACCGATGCCGGAGCCGTCGCGCTCCGGCAGATGGAGGCAGCGGGGCGACGTCGGAGCGCAGTGCGCCGTCCGGTAATGCTGCGATCCGCGCTCGTGCCGATGACCGTGCGGTCGGGCGGATGCTGCACTGCCGGCGGCGCGCCGTCCTTGTCGATGCCGCGTGAAACCTGACCCCCTGGCGCCGGCGGGTTCGAGGGTTCGTCGCAACCCGCCCAGCAACAGGGGGTCCGAATTCGCCCGGCGTTGACAGGGGCACCGCGACCGCGCACACGCAGAACCGGGAGTGGTCGTCGATCCCGGTCACGATCTTCATCTCCCGGCCATCGGCGAGGAACGCCCGACCCATCACGTCCATCTGCCACAGCTCCATCGACCGACCCCGCTCCCAGCGCCGGTAGTCCTCCCGGCGCCGTCGCCGCTTGGTCCCCTCGACCAGGCCGTGACGCAGCAGCGCCCGATAGACCGCCGACCGCGACGGCACCGGCGCCACCCCGTCCCGCTCCAGGCGCCACACGATCCGCGACGGACCCCACGCCGGATGCGCCCGACGCATCGCCACCGCCATCGCCTCGACCACCGGGGCCATCTGATGCGGGCACGAGACCGGTCGCGAGGACCGGTCGGCCAGCCCCGCCAGCCCGCCGCCGGCATACCGGCGCAGCCAGTCATGGACCGTCTGCCGAGCGACCCCGTTGCGCCGGGCTACCTCGGTCACCGACACCCCGCCCAGGACCTCGAGCACCGCCTGATACCGCTGCTCCACCACACCCAGCTCCACCAGCACGACCGGCCCCTCTCGCCGCGACCCCATCGTCACGACGAGCGAACCCCACGGCCGCACTGACCGGAAGACGAGCACGAGTGTCAGGCAGGAGCCGGAACCACTGTCGCCCACCCACCGGAACCGCGTCCGCAACCTGTCAGGCAGGAACCGGAACCAAGATGTCCACCATCTACCGGAGTCCCACACAACGAGTCACTGACCACGCGCTGACCAATGCCCGGCAAATCGGACACGCGCCCTGCCGCGGTGTCGGCACCAATATCGCCTCTGACCTGCGGTAACACTTCTGTGCGCCTGGGCAGATTCGAACTGCCGACACCCGCTTTAGGAGAGCGGTGCTCTATCCCCTGAGCTACAGGCGCGAGGGACCTGACGGAATCCCGGCCAAGCGCCCGGCGCGCGAGACGGCCGGGCACGGGAGGTGGTTCCAGAGGGCCCTGTCATACGTCGCCGAGCAGCCCTAGAGCCGCCGTCGACGCTCACGCAGCCTACCGGCCGGCCGGTCCCGGCCGCACCCAGAGCCCTGCCCGGCCCCTCACCCCTGCGCCTCCGCCACCGCCTCCTCGAGCCACTCCTCCGTGATCGGCGACCCGGGGAAGCGCACCAGGCGCCGCATCGGGATGGCCCGCATCATCTGGCCGGTCTCCCCCTCGAGCAGGATGAGGTCCCCGAGCGCGGTACCCGGCGCGAGCTCGCGCAGGCGCGGGCCCAGCGTGGGGTGTGCGAGCCACCGCTCGGCGCTCGCGTCCGGGTCCACGGGCAGCGTCACGGGCTCGCCGGCGAGCGCGACGGCGCCGCGCAGGCGCACGTCGCGCGAGGACGCGCCGACCAGCACGGTGAAGGTGCCCGGCTCGACGACCCACCGGCCCAGCGCCGGGTGCCAGCAGGCGAACGCCCGCGCGTCGAGCTCGACCTCCACGCGCGTCGAGGCTCCCGGCTCCAGCGCCACCTTGGTGAAGCCCTTGAGCTCCTGGTCGGGCCGGAACACGGTGGCCTCGTCGTCGGACACGTAGACCTGCGCCACCTCCTTGCCCGCCCGCGCGCCCGTGTTCGTCACGGTGAAGGAGGCGCGCACCCGCGGCTGCACACCGTCGTCGAGCACCTCGATGGCGAGATCGGCGTACTCGAAGCTCGTGTAGGACAGCCCGTGCCCGAAGGGGTAGGCGACCTGGAGCGCGTGCGCGTCGTACCAGCGGTAGCCGATGAGCAGCCGCTCCCCGTAGTGGACCACGCCCGCGTCGCCCGGGAAGTTGCCCAGCGCGGGGTTGTCGGCCAGCCGTACGGGCATCGTCTCGGCGAGCTTGCCCGAGGGGTTGACCGCGCCGGTCAGCACGTCCGCGACGGCGCCGCCGCCGGCCTGGCCCAGCAGCCACGTCTCGAGCAGCGCGTCGGCGTGGTGCTGCCACGGCGCGACCTCGACGACGGAGCCGTTGGTGAGCACGACGACGACGCGCTCCACCGCCCCCGCCACGGCCTCGAGCACGGCGACCTGCTGCGGGGGCAGGTGCATGTGCTCGCGGTCGTAGCCCTCGGACTCGTAGGCGTCCGGCAGGCCGAGGAACAGCAGGGCCACGTCGGCGCCGCGGACGGCCTGCACGGCCTCGTCGCGCAGCCGCGCCGCCTCCTGCTCCGGGGTGTCGTCCGTGAGGGTGAACCCGGGCGCGAAGCGCACCTCGCGGCCGGCGAGCTGCTCGCGCAGCGCGCCGAGCGCGTCGTCCAGGCGCGTCGTGGTGACCTGCGAGCTGCCGCCGCCGCCGAAGCGCGGCGTGCGCGCGAACTCCCCGACCACCGCGACCGGGCCGCCGGTGGGCGCGAGCGGCAGCACGGCGTCGTCGTTGCGCAGCAGCACGACGCAGTCCGCCGCGGCCTCGCGGGCGAGCGCGTGGTGCGCCCCCTCGTCGTAGTCGGGCCCCGGCTCCGGGCGCGAGCGCGCGACCAGCTCGAGCACCCGCCGCGCGGAGCGGTCGACGTCGGCCTCCGTGAGGGTGCCGGCGGCCAGGGCGCGGTGCACGGCCGCGGCGCCCACGCCCCCGGACGACGGCATCTCCAGGTCGAGCCCGGCGGCCAGCGCCGCGTCGCGGTCGTAGACGGCGCCCCAGTCGGAGACGACGAGCCCGTCGTAGCCCCACTCCTCGCGCAGCACCCGCGTCAGCAGCCACGGGTCCTGCGAGGCGAACACGCCGTTGACCCGGTTGTAGGCGCACATCACGGTCCACGGCCGGGCGCGCGTGACGACCGCCTCGAACGCGGGCAGGTAGATCTCGCGCAGGGTGCGCTCGTCGATGTCGACCGAGACGGACATCCGGTCCGTCTCCTGGTTGTTGGCCGCGAAGTGCTTGACGGACGTGCCGACGCCCGCGCCCTGGACGCCGTCGACCATCGCCACGGCGAGCTCGCCGGCCAGGTACGGGTCCTCGGAGAAGTACTCGAAGTTGCGTCCGCACAGCGGCGAGCGCTTCATGTTGACCCCGGGGCCGAGCACGACCTGCACGCCCTGCGCGCGCGCCTCCTCGCCGAGGGCCCGACCGAGGCGGCGCAGCAGGTCCACGTCCCACGACGACGCGGTCGCCGCCGCGGTGGGGAACGCGACCGCGGGCGTCGCGGCCATCGCGCCGAGGTGGTCACCGCCCACGGGCTGGGCCCGCACGCCGTGCGGCCCGTCGGAGAGCCACGCCGCCGGGACCCCGAGCCGCTCCACCGGGGTGGTGCGCCAGAAGTCCGAGCCGTCGAGCAGCGCGACCTTCTCCTCCAGGGTCAGCGCAGCCAGCACGGCCGGCACGTCGAGCCGGCTCGCGGCGGGGGTCACGTCGTCGTGGTCCATGAATCCTCTTCGGGTGGTGCAGCCCTACGGGCTGGTGTCGAGCAGGTTCTGAGCGGTCACCGAGTCGGTGACCAGGATGTTCACCCAGCCGCCGAGCAGGGCGCCGCGGATGGCGGCGAGCTTGGCCGCTCCCCCGGCGACACCGATCCGCCGGGGCACGGCGCGCAGCTGGTCCGGGGAGATGCCGATGACGCGGTCGTGGAAGTTGGCGTCCACCACCTCGCCGCGCGCGTCGTAGAAGCGGAAGCACACGTCGCCGACGGCGCCCGCGGCCTCGAGCAGGGCGCGGTCCTCCTCGGGGAACGTGTTGCCCGACTGCTTGGCCAGGTCCGAGGGCTCGATCGCGCCGATGCCCACGAGGGCGACGGTCAGGCGCGACCAGCACTCGACGACGTCGGCCACCGACGCGTCCGCCATGAGGGAGGCCCGCGCCTGGGAGGTTCCCAGCACGCCCGGCGTCTGGAGCATGCGCGGCTCGGCGCCGAGCCGGCTCGCGAACTGGCTGATGAGCCGGGTCGCCTGGAGCTGGACGCGCGGGGCGCCCAGGCCGCCGACGAGCTGCACCACGGTGTCGGCCACCGGGGTGCGGAACGTGTCGAGCGCGTCGGCCACCGCGATGAGCGAGGCGGACCACGAGGAGATGCCCACCGTGTCCCCGCCCAGCAGGGTCGCCGCCAGGTGGTCGGCCGCCGCGGCACCGAGGGCGCGCGTGACGTCCTCCCCCGGGCGCACGTCCACGACGATGCACTGGCGAACCCCGAAGGTCTTCTCGACGCGCTCCTCGAGGTCCGGGTGCACGCCCGCCGGCAGCGAGACCGTGGTGCGCACGATGCCGACCTCGACCGCGCGCTTGAGCAGGCGCGAGACCCGGGGCTGGGAGATGTGCAGGTTCTCGGCGATCTCGAGCTGGCGCATCCCCTGCTCGTGGTACATCCGCGCGACCCGGGTCATCAGGCGCAGCTGGTCCTCGGAGTGCCGGAGCATCACGGCGAAGTCGTCGTTCATGCTCACGGCGGACTCCCACGGACCTGGTCGGATCGGGCGGTTCTGTACCCTACGTGGCACCCGGGGTGCGCCCTGCGGCGCCGCCCCGGGTGTCACCCGGTCGCTACACCAGCAGGCTCCGAGCCGTCTCGGCGATGCCCGCGGGGCTGGCGCCCACGTGGTCGAGCAGCCACTCGGCCGAGCCGGTCGGGGCGAAGTCCTCCCGGAACCCGATGCGGCGCACGGGGCACGGGTGGTGGCTGGTCACCGTCTCGGCGACGGCGCCGCCCAGGCCGCTGACGAACGCCTCCTCGACGGTGACGATGCCGGCGGTCTCGCGCGCGGCGGCGACGACCGCCTCCTCGTCGAGCGGGGAGACCGTCGTCATCGCGAGCACCCGCGCCGCGACGCCCTCGGCCGCGAGCAGGTCCGCCGCGTCCAGCGCACGGGTCACGGTCGTGCCCGTCGCGATGAGCGTCACGTCGTCGCCCTCGCGCAGCGTGTACGCCCGGCCGGGGACGAACTCGTAGTCGGCCGGGTAGACGTCCGGCACGCCCATCCGGGACACGCGGACGTAGACCGGGCCCTCGTGCGCGGCGGCCCAGCGCACGACCTGATCGGTCTCGCGCGGGTCGGCGGGCGCGACGACCACGATGCCGGGCAGGGTGCGCAGCCACGCCAGGTCCTCGATGGAGTGGTGCGTGGGTCCGAGGTCGCCGTACGCCACGCCCGGGGACTGCCCGACGAGCTTGACGTTGTACTGCGAGTAGGCGACGTCGGCCTTGATCTGCTCCATCGCGCGCGCGGTGAGGAAGCACCCGGCGGCCGAGACGAACGGCACGCGGCCGCTGTTGGCCAGGCCCGCCCCCACGCCCACCATGTCCTGCTCGGCGATGCCCACGTTGACCGTGCGCTCGGGGAACTCCTTCTGGAAGCCGCCCAGCTTGGACGAGCCCACGGAGTCGTTGACGACGGCGACCACGCGCTCGTCCGCGCGGGCGACGTCGGCGAGCGTGGTGGCCCACGTGTCCCGGCAGTCATGCAGCGTGCGGGTCTGGGTGTGGGTGGTCATGAACGGTCCTTCCCGATCCCGTCGAGGATCGCGTCGAGCTCGGCCAGCGCCTGGGTGACCTGGTCCGCGCTGGGCACCTTGTGGTGCCAGGCGACCTCGTCGCTCATGAAGCTGATCGGGTGCCCCTTGTCGGTGTGCGCGATGAGGCACGTCGGACGGCCGGACGCCGCCGGCACCTGCGCGAACGCGTCGAGCAGCGCGCCGTGGTCGTGGCCGTCGAGCTCGTGGACCTCCCAGCCGAAGGCGCGCACCTTGTCGGCCAGCGGCTCGAGGTTGTTGGTCTCCGCGACGCGGGCGCCCTGCTGGAGCCGGTTGCGGTCCACCACGGCGACGAGCCGGTCCAGCCCTTGGTGGCCGGCCGTCATCATGGCCTCCCAGTTGGAGCCCTCCTGCAGCTCGCCGTCGCCCAGCACGACGAACGTGCGTCGCCGGGACCCGTCCATGCGCGCGCCGAGCGCCATGCCGACGGCGATCGGCAGCCCGTGGCCGAGCGGCCCGGTGCTGGCCTCCACGGCCCGGATCTTGGTCCGCGCCGGGTGGCCGTTGAGCATCGACTCCGGCTGCAGGAAGGTGCGCAGCGCCTCCGGGTGCAGGAAGCCGCCGATGGCGAGCGTCGTGTACAGCGCGTTCGCCGCGTGGCCCTTGGACAGCACGAAGCGGTCGCGGTCCGGGTCGCCGGCCTCGACCTGCTCGGGCGTCAGGTCCATGACGGCGAGGTAGAGCGTCGCCAGGACGTCGGCCACCGAGAACTCGCCGCCGATGTGCCCGGCGCCCGCGGCGCCGATGGTCTGCACGGCGCGGCGGCGCACCTCGGTCGCGGCCCGGTGCAGGTGCGCGACGGTCGCCGCCCGGTCCGCGCCGGCCGGCACCCGGCCGAGCACCTCGATCTCCCGGTCCGGCGCGTCCAGCAGCGTGGTCGGCACGGCGTGCAGCAGGCCCGCGTCGGTCGCCGGCGTGGTCATGCGCCGCTCCTCATGGAGGAGAGCAGCACGTCCTGGACGAGCTTCTGCGCGGCGATCGCGTCCTGGCGCTCCTGCGCCTCGCGCAGCCCGTCGTAGTCGAGCTCGTCCAGCGCGCGGTGGATCGCCTTGAGGAAGCGGATCGACGCGCGGGCGGTCTCGACGCGGTCCTCGCGGAACGGGAACTGGTCGAGCTGCCACACGCCGTCCCAGCCGTTGATCCGCAGCGTGTAGAAGAACTCGAAGACCTCGGTGATGTGCACCGAGCCGACCATCAGGTCGTCGTCCCAGCCGCGCAGGTTGTCGTTGACGTCCATGCCCCACAGCAGCCCGTGGTCGATGAGCAGCTGCGCCGCGTCGGCCGGGGACTCCCCGCCGTACAGCGAGTGGCCGAAGTCGAGCAGCACGCCGATGTTGTCGAGCCCGATCTCCTGGATGCCGAGCACGGAGCGCGCCGCGGAGTCCCAGAGCATCTTCACGCGCGGCTCGCGCGGCTTGTACTCGATGACGAACTTCAGGTCGGGGTGCGCCGAGGCGATCTCCCGCATGCCGTCCTTCGCGAGCTTCCACACGTCGTGGTGGTTGACCTGGAAGGGGTAGTCCCACCCGTCCTGGCCGGGCCAGACCTTGACGTAGCTCGCGCCCAGCTCGCGCACGGCGCCGGCGGCCTCGTGCAGCAGGTCGATCGCCTGCGCGCGCACGGCCGGGTCCGGGTTGGTGAACGCACCGCGGCCGAAGCGGCGCAGGTAGATGTCCGGGGTGACGCCGATCGCGGCGAGGCCGGCGTCGGCGAGCGCGTCCTTGACCTCGCTCAGCGTGGCGCCGTGCGAGAACGGGTAGTTGAGGTCCACGACCGACAGGTCGCCGACGGTGCCCGCGATCCGGATCTGCTCCAGCGTGGAGACCGGCTCGGCGTAGCCGTCGGTGGCGTACCGGTCGACGTAGCTCGCGAAGTTCCAGAGCCCGGCACCGAAGCGGGGTGAGGTGGTCATGAGCGGACAGCTCCCATCGTGTTGAGGTCGGTGGTGGTCGTGGGGAGGTCGACGGCCAGGCCGCGGGAGCGGCGGACGGCCGTGCGCCAGGCGGCCCGTCGCCGGGCACGCTCCTCCGGGTCGATCGCGGGCTCGTGGGTGCGGCGCGGCGGCGTCGGCGGCGGCGCGGCGCCCGTGAGCACCCGCGCCGCGAGGTCGGCGGCGCCCAGGGCGGAGGCCTCGGGGGCGGCGCTGACGACGACGGGGCGGCCGAGCAGGTCCGCCTGCGTCTGCATGAGCAGCGGGGACGCCGTGGCGCCGCCGTCCGCGACGATCGCGCCCGGGTCCGCCGAGCCGTCGCGCAGCACGGCCTCGACGACGTCGCACACCTGGTGGGCCACGGCCTCGAGGGCCGCGCGGGCGACGTGCCCGCGGGTGGTCCCGCCCGTGACCCCGGTGAGCGTGCCGACGGCGTCGCGGTCCCAGTGCGGCGCGCCGAGCCCGGTGAACGCCGGCACGACGACGACGCCGCCGCTGTCCGGCTCGGTCGCGGCGAGCTCGGTGAGCGCCTGGCCGCCGGGCACGTCCGGCGGCGTGCCGAGCAGCCGCGCGACCCAGTCCAGCGCCGCGCCGGAGGTGAGGATGTTGCCCTCGCTCGCGTACTGCGGGGCGCCGTCGAGCCAGGCCAGCGTGCTCGTGGCGCCCCCGGTGCCGCGCACGCGGCCGTCCGTGGGGAGCATGACGGACGAGCCGGTGCCGTAGGTGGCCTTGGCGGCGCCGGGCGCGGCCTGGCCGTGGTGGTACAGGGCGGCGTGCGAGTCCGCCAGGACGGCGAGCACGGGCACGCCGTCGAGCCCCAGCGCCCCGCCGCGCACCGTGCCGAACCCGCCGCTGGACGCCTGCACGCGCGGCAGGACGACGTCGGGCAGCCCGAACAGGGCGAGCATCTCCTCGTCCCACTCCAGCCGGTCGAGGTCCAGCAGCAGGGTGCGCGAGGCGTTGCCGGCCTCGACGAGGTGCTCGCCGGTGAGCCGGTGCACCAGCCAGGAGTCGACGGTGCCCACGCGGACGTCGCCCGCGGGCACGCCCAGGTCGCGCGCGTACTGCAGCAGCCAGCGCATCTTGGGCGCGGAGTACATCGCGTCCAGCGGGAGGCCGGTGCGCGCCCAGACCCGCTCGGTGGCCGTCACCTTCGCGCACCAGGCGGCGGTGCGGGAGTCCTGCCAGCCGAGCACCGGGCCGAGCGGGTCCCCGCTCGAGGCGCGCCAGGCGACCACCGACTCGCGCTGGTTGCTGATCGCCAGCGCCGTGACCGGTCGCGCCGCGTCCGCCAGGCAGCGCCGGGCGGCGACCTGCACCGAGCCCCACAGGTCCTCGGCGTCCTGCTCGACCCATCCGGGCCGGGGGTAGGCGATGGCGACCGGCGCGGTGCCGCGCCCCAGGACGGCGCCCGACGCGGCGTCGACGAGCAGCGCCTTGGTCGACGTCGTGCCCTGGTCGATCGTCAGGATGGTGTCCACGTCAGCCCTTGACCGCGCCGGCGAGGGCGCCCTGGACGAAGTACCGCTGGAACATCAGGTAGACGATGAGGACCGGGACCGCGGACATGATGATGAACGCGTTGAGCGGGCCGTAGTCGGTGCCGTGCTGGGTCGAGAAGCTCTGCACCGCGAGGGGCACGGTCCAGTTGTCCTGCGAGCGCAGCAGCGTCGTGGCCATGGCGTACTCGTTCCAGGTGCCGACGAAGTCGAGGATGAACAGCGCGGCGAGGGCGGGCTTGGCCAGCGGAAGGATGATCTGGATGAAGATCCGGAACGTCGAGGCGCCGTCGATGCGCGCGGACTCCTCGAGCTCGTCGGGGATGGCCCGGAAGAACCCGTAGAGCACGAACACCGCGTAGGGGATGCCGAAGGCCAGGTAGGGCAGCATCAGGCCGGGCAGCGAGTCCAGTGCGCCGAGCTCGAGCATCGTGTTGAAGAGCGGGCCGAGGGCGATCTGGATCGGGACCATGGAGCCGACCGCGATGACGGCGAGCAGCAGGCGGTGGAACCGGAACCGCAGGCGAGCGATGGCGTAGGCCGCGGCCGCCGCGAAGAACAGGCCCAGCGGCACCTTGATCAGCGAGATCACGAGGCTGTTGAGGCCGGTGGTCCCCAGCTTGCCGACCTCGAACGCCTCGGCGTAGTTGCTCCAGGCCCACGAGGTGGGCAGGGCCCACGGGTCGGTCGCGCTGATGTCCGCGTTGGACTTCACCGACGTCAGGAACATGATCGCGAAGGGCAGCGCCCAGAGCAGGGTGGTCAGCACGAGCGCGATCCACAGGCCGATGCCGGCGTAGTCGCGGCGGCGCGGCTCGGGCGTGGGGGCCGTGACGTCCCCGGCGCGCGGGTCCACCACGACCGGGGCGGGGGTGGCGATCCGGTGGCTCACTTGCCGTCTCCCTTCATCGACCAGGCCATGTACGGGATCACCAGGCACAGGGACAGCAGCAGCAGGACGGTCGCGACCGCTCCGCCCGCGCCGAAGCTGTGGTTGGTGAAGGACTGCGTGTACGACCACAGCGCGAGGACCTGGGTGGACTGCGCGGGGCCGCCGCCCGTCATGCCGACGATCAGGTCGAACACCTTGAGCGAGTTGATGATCGTGAGGATGACGACGACGACAGTCGTCGGGCGCAGGGCGGGCAGGGTGACGTTGCGGAACACCTGCCAGGCGTTGGCGCCGTCGACCTTGGCCGCGTCCACGAGCTCCTGGGCGACGGACTGCAGGCCGGCCAGGAACAGCACCATCGGGAAGCCGACCGCCTGCCACACCGAGGCGGCGAACACCGAGTACAGGGCGATCTTCGGGTCGCCGAGCCAGGTCTGGGTCCACGCACCGAGGCCGACGGCCTCCAGGAGCTGGTTGACCATGCCGAGCGTGGGGTTGTAGATCCACCGCCACATCGCGGCCACGGTGATCGAGGCGAACACCGAGGGGATGTAGATGACGGAGCGCATGAGGCTGCGCCCGACCATCTGGCGATTGAGGGCCAGGGCGAGCAGGAGCCCGAGCAGCATCGGGATCGCGAGCGAGAGCACGACCCAGATGACGGAGTTGCCGAAGGACTTCCAGAACACCGGGTCCTGGGTGAAGAGCCGCACGTAGTTGTCGAGGCCGACGAACTCCGGCTCCTCCGTGCGGAAGCCCGACCAGCGGTAGAACGACAGCCGCACGGAGTCGAGCATCGGGTAGACGATGAAGTAGCCGTAGATCAGCAGGGACGGCACCAGGTACGGCAGCGCCGTGAGGAACGGGCTGCGCCGGCGCGTCCTGCGCCGGGGCCGTGCCCCCGGGGCCTGCTCGACCAGGCCGGGTACAACCGCCATCATCGTCTCCTCGAACGGGGGTCCCCGGGGGTGGGGCGGACCGCCCCACCCCCGGAGGTCAGGTCACTGGTTGGCGTCACGCCACTGCTGGAACACCTCGCCCGCCTCGGCGGGGTCGATGTCGCCGGTGAGGACCGAGTTCTGCACGCGCCAGAACTCCGTGGTCTCCGCGGTGGAGAAGTTCTGGTCGTTGTTGACGAACAGACCCGTCGCCTCGGAGATGACGCCCGTCCACTCCTCGCCCAGCGGCGCGTCGGCCGGCGGGGCGACCGAGGCGTTCACCGAGAGCGCGGAGAACGCGGTGCCGAGCTTGCCCTGGCCCTCCTCCGAGACCATGTAGTCCAGGAACTTCGCGGCCGCGTCGGGGTTCTTGGCGTTCGGCGTCAGGTAGAGCAGCTCGCCGAAGCCGTACGCCCGGCCCGTGCCCGTGGGGAACGCGAAGAGGCTCATGTCCTCGGCAGCGAGGCCGCCGTCGATCGCCATCGGGCCGAACCAGTCGCCCTCGATCGTCATGGCGGCCTTGCCCGTGTAGAAGAGCTGGGCGGCGTCGTCGTTGCTGATCGCCATGAAGCCCTCGTTGAGGTACTCGTCGCCCCAGGTCTTGAGCTCGGTGAAGGCCTCCGCGACGCACGGCTCGGCGCCCCAGTCGCCGTCACCCGTGGTGAGCTCGTCGGCCGTGTCCGCGCCGCACATGGTCTCGATCAGCGAGTCGAGCAGGCGCATGACGTGCCAGTTGACCGTGCCGCCGAACTCCATCGGGGTGATCCCCGCGGCCTTGAGCGTCTGGGCGACCTCGACGAGCTCGTCGTAGGTCGTCGGCAGCGTGGTGATGCCCGCCTGCTCGAACAGCGCCGTGTTGTAGTAGACGGCCTCGGTCGCCTGGATGAACGGGACGCCGTGGTAGCCGCCGTACTGCGTGGCGTTCTGCAGCGCCGCCGGCGTCAGGACCTCGTCCCAGCCGTACTCCTCGTAGTACTCCGTGAGGTCCTGGCTCATGCCCACGTCGACCAGCTCGCCGCCCAGGCCCGAGCCGCCCCAGTAGCGGTACAGGTCCGGGCCCGCGTCGGTGCCGGCGACCTGGCGCAGCGCGTCCTTGTGCGGGTCGGTCGCCCGCTCCTCGGTGACGACCGTGATGCCGGGGTTGGCCTCCTCGAAGCCCTCGACCAGCGCGTCCCACGCCGCCTTCTGCGTCGGCTCCTGGGTCAGGGTCCAGACCGTGACCTCGGTGTCGCCGCCGCTCTCCTCGCTGCTGTCGCCCCCGCTGCAGCCCACCAGGACCAACGCGAGCGAACCGATCGCCGCGCCGGTCACCATCGACCTTCTGTTCAGCACCTTTGCCTCCATCCAGATGGTTGTCCCGTAGCCCTCACGGGCGTCGTCGCGGGCGGGGCCCGCACCACGGGGGTCGAACTAGCTCTCCGCCTGCCACTCGCCGAACTCGGCCAGCTTCAGGTAGAAGTCCTCGAACATCAGCCGCACGTCGACCTGCGTGTAGACGCGCATCGGCCGCGCACCGCGCACCGCCCGGTAGGCGCCCTCGGCCGTCAGCTCGGGCGTGGGTCGCACGACGTACGACGACGACGAGCTGTCCGCCTCGAACGTCGAGCGCAGCGCCGTGAGCAGCACGAGCGGCGAGTCGCCGAGCGCGTAGGCCTCGCAGACCTCCAGCCCGTGGTCGTGCACGCGGCCCTGCTCGTAGGCGACCTCGTCGTAGAGGTAGCGCCCGAGCGGGCCCGTGGTGGCGACCCGGCGGCGCAGTTCGACGTCGCTGACCAGGCACTGGCGGTAGACGTCGCGCGGGATCTGCCAGATCTCCAGGTCCGGGGCCGCGAAGAGCACGCGCGCCGCGGCGACGTCGATCAGCAGGTTGTACTCGATCGGCATGGCGCCCACGGGCGGGAGCGCGAGGCCGTCGTGCTCGGGACCGCCGATCCACACGAGCGTCATCCGCTCCGCGATGCGCGGCTCGAGCAGGTAGGCCGACGCGAGGTCGGTCAGTCCCCCGCCGGCGGCGTAGAACAGCGGCGTGGAGACGTCGTCCCGCATCGCCTCGGCGATGATCGCGCGGGCGGCCGGCGAGTCCTGCGGCGTGGTGAGGTCGGGCAGCGCGGTCGGCGCGCCCTGGACGATGCGGTCGGTGGACTCCAGGCCCATCCGCGCGAAGACGTCCTCGACCACCGCGCGGGCGTTGGCCGCCGTGTCCGGGCCGAGGTCCATGAGGTCGCCGGGGCGCAGGTGCGAGGCCACGACGAGCGGGATCTCGACGGCCGGGGAGAGCACGTGGTGGACGATCTGGAACAGGTCGTCCGGGTCGCCGGAGAAGTCGTTGTCGATGATGACGCGCGAGCGCGCGGCCGGGAAGGCCGTGCTGCGCCACGGCGTCTGGCCCAGGCGCCAGCGCTTGTCGGCGGGGATCCCGTGGTCCTGCGGGGCGGACGGAACGCGCGTCATTGCGTCTCCTGAATGTTTATTCGTACTGGAATGACTCTGCGCCGACAGTAGCCCGCGGCTCCCGGGACGTCAAAGAACGGGCGCGGCGGTGCCCGCCGCGGCCCGCGACGGGCGCGCCGAAGGCACCCGCGGGTGGCCCGCGAGGCGGGTGGCGTCGGCCCAGCCGGCGACGGCGCCCTGGGCCGGACGGGCGCGCGGCGGGGCGGCGATGGGCTCCGCGATCGGCGCGATGGCCGAGACCCGCGGGTGAGGCGCGGTCGGCCCGGCCGGGTCGCATCCGCTCCGGCGACCACGAGCAGGTGCCCTGTCGGCACCGCGGCGGCGCGACGGCGTTGTCGGGCCCTGTCGGGCCCGCGCTCGTCGACACGGCGCGGACCCCGCACGCCGGGCGGCCGCATGGCACGGCGCCCGCCCCGGCGCGGGTGGCGCGGGCCCTCTCCCCCGGGCCGGCGCCGGCGTCAGCCCTTGACGGCGCCCGCCATGACGCCGGAGACCAGCTGCTTGCCGGCGAACACGAACACCACGAGCAGCGGGGCGGCGACGAGGAAGACGCCGGACATCACGAGCCCGGTGTCGGTCGTGAACGCACCGCGCAGCTGCGGGATCACCAGCGGCATCGTCAGCTGCGAGCGCATGACGACCGCCGGCCAGAAGAAGCTGTTCCAGGAGCCGACGAACGTGAACAGCGCGAGCGTCGCGGCGGCCGGACGGGCCGCGGGCATCGCGATCGACCAGAACGTGCGGAACAGCGAGGCGCCGTCGACGCGCGCGGCCTCGATGAGCTCGAACGGCAGCGCTTCCTGCAGGTACTGGGTCATCCAGAACACGCCGAAGGCGCCCACGAGTCCCGGCACGGCGAGCGCGAGCAGGGAGTCGATCCAGCCGAGGTCGTTCATCATGACGAACATCGGGATGGTGCCCACCTGCGCGGGGATCGCGAGCGTCGCGATGACCGTGAGGTACAGCGCCTGCCGTCCGCGGAAGCTCAGCTTGGCGAAGCTGAACCCGGCGAGCGCGGAGAAGAACACCGTCGAGGCGCTCACCGCCACGGCGACCAGCAGGGAGTTGGCGAACGCCGCCCAGAAGCTGAACTGGTCGGCCGAGAACACGGCGCCGAAGTTCTCCCAGAGCCGCAGGGTCGGCAGCCACGTCGGCAGGTTGCCGACGGCCCGCGAGATCTCCTGGGTGGTCGCCGAGCCGTACATGGCGGACGCGTACAGCGGGAAGATCGAGACGGCCACGACGACGGCGAGGAGCGCGTAGGTCACCCAGCCGGGCCGCCGGGTCGACGGGTCGTACCCGCGCACGGGCCGCCCCCGGGCGGCGCGCTTGTGGGCGTACCGCGCGGCGCCGCGGCCCGCGGTGTTCTCGATGAAGCCGGTGCTCATCGCTTCGCTCCCTTCGTGAGGTCGAGGTCCGCCGCGCCATCGGACCCGGGCACGCCGTCGTGCGCGTCGTCGTGGGCGTCGTCGTGGGCGTCGTCGGGCATCGCGCCGGGCTCGGCCGCCGCGTCCCGCAGCCGGGCGATCGTGGCCTTGCGGCGAGCCCGCGAGACCCGGACCGGGGCGGTGCTCGAGGAGGAGATCGAGCGCGTGATGAGGAAGTTGATGACCGAGAAGATCCCGATGACGAACGCGAAGATCCACCCGACGGCGGCCGCCTGACCCAGGCGGTCCTGCCAGTCGCCGAAGCCGAGGTCGTAGAGGTAGAGCACGACGGTGGTCCACTGGTTGTCCGCGCCGCCGCGGCCGCCACCCGTGCCGCCGCCGTCGTACATGCGGGCCTCGTCGAAGACCTGCAGGCCGCCGATGGTCATGGTGAGCACGACGAAGATCAGCGTCGCGCGGATGCTCGGGATGGTGACCGAGAAGAACTGGCGCACGCGGCTCGCGCCGTCGACGGTCGCGGCCTCGTAGAGCTCGCGCGGCACCGCCTGCATCGCGGCCAGGAGGATCAGCGCGTTGTAGCCCGTCCAGCGGAACGTCACCATCGAGCCGATCGCGATGTGCGAGAGCAGGCGGTCCTGGAAGAAGGGCGAGTCGGTGTGGGTCAGCAGGCCCAGGTCTTGGAGGTTGGGCACGAGGAGCCCGAACTGGCCGAAGACCTGACCGAAGATCATCGCGGTGGCGACCGGCATGACGACGAACGGGATGAGCACGCTCATCCGCCAGAACGTCCGGGCGCGCAGGTTCTGGTCGAGCACCGCGGCGATGAGCAGCGAGAGGACCAGCTGGGGCACCCCGCCCCACAGGAAGATCGAGAAGGTGTTCTCCAGCGACCGCCAGAACAGCGGCTGGCGCAGCACCCACACGAAGTTGTCGAGCCCGACGAACTCGCCCATGCCGGCACGCCGGTGCCACTCGTGCATCGCGACGACGACGTTGAACAGGAGCGGGAAGGCTCCGAAGATCGCGAACAGGATGAAGAACGGGGAGATGTAGAGGTAGGGCGAGACCTTGATGTCCCAGCGGGACAGTCGCTGCCCCCACCCCACCCGGCGCGCCGGTCGCGCCGCCGCAGTCTCGGATGCCATGTCGGCGCCTTCCGTGAGGTCCCGCCCGGCGGGCCCCCGCACCGTGCAGGTCCGGGGGCCGCGCCGCGTCGGGTCAGTTGGCGGTCTCGAAGCCGAGGGCGTCGAAGTCGGCGACCACCGACTCCCAGGCCTGCTCGGGGGTGGCGCTGCCGGACTCCACGAGCCGGATGCCGTCGGTCACGAGCGTCTGGATGCCCGCGAAGTTCTCGCCGCGGAAGCCGCCGGCCGCCGAGTCCCCGGCCGCCGCGGCCAGGTCGCCGTAGATCTGGCCGACCGTCTGGCCGCCGTAGAACTCGTTCTCCGCCTCGGCGATCTCGGGGCTGCTCATCGCCTCGAGCTGGGAGGGGAACTGCCCGGTCGTGTTGAACCACGCGACAGCGGCGTCCGCCGACGTCAGGTGGTCGGCGAGCCGGACGGCCCACTCGGTGTTCTCCCCCGTGGCCGGCACGGCGAAGAACGACCCGCCCCAGTTGCCGCCGCCCTCGGGGAAGGTGCTGGCGATGCGCCAGCCCTCGATGCCGTCGGCGTTGTCCGCGATGATGCCCGTCATCCACGCGGGCGTGACCACCGTCGCCCACTGCCGGTTCTGGAAGCCGGCGCCCCAGTCGTTGTGGCCGATGGCGATGCCGGCGGAGATGTCGTCCTCGGCCGCCTGGGCGAACATCAGGAACAGGTCCTTGACCTCGGTGTTCTCGGCCAGGTCGTAGGGCCGGCCGGACTCCGGGTCCTCGAACGCCGCCGGGAGCAGGTTGATCGCGGCCTGGAACGCGTTGGTGAGCGAGTCGATGAAGTAGTTGTCGTTGACCGCCACGTACTCGCGGCCCGCGTCGAGGAACGACTGCCACGTGGCGTCCTCGCCGCCGATGAGCTCACCGAACGACTCGGGGTCGGTCGCGAGGCCGGCCTGGGTGGTCATGTCCTGGTTGAAGGCGATGCCCAGCGGACCGATGTCGGTGCCGTAGCCGGTGATCATCCCGTCGACCGAGCCCTGGCTGACCTTCCAGTCGACCCAGCGGTCCGGCACCTCGGGCAGCTCGACCCAGTCCTCGGGCACGGCCATCATCTCGGTCCACCAGTCCAGCTCCACGAGGTGGACGTCGGAGAGGCCGGCGCCATCGGCGGACAGGCCGTTGCGCAGCACGGTCTGGGCGGAGGCGCCGTCGGCGAACGAGTTCACGACGATCTCGATGCCGTGCTCCTCCTCGAACTCGTCGAGCAGCTCCTGCGGGAAGTCCATCCACGCGGCCACCGAGAGCTCGGCGGGCTTGTTGTCCTCGCTCGCCTCCCCGGCGCTCTCACCGCCGCCGCCGCCACCGCCGTTGCCGCACGCGGTGAGCGTGAGCGCCGCCACCGCGCAGGTCGCGGCCGCGGCGCCGAACTGCCTGTTGATCCTCATCATCGAGGTCCCTTCGGGTTTCTTGGTGGGTTCAGGAGGTGGTCGAAGGGGCGATCGAGGCGACCGCCCAGGGGGCCAGGTCGAGGTCGATCACCAGGACGCCGTCGGCGCCGGTGGTCACGGTGCGGCGGTCCAGCGCGTCGGCCACGCGGCGCAGCTCGGCCACGTCCTGGCGCGAGAGGTTGAGCGGCTCGCCGCGTCGGTGCCACTCCTCGGCGACGTTGCCGTGGTCCCAGTCCAGGACCTCGACGTCGTACCGGGTGCCCGGAGCGAGCCCGGCGACGGTGTGGGCGATCCGACGCGCCGGGCCCTGCCCGAGGTGGCGGCGGGCCTGCGCGTAGCTCGTGGCCCCGCCGACGGACTGCGAGCCCATCGACTCGGGGTAGTTGAAGAACACCCCGGCGACGCCGCCGTCCGCGGTGCGGGTGAGCACGCCGTGCTCCGTCTGCAGCGCGATCGTCGGCCCGAGCCGGCGGAGCATCGCCATCGCGTGGAACGTCGGCTTGTGGATGCCCTGCTCGTTGACGAAGCCGAAGCCGCCGTGGAACGGGCCGATGCCCCCGCCGCCCTCCTCGAAGACGTCGGTGAAGGTCCAGTACGCGATCGACTCGGCGAGGTCGTGGCACTGCAGGAAGGCGCGGGCGATGTACGTCGCGGCGAACAGCGTGTCGTGCATGTGGTCGCGGCTCGAGGGCGAGGTCGACCACTCGGTGACGTGCAGCTCGGCGTCCGGGTACGGGCTCGCGGCGATGATCTTGCGCAGCGCCTCGAGGTCGTGGAGCGTCGCGTCGCGGTTGCGGCTGATCGGCCGGCCGACTCCCTGGGTGTCGTACGCGTAGTCCGTCGGGTAGAGGTGGGTCGAGAGGAAGTCCAGGGGCAGCCCGCGCTCGGCGCAGTAGTCGATGAGCTCGTGGATCCAGACCGGCTTCCACGGCAGCACGTCGGGGTCGGGCGCCTCGGCGGTCGCGGCCTCGACGGACTTGTCGTGCACCTCGCCGTCATAGCGGGCGTCGGGCACGAAGACCGATGACGACGGCCCGCCGACCCGCAGCCCGCCATCGATGTCCTTGATCGCCCGGACCGTGGCCTCGTAGAGCTCGAAGTACTCCGTGCGGGTGCCGGTCCAGAAGTGCGGGACGAGGTTCGGCTCGTTCCACACCTCGAACGGCCAGCGGCGCACCTCCTCCAGGCCGTAGCGCCCGATCCAGTGCCGCACCGTGGTGGTCACGAGCTCGACCCACGCACCCATGTCGGTGGGCGGGCTGCAGTGCGCCTTCCACCAGAACAGGGTCTCGGTCTGCGTCGCGAGCTCACGGGGCATGAAGCCGAGCTCGACGAACGGGCGGGCGCCGGCGTCGAGGATCGCGTCGAACACCTTGTCGACGTAGGCGTAGGTGTGCACGGGCCGCTCGAGCGGCGTCGGCGGGCCGAAGCCCCCGCCGTCGGCGGTGCGGTAGACGAACATGTCATCGTGGAACACGCCGTGGAACCGCACGTAGCGGGCCCCGAGCACGTCGACCGCCTCGCGGAAGTGCTCCTGCCAGTCGGCGCGCAGCGCCTCGTTGGCCCGGCCCGCGCCGACGCACTCGTTCCAGACGTGCCGCAGGGGCACCTCCGCCGACGGACGTCCGTCGATGAGTAGCGTGGGTGACGCGTCGACCGGCATCAAGGACCTCCGTTGGTCTGCGGGGCGGCGCCGTCGCCGCCCAGAGGATTGCGAAACAGTTTCGTAACCTGTATCGTGGCCCGACAGTAGGGGACGCGGCCCGTCGTGCGCTACCTCTGCCGCCGTCTGAGTCTTGTCCGCTTCTTGTGCACGCACAGAGCGAAACAGTTTCGATCCGATGGAGGGTCATGGCAGGCGACGCCGCCCAGCGACGGGCGACCCTCGACGACGTCGCCGCGGCCGCCGGGGTCACCAAGCCGACCGCCTCCAAGGCGCTCAACGGACGTCAGGACGTCTCGGCGGCGACCCGCGAGCGCGTCCTGGCCGCCGTGACCGAGCTCGGCTACCGGGCCACGACGGCTCGTGCGCCCGCCGCGGGACGCACGGCCCTGAGCGTCGTGTTCGACATCCCGGCCTCGCCGTACATCCTCGGCGTGCTCCAGGGCGTCATGGCCTCGGCCACGGGACGAGGCGTGGACCTGCTCACCCGCCTGGCCCCCGAGCGCGCGTCGCGCGGCCAGCGCACCGTCGCCCGCGAGTGGGTCGCCGACCAGCGCGCGGCGGGGGTGGTCGGCATCATCGGCCTCACGCTCTCCGAGCCCGACGCGCTGATCGACGCCGCGAGCGACGCCGCCCTGCCCTTCGTCATCGTCGACCCGGTCGACACCAGCCACCGCCGCATGGTCAGCGTCGCGTCGAGCAACTGGGCTAGCGCCCGCACGGCCACCGAGCACCTCATCGGCCTGGGCCACACGCGGATCGCATGGATCGGCGGGCCCGAGGCGTCCGGCGCGGCCCGCGACCGGCTCTACGGCTACCAGGCCGCGCTCGACGCGGCGGGGCTCGAGATGGACCCGGCCCTGGTGCGCTCGGACCACTTCGACGTCGCCTCGGGCGCCCGGCACGCCACCGCCCTGCTCACCTCCCCCGAGCCGCCGACGGCGATCATGGCGGCCGACGACGAGATCGCCGTCGGGGTGCTGGTCGCGGCCCACACCCTCGGCGTGCGGGTGCCCGACGACCTCAGCGTCGTGGGCTTCGACGACACGCCGCAGGCAGCCTGGACCACGCCGCCGCTGACCACGGTGCACCAGCACCTCGAGGGCATGGGCCGGATGGCCGTCGAGACCGTCCTCGGGATGGTGGAGGGCCGACGGCCGGCGTCGCGCCACGTCGAGCTCGCGACCTCGCTCACCGTCCGGGACAGCACCGCGGCCGCCCCGGGCCGCGCAGCAGCGACCGATGGGCCGGTGCCCGTGGACGCGTGAGCGGCCGACCGTCGTCCAGGGGCGCGGTGGCACGGGCGGTCCGGGCAGCCCGTCCCGAACCCTCCTCGCGACCGATCGGGCGACGAGGTCCCGACGGCTCCTGCGCCGCCGCCCGCCGTGCGGCACCATCGTCGCCATGTCGCTCACCGTGGCGCTGCCGGCGTCGGGCCGGCCACCGGTCGGCGATGCCCCCTGCGCGGGCTTCGCGACCGGTTGGCCCCAGGAGACGGGCAGCCACAGCGGAGCGGCAGGCCGATGAGAGCGCCCACGGGGCGGTTCGCCGCCCCAGTCCTCGCCCTCTCGCTCGTGTTCGTCGAGTTCCTCGCCGGGATGCAGAGCTACCTCTCCCAGACGGTGCTTCCGCTGGTGGCGGCCGAGCTCGACGGGGCACACCTGTACGGGCCGCTCAACGCCGCGGCGCAGGCACCGATGTTCCTCACGATGCCGCTGGGGGCCTGGCTCCTCTCGCGATTTCAGGTCGGGCGCCTCATGGTGGTGTTCACCGCCGTGACGGTCACGGGTGCGGTGATCTGCGCGGTCGCGCCGTCGATGGGGTGGTTCATCGCCGGCACGGCGGTCAGGGCCTTCGCGTCAGGCGCTCTCGCCACGGTGAGCATGGGGGCCATCAGTCGAGGACTCCCGCCGCGCTACCGCCAGCTGGTCCTCGCCGGGATGTCGGGGGTGTGGCTGTTCTCCTCCGTCCTCGGCCCGGTGTACGCGGTGGCCGCGATGGCCGCGTTCGGGTGGCGCTGGGCGATGGTGCTGTACCTGCCGGTCCTGCTCCTGGCGCGGATGCTGGTGGCGCGCTACACGCCCGAGCGCACCGAGGAGGTCCCCGCGGAGAAGGCGCCGTGGGGGTGGTCCCTCGTCCTGGCCGGCGGGGCGGCGGTGCTCGTGCTGCCGGTCGGCGCGTGGTCCGCCGTGGCGCTCGCCGCCGGGGTCAGCCTCATGCTCCTCGCTGCGCGGGCCGTGCTCCCGGCCGGCACGTTCGGCAGGTCGCGCGGCCGGCGAGCCGCGCTCGCCGCCCTGGCCGCCACCGCCGCCGTGTACTTCGGCGCCTCCATGGTGCTGTCGGTGGTGGCGCACGACGCCTTCGGCCTCGGCCCGGAACGGTTCGGGTTCATCATCGCCGCCCCGGGCCTGCTCTGGGCGGCGGCAGCGCTGTGGACCGGCACCCATCCCGCCCTCGACGACGCCGCGTTCCGTCGGCGGGCGCTGCCCGCCGGGGCGAGCATCACCACCGGCGTCGCGGTGCTCCTCGGGACCACGCTCCTCGCCGATGACGCGTCGACGGCGTTCATCGGCCTGCTGCTCGGGGCGTGCCTGCTCGGCCTCGGCATGGGCTCGGTGTACCCGGACCTGCTCGGGCGCTGTCTGCGACAGCCGGACCAGCCGGACGGCATCTCGGACGACCGGATGGCGGCCGCCGTCGTCATCGCCGAGTCCGTGGGCATGGCGGTGGCGACGACGTCGGCGTACGCCTGGCTCGGGACCGGGCTCGGTCTCCTCGACGGGCCCGTGCCGCGGGCCCAGGTGCTCTACCTCGTCCTGCTGCCACTGGCCGTCGTCATGCTCCAACGGCTCGCCGCGGCGTCCCGCGGCGCCCATGCCGCCGACGGCGCCTCCCGAGCTACCCGACCGGGCTAGCCGGAGGCTCCGCGCTCGCGGCCACCGCCCGCAGCCCCAGCTCCCGCACGGCCGCCCGCACCTCGTCCCCCGCGGCCACCCGGTACGCGACGGGCAGCAGCGCCAGCCACTCGGCGTACGAGGCCGCGTTGCTCGTCGTGCCGACGATCCGGCTGCGCCCGCCGTCGACCTCCTCCACCCGCCCCACGCTGCGCGGCACGTGCCGCCGGACGACGTCGGCCGGCGCCTCGACCTCCACCTCGACCGGGTACCGCCACCCCGACGCCAGGTGCTCCTCCAGCAGCGCGACCGGGTCGAGTCCCGCCGGCGGCTCGAAGGTCCGCTCGAGCGGCGCGACGTCGGTCACGCGGTCCACGCGGTAGGCCCGCACCGCGTCGCCGCTCGGCGCGTGGTGCGCGCGGCAGAGCAGGTACCACCGCGCGTGCCGCACGACGACGGCCCACGGGTCCACCTCGAACGTGCGCTCGGTCCCGGCCTCGGTGCGGTACTCGAGGCGGACCGCTCGACCGTGCGCGCAGGCCTCGACGAGCGCCGACGTCGTCGCCGGGTCCGGGCGCGCGGCGGCGTGGTCGGGCGCCGGCGCCGTCGTGCGGCGGACGGCGTCGGCCTGGGCGGCGACCGGCTCGGGCAGGGCGCGGACCAGCTTGCCGAGGGCGCTGCCGACCGGGTCGCTGGGGTCGGCGGCGGCGTGGTGGCCGTCGAGCACGGCCATGACCAGGCCGAGCGCCTCGGCGGACGTGAACAGCAGGGGCGGCAGGCGCAGACCCCGCCCGGCGCGGTAGCCGCCGTAGCGCCCGCGCAGGGTCTCGATCGGCAGGCCCGCCTCGCGCAGGATCTCGACGTAACGCCGCGCCGCGCGCTCCGAGACGCCGAGCCGGCGCCCCAGCCGCTCCGCCGTGATGCCGGGCGCGGCCTGGATCAGCTCGAGCGCGAGCAGCGCACGCGCCGTCGGGCTGGCGTCGGCACCCATGGCCTCACCACCTTTGCTACGCGGCGGCCCTTCGTCCGGTTTCGACCCTAACGTGACGCGTATGAGCGACGACACCGTACTGAGCACGAGCATCGCCGAGCCGTCACCGACGGCCGGCGAGGCCGAGATGCTGCTGTTCTCGCTGGACCGCTCCCGCGCGCAGTTCGCGTGGAAGGTGGGCGGCCTGGACACCGCGACGCTGCACGCGCCGCACCCGCCGTCGGCCATGACGCTCGGGGGCCTGATCAAGCACCTCGCGCTGGTCGAGGACCAGCGCACGGCCGAGCACCTCGGCGGACCGGGCTTCGGCGCCGTCTGGTCCGGGTGGGACGGGCCCGAGTGGGAGTGGCGCTCCGCCGCCGACGACTCCGCCTCGCAGCTCTACGCACTGTGGCGCGACGCCGTCGAGCGCTCGCGGGCCGCGTGGACGCGCGCGCTGGCCGAGGGCGGGCTCGACGCGCCGGCGTCCAGCGGCCAGGGCACCCTGCGGCGCGTGCTGGTCGACCTCACCGACGAGTACGCCCGGCACGTGGGCCACGCCGACCTGATGCGGGAGGCGATCGACGGCCTCGTCGGGGAGGACCCGCCGCAGGGCGACCGGTAGCCCTCGTCGGCGCGGTGCGTCAGGCGCGTCAGGTGCCGAGGTTGTTGATCGCGTCCATGCCCCACAGCACGACGGCGACGATGATGCCGACGGCGATGAGCACGGAGCCGAAGATCGTGAGGAACACGGGCCAGAAGCTGCGCGCCCGGGGGCGGACGATGACGTCGCTGGGGTCGTCGGCGTCGACCCACACCGATCCGCTGAACATCGGCGTCGCACCGAGGCCGCGGCGGAACGCGGAGAAGACCGTGGTGGTGCGCGGCGCGCCGTCGGGCCCGGGGAACTCGACGGTCATCCAGTTGCCGGCGGGAAGCCGCTGCTGAGTCACCAGGCGGGCGGGGAGCTGGATGCGGCGTTTGCGGCTCTCGTTGCGGGACAGCGCGACGGCGCCCGCGATCATCGCTCCGCCCACGAGGAGCGTCGCGACCAGGACGATCCACCCCGCGGTCGGCACGGCGAGCATCCTGCCAGGGTCGGTGGCGTCGGCGGGCCGCCCACGCGACCGCAGACCGCCGACCACCCCCACCCGTGTGTGGAGCGTCGTGCCGCGACACGCCGGCGTGTCGCGGCACGACGCTCCACGCTCGGGGCACGCCGCTCCGCACACGGGCACGACGCTCCGCACCGGGCACGACGCTCCGCGCCCCGCGACCGACCCGGGACTCGAGCCGCCCGACCTACCCCACCATCGCCGCGCTGCGCTCCCAGAGCCCGTCGACCAGCCGGTCGTCCAGCGCCTGCGGGTTCGGGGCGGCCTGCCGACGCAGGTCGTAGTACTCCCCCGGTAACCAGTCGACGCCGGGTGCCCCGTCGACGAAGTGCGCGAGGTGCGACCCGCCCTCCTCGGCGCTCGTGAGCAGGAACCGGCGCAGCGGCGTGCGGTACACGAGCCGGAACACGCTCGTGCTGCCCGCCGCGAACCCCGTCGCCACCGTGCCCGGGTGGAACGCGACGGCCGCGACGCCGTCGGCCGCATGGCGCGCGTGCAGGCCGCGCGTGAACAGGATGTTGGCGAGCTTGCTCGCGCCGTACGCCCGGCTCGGCGTGGAGCCGCGTTCGCTCTCCAGGTCGTCGAGGTCGATGCGCCCGAAGCGGTTCGCAGCGCTCGACGTCGTCACGACCGTCGAGGTGCCGGCCGCGCGCAGCCGGTCCAGGAGCAGCCGCGTCAGCAGGAACGGCGCCAGGTGGTTGACCTGGAACGTGGTCTCGTGACCGTCCACCGTGAGCTCGCGCCGGCCGAACACGCCGCCCGCGTTGTTCGCGAGCACGTCGATCCGGTCGGTCCGCTCGACCAGCGCGGCCGCGAGCGCACGGACGTCGTCGAGCCGCGCGAAGTCCGCCACGAGGTGCTCGGCCCCGATCCCACGGGCGACGTCGGCCGTCTTCTGCGGTGAGCGGCCGACGACGATCACGCGCTCGCCCCGCGCGGCCAGGTCCCGCGCCGCCGCGGCGCCGATGCCGTCACTGGCTCCGGTGATGACGATGGTCCTGCCGGTCACGTGGCCTCCCGATAGCGGCCGACCACGGCGGACGCCGGTCCGCGTGCAGTCTCCCCCGCCGGCCGGCCGCCCGCGCGCGGGTCGCCCGCTACCCGGCGACGGCCGCGTCCAGGCCGAGCTGCTTGCGGATGAGCTCCCCGGTGTTGTGCACCGGGAGCTGGTCGATCGGTGCCCAGAGCTCCTCCTCCGAGGTGGCCTCCCCGGCCTGCGCCCACAGGTCGGCCTCGACCTCGCAGTACCCGACCATCTGGTCGATCAGCGGCTGGACGTCCGCGGGCCACTCCGCCGCCAAGAGGCCGTCCGCCATGTCCTGCATGAGCGTGGCGTTCTCCGCGGCGAGCTCGCGCAGCTGCTCGAGGTCGTTCTTCGCGAGCGCGGCGTTCCACTCCCGGATGTTCGAGTTCCACGGCTCGACGATCTCCTCGTACGTCGCCGCCGCCTCCTCCGTCGAGACCTCCGAGCCCGCCGGCTCGCGCGAGGTCTCGGGGGTCGCGAGGGGCGAGCTCACCGGCGCCGGCGCGGACGGCTTGTCCGGCCCCGGCCCGCCGACGGTGCAACCCGCCGCGAGCGCCACGACCAGGGCCACGACGGGGACGATCGGGCGTGCGTTCACGGTCGGCTCCTGGGGGAAGGCCGGCTCGGGGTGCCGGACGGAGTCGATCTTGCCCGATTCGTCAGCCCGCTGCGCGCCCGAGCGCCCGCAGGACGCCGCGGGCCGCCGTCCGGCCGGCCCGGTTGGCGCCGATCGTGCTCGCGGAGGGGCCGTAGCCGACGAGCTGCACGCGCGGGTCGCGGACCGCCGTCGTGCCGTCGAGCTCGATGCCGCCCTCGGGCGTGCGCAGGTGCAGGGGCGCGAGGTGGGCGACGTCGGGCCGGAAGCCGGTCGCCCAAAGGATGACGTCGGCGCGCCGGCGCGTCCCGTCCGGCCAGACGACGCCGTCGGGCTCGATCCGCTCGAACATCGGCCGCCGCGTGTAGACGCCGCGCTCCGCGGCGGCGCGCTCCTGCTCGCGGAGCATGAGGCCCGTGACGCTGACGACGCTCTGCGGCGGCAGACCCCGCCGCACGCGCGACTCGACCAGCGCGACGGCGCGGCGTCCCTCGTCGGGGGTGAACGGCGTGGTGCGCCACACGGGCTCGCGGCGCGTGACCCACGTCGTGGTCGCGACCTCGCTGATCTCCGCGAGCAGCTGCACGGCCGACAACCCACCGCCCACGACGACGACGTGCTGCCCCGCGAGCTCGTCGGGGCCGCGGTACCCCTGGGTGTGGAGCTGGCGTCCCGCGAACGAGCCGCTGCCCGGGTAGTGCGGCACGAACGGGCGCTCCCACGTGCCGGTCGCGCTGACCACGGTGCGCGTGGTCCACGTGCGTCCGGCGCCCGTGACGAGCAGCGGGCCCGCGGCGTCGCCGTCGAGCGCCTCGACGCGCTCGACCCGCACGGGCCGCAGGACCGGCAGCCCGCCGCGCCGCTCGTACTCGCCGAACACCTGCGGCACGACGGCGTTGGCGCGCTCGGCGGAGGTGGGCGGCGCGACGTCGTCGGGCAGGGCCGCGACGCCGTGGACGTCCGCCATGGTCAGCGTGTCCCAGCGGTGCTGCCACGCGCCGCCGGGCGCCGCGTTGGCGTCCAGGACGACGACGTCGTCCCACGGCCGCAGGCCCAGCCGCAGCAGGTGGTGCGCCGCGGAGAGGCCGGCCTGGCCGGCCCCCACGACGACGGACTGCAGCACGGCCTCCACGCCGGGCCAACGCCCCACCGACGCCGCCTCTTCCCGGCCGCTCTCCCCCGCAGCCCTCCTCCCACGTGTTCGCATCCGAACAACCGCACAGGTGGCCACGTACACAACGGGGCCAGCCGTACGGATGCGCGGGTGCGAACATCCGTACGGCTGGCGGGGTGGGCCGGCTGGCTGGCGGGGTGGGCTGGCTGGCGGGGTGGGCCGGCTGGCGGGGTGAGCCGGCTGGCGGGGTGGGCCGGCTGGCGGGGTGGGGTGGCGGGGCGGCGGCGGGGCGGCGGGCGGCCGCGGGGCGGGTCAGGCGCCGCAGACGATCTCGTCGACCTTGTCCTCCATCGCGTAGATCGTCTCGAGCGAGGACCCGAGTGACGTCACCGCGTAGGTCACGCCCACGCCGTCCTCCGTCACGCCGCCGCGCGTCGCGTAGCCCTCGATGTCGCCGCCGTGCCCCCACAGGACGACGCCGCAGCTCAGCGTGGTCCGCATGAGGCCGAGGCCGTAGCCGTCGCCCGGGTACTCCTCGGGCATCTCGACCATCTGCTGCATCGCCTCGAGCTGCGCGGGCTCCAGGAGCTCGCCGCCGACCAGGGCGGTGAAGAACGCCGCGAGCTCGCTGGGCGTGGAGACGATCATGCCCGCCGCGCCGGCGATGGACGGGTCCATCTCGGTGAGGTCCTCGAGCTCCCCGCTCTCGGTGGGGTGGTACCCGCGGGGGTGCGCGCCGCGGATCTCCCGCTCGCCGACGTCGGGCACGTAGGTGTGCTCCAGGCCGAGCGGCTCGATGATCCGCTCGGTCACCTGCTCCGCGTACGGCCGCCCGGTGACGCGCTCGATGAGCATCCCGAGCAGGGTGTAGTTGGTGTTGCTGTACGACCACCCCTCGCCCGGGGCGAAGAGCGGGGCCTCCGCGAAGGCGATGTCGGTGAGGTCGCGGGCCGGGACGTAGCGGTCCCGCGTCGCGAAGGAGTCGCCGCTCGTGACGGCGGTGTAGTTGGGCAGTCCGCTCGTGTGCTGCAGCAGCTGGCGCACCGTGATCGCGTTGCCGTCGATGCCCTCGCCGCGGACCAGGCCCGGCAGGTAGGTCTCGATCGGGGCGTCGAGGTCGACCGACCCCTCGCCCACGAGCTGCAGCACGACCGCTGCCGTGAACGTCTTGGTGTTGCTGGCGATGCGGACCTCGCCGTCGACCGGCACCTCCGCACCGGTCTCGAGGTTCCCGACGCCGGCGGTGTAGTCGCGGGCCACCCCGTCCTCGTCGACCACGTGCGCCAGGGCGCCCGGGAACTCGAGCTCCTCGACGAGGCTGTCGACGACGCCCTGCACGCGGGGGTCGCCCTCGGTCGCGGCGGCCGTGTCGACGGGCGCGGCGAACGGCGCGTCGTCGCGCAGCGCCGCCCACGCCGCCCCGCCGCCGACGAGGCCGGTGAGCAGGACGGCGGCGACGGCGCCCGCGGTGCGGCGGCTACGTGCCGGGCTCGGACCGGTGGGGCTCTGGTGCTGGGACATGGGGTGCTCCTCGGAAGGCTGGGACCGGGTCGTGGTGACGTGATCCAGCCTTGCCTGGCACGCCGCGGTGATCGATCCAGCCCGTACCCCGGCACGGGTACGGCTAGCACCACCCCGCGCAGCGAGGGGCCCGGCCCGCCCGGACGCCGGACCTCGGACGTGCCGGTCGTCACGCGACGGAGGCCCGACGCCGCGACGAGGTGGGCCTCGCGTGGGACCATCGGGCCATGTCGTCGCCCCACAACGCGCCGTGGCAGCGCACCTCCCCCACCGACGGACCGGTCGTCCCCACTCCCGGAGCCGGCGCCGGCACCGTGGCGCCCCCGGGGCAGCCACCGGCCACCGCCGGAGCGGTCGCCCCCGTCGCCGGCGCCACCGGGATCCCGTTCGTGGACGACCTCATCGACAAGGCGGTCGGCGTCCCGTCCGGCGCGATCCACGCCCACGTGGACCGGCTGCGGCGGCGCAACCCCTACGCGAGCCCCGCGCAGATCATCACCCTGCTGGAGAAGCAGTACCTGCTCGCGATCTCCACGTCGGGCGGCGCGGTCGGCGCGGCCGCGGCGATGCCCGTCGTCGGCACGGGCGTGAGCATGGCGCTGACGACGACGGAGGTGGGCACCTTCTTCGCGGCGTCCGCCGCGTTCTCGCTCGCCGTCGCGGACGTGCACGGCATCGGCGTCGAGGAGACGGCGCGCCGGCGTGCCCTGCTCATGGCGACGCTCCTGGGCGAGCAGGGCGCGACGACGGTCGGCTCCGAGGCGGGCATCAACCCCACCGCCTGGGCCAAGACCCTGCTCATCAACATGCCGACGCAGACCATCAAGCGCGTCAACAGCGCGCTGACCAGGCGTCTCGTGCGGCGCCAGGCCGGGCGCCAGGGCGCCCTCGCGTTCGGTCGCCTGGCACCGTTCGGCATCGGCGCCGTCATCGGCGCGACGGGCGCGCGCGCCATGGGACGCACGGTCGTCGAGGGCGCGCACAAGGCGTTCGGCCCGCCGCCCGCCCGGTTCCCGCGCGAGATCGAGCTCGCCGTCTCCGGCCCGGACGAGACCAAGGCGCCGGCGCGCGTCGTGCAGCGGGTCAGGTCGGCGATCGGGGCCGGCCCCGACGTCCCCGCCACGCCGCTCGACGTCCCGCTGGAGGACGTCCAGGACACGCCGCCCGGCGACGTCACCAGGCGCCGGGGGCGGTGGCACCGCCGGGGCTGAGCGCCCCGGCGGTCCACCGCCGGACGGTCACCAGCGGCCGTGCACGTGCTGCCGGATGCGCTCGTCGTAGATCTTCTCGAGCCCGGCGAGAGTCTCCGCGTCGAGCGGCGCCAGGTCGGCGGCGGCCGCGTTCGACCGCGCCTGCTCGGGCTTGCTCGCGCCGGGGATGACCGTCGAGACGCCCGGCTGGTCGAGGATCCAGCGCAGGGCGAGCTGAGCCGTCGTCGCGCCCTGCGGCGTGAACCGGGCGACCTCCTGCGCGGCGGCGACGCCGACGTCGTACGGCACGCCCGCGAACGTCTCGCCGACGTCGAACGCCTCACCCTGGCGGTTGAAGCTCCGGTGGTCGTCCGCGGCGAACGTCGTCGACGCGTCGTACTTGCCGCTCAGCAGGCCGCTCGCGAGCGGCACGCGCGCCAGGATGCCCACGCCGGCCTCGAGCGCGGCGGGCAGCACCTCCTCCAGCGGCTTGCGGCGGAAGACGTTGAGGATGATCTGCACGGTCGCGACGTTCGGCCGGGAGATCGCCTCGAGCGCCTCCGCGACCTTCTCGACCGAGACGCCGTAGGCGGCGACGCGGCCCTCGGCGACCAGGGTGTCCAGGTCGTCGTACAGGGAGTCGCGCGAGAACGTCTCCGTGGGCGGGCAGTGCAGCTGGACGAGGTCCAGGGTCTCGACGCCGAGGTTCTCGCGCGAGCGGTCGGTCCACGCCCGGAACGCGTCGAGCGTGTACGCCGCGTCGACGTGCGGGGCGGCCCGGCGACCCATCTTCGTCGCGACCGTGAGACCGGCGTCGGGCCGGTTGCGCAGCAGCGTCCCGACGAGCCGCTCCGAGCGGCCGTCGCCGTACACGTCCGCGGTGTCGAGGAAGGTCACCCCGGAGTCCACCGCGGCGTCGAGCACCGCGAGCGCCTGCTCCTCGCTCACCTCGCCCCAGTCCGCCCCCAGCTGCCAGCAGCCGAGGCCGATCACGCTGACCTGTCGTCCCGTCCGTCCGAGCACACGCTTGTCCATGAACCGCGACGCTACCGTGGTCCCACGGCCGCGATCACCTCGAGCGCGACCGCTGACCTGGGAGCTCACGTGGCGCACCCGCGGATGTACGACGACGACGACCCGCTGCTCGCGCGCCTGCGCGACCTGTGCGCTGCGCTGCCCGAGTCGGTCGAGAAGGAGTCCTGGGGCCGCCCGACCTTCCGGGTGGCGAGGATGTACGCGACCTACGGCGTCGGCGCCGCGGCCGGGCAGCCGGAGCAGCCGCACGCCCTGATCTTCAGGCCCGACGACGACGAGCGGCCCGCGCTGCTCGACGACGCCCGCTTCTGGGCGCCGCCGTACCACGGGCCCGCCGGGTGGCTCGCACTCGACCTCGCGCGCGACGTCGACTGGGACGAGGTCGGCGAGCTGCTCGCGTCGTCGTACCGGCAGGCGGCGCCCGCACGGCTCGTCGCCCGGCTCGACGCCGAGCGGTCGTCGGGCACGTGAGCGTGCGCGAAGTCTCGGTGAGCCGCGTGGTCGCCGCGCCGGCCGGCGTCGTGTGGGACCTGGTCACGGACGTGCGCCACCACGCGCGGTGGGTGCCGCTGACGCGGATCGACGGGCCGGACCGGCCGGTGCGGGCGGGTGACGAGTTCACGGGCGTCACCGGCCCGACGGCGGCGTCGGGCGGGCGCGGGGTGCCCGACGTCATGGTCGTCGAGCGCTACGACCCGCCGGCGCCGGCGCACGGACGGGACGCGGCGCGCGAGGGTGTCGCGACGTTCCGCAAGCGCGGCCCCGTGCTGATGGGCGACGCCGAGGTGCGCGTCCGGCCGCTGGGGTCGCGGCACAGCGAGGTGACGTGGGTCGAGCGCACCTGGCTGCGCGGCCTGCCCCGCCCGGTCGGCGCCGCGCTGACCGCCGTGGCCATGTCCGGCATGCTCCACCTGGTCCTGCGCCGCGTGGCGGCCGAGGTGAGCCGCGTCCCCTGATCCCCCCGGGGGCCGGCCCCGCGGGTCCGGCCGGGCGCGATGAGTCACGGCGCCGGGCGTAGTCCCTCCTGAGTCGGCGCTCCGCCGACGCGGACGGAGGGAACCCCGATGCTCACCACTCACCAGCTGCCCATCCCGGGCGGCACCATCCACTACGAGGTGCGCGGCAACGGGCCGCTCATGATCCTCACCGGCTCGCCGGTCGACGCGCGGGTCTTCGCGGGGCTCGCCGACGAGCTCGCCCGCGAGCACACGGTCGTCACGCACGACCCGCGCGGCATCAACCGCAGCCGCCTGGACGACCCGGACGGCCCCTCGACCCCGCAGCTGCGCGCGGACGACCTCGCCGCGCTGCTCGACACGCTGGGCGCGGACGATGCCGACGTCATGGGGAGCAGCGGTGGCGCCGTCACGGGGCTCGACCTCGCGACCCGCTACCCGGACCGCGTGCGGACGCTCGTCGCGCACGAGCCGCCGGTGCTGACCCTCCTGCAGGACTCGGCCGAGCAGCTCGCCGCGGTGGACGCCCTGGTCGCGACGTTCCACCGCGAGGGGTTCGAGGCGGCCATCATGGCGTTCCTGGGCAACGCGGGCTGGGACGAGGACGAGGAGGAGCCTCGGGAGCCGCCGTCGGCGCAGGACATGGCGGACGGCGCACGGTTCTTCGCCCAGGACCTCCACCCGACGTCGTCGTACGTGCCCGACATCGCCGCGCTCACCGCCGGCGCGACGCGCGTCGTCGTCGGCGTGGGCGCGGACTCCGGGGACCTGCTGACGCACCGCACGTCGACCGCCCTGGCGGAGCGCCTCGGCACCCGACTGACCGCCTTCCCCGGCGCTCACCACGGCTTCGCGTCCCACCCGCAGGAGTTCGCCGCCGCGCTCCGCGACGTCCTGACGACCGCGCGAGCCTGACCCCGGCCGCCAACCCACCCCGCCCGCCAACCCGCCCCGGCCGCGAGCACGTCCGTTCCAGCCGAAGACGTCCGTGACGCAGGACGTGCTCGCGTGGAACGGACGTGCCCGGCGGTGGTGCTGGTACGCGGGCCGGGGCGGGCCCCGCCCCGGCGCAACGAATCGCTGTCGGAGGGGCGCGGCGCGCAACGGGTGGGGCCTCGCAGCACAGCGTTGCGACCCGTCGGTCGGAGGTCGGCGGTCCTAATCTCGTCGGGAGGCCGGCACCGTCGCCGGGCCGTGATCCCCCACCGGACCGCCGACCCGCCAGGAGCCGCAGTGACCCAGCCGCGCACCCCCACCGCCCGCCGCTACCTCATGTGCCGCCCCGACTTCTTCGAGGTGACGTACGAGATCAACCCCTGGATGGACGTCACCCGCGCCACCGACCGCGAGCGCGCGATCGCCCAGTGGGAGACACTGCGCGACGCCTACCTCGCGTGGGGCCACACGGTCGAGCTCATCGACCCCGCTCCCGGCCTGCCGGACATGGTCTACGCCGCGAACGGGGCGACGGTCGTCGACGGACTCGTCTACTCGGCCCGCTTCCGCTACCCCGAGCGCGCCGCCGAGGGCCCCCTGTACGAGAAGTGGTTCGCCGACCACGGGTTCATCACGCAGACCGCCGCCCAGATCAACGAGGGCGAGGGCGACATCCTGCTCGTCGGCGACACCTTCCTCGCAGGCTCCGGGTTCCGCACCGACCCCGCGGCGCACGCCGAGCTCGCCGCGCTGTCGGGCCACGAGGTCGTCACCCTCGAGCTCGTGGACCCGCGCTTCTACCACCTCGACACCGCGATCGCTGTGCTCGACAGCCGCCCCGGCCACGAGCTCATCGCCTACTACCCCCCGGCGTTCTCCGCCACGTCCCAGGCGGTCCTGGCGGCCCGCTACCCCGACGCCGTCATGGCGACGGAGGCCGACGCCATCGCCCTCGGGCTCAATGCCGTCTCCGACGGCCTGCACGTCGTGGTCGCGCCGGCCGCCGTCGACCTCGCCGCCGAGCTGCGCGCGCGCGGCTTCGAGCCGCACCCCGTCGACACCACGGAGCTGCTCAAGGGCGGCGGCGGCGCCAAGTGCTGCACACTCGAGATCCGCTCGTGAGGTGACGCACCGCGACGCCCGGTGCGTCGCGCGCACCGGGCGTCGTCGTCGTTCGTCAGCCGCCGGCCTTCTTGTCGGCGGCCTGCTCGGCCTTGTCGACCTTGTCGCCGTGGCCACCCGCCTTCTTCTCGGCGGCGTCCCCGGCCTTCTCGATGCCGGCGTCGCTGGCCTTCTCGGTGATGTCGTCCATACCCATGCCGAACCCCCTTGCGTGGCGGCGACGGACGGGTGATCCCGCCCACGTCCAGTGAACGTCCGCGCGGCCGTGATCGCGATCGGGTCGCGTCCGGCATGCTGGGCGCATGCAGAACCCGGTCCCACCCGAGGGGACCTACGCCGGCGTGGACCGGATCGACACCGCGATCCTCGCGCACCTGGCCCGCGACGCCCGCGCGAGCTATGCCGCCGTCGGCGCGCGCGTGAACCTCTCGGCGCCCGCGGTGAAGCGGCGGGTCGACCGGCTGCGCGAGCGCGGCGTCATCGACGGGTTCACCGTCCGCATCGACCCCGCGGCGCTGGGCTGGGCCACCGAGGCGCACGTCGAGGTGCACTGCGCGCCGCGCACGAGCCCCGCGACCATGCGGGCGGCGTTCGAGCGCTACCCGGAGGTCGTCGCGGCGAGCACCGTGACGGGCGAGGCGGACGCCGTCGTGCACGTGCGCGCGCGCGACGTGAGGCACCTCGACGAGGTGGTCGAACGCATCGCCGCCGAGCCGTTCGTCGACCGGACGCGCTCGACCGTCGTCCTCACGCCGCTGGTCCGGCGCCCGGACCTCCCACCACCGCTGCCGTGACCTGCCCGCCGTGGGTCGCGGTCCGCCGCCGAGCCCGCAGCCGGGTCAGGAGCCGGGGCGGCGGCCCAGCGGCTCGTCGTCCGCGGGGTGCTGGCAGCGGCGCGTGACCACCATGACGGGGCACGCGGAGTGGTGGAGCACGGCCTGGCTCGTCGAACCGAGCAGGAGCCCCGCGAAGCCGCCGCGCCCGCGCGAGCCCACGACCACGAGGTCCACCGCCGTCGAGAACTCGGTGAGGAGCGCGGCGCCCGTGCCGTCGAGCACGTGCCGCCGCACCTCCACGCCCGGGTGCCGCACCAGGGCCCGGTCGACCACGACGTCGAGTCCCTCGGCCGCGTCGCGCAGGACGGCGGCGTGGTCGATCGAGGCGGGCAGCCACGCGAGGATGCCCGCCCCGGCGCCGACCGGCACGCCGGCGACCGCAGTGAGCTCGGCGCCCCACCGCTCCGCCTCGCGGATCGCCTGCTCGAGCGCGACCTCGGCCGCGGGCGAGCCGTCCACGCCGACGACGATCCGGCGCACCGGTGTCGGCGGAGCGGTCTCGCCGTCGTCATCGGTGCTGGTCCACGGCACGACGACGGTCGGGCAGTGCGCGTGGGCCGGCAGCGCGGACGAGACGGTGCCGAGCAGCCGCTCCGCGAAGCCGCCACGCCCCCGCGTCCCGACGACGACCGCCGCCGCGCCGCGCGAGAGCTCGACGAGCACGGCCGCGGCATCGCCGGTGGCGACGGCGGAGGTCACGCGCACGCCGGAGCGGCTCAGCCGCTGCGTCGCCTCGTCGAGGACCGCCTGGGCGCCGTCGGCGATCGCCGTGTCGTCGAGCGCCGCGTAGCCGCCGTCGAGCGCCGCGGCCGTGAAGGCGGGCACCGCGTACGAGCACACCAGGTGCACACCATGGCCGTGGGCCCGGGCGTAGGCGACCGCCCAGTCCGCCGCGTGCAGGCTCGCCGGCGAGCCGTCGACCCCGACCAGCACCACCTCGTCGTGACTCATGACCGCCTCCTGGATCCTGGTGAGCGCCGCCCTTGGGTCCAGTCTGCCCGCGATCCGCACCGCCCGGTCCACCGACCCGCGCCAACACCCCACCCGCGCTCCACTCGCCGCCGCCGCCCGCGCTCCCCGCCCGCGCTCCCCGCCCGCGGTCCCCGCCCGCGCCGAGCACGTCTGTTCCCACCGAGCACGTCCCTCGTGGCGGACGTACTCGCCCCGAACGGACGTGCTCACGGGAGCCTGGGCGGGGTGGTCCTGACGGGAGCCGGGCGTGGCCGTCGGACCGGCGCACCCCGGCGGAGCGACCGTCGCGGGTCACGCCGCCAGGTACGCGCTCCACGACGGGTGGGGGCGGGCCGCCGCGGCGAGCACCGCGCAGCCGACGCGCGGCACGGACGGCGTCACGAGCAGCTGCCAGCCGATCTCCGCGAGCAGCCGGTCGGCCTTGCGGTGGTTGCACCGCGCGCACGCCGCCACCACGTTGGTCCACTCGTGACGGCCGCCGCGCGAGCGCGGGTGCACGTGGTCGACGGTGTCGGCGGGGGCAGCGCAGTACGCGCAGCGGTGGTCGTCGCGCTGCAGGACGGTGCGCCGCGTCGGCGGGACCGTCGGCCGGTAGGGCACGTGCACGTACCGGGTCAGGCAGAGCACGTGCGGCGCGGGCAGCGTCAGCTTCTCGGACCGGAGCACCGCGGTGTCCTCCTCCAGCACGACCGCCTTGCCGCTGAGCACGAGGGTCACCGCACGGTGCGCGCTCACGACGCAGAGCGGCTCCCGGCTCGCGTTCAGCAGGAGCACGCGGCGCAGGCCCGCCGCCGAGGCCCGGGCGACGTCGTCCGGCTCGTGCGCCCGCACCGCGCGGGTGGCGACGGACGTCTCGGGGGCGATGAGGTGCGGCCGCGCGGCCCCACCCCCGCGGAGGGTCGCGGTGTCTCGACGCACGGCAGTCTCCCTGACCAGGTCGGTCGGACCCGGCTGGCTGCCGGGCTCGGCTGGTGGAGCAGCGCTGCCAGCGTACGCGCGGCGTCCCGCGCACGCAGGTGAGGCCCCACGGGCGCGCCGCCGGGACGACGAACGGCCCCCACCCGAAGGTGAGGGCCGTTCGTCACGGGCGTGGTCCGCGGAGGTGCTGCGCGTGTGCCTCGTTCAGCCGATGCGGATGAACGTGGGGTTGCTCTGCCAGATCTCGCGGAACTGGATCGTCTTGCCCGGGCGGGGCGCGTCGATCTGCGTGTTGCCACCGGCGTAGATGCCGACGTGGCCCGGCGTCCAGATGAGGTCGCCCGGCTGCGCGTCGGCGCGGGAGACGACCGTGCCGGCGTTGCGCTGCTCCGACGACGTGCGCGAGATCGTGATGCCGAGCTGCGCGTAGACGTAGGAGGTGAAGCCCGAGCAGTCGAAGCCGTCCGGCGTCGTGCCGCCGGAGACGTACGGGACGCCCACGTAGCGGGCGGCGACCTCGAGGACGGCGTTGCCGGCGACGGCCTGCGGGACCGGCGCGGAGGCGACGGCCTCCTGCTGCGTCGCGGGAGCGCGCTCGACCGACGCGGACCGCGAGGCCGCGGCGCTCCGCACGGGCTCCGGCTCGGGCTCGGGCTCCGGGTTCGCCGTCACCGTGATGGCGGGCGTGTCGAAGGCCCAGGCCGCGTCCACCGGCACCGTCACCACGGGCGACGTCGCGAGCGCGGCGCGCGCCTCGGCGGTGAGCGAGGAGACGTCGACGGACGGCAGCGAGCTGACGTTGTCGGCCGGTGCCGCGGACGCCGGGAGCGTCATGCTCATGACGAGACCCCCGGAGGCGGCCACGACGGCGGAGCGGCGGCCGACGGTCGCGAGGCTGCCGGTGGCTGCCGTGGCGAGGTCGTCAAGAGGGGTCAGGGGGCGACGCGCGGCGCGATGCCGTGCGCGCAGGGAGTTCTCAGACACGCGGTACCTCTCCGACGCCTACGAGGTGAGCTGTCGGGTTCGGATGGGAGTTCACCCGGCCTCGATCACACCGCCACGTCGCACAGGGCGTCGGACGGCACTCACGCGGCTTCACCCCAAGAGCCAGTCGGATCGCTCCGTCAGGCCCGAAAACTGGTGGTTCCCCCGCTCCTGCCAGCGAGTAGTGCGGACCACGGACGGTGGCAGGACTAGGCGTTCCGTCCGAAGGCGCCACGAGGAGGGATCGTGGAGCGAAGCCGACAGTACTTGCCGGATGCCCGTATGTCACGCTCCGGTCACGAGATGTTCCCTGCAGATCTGGGAGAAACCGGTCCAAGCCCCGCGCGGGACGTGGCGGACGACTCAGGCGGGCGTCACGACGAAGATGTGGCGGGCCACGTCCTCGGGCAGGTCCAGCACGATGTCGGCGCCCGGGGCACCCACGGTGACGATGCCCTGGCCGCGCTCGACGGTGATCTCCGCACCGGGCAGGACACCCGCCGCCGAGAGCCGCTCGAGGAGCTCGATGTCGGTCTGCAGCGGCTCGCCGAGGCGCCCGACGACGGCGCGCACGGTCACGTCCGACGGCGTGCCCTCCTGGACCGCCGCGGCCCGCGCGTAGGCGATGAGGGACACGACGCCGTCGAGGAAGGCCTCCTGCGCGCGCACCTCGCCCAGCTCGGCGAGGCCCGGGATCGGGTTGCCGTACGGCGAGTGCTGCGGGTGGTCGAGCAGCTCGATGAGGCGCTTCTCGACGCGGTCGCTCATCACGTGCTCCCAGCGGCAGGCCTCGTCGTGGACGAAGGACCACTCGAGGCCGATGATGTCCGTCAGGAGCCGCTCGGCCAGGCGGTGCTTGCGCATGACGCGCGTCGCCTTGAGGTGCCCGGCCTCGGTGAGCTCGAGGTGCCGGTCGCCGCTGACCACGACGAGCCCGTCCCGCTCCATGCGGGCGACCGTCTGCGACACCGTGGGTCCCGAGTGCCCGAGGCGCTCCGCGATGCGTGCGCGCAGGGGGATGATCCCCTCCTCGGCGAGCTCGTAGATGGTCCGCAGGTACATCTCCGTGGTGTCGATCAGGTCGCTCACGCGGGCGCCTCTCCTCTGTCCGGCCGTCTGCCCCCAGGTTACGGGGCGCACGGGAGCCGTTCGGCACCGAGCGCACCGGCGCCCGGGCTTCGTCGCCCGGCCCGCGGTCCACATGCCGGGCTCACCTTGGCACAGCACGCAGGTCCGGGGTGAGGGGCCCGGCGCGCGACCTAAGGTTGACGCGTGATGGACGAGACCCGGATCGAGATCCCCGCGCACCTGCTGCCGGTCGACGGACGCTTCGGCTCCGGCCCGTCGAAGGTGCGGGACGCGCAGGTCGAGGTGCTCGCCGCCGTCGGCCGGACGCTCCTGGGGACCTCGCACCGCCAGGCCCCGGTCCGCGGGCTGGTCCGGCGCGTCCGCGAGGGCCTCGCGGACCTGCTGCAGCTCCCCGAGGGCTACGAGATCGCGCTCGGCAACGGTGGCTCGACGGCGTTCTGGGACGTCGCCACGTTCTGCCTCGTCGCCGACCGCGCCCAGCTGTGCGCCTACGGCGAGTTCGGCACCAGCTTCGCGACGGCGGTCCGGCGCGCACCCTTCCTCGCCGAGCCGACGGTCCGCACGGCCGAGCCGGGCTCGCGCGTGCTCCCGGTCGCACAGGACGGCATCGACACGTACGCGTGGCCCCAGAACGAGACCTCGACGGGCGTCGTCGCACCGGTCCTGCGGCCGCAGGGCGCCGGACCCGACGCGCTCGTCCTGGTGGACGCGACGTCGGCGGCCGGCGGGCTCACGGTCGACGTCGGGCAGACGGACGTCTACTACTTCGCCCCCCAGAAGTCGTTCGCGGCCGACGGCGGCCTGTGGCTCGCCGCCCTCTCGCCCGCGGCGGTCGAGCGCGCGGAGCGCCTGGAGGCGCAGCGGTGGGTCCCGCGCTTCCTGTCGCTGGGCACCGCGGTGGCGAACTCGCGCCAGGACCAGACGCTCAACACCCCGGCGATCGCCACGCTCGTGCTGCTCGCCGAGCAGCTCGACTGGATGCTCGGGCACGGAGGCCTGCCGTGGGCCGCGGCCCGCACCGCGGAGTCCGCGGCGCACCTGTACGGCTGGGCCGAGGCCCGGTCGTGGGCGACACCGTTCGTCGCCCACCCGGACGCCCGGAGCACCGTCGTGGGCACGATCGACCTCGACGCCACGATCGACGCCCCGGCGGTGTGCCGCGTGCTGCGCCGCCACGGCGTCGTCGACGTGGAGCCCTACCGGAAGCTGGGCCGCAACCAGGTGCGCGTCGCCATGTTCCCGGCGGTGGACCCGGCGGACGTCCAGGCCCTGACGGCGTGCATCGACCACGTGGTCGAGCGCCTCACGTGAGCACCACCTCCGCCGTGGGCGAGCGCCCGCGCCTGGTGCGCGACCGCCTCACGCTGTCCCTCTACGGACCGTTCATCACCTGGGGCTGGTTCCTCTACGGGTTCTCCCCCGCCGTGCCCCTGATCGCCGACGAGCAGGGCATCTCGCGCGGCCAGGCGGGCCTGCACGGCACGACGATGGCGTGCGGCACCATCGCGACCGGCCTGGTCAGCTCCCGCGTCGCGCAGCGCTACGGGCGCCGGAACCAGGCACTCGTCGGTGGCGTCGTCCTGAGCGTCGGGATCGCGCTGCTGCTGTGGGGCAGCGTGCTGCCCGCGACGCTCGCCGCGTGCTTCGTGATCTCCGTCGGCGGCAACCTCATGATCTCCGCCGCCCAGCCCGCCCTCTCCGTCCACAACGGCGCCGCGGGCTCCGCGGCGGTGACGGAGGCGAACGGCATGGGCGCCATGGTCGGGCTGCTGGCCCCGCTCGCCCTCGGAGCCGCCGTCGGCGCGGGCCTCGGCTGGCGACCGGCGGTCGCGATGACCGCGGCGCTGGCGGTCGCCTCCGCCCTGGTCATCCTCCGGGTGCGGGTGGACGGCGCGATGGGGCGCGGCACCGTCGCGCGCGCCACCGTCACGGCGCAGGACGGGACCGACGTCGCGCCGCACCACGGGTACGGCCGGACGTTCTGGTTCTTCTGGGTGGCCCTGCTGTGCGGGACCGCGATCGAGTTCGCGACGACCTTCTGGGCCTCCGACCTGCTGATCCAGCGGACGGGCGCCCCGCCGGCCCTCGCCGCGGCGAGCGTCGCGGCCCTCGTCGCGGGCATGACCGCCTCGCGGTTCGTCGTCGGGCCGCTGTCGACCCGCAAGGCCCCCGAGAAGCTGCTGGCCGTCGGCTTCGTGCTCGCGGGCGCGGGCTGGCTGGTCTTCTGGACGGCGACGACGCCCGTCCTCGCCATCGCCGGGCTCGTGCTCGCCGGCCTCGGCTACGGCACCCACTACCCGCTCGCGGTCTCGCTGACGCTCCGCGCGTCCGACGGCCGCCCGGACCAGGCCCAGGCGCTCGCGTCGGTGGGCACCGGCGCGTCGGTCGCGATCGCGCCGTTCCTGCTCGGCACGCTCGCCGACTCGTTCGGCGCCCACAGCGCGTTCCTGCTGGTGCCCGTCCTCGTGCTCGTCGGCCTCGTCGCCGTCGTCCTCGGCCTTTGGTCCGTGCACGCCGGCCGTCGGCCGAGCGCTGTCGCGGGGACGCCCTAGCGGATCCTCGACGACCCGGGGTGCCGCCCGACCGATCGTGGGCGGCACCCCGGGTCGGCGGCGTCAGCCCTCCAGCAGGCTGCCCGTGCGGCGGCGCCGGGCGACGAGGACACCGACGACGCCGGCGGCGACCAGGCCGCCGGCACCCGCCAGGAGCGGCGTCGTGGACGAGCCGGTGGCGGCCAGCCGGTTGCTCGCCGCGGTGACCCCCTGCACGCAGGCCGTGCTCGTGGGGTAGCTCACGGTCGCGACGGTCGTCGGGTTGACGTGGAACTGCGCCTCGACCGGGCCCCGGGCCCAGGCCGCGGTCGTGCCGACGGTGCCGGCCTGCGCGCCGGGCCACGTCACCGAGCCCTCGAGCGGCAGGCCGGTGACCACGACGTCCTCCCCCGTGGGGTTGACCCAGGTCAGGGTGGCGGTGGTTGCGGACGTGCCGCGTGCCGTGATGGCGTACTGCAGGGTCGGCACGCCGCTGTTGCACATCACCTCCGTCACGACGCTCACGTCGCACACGCCTCCCGGCGAGTAGCTCGTGGCGCCAGGAGCGCAGTCGGTCACCGTCGTGGCGGAGGCCGCGCCGGCCGCTCCGACGCCGCCGCCGACTGCGATGGCCAGTGCCGCCACGAACCGTAGGGCTCGCTTCATCTCGGTCTCCTCATCCCCGACACCTGGTCGGAATCCGTACTAATCGGACATCTCGGATCATCGTCGCACGTTCTCGGCGGTGGCGCCCCGCCCGAACGGGTGGTTGTGGAAGGCCGCTCGCCCGACGTCGTCAGCAACGCTCGGCAGGCACGAGGCCGACGCCGTCGAGGCCAGGGGTCCGCCAGGCCCCGAGGGCCGTCTGCCCGGGGGGCAGGTCGACGGCGGCCTCGACGGTGACGGACTCCCCCGGCGCCAGCACCACCGGGACGACGGCGGCCTGCCGCCCCGCCTCCTCGGCGCGCGCCGCGCCCAGAGCGGCGGCGCCGCGGCGCAGGTCGGCCACGCCGCCGCCCACCGGCCCGTAGACGGTCAGGTTGGTGGTCACGACGCCGTCGGACAGCTCGGGGGCGCCGTAGAACCGCATGTACGGGGGCAGCACCGAGGGGTCGGCCGGCACCGTCGAGGTCAGGACCACCGCGACCGTCGCCCGCGCAGAGCCGCCGTCGGACGCGGCCTCCTGGCAGGTGATCCGCACGTCCGTCTCGAGGAAGTACCCGAGCTTGGTCCCGGTGCCGTCGTCGAGGAACACGCCGGCGTCGTGCGCGGCCCCCGCGCCGAAGAACGCGCCGCCGGCCGGCGACGCGGCGAGCACCTCCTGCTCCGCCTCGTGCGCCGACCACACCGCGACCCTGCGCTCGGCGACGGCCGCACCCAGCGCCCCGCCGAGGCGGGTGGCGTCCGCCGGGCCGGTCAGGAGCCGGTCGAACACGGCCGCGGCGGCGTCGCCGAAGAACGCGTCGGCGTCGTCGGGGTCCGGGTACCGCGCGTACGAGTCGTGCAGCAGCGCCCGGACGACGCCGTCCGCGTCGAGCACCGTGCCGTCCGGCGTGGTGACCGGACCCGTCGCCTCCAGGAGGTGGGCCAGGGCGGCCGGCTCCACGGCGAGGACGCCGTCGACCGGCCTGCCGTCGGCGTCCCGCCAGAGCTCCACGGCGATCTCCGCGGCACGCGGGAAGTCCGGCGTCATCGTGGCGTTCTGCATGATGCTGCCGAGCAGCGGGCCGTGCACGGCCACCTCGTCGGCCCCGAGGGTGGCGCCGCTGCGTCCCGGCCCGGCCAGCGCCTGGCTGGCCACGTACTCCTGGAGCTCGACCCGCCCGGCGTCGGCGTGCAGCACCGCGACGGAGGCCACGATGCCGCCGCCCTTGCGCAGCTCGGCCGGGTTGAGGACGAGGAGCAGGTAGTCGCGCGGCCCGTCCGCGCCCAGCATCGGCGGCAGCAGCGTGACCGCCTCCTCGGCGCCACTCAGCAGGCGGGCGGCGTCACCGACCGGGCCGCGCACCTCCTGCACCGCGGTCGCGAGCGGTGCGACCAGACCCCGGTCGGGGATTCCACGGACCAGGGCATCGGCCTCGGCGGCCGCCGCGGCGGCCGCGGCGATGGCGGGCCGGGCGGCGACCAGCGGCCCGAGGTCGACGGCGCCGTCGACGGGCGCCAGCGCCTCCGGGTCGACCAGGCTGGCGACCTCGGCCAGCGCCGGGACGACGTCGCCCGCCACGAGGTCCAGGGCGCGGGTGACGGCGGTGACCGCGCGCAGCTGGGTGCCCAGCCCCGGCAGGACGCTCGCCGCCCGCCACACCGGGTCCTCGGTGCCCGCGAGCGCGGCGGCCGCGTGCGACCGGAGGTCGGGCAGGTGCACAGCGGCCGCGTCCAGGTCGCCGTCCGCGACCGACGCCTCGAGGGCGCGCACCTCGGTGGCGGCCGCACCCAGCGCGCTCGCCACCTGCACGCCGCGGAACGCGAGCCACGCGGACGCGGCGACCGCGAGCAGCAGCACCGCGAGGAGGGTCCGGCGCAGCACCCGCCCCCGCGAGGATCGCGCGGCGGGGGCAGCGGGCCCGGTCGCTGCGGCGTGCCGGGTCCCCGCCGTGCCCGCCTGCGCGACACCGACCGGAGGAGCCATGGCGCGATGTTCGCATATCCGACATCTTGGGCACGGGTCGGACGCGGGATTTCACCCGGCTGCCGCGGCGGCGAGCCGCGTCCTCAGGCCGCGCGGTCCCCGAGCTGCTGCGCGCGCAGCGCGTCGGCCGCGGCGGCACGCTGCTCGCCTTCCGTGGGCTCGCGGTCGCGGTGCCGGATGGTCAGGTGGGGGCGTGCCGTGATGCGGTAGCGGACCTCGACGTTCCAGTGCCGCACCGCCCAGATCGCCGCCGCGCTGGCGACCAGCAGGGCGCTGATCGACCCCACGCCGATCGCCCAGCGAGGGCCCCACGTCTCGGCGACCCAGCCCACCAGCGGCGACCCGACCGGGGTCGCCCCGAGGAAGACCACCATGTACAGGGACATCACGCGCCCGCGCATGGTCGGGTCCGTCGAGGTCTGGATGGTCGAGTTCGCGGACGTCAGCATCGTCAGCGAGGCCAGCCCGACCGGGATGCACGCCAGCATGTAGCTCTCGTAGGTCGGCATGAGCGCCATCGCGCCGGTCGCCAGCCCGAAGGCGAGGGCGGAGCCGATCACCAGCCGCACGCGCGGCCGTTCGCGGCGCGCCGCGAGCAGCGCCCCCGCGAGCGAGCCGATCGCGAGCACGGAGCCGAGGATCCCGTACTCCTGCGGCCCCCGGCCGAACTCCGTCCGCGCCATCACGGCGCTCGTGAGCTGGAAGTTCAGCCCGAAGGTGCTCACCACGCCGACCACGGCCATGACGACGAGGATGTCCGAGCGCCCGCGGACGTAGCGGATGCCCTCGCGGATCTGCCCCTTGGCGCGAGCCGTGGGCCGCATCGGCTGCAGCTTGTCCTTGCGCATGCGGGTCAGCGCCAGGATGGTCGACGCGAACGTCACCGCGTTGATGAGGAAGACCCAGCCGGTGCCGACCCACGCGATCGACAGGCCGGCGATACCGGGACCGATGAGGCGCGCCGCGTTGAACGAGGCGCTGTTGAGGCTCACCGCGTTGGCGAGGCGCTCGGGCGGGACCATGTCGGCGACGAAGGTCTGCCGCGCCGGCCCGTCGATCGCCGAGACGCAGCCGAGCAGGAACGCGAAGCCGTACACGTGCCACAGCTCGACGTGCCCGCTGAGGACCAGGAGGCCGAGCGCGGCGGCGAGCACGCCCATCGCCGCCTGCGTGCCGATGAGCAGCTTGCGCCGGTCGACCCGGTCCGCGAGCAGGCCGGCCCAGGCCGAGAGGAACAGGACGGGCGCGAACTGCAGCGCGGTGGTGATGCCGACCGCCATGCCCGAGTCGTCGGTGAGGTCGGTCAGGACGAGCCAGTCCTGGGCGACGCGCTGCATCCAGGTGCCGACGTTGGCGACGAGCGCACCGGCGAACCAGAGCCGGTAGTTGACGTAGCGCAGCGAGGCGAAGGTGGGACTCACGGGGCGATCACCGTCCGCAGGATCGCGGACGCCTGGGCCAGCACCTCGCGCTCGGCGGGCGTGAGGGTGGCCAGGCGCTTGGCCAGCCACTCGTTGCGGCGGCGGCGCGTCTCGCGCACCTCCTCGCGGCCGGCGTCGGTCAGGTGCACCAGCACCTGGCGCCCGTCCGTGGGGTGCACGTCGCGGCGTGCGAGCCCCGCCTCGACGAGCGCGTTGACGGTGCGCGTCATCGGCGGCGGCTGCACGTGCTGGTCCTCGGCGAGCGCGGTGGGCGTCATCGGCCCGCGGTTGGCGAGGGCCGCGAGCGCGGCGTACTGGCCGTCGGTGATGCGCTCCGAGGAGCGCTCCATCCGCAGGCGGCGGACCGAGTGGGTGAGGGAGACGCGGAGCTCGCCGGCGAGCACGGCGGGACGGCAGTCCCCGGCGCTGACGACCGGCAGGGCCGGCACGGGCGTGGACGAGGTCATGTCACTACCCTAGGTCATTACCCTAGGTAATCACATCCGGGTCGGCGGTGATCCCCGCCACCCTGGCGGCACGACTCAGGGGCGCCCCAGGGCACGGTAGGTCCAGCCCGCGCTCCGCCACACGGCCGGGTCCAGGACGTTGCGCCCGTCGACGATGCGGCGGTGCGCCACGACCTCGCCGAACTCGACGGGGTCGAGCTCCCGGTAGTGCGTCCACTCGGTCGCGAGCACGACGACGTCGGCGCCCGCGGCGGCCTCCTCGGGGGTCTTCGCGTACGTGAGATCGGGCCATCGCGCGGAGGCGTTGGCGATCGCCTCGGGATCGGTGACGACGACGTGCGCCCCCTGCAGGCCCATCTGCGCGGCGACGCTCAGCGCCGGCGAGTCCCGGACGTCGTCGCTGTTCGGCTTGAACGCCGCACCCAGGACCGCGACCTTGCGCCCGACGATCGAGCCCTGGCAGACCTCCCTTGCGAGATCGACCATCCGCACGCGGCGTCGCATGTTGATCGAGTCCACCTCGCGCAGGAAGGACAGCGCCTGGTCCACGCCGAGCTCGCCCGCCCGGGCCATGAACGCCCGGATGTCCTTGGGGAGGCACCCGCCGCCGAACCCCAGGCCGGCGTTGAGGAATCGCCGCCCGATCCGCTCGTCGTGCCCGATGGCGTCCGCGAGCTGCGTGACATCGGCACCCGTGGCCTCGCACAGCTCCGCCATGGCGTTGATGAACGAGATCTTCGTGGCCAGGAACGAGTTCGCCGCGACCTTGACGAGCTGCGCGGTCGCGTAGTCCGTGACGACCTGCGGCGTGCCGTCCGCCAGCGGCTCGGCGTAGACCTCGTCGAGCATGCGCCCGGCTTCGACGCCCGCGGCACCCGGCGGCAGACCGTAGACGATGCGGTCCGGGTGGAGGGTGTCCTGCACCGCGAAGCCCTCACGGAGGAACTCCGGGTTCCACACCACGGTCGCCGCCGGCTGCGCGTCGGCCACGCGCGCCGCGATCCGCTCGGCCGTGCCGACGGGCACGGTGGACTTGCCGACGACGACGTCGCCGGGCGCCAGGTGGGGCAGCAGGGCCTCGATCGCCGCGTCGACGAACCGCAGGTCGGCCGCGTTCTCCCCGCGCTTCTGCGGGGTGCCCACGCACACGAAGTGCACGCGTGCCCCCGCGACCTGCGCGACGTCCGCGGTGAACCGCAGTCGGCCCGTCGCGGTCACCTCCGTGAGGAGCTCCGGCAGGCCCGGCTCGAAGAAGGGCGCCTCGCCGCCCGCGAGCTGCGCCACCTTCGCCTCGTCGACGTCGACGCCGACCACGTCATGCCCGAGCCGGGCCATGCAGGCGGCGTGAACGGCTCCGAGGTAACCGCAGCCGATGACCGAGATGCGCACAGTGGTCCTCCTCGAAGCTCGCAGGCCAGCCCGCGCGCCACAGCGTCAGTCCGGCCGAGGTCCGGCCGGACGGATCCTCCCACAGGCCATGCCGCGCGGGGCAGGACCGGCGAGCGCCGCGTCAGCCGATCAGGGCGTCCCTGATCGGCCCCAGCGTGAAGTAGGCGACGAACAGCCCGCCCGCGACCCACATCAGCGGGTGCACCTGGCGCCACTTGCCCAGGGCGACCTTGATGACGACGAACGCGATGAAGCCCGCCCCCATGCCGGCCGTGATCGAGTAGGTGAAGGGCATGAGCACGATCGTGAGGAAGGCGGGGATCGCGACCTCGAGGTTCTTCCAGTCGATGCCCGAGACCTGCATGACCATGAGGAACCCGACGACGACGAGGGCCGGCGTCGCGGCCTCGAACGGCACCATCTCGACCAGCGGCGCGAGGAACGTCGCCAGCAGGAAGGCGATGCCTGTCACGACGGATGCCAGGCCCGTGCGCGCCCCGTCGCCGACGCCCGCGGCCGACTCGACGTAGCTGGTGTTGGACGAGACGCTCGACGCGCCGCCCGCGACGGCCGCGAGCGAGTCGACGACGAGGATCTGCTTGCTGCGCGGCGGGTTGCCCTCCTTGTCCAGGAGCCCTGCCTCGCCGCCGACGGCGACCATGGTGCCCATCGTGTCGAAGAAGTCGGCGAGCAGGATCGAGAAGACGAGCAGCAGGACCGCGACCAGGCCGATCTTCTCGACCGACCCGAAGAGGGAGAACTGGCCGAGCAGGCCGAAGTCGGGCGTCGCGACGAGGCCGTCCTCGGGCACCGCGGGTGAGTTGAGCTTCCAGCCCGTGGGGTTGATCGCGTTGCCCTCCTCGTCGACGCCGCCCTGGGGACCGACCTTCGCGACCGCCTCGATGATGACGGCGAGCACGGTCGAGGTGAGGATCGCGATGAGGATGGCGCCGCGGACCTTGCGCACCATGAGCACGATCGCGAGCAGCAGGCCGACGACGAAGACCAGGGTGGGCCAGCCGGAGAGCGACCCGCCGATGCCGAGCTCGAGCGGCGTCGCGAGCGAGGCCGGGACGCGCACGAAGCCGGCGTCGACCAGGCCGATGAAGGCGACGAAGAGGCCGATCCCGACGCTGATCGCCGTCTTGAGCTCGATCGGGACCGCGCGGAACACCGCCGTGCGGAACCCGGTGAGGACGAGCACGAGGATGATCAGGCCCTCGAGGACGACGATGCCCATCGCGTCGGCCCACGTGACGCCGTCGAGCGTGGCGATCGAGTAGGCGACGACGGCGTTGAGGCCGAGCCCGGCCGCGAGCGCGAGCGGGAAGTTGGCCACCGTGCCCATGAGGATGCACAGCACGCCGGCGACGAGGGCCGTCGTCGCGGCCACCATGCCGAGGTTCGGCGCGTCGCCGCCGCCGAGGAACTGGCCGGTGCCGTCCGGCACCGTGCCGATGATGAGCGGGTTGAGCACGATGATGTAGCTCATGGTGAAGAAGGTCACGAGGCCACCGCGGACCTCCGTGCCGATCGTCGAACCGCGCTCGCTGATCTTGAAAAAGGCGTCGACCCGGTTCCTCGGGCGCGCCGCGGCAGGGGCGGAAATCTGCGTCATGGCGCACAGGGTGGCAGACGTTTGTTTCCCGTGAGAACACGTCTCGGAGGACAGCCTCGGGCGGTCGTGGTACGTGTGGCGCTGGCCGTCTACCTCCTCGCGGTCCTGCGGATCACGCAGTGGCCGGACTTCGCCGATCCCGGCGCGTTCACCGCGCTCGAGCGGGGCCTGGCGTGGCTGCACGCGCGCGGCCTGCCGACGGGCGTCGACGTGGCGGCGGTGGAGGCGGCCGCCAACGTCGTGATGTTCGTGCCCTTCGGGATCCTGGTCCCGCTCGCCGGGCTCCGCCGGGCGTGGCTCGCCGTGCCGCTCGGCTGCGCGTCGTCGGTCGCGATCGAGACGGGACAGGCGCTCTTCTGGCCCACGCGCGCCGCGACGCTGCAGGACGTCGTCATGAACACCCTCGGCGCCGCCGTGGGCGTGGGCCTGCTCACGCTCGCCCGGCGATACGCTCGGCACGTGCCCACGACCCCGACCGACCGCCCCGCCACCGGTGGCGGGGCCGACGCAGGCACCCGTGGCGGGGCCGGCACGGCTCCCACGACCGTCTCCGCCGGCCTGCGGTCGCTCCTGGCGCCCAGCACGCTCGACCCGGTCGAGCTCGACCTGCGCCGGGTGTTCGTGGCCGGGATCGGGGCATGGGCGGTCGCGCTGGTCGTCGTCGGCGCGCTGGCGGCGTCCGACCGCGCCACGGCGACCGACGTCGCCACGTGCGCGACGGGCATGGTCCTCGGCGGCCTCGCCCTGGTCTGGGAGCACCGCCGCCGCAGCCGCTGAGGCACCGCGCGGTCCGGCTCAGGACGCCGGCTCGGCCCCGGCCTCCCGCGCACGCCGCCGGGTGGTGCGGTTCGCGTGCACCGTCCACCGGGGCGCCCAGCGCAGCAGCGCGGCCGCGCTCAGCGCCGCCACGCCCGCCATGGTCCAGATGCCGCCGGCGAGCGAGCCGAGCGCGGCGCCCCCCGAGACGACGAGCGGGCCGCCCGCCGCACCGACGTCGGAGACGAGCCGCCACACCCCCAGGAACTGCGCGCGCGTGGCGGGCGGCGCGACGTCGGCGCCGAGCGTCATGAGGATCCCGGCCCCCATGCCGTTGCCCAGCCCGATGAGCATCGCCACCCAGGCGAGCGTGGCGACGCCCGAGGCGAGCGGCAGCAGCGCCAGCCCGGACGCGAGCACCAGCATCGACGGCACCCCGGCCCACAGCCGGCCGCGACGGTCCATGAGCCGTCCGGCCGGGTAGAAGAGCAGCATGTCGACGGCGCCCGACAGGCCGAAGACCAGGCTCGTCGTCGCCGGGGCGAGCCCCAGGTGCTCCGACCACAGCGGCAGCACGACCTGCCGCGCGCCCCGCGCCGCCCCGATCATGAGGACCGCGATGCCGAGCGTCGCGAGGACGTGCCGGTGGTCCCGCGCCACGCGCCACAGCGACGACGTCGTCGGCTCCGCGACGTGCGCCACCTCGTCGGGCACGGCGGCGACCACGGCGGCGGCGACGAGCGACGTGCCGACCGCGAGCCACCACGCGGCCGGCAGGCCCCAGACGTGCATGAGGGCCGCGCCGAGGAAGGGTCCGACGAACGTCCCCGCGCGCTGGAGGCCGGCGAGCGTCGAGAGCACCCGGGCCCGGCGCTCGACGGGGGCGTGGGCGGCGAGGTAGGAGTGCCGGGCGAGCATGAACGTCGCGTTGAGCGCGCCCTGGAGGGTGAGCGCCACCGCCAGGAGGGCGACGTTCGGCGCGAGCGCGGCGCCGACCAGCACGACCACCGAGCCGCACGCCGCCACGAGCATGGCCCGGCGGTCCCCGAGCCGGGCCGCGACCGCCGTGGCCGGCACGTTCCCGAGGATCTGCCCGACGGCGAGCAGCGCGACGACGAGGCCCGCGCCGGCGAGCGAGGCGCCGAGCCGGGTCGCGGTCAGCGCGACCACCGGCACGATCGCCCCGATGCCGGTCTCGAAGACCGTGACCGGCACGAAGACGCCCAGGACGAGCTTGCGGTTCACGGCTCGCCGGCCCGCTCGAGGAGCACGACGGGCAGGTCCCGCGGGTCCGCCAGGACGCTCGCGAGGGCGTGGCGGTCGCTCCACCGCGTGAGCTGGGCCAGCCCGCGCGCGAGGCCGCCCGTGGTGCACGCGTGGATCACGCCCTGCGCGACCCACCACTCGACCGGCAGGCCGTCCACCCGCAGGTCCTCGTGCTCGACCCAGCGGTCCGGGGCGTCGGGGGCGAGCACGCGGGCCTGCGCCGGCACGGGCCCGGGCACCCCCACCGTCGTCACCCGCCCCGCCGCGCGCTCGGCCGCCAGGTCGACGTCGAGCCAGTCGGCGAGGTCGGCCGCCGCGCCCGTGGGCACGACCACGACCGGGCCGACGCCCGGGTGCTGCGCCCACATCGGGTCCGCCACCGCGACGTCCCCGACCTCGGCCGCGCGCACCTGCCCCGGTCCGCGCCCGCCCGCGCACCACGCCGGGACGCGACCGGGATCGACGTCGGCGTCGGCCCGCGCCAGGTCCACGAGGGCGCGCCACACGTCGACCGCCACGGCCGGGTCGACGTCCGCGCCGGCGGCGGGGAGGCGGCCCAGCACCGCGGCCCACCCGACGTCGTCGAGCTCCGCGAGCGCTGAGACCGCGCCCAGGGCGCGCAGGACGACCTCGTCGCCGTCGACCGCGGCGACGACCACCGGCGGCGCCGGCGGGAGCAGCCCGGAGCCGACGTCGGCGCCCGGGAGGAGGAAGGGACCGCCGAGCGGAAGGGGCGAGCGATGGCGCAGCCACCACGCCGTGTACGACGGCACCCGCCCGCCGGGGGTCACGAGCGCCGCCCGGGCGTCGCCGGTCGTCAGCGCACGCAGCACCTCCTCCCACGCGTCGGGCCGCACCGCGTCCAGGTCCGGCACCACCGCCAGGTCGAGCAACGCCGGGTCGTCGACGCCCAGGTCCGCGAGCCGCGCGCGGTACGCGGGCCAGCCGTCGAGGTCCGCGAGGACGTCGTCGGCGTCGTCGAGCCCCGGCTCGCCCGCGTCGGCCGGAGCACCCGGCCGGACCACGCGCAGCCCGGACCGCACGCCGACCGCGCCCAGCTCCGGCGCCCAGCGCTCGGCGAGGGGGCGCGCCACGGGGGGCAGGACGTCCGGGTCGAACCAGCGCGCGGCGTCCGAGCCGGGCAGCACGAGTCCCGCCGCGGGCAGCCGGTCGCCGTCGTCGGCCTCGAGCAGCAGCTCGCCCCACCACCCGACCTGCGGCGCGGGCCCCGAGGCCAGGCCGAGGCGCACGAGGCCGAGCACCGCGTCCGCCACGAGGGCCGCGTCGTCCGCCGGCCCGCCGCCCGGCTCGCCGCCGTGGCCGTCGTCCCCGTGCTGGTCGTCCCCGTGGTCGGCGTCGGCGTCCGGGTCCGCCGAGAGGACACGCTCGCGCACGGCCGGGTGCCGCAGCAGGCCCCATGCGTCGACGCGCTCGGCGCCCAGCCGCTCGAGCACGGGGTGCGCCGCCCGCGGGTGCACCACGCGCACACCCCAGTGCCCGAGCGTGCGCAGGGCGGGCTCCGGGACGCCGTCGGCGACGACGAGCCCCCGCGGCCCGCGCACGACGCGGCCGTCGGCGAGGACGACCGGCAGCGTCGCGAGCTGCTCCAGGACCCGCGTGTCCCCGGGGACGGCATCCAGGAGCCCGTGCAGGCCGGCCGGGTCGGTCACCGGAAGGGCGTCGACGACCTCCGAGAGCTCGGCCGTGCGCACGCCCAGGAGGCCGACGAGGTGGCGCTGCGGCGGCGCGAGGTCGAGGAGCCCGTCCACCCACGGCGCCAGCGCGCGCAGCAGGGCCCGGTCCGTGCCGGCGGGCAGGGCGACGGCGTCCGCCGCGGCCCGTCGGCCGCCGTCGGCCGCCGGGAGCATCGGCACGGTCCGGCTCGCGCGCACGACGGCGACGCGCAGGGCCGCGTCGAGCGGGCCGGCGGGCAGGCCGGGCGGCAGGAGGTCGGCCGGGTCCGGGGCCGCGCCGCCGGTCCCGTCGCGGCACGCGAGCAGCAGGTCGGCCCAGGCGAGACCGGCGGCCGCGACGACGGCGTCGGTCACGGGCCCGGGGGCGACGCGCCGCCGCGACGGGTCCAGCGGGAAGGTCGCGACCAGGAGCGCCGGCAGCGTGCCCGGCTCGTCGGTCGGCGTGGGCGCGTGCACCACGGGCGCGGGCCGGTCGGCAGTGGCGCCGGGCCGCCGGACGGCCCAGGTGACCCGCCACGCGCGGCGGTCGCGGTCCTCGACCGCCGCGTCCGCGAGCAGGGCCGCGTCGTGCACGCCGGTCCGGGTCGCGACGACCCACCGCTCCCCGACGTCGCGCAGGACGCGGGCCGATCCGCCGGGGACGCCGACCTCGTCGCGCACCTCGACGCAGGTCAGCGCGGGCAGGGCGAGCAGCAGGACGTCGCCCAGCGCCGCGAGCTCGGCGCGGACCCGCTCGACCGCGACGTCGTCGCGCAGGGTCAGGACCACCGCGGTGTCCCAGCCCTCACCGGGCTCACCGGGGTGCCCCGCCGCCGGCCCGGGGAACGGCAGGCGCAGGACCGGCAGCGCGTCGCCCCGGCGCGCGACCTCCTCGGACAGCCCCGGGGGCGCGTCGCGGAGGCCGGCCCGCGTCGCCGCGAGGGAGAAGTGCACCGCACCCGTGCGGGACGCGACGGTGACCTCGTCGGCGACCGAGCGCACGGCCGCGAAGCCGACGCCGAACCGGCCCACGGTGGTGTCGTCGTGCTTGGCGGAGGCGCGCAGCGACGCCAGGGACGCGACCCCTGCGGCGTCGAGCGGCCGGCCGGTGTTGCGGGCCGTGAGGGTCACCCCGTACGCCGTCCGCGCGAGGTGGAGTGCCAGCCTCCCCTGCCCGCCGGCCCGCGCCGCGGCGTCGGCGGCGTTCTGCGCGAGCTCGACGACGACGCGGTCGCGGTAGTACCGCCGCGCGTTGTCCTCCTCCGCGTTCGCGTCCTCGCGGAAGCGCGGCGGGTGGTCCGACCAGCCCGCGAGGACCGCGCGGCGCAGCGGTCCGGTCGCGAAGCGGTCGGCCGTCACTCCCGGGGGTCTGACCCGGCGTCCGGCTCCTGGGCCTCGGGCTCGGCGGCCGGGGGCGCGGCCTGGTCGAGCAGCCGGACGAGCTCCAGGTCCATCGCGTCGGACGCGGGCGGGTCCGGCCAGTCGCTGGGCGCGGGCGCGACGTCCGTCTGCGAGTGGGCACCGCAGCCGTGGTCCATGCTCACCACGCGGCCGTCGTCGGGCGACCACTCGTTGGCGCAGACGCCGAACTCGGTGCGCAGCGAGCCCGCCATGAGCAGCAGGAACCCGCACGTCGAGCACGGCGCGCTCGCGGCGAGGGCGGCCGGCGCCGTCGGCCCGTGCGAGCCGGCGTACCAGCGCTCCGCGGCCTCGGATCGGCCGCGGGGGGAGAGCACGCGCTCGCGCCCGAGCCCGAGCTCGAAGATGGCGAGCTCGTCGGCGTCGGCGTCACCCGTGGCCTCGTAGCCCTGCTCGAGCCGGTCGTCGTCCGGGAGGTACGGCAGGACGTCGCCGGTCCCGAGGTCTCCCGGGCGCAGGCGGTCGGCCCACGGCACCCACTCCGGTGCGAGCAGCGCGTCGTCGCCGGGCAGGAGGTGGACCTCGCACACGGTCGCGGTGCGGCCGCGCGGGACGCGCGCCACCGTGACGCTCCAGTGCCAGCCGCGGTAGCCGGGGGCGGTGGAGGCGAAGCGGTGCGAGACCAGGCGCTCGCCCTCGACCACGACCCCGAGGTGCTCGCCGACCAGCTCCGGACGGTCCGCGACCTCCTGGGCGGCGGCCCGGGCGAGGTCGACGGCCGAGGCGAGGACGGCGTCCTTGGCGGGAGACCTGGTGGCGGCCGCCATCTCAGGCCTCGAGGTCGTCGGCGACGGCGCGGAGCAGGGAGGCGACCTGCGACGCCTTGCCCTTCTCCGGGTAGCGACCGCGGCGCAGGCCGTTGCCCACCGAGTCCAGGACCTTGATGAGGTCCTCGACGATGATTGCCATGTCGTCGGCCGGCTTGCGCTGGGCCTTCGCGACCGAGGGCAGCGGCTCGAGGAACTTGACCGACAGGGCCTGCGGGCCGCGGCGGCCGTCGGCGACGCCGAAGTCCACCTTGGTGCCGGGCTTGGGGGCGGTCACGCCCGCGGGCAGCGCGGAGGCGTGCAGGAAGACCTCGTCGCCCTCGTCGCTGGCGATGAAACCGAAGCCGCGCTCGGCGTCGAACCACTTGACCTTGCCGGTAGGCACCTGGACCCCTGACGGAGAAGAGAAGGCTGACCGCCCCAGGCTACCGGCCGCGCGCCCGCCGGCTCACCAGACGACGGCGACGATGATGTTGAGCAGGGTCAGGCCGCCGATCGCGCCCCACACACCCGTGCTGACGCTCTGCTGACGGCGGCCCCGCAGCACCAGCGCGAAGATGACCAGCAGGACGAGCGTCTTGATTCCGATCTTGAGGTTGTCGACATGCTCGCCGTTGCCGAGCGCGTAGGCCATGCCGACGAGCGCGACGCCCGTGACGAGCTGCGTGAGCGCACCGTGGAACATCGCGGCGTCGATCTTCTTGGTCTTCGGCTTCATCTGGACGAGGAACCCGCCGAGCAGGCTCGCGAGGCCGACGAAGTGGAGGACCAGCAGCAGGTCCCGGGCGATCTCCATGGGGGGATTCTCCTCAGCTCGTGGACGCGCCATGTTGCAGACGCGATGTCGACAACCTTACCGTCCGCCCCGGGAGGCCGAGCCGCGGGTGGTCCGGGTCCCCGCCCGCGCACCGGCGACCCCACGCGCGCACGTATCGTGGGACGGATGACCACGTTCACCGAGCACCTGCGCGCCCGCGGGGAAGCGGGTCTCGCCGCGCTGCTCGACGGACGTCCCGACCTGGCGGCCCCGCCACCGGCGACCCTCAGGGCGCTCGCCGCGCGCGCCGCCAACCGCGCCAGCCTGGACCGCGCCCTCGCGGGCGTCGACGTCGTCGTCCTGCACGTCCTGGAGGCCGCGCTCGCGCTCTTCCCCGCGGACGGCCGCGCCGACGACGGCGGCCGCGCACCCCTGACTGAGGCGGACCTTGCCGCAGCCACCGGGGCCCGGCCCGACGACGTCGCGCCCGCGGTCGCCGTCGCGTGGGACCTGGCGCTGCTGTGGAGCCCCGACGTCGTGGAGGGCGCCGCGCCGGCGCCCGGAGCCCCGCTCGTCCCGGCCCCCGGGCTCGACGAGGTGCTCGGCCCCTACCCCGCGGGGCTCGGGCCCACGCTCCGCACGGCGCTGGCGCGCCGCAGCGCGCAGGGCCTCGAGCGGCTGCGCGCCGACCTCGGCCTGCCGGCGCGGGCACCCGAGGCCGGTGACCCCGACGACGTCAGCGCCGCTCCGCCGGACGACGCCGGGTCGGCCGTCGACGCCGTCGCGGCCCATCTCGCGCGCCCGGCCACCGTCCGCGCGCTCCTCGACCGGGCACCCACCGGGGCCGCGCCCGTGCTCGACGCGCTCGCGTGGGGCCCTCCCGTGGGCCGCTCCCCCGTCCCCGCGCCGGGCCAGGAGCCCGGACCGGGCCGCACCGCCGTCGAGTGGCTGCTGCGCCACGGCCTGCTCTCGGTCGGGGACCCCCAGCACGTCGTGCTCCCCCGGGAGGTCGCGCTCGTGCTCCGCGACGGCCGGACGCACCGCGGCACGCCCGGCGAGCCGACCCCCGACGCCGCGGCGGTCGACGACCGCACGGTCGCCGCCGAGTCGGCCCAGCACGCGCTCGAGGCGGTCCGGCTCGTCGGCGTCCTGCTCGAGACCTGGAGCGCCGACCCGCCGCCCGTCCTGCGGGCCGGCGGGCTCGGCACGCGCGAGCTGCGCCGCGTCGCCAGCCGGCTCGGCACCGACGAGACCACGACGGCGCTCGTCGTCGAGGTCGCGGGGGCCGCCGGGCTCGTGGCCGACGACGGCGAGGAGCAGGCGTCGATCGCCCCCACCGCCGACGCCGACGACTGGCTGCGCCGGCCCGCGCCCGAGCGCTGGGAGGTGCTCGCCGCCGCATGGTTCGCCTCGGAGCGCGCGGCGTGGCTGGTGGGGACGCGCGACGACCGCGGGACCGTGCGGCCCGCGCTCGACCCCGAGGCCCGGCGGCCGTGGGCGCCGCGCCTGCGGCGCACCGTGCTCGAGGTGCTCGCCGCCACGCCCGCGCCCGGGACGCCCGCGGGCCGTCGCGGCGCCCTGACCGCGGAGCAGGTCCACGAGGTCCTCGCCTGGCGCACGCCCCGCTCCGCGCCGCCCGTGCACGCCGTGGAGTCGGTGCTCGCGGAGGCCACCACGCTCGGCGTCCTCGGTGGTGGCGCGCTCGCCGCGGCGGGCGCCGCCCTGCTCGGCCCCGGGCCCGCCGCCGCGGCCGCGCTGGCTGCCCAGCTCCCGCCCGCGGTCGACGAGCTCCTGCTCCAGGGCGACCTCACCGGCATCGTGCCCGGCCGCCCGTCGGAGGGCCTCGCGGCGCTGGTCGAGCTCGCGGCGCAGGTCGAGTCGCGCGGAGCGGGCCTGACCGTGCGCTTCACCGAGTCCAGCGTGCGCCACGCGCTCGACCGCGGACGCACCGCCGAGGAGCTGCTCGCCGAGCTGTCGCGGTTCGCCCGCAACGGCGTGCCGCAGCCGCTCGAGTACCTGGTGCTCGACGTCGCCCGCCGCCACGGGCGGCTGCGCGTGGGGATGGCGTCGTCGTACCTGCGCGCCGACGACCCGTCCCTGCTCGCCGGCCTGGTCGACGACAAGGCGCTGCGCGGGCTCGGCCTGCTCCTCCTGGCGCCGACCGTCATCGCGTCGCAGGCCACGCCGTCCGCCCTGCTCGCCGCGCTGCGCGAGCGAGGGCTCGCACCCGTCACCGAGGACCCGGGCGGGAACGTCGTGGTCGTCGACCCCACCGCCGCGCGCGTCCGCGGACGCGCGCGCCGCCGTCCGGCCCCGGCGGCGCCCGCAGCCCCGGCGGCCGACGACGCCCGCCGGCGCCGGCTGCACCGCCTCGCGAAGGACCTGCTCGCCGCGGACCGGCGCGAGGCCGCCGCGGCCACGGCCGGCGGCCCGCCCGCGCGCCCGACCGCCGGCGAGGCGTGGCAGGCGACCGGTGACGAGCAGGGAACACCCGACCCGGTCCTGGCGTTGGCGCTGCTGCGGGAGGCCGTCGCCGAGGGCCGAGAGGTCTGGCTCGACATCGTCGGCCCGGGTGGTGGCTCGACACGCCGCCGGGTCCGCCCGGTGCGCGTCGACGCGGGCCGCGTCCGCGCCATCGACCCGGTCCGCGAGGCCGAGCTCACCGTCGCCGTGCACCGCATCGCCGGCGTCACCCCCACCTGAGGAGACCGATGACCGAAGGCGCCCCCGGGCCGCTCATCGTGCAGAGCGACAAGACGCTCCTGCTCGAGATCGACCACCCCGACGCCGCGGCGTGCCGGCGCGCGATCGCGCCCTTCGCCGAGCTCGAGCGGGCACCGGAGCACGTCCACACCTACCGGCTGACGCCGCTCGGGCTGTGGAACGCGCGCGCCGCCGGCCACGACGCCGAGCAGGTCGTCGCCGTCCTGCTGCAGTACTCGCGCTACCCCGTCCCCCACGCCCTGCTCGTCGACGTCGCCGAGACGATGGCGCGCTACGGCCGCCTGCAGCTCGTGCAGCACCCGACGCACGGCCTCGTGCTGCACGCGCTGGACCGCGCGGTGCTCGAGGAGGTCCTGCGCTCGCGCAAGACCGCCGGGCTCGTCGGCGCGCGCATCGACCCGGACACGGTCGCGGTCCACGCGAGCGAGCGGGGCCACCTCAAGCAGGTGCTGCTCAAGCTCGGCTGGCCCGTCGAGGACCTCGCCGGGTACGTCGACGGCGAGGCCCACCCGATCGACCTGGACGAGACCGGCTGGGCCATGCGGCCCTACCAGCAGCAGGCGGTCGACGGCTTCTGGGACGGCGGCAGCGGCGTCGTCGTGCTCCCGTGCGGCGCGGGCAAGACGATCGTCGGCGCGGGCGCCATGGCGCGCTCGAAGACGACGACGCTCATCCTCGTGACCAACACGGTCTCGGCGCGCCAGTGGCGCGACGAGCTGCTGCGCCGCACGACGCTCACCGAGGACGAGATCGGCGAGTACTCGGGTGCCCGCAAGGAGGTGCGACCGGTCACGATCGCGACCTACCAGGTGCTCACGACCCGCCGGAAGGGCGTCTACACGCACCTCGAGCTGCTGGACGCGCGCGACTGGGGCCTCGTCCTCTACGACGAGGTCCACCTGCTGCCGGCGCCGATCTTCCGCATGACGGCCGACCTGCAGGCCCGGCGGCGCCTCGGCCTGACCGCGACGCTCGTGCGCGAGGACGGCCGCGAGGACGAGGTCTTCTCGCTCATCGGCCCGAAGCGCTTCGACGCACCCTGGAAGGACATCGAGTCCCAGGGCTACATCGCGCCCGCCGACTGCGTCGAGGTGCGCCTCACCCTGCCCGACGGCGACCGCCTCGCCTACGCGACCGCCGAGCCGGAGGAGAAGTACCGGCTCGCGGCGAGCGCCACGGGCAAGAACCGGGTCGTCGAGCAGCTCGTCGCCCAGCACCCGGACGACCAGGTGCTCGTCATCGGCCAGTACATCGACCAGCTCGAGCTGCTGGCGGACCACCTCGACGCCCCGCTCATCACGGGCGCGACGACCGTCCGCGAGCGCGAGCGGCTGTTCGCGGCGTTCCGCACGGGGGAGGTCACGCGGCTCGTCGTGAGCAAGGTCGCCAACTTCTCGGTCGACCTGCCCGAGGCCGCCGTCGCGATCCAGGTCAGCGGCTCCTTCGGGTCACGCCAGGAGGAGGCGCAGCGCCTCGGCCGGATCATGCGGCCCAAGGCGGACGGGCGCACCGCGCACTTCTACGCGGTCGTCGCGCGGGACACCGTCGACCAGGAGTTCGCCGCGCACCGGCAGCGCTTCCTCGCCGAGCAGGGCTACGCGTACCGGATCGTCGACGCGGAGGACCTGGTCGGCGGCTGAGGCGGCCGGCCAGGGGCGGCCGGGGTCAGTCCAGCAGCGCGGGCTGCGCGGTGCTCGGCGTGCCCGCCGTGGCCGCGTGGCGCACGACCTCGGCGAAGCGGTGCGCGAGGGCCCGACCGCCCGCGGTGACCGCGTCGGCGTGCTCGTCGTACGCCGCGAGCACCGCGGCGTCGTCGACGTCGTCGTTCAGCGCGGCCCAGGTGGCGAACGTCGCACGCGAGACCTCGGGGTGGAACTGCACGCCCCACGCCGCCGGACCCACGCGGAAGGCCTGGTAGGGGTACAGGTGCGAGGACGCCAGCCACACGGCGCCCGGAGGAAGGTCCACGACGGCGTCGGCGTGCATCGTCGGCATCGCCAGGAGCACCCCTCCGGTGAGGGGGTGGTCGGCGGGCACGTCGGCGGCAAGCCCGCCGAGGAGGGGGTCCGCCGCCGCGTCGGGACGCGGGTGCACGTCGATGACCCCCGACTCCCGCCCGGGAGGAGCCCCGACCTGGACCCGCCCGCCCGTGGCCACCGCGAGCAGCTGCGCGCCGAGGCAGATCCCGAGTGTCGGCACCCCCGACGTCGCGGCGGCCGCCAGCAAGCCGCGCGTCGTCGGGAGCCAGGGGAGACCGACGTCGTCGTGCGCATGGCTCGGTCCGCCGAGTACGACGAGACCTTCGCGGACCGCCTCGACCGCAGGGATCTCGTCACCCGCCCATGGGCGGACCGTGCGGATCCTCAGCTCCGGGTCGACCTCGGTCAGCCAGCCGCCGAAGCGGTCGAGGGGACACGAGGGCGTGTGCTCGATCACGGTGAGGATCACCCGGCGACTGTAGTGGGAGCGCGTTCATGACCGCCAGGGGCCCGGGCCCGTCCGGTGTCGCGTGAGGGCCGACTGCCACGGCACGGCAGTCGCGCAGCCGCGGCCGTCGAGCCGGCCGCCGATCTCCCGGCGATCTCGCGAAATGGTGATGAGCACCGCGCTCCCCCGCTCCTAGGCTGCGCCGGATGACCCGGCTCGCCGCTCCCGCGATCACCGCCGACCTCGTGCGACGCCTCGTCGCCGAGCAGCACCCGCGCTGGGCGGCACTCCCGGTGACGCCCGTCCCGCGCAGCGGCTGGGACAACCGCACCTTCCGCCTGGGCGACGAGCTGCTGGTGCGCCTGCCCAGTGCGGCCGAGTACGCCGAGGCGGTGGTGAAGGAGCAGCGCTGGCTGCCCGTCCTGGCCGGGCACCTGCCGCTGCCGATCCCGGCTCCCGTGGCTGCGGGGGCGCCCGGCCGGCACTTCCCGTGGCCCTGGTCGGTGTACCGGTGGCTGCCCGGTGAGTCCGCCGATGCCGCACCGCCCGCCGACCTGACGCGGCTCGCCGTCGACCTCGCGGCGTTTCTCGCGGCGCTGCAGGCGGTGCCAGGGCCGGGACCGGGGCCGGGTCAGCACAACTGGTGGCGCGGCGGGCCGGTCGACCGCTACGAGCACGAGACCCGTCACGCCCTCGAGGTCCTGGCCGGCGAGGTCGACGTCACGGCCGCCGGGCAGGTCTGGCAGGCCGCGGTGGCGTCGACGTGGGGCGGGCCGGACGTCTGGCTGCACGGCGACGTCGCGCCCGGGAACCTCCTGGTCAGCGGAGGCGCCCTCAGTGCCGTCATCGACTTCGGCACGTGCGGCTGGGGCGACCCCGCCTGCGACCTCGTGATCGCCTGGACCTTCTTCGACGGCCGGTCGCGGGATGCCTTCCGAGGAGCCGTCGACGCCGATGCGGGGACGTGGGCGCGGGCGCGTGGGTGGGCGCTGTGGAAGGCGCTGATCACGATGGACCGGCGGCGCGACGACGCCGCGGCATCCGCGGCCGCCCGGCGGGTGCTGGAGGCCGTGCTCGCGGACCACGCCGCGCACGGCTGAGCATCTCCGTGCTCGCCCGCCGCCCCGTCGGGCCGGCCGATTGCGGGGGGCGCGGCTGGTCGCGAGGATCGAGTCGTGACCAGCCGCAGCGTCGCCGACAGCCGCCGTGCGGTCGGCCTCGCGGCGCGCACCCTGCTGACCGCGCTGCTGACCGGCCTCGCGCTGACGTCCCTGCTCCCCGGCGCGGCGCACGCCGCCGTCCGCGCCGAGCCGCCCCTGGCGGTCGAGGGCGAGATCACCGACCCGGCCGGCGCGCTGCGGGGCCGCGAGGCCCAGGTCCAGGAGGCCCTCGACGAGCTCGCCGACGCGACGCCGTACCAGCTGTTCGTCGTCTTCGTGGACTCGTTCGACGGCCTCGACCCGTTCGAGTGGGCGAACGAGACGGCCGTCGAGTCCGGCCTCGGCACGAACGACGTGCTGCTCGCCGTCGCCGTCGAGGACCGGCAGTACGCGACCTCGGTCGACGACGCCGTGCCGCTCTCCGACGAGCAGCTCGCCCGGATCGACGCCGAGCGCGTCGAGCCCCGCCTGCGCGACGGCGACTGGGCCGGCGCGGCGATCGGCGCGGCTGAGGGCATCCAGGACGCCGCCCGTGGGGGCACCGGCGCCGGCGGCGGCTTCCCGGTCCTGCCGGTGCTCCTCGTCGGCGGGCTCGTGGTCATCGTCGCGGTCACGTTCGCCCTGTCCCGCCGGCGCGCTCCCGCGGGCGCCCGGCGCACCGTGCCCGCCCAGGGCCCGGCCGGCCTGCCGACCGAAGAGCTCAACCGGCGCGCCGGCCAGGCGCTCGTCGCGTGCGACGACGCCGTCCGCACGTCCGAGCAGGAGCTCGGCTTCGCGCAGGCGCAGTTCGGGATCGAGGCGACGCGCGTGTTCGCGCAGGTCCTCGAGGCCGCCAAGCCGACGCTGGCGCGGGCGTTCCTCCTGCGCCAGCAGCTCGACGACGCGGTGCCCGAGGACGAGCCGCAGCGACGCGCGATGCTGCTCGAGATCCTGTCCCTGTGCGAGCAGGTCGACACCTCGCTCGACGCGCAGACCGCGGAGTTCGAGCGGCTGCGCGACCTGCAGGCGCGCGTCCCGGAGGTCCTCGAGGAGACCGCCCGCCGCGCGGACGAGGTGCAGGGCCGGCTCCCGGCGGCGCAGGCCACGCTCGACGCGCTGGCGGCGACGTACTCCCCCGAGGCGCTCGCCACGGTGCGCGGCAACCTCACGCAGGCGGCGTCCCTGCTCGACGCGGCACGTACCGGGGTGGACCGTGGACGCGAGGCGCTCGACACCGACCGCGCGGCCGCGGTCGCGCTCGCGCGAGGCGCCCAGGACGCCGTCGGGCAGGCCGTCACGCTGCTCGACGCCGTGGGACGTGCGGGGCAGGAGCTCGCGCAGGCGGGCGCACGGATCGACGCCGGCATCGCGTCGCTCGCCGCGGACGTCACCGACGCCGAGCGCCTGGCGCCGCGCGACCCCGCGGTCGCCGCCGCCGTCGCGCCCGCGCGGGAGGTCCTCGCGGCGGCCCGGGCACAGCGGGCGGGCGGCGACCCGCTCGCGACGCTGCGGCGCCTCACGGATGCCGAGACGGCGCTCGACGCGGCACTGGCGCCCGCGCGCGAGCAGGCGGAGCACACGGCGCGCGCCCAGGCGCAGCTGCGCGAGGTGCTGGCGCGGCTCGACGCCCGCGTCAGGGCGGTCGGCGACTTCATCGAGACGCGGCGCGGGGCGGTCGGCGCCGAGGCACGGACCCGGCTCGCCGAGGCCGCACGCCTGACGCAGGACGCGGCGGCGGCCGCCGCCTCGGACCCGGCGGGCGCGCTGGCGACGGCGCGCCGCGCGGAGCAGCTGGTCCTCTCGGCGCAGCAGCTCGCGGAGGCGGACGTCGCACGCTGGCAGTCGCCGCAGGGTCCGTACGGCGGCGGCCGGGGTGGCACCGACGTGGGCTCGCTCGTCCTCGGCGGGATCCTGCTCGACCAGGTCCTGGGCGGCGGGAGCCGTCGGGGCGGGGGCTACGGCGGGGGCGGCTTCGGAGGGGGTGGCTTCGGCGGCGGGTTCGGTGGCGGCGGATTCGGTGGCGGCGGACGATCGGGCGGCGGCCGGCGCTCGGGCGGCGGGTTCGGCGGCAGCTTCGGCGGGGGCGGCCGCGGACGCCGCGGAGGAGGTGGCCGCTTCTGACCGACGGCGAGCCCGCGCACCGCACCCACGCACACCCCACCCACGCACGCACACCCCACGGGAAGGCAGTCACTCATGGCTGAGAAGCAGACCGTCCTGGGCCGCATCGCCCAGCTCGCGAAGGCCAACATCAACTCGCTCATCGACCGGGCGGAGGACCCGGAGAAGATGCTCGACCAGCTGGTCCGCGACTACACCAACGCCATCGCGGAGGCGGAGGACGCCGTCGCCCTGACCATCGGCAACGTGCGGCTCGCGGAGGCCGACCACGCGGAGGACGTCGCGGCCGCACAGGACTGGGGCCGCAAGGCCGTGGCGGCGTCGGCGAAGGCCGACCAGCTCCGCGCTGCGGGGAACGGCACCGAGGCGGACCGCTTCGACAACCTCGCGAAGGTCGCGATCTCCAAGCAGATCGCCTTCGAGGGCGAGGCGCGGTCGGCGGAGCCGATGATCGCGTCGCAGAACGAGGTCGTGGCGAAGCTGAAGTCGGGACTCGTCGAGATGCGGAACCGCCTCGAGCAGCTCCGCTCGAAGCGCGACCAGCTCATCGCGCGCCAGAAGACGGCCCAGGCGCAGGCCACCGTGCACGAGGCGCTCTCGTCGATCAACGTGCTGGACCCGACGAGCGAGGTGGCGCGGTTCGAGGAGAAGGTGCGCCGGGAAGAGGCGCGCGTCGCGGGTCACCAGGAGCTGGCCGCCTCCTCGCTCGACGCCCAGTTCGAGGAGCTCGAGGTCGACGCCGGCATGCTCGAGGTGGAGGCGCGGCTCGCCCAGCTCAAGCAGGGCGCCGCACCGGCGCAGATCCAGGACAGCTGACGGTCCGTCCCGCGGGTGCGGCCGGTCCGGTGACCGGTCGGCCGCACCCTCGGGCCGGGTCAGCGATGTCCCAGGGACCTCTCAGGTGGTTCCCAGGGACGAGCGGGAGACTGGAGCCATGCCCACCGAGCGTGCACCCGAGGCGCGGCTCGTCGTCGTCGACGACGAGCCGACCATCCGCGAGCTCCTGACGACGTCGCTGCGCTTCGCCGGCTTCGAGGTGCACGCGGCGGCCGACGGCGCCTCCGCGCTGGCCCTGGTGCGGGACCTGCGGCCCGACCTCGTCGTGCTCGACGTGATGCTCCCCGACATGGACGGGTTCACGGTGACCCGCCGGATGCGCGAGCGCGGCCAGCAGGTGCCCGTGCTCTTCCTCACGGCGCGCGACGACACCACGGACAAGGTCGCGGGACTGACGGTGGGTGGCGACGACTACGTGACCAAGCCGTTCAGCCTGGAGGAGGTCGTGGCGCGGATCCGCGCGGTGCTGCGCCGCACCGCGCCCGCCCCGCCCGACGACTCGGCGGTCCTGCGCTACGCCGACCTCGAGCTCGACGAGGACGCCCGCGAGGTCCGGCGCGCGGGCCGCTCGGTGGATCTGTCCCCCACCGAGTTCGCCCTGCTGCGCTACCTCATGCTCAACGCCGGTCGCGTGCTGTCCAAGGCGCAGATCCTCGACCACGTCTGGCAGTACGACTGGGGTGGCGACGGCAGCATCGTCGAGTCCTACATCTCCTACCTGCGCCGCAAGATCGACCGCCTCCCCGAGGGCGTCGAGGGCGAGCAGCCGGTCCCGCTGATCCACACCAAGCGGGGCGTCGGCTACGTGCTGCGCCTGCCCCCCGGGTCGGCGTGAGCCACCCGGGCATGAGCCGCGCGGGCCGCGCGTGGTCGCGCCTGCCGCTGCGCACGCAGCTGTCCGTGATGTTCGCCGTCGTCCTCGCGCTCGGCCTGGTGCTCACGGGCGCGACGGCGCTCACGTTCCTGCGGCAGTCGCTGCTCGGGCAGGTGGACGACCAGCTCTCCGCCGCGTCGCAGGGCCTCGTCGACCGGGTCACCAACCAGCTGCCCCGGGGCCCGGGGGCGACGGACCTGCCGAGCGACTACCAGGTCGTCCTCTCGACGCCGGACGGCCAGGTCGTCCAGCACTGGGTGGCGGACCCGTCCACGACCGACCTCGCCGACGTGCCCCCGATGAGCGTCCAGGAGGTCGCGGAGCGAGGCGGTGAGCCCTTCACCGTCGGGTCGGTGGACGGCGGGACCTCGTGGCGCGTCCTCGCGCAACGGCTCGTGGGCGCCGGGTCCGACGACGTCGTCGGTACCGTCGCCGTGGCGCTGCCCCTGACGTCGGCAGAGAACACGCTGGACCAGATGCGCCTGGCGCTGGCGGCCATCGGCGTCGGCGTCGTCGCGCTCGGGGCGCTGGCGGGATTCTGGGGGGTGCGGCGCTCGCTGCGACCGCTGCGCGAGATCGAGGACACCGCCGCGGCCATCGCGGCCGGGGACCTCTCGCGCCGCGTCCCGGACCGGCCCGCCTCGACGGAGGTCGGTCGCCTCGGGCGCGCGCTCAACGGCATGCTCGCCCAGATCGAGACGGCCTTCGCCGCCCGCACCGCGTCCGAGCGGCGCATGCGGCGCTTCGTCAGCGACGCGAGCCACGAGCTGCGGACGCCGCTCGCGACCATCCGGGGTTACGGGGAGCTGTACCGGATGGGCGCGGTGCCGCCCGAGGAGGTCCCCGCCACCGTCCAGCGGATGGAGGACGCCGCCACGCGCATGGGTCGGATGGTGCAGGACCTGCTCGACCTCGCGCGGCTCGACGAGCGGCGGGCGGTCCGGCACGAGCCCGTCGACCTGGCGGGGGTGGCCGCCGACGCCGCGGCCGACCTGCGCGCGCTGGACCCCGGGCGTCCCGTGCGGCTCGAGCCGCTGGTCCCCGGCGGCTCGATGGGCGACCTCGTGGTCCTCGGGGACGAGGACCGCCTGCGACAGGTCCTGGCGAACCTCGTCGGGAACACGGTCGAGCACACGCCGCCGGGCACCCCGGTCGAGATCGCGCTCGGCACACCGGCGCCCGGCCGCGCCGTCGTGGAGGTCAGGGACCACGGCCCGGGCATCGCGCCCGAGCACGCCGCGCGCGTCTTCGAGCGCTTCTACCGGGTGGACCCGGCCCGGGGGCGCGACGCCGGCGGCGCCGGCCTCGGCATGGCGATCGTCGCGGCGATCGTCGAGGCGCACGACGGCTCGGTGACGCTCGTGCCGACCCCGGGAGGCGGCGCCACCGTGCGCGTCGACCTCCCCCTCGCCGCGCCGGGTGCACCCGCGCGGGATGAGTGAGCCGGTTCGTCCGGTCAGGCATACGATGGGCGGCCGGTCTTGTCCCCGAGCGCGAAGGCACGGCGATGGGCGTCCACGACGCACCCCAGTGGTTGATCCCCGCGTGGACCAGGGCCTGCATCGGCGCCGGCGCCACGGCCGCCCGTGACGAGGTCGAGAAGGTCGGCGAGGCCCTGCTGGACCGGTGGTCGGAGCCCGACCGCCACTTCCACAACGTGCGCCACCTGACCGACGTGCTCGCGCGCGTCGACGAGCTCGCGGAGGAGACGCACGAGCCCGACCTCGTGCGTCTCGCGGCCTGGTACCACGGCGCCGTCTTCGACTCCGCGGAGCGCGCGTCGTACGCCCGGCGCGGGGGCGAGGACGAGACGGCGAGCGCGGTGCTCGCGCGCAGCGAGCTGACCGACCTCGGCCTGCCGGAGGTGTCGGTCGCGCGCGTCGTCCAGCTCGTCACGGCGCTGCGCCGCCACACCGTCGACCCCGACGACTTCGACTGCGCCGTGCTCTGCGACGCGGACCTCGCGATGCTCGCGGCGGAGCCCCAGCGGTACAAGGCGTACCTCGCCGACATCCGCGCGGAGTACGCGCACCTCCCGCTCGAGGAGTTCGTCCGCGCGCGGATCGCGATCCTGCGCAAGCTCGAGCTCCGCCGCACCCTGTTCGTCTCGCCGCTCGGCGCCGCGTGGGAGGAGGCCGCCCGGCAGAACGTGGCGGCCGAGCTGCACCGCCTGACCAAGGAGCTCGCGAGGCTCGAGGCCGAGCACGCGGCGGGCTCCGCGGCCGGTCCGGACGCCGCCACCGGCCCCGCCTCCGCCACCGGTGCGGACGCCGCCGCCGGCTCCGCACCCGTCCGGACCCCGTAGCGCTCACCGCACGAAGAGCCGCGCCGCCTGCTGCTCGGCGTCGGCGTACGTCTGGGACGCGGCGCCCAGGGCCGTCGTGATGCCGTCGAGGCTCGCCTCGACGGCACGCTGCGTCACCGACCAGTCCGCCACGACTCCCGCGAACGCCGTCGCCGCCGTGCCCTGCCACCCGGCCTGCAGCTCGGTGAGGTGCCGCAGCAGCGCCGCCACCTCCGCCCGGATCGTCGCCACCGACGCCGCCGCCGCCGTGCCGGCCTGCGCCACCTGCGCGCTGTCGACCTCGTACCTGCTCATCAGGTCCTCCCCTCTCCGTGGGAGGCCGACGCTAGGCAGCGCGGTCCGGCGTCGGGGGCAGGGACCGCCGGGCCTGTGGAGGGACAGGCGTGCGGAGAGGGCTGTGGAGGAACGGGACGTGCAGGGACACGGCGGCGTGGGGACAGGGCGGTGGCCGGACAGGGCGGTGGCCGCGGTGTTGGATCGGGGCATGGCCGTGCTCCTGGACCCGCCGCTGTGGCCGCGGCACGGCACCGTGTGGGGCCACCTCGTGAGCGACGCGTCCCTCGCCGAGCTCCACGCCTTCGCCGACCGTGCGGGCATCCCGCGGCGCGCCTTCGACCTCGACCACTACGACGTGCCCGCCGAGCGCTACGCCGACCTCGTCGGCCACGGCGCGCGGCTCGTCGACAGCCGGGAGCTCGTGCGGCGCCTGCGCGCCTCGGGCCTGCGGGTCCGCGCGCGCGACCGTGCCCGTGAGCGCCCCGTGAGCGCCCCGCGACCTTCGCCCCGCGAGCGCACCGCGTGACGGTGCCGCAGGCACCCCCCGGGAACGCGAACGGCGGGTGCCCCCGAAGGGACACCCGCCGTCGTCAGTGCGAGCGCGCGGCTCGGACCCCGACCGGGAAGGTCAGAAGTCCATGCCGCCCATGCCGCCACCGTCGCCACCGGAAGGAGCGGAGTGCTTCTCCGGCTTGTCGGCCACGACGGCCTCGGTGGTGAGGAACAGGGCGGCGATCGACGCGGCGTTCTGCAGCGCCGAGCGCGTGACCTTGACCGGGTCGTTGACGCCCGCGGCCAGCAGGTCCTCGTACACGCCGGTCGCGGCGTTGAGGCCCTGACCCGCCGGGAGGTTGCGGACCTTCTCCGCCACGACGCCGCCCTCGAGGCCGGCGTTGATGGCGATCTGCTTCAGCGGGGCGTCGATCGCGAGCTGCACGATCCGCGCACCGGTCGCCTCGTCACCCACGAGCGCGAGGATGTCGGCCTGCTCGAAGGCAGCCTTGCCGGCCTGGATGAGGGCGACGCCACCACCGGCGACGATGCCCTCCTCGACGGCAGCCTTCGCGTTGCGGACGGCGTCCTCGATGCGGTGCTTGCGCTCCTTGAGCTCGACCTCGGTGGCCGCGCCCGCCTTGATGACGGCGACGCCGCCGGCGAGCTTCGCGAGGCGCTCCTGGAGCTTCTCGCGGTCGTAGTCCGAGTCCGAGTTCTCGATCTCGGCGCGGATCTGCGCGACGCGACCGGCGATCTGGTCGGCGTCGCCGAGGCCCTCGACGATCGTGGTCTCGTCCTTGGTGACGACGACCTTGCGCGCCTGGCCGAGCAGCTCCAGGCCCGCGTTCTCGAGCTTGAGGCCCACGGTCTCGGAGATGACCTGGCCACCCGTGAGGGTCGCCATGTCCTGCAGCATCGCCTTGCGACGGTCCCCGAAGCCCGGCGCCTTGACGGCGACGGAGCGGAACGTGCCGCGGATCTTGTTCACGACGAGCGTGGCCAGGGCCTCGCCCTCGATGTCCTCGGCGACGATGAAGAGCGGCTTGCCGGACTGGATGACCTTCTCCAGCAGCGGCAGCAGGTCCTTGACGTTCGAGATCTTGGACTCGACGAGCAGCACGTAGGCGTCCTCGAGGACGGCCTCCTGGCGCTCCGCGTCGGTCACGAAGTACGCCGACAGGAAGCCCTTGTCGAAGCGCATGCCCTCCGTGAGCTCGAGCTCCAGGCCGAGGGCGCTGGACTCCTCGACCGTGATCACGCCCTCCTTGCCGACCTTGTCCATCGCCTCGGCGATGAGCTCGCCGATGGCCGGGTCGCCGGCGGAGATGCCCGCGGTCGCGGCGATCTCCTCCTTGGTCTCGACCTCCTTGGCGGCCGAGAGCAGCTGCGCCGTGACGGCGTCGACGGCCTTCTCGATGCCGCGCTTGAGCGCGATCGGGTTGGCGCCGGCGGCGACGTTCCGCAGACCCTCCTTGACGAGGGCCTGGGCGAGCACGGTGGCGGTGGTGGTGCCGTCGCCCGCGACGTCGTCCGTCTTCTTGGCGACCTCCTTGACGAGCTCGGCGCCGATCTTCTCGAGGGGCTCCTCGAGCTCGATCTCCTTGGCGATCGAGACACCGTCGTTGGTGATCGTGGGGGCGCCCCACTTCTTCTCGAGCACGACGTTGCGGCCCTTCGGGCCGAGCGTGACCTTGACGGCGTCGGCGAGGGCGTTCATGCCCCGCTCCATGCCGCGGCGGGCCTCCTCGTCGAAGGCAATGATCTTGGCCATACGGATGGTCCTCCGGTGTTGGCGGTGTCCTGGGCGCCGGCGCCCGCGACGGACGGCTCGGGCCGCCCGCGGTCACATCCCGTCGGGGGCCCGGACCTCACCTCGGCCCAGGGTCTTCTGTCACTCTCGGGTCGAGAGTGCTAACTCATTATTGGCACTCTCACCCGGCGAGTGCAAGCGCCGTGGCGCCGCCGCCGCCGCGCCTCAGGGCGCGAGGCCGGGCGGGCGCTCGATGCCGAAGCTGCGCGCGAGGACGCGCCGCGCGGCGTGCCAGCCGCCCATGCCGTGGACCCCGGGCCCCGGCGGCACGGCAGCGGAGCACAGGTAGACGCCGTCGGCCGCGACGAAGGGGTCCGGGCTCAGGACGGGCCCGACGAGCATCCGCGGCAGGGTGATCGCACCACCCGCGATGTCGCCGCCGACGTAGTTCGCGTTGCCCAGCTCGATCCGCGCCGCGGGGGTGCACCGCGAGGCGACGACGACGTCGCGGAAGCCGGGCGCGTACTGCTCGATGCGCGCGGTGACGGCCTCGGTCACGTCCGCGCGCGACCCGGCCGGGACGTGCGCGTACGTCCACAGCGGGCGGTGCCCGTCGGCGGTCGCGCGGCCCGGGTCGCCCACCGACGGGTCGCTCGCGAGCACCATGGGCGGCTCGGCGTGCCGGCCCTGCGTCAGGGCGTGCTCCGCGGCGGCCATCTCGGCGCGCGTGCCGCCGACGTGCACCGTCCCGGCCCGGCCCACGCGGGGGTCGGCCCACGGCACCGGACCCGAGAGGACGAAGTCGACCTTGGCCGCGGCGTTCCCGTGCCGGTACGCCTGGTAGCCGCGCGCGGTCCCACGGCTCAGGCGGGCGCCCATGACCGCGGCGACCGCCGAGGGCGAGGTGTCGAAGACGACAGCGCGCGCGGGTGGCAGGTCGCGCTGCGTGCGCACGAGGTGACCCGTGCGGATCTCGCCCCCGTGCGCGCGCAGGTCCGCCACGAGCGCGTCGGTGATGGCCTGCGTGCCCCCGAGCGGCACGGTCCAGCCGACGGCGTGCGCGAGCGTGCCCAGCAGCAGGGCCGTGCCGGCCCCCGCGATCGAGGGCAGGGGCGTGATCGCGTGCGACGCGATGCCGGTGAGCAGCGCGGGCGCCGTCTCCTCACGGAACCGGCGGTCCCAGAGCGGGGCCACGCCCTGCTCGAACGCCCGCAGACCGAAGCGCACCGCGGTCACCAGGTCGCGCGGGAGGTGGCGGCGGTCGCCCAGGAGGAAACCGACGAGGGCCTCGGCGTGCGCGACGAGCGGCCCGAAGGTCTCGAGCCACGCGCCGCCGTCGACGCCGAGCTCCCGCGCGGTGCGGTCGAGGTCGCGGTAGGCGATCCCGGCCCCCTGGGCCAGCGGCTGGGCGTACGACACCTCGGGCGCCACCAGCTCGACGCCGCGGGCCGCCAGGTCGAACCGCCGGAAGAACGGCGAGGCGACGGCCATGGGGTGGACGGCGCTGCACGTGTCGTGGACGACGCCCGGCCACAGGCCGAGGTCCGCCGTGCGGGCGCCCCCGCCCGGGTGCGGCTGGGCCTCGAGCACGACGACCTCGAGCCCCGCCCGCGCGAGCGTCACCGCGGCGGCGAGGCCGTTGGGTCCGGAGCCCACGACGACGACGTCCAGCGCCCGCGTCATGCACGCTCCCGTCGTCCGTCCGTCCCGTCCCCCGCATCCTCACCGCTCGGGGCGGTCGCGGCGACCGCAGGCGGCGGCCCGGGCGGCCGCCTGCGTCGCACGACGCGGTCGGCTCAGTCCTCGTAGTCGGCGGCGAGCACGACGACGACGCCTTCGGGCGCCTGCTCCGCGGACTCCTGCACGGCGGTGATGCCGAGGGTCTGCGCGACGAGCTCCGCCGTCGTGACCTGGTCGGGCGTCGCGTAGTACACGGTCGACGCCTCGAGGTCGTCGCCCTGCCAGTTGCCGGCACTCACGGCCGTGAAGCCGGCCTCCTCCACACGCTCGGCCGCACCGCCCGCGAGGCCGGAGCGGGACGTGGCGTTGAACACCTCGACGGGTGTGGCGAGGTCGACCGGGGGCGGGGGCGGGGTCGTCTCGACCGGCTCCTCCGTCTCCGGCTCGACGGGCACCTCGGCCTCGCCGGCGTCCTCCTCGACCGGCTCCTCCTCGGTGGTCCCCTCGTCGGCCTCGGTGGACGTCCCCTCCGCGGGCGTCCCCCCGGAGCCCAGCCCCTGCCAGTCGGAGAGCCACGTGACCGCGCCGTAGGCGAGGAGGGGGAAGACGACGAGGACGACCAGGAAGGGCAGCAGACGGCGGCGGCGCGAGCGCGGTGCGCGGTGAACGCCTCGTGGGCCGCCCCGGGCATCCGCGGCGTCGAACTCGTCCGCGGGGTAGGGGTAGTCGCCGGCCTTCACGGCGGACAGGCTAGCGGGCGCCCCGCCTCTCAGGCGTCGACACCCAGACGACGCGCGGTGCGGGCCCGCTGGCGGGACGCGCGCATCCGGCGCAGGCGCTTGATCAGCATGGGGTCCTGGGCCAGCGCCGCGGGCGAGTCGATGAGCGCATTGAGCACCTGGTAGTACCGCGTCGCGGACATGTCGAAGAGCTCCTTGACCGCCTGCTCCTTGGCCCCGGCGTACTTCCACCACTGGCGCTCGAAGGCGAGGATCTGCTGGTCGCGCTCGGAGAGCTCGGCGGCGTGGACCCGGGCGTCCGTGCGGTCCGCGTCGCGCGCGGTGGCCATCGCGTCCATGGGTCCTCCAGGGTGAAGCGGCGTCGTCGCCCGTCCCCGGGCGTCGGCTCATCGTAGACGCGGAATGACACGCGTGTCATTCGTCCCGGCGCGTCGGGATGACCCCCGCGCGGTGATCGAGTAAGGGAGCGCGGCGGCGGCTAGGGTCGCCGCGTGATCCGTCAGCCCCTCGACGCGCTCATGGCCCCGGACTGGGCCGCGGCCCTCGCACCGGTCGAGCTGCGGCTGCGCGAGATCGGCGACGCGCTGCGCGCGGAGTCCGCGGCCGGCCGGGCCTGGCTCCCGGCCCCCGACGCCGTCCTGCGCGCGTTCGCGCGGCCCATGGCGGACGTCCGCGTGCTCGTCATCGGCCAGGACCCGTACCCGACGCCCGGGCACGCCGTCGGCCTGTCCTTCTCGGTGGCGCCCGGGGTGCGCCCGCTGCCCCGCTCGCTGCAGAACATCCACCGCGAGCTCGCGGACGACGTCGGCGTCGTGCGCGGGCCCGACGGCGACCTCAGCGACTGGGAGCAGGAGGGCGTCCTGCTCCTCAACCGGGTCCTCACCGTGGGCACCGGCGCACCGGGCTCGCACCGGCACCTCGGGTGGCAGGACGTCACCGACCGCGCCGTCACGGCGCTCGTGGAACGGGGCGGGCCGCTCGTCGCCCTCCTGTGGGGCCGCGACGCGCAGCAGGTCCGCCCGCTGCTCGGGGGCGTCCCCGTGGTCGAGAGCGCGCACCCCAGCCCGCTCTCGGCGTCCCGGGGCTTCTTCGGCTCCCGGCCGTTCTCCCGCGTCGACGCGCTGCTCGCCGAGCAGGGCGCGCCTCCCGTGCGCTGGTCCCCCGACCAGCAGACCCGACCGACCGGCGCCGCCCCCTCCCCAGGGGACGGCGCCACGTCGGGCGCCGCGGTCCTGCGACCGCGAACTAGCTGAGGACGACGCTCACCCCCGTGAGCTCCTCAGCCGGCACCGGCACGTTCGCCGGCACCGGGACCGTCGTCTCCGACGCACCGATCACTGCGGACAGCTCGGCCAGCGCGACCCCCCCGGGCCCGCTGAGGGTCACGACCACGTCGTGTCCCTCGCAAGCGGTGTCCAGCCCCGACAGCCGGGCCCCGCTCACGCCGTATCCCTGCAGTGCGGCGTCGTAGGCGACGTCGTACCGGACCTCGATCTGCGACGAGCTGCACCCCTGCACCCCGTCCTCCCCCACCAGGACCTGCTGACCCCCCAGGTCGACCCCGGCCGCGGACGCCGTCCGCACGCCCACCAGGGCGAGCGCCACGAGTGCGACCGATGCCGCCTTCCTCGTCCGTCGATCCATCTCCACCCTCCTGGTGGTCCACGTCACCGGATCCGTCCGGTGATCCCCTGCGCCGACGTCCTGCCGGCGGTCGCACGCCCGGGGGCGTGCGGGAAGCGTCCTGAGAACGTGCTCAGGAGGCGGGTAGGCCGAGGCCGAGGGGGACGCGCGCGGCGTCGTGGCACAGAGGAGTGGAGCCGGATCGCACGGGAAGCGTGCTGCTCATGGTGGACCTCACGTTCGGTGGCCCGGCTGACCCGAGGGGTCCCGTGGCTTTGCGTCCCCACCTCGCGGTGGGTTTGCCCTTGTCGCTGACGAGCCAAGAGTGACCCATCACACGCCGGCGGTCCAGCCCCCCTTCCGGCTCCGCGCCCGGATTGGGCGTCTGTGTCGCATCGGCGCACACTGGGAGGCGTGGAATTCACCCGGACGCCGCACGGCGACGACGAGCAGCCGACCGCACCGCCGGGCCGCACCGCGCCGTGGCGCCGCTACGTGGCGCTGGGCGACTCGTTCACCGAGGGCCTGTGGGACGTCCCCGGGGGTGCCCCGCCGACCACCACCACCGCCGTCGACCCCACGCTCGTGTGCCGGGGCTGGGCGGACCTGCTGGCCGCGCACCTGGCCGAGCGCGCCGGCATCGGGCAGGGCGACGCCCCGGTGCAGTACGCCAACCTCGCCGTGCGGGGTCGCCTCCTGGAGCCGATCCTGCGCGAGCAGGTGCCGGCCGCCCTCGAGCTGCGTCCGGACCTCGTGAGCGTCGTCGGCGGGGGCAACGACATGCTCCGGCCGGCGGCGGACCCCGACGTGCTCGCGGAACGCCTCGAGGCGGCCGTCGCGCGGCTGCGGGCGGCCGGCGTCGACGTGCTGCTCGCGACCGGCATGGACGCCAAGGACAGCCCGGTCGTCCGGCGCACGCGGTGGCGTGCGGGCGTCTACAACGCGCACATCTGGTCGATCGCACGCAAGCACGGCGCCTACGTGGCGGACGTGTGGGGGATGCGCTCGCTTCGCGACTGGCGCATGTGGGCGCCGGACCGGATCCACCTCACGACCGAGGGGCACCGGCGCGTCGCGCAGGCGGCCCTGGTCGGCCTGGGGCTCGAGCCCGACGACGCCGCCTGGGACGACCCGCTCACGCCGCTGCCGCCCGTGCCGCTCGCGGCGCGCGTCCAGCAGGACGCGGAGTGGTTCCGCGAGCACGCCTACCCGTGGGCGACGCGACGCCTGCGGCGCCGGTCCAGCGGTGACGCACGGCGGCCCAAGCGGCCCGAGCTCACGCCGGTGGAGCGCTGAGCCCCGCAGCAGGGTCCCGGCTGGATCACGAGCACCGCAGGATGTTCCTGCTCCCGAAGATGTCCGTCCAGCTGTCTGCCATCAGGACGACGGAGCGCTGCTGACCCGCCGACACCGTGCGGATGTTCCCCGTGCCGCGCAGCACGAAGGTCGGGCGCTGCGCGCAGCCGGTCTGCGCCGCGACGTTGGACGGCCCCCAGAGGACCTCCGGCGTGCCCCCGAAGACGGGGTGCGCCAGGTCGTAGACCAGCTCCCACGCCCCGCCGGGCGTCGAGGGCGAGGTCACGACGACCGTGAAGCTGCGACGCTTCGGGTCGGCGAACCACGAGCGGTCCGCCACCTCGGTGACGACGGCCGTGCAGGTGGCCGCGGGGTTGTCGACGATCCGGCACGTGACCGGCGGCGCGTACGTCCACGTCGTGGCCAGGTTCCAACCGTCGACCGTCGCGTGCACCCGGACACCCGCGGACGGCTGGTACGCGGGGACGACGACGTCCTGCACCTGCGCGGCCAGGACGACGCTCGCTGCGTGCTTCGCGGCGCCGGAGGCGTCGACCAGGGTCAGCTGGAGCCGTCGGCCGACGCAGTCGGCGGGCACCGTGAGGCGCACCCGCGTCTGCGTCGTCGCGGCCGGGTCGCTCACCGTGGCGCCCGCGCCGTCGCCGCACGGGCGCGAGGCCGTGAAGGCGTCGATGACCCCGCCCCTGACGGTGAGCGAGGAGGCGCTCCCGAGCGTCGCGCTGCCGAGCACAGCCACCAGGAGGACGACGACGACCGCGAAGCGCTTCCTCACGTCGTCCCCTCCCTTCTCGACCATGCTGTTGACCTGCTCCGTGCCCTCTAGCGCGGCGCCCCGACCGGAACCTGCTCGGGCTGGACCGGCGCCGCGTCCGCGGCGTCGCCTGCACCACCGTCGGGAGGGTCGTCCTTCGAGGGCCACAGCAGGGACGCGCCGGCGATCACCAGCACGGAGACCCAGGTCAGCGGGCTGAGGAAGATCGACGCGATCCCGCCGACATGGGGCAGGTGGAGCACCGCCGTGCCCAGCACCTCCTCGCCCGCAGGCTCGAAGGGGTCGACCCAGTCGTTGTTGTCACCCTGGAGCTCCCAGCCCGCGGCGTCCCCGCCGATGACCCGGTGGATGATGCGCGAACCGCCGAAGCCGTCCGGCCGGTAGACCATGACGTCACCCACCTCGACCGGGCCGCAGCGCGAGACCACGAGGTCACCGGTCTGGTAGGTGGGCAGCATCGAGTCGCCCGAGACGATCGTCAGCGTGGTGCAGCCCCCGAGCGAGGACGGCCACAGCAGCCACGCGAGCGTGACGCCGACGAGCGCGAGCACCACGTCGCCGGCGCGGCGCAGCAGCCGGCGCGGGGTTCCCGCGCCGGCCGCGTGCGCACCCGGCCTGCCCGACACGACGTGCGGGTCAGCTCAGCGACTCAGTGGGTCACTTGGTGATGACGACGGCGACGGACTTGATCTCCGCGGCCGGGATGACCGGGCTGATCGCCGTGGAGGTCCACGTCTGCCCGATCTTCGTCGCCGTGAACTCGACGGTCGTCTTGTCGGCCACGACCGAGACCCGCATGTCGCCGTCCGCACACGCGGCGTCGATGCCGGAGATCGTCAGGGTGTCGGCCTTGTACGCGTTCGTCGGCGCGGCGGCGTAGCTCGACGTGAACTTCGCCTGGACGCCGTCGGCGTCGCACGACGCGCTCGTGGTCGTACCGGCCTGGATCGTGCCGCCGCTGACGTTGAGCGTCGACGCGGACGCGAGAGAGAGGCCCGCGACGCCGACGACGGCGAGGGCGATGGCGGCGGACTTACGGCGTGCAGAAGCCATGGGGGTGTGTCCTTCGAGTCGGGCGGCGGCAGCACGTGGGGGCGCGCTGCTCGCAGTGGGGGGACGACCGGTGGGTGGCCGGTCACCAGGCACATCGGACGGTGGGTGCCGTCACTTGAACCCGGCGCTGAGATTCTCCCGAGCCCGGCCGGCCCCGACGCTGCGACCTGCACCTCGACAGCCGATCTGTGAGGCACCTCACAGGACACGGGGGACCGCCCTGGGCAATCCCGACACCCGCGCTCACCCGATCGGAGCACTCTCCGCAAGAGCCGCCACGCCCGTGTCAGGAGTGCGGTTCTCTGCAGTGCGTGACACGAGAGCCTGGGACGGGGGCAAGCGACCGTTGAGGAGACTTCGAGGTTGAACGACTGCCAGCCTGTTGGCTCGGGCTGCAGAGGAGCCGTCGAGACCGGAGATCTAACGCGGGTGCCGAACATGGCGCGAGGGCGTGGGCCAGGCCCCGAGTCAGCGCTGTCCGGCCCTTGCGAACTCCTCGCCCTATCGCGCCAGGGCTTTCCGGGCCCGTTCGGCCCGACCTCGGACGTCGACCTCCTCATCGACCTCAGCGGCGAGACCGTCGGGTCGCTGTGGACGTTGCTCACCCTTCGCGACGCGCTGAAGGTGCCCGGGGAGCGGCTCGACCTGTGGGCGACGACCGCGCTGAAGCCGGACGTTCTCGAAGACATGCTCGCTAGCGCGATCCGCCTTGGGCGTCCGTGACTGACAGAAGGTCCGCTGCTCCTACCATCGCGCCGGCTTCGCCAGCTGGCCTCAAGGCCGCGACCCGCTCGTACCGGTCGATGAACCGCGCCTCAAGGACCGCGCCCATCGGCGGCAACACCACGCGCCACCAACTCACGCCAGAACAGCCGGGACTACGCCCCACTGCGCCGGCCCTCCGCGGTAGCGCAGAGGGTCTCGCCGCTGATCGTGGTACCTCCCGGCCCGGCGTAGAGCTCGATGACCGCACCCGAGGGCGCGCGACCGCTCAGGACGGTGGCGCCACCGATGTCACGCTCGGTCACCTCGTACCCCATGTCGGTCCAGAACTGACCTACCTGGTCGACCCCTGCGCGAACGTCAGGCAGAGCGACGTCCACCACCTTATGGAGGAGGTAGGAAACACCGTCGCTGCCGTCGGCGCGCTGACACGTCAGGGTGCTCTCGAGCTCTGGCACTGGTTCCGCGGTGAGCCCGATGAGCGCCGCGGTCTCGACGACCACCCGGTCCATCTCGACCTGGTTGTCGAACGCGGTTGGCTCTGCCGTCGTCGCAGCGGGAGTTGGGAGTTCGGCTCTCTGCTCAGCGATGACGCTGCCGACAACGACACCACCGACAACAAGCGCTCCGACGGCAGCCGCGACGATCGCTACTCGCGACGGGCGAGACGCCCGCGGGGAGGCGCTGGCTGGCTGGGGGGCATCACCGGGCAGCCTCCCACGGCTTGGGCACCGTCGTGACGGCCTCCGGATGCCCCGCGACGATCGAGGAGATGTTCAGCAGGGACTCGGTGTCCTGGTGGTAGTACTGCGAGTGCCCGTACGCAGGCAGCGTCCCGGCGGGGCAGTACGGGTGGGGGACCCCCGTCGACTTCGATGCGCTGCCCTTGGTCAGGCGGGTGGCGCCTCGGGCCCTCCGTCCAGACTCATGCGACACGCTCCCGAGCCGGAGGCGGGAATCGAACCCGCGACGACTGTTCACAAGACAACCGCGTTACCACTACGCCACTCCGGCGGGACCGCCCTGGGCAATCCCGACACCCGCGCTCACCCGATCGGAGCACCCTCCGCAAGAGCCGCCTGTCGGATTCGAACCGACGACCGTCCGCTTACAAGGCGGGTGCTCTACCACTGAGCTAAGGCGGCGGCGCGGCCGGTGGGCCGGGCGCGCCAAGTCTGCCAGAGCGGCATGCGGGTCCCGCATGCCGCTCCGGCCGGGTCACCCGACGAGCGTCGGCCCGTACTTCGCGACGACCAGCGCCGCGAGCAGCAGCAGCCACACCCACACCACGACGACGTCGACCTCGTGGTCGATGGCCCACCGGGCCTTCGCCTGCAGGCGGCGCGGCAGGAACAGGTTCCCGTCGCGGATGTTCACGTGGGTCAGGGTCGTGAACACCAGGGTGGTGGAGATCGTCACGAGCAGGCACCAGGGGCACAGCGCGCCGATCACGAACATCGACTGCACGAAGAGCCAGTACGCGAAGATCACGCCCAGCGTGTAGACGGTCTGGGCGGCCGCCATGAACCAGCGCGGGAACCGGACGCCCCCGAGCGAGGCCACGGCGATCGTGATGACCACCGGCTCGGCCACGAGCCCGAGGAACGCGTTCGGGAAGCCGAACAGCGACGCCTGCCACGACTGCGCGACGGTGCCGCACGAGAGCACGGCGTTGATGTCGCAGCTGAGGAGCTTGTCCGGGTCCTCGGCGAGCCGCAGCGCGTCGACGGACAGGACGAACGACGCGAGCAGGCTGATGCACGCGGACACGAGCATGGTCGTGAAGATGAACCGGTTGTCGTGGCGCAGCCGGAACAGGCGTGCCACGAGTCCGTCCGTGGCGGGCAGCGGGCGGTCCAGCACCTCGGTGCCGGAGGCCCGGTCGTCAGCCACGTGCCTTCTCGATCACGTCGACGAGGGCCCCGGGGACGCGCCAGTCGACCTGCTGGTCGGCGACGTTCTCACCGTCCACGAGCACCGTGGGCGTGCCGAACTGCGGCGCGAAGTCGCGCGACGCCTGCTCGGTGGCCGCGGCCACCCACGGCGCGAACGAATCCTCGCCCTCCATGTAGCTGCCGTCGGCGATGGTCCGCGTGACGTCCTGCGGCACCCCGGCGGCCTCCGCCAGCTCGGCGATCTGCTCGTCCGAGAGCCCGGACGTGCCCTCGGCGGGCTGGCTCGCGAACAGGGCCTGGTTGAAGCCGAGGAACGCCTCCGGTGCCCGGTCGGCGACGAGGGCGAGCGCCGTCGCGGATCGGGTCGAGAACTGCGAGCCCTGCGAGAAGCGGTCGAGGATGCTCACCGGCCGGTACTCGACGACGACCTCGCCGGCCTCGCGCAGCTCGTCCAGGTCGGCGCCGTTCACCTGCTCGAACTGGCCGCAGATCGGGCACATGAAGTCGGCGTAGACCGTGACGACGACGGCGTCCTCCGGCACGTCGATGTCACGGGCCACGCCGTCCTCGCCGACGCGGATGCCGCCCTCGTCGTTCGCGGCGGCGGGTGCGCTGACCCCGGCCAGGGGCTGCTCGACCTCGGCGAAGTCCTGGTCCTCCTGCGCCATGGACATGATCCACCAGATGAGGCCGCCGACGACCACGAGGCCGACGACGAGCAGGGAGATGACGATGGTGCGCTGGCGCTGCGCCTGGCGCTGCTGCTCCTCGCGCAGGCGCAGGGCCTCGGCGCGCGCCTCGTCACGGCGCGCGGCCTTGGTGGGGCGGGGTGGGGTGGTGCTCGACATGGGTTCCTCCGGCTGGGGGCGCGCGAGGCGCGCGGGGGCTGCGGGCGTACCGAGGGGTGCCGTCGGCGCTCGACGGCCGGCGCGTGGCCGGCCCGGTGGCGCGTCAGGCGGTGGCGAGGACCGGCGGGCCGCGCCGGCGCACCAGGGCACCGAGGACCTGCGGGGCCAGGGCCAGCACGCGGTGCGCCGCGGGAGCGGCGACGGGCCGGACGAGCAGCTGGGGGGCGGCGGGGAGCCGCGGTCGCAGCGCCGCGAGGGACGCGACGCACGCTCCGAGCGCCCGCCGCGCGGCACGCACGACGACGACGACCGACAGCCCGCCGAGCACCGCCGCCACGTAGGCGAGGACGACGGGGAGCGCGACGAGCAGGACGAGGCGGGCCGCCCCGTCACCCGCGAGTCCGAGGGTTCCCTCGGGGCACTCGCCGTCGGGCCCGATGAGGGCGAGGCGCACGCCGAGCGCGCCGACGAGGCCGTCGCCCGGCAGGCAGGCGTGGACCAGGAGCGTGCCCGTGCGTGCGAGCAGCGTGGCGATCCCGGCGAGCAGCGCCAGGGCGGCCAGGGTGAGCGCGGTCGCGGCGTCGGGGCGTCGCCCCGCCCACCGCTCGCGGCGCGTAGCCGCGGACCACCCGCTGCTCATGCGGCGAGCGTACGCGCGCTGCCTGGGCACGACCTGGGACTCTCTGCCCCCGTCCGTCACCCGAGCTCCGGCGGTCCGGGCAGCGGCCACCAGGCGACGTCCTGGCCCAGGAACGCGAGCGTCGCGAGCGCGGCCGCTCCGGCGAGGCCGAGGACCACCGCGGTCAGCGCGCCGGGCCACCCGGGCGCCACCGCGCCGAGCACCCAGCGGGCACCGAGGCGCGTCGCGCGGCTCATGGGCCCGAACCAGAGCGTGAGCAGGCCGGCGAGCACCGCGAGCGCGAGCAGGGCGGCCGTGACCCACGCGGCGTTGTCGCCGAGGCCCTCCTCACCCGGTGCGCCCGCCACCAGCACCCAGCGCTCGGTGTCCAGCAGCCACCAGCCGACCCCGCCCACGACGACGACCACGCTGAGCGCGACCAGCACCGCCGGGACGACCCCGACCACGGCCCGCAGGAGGTACCAGGGCCAGCTCGCGACGGCGGCCGCGGCGTCCCCGCGGCCACGGCCACGCCGGGCCCGTCGCCGCTGGACCGCGCGCACCGCGAGGCCGACGCTGCGCGCGAGGACCGCGAGCCCGATCGCCACGAGCAGCGCGACGCCCGGCCGTGTCGCCCCGAGCGCCACGAGGACCGCCCCCAGGGCCAGCACGGTCCCGCTGCGCCGCGGCGGCTCGGCCGGCTCGGTCGGCTCGCCGGGCGCCCCGTCCGGATCGACGTCCTCGTCGGGGTCCTGGTCGTAGCCCTGGCCGTCGTCGGCCGCGTCGTAGCCCTCGCCGTCGTCGTAGCCCTCGCCGTCGTCGTCACCCTCGCCGTCGTACCCGTCGCCGGCGACCGGCATGGCGCGCGTCAGGCCGTCCGAGCCGACGAGCGCGGTGTGGTCCAGGTCGGCGCCCGCGGGCGCCGCGACGACAGCGGTCGCCGGTACGCCCTCGCCGGTGTCGCGGCCCGCGCCCGGCACCCCCAGGACCGCCGTGGCGCCGGCCGTCGCCGGCGCGTCGGTGTCACCCTGGGCGGCACGCCGCAGCTCGGCCACGACCTCCTCGGGCTCGGTGCGGCGCCACGGGTCGACCGCGAGAGCGCCGCGCAGGGCCGCCGCCGTGCGCGGCGCGAGACCGTCCAGGTCGGGCTGGCCCGTGCGGGCGCGGGACAGCACGGCCTGCAACGGCGGCCCGCCGAAGGGCGGCCGGCCCGTCGCGGCGAGGGTGAGCAGCGCGGCCCAGCCCCACCAGTCGCCCGACTCGGACGGCTCGGCGCCGTCCAGCAGCTCGGGTGAGAGGTACCCGGGTGTGCCCATGACCAGCCCCGTCGAGGTGACCCGCACGTCGTCGACGGCCTGGGCGATGCCGAAGTCGATGAGCACGGGGCCGCGCGAGGTCACCATGACGTTGCCCGGCGTGAGGTCGCGGTGCAGGACGCCGGCCTCGTGCACGACGGCGATCGCGTCGTGGAGCCGCTCCGCCAGGTCGGCCAGCTCGCCGGGGGGCAGGGGGCCGCGTGCCGTGACGTGCGCGCCCAGGTCCTGGCCGTCGACGAGCTCGGTGACGACGAAGGCCTCGGTCGAGTCGATCTCGGCGTCGAGCACGCGCGCCACCCCGGGGTGGCGGATGCGCTGCAGGTGGCGCACCTCGCGCTGCAGGCGCTCGCGCGCGTCGGGGTCGGCCCCGAGGTGGGGGTGGAGCAGCTTGAGCGCGACGGTCGCCCCGTCGCCGTCCGCGGCGCGGTAGACGGCCCCCATGCCGCCGCGGCCGAGCGGACCGATCACGCGGTAACCACCGATCTCCGTCCCCGGGGTCACCTCGATGCGCTCCATGACCGCACGGTAGCGGCGCGCGCGCGCCGGGTCACCGAGGCGCGCACGGCCGGCGCGGACGCCCGAGCGCGCCGTGACGGACCTCGATAGCCTCGGTCGCGAGATCCGAGGGGTGAAACGCGTGACGTCGTCGACGCAGCAGTACGAGCTCGTGGTGGTGGCCAACCGCCTTCCGGTGGACCTGACGGTGGACGAGGACGGCAGCCAGTCGTGGCGCCGCTCCCCCGGCGGGCTGGTGAGCGCGCTCGAGCCGGTGATGCAGGCGACCCACGGCGCGTGGGTGGGCTGGAGCGGCTCGGCGGACGTCGAGGCCGACCCCTTCGACGCGGACGGCATGCGCCTGATCCCGGTGACCCTCAGCGCGCAGGAGATCACCGACTACTACGAGGGCTTCTCGAACGACACGCTGTGGCCGCTGAGCCACGACGTCATCAGCCCGCCGGAGTTCCACCGGCACTGGTGGGACGCCTACCGCCGCGTGAACCGCCGCTTCGCGGAGGCGGCCGCCGGCCTCGCGGCACAGGGCGCCGTGGTGTGGGTCCACGACTACCAGCTCCAGCTCGTCCCCGCGCTGCTGCGCGAGCTCCGGCCGGACCTGCGCATCGGGTACTTCCACCACATCCCGTTCCCGCCCCTGGAGATCTTCGCCCAGCTGCCGTGGCGGCGGCAGGTCGTCGAGGGCCTGCTCGGCGCCGACCTGGTCGGCTTCCAGCGCTCGGGCGACGCGGCCAACTTCACGCGCGTCGTGCGACGCCTCACGGACCTGACCACCCGCGGACCGCTCGTGACGGTCCCGACGCCCGACGGCGAGCGCACCGTGCGGGCCGCGGCGTTCCCGATCTCGATCGACTCGTCCCGCTTCGACGCCATGGCGCGCCGGCCCGAGGTCCGGGCACGCGCCGCGGAGATCCGAAAGGACCTGGGCGACCCGCAGGTCCTCCTGCTCGGGGTCGACCGCCTCGACTACACCAAGGGGATCAGCCACCGGATCAAGGCCTACGGCGAGCTCCTCGCCGACGGCAAGCTCTCGGTCCCCGAGGCGACGCTCGTGCAGGTCGCGAGCCCGAGCCGGGAGAACGTGGAGGCGTACCAGCAGCTCCGGGACGAGGTCGAGGGCCTGGTCGGGCGCATCAACGGCGAGTTCGGCGGCATCGGCTCGGCGGCCATCCACTACCTGCACCACTCCTACCCGCCCGAGGAGATGGCGGCCCTGTACCTCGCGGCCGACGTCATGCTCGTCACCTCCCTGCGCGACGGCATGAACCTCGTCGCCAAGGAGTTCGTCGCCGCGTGCGTCGACGACCGGGGCGTCCTCGTGCTGAGCGAGTTCACGGGCGCGGCGGACGAGCTGGCCGGGTCGCTGCTGGTCAACCCCCACGACATCGACGGGCTGAAGGGCGCGATCGACCGTGCGGCGCGGATGGACCGCGGCGAGATGCGCAAGCGCATGCGCAAGCTGCGCCGCCGCGTGCTGAGCGACGACGTCACCAAGTGGTCGAACAGCTTCCTCGCGGCCCTGGGGGCGGGGGCGGACGGCCGCGAGCCGCCCGTCGTCGAGGACGCGCACCTGCGCCTCGCGCACCAGCCGAGCCACGAGGAGCCGCGCGGGGGCAGCCGGTGACGGCGCCCTCCCCCGACGCCGCGCCGGGACCCGCGCTCTCTGACGCCGTCGCCGACCTGGCACGGCGCCTGGCCGACGGCGAGCAGGTGCTGGTCGCGCTCGACTTCGACGGCGTGCTCGCGCCGCTGGTCGACGACCCGGCGGCGAGCCGGCCGCTGCCCGCGGCCGTCACGGCGCTCGAACGGCTCGCCGGCGTGCCCGGGCTGCACCTCGCGCTCGTCTCCGGCCGCGCCGTCGCCGACCTCGCCGCGCTCGCGCGGGTGCCCGAGGGCACGTGGCTCACCGGCAGCCACGGCGCCGAGCGCGGGCGCTGGACCCGCGGCGGGCTCGAGCGCGTCGAGCTCGAGCTCGAGCCCGCCGCCGCCACGCGGCTCGCCGACCTGGCGGAACGCCTGACGGCCCTCACCCGCGGCACGACGGCGCGGGTCGAGCACAAGCCCGCCTCGGTCGTGCTGCACACGCGCACCGCGACGCCGCAGGACGCCGCGCACCTGACCGACCTCGCGCTCGCGCTGGGCGGCGACGCCGTGGACGCCATGCGGGGCAAGGACGTCGTCGAGCTCGCGGTGCTGCGCGTGACCAAGGGCGACGCGCTCGCGACGCTGCGCGAGGAGACCGGCGCGTCGGTCGTCCTGTACGCGGGCGACGACGTCACGGACGAGCGCGCGTTCGTCACGCTCCGCGAGGACGACGTGACCGTCAAGGTCGGCGAGGGCGCCACCGCGGCCCGCTTCCGGGTCCGCGACCCCGAGGCCGTCGCCGACCTCCTGACGCGCCTCGCCGACGCCGCCGCAGCCGCCTGAGGACCGCCGGAGAGCCGCCCGGGCTCGTCGCGGGTCCCGCTCGCCGTGTGGCAGGATGAGCCCGTCGCACGCGTGACACGGACCACACGGTCCACGTCCACGTGCCGGTGTCGAGGTCGACACCTGACACTCCCATCACGACGGATCGTCCGGCACGTACCTGCCGGTGGAGGGATCGAACATGGCCACGGTCACGTACGACAAGGCATCCCGGGTCTACCCCGGCACCGAGCGCCCCGCGGTCGACGCGCTCGACCTGCACATCGAGGACGGCGAGTTCCTCGTCCTCGTCGGCCCCTCGGGCTGCGGCAAGTCGACCTCGCTGCGCATGCTCGCCGGCCTGGAGGACGTCAACTCCGGCCGCATCCTCATCGGCGACCGCGACGTCACGGACGTCCAGCCGAAGGACCGCGACATCGCGATGGTGTTCCAGAACTACGCCCTCTACCCCCACATGTCCGTCGCGGACAACATGGGCTTCGCGCTGAAGATCGCCGGCACCCCCAAGGCCGACATCCGCAAGCGCGTCGAGGAGGCCGCCAAGATCCTCGACCTCACCGAGTACCTCGACCGCAAGCCGAAGGCGCTCTCCGGCGGTCAGCGTCAGCGTGTGGCCATGGGCCGCGCCATCGTGCGCCAGCCGCAGGTGTTCCTCATGGACGAGCCGCTGTCGAACCTCGACGCCAAGCTCCGCGTGCAGACGCGTACGCAGATCGCCTCGCTCCAGCGCCGCCTGGGCGTCACCACGGTCTACGTCACGCACGACCAGACCGAGGCCCTGACCATGGGTGACCGCATCGCGGTCCTCAAGGACGGCGTCCTGCAGCAGGTCGGCACGCCGCGCGACATGTACGACACCCCGGCGAACGTCTTCGTCGCCGGCTTCATCGGCTCGCCCGCGATGAACATCGGCTCGTTCCAGGTGTCCGACGGCGCCGCGCAGCTGGGCCAGACGCGCATCCCGCTCGAGCGCAGCATCATCAGCGCGATCAAGCCCGAGGACAAGGGGCACGTCACGCTCGGCTTCCGTCCCGAGTCGCTCGACATCGTCACGCAGGCCAACGAGGGCGCGATCCCGATCAAGGTCGTCCTGGTCGAGGAGCTCGGCTCCGACGCGTTCGTCTACGGCGAGCTCGCCGGCGCCGGCGCGGCCGCCAAGGAGATCCACTCGGGTGCCGGTGAAGCGCAGGTCATCGTGCGCGTAGACCCGCGCCAGGTGCCCATGAAGGGCGACACGCTCTGGGTGGCCATCCGCCCGGGTGAGACCCACGCCTTCTCGTCCGCGAGCGGCGCCCGCATCACCATCTGAGCAGCACCCGCACCATCACCCGGAGGGCGGGACGGCGAGCAGCCGTCCCGCCCTTCGCGTTCGGAGGATCCGATGCCCCACTCGCTGCAGATCACCGCGGCGTCCCCCGACCCCGCGCTGCTCGACCTGCCGTGGGAGGTCCCGCTCGAGGAGTGGCCGGCGGAGGTCCTCGCGGCGCTCCCGCGAGGCATCTCGCGGCACGTGGTCCGCTTCGTCAAGCTGTCGGGGCGCGTCATCGCGGTCAAGGAGATCGGCGAGACGGTCGCCTACCGCGAGTACGAGCTGCTGCGCGCGCTGCGCCGCCTCGACGTGCCGAGCGTCGAGCCCGTGGGCGTCATCACCGGTCGGCGCTCCCCCGACGGCGAGCGGCTCGAGGCCGTCCTCATCACCAAGCACCTGCAGTTCTCGCTGCCGTACCGCGCCCTGTTCAGCCAGGTGCTCCAGCCGGACACGACGACGCGCCTCATCGACGCGCTCGCCGTGCTCCTGGTCCGGCTGCACCTGACGGGCTTCTACTGGGGCGACGTGTCGCTGTCGAACACGCTGTTCCGGCGTGACGCCGAGACCTTCGCGGCCTACCTCGTGGACGCCGAGACCGGCGACCTGCACGAGCGGTTGAGCAACGGCCAGCGCGCGTACGACCTCGAGGTCGCCCGCGTGAACATCATCGGCGAGCTCATGGACCTCGAGGCCGGCGAGCTGCTCGAGTCCGGCGTCGACACGGTCGCCGTCGGCGCCCGCCTGGTCGAGCGGTACGAGGAGCTGTGGAACGCGCTCACGGAGGCGGAGTCGTTCGGCACGGGCGAGCGCTGGCGGGTCGCGGCGCGCATCGAGCAGCTCAACGCGCTCGGCTTCGACGTCGGCGAGCTCGACATCACGACCGACGTCGACGGCACCACCGTGAACATCCGGCCCAAGGTCGTCGACGCCGGCCACCACAGCCGCCGCCTGATGCGCCTGACCGGCCTCGACGTCGAGGAGAACCAGGCCCGCCGCCTGCTCAACGACCTCGACGCCTACCGTGCCGCCGCCGACCGCCAGGGCGAGGACGAGGAGTTCGCGGCGCACGACTGGCTCACGACCGTCTTCGAGCCGGCCGTACGCGCCGTCCCGCGCGAGCTGCGCGGCAAGCTCGAGCCCGCCCAGATGTTCCACGAGATGCTCGACCACCGGTGGTTCGTCTCGCGCGAGCAGCAGCGCGACGTCCCCATGGCCGAGGCCGTGCGCAGCTACGTGGAGCACGTGCTCCAGCACCGTCCCGACGAGAAGGCGGTCCTCGGCGTCGACACGGCGGTGCTGCCGCGCGTCAGCGGCTGAGCGGGCTCGGCCGGACGCGCGGCGGGCGGGGCCGGCGACCGGCCCCGCCGGGCCTCAGCCGGCGTCGCGCGCGCGCAGCCGGGCCACCTCGTAGAGGCTGATGCCCGCAGCGACACCGGCGTTGAGGGACTCCACCGCGCTGCGGATCGGGATCGACGCGACGACGTCGCAGGTCTCGCGCACCAGACGCCCGAGGCCCTTGCCCTCCGAGCCGACGACGAGCACCACCGGTCCGGTCGCGAGCTCGAGGTCGCCGACGGCCATGGTGCCGCCCGCGTCGAGACCGACGACGAAGCAGCCGGCGTCGCGCAGCTCGGTCAGCGCACGGACCAGGTTGGTGACGCGCGAGACGGGCACGCGGGCGGCCGCTCCCGCGGACACCTTCCAGGCCGACGCCGTCACGCCGGCCGCGCGCCGCTCGGGGACCACGACGCCGTGGGCGCCGAAGGCGCCGGCGGACCGCAGCACCGCGCCCAGGTTGCGAGGGTCGGTCACGCCGTCGAGCGCGACGATGAGCGCCGGCTCCTGGGCGCGCTCCGCGCGCGCGAGCAGGGTCTCGAGCCCGGAGTACTGGTACGCGGGGACCTGGATCGCGACGCCCTGGTGGACGAGCCCGTCCGTGAGGCGGTCGAGCTCTGGCTTGGTGACCTCCAGGAGCGGCAGGTTGCGGTCGTTGGTGATCTTGAGGATCTCGCGCACGCGCTCGTCGGCGTCGATCCGGTGGCCCACCCAGACCCCGGTGCAGGGCACGCCCGCGCGCAGGGCCTCCACGACCGAGTTCCGCCCGGCGACGATCTCGGCGGTGGGTGCGGGCTTGGACCCGCGCCCCGAGGCGCCACCGGGGCGCGACGGGCGCGACGACGTCGTGCGGTCCTCGCGGGCGGGGCGCCCGGTCGGGCGGCCCCCGGCGGCGGGGCGGCCGGCGGCGGGGCGGCCCCCCGAGGGGCGTCCCTCGCCGGCGACGGGTGAGCGGCGGCCGCGCGAGGTCGCGGCATCGAGCCGCTCGGCCGCGGCCTTGCGCTTGGCGGCCACGTGGTACGGGCGGTCCTCGGCCTTGGGCGTCGGGCCCTTGCCCTCGAGCGCGCGCCGGTTCTTGCCCCCCGTGCCGGCGCTCGCGCCCTTCTTGGTCCCCGCCTTGCGGGTCGCCCCGCGGCGCTGTGAGTTGCCGGCCATCAGTCCTCCTGGTCGTGCGCGAGCGACCAGCGAGCACCGGTCGGTGAGTCCTCGACGACGATGCCGGCGGCCGTGAGCCGGTCCCGCACCGCGTCGGCGGTGGCCCAGTCCTTGGCGGCGCGCGCCTGGGCCCGGGCCTCGAGCTCGGCCGCGACGAGCGCCTCGAGGGCGTGCTCGGCGCGCGAGTCGGCGCCCGCCCCGGTCCCGGCCCAGCGGGCGGGGTCCAGGCCGAGCGGGTCGAGCATGCCCCGCACCGCGACCAGGGCGTCGCGCGCGGCGGCGAGGTCGCCGTCCGCGAGCGCGGTGTTGCCGCGTCGCAGGTGCTCGTGCACGACGGCGAGCGCCGCCGGCACGTTGAGGTCGTCGTCCATCGCCGCGACGTAGTCGGCGGGCAGCACGCTCGCGCGCACCTCGTCGTCGGGCACCGCCCCGAGGCGCTCGGTGGCGCGCCGGACGAAGCCCTCCAACCGGTTCCAGGTGGCCTCGGCCTCGTGGAGCGTGTCCGGCGAGTACTCGAGCATCGAGCGGTAGTGCACGGCCGTGAGCGCGTACCGCAGCACCACCGGACGCGTCTGGTCGAGGATCGCGCCGACCATGAGCGAGTTGCCGAGCGACTTGCTCATCTTCGCGCCGCCCTGCGTGACCCACGCGCTGTGCATCCAGAGCCGCGCGAACTCCTGCCCGGCGGCGCGCGACTGCGCGAGCTCGTTCTCGTGGTGCGGGAAGCGCAGGTCCAGGCCGCCGCCGTGGATGTCGAACGCGTCGCCGAGGTAGCGCTGCGCCATGGCGGAGCACTCCAGGTGCCAGCCCGGCCGGCCGCGGCCGTAGGGCGTGGGCCAGGACGCCGTGAGGGGCTCGTCGGGCTTCGCGCCCTTCCAGAGCGCGAAGTCGCGGGCGTCGCGCTTGACCCCGGACGCGAGCTCGTCGGCGGAGTCCGCGGCGGGCGGCAGGTCCTCGGGCCGCTGGTTGGTCAGGGACCCGTACTCGGGCCACGACCGCACGTCGAACCAGACGTCGCCCTCGCCGGTGACGTAGGCGTGGCCCTTCTCGACGAGTCGCTCCATGAGCTCGACCATCTCGGTCACGTGGCCCGTCGCGCGCGGCTCGTAGGTGGGTGGCAGGACGCCCAGTGCGTCGTACGCCGCCGAGAACTCGCGCTCGAAGCGCTGGGCCCAGGCCCACCACGGCACGTCGGCGGCCGCGGACAGGCGCAGGATCTTGTCGTCGATGTCGGTGACGTTGCGCACCATGGTCACCCGGAGCCCGCTGCGCTCGAGCCAGCGCACCAGCACGTCGAACGCGACCGCGAGCCGCATGTGCCCGATGTGGGGCGATGCCTGCACCGTGGCACCGCAGACGTAGATCCCGACCTCGCCCGGACGCAGCGGGACGAGCTCGCGCGTGGCGCGGGTCGCGGTGTCGAACAGGTGCAGGCTCACCGCGCCAGGGTACCGGCGGCGCCCCGCGGCCACCGCCGCCGGCCGCCCGCCGCCCGGCCGGGGGCGGGCAGGGTCCTCAGCCGAAGGCCCGGCCGAGACCGCGGTACGTCGGCACGACGTCGACGTCGTCGCCCAGCAGCGCGACCTGGTCGAACCGCTCCATCACCTCACCGGCCTTGGCGTGGCGGAACCAGACGCGGTCGCCGAGGGCGAGCGCGTCGGCGGCGCGGCCGCGCAGCGGCGTCTGCACCTCGCCCGCCCCCTCGGCGGGCAGCAGGCGGAGCCCGGCGGGCAGGACCGGCCGCGGTGCGCGCGCGGCGCCCACCGGTCCGGAGGCGACGTACCCCCCGCCGGCGACCGTCACCATGCCGGGCCCGGGCCGCCGGACGACGTCGAGCCCGATGAGGCACGCCGGGGTGAGCGGCCGGGCGCCCGGGCCGGGGCGGTAGCCGTCGAAGAGCGTGGGGGCGAGCAGCCCGGACCCCGCCGTCAGCTCGGTGACCGCGGGATCGGCCGCGGTGGCGGCGAGGCTGCCCGTGCCCCCGCCGTTGACGAGGGCGAGCGGCCCGACGACGGCCTCGACGGCCCGCACGACGGCCCCGCGCCGCACCGCGAGCTCCGCGAGCGACGCCCGCTTGACCGCGCGCACCGCGGGCGACGTGTCCGGCAGGCCGGCCACCTGGCCCTCGTAGAACATGAGCCCGCGGACGTCGAGGCCCTGCGCGGCGGCGGCGCCCGCGAGCGCGGCGACCTCGCGCGGCTCGCGCAGCGGCGAGCGACGGACGCCCAGGTGCGGGCGCAGGCCACCGAGCCACGCCGGTCCCGGCCGGAGCGAGGCGTCGACGTCGAGGCAGACCCGCAGGCCGTCCCCGGCGCCCGCGTCGCGGGCCGCGCGCGCGAGGAGGTCGAGCTGCGCGGCGTCGTCGACCATGAGGGTGGTCACCGCCCGCGCGGCCGGGTCGGCCGCGAGCCGCGCGAGCGCGTCGCGGTCCACGCTCGGGTACCCCAGCAGGACGTCCGTCGCCCCGCGTCGCACCCACCACAGCGCCTCCCGCACGGAGTACGCCATGAGCCCGGCGAAACCGGCCGCGAGCGCGCGCTCGACCAGGCCAGGGACGCGCACGGACTTCGTCGCCAGGCGGACGGGTCGCCCGCCCGCGCGCCGCAGCAGCTCCGCGGCGTTCGCGTCGAACGCGTCGACGTCGACGACGGCGAGCGGCGCGGGCAGGCCGTCCGTGGCCGCGAGCCGCTCCGCCGTGATCATGCGGCCATCTTGACGGAGCGGTCCGCGCGCCGGTAGTCACCGCACATGACGACACCCGGGCGCACGCCCGCAGGCCGCCCGTCGACGCGGCGGGCACGCCCCGGCCCGGGGACCTGGCGCAACTGGTCCGGCACCGCCACGGCGCAGGCGCAGCGGTTCTGGCGTCCCCGTGACGAGGACGACGTCGTCCGTGCCGTGCGGTGGGCGGCGCGCGCGGGGCTGCGGGTGCGCGCCGTCGGCGGCGGGCACTCGTTCACGCCGGCCGCCGTGACGGACGGTGTGCTGCTGAGCCTGGACCACCTCGCCGCCGTCGGGTCGCTCGCGCCGCAGCCCGACGGGAGCACCCACGTCACGGTCGGCGCGGGCATCCGGCTCCGGGCGCTCAACCGCGAGCTCGCCGCCCGCGGCCTCGCCCTGGAGAACCTGGGCGACATCGACCGGCAGTCGATCGCCGGCGCCGTCTCGACGGGGACCCACGGGACGGGGGCACGCCTCGGCGGCCTGGCCACGCAGGTGGTCGGTGTCCGCCTGGTCGGCGCCGACGGCGAGGTCCGCGAGGCCGACGCGAGCCGCGACCCCGGCCTGTTCGAGGCGGCCCGCCTCGGGCTCGGGACCCTCGGCGTCCTCACCGCCCTCACGCTGCGCGCCGTACCGGCGTTCAGCCTGCTCGCCCGCGAGGAGACCTGGGACCTGGACGACGCCCTCGACGCCATGGACGGCCCGGACGGCTGGGTCGCGACCACCGACCACGTCGACGTCTACTGGTTCCCCTTCACCCGGCGGGCGCTGGTCAAGCGCAACCAGCGCGTGCCCGCCGGCACGGGCCCGGCGCTGGGGACGGCACGCCGCCTGGTCGACGACGAGCTGATGCAGAACGGCGTCTTCGGGCTGACCAACCGGCTGGCCGCGGCGATGCCCCGGGCCGTGCCCGCGATCAACGCCGTCGCCGCCCGCGCCCTGTCCGACCGGACCTACGCCGCGCCGTCGGCGGACGTCTTCGTCTCCCCGCGCCGCGTCGTCTTCCGCGAGATGGAGTACGCGGTCCCCCGGGCAGCGCTGCGCGACGTCGTCGGCGAGATCGACGCGTGGCTGCGGCGCACGCGCGAGCCGGTCCCCTTCCCGGTCGAGGTCCGCGTCACCGCGCCCGACGACGTCTGGCTCTCGACGGCGCACGGCCGCGAGTCCGCCTACGTCGCCGTCCACCAGTACCACCGGCTCCCCCACGAGCGGTACTTCGACGCCGTGGAGGCGATCTGCGCCGACGTCGACGGGCGGCCGCACTGGGGCAAGCTGCACGGGCTCGGGGCGGACCGGCTGTCCGCGCTGTACCCGCGCTTCGACGACTTCCGCGCGGTGCGCGCCGAGCACGACCCCGGAGGACTGTTCCGCAACGCGTACACCGACCGCGTCCTCGGCCCTGCGTCCTGAGGCCGGACCCGCGCCGCGAGCGCTCGCCCGCGCCGCACGGACGGGTGATGATCGAGCCATGACGCGCGCCGTGGTGGCCCCGAGATACGGCGGACCCGAGGTCCTCGAGGTCGTGGACGTCGAGGGCGGCCCGCCCGGCCCGGGCCAGGTGCTCCTCGAGGTGCGGGCGGCCGGGGTGAACCCCGGGGACTGGAAGCAGTACACGGGCGTCTGGGGCACCGACCCCGACCGGCTCCCGCTGCGCCTGGGGTTCGAGGCGTCGGGCGTCGTCGCCGCCGTCGGGCCGGACGTGCCGGGCGTGAGGCCCGGCGACGAGGTCATCGCCTACCCCGTGACCGGGGCCTACGCCGAGCGCGTCCTCGTGCGGGCGACGTCGGTGCTGCCCAAGCCGGCCGACCGCAGCTGGGAGAAGGCGGCCGGCCTCATGGTCACGGGGGTCACGGCGTTCCACGCCATCGCCGCCACGCGGGTGGGCGCGGGCGACACGGTCCTCGTCCACGGGGCCGCCGGCGGCGTCGGGTCCGCGGTCGTCCAGCTGGCCCACGCCCGCGGCGCCCGCGTCGTCGGCACGGCCAGCCGCGCCAACTGGGACCACCTCACCGAGCTGCACGCGGTGCCCGTGCCCTACGGGCCTGGCCTGGAGGACCGCGTGCGCCACGCCGCGCCGCACGGCGTGACGGCGGCCATCGACTGCGCGGGGACGCCCGAGGCCATCACGACGTCGCTCGCGCTGGTCGCGGACCGCAGCCGCATCGCGACCGTGGCGGGGCACGCGCACGCCGCCGGCACGGGCATCGCGCTGCTGGGTGCCGGGGCCGGCTCGGACCCCGGCACCGAGGTCCGCCGCCGGGCCCGCACCGAGCTGCTGCGCCTGTGGACCGACCACCGCATCGACGTCAGGGTGGGAGCGAGGTACCCGCTGGAGGAGGCCACCCGCGCGCACCGGGCGGGCATGGCCGGGACGGTCGACGGCAAGATCGTCCTGCACCCCTGACGCCGCCCCGCACGGACCGCGCGGCCCGCCCTCAGCCGCCCGTGGCCACGCGCTCGGCCTCCGCGCGCAGGGCGTCCACGACGCGGCGCACCACGACCCGCTCGGCCCGGTCCGGGCGCACGAGGGCGTCCACCCGCCGCGCCGCCCGGACACCACGCAGCGGCACGAGCGCGAAGCGGGCGCCGTCACGGTGGTCGGCGGTGTACCGCGGCAGCAAGGAGACGCCGTGCCCCGCGGCGACGAGCGCCTCGACCACACCGAAGTCGTTGATCCGCTGCACGACGTGCGGTGGCGCGCCCGCGGCCTCCGCGACCGCGTCCAGGACGGCCGCGACGGGGAAGCCCTCGCGGACCGTGACCCACCGCTCGTGCGCGAGGTCGCCGGGCGTGAGCGCCTCGCGACCGGCGAGGCGGTGGCCGGGCGGCAGCGCGACGTCGAGCGGCTCGCGCAGCAGCGGGACGACGACGAGATCCGGCCCCCAGCGCGCGGGCACGTCCGGGCGGTGCGCGACGACGACGTCGTGCCGCGCGGTCAGCGCCGGGAACTCGCCCTGCGCGACATCCTCGTCGGCTAGCTCGACGTCGATGCCGGGAGCGTCGGCGTCCAGGCGCGCGAGCAGCCCGGGGAACAGCATCGTGGCGGCGCTGGGGAACGCGGCCACGCGCACCCGCCCCGTCGGCCGCTCGAGGTAGGCGTCGACGGCGGCCTCGGCCCGGCTCAGGGCGACGGCGACCTCGAGCGCCCGGTCCGCGAGCTCGGACCCCGCCGCCGTGAGGCGGACGCCGCGCCCGACCCGCTCGACGAGGGGCACCCCCGTGCCGCGCTGCAGCGCGGCGAGCTGCTGGGACACCGCCGAGGGGGTCAGGTGCAGCGCCCGGGCGGCCGCCACCACGCCGCCGTGGTCCCGCACCGCGCGCAGCGACTCCAGGTGCCGAAGGTCCATGCAGGAACGCTAAACCCTCCGTTCAGGATCTTTCGATGGTGCTGCACGACCCGCTCGGACAGGCTCGGGGCATGAGCTCACGGGACCGCCTCCTCGCCCTGGTGGTCGCGGTCCTGTGGGGCGCCAACTTCCTGGCGATCCACGCGTCGCTCGAGCACTTCCCGCCGTTCTTCCTCGCGGCGCTGCGGTTCGCCCTCATCGCGGTGCCCACGGTCCTCCTGGTCCCCCGCCCTGCGGTCCGGCTGCGCTGGCTCGTGGGCTACGGCGTCGGCTTCGGCATCCTGCAGTTCGGCTTCCTCTTCCTCGCCCTGACGACGGGCATGCCGACCGGGCTGAGCTCCCTCGTGCTGCAGTCCTCCGCGCCCTTCACCGTGCTGCTCGCCGCCTGGTGGCTGCGCGAGCGGCTCACGGGCCGGCAGGTCGCGGGCGTCGTGCTCGCCGTGGCCGGGCTCGCCGGCATCGCCGTGCACCGCGGACTGCTCGGGGGCCACGCGGCGGCGGTCCCCGTGCTGCTCACCGTCGCGGGCGGACTCGGCTGGGCCCTGGGCAACCTGGCCTCGCGCCAGGCCCGGCCGCAGAGCCCGATGCGGTTGATGGCGTGGATGTCGGTCGTACCGCCGCTCCCGCTGCTGGCCCTCTCCCTGGCGCTCGAGGGCCCGGAGGCGATCGGCGCGTCCCTCACCACGCTCGACGCACCGGCCGCGGCGCCGGCGCTCCTCGGCCTGGCGTACAGCGTGCTCGTCGCGACGGTGGTCGGCTCGGGGATCTGGACGACGCTCCTCGCACGCAACCCGTCGAGCAGCGTGGCCCCGTTCTCGATGCTCGTCCCCGTCGTCGGGATCGCGCTCGCCGCGCTCGTGCTCGGGGAGCGCGCCGAGCCGGTCGAGCTCTGCCTCGGGGTCCTGGTGGTCGTCGGCGTGCTGCTCGGCAGCCTGCGGCGAGGCCCCTCAGCGGCGCGCGACGACGAGCGCGGTGGCGAGCGCGGCGAGGCCCTCGCCGCGCCCCGTGAGGCCGAGCCCGTCGGTGGTGGTCGCCGAGACGTGGACGTCCGCGCCGACGGCGGCTGACAGCGCGGCCTCGGCCTCGGCGCGACGCGGGCCCAGGCGCGGCCGGTTGCCGATGACCTGGACGGCGACGTTGCCGACCTCGAAGCCCGCCTCCCGGACGAGGCGCGCGGCCTCCGCCAGCAGGGACGCGCCGGACGCGCCCGCCCACCGCGGGGCGGACGTGCCGAAGGTGGAGCCGAGGTCGCCCAGGCCCGCGGCCGCGAGCAGCGCGTCCGCCGCGGCGTGCGCCGCGACGTCGGCGTCGGAGTGGCCGGCGAGCCCGCGCTCGCCCGGCCAGTGCAGGCCGGCGACCCAGAGCTCGCGCTCCTCGCCCGGCGGCGCGAAGGCGTGGACGTCGACGCCGATCCCCGTGCGGGGCAGGCCCGTCACCGCGCGACCTCGGCATGGGCGAGGAGCCGCTCGGCGGTCTCGAGGTCCGCGGTGGTGGTCACCTTGAGCCCGCGCGGGTCCCCCACGACGACGTGGACGTCGAGCCCCATCGACTCGACCAGACCGGCGTCGTCGGTCGCCGCGGTCGCCTCGTCGGACGCCCGGTGCGCGCCGACGGCGTGCGCTCGGCGGAGCACGGCGTAGGTGAAGCCCTGGGGCGTCTGCACCGCCCGCAGGGTGCTGCGCTCGGGGGTCCCGACCACGCGGCCGTGCTGGTCGACCGCCTTGACCGTGTCGGCCACGGGCAGGCCGGGGACCACGGCGCCGTGGCGCCGCGCCCCCTCGACCACGCGGCGGATGGTGGCGTGGCCGACGAGCGGGCGGGCGGCGTCGTGCACGAGCACGACGTCCTCGGCGTCCAGCCCGGCCTCGGCGAGCGCCGCGAGCCCGGCCGCGACGGACGCCTGACGGCTCGGCCCGCCGCGGACCACCTCGAGCGACGCCGCCCGGCCGCGGGCGCCCGGGACGCCGGCGTCGGCCAGCGCGCGTGCGACGTCGTCGACGGCACCCGGCGGCGCGGTCACCACGAGCCGGTCCAGCGGGAGCGCGCCGAGGAGCGCGCGGGCCGCGTGGACCACGAGCGGGACGCCCCCTAGGGGCACCAGGGCCTTGGGTCGGTCGCTGCCGAGGCGGGTGCCGCTCCCGGCAGCCGTGAGGATCGCGACCGTGCGCACGGGTCCGTGCGCCTCAGGAGGCGAGGACCTCGTCGAGGATGGCCTCGGCCTTCTCCTCCTCGGTGTGCTCCGCGAGCGCGAGCTCCGAGACGAGGATCTGACGGGCCTTGGCCAGCATGCGCTTCTCGCCGGCGGACAGGCCGCGGTCGGCGTCGCGGCGCGAGAGGTCGCGGACCACCTCGGCGACCTTGATGACGTCACCCGAGGCGAGCTTCTCGAGGTTGGCCTTGTAACGGCGCGACCAGTTGGTCGGCTCCTCGGTGTACGGCGCCCGCAGGACGTCGAACACGCGCTCGAGGCCCTCCTGGCCGACGACGTCGCGGACACCGACCAGGTCGACGTTCTCCGCCGGCACCTCGATCGTGAGGTCGCCCTGGGCGACCTTGAGCTTGAGGTAGAGCTTGGCCTCACCGCGGATGGTGCGGGTCTTGATCTCCTCGATCAGTGCGGCCCCGTGGTGCGGATAGACAACAGTCTCGCCTACGGTGAAGGTCATGTGGAGGGGTCCCCTTTCGCGGAACCCCACCTTACCATGGCTTTCGCCTGCCCGGATGGGCCGCGCGGACCGTTTTCGCAGGTCAGGGGCCGGTAGCGCGGCCGCGCGCCAGCCGGGAGCGCCCCTGACGATAGGCTGGCGGCCCGCACGTGCCGTCGTCACGCCCGCCGTCTTGCCCCAGGAGCCACGAGTGACCAGCCGCCCCCGTCACGCCGTCGTCACGGCCGCCGCCTCGGTCGCCTCCGTGACCCTCGCGCTGACCCTGAGCGCCTGCTCGGCGACCAACCCGATCACGACGCAGGACGACTACGCGGCGTCCGACGGCGTGATGGCGCAGGTCGGCGACCTGCGCGCCGGCAACCTCGTGATCCTGACCACCGGTGACGGCGAGCCCGGCGCCCTCGTGGGCGCGGTGACCAACGACGGCGACGACGCCGAGGTGACGTTCGCGCTCGACGGCGAGGAGATCGCCTCGTTCGAGGTCCGCTCCCGCGAGACCGTCCTGCTGAACCAGGACGGCGAGGAGGTCGAGATCGCCGCGGTCGACGCCGCCCCGGGCACGTTCGCCCGGCTCATGATGGCGTCGGACGTCAGCGGCAGCACGACGGTCAACGTGCCCGTCCTGGACGGCACGCTGCCCGAGTACGCGGACCACGTCCCCGACGCCGAGTAGCCCGCTCCCCGCTGACCGACCGGCGTCAGCCGAAGCGACCCGAGATGTAGTCCTCCGTCGCCTGCTGCGCCGGCGTGGAGAACATCGTGCTGGTGTCGTCCATCTCGACGAGCCGGCCCGGCTTGCCCGTGCCCTCGATCGTGAAGAAGGCCGTCCGGTCGCTCACGCGGGCGGCCTGCTGCATGTTGTGGGTCACGATCACGATCGTGTAGTCGTCCTTGAGCTCGGCCATGAGGTCCTCGATCGCGAGCGTCGAGATCGGGTCGAGCGCCGAGCACGGCTCGTCCATGAGCAGCACCTGCGGCTTCACCGCGATGGCGCGGGCGATGCAGAGCCGCTGCTGCTGGCCGCCGGAGAGCGAGGAGCCGGGGCGCCCGAGCCGGTCCTTGACCTCGTTCCACAGGTTCGCGCCCCGCAGCGACGACTCGACCAGGTCGGTCGCGTCGCCCTTGGAGATCCTCCGGTTGTTCAGGCGCACCCCGGCCAGCACGTTCTCGGCGATCGACATCGTCGGGAACGGGTTGGGCCGCTGGAAGACCATGCCGACCTGGCGGCGCACCGCGACGGGGTCGACGTCACGCCCGTACAGGTCGACGTCGTCCATGAGGACGCTGCCCTCGACGCGCGCCCCCGGCAGCACCTCGTGCATGCGGTTGAGCGTGCGCAGGAACGTCGACTTCCCGCACCCCGACGGACCGATCAGGGCGGTGATCGAGCGGGGTTCGATGGTCATCGTGACGCCCTCGACCGCCTTGAAGCTGCCGTAGTAGACGTCGAGGTCCTTGATGTCGATGCGCTGTGCCACGAGGGCGTCCTTCCGGGTCAGCGGGCGGCCCGCGGCGCGAAGTACCGCGCGACGAGGCGGGCCAGCAGGTTGATGGCCATGACGATGAGGATGAGGGTGAGCGCGGCGGCCCAGGCCCGGTCGATGTTGACCGTGGCGATGCAGTCGGTCGCGCCCTCGGCGCACGGCACCAGGCCCTGCGCGTACTGGCGGAAGACGTACACCGGCAGCGTCATCATCCGGCCCTCGAAGACGTTGGCGTTGATGGAGTCGATGACGCCGACGGTGACCAGGAGCGGCGCCGTCTCGCCGATGACGCGCGCGACGGCGAGCATGACGCCCGTGACGAGCCCGCCGGCCGCGGTCCGCAGGACGACCTTGACGATCGTGAGCCACTGGGGGACGCCGAGGGCGTAGGACGCCTCGCGCAGCTCGTGGGGCACGAGCCGCAGCATCTCCTCCGACGAGCGCACGACCACCGGGATCATGAGCACCGAGAGCGCGACCGAGCCGACCAGGCCGAAGCGCACGCCCGGCCCGAAGATCACCGCGAAGAGCGCGTACGCGAACAGGCCGGCGACGATCGACGGGATGCCCGTCATCACGTCGACGAAGAAGGTCACGGCGCGGGCGAGCGGCCCGCGCCCGTACTCGACGAGGTAGACCGCGGTCATGATGCCGATCGGCACCGAGATGAGCGCTGCCACGCCGGTGATCAGGACCGTGCCGAGGATCGCGTGGTAGATGCCGCCCGCGTCCATGCCGCCGTGGACGCCGCGCATCGAGACCGACAGGAAGTACGGCGAGAGGCGCCCGATCCCGTTGCTCACCACCGTCCACGCGAGGGACAGCAGCGGGACCAGCGCGATCGCGAACGCGAGCCCGACCACCACGGTCATCGTGCGGTCGGTCAGGCGACGGCGCGGGTCCGCGGTGGTGAGCAGCTGACGCGTGGTCGGGGTGCCGGCGGCGGTGGGCGTCGGCGTGGTGGTGGCCATCAGTTCGCTCCGGAGAAGTCCTTGCGCCGGGAGACGACCCAGCGCGCGGCCATGTTGACGACCAGGGTGATGACGAACAGCGCCAGGCCCGTGGCGATGAGCGCGCTGACGCCCAGCGGGTTGGCCTCGGGGAACTGGTTCGCGATGTTCGCCGCGATGGTCTGGTGCTGCCCCGCCTGCAGGAGGTGCAGCGAGTACGTGAACCCGGGCGAGAGGATCATGAGCACGGCCATCGTCTCGCCGAGGGCGCGCCCGAGCCCGAGCATCGCGGCGCTGATGATCCCGGAGCGACCGAACGGCAGGACCGCCATCCGGATCATCTCCCAGCGGGTCGCACCCATCGCCAGCGCCGCCTCCTCGTGCAGGCGGGGCGTCTGGAGGAAGACCTCGCGGGACACGGCCGTGATGATGGGAAGGATCATGACGGCGAGCACGACGCCCACGGTCATGAGCGTGCGCGGCGGGTTGCTCGCGGGCCCGGTGAACAGCGGGATGAAGCCGAGCGTGCTCGCGAGCCAGTCCCAGACGGGGTGCAGGCGCGGCGCGAGCCACACGATGCCCCACAGGCCGTAGACGACGGACGGGACCGCGGCGAGCAGGTCCACGACGTACCCGAGGCCCGCCGCGAGGCGCCGCGGCGCGTAGTGCGACGTGAAGAGCGCGATGCCCACCGCGAGCGGCACCGCGATGACCAGCGCCACGACGGCCGCCAGCACGGTGCCGAAGAGCAGGGGCCCGACGAAGCCGAGGAGCGAGGTGTCCTGCGGGAACCACTGGATGCCCTCGCTCAGCTCCTGCGGGCTGGCCGTCAGCGCGGGCCAGGCGCGGAGCACGAGGAAGCCGGCGACCGCGGCCAGCACCACGAGGATCGTCGCGCCGGCGCCGGTCGCCGCCCGGGCGAACAGCCGCCCGGCGAGGTCCCGGTGGCGCCGCCGCTCGAGGGTGGACGGCGCACGGGCCGGCCGACCGGCCGGCCCGTGCGCGCCGGCCGACGCCGGCGCGGGCGACGGCGTCGCCCGGTCCGGCGCGGCCAGCCGTGGGGTGCTGCTGCTCACCGTGTGCTCCGGGCGCTCGTCACGCGATGGACTCGAGGACGGCCTCGACGTCGGTGCGCAGCGAGTCGGAGATGGGCGCGGCACCGGCCGACTCGGCCGCGGCCTGCTGGCCCTCCTCGCTCGCGACGTACGACAGGAAGGCCTGCACCAGCTCGCCCTCGGCGGCGTCCTCGTACTGCGTGCACGCGACCGAGTACGAGATCAGCACGAGCGGGTAGGCGCCGTCGGCCATCGTGGTGCGGTCGAGCTCGACCACGAGGCTCGCGTCCCCTCGCCCCTCGACGCGCGGCGACGCGTCGACGACGGCGGCGGCCGCCTCGGGCGAGTACGGCACGTAGGACTCCCCGACCTTGACCGCGACCGTGCCGAGCGAGCCGGCCTTCGACGCGTCGGCGTAGCCGATCGTGCCCTCGCCGTCCGTGACCGTCTGGACCACGCCGGACGTGCCCTGGGCCGACTGGCCGCCGGAGACCGGCCAGTCACCGCTGGCCTCGTACGGCCAGGCCTGCGGCGCCGTCGCGGCGAGGTACTCGGTGAAGTTCTCGGTCGTGCCGGACTCGTCGGAGCGGTTGACCGGCGTGATCGGCAGCGCGGGGAGCGCGACCCCCGGGTTCTCCGCGGCGATCTCGGGCGCGTCCCAGGAGGTGATCTTCTGGTCGAAGATCCCCGCGATCGTGGCCGCCGACATGTTGAGCTGGTCGACGCCCTCGAGGTTGAAGATCACGGCGATCGGGGAGATGTACAGGGGCAGCTCGGCGGCCTCGCCGCTGACGCAGCGCTCCGCGACCTGGGCGAGCTCGTCGTCGTCGAGCGCGGCGTCGGAGCCCGCGAAGAGCGTGCCGCCCTCGAGGAACTGCGTGCGGCCCCCGCCCGACCCGACCGGGTCGTAGGCCACGGACACGTCGGGGTTGGCGCTCTGGAAGCCGGCGATCCACGCCTGCATCGCGGACTCCTGGGAGCTGGCCCCGGCGCCCTCGAGCTGGCCGCTCAGGGTCGAGACCTCCTGCACGTCGGTCGAGCCCGAGGCGGTGGCGCCCGGGACCGCGTCGTCGGAGCCGCAGGCGGCCAGGCTCAGGCAGAGCGCGCCGACGGCGACGACGGTCGTCCCGCGGCCGAGTCGATCGATTGTCACGGTGTTCCGTCCTGTCGTTCCGCGCACGGGGCGGTCTGCACCCGGCGCCTGCGACGCTAGGCAGCCCGGGTGACCGGGGAGCCGGGCGTCGGTGAACGCCGGGTGAACAGGACGGGACGGTTCGGTCGCTCGCGCCCAGCGGGCGGCGCGAGCGGGGCAGATCAGTCGTCGGCGAGCTTGTACCCGAGGCCGCGCACCGTCTGCAGCCGCACGGGGTGCGCCGGGTCGGGCTCGATCTTGGCCCGGATGCGCTTGACGTGGACGTCGAGCGTCTTGGTGTCCCCCACGTAGTCCGAGCCCCACACGCGGTCGATGAGCTGCCCACGCGTGAGCACGCGGCCCGCGTTGCGCATGAGGTACTCCAGGAGCTCGAACTCCTTGAGCGGGAACGCGGTGGGCGTCCCGGCGACCTCCACCGTGTGGCGCTCCGGGTCGAGGCGCACGGGGCCCGCCTCGAGCACGCCGTCGTCGCCCGCGTCCGGGGCCTCGGTGCGCCGGCGCAGGACGGCGCGGATGCGAGCGAGGAGCTCGCGCGACGAGTACGGCTTCGTGACGTAGTCGTCGGCCCCGATCTCCAGGCCCACGACCTTGTCGATCTCGCTGTCCTTGGCCGTGAGCATGATGACCGGCACCGTGCTCGTCTGGCGCAGGCGCCGGCACACCTCGACGCCGCCCAGGCCCGGCAGCATGAGGTCGAGCAGCACGAGGTCCGCTCCCCCGCGGGCGAACTCCTCGAGCGCCGCCGGCCCGGTCGCGGCCTCCGAGACCTCGAAGCCCTCCTTGCGCAGCAGGTAGGACAGCGGGTCGCGGTAGGACTCCTCGTCCTCCACCACGAGGATGCGCGTCATGGGCCCTCTCCTTCGGTCGGTGCGCTCGGCGAGGCCAGCGGCAGGCGGATGGTGAACGTGGAGCCCTGACCGGGCTCCGACCACACCGTGACGTCGCCGCCGTGGTCGGCCGCGATGTGCTTGACGATGCTCAGCCCGAGCCCCGTGCCGCCCGTGTCCCGCGAGCGCGCCTCGTCGACGCGGTAGAAGCGCTCGAACAGGCGCTCCTGCTGGTCGGCGGGGATGCCGATGCCCTGGTCGACGACGGCGATCTCGACAGTGCCCGCGTCGCGGCGCACGGTCGTGCCCACCGCGATCCGCGTCCCGGGGTCCGAGTAGGAGATCGCGTTGTCGAGCAGGTTCCGCACCGCGGTCACCAGCAGGTCGTGGTCGCCCCAGACGCCGGCACCGCCGTCGCCGCCGCGCTCGAGCGTCATGCCCTTGGCGGTGGCGCCCGTCCGGGCACGGTCCACGGCCTCCGCCACGACGTCGTCGAGCCGGACGAGGGACGCCTCGCCCAGCGGGTCGGCGACCTGGAGCCGGGACAGCTCGATGATCTCCTGCACGAGGTGGGACAGGCGCGTCGCCTCCGTCTGGATCCGGGCCGCGAACCGCCGGACCGCCTCCGGGTCGTCGGCCGCCTGCTCGACCGTCTCGGCGAGCAGCGACAGCGCCCCGACGGGCGTCTTGAGCTCGTGCGAGACGTTGACGACGAAGTCGCGCCGGACGGCCTCGACGCGGTGGGCCTCCGTGCGGTCCTCGGCCAGCACGAGGACGTGCTTGCTGCCCAGCGGCGCGACGCGCAGCTGCAGGTGGACGGTCCCGCGCCCGAAGGGCCCGCGGGCGAGCTCGAGCTCGGCGTCCCGGATCTCGCCGTCGCGCGCCACCGCGTCCACCAGGCCGCGGACGACCTCGTGGGCCAGCCGGTCGCTGCGGACCACGCCGAGCGCGTGGGCGGCGGCGCTCGCGCGGACCACCTCGCCGTCGCGCCCGACGACCACGGCCGCCGAGCGCAGCACCGCCAGGACCGCCGTCACGCCCTCCTCGAGCGGCGCGAGCGACGACGGCGGCTCCGCCGGGACGCGCCGCTGCTCGCGCTCGCTGACCCGGAACGCGAAGGCCGCGGCGAGCCCGACCGCGAGGCCGAGCAGGCCCGCGGCCAGCGCGGCCGTCCCCTCGATCATGCGCCCACCTTAGGCTCGGGCCGCCGCGTCCCCCGGCCGGGTCACCGAGCGGCCCGCGCGCGTCCGGCAAGTGTTCACCTCGGGGTGGCGGGGCGTTCACCTCGCGGTGGCACGGTGCCGGGGAGGCACTCGAGCCGACCCTGCACCCCCGGGCGGCCGGGCGCGACCACACGACACGCGAGGACGGGCATGCGCGACACCTTTACGGCCGAGCTGGCGGCGCTGGGCGAGGACCTCACGGCGATGAGCCGGCTCGTCGAGTCCGCGATCGCCTCCGCGGGGACCGCCCTGCTGCGGGCGGACCTGCCGCTCGCCGAGGCCGTGATCGCCGACGACCACACGATCGACGCCATCGAGCGGGACCTCGACGAGCGCTGCGTCCTGCTCATCGCGCAGCAGCAGCCGGTGGCGCGGGACCTGCGCGTCGTCGTCTCCGCGCTGCGCATGAGCGCGTCGCTCGAGCGCATGGGCGACCTCGCGCGCCACGTCGCCGAGGTGGCGCGCCTGCGCTACCCCGCGACCGCCGTCCCCGCCTCGCTCACGCCCACCTTCACGCAGATGCACCAGGCGGCCGTCACCGTGTCCCAGCGCGTCACCGAGGTGCTCGCCTCGTGGGACCTCGAGGTCGCGGCGGAGATCGAGGCCGCCGACGACACGCTCGACCGCCTCCACGCGGAGACGTTCGGCGCGACCCTGGGCGGCAAGCGCGAGCTGACCCCGCAGGAGACCGTCGACGTGACCCTGTGCGCGCGCTACTTCGAGCGCTTCGGCGACCACGGCGTGGCCGTCGCGCGGCGCGTCGTGTACCTCGTCACGGGCGACTTCGCCGACGAGCGCGGCGCCTGACGCGCACCCTGCACCCGCCGGCTCGCGCACGCAGGGGGCGCGCACGGGCCGGCGGGGCCGACGGGTGGGTCAGCGACCCTGGTTCGCGACCGCCTGGATGGCGGCGGCGGCAGCCTCGGGGTCGAGGTACTGGCCGCCGCGCGTGACGGGCTTGAGGGTCTCCTCGTCCAGCTCGTACCGCAGCGGGATGCCCGTCGGGATGTTGATGCCGGCGATGGTCGCGTCGTCGATGTCGTCGAGGTACTTCACGATCGCGCGGATGGAGTTGCCGTGCGCGGCGATGAGCACCGTCTTGTTCTCGCGCAGGTCCGGGACGATCGCGCTCTCCCAGTAGGGCAGCGCGCGCTCGAGCACGTCCTTGAGGCACTCGGTGCGCACGACCGGCTCGCCCGCGTAGCGCGGGTCGGCGTCCTGCGAGTACTGCGAGCCGAGCTCGATCTCGGGCGGCGGGACGTCGTACGAGCGGCGCCACAGCATGAACTGCTCCTCGCCGAACTCGGCGAGCGTCTGCTTCTTGTCCTTGCCCTGGAGCGCGCCGTAGTGCCGCTCGTTGAGGCGCCAGCTGCGCCGGACCGGGATCCAGTGGCGGTCGGCGGCGTCGAGCGCCAGGTTCGCGGTCGTGATCGCGCGGCGCAGCAGCGAGGTGTGCACCACGTCGGGGAGCACGCCGGCGTCGGTCAGGAGGGTGCCGCCGCGCGTGGCCTCAGCGACGCCCTTCTCGGAGAGGGGGACGTCGACCCAGCCGGTGAACAGGTTCTTGGCGTTCCACTCGCTCTCGCCGTGGCGGAGCAGGACAAGGGTGTAGGTCATGCGCCCATCCTGCCGCACCGCCGCCGGACGCACCCCGGGACGTCCGTCCACCAGACCGTCCAGCACACCGCGTCCCGGGCTCTACCTGCGGCGCGACGCCGCCAGGTCGTACACCTTGAGCATCGCGGCCGCGGCGGAGTCCCAGCCCAGGCCGCGCGCGTGGCGCACCGCCCCCGCGCCGAGCGCCGCCCGGCGCGCCGGGTCCGCGAGCAGGTCCCCGAGCGCGCGGGCCCACGTCGCGGGGTCGTGGCCGCGCACCAGCACGCCCGTGACGCCGTCGACGACGACGGTGCGCAGCCCTCCCACGGCCGCAGCGACCACGGGGGTGCCGCAGGCCTGCGCCTCGGCGGCGACCAGGCCGAACGACTCGCTGCGCGAGGGCATCGCGACGACGTCGGCCGCGCGGTACCAGCGCGCGAGCTCGTCGCGCGCGACGGGCGGGCGCAGCACCACGCGGTCCGCGACGCCGAGGCGGGCGGCCAGCTCGCGCAGGTCGTGGACCGCGCGCCGCGCGCCGCTCGCGCCGCCCAGCACCACGAGCAGGGGCACGGGCAGGCCGCGCTCGCGCAGCTGCGCGAGGGCACCGACGAGGACATCGGGGGCCTTGAGCGGCTGGACCCGACCGGCGAACAGCACCACCTGCTCGCCGGTGGGCAGCCCGACCTCGCGGCGCGAGCGCGTGCGCGGGTCCTCACCGGCGCGCTCGTCGGGGCCGAAGAGCGCGAGGTCCACGCCCGGCGCGACGACGTGGACGACGTCGGGGTCCGCACCGTAGAGCTCGACCAGGTCGCCGGCCTCCTCGGCGGTGCTCGCGACCAGCGCGTCCGCGGCGGCCACGACCTGCTCCTCGCCGATGACGCGACCGGCCGGCTCCGGCACGTCCCCGGGCGCGAGCGCGGCGTTCTTGACCTTGGCGAGCGTGTGCATCGTGTGGACCAGGGGCACGTCCCAGCGGTCGGCGGCCAGCCAGCCGACGTGGCCCGAGAGCCAGTAGTGCGAGTGGACGACGTCGTACCACCCGGCCGCGCGCGCGGCCTCGGTGCGCAGCACGCCCGCGGTGAAGGCGCACAGCTGCCCGGGCAGGTCGGCCTTGTCCAGGCCCTCGAAGGGACCCGCGGGGACGTGGCGGACCAGGACGCCCTCGTCGAGGGGCACCGCGTCCGGCTGGGACGAGGCCGTGGCGCGCGTGAAGATCTCGACCTGTGCGCCGCGGCGTGCGAGCGCACGGGCGAGGTCGGTGACGTAGACGTTCATCCCGCCCGCGTCACCCGTCCCCGGCTGGTCGAGCGGCGAGGTGTGGACCGACAGCATCGCGACGCGCGGATCCGACCTCATGGGTCAATGATCCCGCGTCCGCGCGGTGCTCGCGTCCCGGCGCTCAGCCCGGCAGCACGCAGGCGGGGTGGGGGACGTCGACGGACCCGGCGACCGGGCCCGGCGCGGCCCCGTCCCACGCCAGCGCGGTCACCCGGGCGGAGCCCTGCGCGGCCACCACGGCCCACCCGTCGACGAGCGCGAAGTGACGCGGCCACGCGCCGCCCACGGCCACGTCGCCCAGGTGCTCGAGCAGGCCGTCCGGGCCCACGGCGAAGGTCGCGAGCACGTCCGCGCCGCGCACGCTGACGACGACCCGGTCGCCGTCGACCACGACGTGGGCGGGGTACAGGGCGTCGCCGGTCACCGGCGGGCTCGCGCACGCCGGGACCGCCTGCAGCTCCCGCGCGGCGCCGGACGCGGCGTCCCAGGCCAGGACGTGCACCGTGGCGCTCAGCTCCCCCGCGACGTAGAGCCGGCACGGCCCGTCCGCCGACGCCACCACGGCCACGTGCCGCGGTCCGGTCCCGGGGGCGAAGCGGTGGGCGACGCCGTCCTCGACGAGCGAGCCGTCGTCGCGCACGCGGAAGCGCCGGAGCTCGTCGGTGCCGAGGTCCGCCACGAGCAGGCGGCCGCCGGGGACGAGCACGGCGGAGTGGGCGTGCGGCCCCTCCTGCCGGTCGGCGCGCGGCCCCGAGCCCCGGTGCGGAAAGCTCTGGGCGGGGAGGCCGCCGGCGACCACCTCGGCGGTGAAACCGCCGTCGGCCGCGAGCGGCACGACGACGAGGTCGCCGGTCGCGTAGTTCGTCGCGTAGAGCGCGCGGCCCTGCGGGTCGACCAGGAGGTGGCACGGCCACCCGCCGCCGCTGCCGATGCGGTGGCGCTCGGTGAGCGCCCCGTCGGGACCGACCGCGAACGCGGTGAGCGACCCGTCGGCCTGCTCGGCGGCTGCGTAGAGCGTGCGGCCGTCGGGCGCGAGCGCGAGGAACGCCGGGGTGGGGGTCGCGGCGGCGAGACGGGCCTCGAGCGCCCCGGTGCCGGGGTCGAGCCGGGCGTGCCAGATGCCCTCGCCCGTGCCCGCGCGGCCACCGGGACCGTCGGCGGGGTAGCCGCCGAGCCAGAGCCGGGAGGGGTCGGGGACGAGGGCTGGTGCGCTCACGGCGCGAGCCTAGCGACGGTCAGCGTCCACCCGCCCGGCGCTTGTTCAGGAGGTCGAACGCCACGGCCAGGAGCAGGACCAACCCCTTGATGGCCTGCTGCCACGCCGCGTCGACGCTCATGATCGACAGGCCCATGTTGAGGACACCCATGATCAGCGCGCCGACGATCGCGCCGGAGACGCGCCCGATGCCGCCGGTGACGGCGGCGCCGCCGATGAAGCACGCCGCGATCGCGTCGAGCTCGTAGTTGCCGCCCGCGCTCGCGAGTGCGGCGCCGCCGCGCGACGTCGTCACGACGCCCGCGAGCCCGGCGAGCGTGCCGATGTTGACGAAGATCCAGAAGTTGACCTTGCGGGTGTCGATGCCGGACAGGATCGCGGCGTGCAGGTTGCCGCCGATGGCGTACACGTGCCGGCCGAAGACCGTCCGGCTCATGAGGAACGTGTAGACGATGATCAGGAAGCCCACGATGAGCAGCACGATCGGCGTGCCTCCCGTGCTGCCGGCGAGCACCCAGGCCAGCCCGCCGATGACAGCCGAGAAGAGCACGAGCTTGCCGATGAAGGCGCCCCGCGGTTCGACCTGGAGGTCGTACCGGACGAGGTTGGCGCGCGCGCGCACCTGGCTCACGACGAGCGCGGCGATCGCGACGGCGCCCAGGGTCAGCGTGACCACGTCGCGGTTGAGCACGTAGCCGAGCTCGTTCGGCACGTACCCGTTGGCGATCTGCACGAACGGCGCCGGGAACCCGGCCAGCGTCACGCCGATGAGCACGATGGCCAGGCCACGGAAGATGAGCATGCCCGCGAGGGTCACGATGAACGCGGGGATGCCGACGTACGCGACCCAGAACCCCTGCCACGCGCCGACGAGCGCGCCGACCACGAGGCCGATGAGCACCGCGACCCACCACGGCAGGCCGGCCTGGTTCATCGCGAGCGCCACGACGCCGCCGACGAACGCGACCACGGACCCGACCGACAGGTCGATGTGCCCGGCGATGATGACGATCACCATGCCGATCGCGAGGATCATGACGTAGGCGTTCTGCCCCACCAGGCTCGCGACGTTGTTGGGCAGCAGGAGCTTCCCGTCGGTCAGCACCTGGAACAGGAGCACGATCACGATGAGCGCGCCGACGATCCCGTACTGCCGGACGTCCCCGCCCAGGCTGCGCCGCAGGGTGCTCACCGGGCCACCTCCCTCTCCATGGTCATGTAGCGCATGAGCGTCTCCTGGGTGGCGTCCTCGCGGGACACCTCACCGGTGATCCGGCCCTGGCTCAGCGCGTAGATGCGGTCGCACGTGCCCAGCAGCTCGGGCAGCTCCGACGAGATGACGATCACGGCCTTCCCCGCCTCCGCGAGCCGGTTGATGATGGTGTAGATCTCGTACTTCGCCCCGACGTCGATGCCCCGCGTGGGCTCGTCGAGGATCAGGACGTCCGGGTCGGTGAAGATCCACTTGCTCAGGACGACCTTCTGCTGGTTCCCGCCCGACAGGGTGCCGGTGACGACGTCGACCGACGGCGCCTTGATGTTCAGGTCGGTGCGGAAGCGGCCCGCGACGCGGGTCTCGCCGCTCGCGTCCATCACGCCCCAGCGCGAGACCTTGCCCAGCGCGGAGGCGGTGATGTTGCGCTTGATGTCGTCGATGAGGTTCAGGCCGTAGCGCTTGCGGTCCTCGGACACGTAGGCGATGCCCGCCCGGATCGCGTCGCCGACCTTGGCGAGGTGCAGCTCGCGGCCGTCCTTGACGAGGCGACCCGAGATCCGGCTGCCGTACGACCGCCCGAACACGCTCATCGCGAGCTCGGTGCGCCCCGCCCCCATCAGGCCGGCGATCCCGACGACCTCGCCGCGCCGCACGAACAGGCTCGCGTGGTCGACGACGACGCGCTCCTGCTGGACGGGGTGGTGGACCGTCCAGTCCTCGATGCGCAGCGCCTCCTCGCCGATCGTGGCCGCGCGCTCCGGGAACCGGTGGTCGAGGGAGCGGCCCACCATGCCGCGGATGATGCGCTCCTCGCTCACCGGCTCGTCGCCGTGCATGTCGAGGGTCTCGATCACCCGGCCGTCGCGGATCACCGTCGTGGAGTCCGCGATCGCAGCGATCTCGTTGAGCTTGTGGCTGATCATGATGCAGGTGATGCCGTGCTCCCGCAGGCTCCGGAGCAGGGCGAGCAGGTGGGCGCTGTCCTCGTCGTTGAGCGCGGCCGTCGGCTCGTCGAGGATCAGGAGCCGCACGCGCTTGGAGAGGGCCTTGGCGATCTCGACGAGCTGCTGCTTGCCGACCCCGAGGTCCACGATCTTGGTGTCGGCGTGCTCGTGCAGCCCGACGCGCTCCAGCAGCCTCGCGGCCTCGACGTTCGTCCGCGTCCAGTCGATGACGCCGCGGCTGGCCTGCTCGTTGCCGAGGAAGATGTTCTCGGCGATCGACAGGTACGGGCTCAGCGCGAGCTCCTGGTGGATGATCACGATGCCGCGCTCCTCGCTGTCGCGGATCGTGCGGAACGCGCAGGGCTCGCCCTCGAACAGGATGGCGCCCTCGTAGGAGCCCACGGGGTAGACCCCCGAGAGCACCTTCATGAGCGTGGACTTGCCCGCACCGTTCTCGCCGCAGATGGCGTGGACCTCGCCGCGGCGGACCGTGAGCGAGACGTCCTGCAGCGCGATGACGCCCGGGAACCGCTTCGTGATGTCCCGCATCTCGAGGATCGTCTCGTCGCTCGACATGTCAGCTCGCATCTCTGTCGTGTGGCGTGCGTCGGGGGATGCCGGAGGACGGCCGGTGACGGCCCGCCCGGTACCGACCGGGCGGGCCGTCGCCCGTCAGAGGCCGAGCTGGTCGGCCGTGAAGTAGCCCGAGCCGACGAGGTGCTCCTCGATCGTCTCCGGCACGACGACCTGCGGCGGCAGCAGGAACGTCGGCACGACCTTCACGCCGTTGTCGTAGGTCTCCTCGTCGTTGACCTCGACGTCCTCACCGGCCTGGATCTGGTCGACCATCGTGGCGACCTGCTCGGCGAGCGTGCGGGTGTCCTTCCAGACCGTCATGGCCTGCTTGCCCGCGATCATGTTCTTGACGTTGGCCTCGTCCGCGTCCTGGCCCGTGATGATCGGGTACTCGTCGCCGGGCACGTAGCCCTGGCCCTCGAGCGCCTGCGCGATGCCGAGCGCCAGCGAGTCGTTCGGCGAGAGCACGACGTCGACCTTCTCGCCGCCCGCGTAGAACGAGTTGAGGCGGTTCTCCATCTCGGCCTGCGCGTCGTCCGAGCCCCAGCCGAGGATGCCGATGCTCGTCCACTCCTCGTTGCTCGCGGGCGACTTGCCCGACGGCACCACGAGCTGACCCGACTCGACGTACGGCAGCAGGACGTCCCACGCGCCGCTGAAGAAGAACTTCGCGTTGTTGTCGTCCGGCGAGCCGGCGAAGGGCTCGAGGTTGAACGGCCCGGCGCCGTCGGCGAGGCCGAGCTGCTCCTCGATGAAGGTCCCCTGCTCCTGGCCGACCTGGTAGTTGTCGAAGGTGGCGTAGTAGTCGACGTCCTCGGTGTCGTTGATGAGCCGGTCGTACGCGATGACGGTGATGTCCTTGCTCGCGGCGTCCGCGAGCACCGGCCCCAGGGCCGTGCCGTCGATCGACGCGACGACGAGGACCTCCGCGCCACCGTTGACCATGTTCTGGATCTGGGTGATCTGCTGGTCGACCTTGTTGTCGGCGTACTGCAGGCTCGTCTCGTACCCGGCCTCCTGCAGGAGCGCCTCGAGGTTCGCGCCGTCCTTGTTCCAGCGCTCGAGGCTGCGGGTGGGCATCGCGATGCCGATCATCCCGCCCTCCTCCGCGGCGCCCTCCGTGCCGCCCGTGGGGTCCGTCTCGGGCGTGCGCTCGGTGCTGCACGCGGCGAGCCCGCCGACGAGCAGCGCGGCCCCCGCGAGGGCCGCCACGGCCCTGGTCCTTCGGATCGACATCGTCGTCACCCTTCGTCGGTCGCCCGCGCCGGTGGTCCCGGCGCCCCGCGGGGCGGGCGTCTCGCGCCGGCGGGCATGGATCGCGCCGTCCGTCGGCGGGCCTCGTCGCCCTTTTGTTGTCTCGCTGAACTAACCCCGCGCTTGGCTTAACGTAGTAAACCCAATCGAGTCGGACAAGGCCCGGTTCGTCCCGGTCGGGTCACGATTGGGTCTCGGCGCGCATGCGGAACCCCGGTCCCGTGCACGCGACGTGCTCAGGCCTCGGCGAGGGCCGGTGCCTCGTCGCCGGCCCAGCCGGCCGGGTCGTCCACGAGCGCCTGGAGCACCGCGAGGGCACCGCCCGTCATCGCCGGGAACCGCCCGGCCTGCGCCACGCCGACCTCGACGCTCGACCACTCGGCGGAGATCACGCGGCGCCGCAGCTGCTCGGTCACCGCGTCGGCGACGAACGGCGCCAGCTCGGCGTAGATGCCGCCGAGCACCACGTGGTCCACGTCGACCACGTTGACCACGTTGGCCAGCGCGACCCCGAGCGCCGACCCGGCGACGCGCAGGGCGTCGACCGCGGCCGGCTCGCCGGCCCGGGCCACCGCGACCAGCCGCGCCAGCGGCTCCGACCGGTCGAGGCCGGCGCGCCGCAGGATGGCGTCCTGCCCCGCGTAGCTCTCGAGCGAGCCGCCCTCGTCGAAGCCCCCGGCCGTCCCCAGCACCGTGTGGCCGATCTCGCCGCTCCAGCCGTGGCGCCCGCCGAAGATCTGCCCGTCGAGCACGATCGCGCTACCGACGCCCACCTCGCCGGAGACGTAGACAAAGCTCGACGGGCCCGTGAGGCGCCGGGCGCGCGCCTCCGCGCCCGCGGCGAGGTTCGCCTCGTTGGCCAGCCGGGGCGGCAGGCCCGCGAGCACGGGGTGCTGCGTGAGGAGCCCGACGACGTCGACGTCGCGCCACCCGAGGTTGGGCGCGGTGCGCAGGGGGCCGGTGACGTCGTCGACCAGGCCGGGCAGCGCGAGCGCCGCACCCGCGAGCGCGACGCCGGCGGCCGAGAGCCGGGCGACGACGCCACCGGTAAGGCCCGCCAGGCGGTCCAGCACGACCTGGGGGACGCTCCCCCGGAAGTCGCCCTCCTCGACGTGCTCCGCGACGACGTCGCCGGCCAGGTCGACCGCCCGCACGCCGAGGTAGTCGACGTTGACCTCCATGCCGACCGCGGCGACGGTCCCGCGCGCGGGGACGAGCGGCACGGCCGGTCGGCCCGCGCGCTGCGCGGCCACGGGCTCGAGCTCGGCGACGAGGTCGAGGGCGAGCAGCCGGTCGACCAGGGCCGAGACCGTCGCGCGGGTCAGGCCCGTGGCCCCGGCGATGTCCGCGCGCGAGACCGGCGCGGGCGCGTCCAGGACGTGGCGCAACGCCACCCCGAGGTTGTGCTGGCGCAGGCTGTGCTGGCGGGCCACCGCGTGGCGACCGGCGCGCGCACGCAACGCCGGCGCGCCGGCACGCGGGCCGGCTCCTGGGGGCCCTGCCCGCTCCGTCATGCCTTGACCCTACCGAGGATCCGGGGATATGTTCATCCGGACAACAAATCGGGGCCCCGCCCCGCCCCGCTCTCATCGAGGAGACGCCAGATGGTCCGCAAGCCCACGCCCGAGGACAGGTTCTCGTTCGGTCTGTGGACCGTCGGATGGGCCGCCCGCGACCAGTTCGGCGACGCCACGCGCCCCGACCTCGACCCGGTCGAGTCGGTCCACCGCCTGGCGGAGCTCGGCGCGTCGTTCGTGACCTTCCACGACGACGACGTCGTGCCGTTCGGCTCGGACGACGCCGACCGCACCCGCATCCTCGACCGCTTCCGCGGCGCGCTGGACGAGACCGGCATCAAGGTCGAGATGGTCACGACCAACACGTTCTCGCACCCGATCTTCAAGGACGGCGCGTTCACGTCGAACGACCGCCGCGTGCGCCGCTTCGCGCTGCGCAAGATCCTGCGCAACGTCGACCTCGCCGCCGAGCTCGGCGCCGACACCTTCGTCATGTGGGGCGGGCGCGAGGGCGCCGAGTACGACGCCGCCAAGGACCTCTTCGCCGCGCACCAGCGCTACGCCGAGGGCATCGACACCGTCGCGGGCTACATCAAGGACAAGGGCTACGGCCTGCGCATCGCGCTGGAGCCGAAGCCGAACGAGCCGCGCGGCGACATCCTCCTGCCCACGATCGGGCACGCGCTCGGCCTCATCTCGACGCTCGACAACGGCGACATCGTCGGCCTGAACCCCGAGGTCGGGCACGAGCAGATGGCGGGCCTGAACTTCACCACGGGCATCGCGCAGGCGCTGTGGCAGGGCAAGCTCTTCCACATCGACCTCAACGGCCAGCGCTCGATCAAGTACGACCAGGACCTCGTCTTCGGCCACGGCGACCTGTTCTCCGCGTTCGCGACGGTGGACCTGCTCGAGAACGGCTTCCCGAGCGGCGGCCCGCGGTACGAGGGCCCGATCCACTTCGACTACAAGCCCTCGCGCACCGAGAACATGCAGGGCGTCTGGGACTCGGCCGCCGCCAACATGGCGACCTACATCCTGCTCAAGGAGCGTGCGCTGGCCTTCCGCGCCGACCCCGAGGTGCAGGAGGCGCTCGAGGCGTCCGGCGTGTTCGACCTCGCCACGCCCACGCTCGACGAGGGTGAGACGCTCGAGGCGTTCCTCGCGGACCGCTCGGCGTTCGAGGACGTGAACACCGACGAGCTCGGCGAGCGCGGCTACCACTTCGTCCGCCTCAACCAGCTGGCCCTCGAGCACGCGCTCGGCGCCCGCTGACCCACTGATCGACCGGCAGGCCCCGGAGACCCGCACGCGAGGTCTCCGGGGCCTGCCGCATGAACCCCCGCCGCACCAACCCGAGGAGAACGCGATGGCGCTCGTCGCCGGGGTGGACTCGTCCACCCAGTCCTGCAAGGTCGTCATCCGGGACGCGGAGACGGGCGCACTCGTGCGCACGGGCCGCGCCTCCCACCCCGACGGCACCGAGGTCGACCCCCGCCACTGGTGGGACGCCCTGCAGACCGCCCTGGCCGCGGCCGGTGGCCTGGACGACGTCGCCGCGCTGTCCGTCGGCGGGCAGCAGCACGGCATGGTCGCGCTCGACGCGGACGGCGAGGTCGTCCGCGACGCGCTGCTGTGGAACGACACCCGGTCGGCGCAGGCCGCCCTCGACCTCATCGCCGAGCTGGGCGCCTCCCCCGCCGAGGACACGCCCTCGAACGGCGGCGAGCGCGCGTGGGCCGAGGCGATCGGGTCCGTGCCCGTCGCGTCGTTCACCGTGACCAAGCTGCGCTGGCTGCGCGACGCCGAGCCCGAGAACGCGGCCCGCGTCGCCGCCGTCGCGCTCCCCCACGACTGGCTGACCTGGCGCCTGGCGGGCCACGGCCCGGGCACGGGCGGCCTCGACGCGCTGACGACCGACCGCTCCGACGCCTCGGGGACCGGCTACTGGTCGCCCATCACCGACGACTACCGGCGCGACCTGCTGATGCTCGCGCTCGGCCACGACGCCGTGCTGCCGCGCGTCGTCGGTCCGGCCGAGGTGGCGGCCACGGTCGCCCGGGGCGGCGGTGCCCCGCTCCTGCTCGGCCCCGGCGCCGGCGACAACGCGGCGGCGGCCCTCGGCCTGGGGATGGGCCCGGGCGACGTCGCGATCTCGATCGGGACGTCCGGCGTGGTCTCCGCGATCTCGGGCGCGCCCACGGCCGACGCGTCCGGCCTGGTGACCGGCTTCGCCGACGCCACCGGCGCCTTCCTGCCGCTCGCGTGCACCCTCAACGCCTCGCGCGTGCTCGACGCCGCCGCGCGCATGCTCGGCGTGGACCACGCCGGGCTCAGCGCGCTCGCGCTGTCCGCGCCCGCGGGCGCCGACGGCCTCGTGCTCGTGCCCTACCTCGAGGGCGAGCGCACGCCGAACCGTCCCGACGCGACCGGCGCGCTGCACGGCATGCGGCTGGCCAACACCACCCCGGCGCACCTCGCGCGCGCCGCCGTGGAGGGCATGCTGTGCGCGCTCGCCGACGGGCTCGACGCGCTGCGCGCCCAGGGCGTGCCGGTCCAGCGCGTCCAGCTCATCGGCGGCGGCGCGCAGTCGGAGGCCGTGCGCCGCATCGCCCCGGCCGTGCTCGGGCTCGACGTCACCGTGCCGCAGCCGGGCGAGTACGTGGCCGACGGCGCCGCCCGCCAGGCGGCCTGGGTCCTCGCCACCGCGCAGGGCGGCACCGGCGTGCCGGCGCCGGCGTGGGCCGGGGCCCCGAGCGAGGTGCACACGGCCCCCGCGACGCCGCACGTGCGCGAGCAGTACGCCGCCGTCCGCGAGCTCACGGCCCGCCGCCCCTGACCCGCCCACCCCGCCGGGCGACGCCAGTTTTGGCACGGATCCGGGTGCTCCGGCGCCCGGATCCGTGCCAGAACCGGGCCGGGCGCGGTCGGGGGCGGACAGCGCGAAAGGCCCGCCTGCTGGTGCAGGCGGGCCTTTCGCGTGTCAGGGTGCGGGCGCCTCAGCGGGCGTCGTACGCCGCCTTGACCTCGGCCGGGATGCGTCCACGCTCGTTGACCGTGAAGCCGTTGGCCCGGGCCCACTCGCGGATCTCCTGGCTCTGGCCGCTCGCCGCGCGCCCCGAGCCGCCGGACGCCCGCCGGGCGCCGCCGCGGGAACGCCCGCCGACGCGCCGGCCGTGGCCGACCCAGCGTGCGAAGGACTCGCGCAGCTCGGCCGCATTCGCCGCGCTCAGGTCGATCTCGTAGGAGACACCGTCGAGGGCGAAGGACACCGTCTCCTCAGCCGTTCCGCCGTCGAGGTCGTCGACGAGGACGACCTGAACCTTCTGTGCCATCGCCATGTCCTTCTGCCGGAGTTTCCGCGGATGACAAGGAGCGTACCTCCGCGGTGCACAGAAAGACGAAATTGACAACGAGGAATTATGCGCGTTATTGCTCGGGGGAATCCCCGCCGGCCGACTCGCGGGCCTGCGCGTCGAGGCGTGCGATCGCCTGCCGCTCGCGGCGGTCCGCCTGGATGATCGACCGCATCGCGAACCAGAACACCGCGCCGACACCGATCGACGGGACCAGTGCGGCGACGACCTGGAGTGCGGGATCCACACCCCCATGCTACGACGCGGCGGTGACCCCGGGACCCGCGCTCAGGCGAGCGGCTTGACCAACGGGAAGAGGATCGTCTCGCGGATGTTCAGGCCGGTGAGCGCCATGAGCAGGCGGTCGATGCCCATCCCCATGCCACCCGCGGGCGGCATCCCGAACTCCATCGCCTCGAGGAAGTCCTCGTCGAGGCGCATCGCCTCGTCGTCGCCGGCGGCCGCCAGCCGGGCCTGCGCCTCGAAGCGGCGCCGCTGGATGACGGGGTCCACGAGCTCGGAGTAGGCCGTCGCCGTCTCGATCCCGCGGATGTACAGGTCCCACTTCTCCACTACGCCGGGGACGGTGCGATGGTCGCGCGTCAGCGGGCTCGTGTCGACGGGGAAGTCACGGACGAATGTCGGGGCGACAAGATGATCTCCGACGTGGTGCTCCCACAGCTCTTCGACGAGCTTTCCGTGCGTCATCCGGGCGCGGTCGATCTGCAGGTCGAAACGTTCCACAAGTCGCAGAAGATCAACATCCGGCGTTTGCGGAGAAATCTCCTCGCCCAAGGCGTGGGAGAGAGAGCCGTACAGGCTCAGCGCGGTCCACTCGCCGCCCAGGTCGTACTCGGTGCCGTCCGCGAGCGTCACGGTGGTCGTGCCGAGGGCGTCCTGGGCCGCGGTCTGGACGAGGTCGCGCGTCAGCTCCGCCATCGTGTCGTAGTCGCCGTAGGCCTCGTAGGCCTCCAGGGTCGCGAACTCGGGTGAGTGTGTCGCGTCGGCCCCCTCGTTGCGGAAGCTGCGGTTGATCTCGAAGACGCGCTCCACGCCGCCGACGACGGCGCGCTTGAGGAACAGCTCCGGAGCGATCCGCAGCACGAGGTCGAGGTCGAACGCGTTCATGTGCGTGGTGAAGGGGCGTGCGCTCGCGCCGCCCTGGACGACCTGCAGCATGGGCGTCTCGACCTCGAGGTACCCGCGGCGGTGGAAGTTGTCCCGCAGCGAGCGGAGCACGGCCGCGCGCATCCGCACCATGTCGCGCGCCTGCGGCCGGACGATGAGGTCCACGTACCGGCGGCGCACGCGCGCCTCCTCGGACAGGTCCTTGTGGAGCACCGGCAGCGGACGCAGGGCCTTGGCCGCGACGCGCCAGTCGTCGGCGAACACGCTCAGCTCGCCGCGGCGCGAGCTGATGACACGGCCGTGGACGAACAGGTGGTCGCCGAGGTCGACGTCGGACTTGAACCGCGCCAGCGACTCCTCACCGACCACGGCCTGGCTGAGCATCGCCTGGAGCCGGTTGCCCTCGCCGTCCTGCAGGGTGGCGAAGCACAGCTTGCCCGTCGTGCGCAGGTAGACCACCCGCGCGGCCACGCCGACCTCGACGTCGGTCTCCTCGCCGGCCGCCAGGTCGCCGTGCGCCGCGCGCACCTGCGCGATCGTGGCGGTCACGGGCACGCCCACGGGGTAGGCCTCGCCCCCCTCGGCGATGAGCCGCTCGCGCTTCTCGCGGCGCACCTTCAGCTGCTCGGGGAGGTCGTCGAGCACGGGCTCGGCGGCCGCAGGCGCAGGCGCGGGTGTGGGGTCAGCCGGGGAGGTCACCGACCGATCCTACGAGGTCCAGCGCGACGTCGAGGATCGGCGAGGAGTGCGTGAGCCCGCCCACCGACAGGTGGTCGACGCCCGTCGCGGCCACCTCGGCCGCGCGGTCGAGCGTGAGGTTCCCGGTCGCCTCCAGGGCGACGTACCCGGTCTCGGCCTCGCGCGCGCGGACCGCCGCCACGACGTCGGCCAGCACGGGGGTCGGCATGTTGTCGAGCAGCAGGAAGCGCGCACCCGCGTCGAGCGCCTCCATGGCCTGCGCGAGGGTGTCCGCCTCGACCTGGACCTCGACGTCGCCGAAGCGGTCCCGGACCGCCGCCACCGCGGCGGCGATCGACCCGGCGGCGACGACGTGGTTGTCCTTGACCATCGCGACGTCGTAGAGGCCCATGCGCTTGTTGGCGCCGCCGCCCGCGCGCACGGCGTGCTTCTCCAGCGCTCGGAGGCCGGGCGTCGTCTTGCGGGTGTCGAGCACGGTGGCGCCGGTGCCCGCGAGGGCGTCCGCCCACCGGCGCGTGTGCGTCGCGACGCCGGACGCGCGGCTGACGACGTTGAGCAGCGTGCGCTCGGCGACCAGCAGCACCTGCACGGGACCCGTCACGTCCGCGAGGACGTCGCCGGCGCGCACGCGGGCGCCGTCGGCGACGCGCAGCCGCGCGTCCGGCACCGGCAGGCCGAGGCGCTCCGCGACCTGACCCAGCACCTCGTCGACCGCGGCCAGACCGGCGACGACGCCGTCGGCGCGTGCCGCCAGGTGGGCGGTCCCCAGGGCGTCCGCGGGCACGGTGGCCTGGGTCGTGACGTCTCGACCGGGCGCGGGCCCGAGGTCCTCGTCGAGCGCGACGCCCACGAGGGCGGCGAGCCCGGGGACGGTCGGCGTGGGGGCGGCGGGGCCGGGCGTCGGAGGGTGCGGCACGGCAGCACGCTAGCGTCCGGGCGGCGGGTAGCGTCGGGTCCAGGCACCCGACCGGAGGACACCGTGCGCGAGATCGACGTCACCACCCTGCAGCAGGCCCTCGCCGACGACGCCGAGGCGACGGTCGTCGACGTGCGCGAGGTCCACGAGTTCGAGTCCGGTCACGTGCCCGGCGCCGTGAACGTGCCGCTCAGCGAGTTCGTCGAGCGGGCGGGCGAGGTGACGTCGCTCGAGGGCGAGGTCTACGTCATCTGCGAGTCGGGCGGGCGCTCCGGCCAGGTCGCGGCCTGGCTCGGGCAGCAGGGCCACGACGTGGTCAACGTCGCCGGCGGCACCGGCGCGTGGCGGGCGGCGGGTCGGCCCGTCGAGTGAGCCCGGGCGCGTCCCCGGCACGCCGCGCCGCCCACCTCAGGCGGCGACGCGGCTCCCCGCCGACGCCAGGCCCAACCAGGTGTGCGGGTTGCCCTCCCAGCACCAGCCCAGCTTGGGAGCTCCCTGGCTGATCCACAGCGCCGGCACGCGCCGGTCGCCGCAGCGCGAGCCGCCGAGCGAGAAGCACCGGTTCTTCACGAGCACGCCGGGGTGGTGGGTGAGCAACCCCACGCCCTCCTCGATGGTCAGGAGCGTCCGGCCGCGCTGCGCGACCACGTCCATCGCGGTGCTCGGCACGACGCCGCAGAACTCCTCGCCGCGCTCGACGTCGAGCAGGAGGTAGGCCTGCGCGTCGGGCACGACGGTCCCGGGCGGCGGCACGAACGTCCGGAGCGAGCCCGGCTCGAAGGAACGGTCGACGAACCCGGGCCGGCTCCGCCCGGCGAGCGTCGCCCGGCGCATCATGACGTCGACCGGCAGCAGCTCGCGCGAGGCGACGAGCAGGAACGGGACCCGGCCCGACGCGGGGTCGACGCCCTCCCACGGCTGCGCAGCCGCCAGCGGCCGCAGCCGGGCGACCAGCTCGCGCAGGCGCTCGTGCGTCGCGGCGCCGGCCGTCTCCCGGGCCGCGGCCAGCAGCGTCGCCGCCTGGCGGTCGAACTCCGCGCGCGCCGCGGTGGTGGCGGTAGCGGCAGCGGCGTCCGTGGTGGTGGTCGTGCTGGTGCTGCTGCTGTCCATCGTGGTCCCCCTCACGACGAGCGGAGCGACGCCCGCGGCGCGGGCGCCGGTGGTGCTAGACGAACACGGGTGACGCGTCCGGGTCGGCCAGGAGCGGTCCCGCGGCCACGTCGAGGCAGCCGTCCGGGTCGAGCCGCACGGCGACGCGGCGCAGCCACGCCGGCTCCTGGTCCGGGTGGTCCTGCCGGTAGTGCCCGCCGCGGCTCTCCGTGCGCTCGAGCGCGGCGAGCGTCAGCACGGACGCGACCGTGTGCAGGTTCGTCGTCTCCCACTCGGCCGTCTGCGGCGCCGCGACGACGCCCGGCGTCACGTCGGCGTGGGTCGGCACGGCCGCGAGCGCCGCGACGGCCGCGGCCAGCCCCTCCCCCGTGCGGATGACGCCGGGGCCGCGCTGCGCGATGCGCTGGATCCGGCTGCGCGCCGCCCCCGCGACGAGGGAGGGGTCACCCGGGCGCTCGACGGGCTCGCGCTGCGGCAGGTCGCCGGCGCCGACGCGCGCCGCGATCTGCTCGGCGGCCCGGTGCGCGAAGACGAGGCCCTCCAGCAGGGAGTTCGAGGCCAGCCGGTTGGCGCCGTGCACGCCGGTGCACGCCACCTCGCCCGCGGCGTAGAGCCCGTCGACGTCGGCCCGCCCCTGCAGGTCCGTCACCACCCCACCAGAGTGGTAGTGCTGGGCGGGCGCGACCGGCACGAGCCCCGTGGTGAGGTCGATGCCCTCGGCGAGCAGGCGGTCGTGGATCGTCGGGAAGCGCCCGCGCAGGAAGTCGGCGCCGAGGTGGCGCGCGTCGAGGAGCACGTGGTCCGAGCCCGTCTCGGCCATGCGCCGGACGATCGCGTGGGCGACCACGTCGCGCGGCGCCAGCTCGGCGAGCGGGTGGACGTCCGGCATGAAGCGGACGCCGTCGGTGTCCAGCAGCATCGCCCCCTCGCCGCGCACCGCCTCGGAGACCAGCGGGAGCTGGCCCTTGACGCCCGAGCCCAGCCACAGCACGGTCGGGTGGAACTGCACGAACTCGACGTCGGCGACGGCCGCGCCCGCGCGCAGCGCCGCCGCGAGACCGTCGCCCGTCGCCTGGACCGGGTTGGTCGAGGACTGGAAGACCTGGCCGATGCCGCCGGTGGCCAGCACGACGGCGCGGCCCAGGACGGCGCCGACGCCGTCGCGGGTGCCCTCGCCGATGACGTGCAGGGTCGCGCCGCACACCGGGCCGGGCCGACCGTCGGCGTCGGGCGCGGCGGTGAGCAGGTCCAGGACCAGCGCGTGCTCGATCACCTCGATGCCCGGATCGCTGCGCACCGCGTCGAGCTGCGCCACGAGGGCCCGGGAGATCTCCGCTCCCGTCGCGTCCCCGCCGGCGTGCGCGATCCGGTCGGCGCCGTGCCCGCCCTCGCGCGTCAGGGCGATGGTGCCGTCGTGCTCGACGTCGAACCGCGTCCCGAGCGCGGCGAGCTCGCGCACGCGGGCGGGGCCCTGCGTGACCAGGACCTCGACGGCCGACCGGTCGCACAGGCCGGCGCCGGCCGTGAGCGTGTCGGTCAGGTGCGCCGCGGGCGAGTCGCCGGGGTCGAGCGCCGCGGCGATGCCACCCTGGGCCCAGACGGTCGAGCCCGAGGCGAGCGCGCCCTTGGTCACGAGCAGCACCCGCGGCACGCGCGTGCGCAGGCGCAGCGCCGCCGTCAGGCCCGCGATGCCGGAACCCACGACCACGACGTCGGCCTGCGCGGTCCAGCCCGGCTCGGGAGCGGCCAGCCGGGTCCCGAGCCTCACCGGCTCGCGGCCCACGCGATCGCCGCGGTGCGCAGGCGCGCCGGGGCGGCACCGGGGTCGCTGCCGAGGTCCGCGATGCGGTTGCGCTCGTCGACGTGCACGACGCGGGGCGAGTACGTGCGCGCCTCGTCGTCCGGCATCTGCGCGTAGGCGATGAGGATGACGACGTCGCCGGGGTGGATCAGGTGCGCCGCCGCACCGTTGAGGCAGACGACGCCCGAGCCCGGCTCCCCCGCGATCGCGTAGGTGGTCAGGCGCGCGCCGTTGGTGACGTCCACGACGTCGACCTGCTGCCCGGGGAGGATGTCCGCCGCCTCGAGCAGGGACGCGTCCACGGTCACGGAGCCGACGTAGTCGAGATCCGCGTCCGTGACTGTCGCGCGGTGGATCTTGCCGGTCATCATCGTGCGGAGCCAGGTCCTGGTCGAGCCCGTGCCGGTCGTGTCGGTCATCGCCCCTCCTCGAGGTGCAGCACCACGTTGTCGATCAGTCGCGTCGTCCCCACGCGGGCCGCCACGGCGAGCACCGCCGGTCCGACGTGGTCCGGGGCGACGTCGGACGCCGTGTCGTCCACCAGGGCGACGTAGTCGACCACGACACCCGGCTCGGCCGCGAGCACGTCCACCGCCGCCTGCCGGACCGTCTCGGCCGGGGCGCCGTCCCCGGCGGCGTCCTGCGCCGCACGGAGTGCTCTGGACAACACGCGCGCCCGGGTCCGTTGTTCCGCGTCGAGGTAGGCGTTGCGGGACGAGAGCGCGACACCGTCGGGGTCGCGCACCGTGGGCACCGCCACGACCTCGACGTCCACGTCGAGGTCGTGCACCATGCGCCGCACCGCCATGAGCTGCTGGGCGTCCTTCTGGCCGAAGAGCGCGACGTCGGGCCGCACGAGGTGCATGAGCTTGAGGACGACGGTGAGCACGCCGTCGAAGTGGCCCGGACGGTGCGCCCCCTCGAGGCGCTCGCCGAGCGCCCCCGCGCTGACCCGCACGAGCGGCTCACCGCCCGGGTAGACCTCCTCCACCCCGGGCGCGAAGACGACGTCGGCCCCCGCACCGGCGAGCAGCGCGAGGTCGCCGTCCAGGTCGCGCGGGTACCGCTCGAGGTCCTCCCCCGCACCGAACTGCAGCGGGTTCACGAAGATCGTCACCACGACCTGGTCCGCCCGCTCGCGCGCGGCGCGCACGAGGGCGAGGTGGCCCTCGTGCAGGGCGCCCATGGTCATCACGACGGCCCGCCGGGCGGGGGACGCCGCGGGTGCGGCGAGCGCGTCGGCGAGCTGGGAGCGGGTCCGCACGAGTCGGGGGGTCATCGGTCCTCCTGGGGGTCGGCGAGGACGTCGAGGAGGTCGCGCGCCTGGCTGGTGGTGATGCGGCCGCCCGCGAGCGCGCGCGCCGTGGCGGCGCGGGCGAGGGCCCGGTAGCTGGGCGGCACGTCGGCCGCCCACGGGTCGCGTCCGGCGAGGGCGCCGAGCTGCTCGAGGTGCGAGGCGACCGTCCCGCTGTCGCCGCGCACCACGGGGCCGGTGAGCGCCGCCACCCCGCTCGCCGCCGACGCCGTGCCCTCGCCCGCCGACTGCGCCGTGCGCAGGGCGCCGTCGAGCGCCGCCCCCAGCAGCGGCGCCAGCACGCGGTCCGGGCTCGCGACGCCCGCTGCGGCGAGCGCGTGCGCCGCCTGCGCGACGAGGACGACGAGGTGGTTCGCGCCGTGCGCGAGGGCCGCGTGGTAGAGCGGGCGCGCCTCCTCGGCGACCACCACGGGCTCGCCCCCGATCTCCACGACGAGCGCCTGGCCGATCGGCAGGACGGGCCCCGGGCCGGTGACGGCGAACGTGCAGCCGGTCAGGCGCCCGAGGTCCATGGACGTGCCCGTGAAGGTCATGGCCGGGTGGATCGCGAGCGGGATGACGCCCCGCTCGCGCGCCGGAGCGAGCACGTCGGCCCCGAGCGCGCCCGCGGTGTGCACCACGATCTGGCCCGGCTGCCACGCACCGAGCGCCGCGAGGCCCGCGACGAGCTCGGGCAGCGCGTCGTCGGGCACCGTGAGCAGCACGAGCTCGGCGCGCTCGACGACCTCGGGGACGTCCAGGTGCGGGACGCCGGGCAGCATCGTGGCGATCCGCTCGCGGGACTCCTCGGAGATGCCGCTCGCGCCCACGACGGCGTGGCCGACCGCGCGCAGGGCGTTGCCGAGGACGGCACCGACCCGCCCCGCCCCGACGACCCCGACGCCGAGCCGACCCGGCTGGGGTGCGCTCACGGGGCCACCGGCCGCATCCACCGCTCCGGACCGGCCGTGGCGCGGGCGCGACGCGCGCGGTCCGCCTGCTCGTGGAGCAGCGCGCCGGCGGCCCGCGCGTCCAGGTGCGGGACGAACGGCGACACGGGCCCGGGCGTGGAGTGCAGCACCACGGTGGCCAGGCCCAGACGCCGCTGCAGGGGACCCTGCGTGAGCCCGAGGGACTGGGTCCGCTCGTGCGGCACGACGACGAGCCGGCGCACGAAGCGGCCGGACCGGACCAGCAGGGCGCGGTCGGTCGCCGCGACCGCCGTGCGGCGCCACGAGAGCGGGTCCAGCCAGCGCGCGCGCCGCGGGGACGTCAGGAGGCGCGGGTCCGTGGCCCCCGTGCCCGAGAGCGCCTCGTCGAGGAGCGCCCGCGGGTCCGCGACGCCGAGGTCGGGCAGCACGAGCCAGAGGGCGAGGAGGGCGTCGTCGCGCTCGCCCACCGAGAGCAGCACGCTCTCGGTCTGCTGGTTCTCCGCCTGGCCGTAACCGGCGACGTTCATCTCGACGCGCCACCAGTCCTTGCGCCGCCACAGCCACGCCTGGGTCAGGCGAACGGCCTGGACGCGGCCGGGCGGCACGGTCTGGGAGCGCGACTCGAGCAGGCCGTGCCGCAGCCGGATGCCGTCGGGGCTCTGCGCCACGCGGAAGTTGAACTCACCGGCGAAGCGCTGCCAGAGGTAGCCGCCGGCGCCGAGCACCATCGGCAGGAGGCTGAACGCGAGCGAGATCTGCCGCGTGACGATGATCGCGACGACCGCGCCGGCGACCCCGACCGTGAGCACCACGATCGTCACCGACCGGACGAGCGACAGCAGGAGCCGGTCCACCGGCACCGTCAGCAGCTCGCGCTCGGGTGCGACGGGCGCCTCGGGCTGGTCCTCGGTGCCGAACTCGATGCCCGCCGAGAGCGCGAGCAGCTCGTTGCGCAGGCGCTGGGCGGACTCCTCCTTGAGGAACGCGAGGCGGACCGAGGAGTCCGAGCCGCCCGCGACCTCGAACCGCAGCTCGGCGAGCCCGAGCAGGCGGGCGAGGATCGGCTGGACGACGTCGATCGCCTGGACGCGGTCGAGCCGGGCCGTGCGGTGCTGACGGAAGAGCACGCCCGTCTTGAGGTACACCGCCTCGGCGTCCACGCCGTAGCGCGTCATGCGCCACGCGATCGCCGCGTAGCCGAACCCTGCGAGGACGAACAGCCCGAAGCCGCCGAGGATCGGCGCCCACCCGACCGCCTCGACGAGGTCCGCCCAGTTCTCGAGCCCCGGGCCGACCTGCTGGACCAGGATCGCGAGCAGCACGGCGATGATCTTCCAGCCCTTGACCGCCGGCGTGACGGGGTGGACGCGGTGCCAGACCGGCTCACCGGGCGGCCCGGCGGCCGCGGAGCCGGCGTCGGGCGTGGAGGTCACAGGCCCGCCAGCTGCGCCTCGCCGCGCGCGGCCAGGCGGTCGCGCAGGCGCGAGGCCTCGTCCGGCGGCAGGCCCGGGATGGCCGCGTCGGTGCCCGGCGACGCGGTGTGGAGCTGGACCCGGGCGATGCCGAAGGCGCGGTCGAGGGGGCCGGCCTGGACGTCGACGAACTGCATCCGGCCGTAGGGCACGACGACGATCGAGCGGAACATCACGCCCTTGCGGATGAGCAGGTCGTCCTCGCGCTCCGCGTAGCCCCAGGCCCGGACCTGGCGCGGGACCACGAGGGCGATCCAGACCAGCACGACCAGGATGACCGCGGGGATCGACCACAGGCCGGCGAGGCCGCTGAGCGCCGCCGCCACCGCGCCACCGACGAGCGGGACGACGAACCAGATCGCCGCCGACACGAGGCGCGCGCTGGTGAGCCGCGGGGAGACCGACTGCCAGCGCACGCCGACCGGGTCGAACGGGCTCGCCGAGGACGCCGGGGCCGCGTCGCGCTCCGCGCCCGGCGGGCCCACCGGCGGCACCGGGTCGACGGGGGCAGGCAGGGGGTCGGGGCCGGTCATGGCCACCATCCTTGCACCAGCGCGCGGTGGGGCCGAGGGCCCTGCACGCGGCGGGAGGAGCCGGGGCGGCGTCGCCCCGCGGCCGGCGGGGAGGTCAGGCAGCGCTGCCCGACGGCGCGGAGGCGCCGGAGCCCTCGACGTCGTCGTCCGGCGGCGGCACCTCGCACCAGCGCTCGACCACGAGCCCGACGACGGCGAGCACGACGGTGCACACCATCGCCGTCCCGGCGGTCACCGCCAGGTCCCGCCGCGCGGGGATGGCGAGGTCGCCCAGGACGATCAGGACGTGCCCGGCGTACCAGCCGGTGAGCAGCGCACCCGTGTACGCCGACGCGGTGGCGAGCACCACCGTGCGCGCCGCGAGGAGCGGGTCGAGACCGGGCCGCTTGCCCTGCGTGAACAGGCGCACGGAGCGGCCGAGGGCGAGCACCACCGCCGCGATGCCGAGGACCAGGACGGACGCGAGGAGCGGGACGGGCAGGAGCGTGGCGCCCCGGCTCTCCACGATCCGCAGGCCGCCGAAGGTCAGGACCGTCGCGACGAACGCCACGACGAGCAGGCGGGGCCACGGTGTGCGTCTCATCACGGGTGCCTCACTGCGGGGTCGACCACCAGTCGAGCGCCATCCACCGGATGCCGCCGCGGTCGGGTGCCGTCTGGGCGAGCGCGGCGACCGGTCCGCCGCCGAGCCCGGGCAGCACGGCGCCGGGGTCGACCTGGGCCCACGGCTCGAGGACGAAGGCCCGCGCATGGGCGCGCGGGTGCGGGAGCTCGAGGTCGTCGGCGGCCGCGACGGTCGAGCCGTACACGATGAGGTCGACGTCGATGGTGCGGGGGCCCCAGTGCTCGGTGCGGACGCGGCCGTGCGCGTCCTCGATCCCCTGGCACGCGTGCAGGAGCGCCCGCGGGCTCAGGGTCGTGCGGGCCAGGACCACGGTGTTGAGGAAGTCGGCCTGCTCCGGCCCGCCGACCGCCTGGGTCCGGGCGAGCGGCGCGACCGCCGTGACCTCGAGCCCGGGGACTCCCGCGAGGTCGTGGACGACCTGCCGCAGCGTGTCGTGGCTCGCGCCGAGGTTCGACCCGAGCGCCAGGACGACGTCGACCGGCTCCGCAGGCACGGCGTCGAGGCGGTCCGCCGGCTCGGGCTCGACGCCGGGCACGGGGCCCGCGGCGGCACCCGTGCCGGCGCCCGTGCCGAGGACCGGTCCCGTGTCCGGGGCGTGCTCCGTCGCGGGCCGGGCGTGGGCGGCCACCGGCACGAGGGCGGCCTCGACGCGGGCCCAGTCGGGGACGAAGAGCGCCGTCGCCTCGACGGGCTCCGGCAGCAGGTCGGCCGGGGCACCGGGGAGCTCGCCGGGGCCGCCCGGGCCGACGTGCGGCGCGGCGACCACCGGCGCGTGCGTGCGGTCGCGGTGGATCTGCACCGTGACGTCCGTGAACGGCACGGTGAGGGGTGCCTGCGGCTTGTGGACCACGACGTCGACCGCCGCGACCGCGGGGTGGGCCAGCGCGACGGCGGCGATCCGCTCGGCGACCGTCTCGACGAGGTCGGCCGGCTCGCCGGACAGCACGGCGGCCACCTGCTCGCTCAGCACGCCGTAGTGCACGGTCAGGTCGAGGCGGTCCTCCGCGGCGGCGGGCCGGGTGTCGACGTGGAGCGTGACGTCGGCGACGAACGTCTGGCCGTCGCGGCGCTCGTGCTCGAACACACCGTGGTGGCCCGTGGCCGCGATGCCGGACACGGTGATGCGGTCGCGGGCGTGGGGACCCGCGGTGGGCTCATGCACGATGCTCTCCGTCCTGAGTGGCACTGCGTCCTGCGTCGGTCCGGTCGCCCCGTGCCGCCGACCAGGCGGCCGCCACCCGCACCGCGTCCGCCGAGCCTGCCACGTCGTGCACGCGCACGCACCAGGCTCCGCCGAGGGCGGACAGCGCGCTGATCGCCGCCGTGGCGCGGTCGCGCGCGGTGGGGGCAGCGGGTTCGCCGTCGGGCCCCGCGAGGAGGTGGCCGAGGAAGCGTTTGCGGGACGCGCCGACGAGCACCGGGCGACCGAGCTCCTGCAGCGCGTCCAGGTGGGCGAGCAGGGGCCAGTTGTCGCGGCCGGCCTTGGCGAACCCCAGCCCGGGGTCGAGGACGACCTGCTCGCGTCGGATCCCGGCGGCCTCGAGCGCCGCCAGCCGCCCCGCGAGCTCGTCGCGCACGTCCGCGACGACGTCGTCGTAGTGCGTGAGGGAGTCCATGACGTCCGCGTGCCCGCGCCAGTGCATGGCGACGTAGGCGACGCCGGTCTGCGCGACGACGTCGGCCATCGCCGGGTCCGCGAGCCCGCCGGAGACGTCGTTGACGAGGTGGGCGCCGGCGGCGACGGCGTCCCGCGCGACCGCCGCCCGGGTCGTGTCGACGCTCACGACGGCGCCAGCGGCCACGAGCTCGCGGACCACGGGCAGCACGCGCCGGCGCTCCTCGTCGACCGCCACACGCTGGGAGCCGGGTCGCGTGGACTCGCCGCCGACGTCGAGCACGTCGGCGCCCTCGGCGAGGAGCCGGAGGCCGTGCGCGACGGCGGCGTCCGGCTCGAACCACCGGCCGCCGTCGCTGAACGAGTCCGGGGTGACGTTGACGACGCCCATCACCAGCGTCCGGTCCAGCACCGTCAGGTGCGCGGGCAGCGGAGCGGGGTGCAGCACGCCCCCACCCTAGAGCCGACGCGGGGGGCCCAGGACCGCCGCCGACGCACCAGCACACGGTGCGGCGCCCGCGGGTGTCAGCGGCCGAGGATGAGGCTCATCGCCTCGGCGCGGGTCGTGCCGTCGCGCATCTGGCCGCGCACCGCGGAGGTGACCGTGCGGGAGCCCGGCTTGCGCACGCCCCGCATGGACATGCACAGGTGCTCGCACTCGATCACGACCAGCACGCCGCGCGGCTGCAGGATCTCCACCATCGCGTCCGCGACCTGCGACGTGAGGCGCTCCTGGACCTGCGGACGCCGTGCGTACAGGTCCACCAGCCGCGCGATCTTGGACAGGCCCGTGATCCTGCCGTCGACGCCGGGGATGTAGCCGACGTGCGCGACCCCGTGGAACGGCACCAGGTGGTGCTCGCACGTGGAGTACACCTCGATGTCCTTGACCAGCACCATCTCCTCGTGACCGAGGTCGAAGGTCGTGGTCAGCACGTCGGCCGGCTCCATGTGGAGCCCCGCGAACATCTCCGCGTAGGCCCTCGCCACGCGCGCGGGCGTGTCCCGCAGCCCGTCGCGGTCCGGGTCCTCGCCGACGGCGAGCAGGAGCTCGCGCACCGCGCGCTCGGCCCGTGCGTGGTCGTAGCGGACCGGGATCGCCACCCCGTCCGCGACGACGACGTCGGGTGGCGTCCCCGACTCGGTCGGCAGCGGGACGTCGTCCGCCATGTGCGTCATGGTGCGGCTCAGCGGTCGCTCGGCCACGGCCTGCCGCTCGGCCAGCCGTCGTCGCTCGGGGTCGCGCCACCGACGGTGCCGCCGGGCGGGACCTCCCCGACCGGGGACGCGGGGTGCTCGGGACGCGCGGCCGCGGCCTCGTCCTGCGGCACCACGGGGTGGCCGTTCGACGTCGCCCGCTCGCGCGCGGTCTGGACCGGCGGGATGTCCGAGACGGTGCGGTCCGGGCTCGAGAGCCAGACCTGGCGCGGCTCGCGCTTGGTCACCGGCCGGAAGATCTCCGCCAGCTCCGCCTGGTTCAGCGTCTCGCGCTCGAGCAGCTCGACCACGAGCGTGTCGAGCACGTCGCGGTACATGTTGAGGATCTCGTACGCCTCCTCGTGCGCGAAGTCCATGAAGCGGCGGACCTCGACGTCGACGGTGGCGGCGACCTCCTCGGAGTAGTCGCGCCCGTGGCCCATGTCGCGGCCCATGAAGACCTCGCCGCTGTCCTGGCCCAGCTTCACGGCGCCGACCTTCTCGCTCATGCCGTACTGCGTGACCATCTTGCGCGCGATGGCGGTGGCCTTCTCGATGTCGTTCGAGGCGCCGGTCGTCGGGTCGTGGAACACGACCTCCTCGGCGACGCGGCCGCCCATCGCGTACGCGAGCTGGTCGAGCAGCTCGTTGCGCGTCGTGGAGTACTTGTCCTCGGCCGGCATGACCATCGTGTAGCCCAGGGCGCGGCCGCGCGGGAGGATCGTCACCTTGGTCACGGGGTCCGTGTACCGCAGCGCCGCCGCCACCAGGGCGTGCCCGCCCTCGTGGTACGCGGTGATCTTCTTCTCCTTGTCGTTCATCAGCCGGGTCCGGCGCTGCGGACCGGCGATGACGCGGTCGATCGCCTCGTCGAGCTCGTGGTTGCCGAGCACCTGCAGGCCGCCGCGGGCCGTCAGGAGGGCGGCCTCGTTGAGGACGTTCGCGAGGTCCGCGCCCGTGAAGCCGGGCGTGCGCTTCGCGACGGCGTGCAGGTCGACGTCGGGCGCCATCGGCTTGCCCTTGGCGTGGACGTTGAGGATGCGCTCGCGCCCCTTGAGGTCGGGCGCGTCCACAGCGATCTGCCGGTCGAAGCGCCCGGGGCGCAGCAGGGCGGGGTCGAGGATGTCGGGCCGGTTGGTGGCCGCGATGAGGATGACGTTCGCGTTGACGTCGAAGCCGTCCATCTCGACGAGCATCTGGTTGAGCGTCTGCTCGCGCTCGTCGTGCCCGCCGCCCATGCCGGCCCCGCGGTGGCGGCCGACGGCGTCGATCTCGTCGATGAAGATGATGGCCGGGGCGTTCTGCTTCGCCTGGTCGAACAGGTCGCGCACGCGCGACGCACCGACGCCGACGAACATCTCCACGAAGTCCGAGCCGGAGATCGAGTAGAACGGGACGCCCGCCTCGCCCGCGACGGCGCGTGCGAGGAGCGTCTTGCCGGTACCGGGCTGGCCGTAGAGCAGCACGCCCTTGGGGATCTTCGCCCCGACCGCCTGGAACTTGGCGGGGTTCGCCAGGAAGTCCTTGATCTCCTGGAGCTCCTCGACGGCCTCGTCCACGCCCGCGACGTCGGCGAACGTGACCTGCGGCGTCTCCTTCGAGACCAGCTTCGCCTTGGACTTGCCGAACTGCATGACGCGCGAGCCGCCGCCCTGCATCCGGGACATGAGGAACCAGAACAGGCCCAGGATGATGACGAACGGCAGGATCAGGCTGAGCAGGCTCGCCCACCACGTCGTGCGCGGGACCTCGGAGTTGAAGCCGCCCTCGAGGTCGGCGTCGGCGATCGCCTCGACGACCGACGGCCCCTGCGGCGCGACGTAGTAGAACTGCACGTTGCGGCCCTTGTCACCGAAGTCCTCGGTGAGGGTCAGGTCGACGCGCTGCTGCCCGTCCACGATCAGGGCCTGCTCCACCGTGTCCCCGGCGAGCAGCTCGAGGCCGTCGGAGGTGTCGATGCGCTGGATGCCGGTGCCCATGAAGAAGGACGAGGCACCGAGCCACAGGATGAGGACGGCCAGGAGGATCCACAGAGCGGGACCACGGGTGAGGCGCTTGACGTTCATGGGCGACGGGGCCGGGGCCCTATCCCTCCTGGTCGCGGGGCAGGTCTGCGGTCACGTTACCCGCTGGGTGCCCCTGCGCCGCCCCGTGTTCGCGCAGGGCGCGACGGGGAACTCCCGGCCGGCACCGTGCGTTCCGCCGGCAGGAGCCGACAGCGGGCCCGCGTGGGGGCCCGCCGCGAGGCGTCAGTCGCCGTAGACGTGGGGCGCGAGCGTGCCGACGAACGGCAGGTTGCGGTAGCGCTCGGCGTAGTCCAGGCCGTAGCCGACGACGAAGTCGGTGGGGATGTCGAAGCCGACGTATCGCACGTCCACCTCGACCTTGGCGGCCTCGGGCTTGCGCAGCATCGTCGCGATCTCGACCGACGCCGGACCGCGGCTGCGCAGGTTGGCGAGCAGCCACGACAGGGTCAGACCCGAGTCGATGATGTCCTCGACGATCAGCACGTGCCGTCCCGTGAGGTCCGCGTCGAGGTCCTTGAGGATGCGCACGACGCCCGACGACGTCGTGCCCGCCCCGTACGACGACACGGCCATCCAGTCCATCTGGACCGACGTGTGCAGCCGCCGCGCCAGGTCCGCCATGACCATGACGGCACCCTTGAGGACGCCCACGAGCAGCAGCTCGCGCCCCGCGTAGTCCGCGTCGATCTGCTCCGCGAGCTCGTCGAGCCGGCCCTGCAGCTGCTCCTCGGTCAGGAGCACGCGCTCCAGGTCGTCGCCCATGTCCGCCGCATCCACCGCTGCCCGCTCCTTGTGCTCGATCACGCCTGTCTCCTGCCGCGGACCGGACCGGCGGGCTCAGCCCGACCGCGGCCCCCCCGTCGCGCGTGGGACGAGCGTCAGCCTGCCACACCTGCGGAGCACCACGCCCCCGCCCGGGAGGGCCACCGGGCCCTGCCCGTGCCAGTCCGTGATCAACCGGTCCACCTCCTCGACGTGGCGGTGCGCCACCGCCCCCGCGGGCGCCCCCGACGCGACCAGGGCCAGCCGCAGCGCCCGTCGCCGGACCGCCGGTGCGAGGCCGGCGAGCACCTCCACGTCGAGGTCGGCGTCGCCGCCCTGGCGGCGGGCCGCCGTCAGCGCCGCGACGGCGAGCTCGTGCAGGGCCTCGTCGTCCTCGCGCAGGAGGTCGGCGGTGCGGGCGAGCGCGTCCGGCACCCCGGGCCCGAGCACCGTCCCGAGGGCGGGCAGCAGCACGCCGCGCACGCGGCTGCGCAGCGGGACGCCCGGGTCGCCGGCCCGGGCCGGGTCGGCGTCGTTCGTCGGGTCGTGCCACGGCTCGAGCCCCAGCGCGGCGCACGCCCGCTCCGTCGTGGCCCGGCGCTCGCCCAGCAGCGGCCGGCGCAGGAGCCCTCGCCGGCGCGGCATGCCCGCCAGCGAGCGGGCACCCGACCCGCGGGCGAGGCGCAGCAGGACGGTCTCGGCCTGGTCGTCCAACGTGTGGCCCAGCAGCACGGCGGCGGCCCGCCGCTCCTGCGCCCGCTCCGCGAGCGCGGCGTGACGCGCGGTCCGCGCCGCGCCCTCCGGGCCCTCCCGCCCGCCGTCCACGGCCACGCGCACGACGTCGACCGGGTCCAGCCCGAGGGACCGGCACGCCTGCGCGGCGCGCGCGGCGACGTCGGCGCTGCCCTCCTGGAGCCCGTGGTCGACGACGACGGCGCCCGCGGCGAGCCCGAGGCGCGGCGCCACGAACGCCGTCGCGGCGGCGAGCGCGAGGGAGTCCGCGCCCCCGGAGCAGGCGACGAGCACGAGCGGGCGCGCGTCGGCGGCCGGTGCGGCACCACCCGGCACCGCCAGGTCCGCCAGCTCGCGCCGCACCGCGCTGCGCACGCGCGCGACGGCGGGATCGGGGCCGGTCACGGCTAGCCGTGCACGCGTCGGACCCAGGCGCGCGGGTCGGCGATCTCGCGCGACGTCGGGAGAGCGTCCGGTCCGGACCAGGCGGCGTCGAGGGCGTCCCGGCCCCCCGCCCTGCGCACCGCGCGCACGAACGCCGCGCCCCGGCGGTACTGCGCCATCTTCGCGTCGAGGCCCAGGAGCCGGCGCAGGACCCGGTCGGGGGCCGAGGTGCGGCGCCGGCGCTGGGCCTCGAAGCGCGCGCGGAGGCGACGCGCGGAGGGGATCGCCCTGGTGCCGACCGCGTCCATCGTCACCTCGGCGTGCCCCTCGAGCAGGGACATCACGGCCGAGACGGCGTCGATGCGGGCCCGCTGGGCGGGGTCCAGCACCAGCCCGAGCACGCCGAGCTCCTCCGGGTCGTCGCCCGGGCGCCCCGGCCCGCGCTCCGGCCGCCGCACGGCGCGCAGGGCGCGCTCGGCCAGCCCCGCCGCCTCCTCGCCACCGGCCGCCAGCTCCGAGACCAGCGCGCGGACCTGCGCCCGCAGGTGGTCGACGAGCCACGGTGCCGCCGCGAACTGCAGGGCGTGCGTCTGCTCGTGCACGCAGACCCACAGCGCGAAGTCGTCGGCGTCGGCGCTGAGCCGCGCCCGCATGCGCAGCACGTTCGGCGCGACGAGCACGAGCCGCCCCCCGGGCGGCACATCGGTCGCGAAGGGGTCGAACTGACCGAGCACGCGGCCGGCGAGCATGCCCAGCAGCCCGGCCGCCTGCGCCGTCGCGGGGGCCGACCGCAGCAGCTCTCCGCCGGCGGCGGGCACGGGCACCAGGCCGCCGAAGGAGCGCGCCGCCGCCCGCGCCCAGCCCGGCCGGTCCACGACGACGACGGCCGCCCGCTGGTCCTGCCGCCCCGAGGCCTCGACGGCCCGCCCGAGGCGCGCGGCCCGCAGCGCGAGCGGGTACGCGCGGTGGGCCGCGTCCCGCAGCCCGTCCACCAGCGCGGCGAGCTCGGCGCGGGGCGCCGTCGGGCCGGGCGACGCGAGCCGACCCGCCCAGGCCGCTGCGCGCTCCCAGTCGACCTGGATCGGCGCGACGTCGGCGCTCGTCGCGGCGGTGGTCACGGCAGGACCGCGAGCTGCTGGACGAAGCCGTCGATGGCCGCGCGCGGCGCGGTCTGGCCGCGGGGCGTCGCCTCGGCGAGGACGGCGAACGCGAGCAGCCGCCCGGAGGAGGTCTGGACCGTGCCGGCGAGCGACGTGACGTTCGGCAGGCTGCCGGTCTTCGCGCGCACCAGGCCCCGCGCGGGTCCCGCGCCGAACCTCTCCGCGAGGGTGCCCTGCCAGCCGGAGACCGGGAGGTCGACCAGGACCGGCAGGAGCTTGGGGTTGGCGGGATCCGCGGCGGCCGCGACCAGACCGGTGAGCAGGGCGGCCGGCAGCGCGGACCCGGCGGCGAGCCCGCTGCAGTCCGCGAGCACCGCGCCCTGCGTCGGGAGCCCCTGCCGCCCCAGCTCGGCGACGACGGCGCTCGTCGCGCCCTCGAAGCTGCCCGGCAGGCCGTGCTCGATCGCGACGAGGCGGCCCAGCACCTCGGTGATGGTGTTGTCGGAGACCTGCACGGCGTAGCGCACGATCTCGCGGACGGGCGCCGACTCGACGCGCGCGAGCTCGAGCGCGTCCGCGGGCGCGGCGGCGCGGGTCGGCGCACCGGCGACGGCGATGCCCTGCTCCGTGAGCAGCTGGGCGAACGTCTGAGCGGTCTGCAGCGCGGGGTCCGGGTAGCGCGGCGGGTACTCGCCGGGCCGGATCTTCGCGATGTCGATCCCCAGCGGCGCGACGGCCGCGACGAAGCCGTCAGCGACGTCGGACGGGTCCCACGCGGGGTGGATGGCAGGCCCGGAGAACAGCGTGTCGTCCAGCTCGAGCGCCACCTGGCTCACGCCCGCGAGCCGGAGCTCGCGGGCGGTCTCCGCCGCGAGGTCGACGAGCCCGGCTCGGCCGACGACCGCGTCCGGCTGCCCCGCCCCCGCGGTGAGCATCATGTCGCCGCCGCCCACGAGCACGAGCCGACCGGGCTCCGGCTGGACGACCGTCGTGTCCAGGGTCCGCTCGGGCCCCAGCGCGGTGATCGCGGCGAGCGCGCCGAGCATCTTGGCGGTGGACGCCGGGACGCGCGGGGTCGCCCCGTCCACGTCGGCCAGCACCTCGCCGCTGAGCACGTCCGTGACCACGACGCCGGTCGAGGTGCCCAGGCGGGGGTCCGCGACCAGGTCCCGCGCGAGCGCCGTGACCTCCGTGGCCCCCGGTCCCGGGGCCGCCGGGTCGAGCGCCGGCACGACGGGGTCGACGTCGGGGGCCGGCACGGCGCCCGGCGCCGTCGGGAAGGGCGCGGCCGGCGCGGGGACCGGCTCGAGCGTGACCAGACCCGGCACGACGTCGTACGCGTCGGCCGCCGCGTAGCCGCCGGCCCCCAGGAGCAGCGTCACCGTGAGCGCCCCGGCCACCCTGCCCGCCCTGCTCATCCGCACCTCCCGCGTCGCCGCGGTGCCCCGCCCGCCTGCCGGTGCGCCACACTAGTCCCAGCACACCGCCGACCGTGGCGGCTACACCCCTGGGAGCGCACGTGGAGTTCGACGTCACCATCGAGATCCCGAAGGGTCAGCGCAACAAGTACGAGGTGGACCACGAGTCCGGCCGCATCCGGCTGGACCGCATGCTCTTCACCTCGACGCGCTACCCCGACGACTACGGGTTCATCGAGGGCACCCTCGGCGAGGACGGCGACCCGCTGGACGCGCTCGTGCTCCTGGAGGAGCCGACGTTCCCGGGCTGCCTGATCCGCTGCCGCGCACTGGGCATGTTCCGGATGCGCGACGAGGCGGGCGGCGACGACAAGGTGCTGTGCGTGCCGACCGGCGACCAGCGCGCGTCGTGGCGCCAGGACATCGACGACGTCAGCGAGTTCCACCGGCTCGAGATCCAGCACTTCTTCGAGGTCTACAAGGACCTGGAGCCCGGCAAGTCGGTCGAGGGCGCCCACTGGGTCGACAAGGCCGCGGCCGAGCAGGAGATCCGCAACTCGATCCAGCGCGCGGCGGACACCGGCTACTACGAGAAGCACGGTCAGCACTGACGCGTCGCTCCCGACGAGAGGCCGCACCACGAGAGGCCGCCCCGACCTGACGTCGGGGCGGCCTCTCGTGCGTACGGGCTGCGGCGCGGGCGCTGCCGACCGCTCAGGGCCGGCCGGCGTACGGCATGGTGCCGGCCCAGCGGATCGACGTGACGCGCACGTTGACCCCCGGCCGCGGCGCCTCGACCATCTGACCGTTGCCGACGAACATCGCGACGTGGGTGATGCTGCCGGGGTCGGCGCCGTTGCCGCCGTAGAAGATCAGGTCCCCCGGGCGCATGTCGCCGTAGGCGATCTTGCGCACCTGGCGGTACTGGTCGCGGGACGTGCGGTTGATGCCGATGCCCGCGGCCGACCAGGCCTTGCTCGTCAGACCCGAGCAGTCGAAGGCGTTCGGGCCGACCGCCCCGTAGCCGTACGCCTTGCCGACCTGGGCCACGGCCCAGGCGACGGCCGACGCGCCCTGTGCGGCCGACCCGCGCTGCGACCCGGTCCCGAGACCGTAGGGGTCCGAGGGGGCGGGAGCGGGAGCCGGGGCCGGGGCCGGGGCCGGGGCGGGAGCCGGGGCCGGGGCGGGGGCAGGTGCGGGCGCGGGGGCAGGTGCGGGCGCGGGGGCAGGTGCTGGAGCCGGGGCCGGGGCAGGTGCTGGAGCCGGGGCCGGCGTGCCGCCCCCGGGTGCCGGCGCGGGCGTCGTCGGTGTGCCGGGCGCAGGCGGCGCGGCGACCACACCGCGCTCGGCCGCGGCGGCGGCCTCGGTGCGCGCAGCACGCGCCGCGTCGAGCTCGGCCTGCCGCGCGCGCTCGACCTCGAGCGACGTCTGCCGGAGCGAGGCCAGCTCACCGAGGAGGGACTCGCGCTCGGCGGCGATCTCCGTGACGCGGCGCTCCGCGTCCTCGTGCATGGTCTGGGCCTGCCCGAGCGCCGCCTGCGCGGCGGCGGCCGACTCCTCGGCCTCGTCCTCGGCCCGGCTGGCGCGGTCCTCGAGCGTGCGCGCGACGAGATCCGCCGCGTCGAAGAGCTGGACGGCGCGCTGGGCGCGGTCGCCGAGCTGGTCCATGGCCGTCTGACGGGCGACGAGGTCCTCGAAGCCGTCGGCGGAGAGGAACGCACCGAGGCCGTCCAGCGAGCCGCCCGACCGGTAGGCCTGCATGGCGATCTCGCCGAGCGCGGCGCGGGCGACCTCGGCGTCGGCGGCCGCGACGGCGGCCTCCTCCAGCGCGACCCGGGCCCGCTCGGCCGCGGCATCCCGCTCGGCGGTGGCGGCGGCGTAGTCCTCGGCCGCGGCGGACACGGCGGTCCATGCGCCCTCGAGCTCGGCGGACTGCGCGGCGAGCTCGACCTCGACGGCGGCGACCGTGCGCGCCGCCGTGCGGACCGCGTCCTGCGCCGCGCGGACGTCGTCGTCGCTGACGTCGGGGTCGGCGTAGGAGGCGCCGGCGGTCGCGGCCCCGAGCGCGAGGACGAGCGCCGTCGCCGCGGCGGTGCGGCGCGCGCCGGTGGTCCAGTGGGTCATGCCGTTCCCGTCGTCCAGTGGGGGCGCCCGACCGCGAGGGTCCGGCCGCCGTGCGCTGCCGTCGAGGCGGCACGCCCGACGAACGCTACCCACACCAGCCGCAGGAGGGAACAGGCGTCACACCAACAACTTCCGTCACTCCCGTCACAGCAGTCACATCCGTCCCACCAGCCCCGACGCGGGGAGCGGACAACTCGGACCCGCCCGTGCGTGGCGCGGCGCGGTGGCGCGGGTGCGTCGCCCACGGGGCGCCGGCCCTCGCGCCGGCACACGCCCGCGGCATGTTCACCCGATCGGCGGCCGGCGCCACGCCCTCGCTCCGGGGGTCGGCCCGAGGCGTGGACGCGTCGTCCGACATGTAAGACGGGTCTCGTGGTCCCCCCACGCGCCGCCGTAGTGTCGCCGGCATGACCTGCCGAATGTGCCGCTGACAGCGCACGTCCGGTGGTGCGCCCGCTGACCGGTAGGTAGCCGCGCTCCCGCGCCCGCCTGAACCACCGGCCAGGGCGCCACTCCCCACGTGCACACGCCCCAGTCCCGTCGCGGGCTGGCCGGGTCAGTGCGCTGGCTGTGGTCACCCCGCGGCTCCCACTCATCGAGGAGCCCGCACCATGAGCAACGAGAACTGGTCCTTCGAGACCCGCCAGATCCACGCCGGTCAGACCGCCGACCCCACGACCGGCGCCCGCGCGCTGCCGATCTACCAGACGACGTCGTTCGTCTTCCCGGACGCCGACACGGCCGCCGCGCGCTTCGCGCTGCAGGACCTCGGCCCGATCTACACGCGCATCGGGAACCCGACGACGCAGGCCGTCGAGGACCGCATCGCGTCGCTCGAGGGCGGCGTCGGTGCCCTGCTGCTCTCGTCCGGCCAGGCCGCGGAGACGTTCGCGATCCTCAACATCGCCGAGGCCGGCGACCACGTGGTCGCGAGCCCGAGCCTCTACGGCGGCACCTACAACCTGCTCCACTACACGCTGCCGCGGCTCGGCATCACGACGACGTTCGTCACGGACCCGCACGACCCGCAGGCCTGGCGCGACGCGGTGCAGCCGAACACCAAGCTCTTCTTCGGCGAGACGATCCCCAACCCCCAGGCCGACGTCCTCGACATCGAGGCCGTCGCGGCGGTCGCGCACGAGGTGGGCGTCCCGCTCGTCGTCGACAACACCGTCGCGACGCCGTACCTGATCCGTCCGTTCGAGCACGGCGCCGACGTCGTCGTGCACTCGGCCACCAAGTACCTCGGCGGCCACGGGGCGGCCATCGGCGGCGTCATCGTCGACGGCGGCACGTTCGACTACGCCCAGCACCCCGAGCGGTTCCCCAACTACAACACCCCGGACCCCTCGTACAACGGCCTGGTCTTCGCGCGCGACCTGGGCGTCGGCGGGCTCTTCCCGGTCAACCTCTCGTTCATCCTCAAGGCCCGCGTCCAGCTCCTGCGGGACCTCGGCTCCTCGATCTCGCCCTTCAACGCCTTCCTCATCGCCCAGGGCATCGAGACCCTGTCGCTGCGCGTCGAGCGCCACGTCGCGAACGCCCAGCAGGTGGCGCAGTGGCTCGAGCAGCGCGACGACGTCGTGCGCGTGCACTACGCGGGCCTGCCGTCGAGCCCGTGGCACGCGAACGCCCAGAAGTACGCGCCGCGCGGCGCCGGCGCGATCGTGTCCTTCGAGCTCGCGGGCGGCGCCGAGGCGGGCAAGCGGTTCGTCGACGCGCTCGAGCTCCACTCGAACGTCGCGAACATCGGGGACGTGCGCTCGCTCGTCATCCACCCGGCGTCGACGACGCACAGCCAGCTGACGCCCGAGGAGCAGCTGCGGTCCGGCATCACCCCGGGCCTGGTCCGCCTCTCGGTGGGGATCGAGGGCGTGGAGGACATCCTCGCCGACCTCGACGCGGGCTTCCGGGCCGCCAAGGGCGCGTGATGGGGGTCCCCGACCGGGCCGCCCCCCGCGCACACGACGGGCGGCCGCCCGTGGACACGGCCGGTGGTCGCCGTGACGGCGCCGGAGGTCTGCGCGTCGTGCAGGCCTCCGACGCCGTCCCGGCGAGCGCTGCCTGGCGCGAGGGCGACCCGGTCGGGGACCGGAAGTTCGTCGACCTGGGTCCGCAGGACCTCGAGGCCGGCGGACACCTGCCCGCGGTCCGGATGGCCTACGAGACGTGGGGCACGCTGTCGCCGTCGGGCGACAACGCGGTGCTCGTGCTGCACGCGCTCACGGGCGACTCCCACGTGACGGGGCCCGCCGGCCCGGGGCACCCGACGGCCGGCTGGTGGCCCTCGCTCGTCGGGCCGGGCCGACCCATCGACACGGACCGCTACTTCGTCGTCGCGCCCAACGTGCTCGGCGGCTGCCAGGGCAGCACCGGGCCGGCGTCGACGTCGCCCGACGGCCGGCCCTGGGGCGGACGCTTCCCGTACGTCACGGTGCGGGACCAGGTCGCCGCCGAGATCGCGCTGACCGACGCGCTCGGGATCGATGCGTGGGCGCTGGTCGTCGGCGCGTCCGCCGGCGGCATGCGCGTGCTCGAGTGGGGCGTCATGGCGCCGGACCGCGTCCGCGCGATCGCACCCATCGCCACCACGGCCCGCACGACCGGCGACCAGATCGCCTGGGCCCACGCCCAGCTGGCGGCGATCCGCGGGGACGCGCGCTTCCGCGGCGGCGACTACTACGACGCGGCCGACGGCGACGGGCCGCACGCGGGACTCGCGGTCGCGCGCCAGATCGCCCACACCACGTACCGCAGCGCGGTCGAGCTCGACGAGCGCTTCGGTCGCACGCCGCAGGACGGCGAGGAGCCGCTCGGCGGCGGCGGGCGCTTCGCGGTGCAGTCCTACCTCGACCACCACGGGGGCAAGCTCGCGCGCCGGTTCGACGCCAACACCTACGTCGTGCTCACCGACTCGATCCTGTCGCACGACGTCGGCCGGGGCCGCGGCGGCGTCGAGGCCGCGCTCGCGCGGGTGAGCGCGCGTGCGCTCGTCGTCGGCGTCGACACCGACCGCCTCTACCTGCCCGAGCAGTCCGCGGCGACGGCCGCCGCCCTGCCGCACGCCGACGGGTTCCACCTGATCCGCTCCGACTTCGGCCACGACGGCTTCCTCATCGAGGAGGATCAGGTCGGCGCGCTCGTGCGCGACTTCCTCACCTGAGCACACCCGCGTCCACCGACCAGGAGACCAGTGCCCGCTGCCCCGCCCCTGCCCCCGTCGCGGTACCGCGACACCGATCCCCTGGCCGTCTGGGGCTTCGTCACCGCACTGCTGCTCTGGCCCGCGGGCCTCGTGCTGTCCTACGTCGCGCTGCGGCGCATCCGGCGCAGCGGCGACGGCGGCTGGGGGCTCGCCCTGGCCGGGGCGGCGATCTCCACCGTGCTCGCCGTCCTCTCGGCGATCGGTGCCGTGCTCTACCTCGCGGGCTCCGGCCCGCCCGGGCAGTGGCAGCGCGACGCCGCCGCCCGCGGGGACGCCGCCACGGTCCGCTCCGTCACCCAGGACGTCGCATCGGATCTGACCGGCCTCCGCGAGGACGACGGCGCCTGGCCGGCGAACCTGCGCGAGGTCGCGCAGGAGATCGGGCTCGACGACGACGGCGCCGTGCGCGACGTCCACGTCGAGGCCTACCTCGACGGCGACGCGCTGTGCGTCGAGGGGACGCTGGAGACGGGCTCCGGTGCGGTGCTGGCGTCCTACGCCGACGGGGAGCACCGCGCCGACGTCGGCTGCGCGGACCGCGGCTACCCGGTCACGCTGCACACCGCTGCCTACCGCGCCGAGGCCGCGGGCGAGGATGCGGCCCACGAGGCGGCGCTGACCGAGAGCCGCGAGCGCGGCGAGGCGGCTGCGGCGGAGTCGTCCGTCGGCCCACCCAAGGACCTCGGGCTGCTCGGCACCCCGACCGTGGACCTCGAGGCGTGCGCCGTGCTGACCGGCAACCTCGCGCACCTCGACGACCCGGCCGTCAGGGCGGCCGTCGGCGAGCTGTTCGCGGCCGAGGTCGAGGGTCAGGGCGATCTCGACATGGACAACGCCGCGTACAGCCTCTCGGAGCGGACCGCCGAGGCGGACGACCCCAGCAGCATGTACTGGCTGGGCGTGCTGCGCGCCCGGCACAGCTGCTGGCACGGCGGGTACGCCGGCCCCGGTGACCCGCCCGTCTTCCCGACGAGCTGGACGATCCCCGTCACCCAGGAGGAGGTCGACGCCGACCGCGCCCTGCGCGACGCGATCGCGGCCGGCACCGCCGACCCGGCCGCCGTGGCGCAGGACCGGGCCGAGGCCAACCAGGAGCAGGCGGAGATCGACGCGATCCTCGCCGGGTACCGCTGACCCGACAGCCGGCGCGGCGCTCCCTAGCATGGTGAGCATGGGAGCCCCAGTGGACGCCACCGAGCTGACCGCGATCGACGACACGCTGCGCCGGCAGTGGCTGCGCCTGCGCACCTGGATCAGCGGGCTGGACGACGACGCGCTGCACCGCGCGAGCGTGCTCGACGGCTGGACGGTCGAGCACCTCGTGGCGCACCTGGGCAGGAGTCTCGACGCCCTCGCCGCGGTGCAGCCCGCCGCGGCGGGGCCTCGCCCGCTGAGCCTCGGGGAGTACCTCGCGACCTACACCGCGGCGGGCGCGGACATCGACCGCATCACCCGCGAGCTCGCCGCGGCGATCGCCCCCGACCGTGCCGGGCGCCTCGACGCGATGGCCGCGACCGCGTTCGCCCAGGTGACGCAGCTGCGCACGGCGGCCCCCGACGTCGTCGTGCAGGCTCGCCGCGGCGCGATCCACCTCTCCGACTTCCTGCTGTCCCGGCTCCTCGAGCTCGTCGTGCACGGTGACGACCTGGCGCGCTCGCTGGACCGCACGAGCACGGGCGAGGAAGGGCCGGTGGACCCCGCCGCCCTGCGGCTCGTCGCCGACTCGCTGCTGGAGGTCGTCGTCGACCGCGGCGGCTGGGACCTCGAGGTGGTCGACCCGCTGGCGTGGACGCGACTGGCCTGCGGCCGCGTGCCCCACGACGCGGACGGCGTCGCCCGGGCCCTGAGCGCCCACCACACGTCCGACTCCGTCCCCGACCTGGGCCGCACCCTCCCCCTCCTCTGACCCACCCGCCCCGCCGCCCCCGCCCCGCCGCGACCGCCGCCCTCCGCCCCACCTAAACGCCCCGCCCGCCGAACACGTCCGTTCCCACCCACAACGTCCTCCACAACGGTCGTGCTCGAACGGAACGGACGTACTGAGCGGCGTCGGGGCGTCCGGCGTCGGCGGCTGTCCGACGTCGACATCCCGCCGGCCCTCACCGCCGCGACCGCCGCCCTCCGCCCCACCTACCCGCCCCGCCCGCCGAACACGTCCGTTCCCACCGACGACGTCCTCTGCAAGCGGACGTGCTCGAACGGAACGGACGTGCTGAGCGGCGTCGGGGCGTCCGACGTCGCCGTCGGACCTGCCGCGGGGGATGGGGCGCGGCGGAGTGGCGCGGCGGCCTGGCGGCCTGGCGGAGTGGCGTAGGGCCGGTGGCGGATGGCGCGGGCTTCGTGTCCCGGGCGGGGTCGGGGGGCGGGCACGTAGGTTTGGGGTGTGCTCGCCGCCTACGCCGCCCGGACCGATCCCGACGACCCGCTCGCCTGCCTCGAGCTCGGGGAGCGCCCCGACGCCGCGCCGCCGGAGGGGCGGCCGGACTGGTCGGTCGTCGACGTGCGGGCCGCCAGCCTCAACCACCACGACCTGTGGTCGCTCCGGGGCGTCGGGTTGCCCCAGGACCGCCTGCCGATGGTCCTGGGCACCGACGGCGCCGGCACCACTGCCGACGGGACCGAGGTCGTCATCCACTCCGTCATCGGGGAGACCGGCCACGGCGTGGGGCCGACGGAGCGCCGCACGCTGCTCTCCGAGGCCTACCCGGGCACGCTCGCGGAGCGCGTCGCGGTGCCGACGTGGAACCTGGTGCCCAAGCCGGCCGAGCTGTCGTTCGAGGAGGTGGCCTGCCTGCCCACCGCCTGGCTGACCGCCTACCGGATGCTCTTCGTCGCCGCCGGTGCGCGCCCGGGCGACCGCGTGCTCGTGCAGGGCGCGGGCGGCGGGGTCGCCACGGCCGCCGTCGTGCTGGGCTCGGCGGCGGGCGTCGAGGTGGTCGTCACCAGCCGCGACGAGGGCAAGCGCGAGCGCGCGCTGGGCCTCGGCGCGTCGCTCGCGCTCGAGAGCGGCGCCCGCCTGCCCTTCCGGGTCGACGCCGTCCTGGAGACGGTCGGCGCCGCGACGTGGGCGCACTCGATCCGCTCGCTGCGCCCGGGCGGCACCGTCGTGGTGGCCGGTGCGACCAGCGGCGACCAGCCCGGCGCCGAGCTGACCCGGGTGTTCTTCACCGAGCTCCGCGTCGTCGGCGTGACCATGGGCGCGAAGGTCGACCTCGAGGCGCTCCTGCGCTTCCTGGCTCGCACCGGGGTCCGCCCCGTGGTCGACTCGACGTACCAGCTCGACCGGGTGCACGACGCGTTCGCGCGCCTCGCCTCCGGAGAGCACTTCGGGAAGGTCGTGGTCACGCCCGCATGAGCACCTGGGTCACCGATGTCCTCGGGGCGGACTACCAGGCCCTGACGCTGCCGCTCGCCGACGACGACGAGGGCGAGGTCGTCGCGACCCTGGTCCGGTACCGGCCGCAGGCCGCCGCGGACGTCCGCCCGGCGCGGGCCGTGCTGTACGTGCACGGGTGGAACGACTACTTCTTCCAGACCGGGCTCGCCGAGTTCTGGCACGCGGAGGGCGCGGCGTTCTACGCGCTCGACCTGCGCAAGTACGGGCGCAGCCTGCGCCCGCACCAGACGCCGAACTACGTCGACGACCTGGCGACGTACGACGAGGAGCTGGACGCCGCGATCCGGCAGATCCACGCGGACCTCGGCCGCCGTGCCCGGATCATGTTCATGGGCCACTCCACCGGCGGCCTCGTGGGCTCGCTGTGGGCGCGGCGCCGGCCCGGTCTGGTCACGGGGCTCGTCCTCAACAGCCCCTGGCTGGAGCTGCTCGGGGCCTCGTTGGCGCGCAACCTCAGCATGCCGCTGATCCTGCCCATCGCCCGGCAGCGGCCCAAGACGCCGCTGGGCGTGATCGACCCCGGGTTCTACGCCCGCTCCCTGCTGCGGGAGCAGGGCGGCGAGTGGGAGTACGACACGACGTGGCGACCCACGCCCTACCACCCGGTGCGCGCCGGCTGGGTCCAGGCGGTGCTCAGCGGGCACGCCCAGGTCCAGCGCGGCCTGAACCTGACCGTGCCGGTCTTCGTGGGCCTCTCCGCCCGGAGCCTGGTGCTCCCCCGGTGGCGCGAGGAGATGCGCGAGGCCGACACCGTGCTCGACGTCGACCTGACCGCGCGGCGCGCCGTGATGCTCGGCCCGGTCGTCACCGTGGTCCGCGTCCGCGGCGGCCTGCACGACCTCACGCTGTCCCGGCTCCCGGCCCGCACCCTCTTCTACGAGGAGCTCCGGCGCTGGACGTCGGCCTACGGCTGGATGTGAGCGCGCCGGCCCCCGTCAGCCCGAGGCGCGCTCGAGCGCGTCCGCCAGCGACGGGCCGTCCGGCCGCTCGACGTGCCACACCCGCCAGCCGTCCGTGGCCGCGTCGCCCGTGAGCGCTGCCGCCGCCTCGTCGGGCGAGCGGAGACGGGTGCCGTCGGGCAGCTCGATCCAGCCGTCGGCGTGCAGGAGCGCCTCGTGGTACCCGCCGTCCTCACGCTGCCACACCAGCGCCGCCGGGGCGCCCAGGTGCGTGGCCACGCGGATGAGACGACCGTCGGGTCCCGGGGGCGGCGCGTCGGGGGCCGGTGCCGCGGGCGGCGGCGCCTCGGGCGGCGGGTCGGCCGCGGCCGCCGACGGCGCCGTGCGGACGGCGAACGGGGGCGGCGTCACACCCGGCATCCGCCGCTGCGGGTCCGCGAAGGGCCACGTGCCGCCCGACGGCCGGCGCGGCGCCCGACGCGCGGGCTCCATGGCGCGCCGCGGCGGCGGCACGCGCGTGAGCGGCGCGACGCCGACGATGCGCGCGCCGTCGGCGCCGGGCACGACGCCGACCGTGAGCACGTCGACCCGCCAGCCCGGCTGGAGCAGGAACTCGACGACGTCCTCCATCCCGGGGGCGATCGCCGAGCACACGAGGAGCAGGCGCGCCCCGCTGCGGACCGACGTGGGCAGGAGCGTCGTCGCGGGCACCGTCTCTCGGAAGGCCTCGAGATGCGCCGCGAAGCGCCCGGGGCCGCCGGGGTAGGCACGCGCCAGGTCCTGCGCGCTCATGCTCGCGGCCCGCCCCGCGTGCCGCAGCGCCTTCACGACGGCGGCCTCGTCCAGCACGGCGCAGATCTCGACGACCACGGGCTGCCCCGAGGCGTCGACCGCCAGGAGGTACGGCTCGTCGGCGGCGCCCTCGCGCAGGCGCAGGGGCAGCAGCTGCTCGCCGAGCAGCGTGTCCAGGTGGTCGGCCACGAGCCCCGGCGTCGGCAGCCCGCCGCCCTCGGGCGACAGGGGGTGGACCGCGACGGACCTCGTGCTCTCGACCTCGAACATGGGGGGCATGGCACTTCCCGACTGCGCTCGCGCGCCTCGACCGCCCGCAGCCTACGGTCTGCGGTGGTCTGTCCGGAATGCCCCGGCGGGAATCGACCCGTTCGGTCCAGCGGCGGGACTCACCCCTGGGCGCGCTCGCGGGCGTCGATCCGGTCGGAGAGCAGCTGGGCGAGGTGCCTCATCGACGCTCCGGCGAGGTCCTGTGCCTGGGTCCGGCAGGAGAACCCGTCGGCCAGCAGCACCGTGCCGGGGGCCGCGTCGCGCAGCGCCGGCAGCAGGGCGTGCTCGGCGACGGCGACCGAGACCTCGTAGTGCCCGTGCTCCATGCCGAAGTTCCCGGCGAGACCGCAGCACCCCGCGAGCGTGGTCACCTCCGCGCCGGCCGCGCGGAGCAGCGCCCGGTCGGCGTCGTACCCCATGACCGAGTGGTGGTGGCAGTGCGGCTGCGCGACGACGGTGACGCCCTCCAGGCTCGGCGGCTCCCACCCGTCGGGGCCCAGCGGGGCCGGGGCGGTGAGCAGCTCGGCGAGCGTGCGCGTGGCGTGGGCGACGGCGACGGCGCGCGGGTCGTCCGGCAGCAGGTCGAGCAGGTCGGAACGCAGCACGGCGGTGCAGGACGGCTCGACCCCCACGATCGGGATGCCGTTGACGGCGTACGGTCCGAGCACGCCCAGCAGGTCGGAGAGCCGTGCCCGGGCGCCGTCGAGCTGGCCCGTGCTGATCCAGGTCAGCCCGCAGCACGCGTCCTGCTCCGGGACGATCACCTCGTAGCCGGCGTCCCGCAGCACCCGGACCATCGCGCGGGGCACGTCGGGGTCGAAGCCGTCGCTGAAGGAGTCGGTCCACAGCACGACGCGGCGCGCCGGGTCCGTGGAGCCGAGGCTCGACGCCGCGCCCACCGTCGCCTCGCCCACACCGTCGGTGGGGTGCACGGCGCCGGCCTGCCCGGACCACCAGCGGCGGAACGACGTGGGCGCGAACGCCGGGATCGAGCGGCGCGCGTCCATGCCGCCGACGCGCAGGACGAGACGCGCGAGCGGGCGCACACCGAGGACGGCGTTCGCGACGCCCGCGAGCCCCAGTCGGTCGACGAGCCGGCTCCAGCGCGGCAGCCAGCCGAGCGCGTAGTGGGTGCGGGGCCGCAGCCGGCGGCGGTACGTCCGGTGCAGCACCTCGGCCTTGTACTGGGCCATGTCGACCCCGGCCGGGCAGTCGCTCGAGCACGCCTTGCAGCTCAGGCACAGGTCCAGCACCTCGTGGACCTCGGCGGAGCGGGCGCCGTGCGTCACCAGCGTCCCGTTGGCCATCTCCTGCAGCACGCGCGCCCGGCCGCGGGTCGAGTCCTTCTCGTCGCGCGTCGCGAGGTAGGAGGGGCACATGAAGCCGCCCGACGCCCCGGAGTCGGCCCGGCACTTGCCGACGCCGACGCAGCGGTGGACGGCCGTCGTCAGGTCGCCGCCGTCGTGGGGGAAGGCGAAGCCGCCGGAGCGCGCGATCGGCAGCGCGTGCGGGCGGCGCAGGTCCGCGTCGAGCGGGCGCGGGTCGACCAGGACGCCCGGGTTGAGCACGTCCGCCGGGTCGAACAGCTCCTTGACCGCGCCGAACAGCCCGATCGCACGCTCGGAGTAGATCAGCGGCAGCAGCTCGGAGCGGGCACGCCCGTCCCCGTGCTCGCCGGACAGCGAGCCGCCGTGCGCGGCGACGAGGTGAGCCGCCTCGGTCATGAAGGCGCGGAAGCCCGGGACGTCGACCGACCGCTCGAGCGGGATGCCGAGCCGCACGTGGATGCAGCCGTCGCCGAAGTGCCCGTACGGCAGGCCCTCGACGCCGTGGGCGGCCATGAGCGCGTCGAACTCGCGCAGGTAGGCACCGAGCCGCTCGGGCGGGACCGCCGCGTCCTCCCACCCCGGCCACGCCTGGGCGCCGTCGGGCGTGCGGCCGGCCAGCCCGGCGCCGTCGGCGCGGATCTGCCACATCGCCGACGCCTCCGCGCCCGGCGGGATGACGCGCGCGGCGCTCGTGCCGGCGTCCGCGGCCATCGCACGGGCGCGCTCGAGCGCCTCCTCGCGCGTGGCGCCGCCCATCTCGACCATGAGCCAGCCGGCGCCCGGCGGGAGCGCGGGCACGTGCGCCTCGCCGCGGTGGCGGCGGACGACGTCGACCAGGCGCGCGTCGAGTCCCTCGACCGCGAGCGGCGAGTGCGCGAGCAGGGCGGGCACGGCGTCGGCCGCCGACGGCATGTCCGGGTAGCCGAGCACGACCAGCACCGCGGCGTCCGCGACGGGGACCAGGCTCACGGTGGCACCGAGCACCGTGACGAGGGTGCCCTCGGTGCCGACGAGCATCTTCGCGAGGTCCGTGCCGTGCTCGGGGAGCAGGTGCTCGAGCGAGTAGCCGGACACCTGCCGGCCGAAGCGCCCGAGCTCCGTGCGCACGGTGCCGAGGTTCGTCGTCACGAGGTCCGCGAGGCCGGGCACGGCGTCGAGCGCCCCCGCCCCCCGGCCGGCGGTGAAGCGGCGCCCGCGCCCGTCGACGACGTCCAGGCTCACGACGTTGTCCGCCGTCCGCCCGTAGGCGACGGCGTGCGGGCCGCACGCGTTGTTGCCGATCATGCCGCCGAGGGTCGCCCGGTTCTGCGTGGAGGGGTCCGGGCCGAAGCGCAGCCCGTGCGGCCTGGCCGCCGCCTGCAGGCTGCTCATCACGACGCCCGGCTGCACGACCGCGGTGCGCGCGTGCGGGTCGATCTCGCCGATCGCCGTGAGGTGGCGCGACGTGTCGACGACGATCCCCGTGCCGACCGCGTTGCCGGCCACCGAGGTGCCGCCGCCGCGCACCGTCAGCGGCGTGCCCGTGCGGCGCGCGACATCGGCGACGGCGACCAGGTCGTCGACGTCCCGCGGGAAGACGACGACCTGCGGCACGACGCGGTAGTTCGAGGCGTCGGTGCTGTACTCCGCGCGGCGGCGCGTCGAGTCGTCGACGGCGCTCCGGCCCGCGCGGCCGAGCGCGGCGCGCAGCTCGTGCAGCACGTCCGCGGTCGAGGCGGCGGGCGCGTCCGGGGTCGTGGTCACCACAGTCCGATCCTCCCACCACACCGGGGCCGGGGTGCCCGCCGTCCGACGTGCGGCCCGCGGCCGCGCGGGAGAGCCTGAGGCCCAGCCCCGGCCGGCCGTCGGGGCGACGTCGACCCATGGAGGACGCATGCGCGCAGTGACCTGGCAGGGCACGGAGAAGGTCGGGGTCGAGTCGGTCCCCGACCCGACGATCCAGGAGCCCACGGACGCCGTCGTCCGGGTCACGTCGACGGCCATCTGCGGCTCCGACCTGCACCTGTACTCGACGCTGGGGATGTTCATCGACCGCGGGGACGTGCTCGGCCACGAGGCCATGGGCATCGTCGAGGCGGTCGGGCCCGGCGCCGCCTCGCACCTGAAGGTCGGCGACCGCGTGGTCGTGCCCTTCGTCATCGCGTGCGGCGCGTGCCACAACTGCCGGCGCGGCCTGACGACGCAGTGCGAGACGACCCAGGTGCACGAGCACCACAAGGGCGCGCAGCTGTTCGGCTACACCAAGCTCTACGGGCAGGTGCCGGGCGGCCAGGCGCAGTACCTGCGGGTCCCCCAGGCGCACTACGGGCCGATCGTGGTGCCCGACGACGGCGCGCCGGACGAGAAGTACCTCTACCTCTCGGACGTCCTGCCCACGGCCTGGCAGGGCGTCGAGTACGCGAACGTGCCGGCCGGCGGGACCGTCGTGGTCCTGGGCCTGGGACCGATCGGCCAGATGGCCGCGCGCGTCGCCGCCTACCGCGGGGCCGGGCGCGTGATCGCCGTCGACCTCGTCACCGAGCGCCTGGAGATGGCGCGCCGGCACGGCATCGAGGTGCTGGACCTGCGCGACCACGACGACCTGCCGGCGTCGATCCGGGACCTGACCGACGGCCGCGGTCCGGACAGCGTCATCGACGCCGTCGGCATGGAGGCGCACGGCTCGCCCGTGGCGGAGGCGACCCACAAGGTCGCCGCGTTCCTGCCGGACGCCGTCGCCCGCAAGGTCATGGACGTGGGCGGGCTCGACCGGCTGGCCGCGCTGCACACGGCGATCTCCGTCGTCGGCCGCGGCGGCACGATCTCGCTCTCGGGCGTCTACGGCGGGGCCGCGGACCCGATGCCGATGATGGAGCTCTTCGACAAGCAGGTCACCGTCCGGATGGGCCAGGCCAACGTCCAGCACTGGGTGCCCGAGCTGCTGCCGCTCGTGCAGCGCGACGACGACCCGCTGGGCGTCCTGGACCTGCGCACGCACCGGGTCTCGCTCGAGCAGGCGCCGGCCTTCTACGAGACCTTCCAGAAGAAGCAGGACGGCTGCATCAAGGTCGTCCTCGACCCGCAGCTGCCCTGACCCGGACGCACGGGGAGCCGGCGCCCGGCGCGGGCTCCCCGTGCGGTTCGGTCAGGCGAGCGAGGCCTCGAGCGAGATCGTCGTGCCGGTGAGGGCCTTGCTCACCGGGCACGTGTCCTTGGCGTCCTGGGCGGCCTTGTCGAAGCCGGCCTCGTCGAGGCCGTCGACCTCGCCGCGGACGGTGAGCTTGATGCCGCTGATCTGGAAGCCGCCGGCCGGGTCCGGCCGCAGCTCGACGTCGGCGCTGACCTCGAGCGCCTGCACCGTGCCGCCGGCCTGACCCACGAGCGCGGAGAGCTGCATCGCGTAGCACGACGAGTGCGCCGCGGCGATGAGCTCCTCGGGGCTGGTGGTGCCGTCGGCGTCGTCCGCGGCACGCTTGGGGAACGACACGTCGAACGTTGCGACCTTCGAGCTCGAGAGCTCGACCTGGCCGCTCCCGTCCTCGAGCGAGCCGTTCCAGGCGGTACGTGCGGTACGGGTGGGCATGGAGACCTCCGGGAAGGGTGATGGACGGGACCTCACGACGCTATCCGGACGAGCGCGGCGCGGCACGGCGGGACCGGGTCGCGGCGGCCATGGCGGCGCACGGGCGCCGCGGCTTCCTGCGCCGGCACGAGGCCCGTCGCGCCGACGTCGACCAGCCGCTGCCGATCGGGCACGGCCAGACCAGCTCCCAGCCCAGCACCGTCGCCCGGATGCTGCGCGCGCTCGAGGTGCCCGTGGGGGCGCGCGTGCTCGACGTCGGCGCCGGGTCCGGCTGGACGACGGCGCTGCTCGCGCACCTCGTGGGGCCCGGCGGCGTCGTGGTGGGCGTGGAGCTGGAGCCCGACCTCGTGGCGTGGGGCGGTGCGAACCTCGCGGCGACCGGCCAGCCGTGGGCGCGCGTCGTGGCGGCCCGCCCGGGCGTGCTCGGGCTGCCCGACGAGGGACCGTGGGACCGCGTGCTCGTCAGCGCCGAGGCACGCGAGCTCCCGGCGGCGCTGGTCGGCCAGCTCGCCGCCGGCGGGATCATGGTGATCCCGGTCGCCGGCGAGCTGCTCACGGTCGCGCGCCGGGGGCCCGCGCCGTCGGACGTGACCGTCCGCAGCGAGGGCCCCCACCGCTTCGTCCCCCTGCGCTGAGCGCCCCCCGTCAGCGGGTGTCGCTCGACGGGTCCGTGACCGTCGCGCGGCCCGCCTCGAGCCGTGCGACCGGGACGCGGAACGGGCTGCACGAGACGTAGTCGAGGCCGACGTCGTGGAAGAACCGCACCGACTCCGGGTCGCCGCCGTGCTCGCCGCACACGCCGAGCCCGAGGTCCGGACGCGCGGCCCGGCCCTCCTCGACCGCGATCCGCACCAGCCGCCCGACGCCGCTCGCGTCGAGCGTCTCGAACGGCGACACGCTGAGCACGCCGCGCTCGGTGTACTCGGCGAAGAACGCGCCCTCGACGTCGTCGCGCGAGAAGCCCCACGTCGTCTGCGTGAGGTCGTTGGTGCCGAACGAGAAGAACTCCGCGACGCCCGCCATCCGCTCGGCGGTCAGGGCGGCGCGGGGCAGCTCGATCATCGCGCCGATCGGGATGCGCAGCTCGACCCCCTCCTGCACCGCCACCTCGGCGAGGATGCGCTCGGCCTCGTCCCGCACCAGGTGCAGCTCCATCACGGACGCCGCGAGCGGCACCATGATCTCCGCGTGCGGCTGCCCGCCGGCCCGCAGCCGCTCGGCCACCGCCTCGGCCACCGCCCGGATCTGCAGCGCGAACAGGCCCGGGACGACGATCCCGAGCCGCACGCCGCGCAGGCCCAGCATCGGGTTGGCCTCGTGCATGCGCCGGACGGCGCCCAGCAGCACCCGGTCGCGCTCGAGCTCCGCGGCATCGACGTCGTCCCCGCGCTCCTGGCGCTCGGTCGCGACGGCGACCCGCACCGACAGCTCGGTGAGGTCCGGCAGGAACTCGTGCAGCGGCGGGTCGATGAGGCGGATCGTCGTCGGGAGACCGTCCATCTCGGCGAGGATCTGCACGAAGTCGCTGCGCTGCAGCGGCAGGAGCGCGTCGAGCGCGGCCTGGCGGTCGGCGTCGTCCGCCGCGAGCACGAGGCGCTCGATGAGCACCCGCCGCTCGCCGAGGAACATGTGCTCCGTCCGGCAGAGGCCGATGCCCTGCGCACCCCACGTGCGGGCCCGGCGCGCGTCGTCTGGCGTGTCCGCGTTGGCGTGCACGCGCAGGCGCCGCACGACGTCGGCGTGCGTGAGCACGCGGTGCACCGCCTCCACGAGCTCGGCCGTGTCGTCGTCCTGGGCTTCCGCGAGCGCGGCGTCCAGCCCTTCCTCGAGGTAACGGACCACGGGCGACGGGACCACGGGCACGGCACCGAGGAAGATCTCGCCGCTCGAGCCGTCGATCGCGATGACGTCGCCCTCGTTCACGACCCGGTCACCCACGGTGAACCGCCGCCCGACGACGTCGACGTCCAGCCGCTCGGCGCCGACCACGCAGGTCGTGCCCATGCCGCGCGCGACGACCGCCGCGTGCGACGTCTTGCCACCGCGCGAGGTCAGCACGCCCACCGCGGCGATCATGCCGCCGAGGTCGTCCGGGTTGGTCTCGCGCCGCACCAGCACGACGTCCTCGCCGGCGGCACGCCGCTCGACCGCCGTCGCGGAGTCGAACACGGCCCGCCCGACGGCGGCGCCCGGCGAGGCCGCCATGCCCGTCGCCAGGAGGTCGCGCTCGGCGGCCGCGTCGAACTGGGGGAACATCAGCTTGCTCAGCTGGGCGCCGGTGACCCGCTCGAGCGCCTCGTCGAGCGTGATGAGGTGCTCGTCCACCAGCTGGGTCGCGATCCGGAACGCCGCCGCCGCCGTCCGCTTGCCGACGCGGGTCTGCAGCATCCAGAGCCGGCCGCGCTCGATCGTGAACTCGATGTCGCACAGGTCCCGGTAGTGGGTCTCGAGCGAGCGCATGGCCTGCCGCAGCTCGGCGTACGAGGCCGCGTCGAGCCTCTCCAGGTCGGCCAGCGTGAGCGTGTTCCGGATGCCCGCCACGACGTCCTCGCCCTGCGCGTTGGGCAGGTAGTCGCCGTACACGCCCGGCTTGCCGGTCGCGGGGTCGCGCGTGAAGCACACGCCGGTGCCCGAGTCGGCGCCGAGGTTGCCGAACACCATGCTCACGACGTTGACGGCCGTGCCGAGGTCGTTCGGGATCCGCTCGCGGCGGCGGTAGAGGCGCGCCCGCTCGGTGTCCCACGAGCCGAAGACGGCGGTGATGGCCAGGTCGAGCTGCTCGCGCGGGTGCTGGGGGAACTCCCGCCCGGACTCGCGGCGCACGATGGCCTTGAACTCGTCGACGAGCTCCTCGAGGTCGGACGCGGGCAGGTCCGTGTCCGCCGTGACCCCGCGGGCCGCCTTCTTCGCGTCGAGCGCGGCGGCGAACAGGTCACCGTCGATGTCGAGCACCGTCTTGCCGAACATCTGGATGAGCCGGCGGTAGGAGTCCCACGCGAAGCGGTCGTCGCCGGAGAACTTGATCAGCCCCTGCACCGACGCGTCGTTCAGGCCGATGTTCAGGACCGTCTCCATCATCCCGGGCATCGAGAACTTGGCGCCCGAGCGGACGGAGACCAGCAGCGGGTCGTGGAAGTCGCCCAGCGAGCGGCCCAGCGCGTCCTCGAGGCGGCGCAGCGCCATGGTCACCTCGACGCGCAGCTCGGCCGGCAGCTCGCCCGTCTCGCGGAACCGCCGGCACGCCTCGGTCGTGATGGTGAAGCCCGGTGGCACCGGCAGGCCCAGGCGGGTCATCTCGGCGAGGTTCGCCCCCTTCCCGCCGAGCAGGTCCTTCTGGTCCTTGCTGCCCTCGCTGAAGTCGTACACGTACTTCGCCACGGCCCTGCGCCTCCTCGCGCGCGGACACCCGCCCCGTTGCGTGCGTCGCCTCGTCCCAGGGTGCGCCTCGGGGGACGGATAGCAAAAGGACCTTCGGCCCTGCGTCGGAGGTCCCATCCCGGCGCGGGAGGCCGGCCCTAGCGTGGGCTTCGCGCGACATCAGGCGGGTGTGGCCGGGACCCACGTCGACCCGCCGTAGTCGGTTCGTCGAGAGGTACGGCGATGGTGCACACACTCGCTCGGTCCCTGGTCCTCGCCGGAGAGCACTCCGGTGGCGAGGTCAACCTCGTGCTCCCCGACCTCAGCGTCGCGAGCGGGCTCGGCGTGAGCGGCCGCGTCCTGCTGCTCGCGGGCCTGGTCGTCTGCGGGCTGGGCCTGGCGTTCGGGGCGACGGCGTACCTGCAGCTGCGCCGGCTCGCGGTCCACCCCGCGATGCGCGAGGTGTCCGAGCTCATCTACTCCACGTGCCGGGCCTACCTGCTCAAGCAGGGCCGGTTCCTGCTCGTGCTGTGGGGCTTCATCGCCGCGGTGATCGTCGTGTACTACGGCGTGCTGGTCGGGCTGCCGGCCGGCCGCGTCGGCATCGTCATCGCCTTCAGCCTCATCGGCATGGCCGGGTCCTACGCGGTCGCGTGGTTCGGCATCCGCGTGAACACGCTCGCCAACTCGCGGACCGCGTTCGCGGCGCTCGCCGGGCGCCCGCTCCCCCTGCACCGCATCCCGCTGCGGTCGGGCATGTCGATCGGCATGGTGCTCATCAGCCTCGAGCTGTTCATCATGCTCGTGATCCTGCTCTTCCTGCCCGCGGACCTCGCCGGCGCCTGCTTCATCGGCTTCGCGATCGGCGAGTCGCTGGGCGCCGCGGCGCTGCGCATCGCGGGCGGCATCTTCACCAAGATCGCCGACATCGGCTCCGACCTCATGAAGATCGCGTTCAAGATCAAGGAGGACGACGCCCGCAACCCGGGCGTGATCGCCGACTGCACGGGCGACAACGCCGGCGACTCGGTGGGCCCGAGCGCCGACGGCTTCGAGACCTACGGCGTCACCGGGGTCGCGCTCATCACGTTCGTGCTCCTCGCCGTCGGCGACCCGGTCGCCCAGGCGACGCTCCTGGTGTGGGTCTTCGTGCTGCGCGCCGTCATGGTGGTCGCCTCGGGTGTCTCCTACCTCCTCAACGACGCGTGGGCACGCGCCCGCTGGGCCGACGCGACGCGGATGGACTTCGAGCGCCCGCTCACGACGCTCGTCTGGCTCACCTCGGGCCTGTGCATCGCCGCGACGTACGGCACGACGCGGCTGCTGCTCGGCCCGGGCAGCGAGCTCGGCGCGGCCGACGCCGACCTGTGGTGGCGGCTCGCGACGATCGTCTCGCTCGGGACGATCGCCGGGGCGCTGATCCCCGAGCTCGTCAAGGCCTTCACGTCGACGAGCAGCCGGCACGTGCGCGAGGTGGTCAAGAGCTCGCGCGAGGGCGGGGCGTCGCTCAACATCCTGTCCGGGCTGGTGGCGGGCAACTTCTCGGCCTTCTGGCTCGGCATGGCCGTCGTCGGCCTCATGGGGGGCGCGGCGCTGCTGAGCACCCAGGGGCTGGACGAGATCATGATCGCCCCCGCGGTCTTCGCGTTCGGGCTCGTGGCGTTCGGCTTCCTCGGGATGGGCCCGGTGACGATCGCCGTCGACTCCTACGGCCCGGTCACCGACAACGCGCAGAGCGTCTACGAGCTGTCGATGATCGAGGAGGTCGACCCGTCGGGCAGCGAGTCGCAGGCGCTGCTCGGGGTCCCGGTCCAGTGGGACCGCGCCAAGCACATGCTCGAGGAGAACGACGGGGCCGGGAACACCTTCAAGGCGACGGCCAAGCCGGTCCTCATCGGCACCGCCGTCGTGGGCGCCACGACCATGATCTTCTCCATCATCATGACGCTCACGGACGGCCTGACGATCGGCCTGGAGAACCTCTCGCTGCTGCACGCGCCCTTCCTGCTCGGCCTGATCACGGGCGGCGCGATCATCTACTGGTTCACCGGCGCGTCGATCCAGGCGGTCACGACGGGCGCCTACCGCGCGGTCGAGTTCATCCGGACCACGATCAAGCTCGACGGTGCGACGCGCGCCAGCGAGGCCGACTCCCGGCGCGTGGTCGAGATCTGCACGCAGTACGCGCAGCAGGGCATGCTCACGATGTTCCTGGGCCTGTTCTTCGCGACGCTGTCGTTCGCGTTCGTCGAGCCGTACTTCTTCATCGGCTACCTCATCTCGATCGCCGTCTTCGGCCTCTACCAGGCGATCTTCATGGCGAACGCCGGGGGCGCGTGGGACAACGCGAAGAAGATCGTCGAGGTGGACCTGCACGCCAAGGGCACGGCGCTGCACGACGCCACGATCGTGGGCGACACGGTCGGCGACCCGTACAAGGACACGTCGTCGGTCGCGCTCAACCCGGTCATCAAGTTCACGACGCTCTTCGGCCTACTGGCCGTCGAGCTGGCCGTCAGCCTCGAGGCGCAGGGCCGGCACACGCTGGTCCTGGTCCTGGCCGGGGTGTTCTTCCTGGCCACGGCGTTCTTCGTGCACCGGTCCTTCTACGGCATGCGGATCCGCACGCCGCTGGAGGACGACCGCGACCGCCTGCCGGAGGCACCCCCCGCGCCCGACGCGGTGCACGAGGGCGCGCAGGAGCCGGCCGAGACGCAGCCGTCACCGACGCTGGTCCGGAACGGCGAGTGAGGTGCGCGTCGCCGTCCGGTGGTCCGATGCGCTGATCGGCGGCGACGGTCACGTGTGGGGGCACGACGCGGGCTCCACGCTCCTGCGCCGCCTCCTGCGCGTCTTCCCCGACGCGCAGGTGGTGGCGGCGGGGCACGGGCGGCTCGGGCACGGCGTGGGGTTCGACGTCGTGCCGCTCGAGCTGGTGGACGGCGACCGGACGGTCCTCATCTCGATGGACGTGCTGGACTCGCCGTCCGTGTGGCGCACGATGCGCGCGACGAGCCGGCACCCCCGCCTCGTCAACTTCGTGTGGTGGAGCCCGTCGGAGCACGTGGAGGCGGTGGACCGGGCCTCCCTGGCGCTCTCGTGCGCGCTGTTCCCCACGTTCGCGAACTCGCAGCGGACGGCCGACGAGGTCCGCGCCGCCGTGCGCGAGTGGACGGTGCCCGCGCTCGCCGACGGCGCACGTCTGGCGTGGGCGGACCTGGGCATCCGGCTCGCGCACCTGCAGCCCCGGCACGAGCCCGAGGTCCCCGTCGTGCTCTACCCCGCCATCCACCTGGCGCCGCGCAAGCGTCCGGACCTGTTCGTCGCCGTCGTCGAGCGCGTGGCGCGGCGCACGCCGGTCCGCGTCGAGGCCCGGCTCGAGGAGCAGCACCTGGTCGGGGAGGCGGCGCTGCGGCTCGCGCGCCGGGAGTGGGCGTGGGTCGGCCCGCTCACGCCGACCCGTGAGGGGTACTGGCGAGCCCTGGCGGGCACGACGGCGTTCCTCGCCACGGCCGAGGAGGAGTCCTACGGGCTCGCGTACGTCGAGGCGCTGGTCGCGGGCGCCGTCGGCGTGCTGCCGGACCTGCCGTGGGCACGCGCGATCCTGCCGCCCGGCTACCCGTTCCTGTACCGGGACGCGGCGCAGGCCGAGGCGATGCTCCTGCGCGCCGTCACCGACACCGCCGGGTGCCGCCGTGCGCTCGACGCCGCCGCGGAGGGCAGCTTCGCGCAGTGGCTGGGCCGCCGGCACGACGACGACCGCTTCGAGCACGCGATCGCGGCCAGCGTCGCGCAGTGGTCGGCGCCCGCGCCGCCGGCGCGCGGCGGCGGGCGGCTCAGCTGAGCAGCGGGTCCGTGGGGCCGTAGGGCGGCACCTGGATGCGGCGGGCGTCCGCGGCGACGACGTCGTCGGCGTGCGCCGCCAGCGAGGCGGGCGTGTCGACGCCGGCGCGGAAGAACCGACCCGACAGGGCGTCGAGGTCACCGTCCGCGATCGCGACCAGGAGGTCGAGCGACGCCTCGACGGGCGTCCACTCGGTGCGCCCCTCCCACGTCGGCATGCTCGCGGTCATGTCGGTCGCCACCACCCCGGGCGCCAGGTCGAACGCCCGCAGCCCGGCGTCGCGGTACTGGGAGTCGAGCACGCTCGTGAAGCGGGCCACCGCGGCCTTGCTGATCCCGTAGCCCGTGTACGCGGGCGACGGCCGGTACGCCGAGCCCGAGTTGATCGTGACGACCCGGCCCGTGCCGCGCGCGAGCATGCCCGGCAGCAGCGCGTGGGTGACCAGGAGCGGGCCGCGCACGTTGGTCTCGACGACGCGCCAGACGTCGGCGGGGTCGTCCTGGTCGAACGGCACCTCGCGGCGCTCGATGACGCCGGCGTTGTTGACCAGGAGCCCGACGCCGCCGTGCGGCGCGAGCGCCTCCTCGGCGCGGTCCGCGGCCGCGCGGACCGCGTCCGGGTCCGTCACGTCGACCGGTACGACGGCGGCCGCCCCGCCCCCGTGACCGGCGATCTCGGCCGCCACCGCCTCGAGGTGCGCGGGCGTCCGGCCCAGCAGGGCCACCTGGAAGCCGCGCCGCGCGAGCCCGACGGCGAGGCCGCGGCCGATCCCGCGACCCGCCCCGGTCACGACGGCCGTGCGGGGCGCGGGGGTGGTGCGGTCAGCCATGGGTCCTCCCGGGACTCGGTGTCGTCAGCGGCTTGGCCATGCCGAGCAGGGTGAGGTCCGGCCGCCGCGGGACGCCGAAGCGCTCGTCGCCGTAGGGGAACGGGTGGCGGACGCCCGTGAGCACGAAGCCGCGGCGCTCGTACCAGGCCAGCAGCTCGGGCCGGTGCTCGAGCACGGTGAGCTCCAGGACCTCGCGGCCCCACGCGCGCGCCTGGTCCTCGGCGGCGGCGAGCAGGCGGCGGCCGACCCCGCGGCCCTGCCGCATCGGGCGCACCGCGAACATGCCGAGGTAGGCGGTGCCGGGCCGGCGCTCGACGTGGCAGCAGGCCAGGAGACCGTCCTCGTCCTCGAGGACCAGGACGGCGCCGTCGTCGTCGGCGACGAGTCGGCGCACCATCTCGGCGTCCACCCGCTGCCCGCCGACGAGGTGGCTCTCGGTGGTCCAGCCCAGGCGGCTCTCGTCCGACCGGTACGCGGAGTGCACCAGCGCGACCACGGCCTCGGCGTCGGCGAGGCGCGCCGCCCGCGGCGCGGTGACGCCGCCCGAGGGCGCGCCCGCCAGGGCCGCGTCGTCGCCCATCACAGCCCTTCGGCGACCGCCGCGGTCACGTGCAGCCACGCGTCGCGCGTCTGCTGGGAGAGGGCGTCGTAGTCGATCGGCCGTCCGGTCACCAGGGACGCGTCGTAGGGCACCTCGAGCACCACCCGCGTGAGGCGGCCGAAGTGCTGGTGGAGGCGGTCGGCGAGGGCGTCGTCGCGCTGCGCGGCGGGTGCGGAGAGCACGGTGACGGCGCGGCGCACGAGGTCCTCGTGCCCGGTCGCGCGCAGGGCGTCGACGGCCCAGGCCGCCGACTGCGCGGTGTCCTCGCGGACGGTCGAGACGATGACCACCTGGTCCGCCGCCTCGATCGCCGCCTGCCAGTTCGACGCCCGCATGTTGTTGCCCGTGTCCACCACCATCACCCGGTAGAACCGGGACAGCGTGCGGTGCAGCGAGCGGAAGGCGAAGGCGTCGATCGACGCGGCGGAGGCGGCGTCCTCGTCGGACGCGAGCACGTCGAACTGCGCCGAGCCCTGCGCGCGCACGTACGTGTCGAGGTCGCCCACGCGCGCCGACCCCGCGTCCTCGAAGCGGTGCAGGTCCTGGAGCAGGTCCACGGCCGTGCGGTGGTGCTGGGACTGCTGCGAGCGCCAGCCCAGCGTGCCGCGCGTCTCGTTGTTGTCCCACGCGAGGGTGTAGCCGCCGCGGTGCACCCCGAACGTCGAGGCCAGCATCATCGTGGCCGTCGTCTTGTGGGCGCCGCCCTTGGGGTTGATCACGACGACGGTCTTGGGGCCGTCGAAGGTCCGCTGCACCGCCGCCACGGCCGCGCGGCGTGCCCGCTCTGCGGGCCCCGGACCCGGAGCGACGAGCCCACCGGTCAGCCGGCGGACCGTGGCCTGCCAGCCCTGCTCGGCCGGTCCGGCGGCGGGCGCGGGCCGGGCGGCCAGCAGGTCGGTCAGCGTGGGCAGCCGGCCGTCGTCGGGCAGCGGCCCGGCGGGGGCGGGCCCCTGGGCGGGCGGCGCGGCGCCCGGGCCCGCGACGGCGGGCGGCGCGGGCACCGAGAGCGGGAGCGCGGCGGGCACGCGCGTGATCGGCGGCGGCGGGGGCGGGCCGGGCGTGGCGGCGGCCGGGACGTCACCGGCGGCGCGCGTGGGGCTCGCGTCGACGGGGGGTGCGGCGGGCGCCGGCGGGTTGACCGGGGCGAACGGTGTGGGGGCGGTGGTCTCGTCCACGGGGCTCCATCGCACGTCGTCGATCTCGGGCTCGGGCGGCAGCCGGCGGGGCGCCTCGTGGCGCAGCGACCAGCCGACGGCAAGGTCCCAGGCGTCGGGCTCGGGCTCGCCGGGCGGGGCGGTCCCGGCGTCCGGGGTGGCGGCGGGCGGGTCGTCCGTCGCCGTCACGGGCGCCGCGGCGGGCGCCGTGACGTCGGCACCGTCGCGGCCGGTCTCACGTCGCTGCGCCTCGCGCTCGTGCTCCGCCTCGAGCAGCCAGAGCGGCAGCTCCACGGTCACGTCGTCGTCGGGTGCGACCGGCGACCACTGCACGGGAGTCGGCGGCACGGGCGTCGGCGGCGCGTCGTTCGGCGGCGCGTCGTCCGACGGCGTGGGCGCCGGGCTCGACACGGACGGGAGGGCCGGTGGCTCGGTCGCGCCCTCGGCCGCCGCGGCCCGGCTGCGCTCGATTGCCCGGAGCTCACGGCGGGTCAGGGGTCGCCCGCTGTCCATCCGGTCCACCTCCGTCCACGCCCGAGCCGCCACGATTCGCCCCGGCGCGGGGCGTCGACGCGCGGCCGTGCGGCACCGCGCGCGGCACCGAACCTACGCCGGACCTGGCGAGCCCGCACAATTCCGGGCGGCGCCGACCGCCGCCGCGCGGTGTGCGCGTGAGGCGGCGGTCGGCGCGGGCGCTCAGCCCAGGGGCGAGAGGTCGAGGTGCTCGGTGGCGACCGCGAGGACGGTCCACACGGCGCCGTCGTCGCTGATGAGCTCGTACGTCGGGAGCAGCGCGGCGGCCCCGTTCGGGAGCAGGTGCAGCGCGGGCCCCAGCCGGAAGTCCGTGATCGTCACCTCCTCGACGGGCCAGGCGATCGCCGCGCCCGGCTCGAGGGCTGGGGGCGCCGACGGCGGCGCCAGCTCGGTGGGCATCGGCTCGGCCATGACCGCCGCCCCGCCCTGCAGGGTGCGGAAGGAACCGCCGCCGCCACCGCCGAAGCGCGGGTCGGTGAGCCGCTCGACGGCCTCGGCCGGGCTCACCACCGCGAGCTCGCCCAGGTCGACGAGGGGCGCGAGGGACCCGTACAGGGACTGCATCCCGGCGCCCGAGAACGACGCGCTCCAGGTCAGGCCGGTCCGCAGCCCGTCGAGGACCCGGTGGGCGGTCACGTGGGTCCAGGCCTCGTCACCGAGCTCCTCGGCGACGATCTCGTACGCCCCCGAGTCCTCGCCCAGCGCGGTCAGCGTCTCGCGCAGGGCGGCGGCCGCCGCGTCGCCCGAGGGCGCAGGCCCGAGGTCCCCGGGCTCGCAGGGCGCCGGCAGGGTCGTCACCTCACCCTCGGCCGTCCCGTCGACGGCCGCCGCGCTGCACGTCCACGGGTCCTTGGCCGGGTCGTAGTAGCTGAGCGTCGCCATCCCGTCCGGGTGGACCGTCACGCCGGCTCCGGACCCGTCGCGCGGCCCGACGCTCCACGTCCCGTCCACCTGCTCGGGCGTGCCGCTCACGCCGAGCGCCGCGGCGGCCGCCGCGACCGCCTCCGCGGTCAGCACCGCCGAGGCGTCGAGGCCCCAGGCCGGCGCCACGCCCGCCTCGGTGGGCAGGCCCTGCGACGTGAAGACCGTGCGGCCGGCGCCGACCCACAGGGAGTCCGCCGCCATGCGGCCCACGCCGCTCTCGGCCTGGAGCGGCATCGCCACCTCGGGTCCGGTCGGCCCGGCCGCCTCGGGCGACCCGGCGGCCACGCCGATCGCCGGGCCGGCCGGCGGTGCGGGCTCGTCGTGGCCCGCCGCGCCGATCGCGTAGCCGCCCCCGCCGCCGACGAGGAGGCAGGCGGCCGCGATCCCCGCGACCCGGGCCGGCCAGTCCGTCCAGCGGCGGGCGCGGCGGGCGGCGAGCTCGTCGCCGGCGGCCGGCCCGTCGTCGCGCACGCGCGCCGCGACCGCGTCGCGCAGGCCGGGGTCCGGCACGGCGTCGGCCGCCGGGTCCGCGGCGCGCAGGCGCTCCTCCGCCGGGTGCGGCGTCGGCTCGCCGTCAGGTCCGCCGGCCGGCGGGGTGCTGTCCTCGGTGTCGTCCTTCACGGTGCCCTCCTGGGTAGCCCTGCGATGGGGGGCTCGCCGGGCGCCGGCGGGTCCTCACCCTGCCTGTGTCGCGCCCAGCCCGAGGCTTGCGTCGCCCGGCTGGTGAGGCGGGCGACGCGCCTCGTCCCCGGCGTCGTCCTCCGCCCACGCCTGGCGCAGGCGTGAGCGCGCCCGGGACAGGGCGGCGTCCGCCCCGCCACGGCTCACGCCGAGGACCACCGCGAGTGCGTCGCCGTCGAGGCCCTCCCACGCGTGCAGGAGCAGGATGCGGCGGTCGCGCGGGGACAGCCGCGCCAGCGCGCGGCGGACCTCGTCGTCCGCCACCACGAGGCCCGCGGGATCCGCGTCGTCGGCCTCGTCGGGCACGTGCTCGACCGGCACGGGCCGTCCCTTGCGGCGGTGGTTGGCGAGGACGAAGCCCGCCGTGCGGTAGAGCCAGGGCAGCTCCGCACCGTCCGGCACGTCGTCCCGGCGGCGCCATGCCGTCGCGAGCACGTCCGCGGCCAGGTCCTGCGCGTCGTGCACGGGGGCGCGGCGCGCGAGGTACCGGAACACGGCCGTCGAGTGCTCGCGGAAGAGCGCCTCGAACCAGGCGTCGTCGCGCACGGGGGCTCCCTCTCGGCGGACGGCCGGGCGCCGTCGTCGTGTGCCGCTCACCCGCACTGTGTCGTGAGGGCCCCGTCCCTTGCACGCCGCCGCGCGGGCCGGGCCGGCGGCGTCGGGTGCCATCTCGGCGCGCCCGCCCGGGGCCGCCGCCCTACGGTCGAGCCAGGAGGCTGACCCGCAGCCCACGACGATCGGAGACCACATGTCGCACGCAGCCCACGAGCCGACGGCGTCCTCGGCCCAGGAGCGCGCCGACGAGCTGCGTGCGCTCGCCGGGCCCGTCAACGCCGACGCACCCGAGGCCCGCACGGATGCCGCTCCCGACGAGGTCCGCGAGCCCGCCCAGGGCGACGTCGGCGCCGAGGCGGACCCCTACGAGCTGCGCTCGATGCCCGCGCAGCCGAACCCGACCGAGGACGACCCGGCGAGCCACCTCAACGCCTGAGCGACGCGGTGCGGGCCGTCGCGACGAACGAACCCCGGACGCACGAGAGCCCCGGTCCGTGAGGACCGGGGCTCTCGACGCTCTCCTAGGCGGCGTACCGCCGGGTGAAGCGAGTGTCCGCGAGGATCAGAGCGGGCGGATGTTGTCGGCCTGCGGGCCCTTGGGGCCCTGCTTGACCTCGAACTCGACCTTCTGGTTCTCCTCGAGCGAGCGGTAGCCGCTCGTCGCGATCGCGGAGTAGTGGGCGAAGACGTCGGCGCCGCCCTCGTCGGGGGCGATGAAGCCGAAGCCCTTTTCGGCGTTGAACCACTTCACGGTGCCAGTAGCCATGGCTGGTCTCCTTCAGGAGTCTGGGGACGGACCCGCAACTGCGGGACCGCATCGAGCGCGGTGTTCGTCGTCCGCTCCTGGTAAGGAAAATGCGCCTGGCTGGTAGGCCGGGCGCACTCGAGACGTGCAAGCACAGCAACTTCAACGGGAACGCTACGGCATCGCGGCCGATACCGCCAGGGGTAGCGCCCGACGAGATGTGTGACGCACGCCGCCGGGCGCCGGTGGACCGTCCTGCGCCGGCCACCCCGGGCACCTACCCTGGCGCGGTGCGGCCCTTCCTCCTGCTGAGCACACGCTCCGACGACGCAGCCGCCGACGGCGAGCTCGAGGCCGTCGCGCGCTTCGGCGGCCTCGAGCCGGACGTCGGGCTGCGGCGCGTGCGCCTCGAGGCGGGGCCGCTGCCCGAGCTCGACCTGGACGACTGGTCCGGCGTCATCGTCGGGGGCAGCCCGTTCAACGCGAGCGACCCGCCGCAGGAGAAGTCGGCAGTGCAGCGCCGCGTCGAGGCGGAGCTGCACGGGCTGCTCGACGAGGTCGTCGCGCGCGACTTCCCCTTCCTCGGGGCCTGCTACGGCGTCGGCACGCTCGGCGTGCACCGCGGCGGCGTCATCGACCGGACCTACGGCGAGCCGGTCGGCACCGTGCCCGTCACGCTCACCGCCGCCGGGCGCGCGGACCCGCTCTTCGCCCGGCTCCCCGACACCTTCGACGCCTTCGTCGGACACAAGGAGGCGGTCCGCGTGCCACCGCCGGACGCCGTCGTCCTGGCGAGCTCGCCCGGGTGCCCGGTCCAGGCCTTCCGCGTCGGTCGCAACCTCTACGCGACGCAGTTCCACCCGGAGCTCGACGTGCCGGGCATGGTCGCCCGCGTGGAGATCTACCGGCACGCCGGGTACTTCCCGCCCGAGGAGCTGGGCACCGTGATCGCGGGGATCACGGGAGCCGTCGTCGACGACCCGCCCAGGCTCCTCGCGGCGTTCGTGGAGCGCTACGCGCGCTGAGTCACGCGCCGTACGCGGTGCGCACGTGGTGCACCGCCGCCTCCACGTCGACCCCCAGCTCGCGGACGCGGCGGACGTACTGCTGCGCGGCGACCGCCGCCTCGCGGTCACGGTCCGAGCCGCGGACGGCCACGAAGGTGCCGTGCCTGCCCCGCGTGACGACGACGCCCGCCTGCTCGAGCTCGCGGTACGCGCGGGCCACGGTGTTGGCCGCGAGGCCGAGGTCGTCGGCGAGCCGGCGCACCGTCGGCAGCCGCGTGCCGGGCGCGAGCCCGCCGGCGTCGACGAGCGCCTCGACCTGCGAGCGCACCTGCTCGTACGGGGGGATGTGGGAGTCCGGGTCCACGGCGAGGATCACCGGGCACCGCCCTCGGGCGCCGACGACGCCTGCGCCGGGACGTCGCCGGCCGGCGGCAGGGGCCAGAGCCGGGTCCGGAAGTACCGTTCGGGCCGCGCGGCCAGGGACCACACGCCCATCACGAGCAGCCCGCCGAACAGCACGAGCATGATCCCGCTGACGAGGCCGACGGCGGGGTTGGCGGGCCAGCCGCCCTCCAGCCCGTCGGCCAGGACGCCGAGGAGCGCGAACGGGGCGTAGGCGCCGGCCATGATCGCCACCGTGGCGCTGTCGCGGAGCGTGCGCGCCCGCATGGCGTCGTCCCAGGCGAGCTCGAGCGTCGTCGCCGCGACCTGCCGGCGCGCCACCAGCCACCGCGCGGCGAGCTCGACCGCGAGGACCACGAGGGCCGGCACCACCGTCACCGCGACGAGCAGCCCCACCGGGAGCCGCCCCACGTCGACGAGGCCCACGGCGTCCACCACCACGATCCCGACCGCGACGAGCGCGGCGACAACCGCACAGGCCCAGGCGCCGTACCTCTCGAACGGCGGCACGTAGTCCGCCGGGGTGGGCGTGGTCGCCCGGGCGATGCGCGGCCCCGCGGCGAGCGGCCGCGTCGACTCGTACCAGGCCACGGCCGCCGAGCCCAGCGCGGCACCGAGGAAGTACCCCAGGACCGCCAGCAGCGCCGCCGGGAAGCTGCCCTCCTCCGCGGGCTCCGGCCGCATCAGGAGCAGGGGCAGCAGCGCGAGGCCCGCCCCGACGACCGCGCCGAGGCACGCGCGCCGGGCCAGCCGGGCGCCGACGTCGGCCGCCATCGCCGGGTCGAGCGTCAGGTCCACCTTGCGGGCGTACGCGTCGGCGGCGGCGGCCCGCCCCCGCCGCGTCCCGTAGCGCGCCAGGGTCCCGGTCACGACGAGCGCGAGCACCACGATGAAGAAGTACGTCGGGCCCATGAGCCCCTCCCGTCCCGGTGGCCGTCGCCACCTTTGTACCGTTGTTTGTCTCAACGTAGCAGTACAGTCCTGCGACAACAAGACGGCGGCGAGACGGCGAAACGCGACGACGTCGCGACGCGTTCCACGGCAGGCTGGGGGTGACCCTGGGAGCCGCCGATGTCCACCCCGCGCACCACCGGCGCACCCGACGACCTCGACGCCCGCCCGGACCCCGCCTCGCCGTGGGCGCCGGGGCTGCGCGGCGTCACCGTCGGGATGCTGCTGCTCGTCGCCCTCAACGCGTTCGAGTCGCTCGCCGTGACCACCACGATGCCCGCCGTCGTCGCGGCGCTGGGCGGCGTCGAGCTCTACGCGATGGCCTTCGCCGCGCCGGTCGCCTCGAGCGTCGTGGGCATGGTCGCGTCCGGGACGTGGAGCGACCGGCGCGGCCCGGCCTCGCCGCTCGTCCTCGGCGTCGGGCTGTTCGTGGCCGGGCTGCTCGTCGCGGGCACGGCGCAGGCGATGGGCACGGTCGTCGCCGGGCGCGTGGTGCAGGGGCTCGGCGGCGGGATGCTCAGCGTGGCCCTGTACGTCGTCGTCGCGCGGGTCTACCCGGCGGCGCTGCAGGCGCGCGTGTTCGCGGCGTTCGCCGCCGCCTGGGTGCTGCCCTCGGTGGTCGGGCCGGCGCTCGCCGGGTTCATCGCTGACACCGTCGGGTGGCGCTGGGTCTTCCTCGGCGTGCCGCTCCTGGCGGTGCCCGCGCTGGCCGTGCTGCGTCCGGCGCTCGTCAGGGCCGGCGCGGCGCCGCCGGCGACGGACCCCACCCGGCTCGCGGGGGACGCCGCGACCTCCGGCGCACGCGACACCGCCCCCGGCGGCACCCGCCGCGACCGGCGGCGCCTGCTGTCCGCGGCGGGGGCCGCCACCGGCGCCCTCGCCCTGCACTGGGCCGGCCAGCAGGGGGACGCGCGGGGTCCGGCCGTGGTGGTCGCGGCCGTGGTGGTCCTGGCCGTCTCGCTGCCGGGGCTCCTCCCGCGAGGGACCCTGCGCGTGGCGCGCGGGCTGCCCGCCGTCGTCGCCCTGCGCGGCCTGCTGCCCGCGGCCTTCCTCGGCGCCGAGATCTACCTGCCGCTCGTCCTCGTGACCGAGCGCGGGCTGCGACCGGCGGTCGCCGGCCTCGCGCTCACGACGGCGGCGGTGCTGTGGTCGGCCGGCTCGTGGCTGCGGGGACGGCAGGAGGGCCGCTGGGCCGACCACCGCGTGCTGCGCGCCGGGGCGGTGAGCCTCGCCCTGGGCATCGCGCTCGCCGCGAGCGCGGTCTGGCCGACCGTCCCCGTCGCCGTCGCGGTGCTCGGCTGGGGCCTGTCCGGCCTCGGCATGGGTCTGGTCTACCCGACGCTGACCCTGCTCGTGTTCCGGCTCTCGCCACCCGCCGAGCAGGGCGCCAACACCTCGGCCCTGCAGGTCAACGAGGCCATCACGACCGCGGTGGTGCTGGCCGTCAGCGGCCCGCTGTTCGCCCTCCTCGTCGCGCGCGACACGACCGCGGCCTACCTGGTGTGCTTCGCCGTCGCGGCGGCGTTCGCGCTGGCGGGAGGCCTGCTGGCCGGACGCGTGCGGCCCGGCGGTCGGGGCTGACCCGGCCGGACCCGGCCGGACCCGGTCAGTCCTGCACCGAGCCCGGGGGCGGCGGGGCGACGTGCACCACGGGCCCGGGACGGTCGGCCGGCATCAGGGCCCAGGCGATCGGGTACAGGATCAGTGGCGAGCCGGGCAGCACCACCATCAGCACGAACACCAGCAGGCGCGTGCCCCACGGGTCGAGCCCGACGCGCCGCGCGATGCCGGCGCACACGCCGCCGAGGACGCGGCCCTCGCTCGGGCGCGACAGGCCGGCGCGGTACATGGACTCGTGGATGTTCACGGCAGCTCCTCGGTACGGATCGGTGCGGGTCTCCCCCGACGGCTCCAGCCTGCTCCCCGCGCGCGCGTCGCGCCTCAGGGACCAGCCCTGACCTGACCCGGATCCTCACCCCGAGGATCGCCGGGGTGCCGCGCCCACCGGCCCCGCTCCGCGCCGGGTGGCAGCGCGACCCCGCGGCAGTCATGGCGCTGTGACTGGATGTGACCATGGCTCTTCACCCGCGGGCGTCCGCGGGGCTACTGTGCGGCCTACCACCGGGTGACGCGGCCGCCGACGATGTCGGCCGCGTCACCCAGGGGAACCTGCACCCCGAGGGGAAGAGTCTCCATGCGCCGTCGTCCCGTCCTGGCCGCCCTGACCACGGCAGCGCTCGCGCTGCCGCTCGCCGTGACGGGGGCCGCGTACGCGTCGCCCGCGTCGCCCGAGCCGCCTCCCCCCGCCGACGGGCTCGCGGTCCCGGAGACCGACCTGGCGCTCCCCGCCGGTGACGACGGTGCCACGGTGGGCCCCAGCCTCGCGGGCGCGACCGGGCAGGTCACCGCCTTCGTGCAGCTCGACGCGCCCTCGGCGCTCGACACGGCCGAGGCCGGCGGCAGCGAGGCCCAGGTGGCCGCCGTCGCGGACGAGGTCGCGGACCTCGCCGAGCAGGTCGTGCCGAGCGCCACCGCACGCTCGGCGTCGGCGCCGGCCCCGCTGGAGGTCACGTCGAACCTCGTCGCGGGCGTGGTCGTGACCGGCGACGCGGAGCAGATCCGCGGGCTCGCGGCCGACGACGCCGTCGTGCGCGTCGACCTGGTCGTGCCCAAGGAGCCCGCCAACAAGGGCGCCGACGTCTTCACGCGCGCCCTGGAGTCATGGGCCGCCACGGGCCTGACCGGCCAGGACGTCACCATCGGCGTCATCGACACCGGCGTGGACTACACCCACGCCAACTTCGGCGGGCCCGGCACGCCCGAGGCCTACGCCCAGGCCTACGGGACCGACGGCACCGGGCCGGTCCCCGATGGCCTGTTCGACCCCGCCAAGTACCTGGGCGGCTACGACTTCGCCGGGCCGACGTACGACGCGCGGGTCCCCGGCTCGACGCCGACCCCCGACGAGAACCCGATCGACGCGCCCCACACCGCGGGCGGCGGGCACGGCTCGCACGTCGCCGGCAGCGCCGCGGGCTACGGCACCGTCGCGGACGGCACCACGTTCGAGGGTGACTACACGACGCTGACCGACCTCGAGGGCTGGCAGATCGGCCCGGGCACGGCGCCCGAGGCGGGCATCTACGCGCTCAAGGTCTTCGGGGACGTCGGCGGCAGCACGTCGCTGGTCATCAGCGCGCTGGAGTGGGCGGCCGACCCGAACGGCGACGGCGACCTCAGCGACCACCTCGACATCCTCAACCTCTCGCTCGGCTCGGACGCCAGCCCGGCCGACGACCCCGAGAACCGGTTCATCGACGAGCTGAGCCGCCTCGGCGTGCTGTCGGTCATCGCATCGGGCAACGCGGGCGACATCACCGACGTGGGCGGCAGCCCCGGCAACGCCCGCACGTCGCTGACGGTCGCGAACTCGGTCGCGGACACGCAGACCTTCGACGCGGTCGAGGTCGTCGAGGCCGCCGACCCGGCCCTGGTGGGCCTGCACGCCGCCCAGAACTCGATCGAGTACGCGGGCGGTGAGGACGTCACCGCGCCGGTCGCCTACATCGGCGAGTTCGACGGGTGCCGGGCGTTCACCGCGGAGGAGTCGGCCGCGGTCACGGGCAAGATCGCATGGCTGTGGTGGGACGACGACGACGCGTCCCGCGCGTGCGGGTCGGTGGCACGGTGGAACAACGCCACGGCCGCGGGTGCGGTGGGCGTGCTCATCGGCACCGAGCTGCCGGTCTTCGCGGCGGGCATCTCGGGCAACCCGCAGATCCCGGGGGCGCAGCTCACCGCACCGGAGACCGACGCCCTGGCGGCCGAGGTGCGCGCCGGCACGCTCGTCGTGCACCTGGGTCCGTCGCTCGCCAACGCGGCGTTCGTCGACGACCCCACATACGGCGACACGCTCGCGGCCGGGTCCTCGCGCGGCGTCCACGGCTCGCTCGGCATCGTCAAGCCGGACGTCGCGGCGCCCGGGACGCGCATCGCCTCGGCGGCGTCCGGCACGGGCGACGACGTCCTGACGATCTCGGGCACGTCGATGGCGACGCCGCACGTGGCGGGCATCGCGGCGCTCGTGGTGGAGCAGCACGGCGGCTGGGAGCCCGAGCAGGTCAAGGCCGCCGTCATGAACACCGCGACGCACGACGTCTACTCCGGCCCCGACCGCTCCGGCCCGGTGTACGGCCCCGAGCGGGTCGGCTCCGGACGCGTCGACGCGCTCGACGCGTCGCGGGCCGAGGTCATCGCGTACGCGTCGCAGGACCCCGAGCTCGTCTCGGTCACGTTCGGCGTGGTCGACGTGGCCGCCGAGACGGTCGTCGAGCGGCGCACGGTCACGGTGCGCAACACCGGCGACGAGCCGCGGACCTATGCGACCTCGGTCTCGACCGCGACGACCGCGGGCAGCGCGTCGATCACGGCCTCGCCGGCCTCGGTCACGGTCGCCCCGGACGACGACGCCGTCGTGACGCTCACGCTGACGGTCGACCCGGCCGGGCTCACGCGGGACCTCGACCCGACGTCCGAACCGCTCGCGTCGGGGGTGCCGCGCGACTTCGTCACGACGCTGTCGGGGCGCCTGGTCCTGACCCCGGAGGAGGGGCCCGAGCTCCGGGTCCCGGTGCACGCCGCACCGCGGCCGGTCAGCGACCTCACCGCGGCGCCCGTGACCTTCGCCGACGAGGCCGCCACCACGGCGCCACTCACGGTGACGGGCCGCAGCGTGACCACGCCGGGCTGGGCGTCGTACGTCGCGCCCATGACCCTCGTGGCGACGAGCCCGCAGCTCGAGGCCGACCCCTCGGGCGCCGGCACGTCGGACTCGTCGATCGGCGCGGGTGACATCCGCTACGTCGGCTTCTCCTCGACGGCGCCGCAGCTCGCGGCGGCCGGCGAGGACCCGACCGGCGGCACCATCGGCATCGGCATCGCGACCGAGGGCGAGTGGGCCAACCTGGGCACCGCCTCCGTCGTGCCGTACGTCCAGACGGACGTCGACGGCGACGGCGTGTGGGACCTGGAGACGGCCGTCCAGAAGCTCTCCCCCGAGACCGACCTCACCGTCGCGGCGAGCTACACGCTGGTCCCCGACCCCGCGGGCGGCTACGACGTCGGCCAGGTCGTCGACATCCTGCCCGTCAACGGGGCGTGGTCGGACGAGCTGTCGACGGTCTTCGACAACGACGTCCTGGTGGTGCCGATCCCGCTGGCGGGCGTCGTGGAGCCCGGGCAGGTGCCGACCTTCCGGGTCGCCACGTCCTCGGCGTACGCGCCCGGCGCGGGCGGCGACACGGACGTGGTCGAGCCGTTCAGCGCCGACCCGTATGCGCCGCCGTTCTGGTTCGAGGGCACGACGCCGGACTCGCTGTGGTTCGAGGCCGGCGACGGGGCCACGGTCACGGTGCACCGCGCCGCGACGAGCGGCGACGCGCAGCTGCTCGTGCTGCACAACGCCAACCCCGACGGCCGGCGCGCGCAGGTCGTCGACGTCACCGCCCCGCTGAGCACGCCGACGACGACGACGCTCGCCGTCGCCGGGACGCGCACCGAGGGCTCGCCGCTGACGCTGACGGCGACGGTGGCACCGCCCGAGGCGACGGGGACCGTGACGTTCCTCGACGGGACCACCGAGGTCGCGTCGGCGGGCGTGTCCGGCGGGGTCGCGACGGCCACGGCGACCCTGGCGGCCGGGAGCCACGCGCTGCAGGCGGTCTACGCGCCGGACAGTGCGCGGTGGCTCGGGTCCTCCTCGGAGGTGGTGACCGTCCAGGTGGCGGCGCGCGCGGCGTCGCACCTCCTGGTGGGCGCGCCGAGCCAGGTCCGCCAGGGCCAGCTCGCGCTCGTCACGGGCCTCGTGATCACCGGCGGCCCTCGGCCGACGGGCACGCTCGAGGTGCGCGAGGGCAGCCGCGTCCTGGCCTCCGGACCGGTGGTCACGCTGGGCCGCACGGGCGTGGCGCTCGTCCGGCTGCCGTCGAACCTGTCGGTGGGCACGCACCACCTGACGGTGGCCTACTCGGGCAACGCCCAGGTGGCGCCGGCGACGGCGGAGCACGAGCTGACGGTGGTCCGGCGAGGGGGACGGTCCTGACCTGACGCCCGTGTGACGAGGGCCCGGCACCCGCAGGGTGCCGGGCCCTTCGCACGTCCGGCGCCGCGCGCCGCCCCGAGCCGCTCAGTAGACGAAGAAGGGCACCCAGTCCCGCTGGTGGGCGTGCAGCAGCACCAGGAACAGGATCAGATCGAAGAGCAGGTGCACGCACACGATGTACGTCAGCGAGCGCGTGACCTTGAACGTGTAGCCCTGGATCAGCGCGAACGGGTAGATGAGCCACGGGCCCCAGGCGTGGAAGCCCAGCTCGTGCAGGAAGGACGTGAACAGCACCGCCTGCACGAGGTTCGCCTGCCACCACGGCAGGTGCCGGCGCAGGAGCGTGAAGCACGTGCAGATGAAGAACAGCTCGTCCCAGATGCCGAGCACGTTGGTGCCGAGGAACAGGCGCGCGACGCCCTCGGGGTCCTCGACCGCCGGCCAGTTCTCGTAGACCCCGGTGCGGATCATGTAGACGGGCAGCACCGCGTAGCCGATGACGACGACGGCGACGAGCCAGACCTTCTCGAAGCGCGTCCAGCGCCCCGCGCGCAGGGGGAAGCGGATCGCGTGGTCGCGGTAGACGAACCGCGAGACCAGGTACGGCAGGGCGACCGCGAGGATCATCGCTGTCCCCATGGCGAGCATGTGGGCGTTGCTGACGTCCGTGTTGACGGGCACCGCGCTCATGATGCCCAGGCCGAGGACCACGAGCGCGAGGTCCCGCAGCAGCCCGAGGTGGCCCACCGCGCGCCCCACGAGCGCTGCTGCGAGCAGCGCGGCGCCCAGGAGCGCCCAGCCCACGAGCGCCTGCTGCAGGCCGAAGAGGGCCAGGCCCCCTCCCGCGACGAGAACGGCGGGGACGATGGACGCCGGGTGGCGCCGCGGGCCGGCGTCGGTCTCGACGGGGGCCTGCGTGGCGCTCAGAAGTCGTCCAGGTCGAGCTCGAACCACACCGTCTTGCCGCCCTCGGCGTGCGCGTCGACGCCCCAGCGGCTCGACATCGCCTCGACGATCGCCATCCCGCGGCCGTCGGGCGCCGACGGCTCCCGGTGCAGGACGACGGGCGACAGCCCGCCGCCGTCGCTCACCGAGACGCGCACGAGCGCGGGCGTGATCCGCACCTGCACCCCGACGGCGCCGCCCTCGAGCCCGTGGAGCACGGCGTTGGCCAGCAGCTCGCTCGAGAGCAGCTCGACCACCTGGTTCGCCATGCCCACCACGCCACCCGCAGCGGCCGTGCGCACCACCCAGTGGCGGCCCATGCCGACCGACTGGCGCTGGCCGGGCAGGACGATCGCCGTCGCACCGTCCTCGCCGACGTCGACCGCAGCGGCGTCGGGCACCCGCACGCCGGCGGCGTCGGGGCCCGCGTCCTGGCCGACGAGGCGCAGGGTGCTGCCCGACGAGGTCCGGCGAGCGCGGTCGCGGCTCACTGCACCCTCCCAGCACGGTCGATCGGTCGTCGGTCGGTCATGGGTGTCACCCGTTCGGCGGCACCCCCAGCCTGGTGCATGCCGCCATGGGCGGCGCGCCGAGCCTGCCAGATCCGGCCGACCGGCACCTCTTCTCGCGGATTCCTCCGCGTGTCGCCGCTCACGCCAGCCCCATCCGGACCCGGCCGTCGGCCGCCACCGCGAACCGCAGCGCCGCGAGGTCCGGGACCACGAGGTCCGCGTCGATCCCGGGCGTCGTCGTCAGCAGACCGACCGTCGCCGCACCCGCCGCGCGGCCTGCGGCGATGCCCGACGTCGCGTCCTCGACGACCAGGCAGTGCGCCGGCTCCACGCCGAGCCGGTCGGCGCCCAGGCGGAACGGCTCCGGGTCGGGCTTGCCCCGCACGACGTCGTCCACGGTCACCAGGGCCGCCGGGACCGGCAGCCCCGCCGCCGCCAGACGCGCGACGGCGACGTCGCGCGTGCAGGACGTGACGATCGCGCACAGGCCGAGCGGCGCGAGCAGCTGGAGGGCCTCGACGGCCCCGGGAAGCACGGTGATCCCGGCGACGTCGCCGAGCTCGAGCTCGAGCACCCGCGCGTAGGCCGTCTCGCGCTCGGGCTCCGCGAGGTGGGCCAGCAGGAGATCGACCAGGCGGCGCGTGGGGATGCCGTGGACGTCGCCGAAGCGGTCGGGCGGGATGCCGTACTCGTGCGCCATGGTGGTCCAGGCGCGGACGATGGCCTCGACCGACGAGATGAGCGTGCCGTCCATGTCGAACAGCACGCCCGCGAACGAGCGGCCGAGCAGGCCGGCGGGGTCGGGTGCGCTCACGGCAGGCTGATCAGGCGCGGGATGCCGGGGGGCGCTGCCGCCGACAGCTCGAGGTACTTGGCCTCGGCGCGGTGCAGGCGCACGTGCTCGTCCAGGGTCCACGTGGGGCCGTTGCGCAGCACGGTGCCGCACGAGCAGGGCAACCAGACCGTCCCGTCGGGGTCCGTGTGGACGGTGCCCACCGTGTAGTGGGTCGAGCGGGCCCGCGCCTTCGCGTCCCGCAGGGCCGCACTGACCGGCTCGGTCATGCTCTCGCTCACCGCACCAGTGTGGACCACCGGGAGCGCCCTTCAGGAACCGAGCGCCATCCGGTCCCGGTAGTCGGCCAGCACCGTGTCGATCACCTCGGACGTGCGCAACGCGGTGCGGCCGGTGCTGGGGCACTCCCCCGTGCCGCGCAGCGCGTCGACGACGGTGCGGATGAGCGGGAGCTGGACCGTCGCGGGTCGCGGTGCCTCGATCTCCCGCGTGCCGGTCGCCGTCGTGAGCCGGAGCGGCTCGTCGCCGAAGGTGGAGAAGCGCAGCGTCCCGCGCGAGCCCACGAGGCTCACCTCGTCGGTGCGCTCCTCGGCCGCGAAGCACCACAGGCCCGTGCCCTCGACGTCGGCGCCCGCGCGGAACGTCATGGTCACGGTGTCCTCGGCCGGGTACTGCCCGGCCACGTTCACGGCCCGGCCCTGCACGTCGCCGAGCGGCCCGAGCAGGTGGTCCACGAGGTCCAGGGTGTGCGAGCCGAGGTCGACGAAGAGCCCACCGCCGGAGATCTCGGGCCGCACGCGCCAGGGCAGGTGCGCGGGGTCCCACACGCCGCCCGACGTCGTCAGCAGCGTGACGGCGCGGACGTCGCCGATCGCGCCGTCGGCCAGGAGCGTGGCGACCGTGGCGAAGCGCGGCATGGCGCGGCGGTAGTAGGCGACGAAGAGCGGGACGTCGGCCGCGTCGCAGGCACGGATCATGGTCCGGCACTCGTCCGCGGTGCGGGCCATCGGCTTCTCGACGTAGACCGGCTTGCCGGCGGCCGCCGCGCGCGCCGTGTAGTCGCGGTGCGAGTCGGGCGGCGTCGCGACGTAGACCGCGTCGACGTCGGGGTCCGCGAGGAGCGCGTCGGCGTCGTCGTACCAGCGGGGCACGCCGTGACGACGGGCGTAGTCGGCCGCCTTGGCGCCGTCGCGCCGCATCACCGCGACGAGCTCCGAGCCCTCGGCCTGCTGGAAGCCCGGCCCGCTCTTGACCTCCGTCACGTCGCCGACGCCGATGATCCCCCACCGCACCACGTCCAGAGGCTGCATGCGCCGACGGTACCGGCGGCGCGGGCGGGGGGCTGACACGTCCGCGGCGCCGTCCTACTGTCGAGGCATGTGCCGCAACATCCGCCCCCTGCACAACTTCGAGCCGGCCACGACGGACGACGAGGTCCACGCGGCGGCGCTGCAGTACGTGCGCAAGGTGAGCGGGACGACCAAGCCCTCGCAGGCCAACCGCGAGGTGTTCGACCGGGCGGTCGCCGAGGTCGCGCACGCCACCCGGCACCTGCTCGAGGACCTCGTCACCCACGCCCCGGCCAAGGACCGCGAGGTCGAGGCCGAGAAGCGTCGCGCGCGCTCGGCCGCGCGGTACGCGTCCTGAGAGCACCCACCGCGTCTGAGGCACCCACCGCGTCCTGAGCGCACCGCTCGCCTGAGGTACCTCAGGCGAGCAGGGCCCCACCTCAGCGCCGCGTCCGCGCGGCCGACCCCCGGGGACCCGACGACCGACCGATCCGCCCGCCCGGGCCTCAGCACCAGTGTGAGGGCTCGAACCGGCACGGCGCCGGACGGGGAGGTCACGATGAGCAGCACGATGTGGGGACCGGCCCTGTGGGCCGAGGTCGAGTACCGCCAGGAGCAGGTCAGGCTCGCGGCGGCGCCGCGCGCCCCGCGCGTCCGCCGGCCGGCGCGGCGGCGCGCCGCACGCGGTGAGGCCGTGACCGGTGACGCGCGTCGGTGGGCGCTGCCAGGATCGGGGGCATGGCACGCCGCCCGATGACGACCTTCGTCGCCCGTGAGGCCGAGGTGGCACGGCTGGACGCCGCGCTCGACCGCGCCGCCGCCGGCTCGCCCTCGCTCGTGCTCCTCGGGGGCGATGCGGGCGTCGGCAAGACCCGGCTGCTCGACCACCTCGCCGGCATCGCGGCGGACCGGGGTGCCGCCGTGGTCACGACGCACTGCGTCGACCTCGGCGAGGTCGGGCTGCCCTACCTGCCGTTCGCGGAGGCGCTCCGGCGCCTGCGGTCGCTCGAGGCGGGGCGCGACGTCGTCGACCGCGTGCTCAGCGCCCGGCCGGCCCTCGCCCGGCTCGTCCCCGCGTCCCAGGACGCGGCGGGTCCCGGGCCCATGGGGGGCGGTGCGGGACCCGAGGACGCGGGCGGGCGGCTGCAGCTGTTCGACGGGCTCGCCGCCGTCCTCGGGGCGGTGGGGCGGCCCGGGCGACCGCTCGTCCTCGTGCTCGAGGACCTGCACTGGGCCGACTCGTCGAGCCGCGACGTCCTGCGCTTCCTCGTCGCGCGCCTGGGCAGCGAGCACCTGCTCGTCGTGGCCAGCTACCGGGCGGACGACCTGCACCGCCGCCACCCGCTGCGACCGGTCCTCGCGGAGCTCTCGCGGCACCCCCGCGTGGAGCGCATCGAGCTCGCCCCGTTCACGGCGGCGGAGCTCGGCACGTTCGTCGAGGCCGTCGCCGGGGGGCCGGTGCCGCGCGAGGTGGTGCGCGGGGTGCTCGCGCGGTCCGAGGGCAACGCGTACTTCGCCGAGGAGATCCTCGAGGCCGGGGGCGGGGGCGCGCTGCCGTGGTCGCTGGCGGACGTCCTGCGCGCGCGGCTGGACCAGGTCGACCCGGCGGTGCAGGAGCTCGCACGGGTCGCGTCCGTCGCGGGGCGGCGCGTGTCCGAGCCGCTCCTGCGCGGGGTCTGGGCCGCGCGCGGCGGGCGCGACTTCGACGTCGCGCTGCGCGAGGCGGTCGCCGCGCACGTGCTCGGGGGCGAGGCGGGCCGCATCGCCTTCCGGCACGCCCTGCTCGCCGAGGTCGTCTACGCCGACCTGCTGCCGGGCGAGCAGGTGGCGCTGCACCGCGCCTACCTCGACGCGATGCTGGCCGACCCGTCGCTGGGCACCTCCGCGCAGCGTGCGCACCACGCGCAGCGCTGCCACGACGTGACGACCGCCGTCCGCGCGTCGCTCGAGGCGGCCCAGGAGGCGGGCCGGGTGCTCGCACCCGAGGAGGAGCTCCGGCACCTCGAGACGGTGCTCGGGTTGTGGGACGCGGCCCCGGAGACGGCCCGGGCCGGGGTCGACCGCGTCGCGCTGGCGGACGACGCGGCCCAGGCCGCGTCCCGCGCGGGTCGAACGGGCCGCGCGGTCACGCTCGCCCGCCTCGCGGTGGAGGCCGCCCACGACGACGCCGCCCGGCAGGCGCCGCTGCGCTCGCGCCTCGCGCAGACGCTCCTGGCCGAGGACGCCACGCAGGAGGCGCTCGCCGAGGCGAGCCGCGCCCTCGCGTCCCTGACCGACGACGCCCCGGACACCGACCGGGCCTGGTGCCTGGCCGTCCACGCGCGCGCGTGCCTCCTCGAGGACCGCGACGACGAGGCGGCGCAGAGCGCGAACGCCGCGATCGACCTGGCGCGCTCCGCCGGGCTCCCCGGCCCCGAGGCCGACGCGCTCGCCACCCTCGCGGTGCTCGTGGTCGACGACCCCGACAGCGCGGCGGCGCTCCTCGAGACCGCACGCCGCAGCGCCGCGAGCGCGGGCGACCTCGTGACCGAGCAGCGCTGCGCGTACAACCTCGCGACCACGCACTACTACGCCGGGCGGCTCGACGACGCGGCGACGGTCCTCGACGCCGCCGTCGCCCGCAGCCGCGCGGCCGGCCTGACCTGGAGCGAGTTCGGGCACGCCCAGGCCTTCTTCGCCGCGCTCACCAGGTACTGCCGCGGCGACCTGCGCGACGACGAGCTGGGCGAGGGCCGGGGCGCCTCCTCGCCGCTGCTGGCGGCGGTGCGCCTGTACGGCGCCGTCGCGCGCGGGGACGAGGACGCCGTCGCGCGCGGCCGGGCCTTCGAGGGCGCCTGGGAGCGCGACCCGCAGATCGCGCTGATCTCCGCCGGGTGCACCGTCGACGCCCTGACGTGGGGCGGCGAGCTGGACGAGGCGCTCGCCCTGGCGCAGCGGATCATCGAGCACCTCGGCCGGACCTGGAGCGACTACTTCCTCGGCGGGATCTGGCTCGCCGCGCTCGCGGTGGGGGCGCTCGCCGACCAGGCCGAGCAGGCCCGCCTGCGCGGCGAGGACCCGGCCCGTCACCTCGCCACGGGCGACCGGCTGCTCGAGCGCGCCGTGGAGTCCGCGCAGCGGGGGCGCCCGCGCGGCGGGCGCCTGGGACCGGAAGGGCTCGGATGGCTCACGCGCGTCAGGGCCGAGCACGCACGCCTGCGCGTCCACGCCGCCGGGACCGCCGACGCCGTCGACGCGGCGGCGGCGTGGGAGCGGGCGACGCACGGCTTCGCGTACGGCTACCGCTACGAGGAGGCGCGCAGCCGGTGGCGCTGGGCCGAGGCGCTCCTGGCCGCCGGGGACCGTGCCGCCGCGGCCGCGCAGCTCGCGCGGGCGGACGCGGACGCGCGGGCGATGGGCGCCGCCCCGCTGGTCGCGGCCGTCGAGGCCCTCGCCCGCCGGGGGCGGCTGGACCTGCCGGGCCACCGGACCCCGACGGACCTGCTCACGGCCCGCGAGGCGGAGGTGCTCGGCCTCGTCGCCGAAGGGCTGAGCAACCGGCAGATCGGCGAGCGCCTGTTCATCAGCGGCAAGACCGTCAGCGTCCACGTGTCCAACGTGCTCGCGAAGCTGGGCGTCACGAGCCGCACCGAGGCCGTCACGGTCGCGCACCGGCGCGGCCTGGCCGCCGTGGGAGGCGCCGCCGGCGCCCGAGCCCCCTCGCCGTGACGCACGCCACCCTCTAGCGTGATCGCATGGCGCGCGCGACGACCCCGGCGGTGGAGCTCGAGGTCGCCGGGCGCACGGTGCGCGTGACCAGCCCCGACCGTGTCGTCTTCCCGCAGCGGGACCTCACCAAGCTCGACGTCGTGCAGTACTTCGTCGCGGTCGGGGACGGGATCCTCGGTGCGCTGCGGGACCGCCCGACGACGCTCGAGCGCTGGCCCAAGGGCGTGTTCGAGGGTGCCCGGCTGTCCACGCGCACGGACAGCAGCGGTGACGCGTTCTTCCAGAAGCGCGTCCCGCAGGGCGCGCCCGACTACGTCGAGACGGCGACCATCGCGTTCCCGAGCGGCCGCACGGCCGACGAGGTGTGCCCCACCGAGCTCGCCGTCGTGGCGTGGGCCGCGAACATGGGCACCATCACGTTCCACCCCTGGCCCGTGCGCTCGGCCGACGTCGAGTCCCCCGACCAGCTGCGCATCGACCTGGACCCCCAGCCGGGCACCGACTTCGACGACGCCGCCCGCGTGGCGCCCGAGGTGCGAGCGATCCTGAACGAGCTCGGCCTGGAGGGCTGGCCCAAGACGTCGGGCGGGCGCGGGCTGCACATCTTCGTGCCGATCGAGCCCCGCTGGACGTTCACGCAGGCGCGCCGCGCCACGATCGCGCTGGGCCGCGAGCTCGAGCGCCGCCTGCCCGACCAGGTGACCGTGAAGTGGTGGAAGGAGGAGCGCGGCCGGAAGATCTTCGTCGACTACAACCAGATGGCCCGCGACCGCACCATCGCCTCCGCCTACTCGGTGCGCCCGAACGCGCGCGCCACGGTCTCGGCGCCGCTGCGCTGGGAGGAGGTCGGCGACGTCCACCCGGACGACTTCGACGTCCTGACCATGCCGGCCCGGTTCGCCGAGGTGGGCGACCTGTTCCACGCGCTGAGCGCCCCCACGGCCGACGACCCGGAGCGGCCGGCGTACTCGATCCAGCCCCTGCTCGACCTGGCCGACAAGGACGAGCGCGACCACGGCGCGGGTGACCTGCCCTACCCGCCCGAGTACCCGAAGATGCCGGGCGAGCCCAAGCGCGTGCAGCCGAGCAAGGACCGCGACCGGCGGCGCGAGGAGCCGGGAGACTGACACCGGCGCTGGGCGGGCCCTCAGGCCAGGCCCGCGGCGCGCCCCCGGATCGCGGCCTGCAGGCGCGACGCGCACCCGAGCTTCGCCAGGACGCGGGAGACGTGCGTCTTGGCCGTCGCCTCGGTGATGCCGAGCGTCCCGGCGAGGTCCGCGTTGGACATGCCGCGCACGAGGCACACGAGCACGTCGCGCTCGCGTGCCGTGAGCTCCTCGACCGCGGCCAGGGCGGCGTCGTCGGGCGAGCGCGGCGGGGCGGGCGCGACGAACGCCGCCAGGAGGCGCCGCGTCACCTCGGGCGCGACGACGCCCTCCCCCGCGCCGACGCGGCGCACGGCGTCGAGCAGCGACGGCGCGTCGGTCGACTTGAGCAGGAAGCCCACCGCGCCGGCCCGCAGCGCGCCGAACACGTACTCGTCGACGTCGAACGTGGTCAGCACGAGCACGTCCGCGAGCCCTTCCTCGACGATCGTGGCGGTGGCCGTGATGCCGTCGACGCCGGGCATCCGCACGTCCATGAGCACGACGTCGGGCCGCAGCGCCCGGGCGTTGAGCACGGCGGCGGCACCGTCGCCCGCCTCGCCGACGACCTCGATGTCGGGCGCGGTCTCGAGCATGAGCCGCAGGCCCGCGCGGATCGCGGCGTGGTCGTCCGCCACGAGCACGCGCACCGGGGCCGCGCCCGCGCTCACGACGCGGCCCCGGTCGGCAGCGCCGCGACGACGCTCCACGCGCCGACGCCACCCGCGCCGACGTCGGCCGGGCCGGCCGCGAGACGTCCGCCCACGCCCTCGGCGCGCTCCCGCATCGTGAGCAGGCCGAGCCCGCCGCCCGGCGCCCCGGTGCCGGCCGGAGCACGGCCGGCGGCGCGCGGCGGAGCGGCGGGGTTGGTGACGCTCAACCGCAGCCCGTCGCCGTCGAGCGCGAGGTCAACGCTCACCGACGGCGTCGCGGCGTGCTTCGCCGCGTTGGTCAGCGCCTCCTGCAGGATCCGGTAGGCGGCGTGGTCGACCGCTGACGGGAGCGCCGGGAGCGCGTCGGGCGCCGGGCCCGTCCACGCGACGTCCAACCCGGCGGCGCGGGCGGCGGCGACGAGGCGCGGCGCCTCCTGGAGCCGGGCGGGCGCCGGGGCCGGATCGTCACCGCCTCGCAGGAGCCCGATCATGGCGCGCATCTCCTGCAGGGACGTGACGCTCGCGGCGCGGACCGCCTCGAGCGCGGACCGGTCCCGCGCCGGGGCGCGGGGGTCGTCGGCCGGCAGGGCGAGCGCCGCCTCGGCGTGGATCGCGACGGCCGAGAGGTTCCCCGCGATCGCGTCGTGCAGGTCGCGCGCCATGCGCGCGCGCTCCTGCTCCACCGCGTCGGCCTCGCGCAGCGCGGCGAGGCGCGCGAGGTCGGCGGCGTGCTCCTGCGCGAGCACCGTGAGCTCGCTCTGCCGTCGCACCGCCAGGCCCCACCAGAGCGGCGTCCCGATGAGCGCGAACAGCTGCAGCGCCAGGAAGACCGTGAGCTGCACGTCGCGCGAGACCGCCAGGGCCGCGAGCCCGCCGCCCGCGATCGCGGCGACCGCGACCGTGCGGAGCCCGTCGACGCCCCGCGGGGACGTGTGCAGGGCGGCCGAGTAGAGCAGGTCGATGACGACGAGGAGCAGGGCGACGCTGCCGCCGAGCGCGATGTCGGCGCCGAACAGCACCGTGCCGACCGCGAGCGCGACCAGCGGGTGGCGCCGTTTGGCCAGCATGACGAGGCAGCCGAGCGCCAGGAGAGGGAGGTGGACCCACGGCGGCAGCCACGGGTCGCGCAGGTCGGTCCAGAGCTCGACCTGGACGACGACCAGGACGAGCCCCGCGAGGCCCGTGAGCACCGCGTCGCTCACGTCGCGCCCGCGCGGCGTGCCCCGCACGCGCGTGCGCCACCACTCGACCGCTCCCACGTCCTCATCCCAGCACAGGGGGGCGGGACAGCGGGTCCGACGAAGGATGCAGACGAGCCGTCCCGCGGTGCGGCGATCGGCCGACGCGCGCGGCGGGCGACGCGGCGAGGCTCCCCGCATGAGCCTTCCCGTCCTCGCCGGCCTCGCCGCGCTCGCCCTCGTCGACAGCACGAGCTTCGGCACCCTCCTCCTCCCCGTGTGGTTCCTGCTGACCCCCGGCCGCGTCCGCGTCGCGCGGCTGCTGGTCTTCCTCGGCACCGTCGTCGCCTTCTACTTCGCCGTCGGCCTCGCGCTGCTCGCGGGCGCCGACGTCCTCCTCGAGCGCGGCACCGAGCCGCTCGAGGGGACGGCCGCAACCACCGTGCAGCTCGTCCTGGGCGTCGGCCTGCTCGTCGGCTCGTTCTTCCTCGGCCCGCGCAAGGGCCCGGACGGCGAGCGGCGCCCGGCCGGGCGGGTCCTGCGCTGGCGCGAGCGCGTCATGACGGCCGACGGCGGCGCGTCGACCTACGGCTCCGTCGCGGTGCTCGCGCTCACGGCGACGCTGCTCGAGCTCGCGACGATGCTGCCCTACCTCGCCGCGACCGGGCTGATCGCGGCGTCGGGCGCGACGCCGCTCGAGCAGGGCGGGGTCCTGGCCGCCTACTGCCTCGTCATGGTCCTGCCGGCGCTCACGCTGCTCGCCCTGCGTCTGGTCGCGCACCGTCTCGTCGAGCGACCGCTGGCGCGGATCGGCGCGTGGATCGAGCGGACGGGCGCCGAGACGACGGCCTGGGTGGTCGGCATCGTCGGCTTCCTCCTGGCGCGCGACGCGGCCCCGCGCCTGCCCTGGCTCGCCGACATGCTGGGCGGGCTGGCATGACGGTCGGCTGACGCCCGGCCCGCTCCCCGCCGCGACCGCCGCGGTCAGCCGCGGTCAGCCGCGGACGGGGTACCAGCGGGGGCCGTAACGCCGCCCGACGTCGAGGGAGAGCACGTCGGCCAGCGGCTGCACGTGCGCCCGGACCGCACGCGCGACGCCCAGCGCGCGGTCGTCGTCATCGGCGGTGAACCGCACCGTGGCGCGGGCCTCGCGACCCACGACGCCGACGTCCCACGCCTCGACCTGGACCCGCGCGCGCGCGGCGGCGACGGCGGTCGGCAGCACCTGCGCGGGGTCGGTCCCGGGAGCGAGGCGCCCGACGGCGAGCACGGCGCGGTAGCTGGGCACGTCAGCGCGCGGACGGCGCGGGGCCGGTCGAGCGGCGCACGACGAGCTCGGGGACCAGGAGCTCGCGCCGCGGCTCGCCGCCGCCCCCGTTGCGCGCGCGCGCGATCGCGCCGGTGAGGACCTGCGCCGCCAGGCGGCCCTTCGCCGTCACGTCCTGGCGCAGCGTCGTCAGCGAGGGGCGCGTGCGGGTCGCGAGCGGCGCGTCGTCGAACCCGACGACGGAGACGTCCTCGGGCACGCGCAGGCCCAGGTCCCGCGCGGCGCGCAGGACGCCTGCCGCCATGACGTCGGAGAAGCACAGGACGGCCGTCGGACGGTCGTCGCCCTCGAGGAGCAGGGTCGCTCCCGCGTAGGCGTCCGCGTCGTCGTTGCGGTGCATCTGCACGGCCATCACGTGCGCCCCCGCGGGCTCGAGCGCCTCCAGCCAGCCCGCCACCCGCTCGGCGGCCACGTAGTTCGCGGCGCCCCCCGACGCGATCGACGCCGGGTCGCAGAGGCCGGACGGCTCGTCCCAGCGCCCCATCGTCAGGAGCCCGACGCGCCGGTGGCCCAGCCCGAGGACGTGCTCGGCGCCCTGGCGCGCGCCGCCCCGGTCGTCGAGGAGCACGGCGTCGGCGCCTCCGACGGGCGCCTGGTCGACGAAGACGAGCGGCAGCTTGCGCTTCTGCAGCCAGTGCAGCGCGGGCGTGTCCCCCGCGCACGAGTAGACGAGCGCGCCGTCGATCGGGACGTCGCGCGCCGGGATCGTGGCGGCGGACGTCTCCGACGGCAGGAGCGCGACGGCCATGCCCGTGGGCGCGAGCTCGTCAGCGAGCGCACCGAAGAACCCCGTCGCCGCATCGTCCTCGAACGCGGCGCTCACGGACTCGGTGAGGAGCACGCCGACGGCGCCCGTGGTGCCGCGCGCGAGGGCGCGGCCGGCGGGGTCGGGTCCGACGTAGCCGAGGTCGTCGGCCGCCGCGAGGATCCGCGCCCGCAGCTCGGCGGAGAGCTGGTCCGGCCGGGAGAACGCGTTGGACACGGTCATGCGGCTGACGCCGACGAGGTCGGCGACCGTCTGGAGCGTCACGCGGCCCACGGCGTCACCGCCCACCCCGACCGGCTCCGGCTCATACGGTCCAGGGTAGGCGGTGGGACCGGGCATCAGTGCGCGGTGAGGTGCGGGCCGCCGTCGTGCGCGTGCGGCGGCGCGACGGCGTCGGCCGCCCGGCGCAGCGCGGTCGCCAGGGCGGAGCGCGCCCGCGGCACCCGCACGACGTCGGCCCGTGCCCGGCGGCGTGGCGGCCGCCCGGGCACGACCGGCGCGTCCGGTCGTGCGCTGTTGGCCAGCTCCACCGTCGCGCGGCGGGCGAGGAGTGTGGCGATCGGCATGCTGTCCATGGAGTCCCCCGTTCGATGTCTGTACCGCTAAAGTAGACCCGGTGACTGTACCGGTCAAGTGGTTTCTCACCGATCGATCGAGGCCCTCATCGGCGCCCGCGCCGGAGGCGCGAGGTACCGGTCGGCCGGCGTCCAGCGCCGCTGATCGTCCACCTCAGCGGCGAGACGCGCGGGTCGCTGTGGACGTTGCTCACGCTTCGCGACGCGCTGCAGGTGCTCTAGCCCGGCCACCTCGCACCAGAACAACCCAGCCCGTGCCCACACCTAGGGTGGAGTGATGGCGATGGCCTACGAACTGCATCCCGATCCGGCAGGTGATCTGGGTGAACGGACCGTGCTCGACACCTCACAGCACCCACCGATCGTTGAGCAGCTGCACTACGAACTGGAGTACTGGGACGGCGACGATCTCCTCGCGTCGTTCCCGGTCTACCTGGTGACCGAACGACTCCGCGCTGCCCTCGAGGCCTCTGGCCTCTCCGGCATTTCGTTTGCTCCCGCGGAGGTGACCGGATCGGACAACGTCACGGCTCTCGGCTACGGCACGCCGCCACTCGTGTGGATGAAGGTGATCGGCTCGGCGGGCACGGATGACTTCTGGTTGGGCACCCTTGCCGAGCTCTACGTCTCCGAGGCGGCGCTCGCTCTGTTACGGCAGTTCAACATCGAGCACTGCCAGGTCGAGGCTCTGTAGCGCTCGGAGCCCGACGCCAGGGCGAACGCCTCTTGCAAGCGCACGCTGCGCCAGATGGTCACCGTCAAGGGCGACCGACCGCACACGTCTCCCACGACGTGGCGCGCACCGGCGCGCCCGACTCGAGCGCGCGGCGTGCGGCGTCGCGTCCCGCGTTCCACCCGGCGGCGTCGTCGCGCGCCAGCGTGGCCATGTCCGCCAGCACGCACGAGCGCAGCGGCTCGTCGAGCTCATCGGCGGCCGGCACGGCGTCGGCGGACAGGCCCCGCAGGTACCAGACGTCGAGCGGCACCTCGAGGTCGGCCCGGACGTTGTGCCGCAGGATCAGCGCGTCCGGGTTCGCCAGGGCGAGGCCGAGCATCGCCACGCCCACGACGCCGAGCACGCCGCGGGGCAGCCACGCACCGCGGCCCTCGCCCGACCGCAGCCCCGCGGCCATGACGAGCAGCAGCACGACGGCGAGGACGACCTCAACCACCACCACGAGGAGCCGCAGGCGCGTGAGCCCGAACGCCTCGACGTACAGGTCCATGCGCCGCAGGGCCGAGGCGACGACGCCGAGCGTGCCGAGGCACAGGACGCCGAGCGCGAGCCGGGCCAGGCGCCGGTCGCCGACGGACGCCCGCGGGGCGTGCCGCACGGCCACGCCGACGACGACGAGCGTGAGCGCCGTCGCGACGACGAGCTGGGCGAAGCCCTCGCGGGCGTACTGCGCGTAGCCCAGGCCCGCCGTGGCCTCGACGTACGCGTGACCGCCGACCAGCGCGCCGACCTGCACCAGCACGAACCCGACCACCACGGCGTCGAGCGCGAGCACGGGGAGCAGCCACTCGCCGCGGCGCGCCGGCCGGCCCGGCCCCGGCCGCAGGTCCGACCACGCGGCGGGCGCGACGGCGAGGTGCGCGAGCGCGGCCGCGAGCAGCGCGACGAGCACTCCGACGACGACCTGCCCCGGCAGGAGGTCGACCGACAGCCGCGGCAGGTAGCTCGCGAAGACCCGGTCGGCGCTCGCGAACAGCAGGCCGAAGACCGTCACCAGCACCACCGTGACGCCCACGCTCCGCAGCGCGACCAGGGTCTGCCGGCTCCGCAGGCCCGGCGAGCGCGCCAGCGTGCGTGCGACCCAGGGCATCGACCGCACCAGCCCTGCGAACCAGGTCGGCACGGCGAGCAGCAGCGCGGCCGTCGAGCGCGACGACGTCGCCGCGACCGTGCCGGTCAGCGCCGCGGCCAGGGCGCAGAGCACCACGAGCCACGGCGCGTCGCGGACCGCGACGACGGCGAGCAGCGCCACCGAGAGCACCGCGAGCGCGAGGTCGGTGCGCGCCCCGCGCCGCACGAGCGCCGGGACCGCCGGCGCCCAGACCGCGGCACCGACGACCGCGGCGCCGAGGCCGGGCCGGTGCCCGACGAGCAGCGCGCCACCGGCGAGGCCCACGCCGGCGAAGGCGAGCAGCTGCGGGACGGCGAGCGGGCGCCGGTACTCCTGCCAGAAGCGCCCGAGGGGGGTGTCGGACGCGTCGGTGACGGGCAGCGTCGTGACGGGTCCGTAGGCGCCCCCGCCCGGCCAGCCCGCGCCCTGCGGCACACCCGCCGCTACGACGGCCCCGCGCGGCGCAGCGGCGGGCGGGAGCGGCGCAGGGGCGGGGGGCGGCGGTGCCGAGGGCGGCGGCGGGGTCGGTGCGGGGTCCTGCGGCTCGTGCTCGCTCATGGTCGACAACCTAGGGATCCCCTTCTGACCTGCGGCGACGCGGATCTGGCGGGTTCTGTCGAGGTGTGGTGCCGTGCGTGCAGATCCTGGCCCAGGTGTGGACGTCCCGCGAAGACGGCGTTCGGCCTCGCCGCGCGTCGGCGCTGGCCCCTGTGGAGTCGGCGGCTCGGGCCGACCGACGCGGGCGCCGGTCCGAGGGCGCGTCGGTGCACGAGCAGCGCGGGTCAGGGCACCGGGGTGGGTGGCGGTTCCGTGCGCCGCGCGTTGCTGGAGTGACGGCTGGTGCTCCTGCGACTCCCACGGGGCCCTTCAGCCACACGCCCACCGTCGGGCGCACGGAAGCACCACGAGCGTGCGGCCGGCGGTGGCGGTGGCGGTGGCGGGGCGGTTGGCCCGACGCGCGAACGCGGCCGGACACGGAAACGGCCCCGCACCCGAGGGTGCGAGGCCGTGAACGTGAGCCGCCTATCCCCCCTGACCATGGTGACGTCGACCTCGCGGAGCACGCGCTCGAGGCTGCCCATGACGCCGTAGACGCCGCTTCGAACGTCTTGCGCACCGGTGACGCCCCGGCAGCGCTCGCCGCAGCCCGGGCCGCAGTGCGCTCCGTGCTCGTCGCCCAGGCTGCACGCACCGGGTGCTTGCCTCCACTTCCAACCGGTGCATCTCCAGCTGAACTCGATGAGCTGCTGCGACAGAGCACGCGCAGCTCAGCGCTCTCAGCGCGCGTCGGGGACTTCGACAGCGTTGCTCTGACCGCCGGTGACGATCCGATCGTGACCGCATGGGTCGTCGACCTCGCCTGGGCCGTCGTCGAGGCTGGGCGCACCGCAGACGCTTGAGTACACCCAGTCGGTTCACGCATTCGAGGGGCGTTTGTCCACAATCGTGCCCTGCCCATGGCCGGGAGCGCGCGCAGGACAGTACAAATGGCCGAGCAAGCGCCTGCAACAGGGGGAAGAACTATGCCTGGTGTCTTCAATGCTGACGCGGACCTGATCCGTGCCGCCGGCAGTCGCGTCACCGAACTGGCCGACGGCCTGCAAGGGCTCGATCGGTCCGCCATCCTGGCAGGACGCGATGCGTACCAATGCCCCGTCGTGCGGGATGCGGCGAGCACCGCAGCAGACCGATGGGCCTACGCCGTCGAGCAGATTGCCGCTGAACTCGCAGGCCATGGGGCGGCGCTCATCGCCTCAGCTAACCGCTACGACGAGGTCGACCTCGACGCAGCCTGCTACCTGAACGACCCAGGACTGGCGCCGTGAGCGAACTCGAGGGCTGGCCAGACCCGGCCTCGCTGGTTCAAGGCGCACCCGGACCGATAGTCGCGGACGCGGACGTACTGAACCGTCTGGCCGGAACCGTCGAGAGCCTCGTGGACGTCGCCTACGGAGCGGACGTCGGCGACTGGTCAGGGGACGCAGCAGACGCGTACGCGAACGCGATACATGAGACGCGCCTCAAAGCGCTCAAGCTCTCTGACTCCTTCCGCGAAGCTGCCTCCGCACTGAAGTCGCACGCGTGGACGCTCGAGTGGGCGATCGGCCAGGCCGACCTCGCGGTTGCCAAGTACAACGCCCCGTCCGCCGCTCCCGTCACCCCGGGGGTCATGACACCAGCACAGGCGGCTGCGCACGACATCATGAATGCCGCCCACGACGGGGTCCGACAGTCCGCTACCCGCACCGCTCGGGTGCTGCGGGACCTTGCTGACCTGCTCCCGTACCGCCCCACCTTCTGGAACCACCTCGGGCACCACTGGGCCGAACTCGTCGGCGGGACCGCAGAGGCTGGCAAGGACCTCATCGTGTTCGCCTGGGACATGAACGTTGCGTCGCTGATCCTCGACCCCTCGGGTTGGGGCGCGCATAAGCAGCAACTCCTTGCAGGTCTTGGTACTGCCCTTACCGACCCCGTAGCGTTCGGTAAGGGAGTTACCGACTGGGACACGTGGATGACCAGCCCCGCGCGCGCCATCGGGCACCTCGTACCGGACGCCCTCATCGGCATAGCTACGGCAGGGTCCGGCGCTGTTGCGGTCCGGGGATCCCGCGCGGTCGCAAACGCGGCGGCACGGTCGGTGGATGACGTCGCAGAGACGGCTGCCGGCGCTGCCACCCGGCGCGCGGATGACGCGGCGGAAGGCGTCCTGGACGCCACAGGGAGGCGCCAGTACACCGCAGACGAGCTCGCGACCCCGACACCCGGTGACGGGCCTGTGATCTTCCGCGTGAAGGACTCGATGACGAGCGAGGAAGTCGGGCAGATGCTGGACTATGTCGACGAAGGGAATCGAGTGCGGCTCGAAGGCGGCCTGTCAGAAACGGGACGGGTTTCGACGGAAGGCGACCTACGACGCGCGGCGAACGCGGAGGCGTCGCTCGAACGGGCGCGGGCCAGTGCTGCGGGGTCCCCGTACCAAGGTGTGGCCGGCCACCTCCCCGATCCCACATGGACGAACCGGCCGGGATCGGAGAAATGGGCCGACGAGACCATAACCGTGAACAGCTCGCTAGGCGGTCAGGCCGGCCACTACCCCGTCGGCTACAAGCCGACCGTCTTCGAGCTAGTCGAGCGCTCTGCAGGGAATCCAGTCATCAGGTTGCCTGACGGGGCCCCCGCGATTCAACTCCCCGACGGCTCACGGGTGGCACGATGAGCACCATGAACGATGCAGCCGGCGCAACCGCGGCTCCCAACTGGAGGGCGCTGCTCGGGGAAATCGGTCTGACACGGATGCGGCTCGACGAAGCGGCGCCGCAGGTCTACCCACTCACCATTCCGCACAAGGGCGCCACTTCTGACCAGCTCGCCGGGGCCGAGGGGCGACTCAGGCATGCCTTGGATCCGATCCACCGCGAGTTGCTCACCTACGCCAACGGGTGGTCAGCGATGTTTGTGGACACTGACCTGCTGTCCACCGAGCAGCTTGGTGCGGACGGCCTCTGGGAGCAGACACGTGACCTCCTCAAGGACCTAGAGGAGGACTGGCCGCCGGGGTACCTTCCGCCGGTCGACCAACTTGAGATCATCGGTGCGAGCACTGTAACCAGCGACCTCTTCCTGTTGTGGACGGCTGGGCCTGTGACTGGCGGCGGGCGACCCGTGCTATGGCTTGGGGCCGGACAGATTGTTCAGCAGTGGGCCAACGTCGCGGACTTCATGTGGTCTGTGCTGGCGTACACCCGCAAGACGCTCGACGACGTACTCGCGAAGCGCCCCCCCTTCGACCGCCTGTAGTTGACTGGAGCCCAGGCGCTGAGCGGGTGCGCGGGCCGTGTGGCACCACCCATCACCACCCTTGCTCGTCCGGCCAAGGACGACCTGCAGTAGCCCTAGAGGCGCGTCACCGCCCAGCAGTGTCCAGCTCCACGAACCACCCGTGGCGCTCGAGGACTGCCGCGGCGCGTGGTCAGGCAGCCGCAGGGATCACGAGCCCAGCCTGTGCAGCACCTTCGTGCCTGTCACCGTGACCACCCGTCGAGATCTGTCCCGGGTGCGGCCGCACGACGTGGACCCTGCGGGAAGTTTGGGTCAGCACCGCCTGGCCCCTCACCGGCGCCCAGGGCCCACGGCACCGTCAGCCGCCAGCCAGCGTGCCTGCTGTGGGCGCAGGGACGGGTCGTGACCGACCTCACCGGCGCGCAGCTCAAGGTCACCGCGGCGCAGCTGGTCGGCGTGCTGGGCGCGGAACATGACCAGCATCCGCCCCACGATCCGCACCCGGTGCAGGAGGACGAGCACCTCCGGGTTGCCGGAGATCAGGGCGTTGGCGTGCACCCACGCGTCCAGGTCGCCCAGGCGCACATGCGCCCAGTGCATAGCTTGCGCGGCGCGCATGAGCGCTGCGGTCGACGGTTCGCCGGCCAGTTCACGGTCGGCGGCGCTCAGCGGCGCGGTCACGGACTCCAGGCGCTCCCATGCGACCGTGATCGGGACGGTCCCGGGGGGTGGCGGCTCTCGCTGAGCATCAAGCCCAGACCGCCACTGGCCACATACTGGCCACGCCGAAGAATCACACCGGATGAAGTAACGGCCCCTCCCCGCGTTTCCGCAGGTGAGGGGCCGAATCTAGCGCGAGCCGCCTATCAGAATCGAACTGATGACCTTCTCATTACGAGTGAGACGCTCTACCGACTGAGCTAAGGCGGCGCGCCCGCCGAGGCGAGCGGGCCCTACTGTACCGACCGCGGGCGCAGGCTCCAAAGCGAGAGCGGCACCGTCATCGGGGGGTCAGCACTCGAGCCCGTCCTCGGGCACCGTCCCGTCCACCAGGTAGGCGTCGACGGCGTCCTCGACGCACGCGTTGGAGCGGCCGTAGGCCGTGTGGCCCTCGCCCTCCCAGGTGATGAGCACGCCCGAGTCGAGCTGCTCGGCGAGCGCGACGCTCCACTCGTACGGCGTCGCGGGGTCACCGGTGGTGCCGATGACCAGGATCGGCGCCGCACCGGCCGCGGCGATCTCCTTCCGCTCCGCCTCGGACTGGAACGGCCACGTCTCGCATCCCACGGCCATCGCGAAGTGACGGCCGAAGGTGGGCGCCTGCGCGGCCACCTGGTCCGCGAACGCGACCATCTCGTCGTAGCTGCGGTCGACGACCGGGTAGTCCAGGCAGTTGATCCCGGTGAAGGCGACCATCGAGTTGCTGAGGTAGGTGCCGTCCGGCGTGCGGTCGAGGTAGAAGTTCGCCAGCTCGAGCAGCGTCGCGCCGGTGTTCTGCTCCATGGCCTCGGACAGCGCCATGGTGAGCAGCGGCCAGGAGGCGTCGTCGTAGAGGGTCACGACGATGCCGTAGAAGGCCAGCGCACCGTTGACGGTCTGGCCGTTGCCGGCGTCGAGGGGCTTGCGCTCGGCGCGCTCGACCAGGGCCGCGATCTGCTGCTTGCCCTCGTCGACGGTGCCGGACAGCGCGCAGTCGCTCCCGGCGAGGCAGTCCTCGACGTAGGCGCCCAGCGCGTCCTCGAAGCCGATCGCCTGGCCCACCACGAGGTCGTCGTTCGACATCGCCGGGTCGAGCGCGCCGTCGAGGACGAGGCGGCCGACCTTCTCGGGGAAGAGCTCGGCGTACGTCGCGCCGAGGAAGGTGCCGTAGGAGAAGCCGATGTAGTGCAGCTCGTCGTCGCCCAGCACCGCGCGCAGCAGGTCCATGTCCTTCGCGGCGCTGACCGTGTCGACCTCGCCGAGCAGGGCGCCGGTCGCGTCCAGGCAGCCCTCGCCGAAGGCCCGGGCGGCCTCGCGCGCCGCGTCGACGTCGGCCTGGCTCTCGAGCGCGACGTCGGCCGTCAGGAACTCGTCGACGACGGGGTCGGGGCCGCAGTCCACGGCCGAGGACGCGGCCACGCCGCGGGGGTCGAAGCCGACGACGTCGTAGGCGGCCAGCACGTCGGCACCCAGCACTCCGGTCACGGCGTAGTCGAGGAACTCGATCCCGGACGAGCCGGGGCCGCCGGGGTTGATGAGGAGCGAGCCGATGCGCTCGTCGTCGGAGCCCGTGGCGAGCGACCGCTGCACGGCCAGCGAGATCTCCCCGGCGCCGACGTCGTCCCAGTCGAGCGGCGCGCGGACCGTCGCGCACTCGTACGCGCCGCACGTCTCCCACGAGACGTCCTGCTCGTAGAAGGCCTCGACGGTGTCCGCCGGCGCCGAGGCCGAGGGGGACGACGCCGACTCGGGCGTCGTCTGCTCCTTCGGTGCGACGCACGCGCTCAGCGCGAGGAGGGCGACCGCTCCCGTCGCGGCAGCGCGCAGTGCGCGGCGGGGGGCGGGTGAGGTCGAGCGGCGGCGGAAGGCGTGGAGCACGAGTCACACGGTATCCGCCGGGACCGACGTCCTGGCCTCCGGTCCGGACCCTCGCAGGCGTCGATCTGGTCACAACGTGCGTGACCCGACGCGCCGGGCGACTACCCCTGCGGGCGCAGCGCGACGGCCATCGCCTCCATGGCGAGCAGCGGGGCCACGTTCCCCTCCAACCGGGTCCGCGCCTCACCGATCGCATCCATGCGCCGGATCGTCTGCTCGGGCGTGCTGCCCGCCGCCAGCCGGTGGATCTCGTCGTGCACCGGGTTGACGAGGTCGACGTCGGCGCCGAGCTGCACCACGAGCACGTCCCGGTACAGCGAGAGCAGGTCGAGCAGGGTCCGGTCCAGGACGTCGCGCTGAGCCCGGGTCGCCCGGCGCTTCTGGTCGTCCTCGAGCTGCTTGACCTGCGAGCGGACCGACGGCGGCAGGGTCGCGACGCCGTCGGCGCCGAGGGTGTGCAGGAGCGCGGCCCGCTCGGCGGCGTCGCGGTCCTCGGTGGCGGCCTTCGCCTCGGTCGTCGCGACCTCGACGAGGTCGGCGGCCGCGAGCACGGCGTCCCCGATGCCGCGGATCTCCGCGGCGAGCCGCAGCGTGCGGGTGCGCCGCTCCCGCGCGGCCGGGTCGCGGGCGAGCCGGCGGGCGAGGCCGATGTGGCTCTGCGCGGCGCGCGCGGCCATCCGCGCCACCTCCCGGTCGGCGCCGTCGCGCTCGACCAGCAGCGCGGCGACGTCGTCGACCGGCGGCACGCGCAGCGCGACGCCGCGGCAGCGCGACCGGATGGTGACGACCACGTCCTGCGGGCTGGGGGCGCACAGCAGCCACACCGTGCGCGGCGGCGGCTCCTCGATCGCCTTGAGGAGCACGTTGGAGGTGCGCTCCACCATGCGGTCCGCGTCCTCGAGCACGATGACCCGCCAGCGGCCCTGCGACGGGGCGCGCTGGGCGACGCCGATGAGCTCGCGGACCTCGTCGATCGAGATGGTCACCTTCTCCGTCGCGACCACCATGACGTCCGCGTGCGTGCCGGCGAGCGTCGTCGTGCACGCCTGGCAGCGGCCGCACCCGCCCTCGGTGCACTGCAGCGCCGCCGCGAAGGCGCGCGCGGCGTTCGAACGGCCCGACCCCGGCGGGCCGGTGAGGAGCCAGGCGTGCGTCATGGCGCCCGGGTCGGTCGCGGCCTCGCGCAGCACCTCCACCGCGTGGCGCTGGCCCACCAGCTCGGTCCAGACGCTCATCGCACCGGTACCGGGAGGGCGTCGACGCGCGCCGCGATCCGGGCGTGGACCTCGGCGGGCGGGAGCGCCGCGTCCACGACGAGCCAGCGCGCGGGCTCGGCCGCCGCGCGCGCCAGGAACGCCGCGCGCGTGCGCCGGTGGAACTCCAGGCCCGCGCTCTCGAGGCGGTCCGGCGCTCCGGTGAGCCGCCCGAGCCCGACCGCGGGGTCGAGGTCGAGGAGCACCGTGAGGTCCGGCAGCAGCCCGTCCGTCGCCCACAGCGAGAGGCGCTCGACCTCGTCCGCGCCGAGCGCGCGCCCGTCCCCCTGGTAGGCGACGGACGAGTCGAGGTACCGGTCCGTGAGCACGACGGCGCCGCGCTCGAGCGCGGGGCGGACGACCGCGTCGACGTGGTGGGCGCGGTCGGTGGCGTACAGCAGCGCCTCCGTCCGCGGGCTCACGTGCTCGCCGTGCAGGACGGCGTTGCGCAGCTCGACGCCCAGCGGCGTGCCGCCCGGCTCGCGCGTGCGCACGACCTCGAGACCGCGTCCGGCCAGGAGGTCCGCCAGGAGGGCGAGCTGCGTGGACTTGCCGACGCCGTCGCCGCCCTCGAAGGAGATGAACACGGCGTCAGGGTAGCCCGGCGGACCGACAGCCCCGGTCGCCGGGGCCCCTCACTCCCCCGGGTACGTCACCCCGGCCTGGCGGCGGATCTCGTCCATGGTCCGCATCACCTCGAGCGTGTTGTCGAGGGTCATGCGCGGGCTCTCGGTCGCCCCCTCGGCGACCCGCCGGGCGACCTCGGCCGCCTGGAACTGGAAGCCGCCGTCGACCTCGCGGTCGTAGGCCCAGTAGCTGCCGTCGGAGCGGATCACGGTGAAGCCGGTCGGCCGGTAGAAGTCGCTCTCGATCTCGATGCGGCCCTGCGTGCCGCCGATGACGGCCGTCGTCGCGGTCCGCGACCAGAGTGTGGTGCTCAGCGATGCCTGGGTGCGCTCGCCGTAGCCGAGGGCGATGCTGAGCTGGCCGTCGACCCCGGTCGGCGTCAGCGAGCCCGTGGCCTGCACCCGGTCGGGCACGCCCAGCAGGTCGTGCGCGAACGAGACGGGGTACACGCCCAGGTCGAGCAGCGCGCCGCCCGCGAGCGACGGGTCGTGCAGCCGGTGCGTCGCGGGCAGGTGGCCGAACGCCTGGCCGTGGTCGGCGATGAGCGTGACGACCTCGCCGATGTCGCCACGCTCCAGGACCGAGCGCAGCGCCACGACGTGCGGCAGGAAGCGCGTCCACATCGCCTCCATGACGAAGACGCCCGCGGCGCGCGCGGCGTCCACGACCTCCTGCGCCTCCACGGCGTTGCGCGTGAACGACTTCTCGACGAGCACGTGCTTGCCGGCCCGGATCGCGAGCAGCGCGTGCGCGCGGTGCTCGGAGTGCGGCGACGCGACGTAGACGGCCTCGACCTGCGGGTCGGCGACGAGCGCCTCGTAGCCCTCGTGCACCGTGGGGACGTCGTACTGCTGCGCGAAGGCCGCAGCCCGCTCGCGGTTGCGGGACCCGACGGCGACGATGCTCCCCTGCGTGTGCCCCAGGACCGCCGCGGCGAACGTGTGGGCGATGCCGCCCGGGGCGAGGACGCCCCAGCGGATCGGCGGGGCGGTGCGCGGGTCCTCGGCGTGGGTCATGCGCGCCAACCTAGCGGCTGGCGCGCCTACGCTCGGGCCGTGCCCTCGGTGTCGTCCCGGACCGCGTCGCCACCCTCGCGCGCCGTGCTGTGCTGCGGCCTCGCGACGCTCGACGTCGTCCAGACGGTCGACCACGTGCCCGCCGCGGACCAGAAGGTCCAGGCCCGCGGTCTCGCCGTCTCCTCGGGCGGACCGGCGGCGAACGCGGCCGTCACGGCCGCGACCCTCGGCTGCCCCGCGACCCTGGTGACGCGTGCGGGCGGCTCGGTGCTCGGGCGGCTGGTCGTCGCCGACCTCGAGGCGCACGGCGTCGCGGTGCGCGACCTCGGCGGCGCGGACGACGCGCCGGCCGTCTCGACGGTGCTCGTGACGGCGGGCACGGGCGAGCGCGCGGTGGTCTCCGTCAACGCCGCGCTCGCGCCGCACGGCGCGGCGTTGAGCGACGCCGAGGCCGCGGTCACCGGCGCCGCGGTGCTCCTGGTCGACGGCCACCACCTCGACCTCGCGACCCGCCTCGCCCGCGCTGCCCGCGCGGCGGGGGTGCCCGTGCTGCTCGACGGCGGCTCGTGGAAGCCAGGGCTGGAGGCGCTGCTCGCCCTCACCGACGTCGCGCTCCTGTCCGCGGACTTCCGCCTGCCGGGCCCGGGCGACGGGCGGGCCCCCGACGCGCTCGCCGCCGTCGCGGCCCTCGGCCCGCGCCTGGTGGCCCGCTCGCGGGGCGGCGCGGCGATCCAGGTGCACGGCGCCGACGACGTCGCGGTCCCGCCGGTCGCGGTCGTCGACACGCTCGGCGCCGGTGACGTGCTGCACGGCGCGCTGGCGGCGTGGCTCGCGCACCACGGCGCCCGCGACGCGGCGACGCTGCGGCAGGGCCTCGCGTTCGCGGCCCGGGTCGCGTCCGCCTCGTGCGCGGCGGACGGCGCGCGGGGCTGGCAGCGGGACGCCGACGTCGTGCACGGCGCCCGGTCCGCCCTGACACGCGACGTCTGAGCCTGCGCAGCCGGTCCGGACCGGCGGCGGCGCCGGTCCCGGCGTGCCATCCTTCTTCGGCACCGAGGGGTGCCGGCGCCCGGCGAGGGCGCGCGCGACGGGAGGTGTGGACGTGCCGCGCATCGACGCACCGACGGTCGCCGAGCACCGGGCCGCGCGGGAGCGCGCGCTCCTCGACGCCGCCCGGGCGCTCCTCACGGACCGGCCCGAGCGACTGCCGACGCTCGCGGAGGTGGGCGAGCTTGCGGGGCTGTCCCGCTCGAGCGTCTACCAGTACTTCGGCTCGCGCGAGGACCTCCTCTCGGCGCTCGTGCGCGACTCGTTCCCACGCTGGACCGAGCGGCTCGACGCGGCGATCGCGGCGGCCGACGGGCCGCGCGGCCGGATCCTCGCCTTCCTCCGGGCGAACCTCGAGCTCGTCGCCGACGGCGAGCACGCGCTCGCCCGCACGCTGGCGGTCGTCGCACCGACGCAGGAGCTCGCCGACCGGTCGCGCACGTTCCACGACCAGCTGCTCGTGCCGCTGCGCGAGGCGCTCGTGGAGCTGGGCGAGCCGGACCCGGACACGATGACCGAGCTGGTCGTGGCGCTGCTGCACGCGGCGTCCCAGCGCGTCGAGCAGACCGGGGACCTCGATCGCGCGTACGAGGCCACGGTCGCGCTGCTCGACGGCTACCTGCGTGCCGGAGGGCACCGGCCGGCGCCCTGACGCGAGCCCACGCAGTGGGAGGAACCCGGATCACCTTCCGGACGGGGACAGGTGCCTCGGGGCGGGGCGGGGCGTCAGGCCGCGGCCGCGCGCGGGCGGCGCAGCGCGCTGGCGCCGGACTCCCAGGCCGCCAGCATCGCGGCGCCCGCCAGGCCGTCGACCGCGAGGTACGCCGCCGCGCCCCACAGGACGTCGTCGCGCACCTGAGGCTCGGCCTCGGCGAGGGCACCGGCGAGGTCGCGGCCCGCGATCTGCTCGTGCACGGCGTCGGCCTCGACGTGCTCGTCGAAGTAGAGGGTGACGTCGTCGCCGTATCCCAGGCGACGGAAGCCGTTGGCGTACCTGCGGCACGGGATCGACGACGTCATCTCGAACGCCGCGAGGTGCCCCGTGATCGCGCCGCGCAGGCGCCGGTGCAGCCCGAACAGGCTCATCATGTTGACCGACGCGAGCGTCGGCGCGGGCACGACGTCGACGTACGCGCCGTACGTGTCGTCCAGCCCCATGGCGCGCAGCGTCCGGCCGAACAGCTCGGCGTGGATGTAGCCCGGGCGGCCGCCGCCGTACTCGTCGGTCTGGATCTCGATCAGCGCGGACTTGGCCCGGCCGCTCAGGCGCGGCAGCGCCCAGCTGTGCGGGTCCGCCTCCTTGAGGTGGTAGATCGAGCGGTGGACGAGGAACTCGTGCAGCTGCTCATCGGTCGCCTTCTTCGCGATGTACGCCGAGACGCTGGGGCCGTCGTCGGCCGCGGTCAGCGCGAACAGCGCCTCGGCGATCTCGTTCGCGGTGCGCGCGTCGGTCTGCGGCACGGGGACCAGGGCCCGGATCGCGGCCTCGAACGGGCCCTCGAGCGTCGCGCGCACCCGCAGCAGGTCGGGCTGCCACTCCCAGTCCTCGTCGACCCCGTCGAGCCCGCGGTAGGAGAGCTCGTAGAGCGCCAGCAGCGAGACCTGGACGTCCTCGTCCGCCAGGACGTCGTCGGTCATGGCCACCGCACGCTCGGCCGCCGCCTGGAGGGCGGGCAGACAGGTCACACCGGCCGGGTCACCGGCGAGGGTCTCCAGCAGGAGCTCGCTCAGCGGGCCTCGGGCAGCCGGTCGTCGCATTCAGGTCCTCCTCGTCGAACGCCGTCGGCGCCACGTTGCGCCCGCGCCGACAGGGGGCGCCTTCGCGGCGTCCCGCGGTCACCCTGTCACCGGCGGTGGCCGTCCGCATCCGCAGCCCGCCCCGGCGGACGGGCCCTCGGCGCGCGGACGGGCACGGGCCGCGGTTGACTGCGGTCGTGAGCCTGAGCGAGATCCGCGGTGCCCGGACGCCCCACCAGCCCGACGACGCCGCCGCCGTCGAGGCGCCGGCCGACGGCGGCTGGGCGAGCATCACCGCCTGCCCGAACGGCCCCCTGCTCGTGCGCGGCGACGTCGAGATCCTTCTCGCCAGCGGCGAGCCCGCCCCGCGCCGGCGGCGCACGGTGGCCCTGTGCCGGTGCGGCGCCTCGGGCATCAAGCCGTACTGCGACGGCAGCCACAAGGTGATCGGCTTCACCACGGACGACGAGCCGGTCTGAGGGCACCGGTTCGATGAGCGCCCCGGAGCGCACGCTGCTCGTGGCCGCCGCCTACGTGGCGCTCCGGCGACGCGACAAGGTCCTGCTCCAGCTCCGCCAGGGCACGGGGTACATGGACGGGTACTGGTGCCTGCTCGCCGGGCACGTCGACCTCGGGGAGTCCGTGGTCGACGCCGCCGTGCGCGAGGTGCGCGAGGAGTCCGGCGTCCGGGTGGCAGCCGAGGACCTCGAGCCGCTCACGACCCTGCACCGGTTCGAGCCCGGCGGCCCGCCGGTCGAGCAGCGGTGCGACGTCTTCTTCGAGGCGTGGCGCTGGTCGGGCAGCCCGCGCCTCGCCGAGCCGGACAAGGCGTCGGCGATGGCGTGGTTCCCGCTGGACGCGCTGCCCGACGTCGTGCCGCACGAGCGCCTGGTCCTGGACCACCTGGCCCGCGGCACGCGCCCCCCGGCGCTCCTCGTCGTCCGCCTGGACCCGCCGCCGGACCGCTACCCGTCCCCCGCCGCGCCCTCCTGACGCGCGCGCCCCTGATGCGCCGGAGGGTTCCGACCGCTCAGCGGTCAGAACCCTCCGTGCGGCCGCACCCGGCCCCGGCGCGCGGCCGTCAGGACTTCTTCGCGGCGGCCTTCGGCTTGGCGGGTGCCTTGCGGGCCGGCGCCTTGCGGGTCGTCGCGCGCTTCTTGACCGGGCCGCGCGCGCGCTTCTCCGCGAGCAGCTCGGACGCACGCTCGAGCGTGATCGTCTCCACCGCGTCCTCCTTGCGGAGCGTCGCGTTGGACTCGCCGTCGGTGACGTACGGGCCGAAGCGGCCGTCCTTGACCACGACCGGCTTGTTGCTCACGGGGTCCGTGCCGAGCTCGCGCAGCGCCGCGGACGCCGACGCGCCCCGTCCGCGCTTCGGCTCGGCGTAGATCTTGAGCGCCTCCTCGAGCGTGATGTCGAACATCGCCTCCTCGCTGGGGAGGGTGCGCGAGTCGGTGCCCTTCTTGAGGTAGGGACCGTAGCGGCCGTTCTGGGCCGTGATCGGCTCGCCGCTCTCCGGGTCCGTGCCCACCACGCGCGGCAGGGAGAGGAGCTTCAGGGCGTCGTCGAGCGTGACGGTCTGCAGGTCCATCGACTTGAGCAGCGACGCCGTGCGCGGCTTGGGTGCCGCCGCGAGCGCCTTCTTCTTCGCCGCGGCGGACAGCCCCGGGTCCAGCTCGGGCTCCGGGAGCAGCTCGGTGACGTACGGCCCGTAGCGGCCGTTCTTGGCGACGATCGTCGTGCCGGTCGAGGGGTCCTCGCCGAGGACGAGGTCGCCGTCGGGCTGGGTCTCGAGCAGCTCGCGCGCCTTGTCGACGGTGAGCTCGTCGGGCGCCAGGTCCTCGGGGACCGACGCGCGCCGCGGCGTGCCGTCCTCGGTCGTGCCGCCGTCCTCGAGGTAGGGCCCGTACCGGCCGACCCGCAGCGTGATGCCCTCGCCGATGTCGATCGAGTTCACGTCGCGCGCGTCGATGTCGCCGAGGTTGGCGACCAGCCCGTGCAGGCCGTCCGCGCCGGCGACGGCGTCGTCGCCGAAGTAGAACTGGTGCAGCCAGGCCGCCCGCTCCTTCTCGCCCGCGGCGATGAGGTCGAGGTCCTGCTCCATGGCCGCCGTGAAGTCGTAGTCGACGAGGCGGTCGAAGTTCTCCTCGAGCAGCCGCGTCACGGCGAACGCGAGCCACGACGGCACGAGAGCCTGGCCCCGGTTCGAGACGTACCCGCGGTCCTGGATCACCGAGATCGTCGCGGCGTAGGTCGAGGGCCGGCCGATGCCGCGCTCCTCGAGCGCCTTGATGAGGCTCGCCTCGGTGAAGCGCGGCGGCGGGGAGGTGCGGTGGCCGTCGGCGGTCAGCTCGGAGCCGACCATCGCGTCGCCCTCCGCCATCTGCGGCAGGCGCGCGTCGGCCTCCGCCTTCGCGGACGTGCCCCCGCCGGCGCCGTCGGCCGCCTCGGTCGCGGCCTTGCCGCGCCGGCCCCGCGTGACGGGGGCCGCGGGGTCGTCGTCGGCGTAGCGGTCGACGTCGCGCCCCTCCTCGTACGCGGCCATGAAGCCGCGGAAGGTGATGACCGTGCCGGACGCCGCGAACACGGCGCGCGCCCCGGCGAGCTCGCCCGCGTCGGCCGACGTCGTCGCGGCCAGCCGGACCGAGGCCGTCGAGCCGCGCGCGTCGGCCATCTGGGAGGCGACCGTGCGCTTCCAGATCAGCTCGTAGAGGCGGAACTGGTCGCCGGACAGCTCGCGCGCGACCTGCGCGGGCGTGCGGAAGTGGTCGCCCGCGGGGCGGATGGCCTCGTGGGCCTCCTGAGCACCCTTGGCCTTGCTCGCGTAGTGGCGCGCCTTGTCCGGCACGTACTCGGGGCCGTAGAGCTCGGCCGCCTGGCGACGGGCGGCGTCGATCGCCTGCGCCGACAGCGCGGGCGAGTCGGTACGCATGTAGGTGATGTAGCCGTTCTCGTACAGCGTCTGCGCGGTGCGCATGGTCTGCCGCGACCCCAGGCGCAGCTTGCGGCTGGCCTCCTGCTGGAGGGTCGACGTCGTGAACGGCGCCGCGGGCCGGCGCGTGTACGGCTTGGTCTCCAGGCTCGTCACGCGGAAGTCGGCACCCTGCAGCCCGGCGGTGACCGCCGTGGCCCGCGCCTCGTCGAGCTGCACGACGTCGGCGCCGCTCGCCTTGAGCCGGCCGCGGTCGTCGAAGTCCCGCCCGCTCGCCACCCGCCGGTCGTCGAGCGCGACGAGCCGCGCCCCGAAGGAGCCCTGCTCCGCCTCGGTCGCCGGGGCGGACTGCGCGAAGGTCCCGGTGACGTCCCAGTACTCGGCGGCCCGGAACGCCATGCGCTCGCGCTCCCGCTCGACGACGAGCCGCGTCGCGACCGACTGCACGCGCCCGGCGGACAGGCCCTGGCGGACCTTGCGCCACAGCACGGGCGAGACCTCGTAGCCGTAGAGGCGGTCGAGGATGCGGCGCGTCTCCTGCGCGTCGACGAGCCGCTCGTCGAGCGTGCGCGTGCTCGCCAGGGCGCGCTGGATGGCCTCGCGCGTGATCTCGTGGAAGACCATGCGGTGCACGGGCACCTTGGGCTTGAGCTCCTGGAGCAGGTGCCACGCGATGGCCTCGCCCTCGCGGTCCTCATCGGTCGCGAGGAAGAGCTCGTCGGAGTCCTTGAGCGCGCGCTTGAGCTCGGCGACCTTCTTCTTCTTGTCGGCGTCCACGACGTAGTACGGCTCGAAGCCGTTCTCGACGTCGACGGCGAACTTGCCGAACGGGCCCTTCTTCATCTCCACGGGGAGCTCGGAGGGCTGCGGGAGGTCACGGATGTGCCCCACGGACGCCTCGACGACGTAGCCGTCGCCGAGGTAGCCGGCGATCGTGCGCGCCTTCGCGGGCGACTCCACGATCACGAGCTTGCGACCTGAGGCCATGCGGGGACCTGCTCTCTCATCATTCGGCCGGGAGGACGGGGCGTGCTCCCGGGACCGGGCGGGGCCGTGGCGCACGCGCCTCGACGGACCGCACCGCCCCCCGACGGTACGTCGGTCGGGGCGCACTCTACGACCTGGCGCGCTCCCCGGTCGCCGCCTCAGCCGCGGCGGCGGCTCGCCTCGGTCGCGCGGCGCAGGACCAGGACAGTGGCGAAGCACACGCACGAGACCGCGGCGATGCCCAGCGCGCCGCCCGCGTACGCCGTCACGAGCTCCCGTCCCGCCTCGAGGCCGTCGTCCACCGAGGCGACCGTCCGCTCGAGCGCGACGGCGGCCGCGGCGCCGGTCGCGCCGGCCGCCACGAGGAGGGTCGCGATCGCGGTCGCGGTGCGCCGCGGCCGGTCCCCGCCCGGCTTGCCGACGGAGCGCCCGGCCGGGTCCAGGAGGGCGCCGACGGCGCTCGCGACGCCCGCCCACGCGAGGACGACGAGCACCGCGGCGACGACGTCGCTCGGCCGGTGCCAGCCGGCGACGAGGGTGGAGACGCCCGTGACCACGGTGTAGAGCGCCCCCGCGACCGCGGTCAGCGGACGCAGGCGGCGCGGCACGACCAGCAGCAGCGCGACCGCGACGGACGCGGCCGCCGTAGTGTGGCCGCTCGGGAGCGAGGGGACGAGGTGGTCCGCGTCGATGCCGACGTCGGGCCGGTCGAGGACCCACCGCTTGAGGACCTGGGTCGTGAGGTTGGCGCCGCCCATGATCAGCGCGACCTGGACGCCCAGCACGACGCGACGGCGCAGGACCGCGAGCAGGACCGTGGCGATCAGCACGGCCGCGAGGAGCGGCACCGAGATGACGTCGAGCACCTGCTCGGCCGCGGTCCAGAGCTGGTTGCGGCCGAACTCGGCACCCTCCAGCGCGCCCATGTCGGCCGCCCGGCCCGTGCGGGACAGGACGAAGCCGCGCCACACCGCCCAGATGCCGGCGACGGCGACCACGGCGACGACCACACCCGGCGCCACCGGGGCGCGGCGCCCGGGGCCCGTCGTCGGGTCACCGCCGGCGCGCTCGCGCGGTCCCGGCAGCCTCGACGGCCCGACCGGGCGCCCCGTGGGGGGCTCGGTCGTGGGCGGAGAGCTCGGGGGCGCGGGCACGTCACCACGGTAGGCGACATGCGTGCCGCCGGGCACGGCCGCCGCACGTTCCGGGCGAAAATGCCGGTTCCGCGTGTCGGCGCCCGGGTGCACTCTGGGGTCATGTCGACGACGACGTTCGGGTCCTTGCGGGCGGCCCTCGCCGGGACGGTGGTGGCGCCCGGCGACGACGGGTGGGACGAGGCCCGGCGCGGCTGGAGCAGGGGCCTGGACCAGCGCCCCGCGGCCGTGGTGCGCGTGGCATCGGCCACCGACGTCGTCGCCGCGGTGCGCTTCGCGGCCGACGCCGGCCTGCCGGTGGCCGTGCAGCCGCGCGGGCACGGCGGGACGCGGGCGCTGGACGGCTGCCTCCTGCTGCGCACGGGCGCGCTGGACGAGCTCGCGGTCGACGTCGACGCCCGCACGGCACGCATCGGCGCGGGCGTGCCGTGGGGACGCGTCCTCGCGGCCCTCGACGGGACGGGCCTGGTGGCCCCGTCCGGGTCGAACCCGTCGATCACCGCGGTCCCCTACCTCCTCGGGGGAGGGCTGTCCTGGCTGAGCCGGTCCTTCGGCACCGGGGCGTCGATCGTCCGCGCGGCCGACGTCGTCGACGCGTCCGGCACCGCCCGGCGCGTGGACGCGGACACCGACCCGGACCTGCTCTGGGCCCTGCGCGGGGGCGGGGGCGACTTCGCCGTCGTCACGGCCGTGGAGGTCGAGCTGCCGGCGGCGCCCGAGATCTACGGCGGCCGTCTGGTGCTGCCCGGGGAGCTGGCCGGCGCCGCGTACCGGACGTTCGCCGAGGTCACCCGCACCGCGCCGGACGCCTTCACGGTGTGGGTCACGGCGATGAGCTTCCCCCCGGTACCGCAGCTGCCCGAGGAGGTGCGGGGACGCTCGTTCACGTTCGTCGACGCGGTGCATCTCGGTCCCGCGGCCGAGGCGGAGGCGCTCCTCGCGCCCTTCCGCGCCCTCGGACCCGTGCTGCGCGAGACGCTGCGCGCCCTGCGGCCCAGCGACCTCGGCACCATCAGCGAGGAGCCGGACGAGGCGCCGACGGGGATCACGGCGGTCAACGTGGCCCGGCCGGTCACGCGCGTCGACGACGCACTCGTGGACGTGGTCCTGCGGCACGTCGGGCCCGGTGCGCCCCTGACCTACTCCCAGGTCCGGCACCTCGGCGGCGCGCTGCGGCGCGCGGACCCGGCCCGGGGCGCCGGGCTGCGGGTCGAGCCGGAGTACTCGCTCTGGGCGATGGGGATGGCGCGCGACCCCGAGGGGGTCCGCGAGGGCCGGGGCGCCGTCGACCGGCTCGACCGCGACGTCGGCCCCTGGGCCACGACCGGCTCGACCCTCACCTTCCACCAGGAGGGCGCGCCGCTCACGGACGTCTACCCCGCCGACGTGCTCGGGCGCCTGCAGCGGGTCAAGCGGGAGGTCGACCCCGGCGGGGTCCTGCGGAGCAACCACCCGGTCCTGGCGGGCTGAGTCCGCGCTCGGCGCGGGCGTGCCCGGCCGACGGGTGTGCCCGGCCGACGGGTGTGCTCACCGCGGCGGGACGAGGAACCCGTCGCGCACCAGGTCCCGGACCTGCGGGAGCAGCTCCGCGGCGAGCGCGTCGGCGGGCGCGTCGAGGATCACCGCGAGCGCGCCGACCACCTGGCCCACGGCGAGCTCGCCGTCGCACGCGCCGACCAGCCCGGCCAGGGCCGTGCCCGCCCGCGCCGTCCGGCCGAACCCCCCGCCCTGGCGCAGCAGGACGACCGAGGGATCGGCCGCGCCCGGGCGCAGGTGGCGCTCCTCCGTGACGTCGCCCGCGACGGTCAGTCGGGCTCGCGCCAGCGCGTCGTCGTCGTGGGCCACGAGCCAGTCGTGCGCGCGCAGCGCCGCCGCGAGGTGGTCGCCGAGCGGGCGCCGCAGCGGACCGGTCCACTCCTCGACGCGGCGCAGGGTCGGCGCCCCCTGGGCCCGGCGCAGCAGGAGCATGCCGAACCCGACCGCCTCCACGTCGCGCGCCGCGAAGTCGTCGATCCACGCGCCGTAGGCGGCCTCCCAGCCCGCGGTGTCACGGTCGGCGGTCGCGCCGCCGTCCCGCAGCCACGTCTCGGCGTACTCGGCGGGGTCGAGGACCTCCCGCTGGACCACCCAGGCGTCCAGTCCGGCACGGTCGAGCCACGCGCCGACGCGCTCCGTCCAGGGCTCCCCGCGCCGGTGCTCCCAGTTGCCGAGGAGCTGCGCGACGCCGCCCGGGGCGAGCACGGAGCCGACGTCGACGACGAGGTCACGCACCAGGTCGTCGCCCGCACGGCCGCCGTCGCGGTACTCGTAGTGCGGCAGGCCGGCCTCGGGCGCGGCGCCGTCGCGGTGGTGCCGCGGCGTGATGACGAAGGGCGGGTTGGACACGACCAGGTCGAACCCCGGGTCGCCCGCGACGGGCTCGAGCATCGAGCCGCGCCGCAGGTCGAGGCGCATCCCGGCGAGCGCCGCGTTGAAGCGCGCGAAGGCCAGGGCCCGCGCGGACACGTCGGTCGCGACCACGTCGTCGCTGTGCGTCGCGGCGTAGAGCGCCTGGATGCCGCACCCGGTGCCGAGGTCCAGGGTGCGCCGGCGCGGCTCGCGGATCGTCGCGCGGGCGAGGCTGGTGGACGCGCCGCCGACGCCGAGCACGTGGTCAGCGCGCAGGGCGGCGCCCGTCACGGCCTCGCCCATGTCCGAGGCGACGAACCACGTCCCCGCCCCGCCGCCCGGCGCCTCGTACTCGACCGGGCTGAGGTCGACGGCCGCGCGCACGGCGTCCTGCGACGCGGCCCCGGCCGCCGTCACGATGCCGAGGTGCTCCGCGCCCCGGGCACCGACGCGCGGCAGCGCGGCGTCCAGGTCGCGGCGCGTCACGTCGTCGCCGCACAGGAACAGCCGCACGAGCACCGCGAGGGGCTCGGCCCCGGCGGCCCGGGCGGCGCGCCGGGCGGGCAGGGTCTGCTCCCGGTCGAGCGCCGCGGCCGCCACGGGGCCGACGAGGGTCTCGACGTCGGTCGCGGAGAACGAGGCGGCCCGCAGGTCGGCGTGGAGCAGCGGCAGCAGCGCCTCGTCGGTGCGCGGCGCCGCCCCGGGTGCCAGCACGCCGGGCACCGCACTCACCAGCGGAGCTCCGCGAGGACGGGGAGGTGGTCGCTCGCCGTGCGGGCGACCTCGTCGTCGATCCGCCGGACGTGCACCGCGCTGACGCCGCCCGTGGCGAGCACCGCGTCGATGCGCCGGCGGGGGTTGCGCGCCGTGAACGTCGGGCCCGTGGCCGCGGACAGGTCACGCAGGTGCAGGCCGAGGCGCCGCCACGTCGGACCGCCGGGCTCCTCGTTCAGGTCCCCCGCGACCACGCAGTCGCCGGGCGCCGACCGCACCAGGAGCATGAGGCGGTGCGCGTGCTGGAGCCGCTCGGCCTCGTGCAGGCTCAGGTGCGCGCTGATCACCCGCACCCCGGCGACCTCCGCCATGGCGAGCCCACGGCGGGTGCGCCCGGGACGCCACTTGAGCCACACGCCCTGCGTGGTCGTGGCCGTCGTGCCCTCACGCACGAGCAGCGCCGTCGTCCGGGCGCGGCCACCGCCGACGGCGACGTCGTAGCCGGCGTCGGCCGCGAGGCGTCGCAGGCGCGAGCGGCCGAAGGGGCCGCGCGGCGGCTCCTGGATCGCGACGACGTCGGCGTCGGCGCGGCGCAGGACCTCCGCGACTCCGGCGGCGTCGTCCCGCAGCTGGCGGATGTTGTACGTGAGCACTCGCAGCGACCTGGGCACCCAGCCATTGTGGCGCGTCGGAGGTCACGGTCCGGTCACCGGCCCGGCGCGCCCCTCGGTCCCGTGGTTGCATGACGGTCTGCGGCCACCGGGGCACTCGCCACCGGCGCGGCCCCGTCACCGCCCACGACCTCCTGGAGCACCGATGCGCCTGACCCGCACCGCCGCCACGCCGATCGCCCTCGCGGCGCTCCTCACCCTGACCGCGTGCACGTCCGGCGGCGACGACCCCGAGACCGCGGAGCCGACGGCCAGCGACGAGGCCACCGAGGGCGGCGACGAGCAGCCCGAGGACGGGGCGGACGGCGACGCCGCGGCCGCCGGTGGCCCGGACTGCCTCGCCGGCACCTGGTCCGTGGACGTGAGCAGCGTCGGCGAGTCGATGCTCTCCGCGCCGGGCATGGAGGAGCTCAACCCGCAGGTCGAGGTCACCGGCACGTCGACGGTGACGTTCGACGGGTCCGCGATGACGACGGTCTACGAGGACCAGGTGTCCTCCGTGACGATCGAGCTCGAGGGCGCCCCCGTGACGACCACGACCTCGTACGACGGCACGCTCGTGGCGGCCTACACGGCCACGGACACCGAGCTCACGATCAGCGACGTCGACCTCAGCGGCCTGACCGTGCGGAACACGTCGATCGTGGACGGCCAGGAGACGGAGATCCCCGGCATCGAGAGCGCCGAGGCATCAGGCGTCCCGCTCGGCGGCGTCTCGACCTACGAGTGCACCGACGACGAGCTGCGCCTCACCCCGCAGGTCGAGGGGGTCGACACCACGGGCTTCACCCAGGTGATGACGCGCGACTGAGCCACCGACGACGTGCGGCGAGGGTGGGACCTGCGGGTCCCACCCTCGCCGCACGCCGGGGCCCGGTCAGACGAGGTGCACCTCGCGCTCGAGCCTGCCCTCGCGGTCGACGGCGGCCGCCCGCAGCCGGGACACGATCACCGCGCCGAACGCGATGCACGCGGCGGCACCGGCGATGCCGAGCCGCAGCGCGTGGTTGGCGTCGTCGCCCAGGCTGACCTGGACCACCGCGGGCGCGATGAGCAGCGCGACGAGGTTCATCACCTTGAGCAGCGGGTTGATCGCCGGGCCGGCGGTGTCCTTGAACGGGTCGCCGACGGTGTCGCCGATGACGACGGCGGCGTGCGCGTCGGAGTTCTTCCCGCCGTACTTCCCGTCCTCGACGATCTTCTTCGCGTTGTCCCACGAGCCGCCGGAGTTGGCGAGGAAGACGGCCATGAGCACGCCGGCGCCGATCGCGCCGGCGAGGAACCCGGCCAGCGGCCCCACGCCCAGGCCGAAGCCGACGGCGATGGGCGCGAAGGCGGCGAGCAGCCCTGGGGTGGCGAGCTCGCGCAGGGAGTCGCGCGTGCAGATGTCGACGACCTTGCCGTACTCCGGCCGCACCTCGCCCGTCATGATCCCGGGCATCTCGCGGAACTGCCGCCGCACCTCGAAGACGATCGCGCCGGCCGCGCGGGTCACCGCGTCGATCGCCAGCCCGGAGAACAGGAACACCGTCGCGGCACCGAGGATGATGCCGACGAGCGTGATCGGGGAGATGACCTCGTAGGAGACCATCGCGAGCGCGGTCCCCGACGTGTCGAGCGCGTCGCCGAGCTCCGCCACCGCCTGGCGGACGGCGTCGGTGTACGAGCCGAACAGCGCGGTCGCGGCCAGGACGGCGGTCGCGATCGCGATGCCCTTGGTGATCGCCTTGGTGGTGTTCCCGACGGCGTCGAGGTCGGTGAGGATCTGGGCGCCCTCCGCGTCGACGTCGCCGGACATCTCCGCGATGCCCTGCGCGTTGTCGCTCACCGGGCCGAAGGTGTCCATCGCGACGATGACGCCGACGGTCGTGAGCAGGCCGCAGCCGGCCAGCGCGATGAGGAAGAGCGAGAGCGTGACGGAGCCGCCGGAGATGAGGAAGACCCCGCAGATCGCGGCCGCGATGATGCCGGCCGTGTAGACGGCGGACTCGAACCCGACGCCGATGCCGGACAGGACGACCGTCGCGGCGCCGGTCAGCGACGTGCGCGCCACGTGCAGCGTGGGCTTCGACGTCGTGCCCGTGAAGTAGCCGGTGAGCCACAGGATGACGCCGGCCAGCACGACGCCGATCGCGACGGCGAGGGTCGCGACCACGCGCGGGTCGCCCGTGTGGACGGCGAGCTCCTCGCCGACGCCCGAGAGCTCGGCGAAGGACGACGGCAGGTAGAGGAACGCGGCGGCGCCCGCGAGCAGCGCGCCGATCAGCGCCGAGGTGTAGAAGCCGCGGTAGATCGCCGCCAGGCCGCTCTCCGAGCCGCGCACGCGCGTGATGTAGACGCCCAGGGCCGCCGTCACCGCGCCGATGGCGGTGACGATCAGCGGGAAGACCAGGCCCTGCTCGCCGAACGCGACCTTGCCGAGGATGAGCGCGGCGACGAGCGTCACCGCGTAGGACTCGAAGAGGTCGGCGGCCATGCCGGCGCAGTCGCCCACGTTGTCGCCGACGTTGTCGGCGATGGTGGCGGCGTTGCGCGGGTCGTCCTCCGGGATGTTCTGCTCGACCTTGCCGACCAGGTCCGCGCCGACGTCGGCCGCCTTGGTGAAGATGCCGCCGCCCACGCGCATGAACATCGCGAGCAGGGCGGCGCCGAAGCCGAAGCCCTCGAGCACGGCGGGCGCCTGCTCGCGGTAGATGAGCACGACCGACGCGGCGCCGAGCAGGCCGAGCCCCACGACCGACATGCCGACGACGCCGCCCGTCCGGAACGCGATGCGCGAGCCCTCGATGCGCCCGTTCGGCCGCATCGCGGCCGCGGCCACCCGCAGGTTCGCGCGGGTGGCCAGCCACATCCCGAGGTAGCCGATCGCGGCCGAGAAGCCGGCGCCGAGCAGGAAGAAGATCGACCGTCCCAGCTTGACGCCGGTGTCGCCCGGGAGCAGGAAGAGCAGCGCGAAGACCAGCACCGCGAACAGCACCAGCGTGCGGAACATGCGGTTCAGGTACGCCGAGGCACCCTCCTGCACCGCGAGCGCGATCTCCTGCATCTTGGCCGTGCCCTCGGGCGCCGCGAGCACCTGGCGGCGCAGGACGACGGCGAAGGCGAGCGAGACGACCGCGATGGCAGCGATCACGCCCACGATGGTGAGGCTCGATGTCCCGAGCGACGGCATGCGTCCTCCTACGACTAGGGAGCCGCCGGCCTCGTTGCCGGCGGCGCGCGGCCCCCCTGGCCGCAGACGCGGCGAAGTCTACGGGTGAGATCTGCGTCACAGCACCCCACGGGTGCGCGGGCCGGCGCGGGGCGGCGCGAACCGCCCGCTCGACGCGCGGGGGACGGCCAGCCGGGTTAGGACTGTGGGGTGACCTCCCACGCTCCCGGTGCCGTGCTGCTCGACATCGACGGCACGCTCGTCGACTCCAACTTCCTGCACGTCCACGCCTGGGTGCGTGCGTTCGCCGACGTCGGCCGCCCCGCCGACGCGTGGCGCGTGCACCGCTGCATCGGCATGGGCTCCGACCTCCTCGTCGCCGAGATCCTCGGGGACGAGGACGCGGAGACGCTCGGCGACGACGTGCGCGAGCGCCACTCCGCGTACTACGCGGAGCTCGCGCCCCTGCTCCGCCCGTTCGACGGCGCCCGCGACCTCGTGCGCGCGATCGCCGACCGGGGGGCCGCCGCCGTGCTGGCGACATCGGCCGCGCCCGACGAGCTCGAGAAGCTGCGCGCCACGCTCGACCTGGACGACGTCGTCGCCGGCATCACGTCCGACCAGGACGTCGACGAGGCGAAGCCGGAGCCCGACCTCGTGCAGGCCGCGCTCGACGCCGCCGCCGTGCCCGCCGAGCGGGCCGTGATGGTCGGCGACTCGGTGTGGGACGTGCAGGCCGCCGCGCGCGCCGGAGTGCCGTGCGTCGGGCTGCTCTCCGGCGGCACGTCGCGCGCGGAGCTGCGGTCCGCGGGCGCGGTCGAGGTCTACGACGACGTCGCCGACCTGCTCGCGCACCTGGACGAGAGCCCGCTCACCACCACCTGGACGACCGACTGACACCTCCATCCCGCCCCACCACCACCGAGGGAGCACCATGAGCGACCAGCACACCCCGCAGGACCCCACCGAGCAGTTCCGGCGCCCCGAGGAGCAGACCGCGCAGAAGATCGACCACCCGGGCGAGACGTCCGACATGGAGCAGCAGCCCGACCACGGCGAGGACTCCTACGTCGGCTCGGGCAAGCTCGAGGGCAAGCGGGCGGTCATCACCGGCGGCGACTCCGGGATCGGCCGGGCCGTGGCCATCGCGTTCGCGCGCGAGGGCGCCGACGTCCTCATCTCCTACCTGCCCGAGGAGCAGGAGGACGCCGAGATCACGGCGCAGCACGTGCGTGACGCGGGCCGCACGGCGGTGCTCGCACCGGGTGACATCCGCAGCGAGGAGCAGTGCCAGGCGATCGTGGACCAGGCGGTGGCCGAGCTCGGCGGCATCGACGTCCTGGTGAACAACGCGGCGTACCAGATGGCGCAGGAGAACGGGATCTTCGACATCACGACCGAGCAGCTCGACCGCGTGATGAAGACCAACATCTACGCGATGTTCTGGCTGACCAAGGCCGCGCTCGCCCACATGCAGGAGGGCGCGAGCATCATCAACACGGCCTCCATCCAGGGGTACCAGCCGAGCCCGCAGCTGCTCGACTACGCGACGACCAAGGCGGGCATCCTCAACTTCACCAAGGGGCTCGCGCAGCAGCTCGCGGAGCAGGGCATCCGGGTCAACGCCGTCGCACCCGGGCCCATCTGGACGCCGCTCATCCCCGCCACGATGGATGCCGAGAAGGTCGAGCAGTTCGGCGCGGACACCCCGATGGGGCGCGCCGGACAGCCGGCCGAGCTGGCTCCCGCCTTCGTCTTCTTCGCCTCGCAGGAGTCCAGCTACATCAGTGGCGAGCGCATCGGCGTGACGGGCGGCAAGCCGCTGCCGTGAGCTGAGCCGCCCTGACCTGGTCAGCGACCGACGCACAACGGCCGGTCCCCCGCTCGGGGGACCGGCCGTTCGGCGTCTGCTGCGTCTGCGTCGGCGCCGGGCGCTCAGCCCTGGAGCGCCTCGTCGAGCGACGAGTGGATCGTGAAGACCTGCGTGAGCGCGGTGATGCGGAAGACCTTGAGGATCTTCTCCTGGTCGATGACGAGCTGGAGGTCGCCGCCGACGGTGCGCACCTTCTTCAGGGCACCGACGAGGACACCCAGGCCCGTGGAGTCCATGAACCGGACGCCCGTGAGGTTCACGAGGATGTCGGTCTTCTCCGCGTCGATGAGGGAGGCGAGCTCCTCGCGCAGCACCGGGGCCGTGTAGACGTCGATCTCCCCCGTGACGTCGACCACGGTCCGGTCGCCGCTCGCGCGACTCGTGACGGACACGTCCACACCGGTCTCCTTCACAGCTCGACGTCCTGCGGAACCGGCCGCCCTCCGGCGGCCGCACCCATCCTGGGCCACGTCCGCCCGGCGCGCTCACCGAGACGCGCGCGTGCGGGCGGAGCGCTCATTGAAACAGAACACGCCCACCACCGGCGGACGCCACCCCGCCGCGAGCAAGATCGTATCCCCCGCCGGAGGCGCCGCGGACGCGTCCGCGGACCGTGGATGTCCGGCCCCGATGGCACGATCACCCGGTGGACGAGGTCACCGGCGGCGACGCCCTGCTGAGCGTGCTGCTGGCCGGCGGCAGGCGCGCGGACCGCGTCACCCACGTCGAGCGGCTGCCGGCACGCCCCGGGCGCCGCGCGCCCTGGCCGACGTGGGCCGACCCCGAGCTCGTCGCGGGGTACCGCACGCTCGGGGTGGACCGGCCGTGGGCGCACCAGGTGGAGGCGGCCGAGGCGGCGTGGTCGGGTCGGCACACCGTCCTGGCGACCTCGACGGGTTCCGGCAAGTCGCTCGCGTTCTGGCTCCCGGCGCTGACCGCGGTGCGGCACGCGCCGCGCCGCCCCGTGCCCGACGACGCCTCGGGTGACGGCGCGGGCGGCGCGCCGGCGGGTGCGGCCGGCCCCCGTCCCCGTCCCCGAACGGTCCTGCCCGGCACCACGCGGCGCGGCACGGTCCTGTACCTGTGCCCGACCAAGGCCCTCGCCGCGGACCAGCTCGCGGGGCTCGAGCGCCTCCTGGCCGCGGCCGGCACGCGCGACCTGCGCGTCGCGACCTGCGACGGCGACACGGACGTGACCGAGCGCCGGTGGGTCCAGGACCACGCCGACGTCGTGCTGACCAACCCCGACTTCCTGCACTTCGCGCTCCTGCCCGGCCACCGCCGCTGGACCCGGCTGCTGCGCGACCTGCGGTACGTGGTCGTCGACGAGAGCCACGCGTTCCGCGGCGTCTTCGGCGCGCACGTCGCGGCCGTGCTCCGCCGGCTGCGCCGGCTGGCCGCGCACCACGGCGCCCAGCCGACCGTCGTGCTGGCGTCGGCGACGACGTCCGACCCGGCGCAGAGCGCGGCCCGGCTGCTCGGCGTGGACCCGAGCGGCGTCGTCGCCGTGACGGACGACGCCTCGCCGCGGGGCACCAAGACGTTCGCGCTGTGGCAGCCACCCGTGATGGCGGGGCTCGACCCGACCCTCGCCCCCGCGGACTCCCCCGACGCGCCGCGCGACGACGCGCCCACCCAGCCCACGCACCGCACGGCGACCGCGGAGGTCGCGGACCTGCTCGCGGACCTCACGGTCGCGGGCGCCCGGACGCTGGCCTTCACGCGCTCGCGCCGCGGGGCGGAGTCCGTGGCCGCGTCCACGCAGCGCCACCTCGAGAGCGTCCGGCCGGGGCTGGGTGCGGCCGTCGCGGCGTACCGCGGCGGCTACCTGCCCGAGGAGCGCCGCGAGCTGGAGCGGGCGATCCGCGACGGCACGCTGCGCGCCCTGGCGACGACGAACGCGCTGGAGCTCGGCGTGGACATCTCGGGGCTCGACGCCGTGCTCATCGCCGGCTGGCCCGGCACGCGGGTCTCGCTCTGGCAGCAGGCGGGCCGCGCCGGGCGTGCGGGGGCCGACGGCCTGGTCGCCCTCGTGGCGCGCGAGGACCCGCTCGACACCTACCTGGTGAACCACCCGGAGGCGATCTTCGCCACGCCCGTCGAGGCCACCGTGTTCGACCCGACGAACCCCTACGTGCTCGCGCCGCACCTGTGCGCCGCGGCCGCGGAGCTGCCGCTGCGCTCCGACGACGTCGCGCTGTTCGGCCCCGGCACGGCGGAGCTGCTCGACGTGCTGGTCGCGCGCGGGGCCCTGCGCCGCCGCAGCTCCGGCTGGTACTGGACCCACGCGGACCCGGCCTCCCGGCTGACCGACCTGCGTGGCTCGGGCGGCGAGCCGGTCCGGGTGGTGGAGGAGGGCACGGGGCGGCTGCTGGGCACCGTCGACGCGGGCTCGGCCGACGCCAGCGTCCACCCCGGCGCCGTCTACGTGCACCAGGGCGCGACGTACGTGGTGGACGAGCTCGACCTCGAGGCGTCGGTGGCGGTCGTCCACCCGAAGCGGGTCGACTACGGGACCTGGTCGCGCTTCCTCACGTCGATCGAGATCCGGGGCGTCCGCCAGGAACGGCAGGCCGGTCCGGTGCGCTGGGGGTTCGGGCCCGTCGACGTCACGACGCAGGTCATCAGCTACCAGAAGCGCCGGCTGCCGGACCTCGTCCCGGTCGGCGGGGACGTGCTCGACCTCCCGGCGCGCACGCTCTCGACGACCGCCGTGTGGTGGACGGCGCCGGCGTCGCTGCTCGCGGAGGCGCAGCTGGACGACGGCGACGTCCCCGGGTCGCTGCACGCGGCCGAGCACGCGTCGATCGGGCTCCTGCCGCTGCTCGCGACGTGCGACCGCTGGGACCTCGGCGGGGTGTCCACGGCCCTGCACGTGGACACCGAGGTGGCGACGGTCTTCGTCTACGACGCCTACCCGGGCGGCGCCGGCTTCGCCGAGCGCGGCTACCACCTCGGCGCGGCGTGGCTCCGTGCCACGCGGGACGCCATCGCGGGGTGCGCGTGCGGCGCCGGCTGCCCGGCGTGCGTGCAGTCGCCCAAGTGCGGCAACGGCAACAACCCCCTGGACAAGGCCGGCGCGATCCGGCTGCTCGACGCGGTCCTCGCCCACGAGGGCGAGGACGCCGTCGGCTGACCCGTCCCGCTCGGAAGCCGGCCCGGCCCACGCCGTCGCGGCGGCCCGCCACGGACCGGCCCGCACGACGGTCACCTCCACGACGCGCCCGGAGACGACGCACCGGCTCGCGCGGGCGCCGTTGCGCGCGGCCACCTGCCCGGCGCGCGCGCACGCGTCGTCCCGGCCGCCCCCGGTCGCGTCCGTCACGCCGTCGGGCAGGACGACCGCCTCGGCCGCCGCGAGCGCGGCGAGGTCCGCCGCGGTCCGTGCGGCCTGGCGCTCGCGCTGGCCGCCGACCAGCACCCCGAGCGCCCCGCACAGCAGCACGACGACGCCCACGAGGGCGAGCACCAGCACGGTGCCCGCGCCGCGATCGTCGCCGCGCGGCCCGACCCGCCGGCTCACGGCTCGACCCACGCGGTCGCCGTCGCGGACACGGCGACCGCCCCGCCCGTGAACCAGGCGGCGGGGCCGTCCGCCGCCACGGTCACCTCGGCCCACGTGCCGTCCCGCGCCACGCCGACGCGGGCGCCCTCGCCGGCGACCCGGCGTGCGACGTCGGCGACGGTCGCGTCCGGCTCGCCCAGGGCGGCGAGGCGCGCACCGGCCCGGGCCCCCTCCGCGCACCGCAGCTGCCCCGCGGCGACGGACGCCGTCACCAGGAGCGCCGCGAGCACGAGGACGACGGCGGGGAGCGCGAGCGCGAGCTCCGCGGTCACCGCTCCCCGGTCGCGGGGCCCGGGCCGGACGCTCACACCGACAGCGCGCCGCGGACGATGCCCAGGAGGAGGCCCCGGACCTCCTCGCTGCGCAGGATCAGCAGGAGCAGGCCGGCGAAGCCCGCGGCCGCGACCGTCACGATCGCGTACTCGGCCGTCGCCATCCCCGCGTCACGGACGCCGAGGCCGGCGCGCACGCGGTCCACGGCGCGGCGCCGTCGCGTGACGACCGCTGCCGGCGCGCGCGCGACCTCCGTCCCGGGTGCTGGTGTCGTCATGGTCATGGATCCACCTCTCGTCAGGCCCGTCGCGCGGGCACCGGGTGCGCCGTGCGGCGCCCGCCCACGGTCGCGCCGCGCGGGCCGGGCCGGGGTCGGGGACCCGAGGGCCGGTGGACGACCGTCCGGCCCGAGGACCTGTGGACGCTCACCGGCTGAGCCCGCCCGACGCCATCGAGACCAGCACCGGCACGAGCCCCACCAGGACGAACGCCGGCAGGTAGCACAGGCCCAGCGGCAGCACGAGGCGCACGCCGAGCCGCCCCGCCGCCTCCATGGCGCGCGCGTGCCGCTCACGCCGGGCCGTGCGCGCGGCCGCCTGCAGCGCGGGCCCGGGCGCGGCGCCCGTCTCCCACGACGCGCGAAGGGCGTCGGCGATCACGTCGGCACCGGGGTCACCGGCACCAGGGTCACCGGCGCCGGGGCCGTCGGCGACGGGGCCCTCCCGTGCGCTCTGCCACGCCTCGTCCCACGCCGCGCCCAGCGCGAGGGCGCCACCCGCGCGCACCAGCAGCCGGCCCCGGTCCCCGGGCAGCGCCGCGCCGACCGCGACGAGCGCCGCCGGCACGCCGGCCCCGGCGGCACAGGCCGCGGCCACCAGGTCCAGCACGGTGGCCAGGTCCGGGCAGTCCTGGGCCCCGCGGAGGTCCTGGGCCCCGCCGAGGTTGCCGGTCGCACCGCCCGCACCACCCGCGCGGCCGAGCCGCTGCGCCCGGCTCACCCCTGGTCCTGCGCGTCGGCGAGGAGCCGCGCGGTCCAGCGTCGGCCGCCCAGGACCAGGAGCAGGCCCGCGACGAGGAGTGCCGTGCCGCCGCGACCGTCGAGCAGCACGCCCACCGGGTCGGCGCCGAGCACCAGGCCGAGCACCGGACCGACGGCGGGCAGCCAGGCGAGCAGCCGCGCGGTCGCGAGCGGGCCGGCGAGGGCTGCGCGCCGCTGACCGGCCGCCTCGCCCTCGCGGGCCAGCGACGCCGCGACCTGGTCGAGGACGGTCGCGGGTGCGGCACCGAGGGTCGCGGTGAGCCGCGTGGCGGCCACCAGGGTCGCCACCGCCGCCGGGCGTCCCGGCCACCGGCGCGCGAGATCGGCGGGCTCGGGGGCGCCGTCGGGGGCGAGCACCCCGGCCCGCCGCCACGCCTGCGCCGGCAGCGCGCCGCTGCGCAGGGCGGCCGCGACGCCGGTCACGGCGGCCACCAGGTCGTCCAGCTCGGCAGCCGAGCCGGGTGCGGGCCGACGACCGCGCCGCCACCACGACCGCCGCGGCCGCCGGCGCCGGGCGCGCGCCGGCCGCAGCGCCGTGGCGCGGCTCATCGTGCGCCCCCGGCGCAGGTCGCCAGGCCGCAGCGGGCCGCGAGCGCCGGCCAGCCCGGTCCGTACCGGACGGCGCCGTCGGGCCCGGACTCGAGCACCGGCTCGACGACGAGGCGTCGGCCGAGCGCGATCGCCCCGATCTCCGCGACCCGCCGACGACCGTCCGTGCGCCGCAGGTGCACGACCGCGTCGAGCGCGCCCGCGGCCTGCGCCGCGAGCGCCTCCGGTCCGAGGCCGGCGAGCGCCCCCAGCGCCTCGAGCCGCGCCGGGACGTCGCGCACGCCGTTGGCGTGCACCGTCGCCCAGCCGCCGTCGTGGCCCGTGTTGAGCGCCGTGAGCACCTCGCGCACCTCGGCACCCCGGCACTCCCCCAGGACGATGCGGTCGGGCCGCATCCGCAGCGCGTGCCGCACCAGCGCCGCCAGGTCCACCTCGCCCGCGCCCTCGACGTTCGGGCGCCGGGCCGCGAGGCGGACGACGTGGGGGTGCCGAGGCGCCAGCTCCCCGACCTCCTCGATGACGACGACGCGCTCGTCGTGCGGGACCAGCCCGAGGAGCGATGCCAGGAGCGTCGTCTTGCCCGTCCCCGTCGCGCCGGAGACGAGGACGTTCGCCCGGGACGCCACGAGCGCGCGCAGGACGGGGGCGACCTCCGCCGCCACGGTCCCCGACGCGACCAGCTCCTCGAGCGAGAACGACGTGCGGCGCAGGACGCGCAGGGACAGCAGGGCACCGTCGGGCGCGACCGGTGGCAGCACGGCGTGCAGGCGCGTCCCGTCGGGCAGGCGCGCGTCGACCACGGGCGCCGCGTCGTCGAGGCGCTGCCCACCCGCCGCGGCGAGCCGGACGGCGAGGGCGCGGACGCGCGACGCGTCCCCGAGGTCGAGGCCGGTGCGCTCGAGACCCCGCCCGCGGTCGACCCACACGTCGCGCGGGCCGTTGACCAGGACGTCCGTGACGTCGGGTGCGTCCAGGAGCGGCTGCAGCGGACCGGCGCCGCCCACCTCGGCGCCCACGGCCGCGACGAGCGCGTCCAGGTCGGCGCTGCCCAGCACGGCGCCGCGGTCGCGCACGATCGCCGCGACCGTCTCCCGCGCCGGGGCGGTGCCCCCGGCCGCCCGCCGGCGGACCTCGGCGATGAGGCGGGCGTCGGGCGCATGCGGGTCCAGCGCCGCGCCCGGGCGGCCGGGCAGGGCCGCGCGGACCGCCCGGCCCTCAGGCACGCCGGCCCCTGCCGCGGGCGCCGCGCACCGGCCCGGTGATCCCGCACCCCCGTGCGACCCGCTCGACCGACCGGGCGAGCGCCGAGCGACCGGGCACCCACGGCCCGAAGCCGCGGTCGACGGCGGCCGCGACGCGCCGGTCGCCGGGCAGCAGCCCGAGCAGGGGGGCGTCCAGGACCTGCGCCGCCTCGAGGGGCGCGACGCGCGGTGACCGCCGACGCCGCAGCACGAGCTGCGCGCCCGGAGCCCCGCCCGCCTCGAGCCCGGCCGCCGCCGTCAGCCCGGCGGCGACCCCGCGCACGTCCTGGCCCGTGACGAGCAGCAGGTGGGGCCGCGTCGCGAGCACGCCGCCCACGGCATCGTCGGCCAGCGCGGCGGCCGGGGCGTCCACGACGACGACGCCGTACCGCTCCTCCAGGGCGGGCCACAGCGCCTCGACCGCTGCCCGGGGCGGGGCACCGCCGCGCCGGTCACCGCCGAGCACGTCCACGCCGCGCCACGTCGGCAGCGCGCCGTCGAGATCGGCGCCGGCGAGGGCACCCCGCACGTGCGCGAGGTCCGGCCAGCGGACCCCCGGCAGGTCCTCCGTGCCCAGGAGGACGTCGACCCCGCCGCCCGTCGCGGCGAGGTCCACGAGCACCGGACTCGTCCCGGCGCGCACCGCGCGCAGCGCGAGCAAGGCCGCGAGCGTGGACGCCCCGACCCCGCCGCACGCCCCCACCACGACGACCACCCGCGCTCGCACCGCACCACCTCCGCCGAGCAGCGTGGCGGCGCCGTCGCGCGGCACGACGGAAGGACCCGCGGGCCTGGGGACGACGCCCGAAGGCCCCGGACTGGGGACGACCCGGACATGACGATCACCGCGACTCCCGGCAGGGCGCCGGCTCGCTACCCTCACGGGAGGCCGGCCGGAGCGTCCGGGAGGGGCGCGGAGGGAGCGACATGGGTGCCGCCGCGTTCTTCGACCTGGATAAGACGATCATCGCGACGTCGTCGGCGACCGCCTTCTCCCGTCCGTTCTACGCGGGCGGGCTGATCACGCGCAGCGACGTGCTCCGCACCGCCTACGCCCAGTTCGTGTTCCTGCTCGGCCGCGCCGACGCCGACCAGACCGAGCGCCTGCGCGCCCACCTGTCCTCGCTCGTCACCGGGTGGGACGTCGCCCAGGTGTCCTCGATCGTCGCCGAGACCCTGCACCTGCACATCGCGCCGACCGTCTACGCCGAGGCCGTCGCGCTCATCGACGAGCACCACGCGGCGGGCCGTGACGTCGTCGTCGTCTCGGCCTCGGGGTCCGAGGTGGTCGAGCCGATCGCCGCCCTGCTCGGCGCCGACCGGGTGGTCGCGACGCAGATGGAGACCCTCGACGGCCGCTACACCGGTGGCATCGCCTTCTACGCCTACGGCCCCGCGAAGGCGGAGGCGGTGCGGCGGCTCGCGGCCGAGCACGGCTACGACCTCGAGGCCAGCTACGCCTACTCCGACTCGGTGACGGACGTGCCGATGCTCGAGTCCGTGGGCAGCGCCGCCGTCGTCAACCCCGACCGCGCCCTGCGCCGGCTCGCGATCGAGCGCGGCTGGGACGTCCTGACGTTCGCGCGGCCCGTCGCCCTGCGGCCCTCGTTCCCGCAGCCCCGGCGCACCATCCCCGTCGCCGCGCTGGTTCTGGTCGCCGCCGTCGCGGCCGTCCTGCTGGTCCGCCGGCACCGGCGGTCCACGTCCTGACACGGTCCCGGCCACGTGCTGGGCATCCCCGTGGGTCGGGCGACGCCTAGGACTTCAGTCCCTTCCCTCGTCGGGCAAGCGAGCGTAGAAATGAACCACAACAGCACAGCGGGACCTGAGAACCCACGCTCGACCTGTCCTCGAGCGGACCTGCCGACCGGGCTAGCCCCGTAGCGGCAGTACCTGAAGCGCCTGATACCTCTCCTCCCGCAGCTGTCGCCGACGGCGCCCCCGGACTACCGGGGGCGCCGTCGTCGCGTCAGGGCCCGTCGGTGTCCCGGTCGCCGTCCGGCGGTGCGAGCCGCCGCGCGACCACGGCGTCCGCCACCCGCGTCCCCTCCTGTGCACCCGCCCGCACCGCACCCGCCACGTGGCGCAGCCAGGTCGCGACGCCTTCCGGCGTGCCCGTGGCGAAGCGCGCGGCCGCGGACAGGTGCACGTGGGGCCGGGCCGCCCAGACCACGTCCGGCACCACGACGCCGACGGGGTCCACGCCGTCGCGCGTGAGCAGGTGGCGCAGGACGCCCCGCGCGACGGCCCCGTTGCCGGCGACGAACGGGCGCAGCGCCAGCACCTCGCCGTGGACGACGGCGGCCAGCACGAGCGCGGGCACCGACGGTGGCAACGGCGTCGCGGCGAGCTCGGCCAGGAGCGCCAGCCGGTCGGCGAGCTCCGCACCGGCCGGGGCCGGTCCGAGACCCCGCAGGTCCTGCGGCGGCTGCGACGCGCGCGGGCGGCCCGGCGCGTCCGAGCGCCCGGCCGCCGGCCCGCCACCCACGGCGTGCAGGCGCGGCAGGAGCTGGCCGAGCGGCACGGACCCCGCGGCGCGGGTCGCGCCCGGCGCCGCCATGAGGCGCTCGACCTCCGCCTGCACGGCCAGCGCGCCGGCGACGGCGAGGCCGTCCGGCCCGCCCGGCGTCGCGGCCCCGCGGGCGACGTCGCGCACGACGTCGAGCGGCACGCGGACGCCGTCGGCGGCCAGGCCGGCGTGGGCGGAGCGGACGCCCGACTCGGTGCGGGCGACGAGCCACTGGCGGCGCAGCCCGCGGTGCCAGCGCAGCTCCTCGCACGCCGCCCGGGCCTCGGCCACGGCCTGCGTCACGCCGTCGAGCGCGACGAGCGGCTCGAGGGGATGGTCCGGCACGCGGGCCAGCGTAGGTGGCGCGGCCGGTGACCGGTGCCACGATGACCCCGTGACCTCAACGCCGAGCGTGTCCAGCTCCATCACCGTCCGCCTGCAGGTCGAGGCCCGCCCGACGGCCGTCAGCGAGCTGACGACGTCGATCGAGCACTCCGGGGGGATCGTCACCGCGCTGGACGTGACGGCGTCGGGCCACGAGCGGATCAGCGTCGACGTCACGTGCGCGACACGGGGCGAGGAGCACGCCGCCGACATCGTGACGGCGCTGCGCGGGCTCACGGGCGTCGTCGTGGAGCGGGTGAGCGACCGGACGTTCCTCATGCACCTGGGCGGCAAGCTGTCGATCGAGTCGAAGGTGCCCATTCGCAACCGCGACGACCTGTCGATGGTCTACACGCCCGGCGTCGCGCGGGTGTGCGAGGCGATCGCCGCGCGTCCGGCCGACGCCCGCAACCTGACGATCAAGCGCAACACCATCGCGGTGGTCACCGACGGCACCGCGGTGCTCGGCCTCGGCGACATCGGGCCGCTCGCCGCGCTGCCGGTCATGGAGGGCAAGGCCGCGCTGTTCAAGCGCTTCGGCGACATCGACGCGTTCCCCATCGCGCTCGACACGACCGACGTCGACCAGATCGTCGAGACCGTGTGCGCGATCGCGCCCGTGTTCGCCGGCATCAACCTCGAGGACATCTCCGCGCCGCGCTGCTTCGAGGTCGAGCGGCGGCTGCGGGAGCGCCTCGACATCCCCGTCTTCCACGACGACCAGCACGGCACCGCGATCGTCGCGCTCGCCGCCCTGACCAACGCGCTCACGGTCGTGGGCAAGGACCTGGCCACGGTGCGGATCGTCATGTCCGGCGCGGGCGCGGCGGGTACGGCGGTGCTCAAGCTCCTGCTCGCGGCGGGCGCGCGCGACGTCGTCGTGTGCGACGTGGAGGGGGTGGTCCACGCGGCGCGTCCGGACCTGCACGAGTCGCTCGAGTGGACCGCCGAGCGGACGAACCCGCGCGGCGCCACCGGCACCCTCCGCGACGCGCTGGTCGGCGCGGACGTGTTCATCGGGCTCTCGGCGCCCGACATCCTCACCGGGGACGACATCGCGACCATGGCCGAGCGCTCGATCGTGTTCGCGATGGCCAACCCGCGCCCCGAGGTGGACCCGGACGACGCCGCCCAGCACGCGGCCATCGTGGGGACCGGACGCTCGGACTTCGCGAACCAGATCAACAACGTGCTCGCGTTCCCCGGGGTGTTCCGCGGGCTCCTCGACGCGCAGTCGCACCGCATCACCGAGGACCTCCTGCTGGCCGCGGCGCGGGCCCTGGCCGCCGTCGTCGCGCCCGAGGAGCTCAACCCGACCTACATCGTGCCGAGCGTCTTCAACCCGGAGGTGACCACCCGCGTCGCGGCCGCGGTGGAGGAGGCCGCGCGCGCGACGGCCTCGCACGCCTGACGGGGCGCGCCGCCGAGCGCTAGGCCCACGCGCCCCGCTCGTACTGCGGCTGCCACGGCGCCGGCACGACGGCGTCGTCGGGCACCGCGTCCAGATCGAGCGAGGCGACGGGCACGCCCAGCTCGTGCGCGGCCCGCAGCGGCCACATGGGGTCGCGCAGCGCCTCGCGCCCGAGCAGGACCGCGTCGGCGGCGCCGTCGACCAGGATGCTCTCGGCCTGCGCGGCCGAGGTGATGAGGCCGACCGCCGCGACCGGCACGCCCGCGCCCGCGCGGACCCGGCGGGCGAGCGGGACCTGGTACCCGGGGCCGACGGGGACCGGAGCGACGACGTTGCCGCCGGACGAGACGTCGACCAGGTCCACGCCGAGCCCGGCGAGCTCCGCGCAGACCGCCGTGACCTCGTCGGGGGTCAGACCGCCGTCCGTCCAGTCCGTGGCGGACACGCGCACGAACAGGGGCCGGTCCTGCGGCCAGACCGCGCGCACCGCGGTGACGACCTCGCGCAGGAGGCGCGACCGGTTCTCCAGCGGGCCGCCGTAGGCGTCCGTGCGCCGGTTCGAGAGCGGCGAGAGGAACGCGTGCAGCAGGTAGCCGTGCGCGGCGTGCACCTCGACGACGTCGAAGCCCGCGCGCAGCGAGCGCTCGGCGGCCGCGGCGAACGCCGTGACGACGTCGGCCAGGGCCTCGGTGGTGAGCGCGGTCGGCGCGTCGAGGCCGTCGAAGGCGACGTCGGACGGCCCGACGGTGGCCCAGCCGCCGTCGGCTCCCGGCACGGTGCCCCGGCGCGGCGACCACGGGCGGTACGTGGACGCCTTGCGCCCGGCGTGCGCGAGCTGGATCCCGGCGCGCGCCCCGCGCTCGTGCACGAAGCGGACGATGCGCGACCAGGCCTGGGTCTGGGTCTCGTCCCAGATCCCGGTGTCCTGCGGCGTGATCCGCCCCTCCGGGACGACGGCGGTCGCCTCGGCGATGACGAGCCCGAACCCGCCCGAGGCCCGCGCGCCGAGGTGGACGAGGTGCCAGTCCCCGGGGACGCCGTCGATCGCGGAGTACTGGCACATCGGGGCCAGCCAGGCACGGTTGCGGAACGTCGTGCCGCGCAGGGTCAGGGGGGTGAAGAGTCGGCTCACGTCGCTGGCAACCGTCGGGGTGCGGTGATCATTCCGGTGCCCGACGCGCGGCGCGGGCTTTCGTCCCATGTCCTGGCGGCGTGCCTGCGGCACGATCGACGGGTGCTCACGATCCCGGACGCCCTGGTGGCGCAGCAGGCGACCGCCGCAGCGAAGGTGCGCAGCACCCGCAACCTGGCGGCGTACCTGGTCCAGGCCATGCTCGGCGGCGCCTTCATCGGCGTCGCCGTCGTCCTCATGCTCACCGCGGCCGGACCGCTGCGCGCCGCCGAGTCACCCTGGGCGCCGCTCGTGCAGGGCCTCGTGTTCGGGGTGGCCCTCACCCTCGTGGTGACCGCCGGCGGCGAGCTCGCGACGTCGAACATGATGACCCTCACGCAGGGCGCCCTGGGGCGCGCCGTCACGTGGGGACGGGCCGCGGCGACGCTGGGCCTGAGCTTCGTGGGCAACCTGCTGGGCGCGTTCGTGTTCGCCGCGATGGTGCACCAGTCGGGCGTCCTCGCGCCGGGGACGCCGGCCGGGGAGATGCTCGCCTCCCTGCTGGAGCACAAGGCCGAGGCGACGACCGGGCAGCTGTTCTGGCGCGCCGTGCTCTGCAACATGCTCGTGTGCCTGGCGATCTGGGGCGGGGCGCGGCTGAAGTCCGAGGGCGCGCGGCTCGCGCTGATCTTCTGGTGCCTGCTCGCGTTCATCACGTCGGGGTTCGAGCACGTGGTCGCCAACATGACCAGCTTCGGTCTCGGCATCATCGGCGGGCTGCCCGAGACCGGGTGGGCCGAGATGGGCCGCAACATGCTCGTCGTGGGCCTCGGGAACCTCGTCGGCGGCGCGGTGCTCGTCGGCGCCGCGTACGTGGTCGCGGGGTCGGCCCGCCGCGTGGCGGCTGCCGGTGACGTGCCCGAGGGCGGCGCGGTGGTGGCGACCGACGGCACGGCCCCGGTGGCCGCGCGGCGCACCGTCGACGTCTGACCCGCACTCCCCCGCGCGCGCTCCCTCCACAGGGCCCGACGGGCTCGGCGGGGCCGTGTCAGTGGTCGCGCCTCGATACCGCGCAGCTCCACCGCGGGGCAGACGCGCAGCAGGGCCGCGGGTGGTGGCCGACGCAGGGGCAGGCGGAGTCCGGCCCGCGAGCGGGCCAGATGCCCCGGCGCTACGTTGAGGCGAGACCCCCATGTCCCCGTCCTCGCGATCCGAGTCGCAACCGGACGGGGAACCGCCAGCACCGACAGGAGCCGACCATGCCCTCCCTCCCGAGCCGAGAGCCCGACGAGGGTGCCGCACCCGACACGACGCCGGCTGCCGATCCCGTGGGCACCGACGCGCGCAGCGCCGGGGACCCGAACGGACCGGACCGGACGGGGACCGACGCGCAGCCGTCGGCCGGCGCGGAGGCCGTGAGCGTCACCGGTCGCCCCATCGACGACGGCCCCGTCATCGGGCAGCTCGAGCCGGGCGGACCGCCCTCGACCCCTGCGGACCCGACCACCGGCCAGCACGCGGCGGCACGCCCGTACCCGCCGGTGATCGGCGCGCAGGGACGCGCGGCGCGCACGCCGGACGCCGACGGCGGATCCACGACGAGCGGCGCAGCCTCAGCCGAGGGCGCTGCCGCCACGGGCGCCGGCGCACCTTCTACGGGCGGCGGCGCCGCTGACAGCGGTGCCGCGGCGGGTGGCACGCCGACGACCCACACGGGCACGAACGCCCCGGCCGTCACCGGCGCGGCCGGGACGTCCGGTGCCGCGGCGGCGGCATCAGCGGGGACGGCGGCCGCGGACGCGAGCGCGTCCGGACACAGCCGGACGCGGCGGCGCGGGGCGGACCCGGCACCCGCCGACCACCACGACCTGCCCGAGCGGCCGTCGCGGCCCGGCGTCGGCCGGCACCTGCTGGGCACGCTCCTCGGCCTGGTGCTGACGCCCGTGGCACTCCTGCTCAGCGGGATCGGGACCGCTCGCCTGAGCGACGCCGCCGTCAGCGGCGACCCGGTGGGCGACGCGCTCGGCATCACGCTGCTCGCGCTCGGTGTGGTGCTGCTCGCGGTCATCGTGCTGCTCGGCACGTGGTCGCCGGCCGTGCCGCTGGTCGGCGGAGCCGTGTGGGGCGTCGGCCTCGGCCTCGCCTACCTGATCGTGCCGGTGCGGATGGAGGAGTGGGTCGACGAGCTCCTCGGGGACCGCGTGCTCCCCGCCGTGCTCGAGCAGCTCACCGACAACGCCTTGAGCGGCCACCTGCTCGTCACCGGCACGCTCCTCACGGCCGCGGGCATCGCGATCGGACGCGCACGCCGGATCGGACGACGCTGGGCGGAGCGCGTCGCCCTGGCCGACGCCGCACGCGCCGAGGCGGTGCGTGCGGACGCCGCGCGGGCCGAGCAGCGGGCAGCCGCCGCCGACGGGACCGCCTGAGGACTTCTCCCGGCGGCGGCCGGGGCTCTGCTCTACCATCCGAGTCGACACCGGCTCAGCCGGTGACGCACCACTGACGCTGCGTCCGGAGGAACAGTGACCCACGAGAACTCGTCGTCACCGCTCGAGAACCTGCTCGCCGAGAGCCGGAGCTTCCCACCCACCCCCGAGTTCGCCGCGCAGGCGAACGCCCGCCCCGAGGTCTACGACCGTGCCGCGTCCGACCGCCTCGGCTTCTGGGCCGAGCAGGCGCGCACCCTGCTGACCTGGGACCAGGAGTTCACCGAGGTCCTCGACTGGTCGCAGGCACCCGTCGCCCGCTGGTTCGGCGACGGCCGCCTCAACGCCTGCTACAACGCCGTCGACCGGCACGTCGAGGCCGGCCACGGCGACCGCGTCGCGCTGCACTTCGAGGGCGAGCCGGGCGACACGCGCACCCTCACCTACGCCGACCTGCAGCGCGAGGTCTCGCGCGCCGCCAACGCCATGCAGGCGCTCGGCGTGGGCACCGGGGACCGCGTGGCGATCTACCTGCCGATGATCCCCGAGGCCGCGATCGCGATGCTCGCCTGCGCGCGCATCGGCGCCATCCACTCGGTCGTCTTCGGCGGCTTCTCCGCCGAGGCGCTGCGCTCCCGCATCGCCGACGCGGAGGCCACGCTCGTCATCACGGCCGACGGCGGCTACCGCCGGGGCGCCGCCGCCGCGCTCAAGCCCGCGGTCGACGAGGCGCTGACCCCGGGCGCGAACGGCGCCGCGACGACGATCCAGCACGTGCTGGTCGTGCGCCGCACCGGCCAGGACGTGGCGTGGACGCAGGGCCGCGACGTCTGGTGGCACGAGGCGCTGGAGGCGGCCTCCGACACGCACGAGCCCGTCGCGGTCGACGCCGAGCACCCGCTGTTCATCCTCTACACGTCCGGCACGACCGGGAAGCCGAAGGGCATCTTCCACACCACGGGCGGCTACCTCACCCAGGCCGCCTACACGCACCTGAACGTCTTCGACCTCAAGCCGGAGACGGACGTCTACTGGTGCACGGCCGACGTCGGCTGGGTCACCGGGCACTCGTACGTCGTCTACGGCCCCCTGGTCAACGGCGCGACGCAGGTCATGTACGAGGGCACGCCGGACACGCCGCACAAGGGCCGCTGGTGGGAGATCGTCGCCAAGTACGGCGTGACCATCCTCTACACGGCGCCGACGGCGATCCGCACCTGCATGAAGTGGGGCGAGGACATCCCGGCGGGCCACGACCTGTCCTCGCTGCGCCTGCTCGGGTCGGTGGGCGAGCCCATCAACCCGGAGGCGTGGATGTGGTACCGCCGGGTCATCGGCGGGGACCGCACCCCCGTGGTCGACACGTGGTGGCAGACCGAGACCGGGGCGATCATGATCTCGCCCCTGCCAGGCGTCACGGCGGCCAAGCCCGGCTCGGCGCAGACGCCGCTGCCCGGGATCGGCGCCGACGTCGTCGACGAGGAGGCCCACCCGGTGCCGAACGGCTCGGGCGGCTACCTCGTCCTCACCGAGCCGTGGCCGGCCATGCTCCGCGGCATCTGGGGCGACCACCAGCGCTTCGTCGACACCTACTGGTCGCGGTTCCCGGGCATCTACTTCGCGGGCGACGGCGCCAAGAAGGACGCCGACGGCGACATCTGGCTCCTCGGCCGCGTGGACGACGTCATGAACATCTCGGGCCACCGCCTCAGCACGACCGAGATCGAGTCCGCCCTGGTCTCGCACCCGATGGTCGCCGAGGCGGCCGTCGTCGGCGCGAGCGACGAGACCACCGGGCAGGCCGTGGTCGCGTTCGTCATCCTCCGCGCCGAGCACCTCGCCAAGGTGGACGAGCCCGGCGAGGGCGCGGACGTGGCGGCGACGCTGCGGGCCCACGTCGCGAAGGAGATCGGCCCCATCGCGAAGCCGCGAACGATCCTCGTGGTCACCGAGCTGCCGAAGACGCGCTCGGGCAAGATCATGCGGCGCCTGCTGCGCGACGTGGCCGAGCACCGCAAGGTCGGGGACGTCACGACCCTCGCCGACTCCTCGGTGATGGACCTCATCAGCGCCGGGCTGGCGACGCCGGCGGCGGCGAGCGCGGACTGACCCGACCGCACCCCGGACGACGACTGCGCGACGGCGGCGGCTGAGGCCGCCGCCGTCGTCGTCCCGTGCCGCGCGTGCCGTGATGGGATGGGGCATGAGCGCCGACCACCACCTGCGGACCGTCCCTCCCCACACGCAGCTGGACGCCGGCGACGCCGCGGCGGTGCGCGCGCTCGCCGCGGCGGCCCAGGCGCACGACGGCATCGAGGCCCTCGGCGAGCAGACCCTGCTCGACCTGGCCGGGCCCTCGCCCGCGCGGCACGTGCTCGCCGTATCCGGCCACGCTTCGGGCGATCCAGCGGGCGACACGTCGGGCGAGGCGGCGGGCGAGGCGCCCACCGTCGTCGGCTACGCGGCCGTGCGCCACGACGGCCCGGGCGGCGGCGCGACGAGCGCCGAGCTGGTCGTCCACCCGGACCACCGCGGGCGGGGCCTGGGCACCGCCCTCCTCGCCGCCGTGCGCGACGGCTCGCCCGCCGGAACGCCACCGGTGTGGGCCCACGGGAACCTGCCCGCCGCGCGGGCGCTCGCGGCCCGCGCCGGGCTCGCCGTCGTGCGGGAGCTGTGGCAGATGGCGCGCGACCTGCCCGCGGACGAGGGCGCCCTGCCCTCGGACGCCATGGTGGCGCCCGGTGTCACGGTGCGGCCGTTCGTCGTCGGGCGGGACGAGGACGCGTGGCTGCGCGTCAACGCCCGCGCCTTCGCGCGGCACCCGGAGCAGGGGCGCATGACGCGCGCGGACCTGGACGCCCGGGAGGCCGAGCCGTGGTTCGACCCCGCCGACCTGCTCCTCGCCGAGCGCGACGGGGTCGTCGTGGCCTCCGTCTGGATGAAGGTCGAGCCCGGGAGCGACGAGGGCGAGCTGTACGTGCTCGGCGTCGACCCGGACGCCCAGGGTCGGGGGCTCGGCCGGCTCCTCACGGCCCGCACGCTCGCGCACCTCGGCGCGCGCGGCCTGCGACGCGTGGTGCTCTACGTCTCCGCGGGCGACGAGGCGGCGGTCCGGACGTACCGGCGCGCGGGGTTCGAGACGGTGCGCGCCGACGTGCAGTACGCGGACGCGCCGTGACCTCCCACGGCGCACGGTCCGGTGGGACGATTGACGGCATGACCACCGACGCACGGACGGACGACCTGGCCACGGACGGTCCGGACGACCTGGCTCCCGACGTCGACGAGCCCGGTGAGGCCCGCCTGGACCGGGAGGCCGACGCGTTGGTGGAGAGCCCGATCGAGGCGCCGCCGCAGCCGGACCTCGCCGAGATCCTGGACGAGCCGGGGTCCGCCCCGGGCGACGCGCTGCCGGAGGACCGGTTCGGGGACCGCGAGCTGTCGTGGCTGGCCTTCAACCAGCGCGTGCTGGAGCTCGCCGAGGACGAGTCGCTGCCCCTGCTCGAGCGGGTCCGCTACCTGGCGATCTTCGCGTCGAACCTCGACGAGTTCTTCATGGTGCGCGTCGCCGGGCTCAAGCGCCGCATCGCGACCGGGATGGCCGTCACGGCCGCGTCGGGCCTGTCCCCGCGCCAGGTGCTCGAGGCGATCGACGCCCGCGCGCAGGAGCTGATGGAGCGCCACTCCGAGGTGTTCGCCCGCTCGGTGCAGCCCGCCCTCGACGCCGAGGGCATCGCGCTCGTGCACTGGGACGAGCTCGGCGAGGCGGAGCAGGAGCGCCTGCACAAGTACTTCCGCAAGCAGATCTTCCCGGTGCTCACGCCGCTCGCCGTCGACCCCGCGCACCCGTTCCCCTACATCTCGGGGCTCTCGCTCAACCTCGCCGTCGTGGTGGTCAACCCGACCACGGGCAAGGAGCACTTCGCGCGCGTCAAGGTCCCGCCGCTGCTCCCCCGGTTCATCGCGGTGGACGCCCGCGGCCGCCCGAGCGCGCCGAGCACGCAGACGGCCGACCCCGAGAAGGGCCCGACGTCGTTCGTCCCGCTCGAGGACGTCATCGCGCAGCACCTCGAGTCGCTCTTCCCGGGCATGGAGATCGTCGAGCACCACACCTTCCGCGTGACCCGCAACGAGGACGTCGAGGTCGAGGAGGACGACGCCGAGAACATCCTCCAGGCGATGGAGAAGGAGCTGCTGCGCCGGCGCTTCGGCCCGCCCGTGCGCCTCGAGGTCGCCGAGGACATCGCCCCCCGCGTGCGCCAGCTCCTCGTCCGGGAGCTGGGCGTCGACCCGTCCGAGGTCTACGAGCTGCCCGCGCCGCTCGACCTCACCGGGCTCAACCTCATCGCGGACCTCGACCGCGGCGACCTGCACTACCCCCGCTTCGTCGGCGGGACGCACCGGCACCTGGCGGAGGTCGAGAGCTCCAAGCCGACCGACATCTTCGCCGCGATCCGGGCACGGGACATCCTGCTGCACCACCCCTACGACTCGTTCGCGACGTCGGTCCAGGCCTTCCTCGCGCAGGCCGCCGCCGACCCCAAGGTCCTCGCGATCAAGCAGACGCTCTACCGCACCTCCGGGGACTCGCCCATCGTCGACTCGCTCATCGACGCCGCCGAGGCGGGCAAGCAGGTGCTCGCCCTCGTCGAGATCAAGGCGCGCTTCGACGAGCAGGCCAACATCTCCTGGGCGCGCAAGCTCGAGCAGGCCGGCGTGCACGTCGTCTACGGGATCGTCGGGCTCAAGACGCACTGCAAGCTCTCGCTGGTCGTGCGCCAGGAGAACGACGGCCTGCGCCGCTACTGCCACGTCGGCACGGGCAACTACAACCCGAAGACCGCCCGCCTGTACGAGGACCTCGGCCTGCTCACCGCGGACCAGGAGGTCGGCCAGGACCTCACGCGCCTGTTCAACCAGCTCTCCGGGTACGCGCCCAAGGCCAAGTTCCAGCGCCTGCTCGTGGCGCCGCGCTCGGTGCGCTCCGGGCTCGTCGAGCGCATCGAGAAGGAGCGGCAGGCGCACCGCGAGGGTCGTCCCGCGTGGATCAAGATGAAGGTCAACTCCGTCGTGGACGAGACCACCATCGACGCGCTCTACCGCGCCTCGCGCGCGGGGGTACCGATCGACCTCGTCGTGCGGGGCATCTGCGCCGTGCGCCCGGGGGTGCCCGGACTGAGCGAGACCATCCGGGTGCGCTCGATCCTGGGGCGCTTCCTCGAGCACGCCCGGGTCTTCGCGTTCGCCAACGGCGGCGAGGAGCCCGAGGTGTTCATCGGCTCGGCGGACCTCATGCACCGCAACCTCGACCGCCGCGTCGAGACCCTGGTGCGGCTCGCGGACCCGGCCCACGTCCGCGAGCTGATCGAGCTCATCGACGCGTCCATGGCCGACACGACGGCGTCCTGGCACCTGGGCCCCGACAACACGTGGGAGCGCCACAGCCGCGGACCCGACGGTGCGCCCCTGCGCGACCTGCAGGAGAGCCTCATCGCCCGCCAGCGACGCCGGCTCGCGCGCGACCGGTGACGCTCGCGATCGACGGCCGCGCGGCCGCGCCGCTGGGGACCATCCACGCGGCCGGGGCCGTCGTGTGGCGCGAGCACCGGGCGCGCCTCGAGGTCGCGCTCGTCCACCGCCCCCGCTATCGCGACTGGTCCTGGCCCAAGGGCAAGCTCCATCCGGGCGAGGCGGTGCCCTCGGCGGCGGCCCGGGAGGTGGCGGAGGAGACGGGCACCCCCGTCGTCCTGGGCGTGCCCCTGCCCGCGCTGCACTACCGGACGCCGGAGGGCCGGGCGAAGCACGTCCGGTACTGGGCCGCGCGCGCGGCGGGCCCCGGCGACGCCCCGGCGCTGGCGGCGCGCGGGCCGGTGCCGCGCGCCGAGCTGACGGAGATCGACGACCTCGTCTGGGTGAGCGCCCCGACCGCCGCGGACCTGCTCACACGCCGAGCGGACCGGGCGCCGCTGGCGGGCGTGGTGGACCTGTGGGAGCGCGGGCGCCTGGCCACGCGGGCGCTCGCGGTCGCCCGCCACGGCCAGGCGGTCAAGCGGGGGCGCTGGGACGGCTCGGACGCGAGCCGTCCGCTGACCGGCGACGGCGTCGCGCAGGCCGAGGCGCTCGTGCCGGTGCTCGCGGCGTTCGGCGTCTCGGAGGTCGTGACGAGCCCGTGGTCACGGTGCCTGCAGACCGTGGCGCCGTACGTGGAGGCCAGCGGCGCCGCCCTGCGCCAGGAGGTCGTGCTCTCGCAGGACGCGTACCGGGACGACCCGTCGGGTGCGCGCGAGGTGGCCTCGGCGCTCGTCGCCGACGGCGCGGGCGCGGTGGCGGTGTGCACGCACCGCCCGGTGCTCCCGACGGTGCTCGCCGCCCTCGCGGCCAGCGGCCGGAGGTGGACGTCGGGCGAGCTGCCGGCCGAGAACCCGTGGCTGCGACCCGGCGAGGCCGTCGTCGCGCACCTGGACCGCTCGGCGCGGGCCGTGGCGTTCGAGATCCACCGGCCCCCCAGCGGGGAGCCGGACGACCCGCTCAGCCGATGATGGCGTCGAGCAGGAAGAACATGCCGGCCGCGACCGCCGCGGCAGCGGGGATCGTCAGGACCCACGCGACGGCGATGTTGCCGGCGACGCCCCAGCGCACCGCGGAGAGCCGCTTCGTCGCACCGACGCCCATGATCGCGGACGTGATGGTCTGCGTCGTCGAGATGGGCGCCTGGAAGACGAAGGCCGTCGTGTAGAGCACGCCCGCCGCGACCGACTCCGCCACGAACCCGCGCGCCGGGTCGAGCTCGATCACCTTGCGGCCGAGCGTGCGCATGATGCGCCAGCCGCCGGAGTAGGTGCCCGCACTGATCGCCAGCGCCGCGGCGATCTTGACCCAGAGCGGGATGTCGTGGGTGTCCTGGTACCCGCCCGCGACGAGCGCGAGGACGATGACACCCATCGTCTTCTGCGCGTCCTGCAGGCCGTGGCCCAGCGCCATCGCGGCGGCCGACGCCGTCTGCGCGATGCGGAAACGCCGCGTGACCTTGTGCGGGTTGGCGTTCTTGAACAGCCAGAGCAGCCCGACCATGAGCACGAAGGCGAGGCCGAAGCCGACCACCGGCGAGAGCAGCATCGGGATGACGACCTTGTTGAGGATGACCTCCCAGTGCACCGTGATGCCGGAGGCCAGGCCCACGCCCGTGAGCGCCCCGATGAGCGCGTGCGAGGACGACGACGGCATGCCGAACCACCACGTGATGAGGTTCCACACGATCGCGCCGATGACGGCCGACAACACCATGATCAGCGCGGTGTGCGCCGGCCGTTCGGAGACGTCGATGATGCCGCTGCCGATGGTCTCGGCGATGCCGGTCCCCAGGAGCGCGCCGATCATGTTGAAGACGGCAGCCATGATGAGCGCCGCGCGGGGCGTCAGCGCACGCGTCGAGACCGAGGTCGCGATCGCGTTGGCGGCGTCGTGGAAGCCGTTGGTGTAGTCGAAGCCGAGGGCGAAGGCGACGACGACGACGACGAGCGCGAGTTCCACCGGAGCTCAGGACTCCTTGAGCGCGATGGTCTCGACGTGGTTCGCGACCTTCTCGAACGAGTCGGCGGCGGCCTCGAAGGCGTCGACGACCTCCTTGAGCTTCATGAGCTCGATCGCGTCGGTCCCGTCGTTGAACATCTCGGCGAGCAGCTTGCGGTACGTGCGGTCGGCCTGGTTCTCGAGGCGGTTGATCTCGACCCAGTACTCGTTGAGGTCCTTCATCGAGCGCAGCCGCGGCATCGCGTCGGCGGTGAGCTCGGCGCACCGGCGCAGGACGTCGACCTGGTCGCTGACCAGCGCCGGGAGGGCGTCGAGCTTGTAGAGGACGATGAGGTCCCCGGCCTCCTCCATGTGGTCCATGCAGTCGTCGAGGCCGGACGCGAGCGCGTAGATGTCGTCGCGGTCGAACGGCGTGACGAACGTCTGGTTGAGCTGGCGCATGATCGAGTGCGTCGACTCGTCGGCGGCGTGCTCGGCATCGCGGAGCTGGTCGGCGATCGCCTTCCGCCCGGAGCGCTCGGCCCCCAGCAGCTGGCTGAGCAGGTCCGCGCCGGTCACGAGGTGACGAGCGGACTCGGCCAGGAGGTCGAAGAAGGTGGTGTTGCGCGGAGTCAGGCGCACAGAAGTTCTCCGTCTGGAGGGGTGTCGGTCCTGCACAGGCTAGGGCAGCCGCGCGGTGAACGTACAACCCGCCGGGTGTCGCCCCGGCCACAGCGCGGTGTCCCGGGACACCTCGGTGAGCATCGATGTGAGGTGCGGTAGTGATGACGCCGGACCGCAGAGCGCCTGTCGGCGCGAAGGCCGCTCGAAGCGGCTCTGTGTGGAGCCCGGGGCTACCGCGGCCCGACGTCGCTCACCATTTTACCCGCGGCGCCCCCGGGGGCGACCCCCGCCAGGGTGAGGCATCTCACCCCGAGCCGGGCCCGCGGGCCGCGGCGCCGCGGCGCCGCGGCAGCGACGCCTAGTCCAGGACGCCCGCGCGCCACAGCTGCGCGGCGTGCTCCAGCTCCTCGGCCGTGCGCACGAGGCCCGAGGCCCCGTGGGTCATGCGGCCCGCGAGGTCGGTGTCGTGCTCGTCGTGGTAGTCGGCGTCGATCGCCGCCCCGGTGGCGAGGACGCGGCAGAAGGCCGCCCCGCGCTCGAGGGCGACGGCGAGGTCCCCGGCGTAGACGCCCGACAGCACGGCGTCGACGACCTCCGTCACCTCGGCGGGGCCGGGCGGGCTGGCCACGCCAGCCACCGCGTCGTGGACCTCGGCGCGCGCGACGCCCATCCGGTAGCGCTCGGAGATGGTCGGCGCGTCGCGGCGCACCATCTCCCGGAGCACGTACAGCCGCCACAGCGAGCCGGGCAGCGTGTTCGCCGGGCTGTCGGCCCACATCCCCGCGACGGTGTCGAGGCCCTCGGCCTCCACCAGGCGGACCAGCCGGGCGACGATCTCGGGGTCCTCCGCCGCACGGCCCTGGTGCACCAGCGCGTTCGCGGTGGTGTGGGCCACCTCGGCGCGCACGGCGGGGTCGACGTCGCCGGGCAGCTCGTCGGCCGCGCGCGGGTCGAGCATCGCGGGGCGTCGGGGGTGGCGCCGCTCGCTCACGGGCGCCCCCCGGCGGTGTGCGGCCGGCTCACGCGGCGCCGCCCTGCGGCGCGAACGTCAGCGAGACCGAGTTCATGCAGTACCGGTCGCCCGTGGGCGTCTGCGGGGCGTCGTCGAACAGGTGGCCCAGGTGGGAGCCGCAGCGCGCGCAGCGGACCTCGGTGCGCACCATGCCCAGGCTGCGGTCCTCGAGGAGCTCGACGGCGTCGCCCGCCTTCGGGGCGTAGAAGCTCGGCCAGCCGCAGTGCGAGTCGAACTTGGTCTCGGCCTGGAAGAGCTCCTGCCCGCACGCCCGGCACGCGTACGTACCCACGCGCTTCTCGTCGAGCAGCTCGCCGGTCCAGGGGCGTTCGGTACCCGCCTGGCGCAGCACCGCGAACTCCTCGGGCGAGAGCTCCTCGCGCCACTCCGCGTCGGACCTCGTGACCTCGTAACCCATGCTCTGGCCTCCTCGTCGGGCGGACGTCGTCGAGCGTACGTCCGCGTCACCGAGCCCAACACCGCACACCCCGCGTTTGGTCCCGGCGCCCCATCGGCACCGGCGGCTCCACGGCGCGACCCATCCGACGGGGGTGCTGCTCCGAACCACCTCCGACAGCACCGTCACACGACGCCCGACCACCTCAGGAGCACCTCATGCGCACCCCCACCCGCACCACCCGCACCGCCGCCGTCGTGGCCGCGGTGGCGGCCTCCCTCGCCCTCACGTCCTGCTCGGCGGGGACGCCCGCCGCGGACGAGACCGGCCGGGCGCCCGTCGCCGAGTCCGAGGACATGGAGATGACCGAGGCGGCGATCGTGCCGATGAGCACGGGCGACCCGTTCGCGGACGCCCGCACCGCGGCGCAGCACATGGCCCCGACCGCCCTCACGCTCGCGACCGGCCTGGCCGCGGCGACGGGCACGGAGGGCGACGTCGGCTCGGCCGCGGCGGACCTGCGCTCGGAGCTCACCGCTCTGCTCCAGGAGCACGTGTACCTGGCCGGGACGGCCGTCGCCACGGCCTACGCGACAGCACCGGACTCGCCGGAGTTCGAGGCCGCTGCCGCGACCCTCGACGCCAACTCGGTGGACCTCTCGGAGGCGATCGGCAGCCTCGCCGGCCCCGAGAAGGGAGCCGCGTTCCTCGAGCTCTGGCGCTCGCACGTCGGCAACTTCGTCGACTACGCCGTGGCGGCGAAGGGCGAGGACCAGGCCGGCAAGGACCAGGCCCTGGCCGACCTGCAGGCGTACACCGTCTCGGCCGGCCAGTTCTTCGAGGAGATCAGCGCCGGCAACCTCCCGGCCGCGGCCATCACCGAGTCGCTCGGCATGCACATCACCACGCTCGGCGCGGCGATCGACGCCCTCGCGGCGGGCGACCCGACCGCCTACGCCAAGCTCCAGGACGCCTCGGAGCACGTCGCCATGGCGGCCGGCACGATCGCGGGCGGGCTCGACACGGCGCTGGACCTCGAGGGCGACCCGGCCGACGCCGCCTCGACGCTGCGCGCCGGCCTGACGCAGCTGCTCCAGGAGCACGTCTACCTCGCGAGCACCGCGGTCTTCACCGCCTACACGGACGACGGCGCGACCGGGTCGCCGGCCTTCGCGGCCGCCGCCGCGGAGCTCGACGGCAACTCCGTCGCGTTGTCCGAGGCCGTCGGCTCGCTCGCGGGTCCGGAGCACGGCGAGGCGTTCCTCGACCTGTGGCGTGAGCACATCGGGTACTTCGTCGACTACGCGGTCGCGACGGCCGGGGACGACACCGAGGGCGCGCAGGCCGCGCTCGTCGCCCTCGACGGCTACCGGCCGGCCGCCGGCGCCTTCTTCGCCGAGGTGAGCGCCGGGGAGCTGCCGGCGGACACCGTCGCCGAAGGACTGACCCACCACGTCGAGACGCTCGCGGGCGCCATCGACTCGCTGAAGGTCGCGCTCGTCGGCTGACCGGACCCGCGCGCGAGGTGGTGCGGGCCGTGGGTCGGCCCGCACCACCTGCATGCCCTCGTCCCGACCGTGCGGTCCGCCCGCCGCCTGGCAGACTCGGTGGGTGGCCCACGCTCCCGGCACCGACGAGGCGCCCGGCCCGGGCGCGGAGGTGCTCATGGCGGCCGTCGCCCGAGGCGACCAGCAGGCCTTCGCGCACCTGTACGACCTCGTCTCCCCGGGTGTCCACGGCGTCGCGCGGTCCGTCCTGCGGGACCCGGACCACGCCGCCGAGGTGAGCCAGGAGGTCATGCTGGAGGTGTGGCGCACGGCGGCCCGCTACGACCGGGCCCAGGGCACGGTCCGCACGTGGGTCCTCGTGCTCGCCCACCGCCGTGCGGTCGACCGCGTCCGGGCCGTCCAGGCCCAGCGCGACCGCGACCAGCGCGCACTGGACCGCGAGCACCACGCGCCGTTCGACGTCGTCTCGCAGGAGGTGGAGGACACGATGGAACGTGCGCGTGTCCGCGGCTGCCTCGGCACCCTGACCGACACCCAGCGCGACGCCGTCGTGCTCGCGTACTACGGCGGGCGCACCTACCGCGAGGTCGCGGAGGAGCTCGACGCCGCGCTCCCCACCGTCAAGAGCCGCATCCGCGACGGGCTGATCCGGCTGCGCGACTGCCTGGGGGTGGCGGCATGACCCACCGGGACCCCGACGGACCCCGCGGCGGTGCACGCGACGACGACGTCACGGACGGTGGCGACGGCATGGACGCGAGCCCGCGCGACCTGCTCGCCGCCTACGCGCTCGACGCCGTCGACGACCTCGAGCGTCGCGCCGTCGAGCACCTCGTCGCGCGCGACGCGGACGCCGCCGCCGAGCTGGCAGAGCTCCGCGCCACCGTCGCCGAGCTGGCAGGCGCCTCCGCGACGCCCGCGCCCGACCACGTGCGCGCGGCCGTCCTCGCCGAGGTCGTGACGACCCCGCAGGAGGCCGCCGCGCCCACGGCGGCCCCGACGCCCGGGGTGCGGTCCGCGCCGGGGACGGTGAGCAGCCGGGCAGCCGGCAGGCCCACCCCGCGGTGGCTCCTCGCGGCGGCCGCCGCAGCCGTCGTCGCGCTCGCCGTGCCGTCGTCGATCGCGTGGCAGCAGCACGAGCGGGCCGTCGTCGCCGAGCAGCGGTCCGCGGAGCTCACCGAGCTGCTCGCCGCCCCGGGCACCGAGGTGCTGCGCGGCGACGTCGAGGGCGGCGGCACCGCGGTCGCCGTGCTGGCCGCCGACGCGGCCGTGCTCGTCACCGAAGGGCTCCCCACGCTCGACGGGGGCCGCACGTACCAGCTCTGGGCGATGCGCGACGGCGTGCCGGTGCCCGCGGGACTCTTCGAGCCGGCGTCGGGCAGCGCGCAGGTCACTGCCGCGGACTACCGCCCGGGCGACGGCCTCGCGGTCTCCGTCGAGCCGGCGGGTGGCTCGGCCCAGCCGACGACGACGCCGGTGGTCGTCCTGCTCCCCTCCTGACGACCGACCGCGACGACGCGGACGCACGCCTCGACGGGCGGGTGGATCCCCGTGTCACCGCGACCGGGGCCACGCGTCAGGACGGGCCCTCCTCGCGCAGGTACGGCGTCGAGCCGCGGCCCGGACGCACCCCGTGCTTGTCCGCGTAGAACGCCCGCATGACGTCCATGTCGGCCCGGACGTCGCCCGTGAGCGCGATCGTCGGACCGACGCCGGCCGTCCTGGTGGGGCCGTCGATGAAGCCGAGGGTCACCGACATGCCGGTCGCCGTCGCGATCCGGTAGAAGCCCGACTTCCAGTGGTCGGTCGGGCGCCGCGTGCCGTCCGGTGCGATGACCAGGGCATAGCTCTGGTCCTCCCTGGCCTCGGCCGTGAGTCGCTCGACGAGCCCGCCGGCGCCGCGGTCGGTCGGGACGGCGCCCAGGGCGCGCAGGACCGGCCCGAGCGGCCACCAGAACAGCTCCCGCTTGACGAGCACGCGCGGGGACACGCCCCCATGCCACAGCACCAGGACAGTCAGGACGAAGTCCCAGTTCGACGTGTGCGGCGCGCCGATGAAGATGCCGCGGTGCGGCAGGGTGCCGACGACGCGCCAACCGGCCGCGCGCATGAGCCACGCGGCCAGCCGGCCCCGCGCGCCCGGCGCGGGCGGGTGCTCGTGGTGGGTGTCAGCGCCCACGGCGCCGGCCACCGCCCAGGGACATGTCGACCGCGCCGGAGCGACCGGCGGTGCTGCCCGAGCCCGCCGCCGGGACGCGGAACTGCGAGCCCGGCGCGCGGCCCTGCGAGGCCGACGCACGGCCGGAGCCGCCGGAGCGGGCGCCGCCCGCACGCGCACCGCGAGCGCCGGCCGACGCGGCCGGGGCCGAGCCGGCGTGCTGCTCGGCGCCACCGCGCTCGCCGCCCTGCCCACCCTGCGCGCCGCGGCGGCGACCACGGGTACCCGTGCCGGCCGCCTCGGGCCGCGGAGCACCGGACGTGCCGGAGCGGCTGGACCGGCTGCCACGCCCACCCGTGCGGGGGGCGCCGGTGCGGGCCTGCTCGAGGACCGGCGGGGCCGGCGTCACGAGCGCCGCGACCTCCCCGACGAGCGCCTCGAGCACGGGGGTGCCGACGCGGACCGGGGTCGGGCGGGCGTTGATCTTCGCCAGGCGCGTGAGCGTCCGCACGTCGCCGGTCTCCTCCGGCAGGACGAGCGTGACGACGTCGCCGCCCGAGCCCGCGCGGGCCGTACGGCCCGAGCGGTGCAGGTACGCCTTGTGCTCGGCCGGCGGGTCGACGTGCACGACGAGCTCGACGTCGTCGACGTGGATGCCGCGCGCCGCGATGTCGGTGGCGACGAGCACGCGCACGCCGCCCGTGGAGAACGCCTCGAGGTTGCGCTCGCGGGCGTTCTGGCTGAGGTTGCCGTGCAGGTCGACGGCGGGGATGCCGGCCGCGGTGAGCTGCTTGGCGAGCTTCTTGGCCTGGTGCTTGGTGCGCGTGAACAGCAGGCGGCGGCCCATGCCGGACGCGAGGTGCTGCACGACGGCACGCTTGGTCTCGGCGTCACCCACCGTGAACAGGTGGTGCGTCATCGCGGCGACCGGCGACTGCTCGGAGTCCACGGCGTGCGACGACGGCCGGTTCATGAACTGGGCCACGAGGCGGTCCACGCCGTTGTCGAGCGTGGCCGAGAACAGCAGGCGCTGGCCGTTCGCGGGGGTCGCCGACAGGATGCGCTTGACGCCCGGGAGGAAGCCGAGGTCCGCCATGTGGTCGGCCTCGTCGAGCACCGTGATCTGCACGTCGGCGAGCGTGAGGACCTTCTGCTTGAGCAGGTCCTCCAGCCGGCCGGGACAGGCGACGACGATGTCGACGCCGGCCTTGAGGGCGACCTCCTGGCGGTGCTGGCTCACGCCGCCGAAGATCGTCGTGACGCGGAGGCCGGCCGCCTCGGCGAGCGGCTCGAGCGTCGCGGCGATCTGCGTGGCGAGCTCGCGCGTCGGGGCGAGGACGAGGCCGCGCGGACGGCCCGGGACGCGCCGTCCGCCGGTGAGGCGCACGACCATCGGGAGGCTGAAGGCGAGGGTCTTGCCGGAGCCGGTCCGGCCGCGGCCCAGCACGTCGCGGCCGGCGAGCGTGTCGGGCAGCGTCGCGACCTGGATGGGGAACGGCTCGGTGATGCCCTGCTCGGCGAGGGAGCGGGCAAGGGTCTCGGGTACGCCGAGGGAGGTGAAGCTCATGGGGATGGGGACTGCCTCTCAGGCATCGGGGGTCGGGGCTCGCGGCGGCGGTCATGGTGACCTGCGGGACGTGCGCCGGACGGGGTCACGGCGCGGACGTCCACGGGGCAGGCACCACCGGTGCTCCACGACGGAAGGCGCGCAGGATGCACGCTCCTCGGTGAACAGTGTGCCCTACGTCGTTGTTCCGGCCTGCACCGGGCTTCTTCCGGCGACGCGCTGGGGCCGTGGTCACGCACGGTCTCGGGCCGCCGGTGGCACCCTGAGGCCGTCCCGCTCGACGGCACGGACCGCTGGAGGCCAGCAGTGACACACCCGCCGACCCTCCTCGTGCTGACGCCCAGCACGGGCGGGGACTACTTCGGCGGCCTGCTCACGGGTGTCGCGCGCGAGCTGGCGGCCGTGGGCGGACGCGCCGTCGTCGTGCAGACCCTGGAGCCCGGCCTGGAGAGCGACCAGCCGGGCGAGGCGCCGGACTTCGCGGTGCCGGTCGGCTGGGACGAGGTCGACGGCGTCGTCGCGGTCACCTACGCCGTGGGCGCGGCCTACCTGCGGAGCGCCCAGGAGCACGGGCTGCCCGTCGTGGTGACGAGCGCCCGCCTCGACGACCTCACCGCTCCCAGCGCGGTCGCCGACAACGTGGGCGGCACGCGCGCGGCCGTCGAGCACCTGCTGGCGCACGGCCACACGCGCATCGGGTTCGTCGGCAACCTGGTGCAGCGCGACACGGCGGAGCGCTACGAGACGCTCCTGGGCACGCTCGAGGACCACGGGCTGGCGAGCGCGCCCCGGCACCTGTTCGTGGCGCCCGACAACGGGGAGGCCGGTGGGCGGGCGGCGGCCGCGGTCTTCCTCGCGGCCGACGACCGGCCCACGGCCGTCGTGTCGGGCACGGACCGCAACGCGGTCGCCTTCCTCGAGGCCGTCACCGCCGGGGGCGTCGCGGTCCCCGGTGACCTCGCGATCACGGGCTTCGACAACATCGAGCCCGCGAGCTTCGCCAGCCCCGCGCTGACGACCGTGGACCAGCCGTTCGACGAGGTGGGTGCGCTCGCCGCGCGCCTGGCCCTGCGCATGGTCGCCGGCGAGGAGGTGCCGCCCACCGCGCACGTGGCGCCGGCGACCCTCGTCGTGCGCTGGTCGTGCGGGTGCCGGCCCGGCGTCGGCCCGGTGGCGGGCCGTCCCGGCCTTCGGGTCGCGGTCGACCCGCGGGCCGCGCGCGACGCCACGGCCCACCGGCTGCGCCAGGCCCTGGTCACCGGCCGTGACGGACGCGACGACGCCGTCGCACCCGTGGGCGAGGAGCTCCTCGACGCCGTCGAGCGACTCCTGCGCACGGACCCGGCGACGCTGCGGTCACCGGGCGGCGACCCGCCCGACGTGCTCGAGTCGCTGCGGGCCGCCCTGCTCCGCTCCACGGGCCGCAACGACGCGCTGCGGCGCGTCACCCGCACGCTCGACGAGTACGTCCGCGCGACCCACCGGCCCGAGCACGCGGGCCTGACCCTCGCCGTGCTGCGCGAGGTGCAGGCGGTGGCGCTCCTGCGCCGCTCGGCCCAGGTCGGGCAGATGCTGGACGAGCAGTACGCCGTGGACGTCGGGCTGCTCGCCGCGGCGGACCCGCGCACGCTCGACTGGCTGGCCGGGACCCGGGTCCGTGCCGCCGTGTTCGCGGCCTGGGACGACGCCGGCGACCTGCGCGTCGAGGGCGTCCACGACCCCGCCGGGCGGCTCGGCGAGCGCGTCGGCACCACGGTGCCCGTCGAGCGCTTCCCCCACGCGTCCCTGGTCCGCGACGCGGACCCTCAGGAGCGCCTCGTGTGCCACGTCCTGCCGGTCCGCACGCGCGAGCGCCGGTGGGGCCTGCTCGCACTGGTGGCCGAGATCGACCCGGCGGCCGCACGCGAGACGTTCCACCACTGGTCCGCGCTGCTGGCGTCCGCGCTCGAGCAGCAGGCGCTGCAGGCGGCCGTGCGCAGCAACGAGCGCCGCTACGCGCTGGTCGCCGAGGCCGCGCGGGACGGCCTGTGGGAGTACGACGGCGTGGAGGAGCGGACCTACCTGTCCCCCCGCGCCCGCGAGCTGGTCGGGCTGAGCGGGGACGCCCCCTCGGACGTGGCGAGCTGGCGCCGGCACGTGCACCCCGACGACGTCGTCCGGCTCGCGGAGGCGACGGCGGCCGCGCGGCGCGCACCCGGCACGGCGGTCGAGATCGAGTACCGCACGATCGACGACGACGGCCGGCAGCGCTGGCTCCTGTACCGGGCCCTCGCGATGCCCGGCCAGGACGGCTCCGCGGGGCGCGTCGTCGGCTCCCTGTCGGACATCGACGAGCGCAAGGTCCTCGAGGAGCGGCTGCGGCTCGGGGCCCTGTACGACGAGGTCACCGGGCTGCCCAACCGGCGCCACTTCCTGGGCCGCCTGCGTCACGCGCTCGAGCAGCGGCAGCGCGACCCCGACCACCGCTTCGCCGTGATGTTCCTCGACGTCGACGGGTTCAAGCTGGTCAACGACTCGCTGGGGCACCTGGTGGGCGACCAGCTCCTGACCGCCATCGCCGAGCGCCTCCGGACCGAGCTGCGCACGTGCGACACGGCCGCGCGCCTGGGCGGCGACGAGTTCGCGGTGCTGGTCACGGGGGCGACGCCCGAGGAGGTGCTCGCCGTGGCGCGGCGGGCGCGCGAGGCGGTGGCGCGGCCGGTCGACCTGGCCGGCCACGAGGTGGCCGTGACCGCCAGCATCGGCATCGCCACGTCGGACACCCCGTACACGGACCCGGAGCACGTCCTGCGGGACGCCGACATCGCGATGTACGAGGCGAAGTCCGCCGAACGCGGCACGACGGCCCTCTTCGACCCGGAGATGCACACGCGCGCCACCGAGCGACTGCGGACCCGCGCGGAGCTGCGGGTCGCGCTGGCCGAGCGCCAGCTGGTGGTCCACTACCAGCCCGTCGTGCGCCTGGCGGACGGCGTCGCGTGCCACTTCGAGGCGCTGGTGCGCTGGCAGCACCCGGAGCGCGGCCTCCTGCTGCCGGGCGAGTTCCTGCCGGCCCTGGTGGACCAACCGGCGGTGACCGCGCTGGCCGAGCAGGTGCTCGACGACGTGTGCGCCCGGCTCGCCGCCTGGGGACGCGAGCACACCGCGAGCGCGTCGGTGGCGGTCAACCTGTCCCACGCCGAGTTCTGGTCGGCGGACCTGCCGGGCCGGGTGCGGCGCGCCCTCGAGCGGCACGGGGTGCCCGCCTCGCGCCTGGTGCTGGAGATCACCGAGTCGGTGATCATGACCGACCCGGACGAGGCGCGGCGCGTGATGGACGAGCTGCACGCGGTCGGTGTCACCCTGCACGTGGACGACTTCGGCACCGGGCAGTCGTCGCTGCACGCGCTGCGCCACTTCCCCGTCGACGCGCTGAAGATCGACGGCTCGTTCATCCGGGAGATGGACGACCCGCCGACCGCCGAGCTCGTCCGCGTGATCCTGGAGATCGGGCAGGTGCTCGGCCTCGACGTCGTCGCCGAGTGCGTCGAGACCCCGGAGCAGGCCGAGCGCCTGCGGGCGCTCGGCTGCCGCCACGCGCAGGGCTGGCTCTTCGGCCGGGCCGTCCCGGGCGACGAGGCCGGCCGGCTGCTCGGCCGGAGGCTCGCGCCCGTGTGAGCATCCGGGTGACGTTCTGCCCGGTTCCTTGCGAGACGCCCCCCTGCGCCGATGGCGAGGGGCATGACCCGCATCGGCGTGCTGTCCCCCGTCACCGGGGGCTTCTACTTCGGCGAGGTGCTCGCCGGCGTCGTCCGTGAGGTCGCCGCCGCGGGCGGGCACGTCGTCCTGATCCAGACGCTCGACGCCGGTCGCTCGGGCGACGAGCTCATCCCCGCGCCGGACGTCCGCACGCCCGTCGGCTGGGAGCACCTCGACGGCTTCGTCACGGTCGCGGAGGCGACCCGAGCCGACTTCGTCCACCGCCTCCGGGCCGCCGGCAAGCCCGTCGTCGTGGTCAGCAACGACCTCGACGTGGACGCGGCCCGCGTCTGCCCCGACAACGGCGCGGGCGTGCGGGCCGCCGTCGCGCACCTCGTGGCGCACGGCCACCGCTCGATCGCCTTCGTCGGGAACGTGGCCCAGCCCGACATGCGCGAGCGCTTCACGGCCTACCGCGACGCCCTGGCCGAGCACGACCTGCCCGCCCGCGACGAGCTCTTCGTCCCGACGCAGGACCACGTGGAGACCGGCGGGCGCCGGGCCGTGGACGCGTTCCTCGCCGCGCGGGAGGCCCACGGGGTGACCGCCGCCGTGACCTCCACCGACCGGATCGCGCTCGGCCTCGTCGAGGAGCTCGCACGGCGCGGCGTGCGCGTGCCGCAGGACCTCGCGGTCGTCGGCTTCGACGACATCGAGGCCGGGTGGCACAGCAACCCGCCGCTCGCGACCGTCGACCAGCACATCGTCGAGCTGGGCGCCACGGCCGCCCGGCTGCTGCTCGCGGAGCTGGGCGGGCAGGAGGTGCCGCACGCGCTGCACCTCGTGGCGTCGTCGTTCCGCCCGCGGCGCTCGTGCGGGTGCGGCTCGGGCGCCGTCGGCTCGTCCGATCGCGGCCGGGCGGACGGGGCCACGTTCGCGGCGCGGGTCACCGAGCTGCTCGGGGGGGAGCCGGCGCGGGCCCCCCGGCGGATCCGCACCGACGTGGACCGCGACGAGCTGGACGCCCTGCTCGAACGGCTCGTGCAGGACCTGTACCCGACCGCGCCGTCGCCCGAGACCGTCGAGGCGTTCACCGAGACCGCGATCGGCCGGCTCCACGAGATGGCACGCGGTCTGGACCTCGCGTGGTCCGACGTGGGCGCCGCGCACGAGCTCGTCGCCCACTGCATGGTGCGGCTGAGCGTGGCGCTGTCCCACCTCCAGGCCGCCAGCGGCCTGGACCTGACGACGCGCCTGTCGCGCTCGCTCGTCGAGCAGTACGAGGTCAGCATGGAGCTGCTCGGTCGCGTGGGCACCGACCCGAGCGACCTGCGCTGGCTCAGCCAGGCCTCCGCGAGCGTGGGCGTCCTCGGGCTCTGGGACGGGCCGCCCGGCGACGGCAGGCTGCGCACGGCCGGCGTCTTCGACCCGGCCGGGCTGCTCACGGCACCGCTCCCGGAGCACCTGCGCGTCGAGGACTTCCCGCCGCGGGCGCTCGTCGACCTCGCGGACGCCGGTCGCGACGAGGTCACCTTCGTGCTGCCCGTCCGCGGCGCGAGCGGGGACCACGGGATGCTGACGGTGATCGGGCCGGTCGACGCCACCGCCGGCACGGGCCGCGCCCGCTACAACCACTGGGCCGCCCTGCTCGGCGTCGCGCTCAAGCAGGAGGCGCTGCTCGAGGACGTGCGCCGCAGCGAGGAGCGGTACTCCCTCGCCGTCGGCGCGACGCACGACGGGCTGTGGGACTGGGACGTCGAGACCGGCGAGTGCTTCTGGTCCTCACGCTGCCAGGACCTGCTCGGCAGCACGCACGACCGGACCACAGCCGCCCCGTCCTGCGGCGGTGCCGACCCGGACGAGATGGCGCCGTGGCTCGGCGCGGTGCACCCCGACGACCTCGCGAGCGTCCGGGCCGAGCTGCGGCGCGCGCTCGTCGAGTGCCTGCCGTTCGAGGTCGAGCACCGCATCGTGCGGCCCGACGGCTCCCACCGCTGGGTCGTGTGCCGCGCGCTGCCGGAGAGCGGGCCCGACGGCACGGCACGGCGCGTGGTGGGCTCCCTGGCGGACATCCACCCGCGGCGTGAGCTCGAGGACCAGCTGCGCCAGGCCGCGCTCTACGACACCGTCACCGGGCTCCCCAACCGCCGCCTGTTCCTCGACCGGCTCACGTGGGCGGTCGACCAGGCGCGCCGGCGCCCGACCACGCGCTTCGCCGTCGTGTTCCTCGACCTGGACGGCTTCAAGCTGATCAACGACTCGCTCGGCCACCTCGTCGGCGACCAGCTCCTCGCCGAGGTGGGCGGTCGCCTGCGGGACGACCTGCGCTCGGTCGACACGGCGGCGCGCTTCGGCGGCGACGAGTTCGCGCTGCTGCTGTACGACCTGGATCACGACGCCGTGCTCTCCGTGGTGGAGCGGCTGCAGCGGCGCATCGCGGTGCCCGTCGTGCTCGCCGGGCAGGAGGTCGCCGTCACGGCGAGCGTCGGCATCGCGACGTCCGACACCGGCTACGTGGTCGCGGAGGACGTGCTGCGCGACGCCGACATCGCGATGTACCACGCGAAGGAGGCGGAGCGGGGCACCTCCAGCGTGTTCCACCCGTCGATGCACTCGCGCGCGACCGGACGCCTCCACGCCCAGGCGGAGCTGCGCACGGCGTTGCAGGAGCAGCAGTTCGTCGTCCACTACCAGCCGGTCGTCGCCCTCGACGGCTCGCGGCTGACGCGGTTCGAGGCGCTCGTCCGGTGGGACCACCCGACGCGCGGGATCATGCTGCCCGGCGACTTCCTGCCGGTCATGGCCGAGAGCGGCACCATCGTCACGCTCGGCCAGTGGATCCTGGACGCCGTCGCGGCGCAGGTCGCCCGGTGGCTGACGGAGCACGGCGGCCCGGTCAGCGTGTCCGTGAACCTGTCCCACCGGGAGTTCTGGTCGGACCGGCTGCTGCGCACCGTGACCGACGCCATCGAGCGGCACGGCGTCCCGGCGTCGTCGCTGGTGCTGGAGATCACGGAGTCGGTGCTCATGTCCGACCCGGAGGCCGCGCGGGCGATCATGTCCGACCTGCGGGCCGCCGGCGTGCGGCTGCACATCGACGACTTCGGCACCGGGCACTCCTCGCTCAACGCGCTGCGGGGGTTCCCCGTCGACGCGCTCAAGATCGATCAGTCCTTCGTCGCGCAGCTCGGCGTGGACGACCGGACGAGCGAGCTCGTCGGGGTCATCGTGGCCATGGGCCGGGTGCTCGGCCTGGAGGTCGTCGCGGAGGGCGTCGAGACCCCCGACCAGGAGGAGCGGCTGCGCGCCATGGGCTGCGCCAACGCCCAGGGCTGGCTCTACGCGAGCGCCCTGCCGGGCGACGAGGCCGGCGTCCTGCTCGGGACCCGCGCCCCGGCCCACGGCTGACCGCGCACCGCGGCCGGCTCGCGCCCGGGCGACGGCGCGGCCCCGGCGGGCTGGCACGATGACGCAGTGATCGCCGAGCTCTGGGACCGGATCCTTGCCACCCAGCCGCTGCCGTCCGCCCGCGTCGTGGCCGCCACGGCGGCGCTCGCCCTGCTGCTCGTGCTGGTGCCGTGGCTCTGGCGCGTCACGCGGCACGTCGTCACCGTCGCGCACGAGGGCGGGCACGCGATCGCCGCGGTGGTCAGCGGCCGCCGGCTCACCGGCATCCGCCTGCACTCGGACACGTCAGGCCTCACGGTCTCGCGCGGGCGGCCGCGCGGCCCCGGCATGGTCGTGACCCTGCTCGCCGGCTACACCGGGCCGGCGCTCGTGGGACTCGCGGCGGCCGCCCTGCTCTCGACCGGCCGCGCCGTCGCGCTGCTGTGGTCGGTCCTGCTCCTGCTGACCCTCCTGCTGCTCCAGATCCGCAACCTCTTCGGGCTGTGGGTCGTGCTGGTGTGCGGCGCGGGCGTCGTGGCGGTCACGTGGTGGCTCGAGCCCGCCCTGCAGTTCGCCGTCGCGCTGACCCTGACGTGGTTCCTGCTCCTGGGAGCGCCGCGCGCGGTGCTCGAGCTCGTGGCGAGCCGGCGCACGGGCCCACGGACGTCCGACCCCGACCAGCTCGCACGGCTCACGCGCGTGCCCGCCGGGATCTGGGTGGGGATCCTCCTGGCCGTGACGGTCGCCGCGGCCGCCGGCGGCGTGGCGCTGCTGCTGCCGGACGTGCTCGACGTGCTCCGGACCGGGCTCGCCGCAGGCTAGAGGCCCTCCCGCGCCGCCGTGTCTGCGAGGCTGGGGCCTCGGCCCGCGGGGGCCCGCGACAGGAGGACCACACGTGCGCAGCCAGATCTTCGGCACCCACCTCGAGCAGGTCAGCGAGGAGCGCTTCGGCCTGCAGAACCCCAAGATGCTCCGCGTCCGGCTCGACGGCGAGGTGATGGCCCGCCAGGGCGCGATGGTCGCCTACCAGGGGCAGATGGACTTTGCGTACCAGGGCGCCGGCGGGGTCGGGAAGCTGCTCAAGAAGGCGTTCACGGGCGAGGGTGTCCCGCTCATGCGCGTGACCGGGCGCGGTGACCTCTTCCTGGCCGACGACGCCTCCGAGATCCACGTGCTGACACTCGAGGGCGACTCCGTGACGGTCAACGGGCGCAACGTGCTCGCGTTCGACCCGACGCTCCAGTGGGACATCCGCCGGGTCGAGGGTGCCTCGATGATGGCGGGCGGCCTGTTCAACACCGTGTTCACCGGCCACGGCCAGCTCGCCATCACGTCGTTCGGCCCGCCCGTCGTGCTCACGGTCGACGCGCCGACCTTCGCGGACGCGCAGTCCGCGGTCGCGTGGTCCACCGGCCTGCGCACCAGCGTGAAGAGCTCGATGACAGCCGGCGCGTTCATCGGGCGCGGGTCGGGCGAGGCGTTCCAGCTCGCGTTCGAGGGTCAGGGCTTCGTCATCGTCCAGTCCAGCGAGGGCCCGCCGGCGCCGCAGACCAGCAGCTGACGGCCCGTCAGTCGGCCGCGAGCGCGTCGACGAGCCGGGCGACGCTCGACGTCAGCCCCCACCGCGTGGCGAGCTCGACCAGGCGCTCGGGGTCTGCGGGGGTGCGCGGCAGGGCGTCGTCGGCGTCAGCCACTGGCGCGTCCCGCGCCACGTTGACCACGCCCGGGGCGACGGCGAGGTAGGGCAGCCCTTCGGTCAGGCGGCGCCGCTGCGCGGGCGTGAGGCCGGCGTCGTGCGCCTCGAGCGCCGCCAGGACACCCGCCAGCGTGCCGTAGCGGCGCAGCAGCGCCGCTCCCGTCTTCTCTCCGATGCCGGCGACGCCGGGCAGGCCGTCGCTCGCGTCACCGCGCAGGACCGCGAGGTCGGCGTAGGCCTGCCCGTCCGCGACGTCGTACCGCTCGGCCAGGCGCGCCTGGTCGACGACGTCGAGGTCGGTGATGCCGCGGGCCGTGTAGAGCACGCGCACGCCCCGCGCGTCGTCGACGAGCTGGAACAGGTCGCGGTCCCCCGTGACCACCTCGACCGGGGCGCGCTCGCCCGCCGGCCGGGACGCCTCGCGCTCGGTCAGGGTCCCGATGACGTCGTCGGCCTCGAAGCCCGGCGCTCCGACGCGCGCGATGCCGAACGCCTCGAGCACCTCGACGATCACCGGGATCTGCGCCGTGAGCAGGTCGGGGACCTCCTCACGGTCGCCCTCGGCGACGCGATGCGCCTTGTAGCTCGGGATCGCCTCGACCCGGAACGCCGGCCGCCAGTCGTCGTCCCAGCACGCGACCAGCCGGTCCGGGCGCCGGGCCGTGACGAGCCGGGCGATCATGTCGACCAGGCCGCGCACGGCGTTGACGGGGGTGCCGTCCGGCGCCTTCACCGAGTCCGGCACGCCGTAGAACGCCCGGAAGTAGAGCGAGGCGGTGTCGAGCAGCAGCAGCGGGCGGCGGGCGGTCATGGCGCCACGCTAGGGGACGGCACCGACGGCGCCCAGGGGCGACCTGCGCTCCGGCGCGGTGCGCTCAGTCCTCGCGCCTGGGGTCGGGCTCGGTCGTGTCGTCGGGACCGGGCGCGGACTCGACGGACCCGAGCCGCTGCTCGCGCTCGCGCAGCTGCGCCTCCCACTCGGCGAGCAGCTTCTCGTGCTCCGCGCGCTCGCGGCGCTCGACCGACGCGAGGAACTCGGGGTCGTCGTCGGGCCCGCGCGGCCGCGCCGGGCGCTCGTACTCGGGGAAGCCGGCGGTCGCCGTCGACGGCCACGGAACGGCGCTCGACGGGCGCTGCTTCGCCGGGCGCCCCGCGACCAGCCAGGCGACCGCTCCGGCGATCGGGATGAGGATGATGACGAAGATCCACGCCGTCTTCCCGAGGTTGCGCGCCGAGCCCTCGGGCGTCTGGATGCAGTCGATGAGGCAGAACACCAGCAGCGCGAACTCCACGATGTACGGCAGCGCGCGCAGCACGGGGCCTCCAGGGTCGGACGGTCGACGACGCCGCGCCGACGGCACGGGTCGGCGCACACGCTAGGGCAGGAGCGCACCACCCGGGGAGGGGCGGCCGCCCGATTCACCCGTGCGAGCGGGCCGCCGGCGCGGCGGCCGGCGCCGACCTCAGGCGGCGGGCACGGTCCGGCCCGCGGCCCAGGCCCGCAGGGCGGCGACCTGCTCGGCCATGACGACGCTGAGCGGCCGCGTGGCCCGCAGCTCGTCGGCCACGTGCCGCGCCTGGACGAGGGCCGCACCGCCGGACGACGGCGACGCCTCGGCGTGCGCCGCGTACGCGGCCGCGACGACCGCCTGCTCGATCTCCGCCCCCGAGAACCCGTCGGACGCGGCCACGAGGTCCGCGACGTCGGCGTCGCTCAGGACGACCTCGCGCCGCGCGGCGTGCAGGCGCAGCACCTGGGCGCGCGCGGCGGCGTCGGGCAGGTCGACGAAGAAGATCTCGTCGAAGCGTCCCTTGCGCATGAGCTCGGGCGGCAGCCGGGAGATGTCGTTCGCGGTCGCGACGAGGAAGACGCGCGAGCGGCGCTCGGCGAGCCACGTGAGGAAGGTGCCGAGCACGCGCTGCGACGTCCCGGTGTCGCCGTCGGACGTCGCAAGGCCCTTCTCGATCTCGTCGACCCACACCACGCACGGCGACATGACGTCGGCCGTCGCGAGGCTCTCGCGCAGGCGCCGCTCGGACTCGCCGACGTACTTGTCGCCGATGGCACCGAGGTCCAGGCGCAGCAGGGGCACGCCGAAGACGCCCGCGGCGACCTTGGCGGCGAGGCTCTTGCCGCACCCCTGGACGCCGAGCAGCAGGACCCCGCGCGGCGGTTCGAGCCCGGCCGCGGAGCCGTCGAACGCCGGGCGGCGTCGCGCGAGCCACTCCTTGAGCCGGTCCAGCCCTGCGAGGTCGCCGGCGCCGGCGGTCTCGTACTCGAAGGTCAGGACGCCGTCCTGCGCGAGCAGGTCGTACTTGGCGCGCATCACCGCCGGCACGTCGCTCGCGGTGATGGCGCCGTCGTCGTGCACGGCCGCGCGTGCGAGGCGGCGGACGTCGCCGAACGACAGGCCCGCGAGGTTCTCGACGAGCAGCGCGATCGACGTCTCGTCGGCGCGCACCAGGGCGCTGTGGGCCGCGGCCCACTCGCGCGCCACCTCGTCGACGATCGCGCGCCGCTCCTCGCGGGTCGGGAACGCGAGCCCGAGCCTGGCCGCGAGGTGCTCGAGCTCCGGCGGCAGGTCGACCTCGTGGCTGATCAGCACCACGGTGCGCGACGCCGCCGCCGCGCCCTGGCACAGGTCCTTGAGCAGCCGGACGGTGACCGGGTCCTGCAGGTACGGGTGGAAGTCGAGCAGCACGTACACGGCCGGCATGCCGTCGCGGACGAACTGCAGCACGCTCTCCGGCCCGGTGAGGAACCGCTGTGGCGCGCCGAGGTCGACGTCGACGCGGCGCAGCCCCTCGGTGACCACCCACTCGAAGACGGGCTTCGCCGGCACCGCGGCCCGCGCGAGCTCGCGGACCACGGCGCGGGCACGGTCCTCGTCGCGCGTCTCGATGACGACGAGGGGCGTGCGGCTGCGCAGGAGCGCCCCGAGGTCGCGGCGCTGCCCCGCGACGTCGACGAGGGCCATGGTCGGCACCCTAGCGGCGCCGACCATGGCCGCCCCCTCACCCGCTCGCGCGCGCCGGCGGTGCCGCGAGCCAGGCCTCCAGGTAGGTGCGCGAGTTGCCGTCGTCGATCCGCTCCGCCGGGAGGGTCTGCGCGGCCGTGCGCGCCGCGTCGGGGTCCACGAGCGCGAGGTACATGAGCAGCAGGTCGCCGAACTGGACGTCGAACCCGTTCGCCGTCGCCTGCCCGACCGTCTGCCGCACGCGCTCCTCATCCGCGGCCAGCACACCGTCCACCGGGGAGGGCGGGATGAGCTGGATCCCGAGGATCGCGTTCGGCTCCGCGCTGAACCACGTGGCGTGGTCGCGCTTGGCCCCCCACCCGAGCGAGAACATCGCGTCCTCGAACCCCTCGAGGGCCGGGTCGGTGAGGTCGGGCTCGGTCCAGTAGGTGCGGGCGGTCGCCGCCTCCACCGACAGCAGCCAGCGCGCCTGCGTCACGAGGTCCTCGCGTCCCGCGGCCGCGCCCCACAGCGCGAGGCCGTTCCACGCCGCGACGGCCTCCGATGTCGACTCCTGGTTGTTGCCGTCCGCGAACGGCACCGTGCCCGAGGCCCACGAGTGCCCGCGGTAGGCGTCGAACACCCGCAGCCGCGGGAACCACTCCGTGTCCTGCCCCGCGGCGATGTCCTCAGCGAGCAGGTCCATCACCGGCGCGAGGTCGGCGGCGAGGTCCGGGTCGTCCGCGGCCATGATGCCCGCCGCGGCCAGGAGGTAGCCGTAGTGGAAGTGGTGGTCGTTGAACTCCTCCGAGCCGAAGTTCGTGGTGAGCCCGACGACGCCGCGGGCCACGGGGTCGTAGACCACGCACCGGGCCTCGCGCTCCGCGCAGCCGTCCGGGTCGGCCCACTCGCGCAGCCCCTCGGTCACGCGCTCGACGAGCGGTGCCACGACGTCGTCGGCCCCGAGCTGGCGCCCGAGCTGGACGAGCACGGCCGAGCGGTGCAGGGCCTTGCCGCCGAAGTAGGAGTCCGAGGGGTACGGCGGGGTCGCCGCGACGTCCGCCGCGAGCTGCTCGCGCAGCGCCTCACGCGTGGCCTCGTCGACGTCCGACAGGTCCAGCGTCGCGGCCTCGGTGAGCGCCGGGACGACCGTCGTCAGCTCGCCGCCCGCGCAGAGCTCGAGCGTCCCGTACACGCTCGGGTACGTCCCGAGGCCGCAGTCGCCCTCCCCCTGCGCGGCCCACGTCCGGTGGTGCGGCATCGCGACGACGGCGCCCGCGACGCCGTCCGCGGTGCGGTAGGTCAGGGTGGTGCGCGCCGAGCCCGCCGCGACGCCCTGCGTCAGGTCGACCCGCAGGAGCGGGTCGGCGGCCGCCTCGGCGAGCGTCTCGAGCGCGGAGCGGTCGGCGTCGTCGGGCAGCGGGTAGAACGTCGCCGTCTCGCCGGTCGCGAGGTCCACGCCGTCGTCCCAGGCGCCGTCGGTGACGAGCCCCCACTCGCGCGTGCCACCGGCCTCGGTCGTGGCCACCAGCGCACCCTCGTCGCCCTCGAAGGGCACCGGCGTGGTGAGCCGGACGTCCGCGAGCGCGGTGACCGTGACGAAGGGCGAGCCCTGGGCGAGCGTCACGGTGGCGCGCGGCTCGCCGTCGTCACCGAGGAGGGCGATCTCGACCCGTGCCGCGTCGTAGGCGCTCACGCGCGCGCCGGACGTGCCGGCCGAGACCTCGACCGCCGGCACGTGCGGCCCGACGACCGCGTGCGGGCTCGCGACGGGCACGGGTGCCCCGAGCGCGAACCCCTCGTCGGTCAGGCCGAAGGAGACGGGCAGCGCGAAGACGGGCTGGGGCTGGTCGCCGAAGACCAGGCCGCTGAACCAGCGGTTGGTCGGCGGCAGGAGGTCGGGCGCGAGGCGCATCGGCCCGAGGTCCCCGGGCGAGGACTGCCCCACGGCCGCCACGAGGGCGTCCAGGTCGTCGGGCGGTGCGGCCAGGGTGCTGTCGGGGACGGGGGCGCTCGGGGTCGATGCGCCGCCCTCGCCGGGGCCGGCGTCCGGGTCCCGCGCGAGACCGAGCGCGACACCCGTCACGGCGCCGACCCCGAGCGTCACGCCCACCACGGCCGCGGCGACCGTGCGGCGCCTCACGGCCACCACCGGGTGACGAGCTCGCCGACCTCGCGCTCGACGCTCTCGGCGACGGTCGAGACGAGACCGTCGTTGTCGAGGGTCAGCACGGCGGTCACCGGCGTGCCCGGCGCCACGAGGCCGTCGGCGTCGCCACGGACCAGGCCGGCGCTGGCGACGGTCACCACCGCCTGGGCCTGCCCGGCCGCGGTGGTGGCGTCGACCTCGTCCACGCTGCCGTCGAGGGTCGTGCCGTCGGGCAGCCGGATGCTCACGGGCGCACGGTCCTCGACCCGCGCGAACTGCTCCGGGGTCAGGGTGAACTCCGCCTGCACGGTCAGCGTGCCGTCCGTGTCGACGGTCGCCATCCGGGTGCCGGCCTGCACGAAGGTGCCGCGCGAGGCCGCCAGCTCGGAGACGACGCCGTCGGCCGCCGCCGTCACCGTCAGCGTGCCGTCCGCGGCGATGCCGGAGCCCGGGACGTCCGGGGAGACCAGGCCGATGAGCAGGTCGTGCCGCAGCGCGGCGCTGTCCACGACGAACAGCGGCTGGCCCTGGGTCACCGCGTCGCCCACCTCGACCTCCTGCGTGACGACGAGCCCCGCGTAGGACGAGCCGACGTCGTACGTCCGGGTGTGGATCGAGGCCGACGTGCTGGTGGCCTCGCCGCGGCGGTCGTTGAGGTGGATGGTCAGCCAGGCCGCGAGCGCGAGCACGAGCACCAGGCCCACGAGCAGGCGCAGCCGCGCCCCCCAGGTCACGCGGCACCCGCTGCGTCCAGGACCGCCGGGACGGCGACCACGGTGCGGGGTGGCGCCGCCGCGGGCGGCGGTGCCGCCGGCCGGAGCTCGGCGTGGCGGCTCGTGCGGCCGAGCGCCACGTGCTCGCGCCAGGCGGTGACGACGAAGGAGCCGAGGATGAGCGCGTTGGTCGTGTTCCACGCCAGGGCCAGGCTGAACGTCCCCCCGGTCACGTCCTTCCAGGCGCCGACCACGGAGGTCAGCAGCAGGAACACGAAGAACAGCACCTGCGGCACGATGAAGGCGAACGGCGTCGTCGCCCGGCGCTTGCTGCCCGTGACGTGCCACCGCTGCTCCCGGCGGAGCGCCGCGTTGACCAGGGCGCGCGTGTAGATCGGGAACGACGCGGACGCGAGCATGAGGACCTCCCAGCGGAACGAGCCGAGCGTGTAGAACGCGAGCACGATCTGCATGAGGTAGAAGCCGCCGTAGTACAGGACCCAGGCGCCGGCGGAGATGTCCATGTCCATCGGGCTGAGGTCGAAGAAGATGTGCATCGGCGGCACGAGCAGCAGCAGGAGCGGGCAGATGCCCGTGAGGTAGTGCGTGGCCGTCACCGTGTACTGCAGGCGCTGGTCGAGCGTGAGGCTCCGACGACGTGACAGCGGGTTGTGGGTGAGCATGATCTCGAAGCCGCCCGTCGCCCACCGCAGCTGCTGCTTGGTGTAGGCCTCGATGGTCTCGGGGGTGTCGCCGACGGCGAGCGTCACGGGGATGTAGACGGTGCGCCAGCCGCGCTCGTGCAGCAGCAGGGACGTCCAGACGTCCTCGGACTTCGAGTCGGAGTACATGCCGCCGATGTGGTCGATCGCGGCCCGGCGGAAGACCACGTTGGTGCCCACGCAGAAGGCCGAGTTGAAGCGGTTCCGGCCGGGCTGGACGTAGCGGTAGAAGACCGCCTGCATGTAGCCGGCCCCGCGCGAGATCAGGTTGTGCAGGTTGCCGTAGGTCTGGGGGGTCTGGACGAACGCGACGTCCTCGGACGCGAAGAACGGGAGCGTCTCGCGCAGGAACGCCGGCAGCGGCACGAAGTCGGCGTCCAGCACGACGAAGAACTCGCCGCGCGCGAGCGTGAGCGCGTGGTTGATGTTGCCGGCCTTGGCCCCGCCGCCGGACAGGCGCCGGACGTAGCGCACGCCGAGCTCGGCGGCGAGGTCGCGGACCTCGTCGGAGCGGCCGTCGTCGAGGACCCACGTCGCGTGGCGGCCCTCGATGTCGCGCGCGGCCGTGACGGTGCGGCGGATGGTCGCGAGGTCCTCGCCGTAGGTCGTGATGAAGACGTCGACCTCGACCACGCGGTCCCCGAGGTACAGGTCCCACCGCGTGGGGTCGTCGTCCGCCCCGGCCCGCAGGATGGCCGGGATGTCGAACAGCCGCTCCTGCGCGTGGTGGAAGGAGAAGCCGCGCGGGTTGTAGCCGGCCGACAGGACCGTCCACATGGACAGGAGCGCGTGGGTCACCAGGATCGTCTCGGCGACCATGACCATCACGTACGGCACCAGGTCACCGCGGTGCGCGGGGTTCAGCAGGAAGACGGCGTAGACGACGATGCCGGCGCTGGCCAGCAGGACGAGCAGCATGAGGGACGGGGACTGCGCGGCGGCGTTCTCCGAGCGCAGCGGGCGGCCGTGGGCGCCCTCCGTGCGGCGGGGCTCCCGCAGGAGCCGGTCGAGGTCGGTCGTGGACATGGCATCTCCTCGTCGACGGCACTCGCCCCGAGGGGGCGGGTGGGGAGATCGACGGCGACGCTGACGACGACGGTGCTCCAAGGCGTAGGGGTCGTTTGTCCGGATCGGGTAGTTCGACCGTAAGCGCACCGTGTGACGAGGAGATGAACGCGGCGTGTGACCTGGGGCACACCCACGCAGCGGGTCAGGGCGCCTCGACGATGGCCAGGTCGACGAGCAGGTTGAGGAAGTTGCGCGCGAACGGGTTGTCGGCGCACTCGCGACGCACCAGGTCCCAGTCCACCTGCTCGCGCAGCGCCCGCGCGACCGGCAGCAGCCGCGCGTAGTCGCAGTAGTGCTCGTGCAGCACGCGCAGCTTGGTGGACATGAGGTCCGTGGCGCTCAGCACGGGCATCCGCACGGCCAGGACCTCGAGCACGTCGCAGCGGTCGAAGACCTCCTGGGAGACCGGCTCCCCGACCATCCGGAAGAGGATGTCCACGAGCTGCCCGTCGTTGTAGGCCTTGAACAGCCAGTCCTCGGCCGGGTCGCGCAGCTCGAGGCCGGCCTCCTCCACCGCGGTGCGCGCCCGCTCGACGTCCTCCTCCCGGATGACGAAGTCGGCGTCGTGCAGCGGCTCGGGTGCGCCCCGGGCCCAGGCGGCGTACGTGCCGCACAGCGCGTAGGGGATGTCGGCCTGGCCGAGGGCGACGGCCGTCTTGCGCAGGCCGTCCTGGAGGGCCTCGCGGGCGGAGTTGTCGAGCATGCGTCGGGTGTACACGACGGCGTGCGGGCCCGCACCACGAGCGGCAGGATCGTGGCGATGCGCCTCGCCACCTTCAACATCCTGCACGGCCACTCGCTCGTCGACGACACGGTCGACGTGGGCCGGTTCGCGCGAGCCGTCGCGGAGCTCGACGCGGACGTGCTGGCCCTGCAGGAGGTCGACCGCGACCAGCCGCGGTCGCACGGCGCGGACCTGACCGCCGTCGCGGCCGAGGCGATGGGCGCGCCCGAGCACCGCTTCGTGGCGACGCTCGCGGGCACGCCGGAGCTGTGGTCGGCGGCGACGGGCGAGCTGCAGCCCAACACGGCGGGTTACGGGATCGCGCTGCTCAGTCGCTACCCCGTGCTGTCGTGGCGCGCGATGGCCCTGCCGGCGCTGCGCGGCCGGGTCCCCGTCGTCTTCCCCGACCGCCGCCGCCCGACGCTGGTGCGGGACGAGCCGCGCGCGGCCGTGGGCGCGGTCGTGGACGCACCCGGCGGGCCGGTGACGGTGGTCGCGACGCACCTGACGTTCATCCCGGGCTGGAACGGCCACCAGCTGCGGCGCCTCGTGCGCCTGCTGCGCCAGGAGCCACGCCCTGTCGTCGTCATGGGCGACCTCAACCTCGAGGCCGACCGGCCCGCGCGGGTCTCGGGCTGGCGGTCGCTCGCGAGCGCCCCGACCTTCCCCGTCGCGGAGCCGCAGCGCCAGCTCGACCACATCCTGGTCGACGGCCCGCTCGAGGCGGTCGCGCCGGGCTGGGCGATGGACACCGGCCTCTCGGACCACCGCGCCCTGGCCGTGGACGTGGCCCGCCGCTGACCCCGCCGCCGACCCGGCGGCGCACCGCGTCGATGTCGCGCCACGAGCGCGCCAGCGGGCGATCCGGCGGGCCGCGACGGGTCGCGAGGAGGGTGGTGGGCGTGTCGGCGCCGGGTCGTGTCGGTGCGTCTGGTTACCGTCGCGGCATGAGCACCAGCACCCACATCTGCGTCTACTTCGACGAGGGCGGCCTGGACCACGTGTGCGACTGCGGCCAGGGCGCCGTCCTGGTGGTCGACGAGGCCGGGATCGAGGTCCTCGTGGCCATGGCCCCGGCGGACGCGACGGTCACGGCGCTCGCGCCCGCGCGGCGCGAGGAGCTGCTCGTCTCCGCCTGAACCGCGAGGCTGCCCGCTGGCGGCGGGCTCAGCCCCCGATGCGCACGGCGACGATGGCGACGTCGTCGTCCCCGCGCTCGGGCAGCATCGCATCCAGCAGGTCGTCGCACAGCGTCTCGACGTCGTCGTGCGGGAGCCGGGCGAGCACCGCCTGCAGCCGCGCCAGGCCGTCCTGCAGGCGCTCGCCCCGGCGCTCGACCAGGCCGTCCGTGTAGAGGACGAGCACGGCACCCTCGGGCAGCTCGAGCGAGTGCTCGTGGCGGTCGGTGCCGGCGAGCACGCCCAGGACGAGGTCGGGCCGCACGACCGGCGCGTGGACCGTCCCGTCCGGCAGCACGACGACCAACCCGGGATGGCCCGCGTTGGACCAGCAGGCCCGCGCGCCGCCGCCGGGCAGCCGCTCGATGCGCACGACGACGGCGGTCGCCAGCGTCTCGACGCGGAGCGTGTCGATCGCCCGGTCGACGCGACGCAGCACCTCGGCGGGGCCCGCGTCGGTCGTGGCGGCGATCCCGCGCACGAGCGAGCGGAGCTGACCCATGGCGGCCGCCGCGATGACGTCGTGACCCGTCACGTCGCCGATCACGACGTTCAGGGCGCCACCCGGCTGGAGGAAGGCGTCGTACCAGTCGCCGCCGACCTTCGCGGCCTCCGCCGCCGGGGTGTAGCGCACCGCGACGGACAGGCCCTGGACGTGCGGCGGCTCGGTGAGGAGCGAGCGCTGCAGGCCCTCGGCCAGGAGCAGCTGCTCGTGGTAGAGCCGCGCGTTGTCCAGCGCGAGCCCCGCGCGTCCGGCGACCTCCTGGGCGGTCGCGACCTGCTCGGGTGTCGTGCGCCCGCCCCGGCCGGTGTACAGGCTGATCAGCCCGACCGTCCGGTTGCGCGCCCGCAGCGGCAGCACCACGACCGCCTCCGGGGCCAGCTCGAGCAGCAGGTCGAGCGCCTCACCGGGCCGCAGCACGGCCCGGATCTGGTCCACGGCGTCGCGCTCGACCACGATGACCTCGCCCGAGTCGAGCGCGCGGCGCACGAACGAGTCCGAGCGCAGCGCGTCGCGGCGCACCTCGGCGTACCGCTCGACCCGCGGGCGCACCGCGGGGTCGTGGTGCCACGAGCCGACGTCGCGCAGCACGCGCCGCCCGCCCGGGTGGTCGTCCTCGACGAGGCTCACGATGCACCAGTCCGCCAGCTCGGGCACGACCAGGCGCGCGAGTCGCGCGACCGCCTCCTGCGCGTCGAGCGTCTCGGCGAGCCGGCTCGTGACGTGCGCGGTCAGGACGGCCCGCGAGGCGGCGCGGCGCGCCCGCAGCTGGGCGAGGTGCCGTACGAGCACGTCGCGCAGCGCCACGGCCTCCGCCAGGTCGAGCTCGTCCCAGCCCATCGCCCGGTCGGTCACGGTCTCGCGCCAGCGGTTGAAGCTGCTGCGCGGCGACAGGGGCGTCGCACGGTTGCCGGCGCCCTGGTCCCCCAGCCACTCGACGACCTGCCCGAAGGCGGGCCGGAACCAGGCGAGCACGTCGCCGTCGTCCCCGACGGGCACGACGACCAGCCCGGCGACGCCGGGCAACAGCGTGGCGAGGTCCGGCCTGTCGGCCGCGAGGGTGGACGTCACGAAGGCGTCACTGACCGGTCCGAGCGCGGCCAGCAGCGCATCCACGGTCGCCTCGTCGGGGGTGTCGCCGAGGGTGGCGGTCCGGCCGTCCAGCCGCACGACGACGCCCTCGGCCCGCACCACGTCGGCCAGCGTGACCTGACGCGCGACGAGCGCCGCGGCGACGTCGTCGGCGGCGCCGAACTGGTCGGCGAGCCGCGCCCGCACCGCCTGGAGCTCGAGGCGGCGCTCGAGACGACGGGTCTCCGCCAGGGCGCTGGACTGCAGCGTCACCTGCTGACCGAGGATCTCGCAGCCGCGGCGGAGCGCGTAGGTCACGTGCCGCGGGGTGTCGTTGTTGCACGAGATCATGCCGACGAGGCGACCCTCGTGGACCAGCGAGATCGACAGGGTCGCCGCCACCCCCATGTTCCGCAGGAACTCCAGGTGGTGCGGGGAGACGCTGCGCAGCTCGGACCGGGTGAGGTCCGTCGGGGCGCCGGTGAGCGGGTTGAGGGCCGGCACCAGCGGCGCGGGCGTGTAGTCCCGGTCCGGGATGGTGCGGGAGAGCCGGCTCGTGTACACCGCCCTGGCCTGCGCGGGGATGTCGGACGCCGGGTAGTGCAGGCCGAGGTAGGGCTCCAGGTGGTCGGCCTTGTCCTCGGCGACCACCTCACCGTGCTCGTCGGGGTGGAAGTGGTAGACCATGACGCGGTCGAAGCCCGTGAGCCGGCGCACGGTCCGCGCCGCCTCCTGCCGCAGCTCGCCGACGCTCGCGCTGCGCGAGAGCCGCTGGATCGACGAGTGCAGGGTCGAGAGCCACCGGTCCGGGGCGCCGTCGGACGGCTCGAGCTCGATGATCCCGAGCCCGTCGACCGACCGGTGGGCGATGGCGTCGAAGGTCCGCCCCGCCACCTCGACGGGCAGCGGGTCCGTGTCCGCGTCACCGGGACGCTCGCCGGGACCGTCCGACGCGGGCCGCGGCGCGACCCCCGCGAGCAGCGCCGCGGCGTGGGGCTCGCCGACGAGCGCCGCGAGCGGACCCCCGAGCAGCTCCTGCGGGTCGCGCCCCAGGACGGTGGTGCCCGCGCTGACCTGCACCACGAGGCCCGTGGCGGGGTCCACCGCGACCAGCGCCCCGTGGGGCTGGATCGCTCCCGGGCGGTGGATCGGCTCGGCGGCGCACTCGCGCTGCCGCTCCTCCTCGCCCGGGGAGGCGTCGGCCCGTCGCACCGGCGCGGGCACGCCGGGGTCCACCGTCGTCACGCGTCCCCCCGTCGTCGGCCGGATGACGCACGCTACGCGGTCCGCGCCCCGGCGGGCCAACGCGGCACCGGGCGGTGCGCTAGGCCCGGGGCACGTGGGCGCCGAACCGCGTGACGGCGCCGTCACGCTCGTGCCAGGCGTCCCCGCCCAGCGCCCGGGCGAGCCGGCGCACGATGTACAGGCCCAGGCCCGTGCCGCGACGGCTGGCGCCCCGCAGGAACATCTCGTCGAACAGGTGCGGCAGGAGAGCGTCGGGCACGCCGGGCCCGTGGTCCTCGACCGCCAGCGCGACCGCGTCGCCGTCGGCGCGCGCGACCACGCGCACGGGGGGCGCCCCGTACCGCGCGGCGTTGGTGAGGTAGTTCTCCACGATCTGCTCCAGCCGCTCCGGGTCGGTGCGCACCTCGAGGTCGTCGGGGCAGTCCACCGCCACCGGGCCCACCGCTCCCCCGGCACCGGGGACGACGTCGCCCAGGCGCGCGACGGCGCGCTCCAGGTGGGGGCGCAGGCGGACGGGGACCAGCGTCGGCTGCACCGCGCCCGCGTCCAGCCGCGTCGCCAGCAGCAGCTCGTTGAGCATGCGCCGCATCTGCTCGGCGCTCGACTCGACGCTCGCCAGGAGCTGGGTGCGCTCGTCCTCCTCGAGCCGGCCCCAGCGGCGATGGAGCGTGCTCGCAGCTCCCGCCACGACCGCGATCGGGCTCCGCAGCTCGTGGGCCGTCACGGCGAGGATGTGGGCGCGCTCCTCCGCGGCGGCGCCCAGCCGCAGGTTCGCCTCCGTGAGCTCGGTGTTCGCGTCCGCGAGCTCGCTGGCCGAGCGCTCGAGGTCGAGCGAGGCCCGGCGTTGGGCGGTGACGTCCCGCGTCACCTTGGCGAAGCCGAGGAGCTCGCCGCCCGGGCCCCGCAGCGCGGTGATCGTGACGTTGGCCCAGAAGCGGGTGCCGTCCTTGCGGATGCGCCACCCCTCCTCCTGGTAGCGGCCCTCGTGCGTCGCGGCCGCGAGCTCCGCCTCGGGGTGGCGCGAGGTCTGCGCGTCGAGCGTGTAGAACGTGCGGAAGTGCCGCCCGACGATCTCGTCGGCCCGGTAGCCCTTGAGCCGCTCCGCGCCGCGGTTCCAGGTCGCGATCCGGCCCTGCGGGTCGAGCATGAAGATGGCGTAGTCCACCACGCTGTCCACGAGCAGCCGGAAGCGCTCCTCGCTCGCCACGAGTGCTCGCTCGGCCGTGCGCTGCGCGTCGATGTCCTGGCTCTGCAGCAGGAGGTAGAGGGGGCGCTGCTGCGAGTCCCGCACGGCCGCGAGGGTCGACGTCACGAGGCGGTCCGTCCCCGCGAGGCGGTGCTCGACCTGGGCGGCGCCCTCGCGCAGCGCCGTCGCCAGGGCGAGGGCGACGCCGTCGCGGTCCCCCGGCGGCACGACGTCCTGCAGGGCGAGGCCGACGGCGGAGAGCGGCGGCGTCGCCAGCAGCTCGGCGAGCGCCGGGTTCGCGCGCACGATCTGGCCGGTCAGGGTCAGGGTGCCGATCCCGATGGCGGCCTGGTCGAACACGGCCCGGAAGCTCTCCACGTGCTCGCCGAGGATGCGCTCCGCGTCGCCCGCCGATGCGTGCTCCGGGTCTGGCCCGGCCGCGGGCCCGTCGGCCGGGCGGGCCGGCTCGCCGGCCAGGGCGACGAGGGCGTCGAGGAGCTCGTCGACGTCGGCCGACTTCTGCAGGAAGGCGGTCGCCCCCAGCGCGAGCGCACGGGACTCCAGGCCCTCCTCCGAGAACCCGGAGTACAGGACCACGCGCGTGCCCGGTGACGCCTCGAGCACCGGCCGGATCGCGTCGAGCCCGCCCATGCCCGGCATCGAGACGTCGAGCAGGAGCAGGTCCGGGCGCAGGTCCCGCGCGATCGCGACCGCGTCGTGCCCGGTGCCGCCCTCGGCGACCACCGTGAAGGCGCCGGTGAGGCGCAGGCGCAGGCGCAGCAGGGACCGCAGCTCCGGGGCGTCGTCGACGACGCCGATGGTGCGCGGGCTCACGCCGCGACGCCGGGCGTCAGTCGGGCCCACACGACCTTGCGGCCGCCCTCCCCCGGACGCACGCCCCACCCCTGCGCGATGAGCGAGACGTAGGACAGGCCGCTCCAGTCGCCGGCCCAGCGGGGCTCGGGCGCCCCGTCGGCGTCGTCGTCGACCTCGACCCGCAGGCCGTCCGCCGTGAGACTGAGGCGCAGGGTGGGCGGCGTCGTCGAGTGGCGCAGCGCGTTGTCGACGAGCTCCCGCACGACGAGCTCGGCCTCGTACAGGTCGCCCTGCCAGCCCCAGCGTCCGGCGTGGAACCGCACGAAGTCGCGCGCCCGGGCCAGCGTGCCGGCGCCGGGCGCCAGCGCGAGGACGGCCGCGCGCTGCTCGGTGCGGCCGAGGTCGGCCAGGAGGTCGACGAGCGCCGCGACGTCGGCGTCCTTCGGCACGTAGCCCTCGACCCGCCCGCGCAGCGCCTCCCCCTCGGACGCCGTGAGGCCCGTGAAGACGGCCACCTTGGCCCGCGGAGCCACCTCGCGCAGGAGCGTGAGGACCTCGGCGCCCTCGAGGTGCGGCAGGCCCAGGTCGAGCACGATCAGGTCGGGCTGCTCCGCGCGCGCCAGGTCCACGGCCTGCGCGCCGTCCCCGGCCTCGCCGACCACCTCGAAGCCGCCGCGCAGGCGCAGCTCCAGGGCGACGAGCCGGCGCAGCTCCGGGACGTCGTCGACGAGGAGAACGCGGGCGGCCACGCCTCGCGATGTTAGTCCCGCGCGCCGGCACCTGCCCCGCCCGCCCGACCCCCGGAACCGCCACCCCTTGCCCCGGGCGCCACCGCGGTTATGGTCATGAGGACCGGGTACGACGGCGTGCACCGGACGTCGGTGCACTGAGCAGGGGGAGGCACGGCGTGGCAACACTCACGGTTTGGAAGTTCGACACTCCCGAGGGCGCGGAGCGCGCGGAGGCGGCGCTCTTCGACCTCCAGAAGCAGCACCTCATCGAGATCGAGGACGCTGCCACGGTCTCGTGGGAAGAGGGCAAGAAGAAGCCCAAGACCCGACAGGCGACCAACACCACGGCGGTCGGCACGCTCGGGGGCACCTTCTGGGGACTGCTCTTCGGAGTCATCTTCCTGGTACCGCTCATCGGTGCCGTCATCGGGGCCGCCGCCGGCGCGATCGCCGGCGCGCTGACCGACGTCGGCATCAACGACGACTTCATCGAGTCCGTGCGGCAGAAGGTCACGCCGGGCACGTCGGCCCTGTTCGTGCTGACCGGGAGCGCGGTGCTCGACCGGGTCCACGAGCAGCTGCGCGAGCAGGGCGTGGTCGGCGAGCTCATCGAGACCAACCTCTCGGGCGAGGAGGAGGCCAACCTCCGCGCCGTCTTCCAGGAGAGCGCCTGACCGACGCGTGGGGGGCGCCGGGCCCACGCCCGGCGCCCCGCGCGCGCCGTCCCGGCCCGCACCTGGACCCCCTGGGGCTCACGCTCGGCACCGCCTTCGCGATGCTCGCGATGACGCCGTCGCTGATCCCGCGCGACTGGCTGTTCCAGGGCGTCGTCTCGGGGCTGTCGGCGGGCGCGGGCTACGCGCTCGGCGTCGCGGCGCACTGGCTCCTGCGCCGCTCCCGGCGCTGGCCGGCGATCTCGGCACGCGTGCGCGGCGCGGCGCCGGCCTGGCTGCCGGAGGGACGGTGGCTCGCCCTGGTGCTGGTGCCGGCCGCCCTGGTCGTCATGCTCGTCGTCGCGGTGCCGTGGCAGCGCGACCTCGCCACGCTCATGGGGATGGACCGCCCGACGACGGGCGGGTGGCTGCGGGCGGGCCCGGTGCTCGTCGCCGTCGCCGCCGTCCTGATCGCCGCGGCGCGCGGCCTGCGCGGCCTCGCCCGGCTCCTCGGGCGCGCGGCGCAGCGGTGGGGCAGGCTCCCGCAGCGCGCGGCGTCCGTCGTGGGCGCGGTGGCCGCCGTCCTGCTCGTGCTGGTTCTGGTCAACGACGTCGTGCTGCGCCGGGCGGTCGCGGTGGTCGACTCGGCGTTCAGCAGCCGCAACGACCTGGACTTCCCCGGCGTGGAACAGCCGGACGCCGCCGGTCGCTCCGGGTCGCCGCAGTCCCTGGTCGCCTGGGAGTCGCTCGGGCGGGAGGGCCGCCGGTTCGTCTCGACCGGGCCGACGGCGGACGAGCTCGCCGTGGTCGCCGGTGCGGCGGCCGTCGCGCCCGTGCGGGTCTACGTCGGCGTGGAGAGCGCCGGCACCGCCGAGGAGCGGGCCGAGCTCGCGCTCGCCGAGCTCGAGCGCACCGGGGCCTTCGAGCGGTCCGTCCTGGCGGTCGTCACCACGACCGGGAGCGGCTGGGTCAACGCCGCGGCGGTCGACAGCCTCGAGCTGCTGCACGGCGGGGACACCGCCGTCGTGGCGACGCAGTACTCCTACCTGCCGAGCGGGCTGTCGTTCCTGCTGGACCTGCCCCGCGTCGAGGAGGAAGGGCGCGTGCTGCTCGACACGATCTCCGCGCACGTCGAGTCCCTGCCCGAGGAGGACCGGCCGCGGCTGCTCGTGTACGGCGAGAGCCTGGGCGCCCGCGGCTCGGAGCACGCGTTCACCACGCTCGCGGACATCCGCGCGCACACGGACGGGGTGGTCTGGGCCGGCCCGCCGCACTCCAACGACCTGTGGCGCTCGCTGGTCGAGCGGCGCGACCCCGGCACGCCCGAGGTGGCGCCGGTGTACGCGAGCGGGCTCGTCGCCCGGTTCTCCGCCGACGCCGACGGCCTCACGCAGCCGCCGACGCCGTGGATCGAGCCCCGCGTCGTCTACCTGCAGCACCCGTCCGACCCGGTGGTCTGGTGGTCCCCGGACCTGGTCCTCACCCGGCCCGACTGGCTCGAGGAGCCGCGGGGCCAGGACGTCCTGCCCACCATGACCTGGTACCCGGTCGTCACGTTCTGGCAGGTCACCGTCGACATGACGAACTCCAAGACGGTGCCCGACGGCCACGGCCACAACTACGACGACGTCGTGCTCGACGCGTGGGTCGCGGTCGCCGCGCCGCAGGGCTGGACGGACGCGGACACCGAGCGCGTGCGCGCGGTGCTGGAGGCGCACGGGTCCTGAGCCCGCTCTCGCCACCGGTGACGACATGACATCATCAGCCGGATGATCATGCGTACCCGGCTCGGCGCTGCCGTCGCCGCCCTGTCCTGCGCGGCCCTGCTCTCCGGCTGCGCCGTGGACGCCGGCGCCTCGGTCGCGGCCGACTTCGAGGAGTGGATGGGCGAGCGCCCAGGCCTCGAGAGCATCACCCTGGTCTCGCAGAACAGCCTCCCCTTCATCGGCGCGATCGACGCGAGCCTGGTCATGGCGGCGGACGCCACGCCCGAGCAGGTGGACGACGTCGTCCAGCGCGCGATGGACTTCGACCCCGGCCGCCACGCGGCGTCCGTGAGCCTGGTCCGTCAGATCGGCTCGGCGGTGGTCAGTGCCGGCCTGCCGCACGAGGGCGACCCGAGCGAGGTGCTGGACCTGGCCGAGACGCTCGCCACGGCGGCGGACGTCACCGAGCTGCACGTGGGCGGTCCGACCGGCCCCGACCTCGCCATCGAGGCGGTCGTCGCGGAGCTGGCGCAGGCCCCCGAGGCGTTCCGGGCGCTCAACGCGGTCCTCGACCCCGTGCCGAGGGTCGACGGCCTGCGGGACGACGCGGAGCTGCGCGTCCGGGACGCGGCCGGCGCCGGCAGCATCTCGACCGAGGCGCCCGGGACCCAGACGGCGACGCACGACCTCGCCGCGACGGTCGTCGGCGAGGTCACCGTGACGTCGATGCTCGTGACCGAGGACATCGCGCGCTTCACGGTCCCCGAGGCCCAGGCCGCCAAGGCCGAGGCCCTCGCCGGCCGCCTCCTCCCGGGCGGCGACGTGAGGGTCACCGGGGAGTGACGCCTCCCGCGCGGCGCAGCACGAACACGTAGGGCGCCGGGGACCAGCGCAGGTCCATGACGCCCAGGACGGTGTCCCGGTCCACGCCGCGGAACGCGTCGATGGCCGGGAACCTGTCGTAGACCAGCGCGGCCGACACCGTGCCGCGGTACCGGACGGTCCGCAGCCTCGCCTGCGGAGTGCCGGTCGTCAGGAGCGGGCGGAGCAGCGAGAAGGCCGCGACCCCGACGGGGCCGCGCGCGGCGGGCGCCATGCGGAGCACGGGTCGTACCGGCAGGAGGGCCGGCGTCAGGCCGACGAGCCGGCCCCGCGGGGCCCGGAACAGCAGCGGGTCCACGTCCTCGGAGGAGCCGAACCGCTTGCCGTACCAGCCGTAGCGCTCGAGCAGCCCGTCCAGGGGGTGCCCGGTCGGGATCCCGCGGCCGGCCCACGTGCCGAGCAGGTCGTCCGCGGTGACCGGGGGCAGCTCGTCGAAGAGCTCCAGCGCCCTCGCGGGGCTCGTGCCGGACCGCAGCGCGCGCAGGCGGTGGACGACGGGCATCGACGCTCCTCGGCGGTGGTGGTTCGGCGAACGTAGGACGGCGCCGCGACCGGCGCCATGCGACACGTCGCGCAGATTCCCAGCACGCTCCCAGCCGCACCCCACCGTCGCCCAAGGTTCGCCGTGTTCCCTGGTCACCAGGGCAGGAGCCGTCCTCCCGGGCTCCTGCCCGTCCGATCATCATCAAGGAGCCCACATGAGCACCACTCCCGACCGTGAGAACGCCCAGCCGCAGCCGCAGACCTCCGCACCGGACGTCGAGCCCGCCCCCGCCGCGCCCCGCCGCACGGTGCGCGAGCGCGTGAGCGCCCGGCCGTTCCTGGCCGCTGGACTCTCCGCGGCGGTCGCCGCCGTCGTCGTCGGCGGCGCCGGCTTCGCGATCGGCCACGCCGTGGCCGACGACGGGCCGGAGCACCACCAGGAGCTGTGGGGCGAGGCCGGCGGCCGGTCGCAGGACGGCCCGCAGCTGCCCGGCGACGACCAGGGCGGGCGCCCGGGCCACGGCCCGCAGGGCGGCCCTGGCGGCGACCGCGACGGCGACCGGGGCGGCGACCGGGGCGGCGACGGCTCCGGGTCCATGGAGCACCGCTCCGGCGACGAGGGCCGCGGCGGCTCGGACGACGACCGCGACGACCGCCGGCACCGGGGCGACGGGCCGGCCCAGGACGACGCCGAGCAGAGCCCGGAGCAGGACGGCACCGCCGACGAGGGCGACGCCCGCGCCGAGAACTGACGGACCGCGCGCCCCGGTCGTCCCCCACCGGGGCGCGCCCACGACCGGTCTGCGGCGGCCGGACCGAGAACCGACGGCCGCCGCGGACCACCCCACCGATCAGGCCTGGCCGGACAGACCCCGCAGCCACGCCTGCCAGGCCGGCTCCTCGCGGCGCACGTAGTCGGCGGCGTCGGCGGAGAACAGGTAGCCCCGCACGCCTGCGACAGCGGTGCCGTCGCGCCCGCCGTACGTGGCGAGGGTGAGCATCCCGGGCACCGGCGCCGTCAGGCGGAGCAGGGCCTGCTGGTCCCCCAGCCGCTCGACCGTGCCGGTGGTGCCGCGCAGCTCGACCACCTCCCCCTCGCCGCCGAGCCGGAGCCCGTCGAGCACGGCGCCCCAGAGCGCCTCCGGGGCGCCGGGGAACGAGGCGCTGGCCTCCATCGGCGTGGCCTCCTGGCCCGTGAAGTGCGCCAGGTAGAGGCGCAGGTTGTCGAAGTACGGCAGCCAGTTGGCGCCCATCGAGTCCCAGAACGCCTCCTCCCAGGCCGCGCCGGTCCCGAACCCGCTGCTCGTCACGCGGACCACGCACGTGCCTCCGGAACGCGCCTCGACCACGAACTCCGAGGTCAGCGCGCTGAGCGCGTCCGGGTCCGTGCCCATCAGCGCGGCCCAGTCCTCCTCGTAGACGAGGCGCCGGGGCGGCTCCCAGCCGGTGACCCGCCCGTCCGAGCCCATGTCGGGCCCCATCGTGAAGTGCAGGGAGCCGCCCTCGCGCTCCTCCATCTCGGTGGGCACGAACCACGCGCTCATGCCCTGGGCGGTGGCGAGGGCCTGCCAGACCTCCTGCGGGGTGCCGGGCACCTCGACGCTGAACTCCAGGCGGTACGGGACGGCCGGGTGCGTGCTCATGAGCGTTCCTCCTCAGGAACCGGGTGGGCCGCGACGACGAGCCGGTGCGCGCGCCCGTCGTCGTGGTGGTAGCGGGCCGCGAGGTCGAGCACCGCAGCGGTGAGGTCCTCCGCGAAGGCCGCCCGGTCGGCGGCCGACCGGAAGCCGATCTGCGTGTCGATGGTCAGGGTCGGCAACCGCCTGCCGGAGGCGTCGGCGCGGCGCGCGAGGGTGCCCACCTCACGCACCAGGCGGCCGGCGAGCGCGACGAGGTAGCCCGCGGAGAGGTGGTCGGCGTTGGCGTCCGGGTCGGCCGCCGTCGCGCTGACGGCCGCCGGCGAGACGACGTAGGAGGCGGCCGAGGCCTGCAGCACCCGCTCCGTGATGCCCCCGTGCCGGCGCTCCTCGGACAGCCCGACGAGGCCGTGCGCCTCGAGCGCCCTGAGGTGGTAGTTGACCTTCTGGCGTGCGAGGCCGACCCGCGCGGCGAGCCCGGCGGCGGAGGCCGGGACCGTGAGCTCGCGCAGCAGCCGGGCCCGCACCGGATCCAGCGCGACGGCGGCGGTGTCCGCGTCCTCGATGACCTCGACATCCTGCATGACCCCACGGTCACCCTCGACAACATTATTTGTCAAGGGTGACCGTGAGCCGGATAGAGCGGATCACGCTGCAGGCCAGCGCCGCCGGCGCCGGCGTGTACCGCGCGCTCGGCTTCCGCGACCTGTCCACCACCGACGCACCGTCGGCTTCCACGACCCGGTGGCGCCGAACGACGCGTGAGGCCCGGCCGGGCCGCGGGCCCGACGCGCCGACCGGCCCCGGCGAAGGAGCCGGACCGGTCGGCGACGGCTCAGACGCTGGTCGAGTTCGCCTCGGCGATCGCCGCCTCGAGCTCCTTGCGGTCGGCCTTGAGCTGCTTCTTGAGCAGCTTGCGGCCACGGCTCAGGGCCTCGTCGACCCTGGCCTCGACGTCCTCCGCGGCGACGATCAGGACCGCGCTGTGACCCTCGTCGAGGTGCTCCCCCAGGTCCTTGAGGTCCTTGCGGCTCAGGCCGGCCGCGACGTGCCCGGCGACTGCCCCCACGACCAGGCCGCCGCCCGCGCCCCACGCCAGCCCGGCACCGATGACCACGGCCGGGAACAGCGCGCTCAGCGCGCCCACGGCCAGGCCGATGCCGAGCCCGGCCGCGCCGCCCTGGACCACGGGCTGCTCGTGACGCTTGACGATCTTCACCTTGCCGTCCTCGCGGTGCGTCACCACGGCGGCGTCGTAGGTGTCGCCCAGGTTCCAGCTCTTGTAGAGCTCCTTCGCCGCGTCGTAGTCGGCCAGGGCGTCGTCCACGTTGTCGTACGAGTTGATGATGATCGTGTAGCTGTCGAGTGCCATGACGGTGCTCCATCGCAGTCCGTGAGGCCGTTCGGATAACGGCGCCCCCCAAGGCCCAGTGGATGCCGGGCGGGCGGGCGACGCAACCGGACGAAGCCCGGCAGAGCGGACAGGCGCGAGCGGCCCGCTCGCACCTCATGCGCACCACTCGTACGCGGCGGCGGCCTCGTCCATCACGACCGAGACCCCGGTGACCGTGTCCGTGGGCTGCTGCGCCCCAGTCGCCGTCGGTGGAGAAGACGTACGACGCCGGCCCGGGCTGGTCGGCGACGAGCGTCGTCGGTTCCTCCGCCGGGAACGCATCGGGGTAAGCCATCAGGATCTCGGCGCGAGTCGCGCCGACCCCGATCCCCTCGGGCGTCGTGATGGTCCCGAGTGACTGGACGGCGAAGGTGGAACCACCGGGGCTGCCCGAGGGGCCGCCGCTGGTAGGCGCGAGCCAGGCCGTACATTCCCGCTCGCGGCGGGCGCTGTCTGGAGCGCTCAGGCCCGGGCGGCGGCGAGCTCCCGGCTGGCGCGGAACTCCTCCGCCGCCGGCTCGGTTGTGTACTCCACCAGGGCGACCTTGTGCTCGCGGAGCACCTCGAGCACCTGCTCGGGGGTGGCGTAGAAGAACTCCCGGCGGGTGTTGATGCGGTTGACGCGCTGATCGGCGAAGTGCCGGTGCAGCATCGCCTCGACGCCGAACGCATCCTCGGAGAAGAACAGGGCGTGCACGTCGAACGCGAACGGCACCGACGCGTCACCAAGCTCACGGACTCGATCCATGGGCTCGAGCCGGCGCGTCATCCCGATCTTCACGACGGTGTCTCCGAATGCTCCGACGTTGGAGATGACGTATACGTACCCCGCTCGCACGTTCGCGGCCCGGTAGTCGACGTCGGCAATGGAGCGTTCGATCTGCTCGAGCTTGGCCTGCAGCTCCGCCGCGCCGGCGGTGTCCCCGCGGGCTTGCAGGGCTGCCAGGGCGTTGGCGTAGTGGTCGCGCTCCTTGTCCAGCTTCTCCCGCTCGCGGCGCAGCTCGTCCTCGACGCGCTTCTCCTCCCGCAGCCGGGCGCGCTCCTCCCGTTCGGCTTCCTTCGCGGCCTGGACGGCGGCCTGATGCCGGGCGGCGAGCTCAAGCTCCCGCATCCGCAGCCCGTGGTACTCCGGGGTGATCGCGAGGCTGATCATCTGCCCGTTGTTCGCGACCCGCTCGACGACCTTCGTCAGGCGCGCCTGGGCGCTGGTGAGCCCGCCGGCCTTGACCGTCTTGATTGCGTTCTCGGCTTCGGCGTTGTAGGCGGCCAGCATGGTCTTCGACATCGAGTCGACGAACTTGCGGCCCTGGGCGGCGGAGTTGTTGAACGTGAAGTTCGACGTCGCAGTGACGGCCCGCTTGCTCGACACGGTCGCCTTGATCTGCGCCCGGACGCGCGCGAGCTCGGCGGACAGGGTCGCGGACGCCTCGGCGGGATGCTCGAAGTCGTACAGGCCGAACTCCTGGACGTTGATCGCGTGACGGACGTCCAGGGCCTGCGCCTTGAGCGCCTCCAACTCGGCCTGGGCAGCGGCGACCTCGGCGGCGTGACGATGACGGGCCTGGGCGACCTCTTCCTGCAGCGCGCCCAGCTCGGCCTGAGCGGCCGTGGTCCGGAGGTGGATCTCCGCCAGGGTCAGGGCCCCGGCCTCCTCGAGGGCGGCACGCAACTGGTCGTTCTCGGAGGCCAGGTCACGTGCGACACCGCGAGCACCGAACAGCCCGATCTTGCGGTTGCTGGCCGGCTGAGACTGCTGAGCCTGCGCGAGCTGCGCGGGCTGCTGTGCCGGGGCAACGGCGGGCTGAGTTGGAGCGACGTGCTCGGTCCACCGCGCCCCGTCCCAGTAGCGCATCTGACCGGGCACCTGGGGGTCGGCATACCAGTTGGCTGGCGGCGTCGTCACGATCGCGAACGGTACCCCGACTGGCGACATCGAGTATCGGGAGAGTCGGGTGACCTCGGGAGAGGCGGCAAGGCCGTTCGGGAACGTCATCCGTCGGGAACCGCTGTCGCCACCTCGCGGGCGGCGTCCTCCACGGCGACATGAAGAACCGGCACACGTCGGCGTAGTGCCACAGCCGGCGCGTCACGTCCACCACCACCTCGTGCGGGATGCGCCCGGAGCCGTCCCGCGCGTCCTCGTCCTCGTACCAGGCCGCGACCTCCTCGCGACGCAGCTCGTGCCCTGACCGCAGTCGCACCAGCCGCGGCCGGTGTCGGCGTAGCACCGCAGAGCCAGGGCCCGGGCTAGAGCCGGTACAGAGCGTCCAGCGGAGTGATTACCGAGGCTGCGTCATGCGGGACCTGCGTCCCAGAAGGTCGCCATCGTCGAGAAGTGCGTGGACCGTAGCCGTTCCGGCGCAAGGGTCACGGGCCGCTCGGCGACACGCTCCGTGAGGCGGTCCAGCGTCTCCGCCAGGTGCCGCGGGTCCACGGGCGCGGCGGCGGCGGGGCGGTAGTACGCAAGCGTGACGTGGGGCGTGAAGGGGCCGGAGGGGACGATCTCGTCGAGGAGTGCGCGCGCCGCCAGCAGCCGCGCGCAGTCCGCCTCGCTCGCGGGCAGCAGGCCGACGACGACGCTCGTGTTGACCATGTTGAAGACGGTGGTGAACCGCATGTCGACCGGTCCCAGCGCCCGCGCCTCGGCCACCAGCGCGCCGGTCCGGGGGTCGTCCAGGAAGACGGCGTCGGCGATGTCCTCGAGATGGGGCGAGGCGCGCAGGTCGTGAAGGGTGACGTGGAGCGAGTCGGGCGGCAGCGGAGCGGCCAGGCCGTCGCCGCAGGCTGCGTACAGGTCGTCCGCGACGGCGGTGAGGAGGTCGCAGGTGCCCGCGTTGAGGTAGTGGACGACGGTGCTGCCGTAGAACGGGAGCAGCTCGCCGGTGACCGCGGCGACCTTTGCAGTCACGGCGGGGGCGATCTCGAAGACGTCCTCGTCGGGCACGGACCCGCGCTGGAATGCCCCGACCCGCTGCGACATCTCGACCAACGACTCGGTCAACGGACCCTCCCGGGAGGACGCTCAGCGGCGGACGTGACGCCGGAGGCACAGACGGTTCTCACTCCGGACAGCTCTGTCAACTGCCGCACTCCTCGTCCGACCGCCGTCCGCGAGGGCCGATGACGACGGCGTGAGCAGCCGCGTCGGGACTCGATGCCGACCACGCTCCACCACCACGCGACGCCGCCGCCGCCGACTCTGACCAGCCTGTACCGTCGACTCCGTCAAGCGCAGCGGCCCTCACCGCCGCACGCGGACGACACGGGTGCTCTCCCGTGGGTCCCACGAAGGGAACCCCTCATCACCCGGGCCTCTAGCTCAACTGGCAGAGCTGCGGACTTTTAATCCGTAGGTTGTGGGTTCGAACCCCACGGGGCCCACTCCACCGCACCGCTCGGGTCGCCCAGGCGCGGGTCGCGCACGCCGGCGATGAGCTCGAGCACGGTCATCTGCAGCATCGGCGCGACGATCGCCAACTCGTTGAGCTGGAAGGGCGTCTGCCCCCGCATCTTCGACGAGACGACCTGCTGCGTCTTGCCGAGCGCGCCAGCGATGTCCTTCTGGCTGACGGCGAGCCGCGCGCACTCCGCGCGCACATTTGCCGCGACGGCCATGTGGAACGGCCGGGCCTCGCGGGCGTCACTGAGGTTGATCACGTCTCCTGCCATGAGGACGACTGTACATACACCGTTTGTGGCCCACAAGTGTCAGCGGAGAATCTCCCACCAGCGGTCCCTTCACAGATTGACCCTGTACCAATCCAGGTGGTACACATCTCGGCATGGCGCAACCAAGTGAGTTTGTGACCGGCAACGTCCGGGCCGAGATGGCGCGGCATGGCGTGACGCAGCGGCTCATCGCAAAGGCAATCGGGAAGACCCAGCAGGCCGTCTCCTACAAGCTCTCCGGTCGCAGCGCGCTCACCGTGGACGAGCTGCAGCGCATCGCCGCCCTGCTGGGTGTGCCCACCGCCGCCCTCCTCGAGGCGCCGACCACGAACGACGAGCGCGGCATGAGCGCCAGCGCGACGGGGCCCACGCCGCTCGGCGTCGCGTCTCCCGTCGAGAGCCACCCCACCCCCTGATCGTCGGGCCGTCTCTCCCCGGCGGCCCGGCCCCTCCTCCACCCTCCGGCACCGATGACCCGGGAAGGACCCCCTCATGGCCCAGCTCTCCACCGCGATCCGCTCGGCGGCGACGATGCCGCGCGACGAGCTCGTCGCCTCCGCGCACCAGCGCCTGGCGTCCCTCGCCCGGATCCACGGCGCCTCCTCCCCGCAGGTCGCCGCGGCGACCGCCCGGTGGGGAAAGCTCGTCGACAAGACCGCGGCCCGCGACGACCTCATGGACCTCATCGAGGCGACCAGCGGGGGCCGACGGTGACCGCGGCCGACGTCGCGTGGCTCCGCCTCGCGATCGCGCTCGGGGAGCAGCGCGAGGCCGCGCTGCGTCGCCGGCTGGCGACGGAGTCGGTCGCGTTCCACACGGCGCACCGGGCGGCGCAGTTCTTCGGTGGCGCCCGTCGTGCTCGAGCGGTCGTGGCGCCGTGATGTGGCGCGACGAGCGCCGTGACGGCTACCAGCGGGCGCGGCTGCTGGGCTGGATGCTGCTCGGCTGGGTGCTGCTGATCCTGTTCGTGGCGGCACTGGCCGGCACGAAGGCGGTGCTCGTCGCGGCTGCTGTGCGCACGGGCCTCGACGTCGGTGTGCTGACCTTCGTCGCCCTCCTGGTGCTCGCCGCTGTGTCAGGCGTCATCACGAACGAGACCCGTCGGCGCCGTGCTCGTCGCGGGGAGGGGCCGTGAGCGCCCGTCGCCGCGCCCGGTCCCGGACGCGTTCCTGCATCTGCGGTGCGCCGCTGATCTGGGTCCCGTATGTGCCCCGTGAGGCCGCGGCTGACCCGGACCGGCCGGTGCGGACCGGACCCCGCTCCGTCCTGCCGTTCGACCGGGCGCCGGCCGTGCCGGGCTCGTCGGGGTACGCGACGGCGAACTACGCGGTGCTGCAGGGCAAGGGCTCCGCGCGGCTCATCACCCCCGACCGCCCGCTCGACGACGCGATCGAGGCACCCCACCACATCCACTTCGAGACCTGCCCCCAGCAGGTCACCGCCGAGCAGCTGGCCACGATGACCCAGCGGAGACGGAACAAGCGATGACGACCGAACGACACCGCGACGCCGAGACGGGGCAGTTCGTCACCCCCACGATCGCCGAGCAGCACCCCGAGAGGACCGTCACCGAGACGGCGCACCAGGTGAGCCTGGCCGCACACCAGGCACTCGTGTCCCTGTCCCTCTGGATCGACGCAGGCAACGCCGGTCGCGACCCCGAGGCGATCACGTGGGGCCGCCTCGCGAAGATCAGCGAGGAGCACGGGGAGGTCATCGCGGCATACATCGGCGCGACGGGCCAGAACCCGCGCAAGGGCGTCACCCACACCCTCGACGACGTCGCCCAGGAGCTGCTCGACGTCGCCGTCACCGCCCTGTGCGCCTACGAGCACATCACCGGCCACAAGGGCCTGGCGCTCGCTGGGCTCAGCAGCAAGATCCTCACCGTCGCCGCTCGCGCCGAAAGCGCGCCGCGCGCCGCCATCCCGGCCGACTTCGTCACCCGCTGGGACGACCTCCACCTGTTCCCGTTCATCGAGGACGAGGACGCGAACATCACCGGGTACGGCCACCAGGACCGGAAGCAGTTCGCCGAGGCGGTCAACCACTTCGACGAGATCTGCAACGGCAGCGCCCTCGACGTCGAGCCGTGGACGGCCGACAACATCGCGCACCGCTGGGCGGCGCTCAACCCGGCGGACGACGAGCGCCTGATCTTGGCTGACGGCCCGGGGGCCATCCCGGGCACGTTCCCCATCACGACCCTCTGGGGCCAGCGGTGAGCGCCGGGCAGTGGCTCGGCGCGTCCATCCTGGCCGGCCTCCTGCTTGGCTGGCTCATGGTGATGGCACGCGACCTCGGCTGGCTCGAGGCGCTCGCGGTCCTCATCCTCGCGCTGATCACGGTCGCCCTGATCGTCGCCGCGGTCATGCTGCTCGTCCTGGGCGAGGTGCCGCTGTGACCGCCGCGGCGAAGCCGACCCGCGCTCGCAAGCGGGCGGAGGTCCCGGCCCCGGAGGCGTCGACGACGTCGTCGACCGCGTTGGACGCCCTGACCGCTGCCGCGCCGACCGGCACGGTGTCGCTCGAGCGGGTCGAGGTCGACCCCCGCACGCTCGTGCTGGACGCGAACGCGCGTACCGACCTGCAGCTCGACGCGCGTTTCAAGGCGCTGATCCGTGAGCACGGCGTGCTCGTGCCGCTGCTCTGCCGGCGCGACCCGCTCGGACAGCTCCTCGTCGTCGACGGGCAGCGCCGCCTCGTCGCCGCGCTCGAGGAGGGCCTGCCCGCCGTCCCGGTCACGATGCTGCCCCCGGTCGGCGACGACGAGGCGCGGCTGTGGGACCAGCTCGTGACCAACGACGCGCGCCAGCCGCTCACCGCCGGCGAGACCGCGGCCGCGTACCAGCAGCTCTCGCTGATGGGCCGCTCGGCCGAGTCGATCGCCAAGCGCGCGCGCGTCGACGTCACCGTGGTCGACACGGCGCTCGCTGTCGCCGCGTCCAAGACCGCGGCGAAGGCGCTCAAGAAGAACACCACCCTCACGCTCGACCAGCTCGCCGCGCTCGCGGAGTTCGAGGACAACGCCGAGGTCACCAAGGAGCTGCTCAAGCACACCGACGACGCGGGCACGTTCCAGCACCGCGTCTCGGCCGCGCGCGCCGCCCGAGCCCTCACAGCCGTCCGCGAGGAGGCGATCGCGTCTCTGCCCGAGGGCACCACGGTGCTCGACGAGGACGCTTCGCTGCCGTGGGACGCGCAGCTTGAGCGGCTTCTGGACCGGCCGGGCGGCAAGAGCCTCACCGTGACGAACCACGCGGACTGCCCGGGTCACGCCGCGAGCGTGCTGGCCCACCGCGACTACTCGGCACCGGGCGACCACGCCTACCAGGCGGACGTCCGGTGGTTCTGCACCGAGTGGAAGAAGATCGGTCACGTCAGCCGCTGGGCGACGTCGGCGTCGGGTGCGACGTCGGGCCCGATGGCCGGAGACGCCGCGGCGGAGCGGCGGCGGGTCCTCACGAACAACAAGGCCGCGGTCGCGGCGGAGTCCGTGCGCCGAGCGTTCCTGCGCGAGTTCCTGCAGCGCACCAAGTTCCCCGCCGACGTCGCCGTCTACGTCGCACAGCTGGTGCGCCCGGGGAACGCCGGCGACTTCCGCGAGAACACCGTCTTCGAAGAGCTGCTCGGCGAGGTCGAGGCGACGACCCCGCACAACGCGATGCGCCGGCTCGTCGCGCTCGCCGCCACACGCGCCGAGACGCAGATGCCGAAGGACTACTGGCGCGTCACGACCCGTCAGGACGTCGCCCTGCACCTGCGGGCCCTCGAGCGCTGGGGCTACACGCTCGCCGACGTCGAGGCCGACTTCGTGAAGGCCGTCGACGACGCCGCGACGAAGGCGGGCACCCGGTGAGCGGCGCACGCATGGGCACCCTCGAGCGCAGCTCGGCTGGCCACGGCAACGGCTCCAACCTCGCGAACGCGGCACCGCCGGACCTGCCCACCGAGGAGCGCACGACGGACGTCGAGGCGTGGCGTAAGCGCATCGAGGAGCGCAGGCAGGGCCGCGGCCAGGCGGAGCGTGAGCGTCGCGCTCGCGAGGTCGCGGCGGACTACCCGATGACCGAGGGCCGGGCGTCAACGTCCGCCGGCGACCGGACCACGACGGCGTCCGGCAACGAAGGTGAGCGAGCGGGGGCCACCATCCCCCCTGCTGTGACCTCACCTGCGCCCGGCCCTGCCTCACCGACGCCGAAGCCGGCACCGCGATCGCGGCCCACAGTGGACGAGCGGACCCGGCGGACCGCGGCGATGGTCACGGCGTACCTCGCTGGGGACAGCACGACGGACCTCGCGCGGCGGTACGAGATCTCGCCGACGACGGTGGCGAACTACCTGCGGGCCGCGGGCGTGACGCTGCGCCCGAAGGGCCACCGCGCGGACCCCACGCCGTCGCAGCCGCCGACCGTCCCATCGTCACCCGCGGAGCTGTCGAGCCCGCCCGCCGAGCCGACGTCGGCCGCACCGCCAGCCGTCCCGCCAGACCGCCCCAGGACGCTCGACGCCAGCGAGCTCGCGGAGATCGTGCGCGAGTACGGCGAGGGACAGTCGGCGCCGCAGATCGCCCGCGCGCACGGGCGCATGCCCAAGACGATCCGTGACGCGCTGCGCCGGGCCGGGGTCCAGCTGCGCGACGACCGCTCGCTGCGCTCCGGTGGCCAGAACCGGACACAGGACGACGACGAGCTCGTCGCGAAGGTCCGGCGTCTGTACGTCGACGAGCAGCGCACGCAGGCCGAGGTCGCGGCCGAGCTCGGGGTGAGCCCGAAGAAGGTGCAGGGCGTCATGTCGCGCAACGGCATCGAGGCCCGGCCGGACGCGATCGGGCACCGGCCCGAGCCCCGCGACCAGGCGACGAGGAGCACCGCGCGCACGGTCCGCTACCTCGCCGACGCGAACCCGGCGATCGGCGCCGGGCACGTCGACGCCGACGCGGTTGCCGAGCGGGTGGAGCCCGACGCGCTCGCGGTCCCCGTCCTGCCGCCGCCGACGTTCGCAGACGCCGTCGCCCTCGACCCCCTCGAGGCGACGCACGTCCTCGATGTCACCGTCCACGACGTCGCGGCAGCGCTGCACGACGTCGTCGACGCGACCGAGGCGCTCCTGGCCGCTCAACGCCAGCTCGCCACCCTGCGCGTCACCCGCCTGCGCGCGCTCGCAGACGAGCTGCTCGCCGTCCTCGAACCCACCCCCGAACAGGAGATCCACCATGGCTGACCTCGCCCCCGCCACCGCCACCCTGCAGCACCAGATCGAGCGAGTCGGCAAGGAGATCGAGGACCTCGACGAGGCGATCGCCCGGACCGAGAAGATTCTCGTCGACACGCGCGAGGCCCGCGCCGTCCGCGCCGAGGAGCTGGCGAGCCTGCACGCCGCCGTCGACCTCCTCGACATCGTGCACGAGGTCTCGTCGTGACGACGATCGAGGTTCCCCGCGGCCACCTGCGCTCCGCCCTGACGGCCGTCCTGCCCCACGCGGGTCGCGAGACCGAGGAGACGCCGAACCTCGGCCGTGTCCGCCTGGTCGCCGACGCCGGCGCCCTGCTCGTGTGGGCCACCGATCACCGCACGTCCGCGTTCGCCCGGGTCGAGGGACCCGAGTACACGGAGGCGGAGCTCCCGTCGTGGGACATGCCGGCCGACGCGGTCAAGAAGGTCCTGCAGGTGTTCAAGGGCCCGTCCGACGCAGACGCCCGACAGATGTGGGCCGACGAGCCGATGAAGATCCACGTCGGCACGAGCCGCGTCACCTTCACCGAGGTCGGCGCGATCCTCGACGGGCAGTCCCTGACCGTCGGCCGCATCGTGCCCGCCGGTGAGGACCGCTACCCCGACGTGCCGCGCGAGCTGCTCACCCTCTCCGGCGCGATCCTCGACGCACCCACGACGACCGCGCGCCTGAACCTCGAGGCACTCGCACGGTTCGTGCCCGCCGCGAAGGCCTACGCCGGCGGCGTCACCGCGCTCGCGAACCTCGTCCCGGGCCACGGGTTGCACCGCGCGCTCGTGCGCCTCGGCCACGCGTTCCTCGGATCCGTGCCCGCCTACCCGGACGCGAGCCACGACACGGCCGCCGTCGACGAGTCGAGCCACGAGCAGCACGCGTGGTGGGTCGACATCCTCAAGCCCCAGATGCGCCCGCTGCCGATCGAGGTCCCCGGCGACGTCGTCGACGACCTCCGGGCGCAGGCCGAAGCGATCTTCCGCACGGAGGAAGGCGGCACGGCCCGCGTCACCCTCCACGTCGTCAGAGACGGAGCACCCCGATGACCGACTACCGGGACCACGTCGACGCTGCCCTCCGCGCCGTCGACCACGCCCGCAACACCCGCCGCGCGAGCCACGCCGACGTCGCGAACGGTGTCGCGACCGCGCAGGTGCACGCCACCCTTGCGCTCGCGGCCGCGGTGACGATGCGCGAGTTCAACGAGCCCGTCCCCTACCTCGTCGCGGAGCCGGCGCTGACCGACTCGGACGAGCCGATGACGGTCGACGAGGGTGTCGAGTTCATCACCGACGCGCTCGCTCGCGCGGGCTTCGACGTGGGCCGCGATGTCCCGGTGTCCGCGATCAGCGCCATCGAGCTCGCACGGGCCGTCGCCCGCCTCATGGGCGGTGCCCGGTGAGCGTCGCGACCGTGCCGATCGAGGTCGTGATCGAGGACGCCGCGTTCCTCGTCTCGTGGGGCGTCGGCATGAGCGACGCCGCGCGTCGGCTCGGCACAACCCCTCACGGCCTCGAGCGGCGCTTGCTCCGAGCGGGCCGCAGGGACCTCGTGCACCTGCTCCTGCAGCACGAGCCGCTGCAGATCGGCGAGACCGGCGGCGCGCGTGCCGCCCGCGCCGCCCGCGCCGAGCGGCGCGCATCGTGAACGGGCCCAGGCGCGTGCGCCTGTCCCGCAAGAAGGGCTGGCGTATGCCGCCCGGCACCGTCAAGGTCGACCGCAGCACCCCGTTCGGCAACCCGTTCGCGGTTGGCGAGGAGAACGGCCTCGGCTGGGGCACCGTCCGGGACGCCGAGCACGCGGTCTACCTGTTCCGCCTGTGGCTCTCACTGCCGGCTCGCTCGATCGCGTACGAGGTCGAGCGCCACCGCGAGCTCCTGACGCGCCTGCCGGCGCTCGCGGGCAAGGACCTCGCGTGCTGGTGCGTGGCTGGTGCGTCGTGCCACGCGGACGTGCTCCTGCAGCTCGCGAACACGGCGAACATCGACGCTGCGGTCGAGGCGCTCCTCGACCTCGACGCACCGATCCCGCGGACACCGCTCGAAGACACGGTCGCAGCGGCGCAGATCCTGCGCGCGACGGGACGCGAGCCGTCGGACGCCGAGCACCTGGCCTCCGCTCTCGTCGCCCTGCGGCGGAAGGCCGAAGCGTCCGGGGCCACCTCGTGACCGCCCTCAGCTCGACCGACGCGCTCCTCGCCTGCGCGGCCGCGACGTCGCGCGCGGAGATGCACGCCGCACGCATGGCCCTGGTCCAGACCGGCAGCGGGGTCCTGCGGGACATCGACCGCACCGCCCTCGCGCAGGGCGACGGGACGGCGGGCCGGCACCTGCTCGCCGAGCTCGGCGGCGTCTACGTGGACTCCGCGGCGGCGCGCTCGAGCCGCCTCCAGGTGCGCCTGTACGGCCAGCTCGCGCGCCCGGAGGTGACCCCGTGGTGAAGTACACGACCCGGCCCCTGTCGGACCGCGCGTGGCTGCGCGCGCCCGCAGAGCGCGCGACGTCGCAGTTCAAGGTGACCTGGTCACAGGCCAGCGACCTGCTCGAGCGCGAGCTGAACCACCTCGACGCGACCGGCCTGGTGATCGAGGTCGACGTCCGCGAGCAGGACCTGCGCCTCGACGGGACCCTGCGCGCGCAGGCCCGCGTCGAGAGCCCGGCCGTCATCGTCGCGTTCGACTCCAAGCACGGCCCGCTGCTCTACCGCTCGGACCAGTACGCGGGTGCGCCGTCGTACCGCACCAAGGGCCTGCAGGCGCCGTGGCAGCACAACGTGTATGCCGTCGCGCTCACGCTCGAGGCGCTCCGGGCGGTCGACCGGTACGGCGCCGCCCGCTCGGGTGAGCAGTACCGCGGCTACCGGCAGATCGGCGGTGGCCCGGCGATCGTCACCAACGCGCCGATGAGCCGCGCGGCGGCGGCCGAGGTGCTGGCGAAGGCCGCGTGGCCGGACCTGCGTGGCGACTCCCTCGCGACCGCCACGAGCCGCCTCCTCGAGGACCCCGCGTACCGCCCGCAGGTCACGCGCCTGGCGCAACGCAACACGCACCCCGACACCGGCGGCTCGGCGTACCTCTTCGACGAGGTGCAGCGCGCCATCACGGTCCTACGGGGTGACCGGTGAGCCGCTACTCCTCGTCCAATTCCGCAGCTTCGAGTACCCGGATCGCCCGCCACGTGAGCGCGATCGCCGTCACCGCGATGGCCAACAGCACCGCGGCCATGATGGCGGAGACGATCCTTGCGTCCTCGGACATGTCCGGATTCACCACCGCGAAGGTGACGAGCCACGCGGAGCCCGCGATCCCCACCAGGGCGATGTTCCGCGCGATTGCTATGTCCCGCTTCGCTCGCCACGGCGCGGTCCCTGTCCGCGCCTCGCGCCAGGCGACTAGCTGTGTCACTTCGCGCTCAGCATGGACGCGCAGCCGGTCCCGCGCTGCTCCCGGTTCCATGACGGCGACGAGCTCAAGATCGCGCTTCGCACGTGCAACACGGCGACCGTCACGGCCCCAGGCAGAACCATGCACGAGGAACGTAACCAGGACCGCCCCGGCGGCGGCGATGAATGCGGGGCCCACCTCCCTGTCATCGGCGGACCCGAGGCGTCCCTTGAGTCCCGTGTTGCGGCCCGCAGGCATGGACGCCGCATGACGGCGGCGAAGGACTACAGCCACAGCAAGTACGCCGAGACGAACCGGCGTCGGAAGGCCGACGCGCTCGCGGCCGCGGCGGCGCACCTGGGTCTGCAGCCGTTCGAGCTGACGCTCGTCGGCGGGACCGTCGCCGACGCGGGCCGCCGAAAGCTCGTACGCAAGGCGGCCGGCCTCGACCGGGACGCGTCGGTCGAGACGTGGTCGCAGGCGCTCGGCGCGCTTGAGCAGACGCTGTGGCGTGTGCCGGGCACGACCGCGTGCCCGGACTGCGGCTGGCCGATCCGCGTGGTCACGACGGCGACCGGGAAGCGCGTTGCGCTGGACCCGCTGCCGCGCGAGGACGGGTCGGTGTACCGCTCGGAAGTCCGGGGCAAGCCCGTGGCCGTCGTCGTCGCTGGCCACGACACCGTGCCGGACGACGAGCCGCTGTACCGCCAGCACGCCCGCTCCTGCCCGAAGACCTCGGGCCGGGCGCGCGCCGAGGCACCGAAGTGCACCGAGTGCGGGCACCCGCTCGACGGTGTCCTGGCCGCCCGCGATGCGACCTACACCATGCACCCGGCCTGCGCTCGCGACCCGTGACATCCGCCGTGAGGGCTCTCCGCCCGATGTCACACCAGCACCGATCGAGAGGAACACCCTGTGGCATGGCTCCGCCTTGGCGACACGGCAGCGACGTACCCGGCGCTGCTCGAGGTTGCTGAGCACCCGGAGGCCGACGAGGGCTCGGTCGACGAGGTCTTCGGCTTCTTCATGCGGGTCGCTGCGCAGTCCGCGCAGCACCCCCACGCCACCGACTACATCGTCACCATGGCGACGGCGCGCCTCATCGGCGGCACCCGAGCCCGCACCGAACGGCTGATCGCACTCGCGGAGCCATCCGGGCTGATGACGCCGGTCGAGGTCGACGGGCGCCGCGTCGTTCAGCTGCTCAACGACCCCGACTTCGTCCACATCAAGACGGCCGAGGTCATCGCGTGGGAGAAGCAGCGCCGCGCCGACAACGGCAACCCCGCCGTGACCGTCCTGATCCGCATGCGCGACGGCGACGCCTGCCGCTACTGCGGCAAGGTCGTCAACTTCAACGCCCGCACCGGCAAGCTCGCCGGCACCTACGACCACCGCCCACCCGGCCAACCCGCCTCACCCGACACCTCGGTCGTCGCCTGCTCGAGCTGTAACAGCGCTCGCGGCGATCGACCGCTCGAGGTGGCCGACGCTGAGCTGCCGCTCCTGCCGGCGCCGCGTCACCCGTACTACTCCCGCTCGACCCGCAAGTGGCTCAACGGCTACGCGTCGCTGCTCGCCGAGCACGGCCTCACGCCGCCGCCGCTGCAGGACGAGTCCATCGCCGACCTCAAGCCCGGCACCCCGCTGCAGCGCCCGGACACCGCACCCGATGGTGTGCGACCCGGCAGCGCGCGGCCCGCGGACCCCGCACCCCAGCGCGTGCGACCCGCCGATGCGCCGACCGCTCCTGACAGGGACCTGCCAGGCCCGGGCAGGACGCGACAGGACGCCTGGGTGCAGCCGACGGGAACACCGGGACGGGACGGGACGGGTCGGGTCGGGGAGGGCCTGGACGGGGAGGGCAGGGAGGCGGCGCCGCCGCCAGGCGGCCGCCGCCGCAGGGGCCGCCGCGGCGGCCGCACGACCAGACCCCGAGGAGAGACCCGATGACGACGCACACCCGACCCCCGACCGACGCCCGCACCTCACGCACCGCCCGCATCACCGACCGGATCGAGGACCTCCTTGAGCCGATGACCACCGTCGGGACGCAGTGGGTGGCGCTCGACGCGCTCGGCTACCTCGCCGATCTCGGCTACGGGCCGAAGGTGCGCCTGGCCCCGACGGCGCACACGGTCGTGCACCCGCCCCTGGTCGAGCAGCTCGCCCGCGACGCCGGCGGCTCGACGGCCGGCACGAGCAGCAGCACCGGCCACGAGTCGCGCCCTCCGGGCAGCCTCGACGCGGCTGACACGCTGCGCACGATGCGACGGCAGTCCCGGTGGTGGGTGACTCGAGCGTTCAGCGCCGACTCGACCAGGCTGCCCGCGGACCTTCGCCTCATCGCCTCGCGCGCGCACGAGCTCGACGACGACGACCTGCGCTACCTCGACCGCGACGTCCTCGGCTGGTGGTCGCACGCTCGGATCACGACGACCTGGGCCACCGCACCGATGAAGCCGAACGTGCCGTGCATGGTCTGCGCTCAGGTGGGCGGGCTGCAGGTGGTCATCGAGCCGCTCGCCGCGATCTGCCGGCGCTGCGGGTCCGCGTGGGATGCGGCGACGATCGGTGTGCTCGGTGAGCACGTCCGCCTCGCGACCGCGGCCATGCTAGACGAGCCGCGTGTCGCACGCCGCACGCCGTCGCGAGCTCGTGACGAGGGGCTGCCGAGGATCCTGACCGGGCTCGTCTACGAGAGCGCCGCCGGTGAGTGACGCTGTCCGGGTAGGCCACGGTCGGTCGGACTGGCACTGTCGGTGCCACCCGGAGCGCGGCGCCCACGCTGTGCCATCCCTCGCGGCCGAGTGCGAGGACAGGACCCAGGGCGAGCCGGTGTTGACGGGCGACCCCCGACCGACGTAGCCTCGCGCGCAGTGGGTACGTCATGCCCACGGACAGGGCTCGGCCAAGCGGCCGGGCCCTTCGTGCTTCCCGGGTGGCGACGCTCGGGGACGCAGGTCGCCCCGCCACCGCGCGGGTGCAAGGGGTCGGCGGGCCGCACGGGGGTGCGGGTCATCGGAGCGTCGTGCGGCCCGACGTAGCCGGCCCCGCCCACAAGCACCCCAGCTCGCGCACCGGATCGGACCAACGACGTGCCGCCTCGAGCGGCCGAAGCCGAGGACCGTGCAGGGCTGGGGGGCAGCATGCCGTCGCTCCACGAGTGGGATCCGCGCCGGGGTCGGCAGGGCCGCGTGTGGCGTCGGCTGGTCAAGGAGCTGTGCCCGCCCGGTTCGCTGTGCGAGCGGCCCGTCTGCCTCTACCCCGAGCTCGAGCGCGTGATCCTGTTCGGGCTGCGGCACAACCATCCGCACGGACCGAGCCTGGACCACATCGTCCGGCTCGAGGACGGCGGCCACCCCACCGCACCGTGGAACCTGCGGCCCGCGCACTTCGGGTGCAACGCGGGCTGGCGCAGAGGCGTGCCGACGCCGCCTCGACCTCGGTCCCGAGCGGTTCCACCGCCCGACCTGTCCTGAGCGTTCCCGCAGGTCGGCGGCACTTTTTCTTGAGGGCAGATCGGCCGGGCGACCCGCGCACTGCCCGTTCTCTCTCCCCCCACGGCTCTCCCCAGGTGATGCCCTACGGCGTGTGATCGGAGGTGCCGCGGATGGCTCGTGAGGTGACCAACCACGGCCGGTCCGGGTACCGCCAGGGGTGCAAGTGCGAGGTGTGCCGGGCGGCGAAGCGCGAGTACATGCGCGGCTGGCGCGCGCGGCAGAAGGCTGCCGTCGAGCGCACGGACGCGCCCGGGGAGAGCGCGTCGACGACGCCCACACCGGCCCCCGTGGCGGCGGCGGGCTCGCTGGACATGACGGCGCCGGCCGGTCCGCTCGAGCAGGCCTTCCTCGAGGACCTGCGCGAGCCGGACGACCGTGTCGCGTTCCGCCGGCACCTCGTGGGCATCGGACGGCTGAACGCGCGGGTGCTCGACCAGATCGGGACGCTCGACCGCCTCGACCTCGTCTCTCCGGTGCAGCTGCGGCAGCTCGAGGTTCTGCAGCGCCTCGCGCTCCTCGGATTCGCCGGCCTACGAGACGACGACGACGAGGGCGAGGGCGACCTCGCGGCGGACGCGGCCGCGATGCTCGCGGACATCGCGCAGGAGGGCGGCGCGGGTGGTTCGGGCTGGCAGGCCTGAGGCTGTCCCGCTCTACGCCACCGAGCGCAACCCACAGCGCGAGACCAGTGGCGGCCGCGTCGCCTCGGTCGGCCGCCGGCTCGGCACCCCGTTCATGCCGTGGCAGCGCCTCGCGGCAGACATCGCGCACGAGATCGACCCCGAGACCGGGCTTCCGTGGTACCAGGAGATCCTGCTCGTGGTGCTGCGCCAGTGCGGGAAGACGACGCTCCTGCGCGCCGAGCTCACCGACACGTGCCTGTTCAAGCCGAAGGCTCGTGTGCGCTACACCGCGCAGAACCGGCTCATGGCCCTTGGGCGCCTCGAGGCCGACTTCTGGGAGCCGATCAACGCCTCACCGCTACGCAGCTTCCTGAACCCGCGCGTGGGGCGCAGGACGGGCAAGCCGGGGCTCTCGGGCAAGAACGGCCAGGAGGCGATCTCTTTCGCGAACGGCGCGACCTGGGGCATCGACTCGGTGAAGTCGACCTCCGGTCACGGTCCGTCCCTGCACAAGGGTGCGATCGACGAGGCATTCGCTCACCCGGACGCGCGCATCGAGCAGGCGATGACACCCGCCATGGCGACGATCCCCGACGCACAGCTGTACATCGCGTCGGCCGCCGGCGACGCGTCGTCGGTCTACCTGCGACAGAAGCTCGAGGCGGCCCGCGCTCGCGTGCAGCTCGAGAACGCCAAGCCCTTGCACCAGCGCGTCTCGCGCACGGCGCTGATCGAGTACGCGGCGCCAGCCGGTGCCGACCGCGCGGACCCCGCGACGTGGTGGGCCTGCCACCCGGCACTGGGGTACACGATCACCGAGGCGAAGATCCGCGCCGCGATGGAGTCCTTCGAGCACGAGCCGGAAGAGTTCGACCGCGCCTACCTCGGCTGGTGGCCGAGCGCGAAGGTGCCCGACCCCGTTATCCCGCGGCTCGCGTGGAACGACCTCAAGGTCGATGAGGACAAGGCGGACTGGACCGGGGAGCCGGTGTGGTGCGTCGACGTCGCCCCGGAGCGCGACTGGACGTCGATCGGCTTCGCCGCGAAGACACCGGGTGCGCGGGCGCACCTCGAGGTCATCGACCACGAGCAGGGCCCACCGCACTGGGCGGTCCGTCGCCTGGTCCAGCTGCGCGGCCTGCTCGGCGGCAACGTCGTCGCGATCGACGGGCAGGGCGGCGCCGGGGCGCTCGAGAAGGACCTCGAGCGCGAGGGCTTCATCGTCCAGCGACTGTCGCTGCGGGACAAGGTCGACGCGTGCGGCGGTCTCTACGACGACGCGCTGTCCGGCCTGATCAAGCACATGGGCGACTCGGTCCTCGACGGCGCACTGTTCTCGGCCGTGAAGCGCTACACCGGGGACGCGTGGACGTTCTGGCGCGGCAAGTCGCTCAAGGACATCACCCCGCTGTACGCGGTGACGCTCGCCCGGCACGTCCTCGTGCAGCTCTGGGGCGACGACTACGACCCCGACGAGTCGACCTACGGCGGCGCGGAGACAGACGAGTGAGGAGGCCGCTGGCATGAGCCTCACGGACCTGCTGGACCTGGTCGGGCTGCTCGCCCTGGTGGCCGCGGCCGCGGTGTTCGCCGGCGTCATGCTCGGGCTCGCCGCCGCGCTCGCGGTCGCCGGCGGCGGGCTGCTGCTGGTGTCGTACGTGATCGACCGGGCGCCCCGTCGCCGGACCCGCAGGAGCGCCCGGTGAGCCTTCTGCGCCGCTCGGTGTCCCTGGGGGACGTCTCGCCCGGGGACCGGCCTCTGCGCCGCTCTGGCGGCCCCGCGGTGACGTCGACGTCGGCGCTGCGCCAGTCGGTGGTGTGGGCGTCGTGCCGGCTGCGCGCGGACCTGATCTCGATGATGCCGATCGACGTGTACCGCCGGTCGAAGGCCGCCGGCATCAACGTGCCGGTGTCCACGCCCCCCGTCCTCGTGAACCCGACCGAGGTCGCCGACGGCCACCCGATGGCGATCGCCGAGTGGATGTACTCCGGGCAGATGAGCCTGGACCGGGGCGGCAACAACATCGGCGTCATCCGCAAGGTCGACGCGTTCGGGCTGCCCGCGCAGATCGACCTCGTCTCCCTCGACGACGTGACGATGCGCGTCAAGGGCGGCCGGATCACCGAGTACCGGATCAACGGCGAGAAGCACGAGACCCGGCACATCTGGCACGAGCGCCAGCACACGGTCGCCGGCGTCCCGATCGGCCTGTCCCCCGTCGCCTACGCCGCGCTGCACCTCGCCGGCGCGCAGGCCGCGGCCGAGTTCGCGGTCGACTGGTTCGTGAACGGAGCCGTGCCGAGCGCGATCCTCAAGAACGAGGAGAAGGTCCTCGACCCGCTCAACGCCGAGCGGACCAAGCGCCGGTTCCTCGCCTCGACGCGGGCCGGTGAGCCGTTCGTCACGGGCAAGGACTGGTCCTACAACGCGATCTCCGCCAAGGCCGCCGAGGCTGCGTTCATCGAGCAGATGCAGTACTCCGACGTCGCGCTCGCGCGCTTCTACGGTGTGCCCGGCGACCTCGTCGACGTCGCGGTCAACTCCTCGACGATCAACTACGCGAACATCACCCAGCGCAACCTGCAGCTGCTCATCATGAACCTGGGCGCGCCGGTCAAGCGGCGCGAGGACGCGCTCGAGCGCCTCACCCCGTCGTCGCAGTTCGTGAAGCTGAACCGCGATGTGATCCTCGCGATGGACGCGAAGTCGCGCGCCGAGCTGTTCAAGGCGCAGATCGACTCGCGCACCCGCACGCCGGACCAGGTCCGTGCGATCGACGACCTCCTGCCCCTCTCCGACGCCGACTACGCGCAGTTCGAGCGGCTGTGGCCCGCCCGCACGCCCAACCAGCCGCAGACCTCAGGAGGCAACTGATGGACACCGAGCTCGTCGAGCAGATCGCGGCCGCGGGCCGTGAGCGCTCGCAGGCGGTCGCCCAGCGCGCGGACCGGCCTGGCCAGCGCCGGTGCGCGCCCGAACAGAGCGCTCGTGCGTGGGTCTCCGCGCCGGCTGAGCGGCTCGAGCTGCGCGCCGCCGACGCCGAGGGCGGGTCGCTGCGCTTCGAGGGGTACGCCGCGGTGTACGAGCGCGGCTACGAGATGTGGGACTGGTACGGGCCGTACACCGAGGTCGTCTCCGCCGGTGCGGGTGCGTCGTCGCTCGCCCGCGCCGACCTGGACGTCCCCCTCGTGCTGCAGCACTCGGCGCTGCGCAGGATCGCGCGCACGTCGAACGGGACGCTGCTCCTCAGCGAGGACGAGACCGGCCTGCGCACGGACGCGCCGGCGCTCGACCCGACGGACGCCGATGTCGCCTACATCGCGCCCAAGCTGCGCGCCGGCCTCATCGACGAGATGAGCTTCATGTTCCGGATCGTGCGCGGCATCTGGTCCCCGGACTACACCGAGTACCGGATCGAGGAGTACGACATCCACCGCGGCGACGTCGCGATCGTCGCCTACGGCGCGAACCCCTTCACCGTCGGCGCCGGCCTCCGCTCGAGCGACGCACTCGAGGTCGTCCGCTCGCTCGACGAGCAGACCGCCCGCGAGGCCTTCACCGTCCTGCGCTCGCGGCTCGAGCCCGCCGGCGCTCTCCCCCAGCGTGGCCGTGACCTCGTCTCCCTCGAGGACACGCGCCTGGTCGAGCTCGTCTGAGCCGACCACCCCCACCCGAACGCGTCGCGTAAGGGCCTGCCGCGCAACACGCCTGGCCGGGCACCGCCTGTCGCTGATGGGAACCCCTCATCAACGATCGCCCCACGGGGCAGAAGTGGAGTACCACGATGACGCTCGAGCAGCTCATCGCGCGGCAGCGGGAGCAGGTCAACACCCGGATCAGCCTGCGCAACCAGTACGCGACGGAGCTCGAGGAGCTCCGCGGCGCCGACAGCGTCGACGAGGTGAAGGTCGAGGAGCTCCGCGGCAAGAAGGCGGGCCTCGACGCGGAGATCACCGCGCTGCGGTCCAAGCTCACCGAGCTGGAGGACGAGCAGCGCGCGGACGACGCCGCGGCCCGCCTGCAGCGTGAGCACACGCCCTCGGGTGCGCCCGAGTCGCGCGGCGGCGAGAAGGACCGCGCCGTCGTCACCGAGAAGCGCACGTACGCCCCGGAGACCGACCCGCAGGGCCTGCGGTTCCTGTCCGACGTCGCGGCCGACTTCCTCGGGAACCGGCAGGCCGGCCAGCGCCTCGAGCAGCACATGGCCGAGGAGCGGGTCGAGCGCGGCGAGCAGCTGGCGCGCGCTGTCACGACCGGCGGCGCGCCGGGCCTGGTGGTCCCGCAGTACCTGATCGACATGTACGCCCCGAAGGGGCGCCCGGGTCGCCGGTTCGCGGACCAGTGCCGCCAGCACAACCTGCCCGACACCGGCATGACGGTGTACATCCCGCGGCAGACCGCCATGGCGGAGGTCGCAGAGCAGGTCAACGAGCTCGACACGGTGGCCGAGAACGACTACGACGACGAGCTGATCTCGGTGAAGGTCCGCACGGCGGCCGGCTCGCAGACGATCTCGCGGCAGTCCGTCGAGCGCTCGCTCGGCACCGAGGACATCGTCTTCGAGGACCTGCTCAAGAGCTACGACGTCAACCTCGACAAGATGCTCATCACGTCCCCGGTGTGGGGCCTCCTCGCGGTCGCGAACCCCATCACGTACACCGACGCGGACCCGACGGCCGCCGAGCTGTACCGCAAGATCCTCGGCGCCGCGGCCAACGTCGAGGACGTGCTCGAGGACGCCGACGAGGACGACGTCTTCACCCTCATGCGTGGTCGGCGCTGGGCGTGGCTCAGCGGGGAGGTCACGGACAAGAAGCCCTTCATCGCCCAGCCGGGCGTGCCGCAGGGCTTCGGCAACTCCGAGGGCAACGGGTACGCCGTCCCGAACGGGGTCCGCGGCTACCTGCCGAACGGCGGGCCGGTCGTCACGGACAACAACCTCCCCAAGGGCCTGGGGGTGGGCACCAACGAGGACGCGGTCGTGGTGGTCGCCCGCCAGGAGGCACACCTGTGGGAGGACCCGGCCGCGCCGCTGTTCATCCGCGCGGAGACGGGCCCGAACACGAAGAAGCTCGGCATCGACCTGGTCGTGTACGGGTACTTCGCGGCGTGCTTCGACCGGGTCGTCGACTCGCAGGGCTCGCCGAAGGCCGTGCACCAGAAGATCACCGGCACCGGCCTGGTCGCCCCGACCTTCTGAGGTCGCTCGCCGGGGCCCGTCGCCGCCGTACGTCGTGGCGGGCTCCGGCCGTACCCCCGATCACGAACGTCCCGAGGAGGGATCAGTCATGGCACGGAACCACCAGCAGGCCGCGCGGGCACGCGAGGCCGCCGCTCAGGAGCGCAGCGAGCTGCGCACCGCGCTCGAGGAGGAGAAGCGCGGGTACGTCACCCGCGGCCTCGACGAGCGCGCGAAGGCCGTCGACGACCAGATCAAGGCACTCGCCAAGCTCGACGCCCAGGACGCGAAGACCACGCCGAAGGACGACGGCGACGACAAGCGCGAGTCGGCGCCGCGCCAGCCCCGCGGATCCGCCCGGGCCGCGGCCAAGGCGGCGAGCGGTGAGCCTGCCGACGACCGCAAGTCGGACCAGGGCCACACGGCGGGCGCCGACAAGTCCGCCGGCGACGAGCACGCGACGTCGGGCGCTGGCCAGGGCCAGAAGTCCTGATCGCGACGGCGCGCCGCCCGGCCCTCGGGTCGGGCGGCGCGCCGCCCTCGCACGGGTGCGGTGAGAGGAGGCCCAAGTGGCTCTGACGGTGACGGACCTGCAGCGCTGGCTGCGGATGACCGACAACGACCCCGCGGCTGGCTCCCCCGACCTCGACCGGGTCCTCAAGTCCGCGATCGGCATCGTCGAGGCGCGGGTGGGTGCCCTCAGTCCGCAGGAGCGCGTGTACCGCGTCCGTGCGCGCTCGACGGCCCTCCTGCTCCCCGGAGTCGATTGGGAGGCCGTGGTGGCCGTCACCGCACCGGACGGCACCGAGATCCCCGTGAGCGACCTCGACGTCGACCTCGATGCGGGCATCGTGCATGTGCCGCGCGCGCTCTCGGGCGAGTGGAGTGTCACCGCCACGCCGGCCGCGCCTCCGCCCACCGCCGCAGCCTCACTCGAGCAGGCCGTGCTCATCGTCGCAGCGCACCTGTGGAAGCTGCAGCAGGGCAGCGCGGACGGCGGCGCGCGCATCGGCCAGATGCCCGGGTCCGATGCCCCGCCGCAGGGCTTCGCGGTCCCTGCTCGCGCGGCCGAGCTCATGCGCCCCTACGAGCGCGTCGGGGGCTTCGCGTGAGCGGCCCGACGATCACCAGGATCCCCGGCGTCGTCGACGCGCTGCTGGAGCTGCTCCGCGACGCCCTTCCCGACGAGGTGCAGGTCGCTGACGGCCCGACGATCGGTGTGATCCTGCAGGAGGCGCTGTGCGTCGGCTTCTCCGAGGCCACGGACTCCCCCGGGTACCAGGCCACGCTCGAGCGCTCGCAGGGCATGGGCCGGCCGCGGTTCGAGGAGCAGTTCGAGGTCCGCTGCTTCCTCACGGTCGCGTCGGGTGACACCGACGACGGCAGCGTGAGGCGCGCGCGGACCCGCTGCGCCGAGCACCTGGTGGTGATCGACGGCGCACTGCGCGACGCTCACGTCACCGGCGGGGCGTGGGATCGGGCGGCGCTCGGCCCGGACATGCGGTGGACACCGGTCGTGGACTCCGAGGGCACCCTCTGCAACGTCTTCTTCTCCATCGTCGGCGCGAGCCTGCTGTGACGTCCCGCGACGCTGACCTCACCAAGCTCGCGTCCGACCTGAACCGTCTGCCGGCGAACCTGCGCCGGGCGGTGCGCCCGAAGGTCCGCGAGGCCGGCGGCGAGACGCTGCGTGTCGCGCAGGCCAATGCCCGGTGGTCCTCGCGGATCCCGGCCGCCCTGTCGTTACGGACGTCGTTCGGGGCCCGCGCGGCTGGCGCGACCGTCGTCGCGTCGACCGCGATCGCTCCTCACGCCCGCGTCTACGAGGGCATGGTGCACGACTCCTTCCGCCACCCGGTGTTCGCGCGCGCTGGCCGCGGGGCGGAGTGGGTCTCCCAGGCGGCCCGCCCGTACGTGCGCCCGGCAGCGAAGGCGACCGGTCAGCGGTTCGTCGAGGCGACGAACACCGCGATCGACGAGGCGCTCACCGCATCTGGCTTCACGAAGTGATCCCCGCGCAGGAAGGCACGTCATGACCCTGATCCGCCACCCCGAGACCAAGGCGGCCTTCGACTGCCCGGAGGCTGTGCTCGAGCACTGGACCGGCGCGGCTGGCTGGGAGGTCGCCGGCGACGTCGAGCGGCCGGCGCCGCGCACGCTGCTGGTCTTGGCGCGCACGAAGGCCGAGGCGACGCAGTACCTCAAGGACGCCGCCCACCAGGGCCCGGCCCTCTACGTCGGCGACACGGGTGCCCTGCGGGGCTGCGACCCGCTGCTGGTCGACGTGGCGGAGCTGGCCAGCTTCCCCGAGCACCGCCACCACGACGAGATCACCGAGGCGCTCGCCGCGATGGGGATCCGCGTCGGGCCCACCAGCACCCCGGCCGAGCCTGGCGGGGACGGGGACGACCCGGGCACGGACTCGTCCACCACCACCGAGAAGGAGTAGAGCTATGGCACCCGCCACCCCCCTGCCGCTCGCCGAGCGGTTCTTCGCCCCGGAGATCACGCGCGTCTTCTGGGTCCCCCTCATCGCCGCCGCGGCGACGCTCGTCTACACCCGGGCCGAGCTCGACGCGGGGACCGAGCTGACCGACGAGCTCGCGGACCTGTCCGGGTGGACCGTCACCGGCGCGAGCATCGCGACCCCGGACATCAAGCGTCGGTTCACGGGCAGCATCCCGGGCCGGCAGACCGCTGCGGACTCCTCGATCACGTTCTACGCGGACCTGAAGGGCAACGACGTCCGCAAGGTCCTCACGTCGGGCATGAACGGGAACGTGGTCTTCATGGACGGTGGTGACGTGCCGGCGTCGCCGTCGGACGTCTTCCCCGCCCGGGTGAACACGGTGGGCAAGGTGCGCAGCGTCGGGGACGCCGCGCACCAGCTCACGGTGGGCTTCACGATCACGCGGGCGCCGAAGGTCGACATCCCCGTCCCCGCCGCGGCATGAGCTCGATCCGCGATCGCCTCGCGGCGAAGGCTCGGCGGCGTGTCGTGATCCCGGTCCTGGTCTCCGACCCGACCGAGGACCGACGACGCGCCGCCGTGGCCGACGCGGAGTTCCTCGCCGCCCAGGCGCGACCCGCGCGCGCGGGTGACCTGCCGGCCCTCCAGGAGGCCGCGGCGGCGGCGCGCGCCGCCGTCGCACAGCACTTCGAGGACGTCGCCTTCCGGGCCCTGCGCCCGGACGACCTCGAGGCGCTCATCGCCGAGCACAGCAAGGGTGAGGAGCCCGACCGGGACGCCCTGCGCGCCGCGCTCGCGGCCGAGTGTGCGGAGGACGAGGCCCTGCGTGACGAGGCGTGGTGGCGTGAGCAGCTGGACCCGAAGACGACGTCGTGGAGCAGCGGCGAGCGTGACCAGCTGTACTTCGAGCTGCTCACCGGCCTGCACTACACGGTCCCGGCGGCGGCCCTCCCAAAAGACTGAGCCGCGACCAGCTGTTCGCCGCACGGATGGCGTACTGCGGGCCCCGCGGCATCCCGTTGTCGGCGTTCCTGCGCTGGGAGCAGGACGACCAGGACGCCGCCCTGGCCTGGTCCGGGTACGAGGCGCGGCGCTGTTCCTCGTGCGGCACCCATCCCGACGAAGGGCCCCGCCACGTGCACATCAACGTGTGCTCGGGCTGTGTCGAGCGTGACCGGGCGGCGGGTGACGAGGCCGCGAAGGTCCGTGGCGCGCACATCCACCTCGCTGGCGGCACGTCGGCGTCATGCCCGCGGTGCACAGCCGAGCGCAAGGCCAACAGCGGCTAGCGCCTGCCCGGCGACGTCCCACCTCCCCTCTTGGTCCCCACGTCGTGAGCGGAGGTGAGCCGTGACCGACCGCTCCCGGGACGTGCGCGTCCGGATCCTCTCCGAGTTCTACGACGAGGGAACCAAGGCCGCGGAGCGGGCTACCCGCCGTCTGGCGAACCTGCAGATGTCGGCCGCGCAGGAGGACGTGGCCCGGGAGGCCCAGCGCGCTGCCGCGGTCATCGAGGCGAACCGTCGCCAGGCCGACGCGATGGCCGCGACCGGTCGCTCGATGGTCGGCGTCGCCGCGGCGATCGCGATCGGCCTCGGCCTGGCGACGAAGTCCGCGATCGACTGGGAGTCGGCGTGGGCCGGGGTCTCCAAGACGATCGACGGCAGCCCTGAGCAGATGGCCGCCCTCGAGCGCGAGCTGCGCGGCCTCGCCCTGGTCCTGCCAGCGACGCACGAGGAGATCGCTGGCGTCGCGGAAGCCGCTGGTCAGCTCGGCGTGAAGCGCGAGGACGTCGCCGCCTTCACCCGGACGATGATCGACATGGGTGAGACGACGAACCTCTCGTCGGAGGAGGCCGCGACCTCGATCGCCCAGCTCGCGAACATCATGGGCGAGGGCGCGGACAAGGCCGACGAGATGGGCTCGGCGATCGTCGCACTCGGCAACGACGGCGCCTCGACCGAGCGCGACATCGTCTCGATGGCGCTGCGCATCGCGGGCGCCGGCCGCACCGTCGGCATGAGCACCGACCAGGTCCTCGCGTACTCCTCCGCTCTCTCGTCCGTCGGCATCGAGGCGGAGGCTGGTGGTACCGCGATCTCCCGCGTCATGCTGCAGATCAAGAACGACATCGACTCCGGCTCAGACACCGTCGCGCGGTACGCGCAGATCGCCGGCGTCTCGGCCGAGGAGTTCGCCGCCAGCTGGGGCAAGGACGCCGCCGGCGCCCTCAACCAGTTCATCTCCGGTCTGGGCCGGATGCAGGACGAGGGCGGCAACACCACAGCCGCTCTCGACGAGCTCGGCTTCGCCGACGTCCGCGTCGCTGACACCCTGCGCCGCGCTGCGCTCGCCGGCGACCTGGTGACGGAGTCCCTCGAGACCTCGTCGGGAGCGTGGCGCGAGAACAGCGCACTGACCGAGGAGGCCCGGAAGCGGTACGAGACGACCGGGGCCCGCCTCGAGATCGCCCGCAACCAGATCAACGACGCGGCGATCGACATCGGCGGGATCTTCCTGCCCGCGGTCGCGAACGCGACAGAGGGCGTGGGTCAGCTCGCGGTCGGGTTCGGCGCGCTGCCTCCGACGGCGCAGGAGTGGGTCGCGAACCTGGGGGCGGCCGCGGCTGGCCTGACGGGCATCGTGGGCGGCGCGGCGATCGCGATCCCGAAGCTGCACGAGTTGCGCACCACGGTCGACGCGCTCCACGGCGGCTCGTCGTCGGCCGGCAAGGCGATCGGTGGGCTCACGAGCATCCTGACCGGTCCGTGGGGCCTGGCGATCGCGGGCGCCGTCACGGCCGGCGCCTTCTGGTTGCAGCAGCAGGGCGAGATCAAGCAGAACGTCGACGCGCTCTCGCGGTCCCTGGACAAGCAGACCGGTGCGATCACCGACAACACCCGCGCTCAGACCGTCCTGCGCCTGCAGGAACGCGGTGTGCTCGAGGCAGCGCAGCAGCTCGGGCTCGAGCTGGACCGGGTCACCGACGCGGCCCTGGGCAACGCAGGGGCGATGCGCTACGTCGCGGAGGCGGTCGAGGAGCAGCGCGCCGCCGAGCAGGCCGCCGCCACCGACTCGGCGCTGTTCACCGACGAGCTGGTGCGCCGCCAGAACGCCGCCGACCTCCTGTCGCGCCAGATGCCCGGGCAGCGGGCCGAACTCGAGGCGTCACGCGAGGAGTGGCAGCGCGAGGCTGAGGCGCTCGGCGAAGCGGCGGACGTGACCGACACGGCCACGTCGTCGACGGAGATGCTCAACGCCGAGCTGGGCGTCGGAGAGCAGGCCGCTGCGAACGCGGCTACGGCGATCGACGACCTCGCGGCCGCACTCGACGACCTCAACGGTCCCACCCTCGACGCGCGCGCCGCCGAGAGGGAGTGGCACGCGCAAATCCGCGAGGTGACCGCGGCGCTCGAGGAGAATGGCACCACCCTCGACGCGACGACGGAGAAGGGCGCGGCGAACCAGGCGGTGCTGGACGGCCTGGCGCGAGCGGGCATGGCGCGGGCCACGGCGCTGCTCGACGAGACGGGATCCGTCGAGCAGTTCAACGCCTCCCTCGAGGGCTCGCGTCAAGCGCTATTCGAGAACGCGAAGCAGTTCGGGCTCACCGATGAAGCGGCGTGGCAGTACGTCGACTCGGTGCTCGCGATCCCCGACACGTCGACCACCCGCGCGATCCTTGACACCACCGCGGCAGAGCGGCAGCTGGCGTGGTTCAAGTCGACCCTGGCGAACAACAACGTGGTCATCACCGCCGACCTGCGCGCCAACAACCCGTTCTACGCGAACCGCGCGAACGGCGGCATCGACTTCTTCGGCAACGGCGGCACCCGCTATGAGGACCACCGCGCGCAGATCCTGCCGGCTGGCACGATGCGCGTCTGGGCTGAGCCGGAGACCCAGGGCGAGGCGTACATCCCCCTCTCGCCCCACAAGCGCCCGCGCTCGACGGAGGTCCTCGGGGACGTCGCGAACCGCTTCGGCCTGGTCGTCACGCGCGCGGACCAGGTCGGAGCGCAGTCGTCGCACATGGTCGCTGCGGAGGTCGACTCGAGCGCCGTCGCCGCTGGCGTCGCGTCCGCGCTCGCGGGCATGCACCTCGAGCTGTCGATCCAGGGGACCGGCGTACGCGAGATCGCCCGAGTCGAGGCAGTGCGTGTCGGCAAGGTCTCGTCCGGACGACCGAGGAGGTAGGGCGTGCCCAGCATCGCGGTCGAGCTCGTCTCAGCGGGTGACCCGAGGCCCGTGCAGATCGTCCTCTCAGGCGTCCCATCGGGAGCCGGGTACAAGGTGGTCGGCGCCACCTCGGACGGCCGCACATGGCCCGTCCCTGGGGGCGAAGGGACCTCGACCGGCGACCAGGTCGTCCTCGTCGATAACCGCGCAGCGCTCAACACCCCGGTGACCTACTCGGCGCTCGTGTCGGGGCTGACCTACATGGTCCAGTTGCCCGAGCCGATCCACCACGTCGACGGTCACGTACTGCAGTCTCTCGACGGGCGCGCCGTCGTGGCCTTCAAGTGGGACGACGACGGCATGCCACGCGAGCTCAGCATGGCCAGCGTCGCGTTCCCGGTGCCCGGTCGCCGTCGGCCCCCGGGCCGCTTCGTGCCCGGCGGCGACGGCGGCGGGTCGATGACCATCAAGACCGCCCCCGCCCAGACCCGGGCACTGACAGAGATGCTCCTCACCGGCAGGCCCCTGGTACTCCGCACCGACGGGCAGGTTCGCGACCTCGACCCCGTCGAGATCATCCTCCCGCAGCGCGTCTCCAACGCCCTGTTCGAAGGCGACGTCGAGGGCGACGGCGTGTGGTCCTGGCGCACCTGGTCGATCGAGTACCTCCTCGTCGACGACCCGGAGCCCGGCACTGCGCTCGCGGCCTTCACCTGGGCGGACTTCGACACGGCAATGACGGGCCGGACGTGGGCGGACTTCGACGCGCTCTTCGCTGGCTCCACGTGGGACGACTTCGACACCTACGACTGGGGGCAGCTCGCGTGAGGACAGGGACGCCCGAAGAGCTGCTGACCGGGTGGGCAGGGTACTGGCCGGTCATCCAGTCGTGGCGTGGCGGCCACCTGCTCGCCGAGCAGGTCCCGGTCACCAGCGGGCGAGCGACGGCGTCCGTCACCCAGGAGGTGCCCGAGCGCCTCACCCTGCGCGTACCGCGCTGGGACGGCCGTGACTGGCTGCCTGGCAAGGACCACGAGCACCCCCTCGCCCGGTACGGGCAGGAGCTCGCGGTGTCCGTGATGCTGTGGTCCGCGGTCACCGGCGCGGAGTACCAGACGCGCATCGGCCGCTACCTGATCACCGAGTGGGACTACGACGACGGCGGCGAACTCGTCGTCGCCGCTGAGGGCCTACTGCGTCGCGTCGCAGATGATCGCCTGCCAGCCCCGTCGGCTCCACGTGCGGGTGCGACCCTCATCTCCGAGGCGCGCCGCCTGATGCCCCCGGGCATGGCGGCCGGCTTCGACCAACGCCTCGAGGACCGCAACTGCCCGACGTCGATGGAGTGGGCCGAGGACCGCCTCGGAGCCCTCTATGAGATCGCCGACGCATGGCCGGCGCGGCTGCGCACCGACGCATGGGGTCAGGCACAGTTTCGTCCGGCCCTGCCGGACGTCGCAACACCCGTCGCCACCCTGAAGGACGGTGAGCGCGGCACCGTCGTCGGTGTCGCACGCACTGACGGCCGCGGTGCGCCGAACCGCGTCGTGGCCCGATCGAGCGCGTCCGGCGTCGAGGTCCAGGCGATCGCGGAACAGACGACGGGCCCGATGGCCACCTCGGGTCCGTACGGCACCGTGACGGAGTTCTTCTCCTCACCGCTCCTGAGGAACCGCTCGGCCGCCCAGGCTGCGGCGAACACGCGGCTGCGCTCGCGGCTGCTGCCGACCCGCACGGTGCCGGTGACCTGTGTGCCGGATCCGCGCCTGGACCTCGACGACGCAGTCGAGGTGATCCGTGATGGTGTGCGGGACTGGGGGTTCGTCGTGGGCTACGACCTCCCGCTGACCGTGGCTGACGGGGCGATGCGACTGGACGTCGGGGTGCCGGCATGACCTCGGACCTCGACGCGATGCTGCTCGCCGGTCTACGCCCAGTGGGCCCGCCGGCCGCCGCCGACACCTCGCTCATCACGACCGGCACGGTGCTCGCGGTCAACGCCGACGCCGGCCTGGTTCAGGTTGCCGTCCGCAATGACCTCGGTGCAGCGGTGGAGGTCCCCGCCGTCGCCGCCCGTTACCGGCCGGGCGGGTCATGCCGCGTCGCGCACAACCCGTTCGCTGGCGGACGTTCGGAGCAAGTCCTCGGCGCCGTGGATCCGCTCGAGCCGAGCGTCCCGGGGACCCTGACGGCGATCGACACGGAGGCCCGACGGGCCACGGTGACGGTGTTGGGCGGCTCCTATGTGCTGCCCTACCTGCCTTCGACCTACACGGTCGGCACCTCCGTGTGGGTCGATCTCGACGGGTGGGGCCGCCCGTACCGGGTAGGCGCGCCATCGGACCTGGTCGCAGCTCCGGCTGGGGCCGTGCCGCCACCGTCTAGCAGCGGCAGGACGGTCCAGGCGACGGTGACGATCATGGCGCAGTGGTCCGGGTCCTACCGGTCCGGCTCAGGATGGGATCGGTGGAACGTCGGCCGCTACGGGGGGCGCTCGACGCTCTACCAGGGCTCTGGCTACGGGTCCGGTCCCATGAAGGGCCTGGCGGTCTACGGGGATCAGGTCGTCAATCTCGGCGCGACGTCGCTCGACCGGGTCCGCGTGATGCTCCTCGGCGTCGGCCTGTCGGGTGCGTCGGGGCCTGCGACGGTGCAGGGCTCCCCTCATGGCGCGCCGCCGAGTGGTGCGCCCGCCTCGTCCGGGTCCACCGCGACTGGGGACGGCGCCACGGACCTGCCCGGTGACGTCCGCGAGGACATGCGCACGGGTGCCGTGAAGGCCCTCGCACTCGTCGGCTCCCAGTACTGGGCCGTCGCAGGCGCGGGCAACGGCGCCGGCATGGCCCTCGAGGTCACCCACACCCGTCCCGCTTGAGGAGGCCACCGCGTGTGGACCGTCTGTGATGCCTGCGGCTCCGTCGTTGCCGACCAGGACCGCCACGAGCAGTGGCACAACCAGCACGACATCCCCGCCGAGCCGGCTACACCGGCCGACGTCTCACCCCCTGACGAGGAGCGCAAGCATGGCTGACGCCCGGAACCACCTCGTGCCGGCGTCCGGTGAGACGCCGCGTCGGCAAGCGATCGCGGACCTGTCGCTCTCGATCAACGACGTGATCATCGTCGCGAACACCACCGAGCGCGCACAGAAGGTCGCCGATCTTGGCGTCTCGCGCCCGCTCGTGTTCTTCCGGCTGGACGCGCCGTCAGGCCGCGAGCTCGAGTACACGCGTGACGCGGAGACGTTCCACACCGTCGGGGAGAAGCCGTCGCTGACGGTTCGCCAGGCCGCGCCGGCGGTGCGGCCCGCCAACCAGTGGTCGCAGGCACCGGTCAACGTCACGGGCGTAGCTCCGGCCATCGTCTCGGCGCTTGGGCCCCAGCCGTGGGAACACGAAAACGGCGTGATCACGATCCTCGAGGACGGGGAGTACGAGTTCTGGCTGACGCTCTCCATGTCGGCGTCGAACTTCACCGTCCAGCTGTACCGGCTGGCGGACTCCAAGGTGCTCGGGCAGTCGCCGTCGTCGAGCGGTGCCTCGTTCAGCAACCAGGCGTTCGCGAACCCCCGGTTCTACGAAGCCGGCGACCAGATCGTCGGCCGCGTCTATCCGGCGGCCCAGCAGACGCTCGTGCCGGACTCGAACACGGCGCCCTGCATCCTGACCGTCAAGAGGTGGTGACCCGATGACGTGGGTCCGCCCGGCAGCAGGTCGCATCACGTCCCCCTACGGGCCGCGCAAGCTCGCTGGCTCGGTGTCCAACCACCACGACGGTCTGGATCTCGGCTCCAAGCGCGGCCCGGTCCACGCGGCGCGCGACGGCGTCGTGCGCTCGATCTGGCAGACGAGCAAGGGCGCGTGGGTCCTCGACATCCGGCACCCCGACGAGGGTGGCCGGCAGGTCCGGACCCGCTACATCCACATGTACCGCGACGAGATCGCCGTGGCCGTCGGGAAGCGCGTGACCGCTGGCCAGCAGGTGGGCCGGTCGGGCGCGTCCGGCACGAGCGCCGCACACCTGCACTTCGAGGTCCTCGTCGACGGTCGCCCGGTGGACCCGGCCCCGTTCCTCGCCGCGCGAGGCGTCTACCTCGACGGCGCGCCCGTTGCGGACTCGCGGCCGAGCCCAGCGCCCATCCCCACGACACCGACCGGTGTCCTACCCGTACCGATCACGGAGGACGACGACATGTTCAGCGACACCGACCGCAAGCTGCTCGAGCAGGTCCGCGCTGGCGTGGACCACCTCAAGGCCCGCGGGTACGCGTACAAGCTCGACGGCGGGCGCGCGTTCTTCGCCGGCGTCGGGACGTCCGCGCGCATCTGGCTCGACGGCGCCGCCCACGCGGCGATGGGGTCCCCGCGCGTGATCCCGCTGCCCCCCGACGACCCGTTCTGGGCGCGCACCGTCATCTACACCCCCGGCGAGCTGTACCGCCGTCAGGGCGACCGCACGGGCGCCTGCTACGTCCTGGCCAGTGGCGGCATCCGGCACGTCTCCGCAGCCGAGTACGCGGCGATGGGCAGGCCGGGCCTGGTGGACCTGCCCGGTACGCACCCGCTGTGGGCGCGACCGGTCGTCGGCGGCTGAGCGTGCCCGACCGCAACTGGCCGCCGCGCCTGCGCCTCGCGGCCCAGCTCATCCGATGCGCGATGTACGCCTTCGCGACGCTCGCAGGCAGCGCCGTCCTGCACACACCACCCCCTACCGGCGGGGACGTCCACCCCGGCTGGGCCGTGGCCTTCGGTGCCGCTGGGATCGTCGCTGGGACCGTGGCGTTCGTCGGCGCCGCAGCACACCGCTGGCAGGTGGAGTGGGTCGCTGTCTGCTTCGTCGGCGCCGCGTTCAACGGCTACTCGCTCCTCGAACTCGTGGCGGGCGACCCGGCCATGTCAGCTGCGCTCGCCGTGGCGGGCTTCGGCGCATGGTCCCGCGGCATCGACCTGACCGTCTTCTCCCTGACCGCCAGCCACGCCCGCAAGGCGCGCGTGCGGTCGTGGAGACGGGCGGCAGGACTGGACCGGTGACTCTCCTCGACCTGCTCCTCGCGGCAGCGGCGCTCATCGGCTCCCTCAGCGGCATCGCGGCGCTCGTCAAGGCCGTGCACGACCGCCGCGCTGGCGTCTCCGCCGACGAACGCCAGGCACGACGGGACCAGGTCGAGGACCGACGCGACACGCTCGGAGAGCGGGACGCGTTCATCGACCGCCTCAGCGCGCGCCTCGAGCGCGTCGAGAGCCGCCTCGCGGCCGCCGAGGACGGGAACCTCGCGAAGGCGCTGGTGATCCGCGCCCAGGGCGACCACATCGACGCGCTCGAACACCACATCTGGCAGCAACTGCCACCGCCCCCGCCGCCGCGACCCGACGGCATCTGACCCGAACGGAGCACCCACATGACCCTCCAGCTCGAGACCCCGACCCCGCGCACGGAGCTGTCCGACCGCGCCGTGTCCTACCTGCGCACCTTCGTCCCCGCGTGGTGGGGCGCCCTGGTCACCCTCGCGCTCGCCTGGATCAGCCCGCACCTGCCCGACACCGTCTCGACCGCGCTCGCGGACCTGCTCGGGTCGGAGGCCGCGCTCGCGCTCATCACCGCTGCGGCGATCGCGCTCTGGTACTGGGCCTGGCGCCGCCTCGAGGCGCACCTCCCGGACTGGCTGGTCCGCATCGTGCTGGGATCTGCTCGGACGCCGGGCTACGCGCTCGCCGAGGTGTCCTACGTCGACGACGACGGCACCGACGTCGCGGTCATCACCGACCTGACCGACCGCGACCGCATCGTGCTCGCGCAGCTGCACGACTTCCTGGATCTGACGGACCCCAGCCGCGAGGCGCTCGACAAGGTCCTCGCCCGCTCGACCTCGACGCTCTGACCCCCTCCTCTCTGCGCACGCGATCGGAGCCCTCATGCCGAACCCCTCCCGCCGCTGGGACGACGTCCCCGTCTACGGCGTCTTCCACCGCGCGCCCGACGGCACGCCCGAGCTCGGCGCCGTCGACCTGGTCATCGCCTCCCGGATCCAGCGCACGGACGGCCGGATCATCTACCCGGGCGGCGCGCAGGTCACGGTCCAGATCGGCGACGCGAACCAGCAGGACGCCGCGGTGCGCGACGCGGTGCGTGCGGCGTGGCGGGCGGCCGACGCCGCAGCCGACGGACCCGCCTTCGACGGGGCGGCGTGGGACGCATGGTGGAACGCCGCGATCCTGCCGGCCGCGATCTTCACGAAGTTCCCGGCGCTCGACGACCCGGACATCGTGTGGGACGAGGACAACCGGGTGCTGGTCTCCGAGCGGCTGCGCTCTGCGGCCGGCCGCGAGTACGCGATCCAGCCGCTCCTGGCGCACCGGAGCCTGCCGATCCCGGGCGTGAACCTCGGGACGATCGAGGTCCCGCCGGGCGCGCCCACGCTCCCCGCTCCCGTGTACGCGAAGGGCATCGCGGGCGGTGTCGCGTCGCTCGACAAGGCCGGCAAGGTCCCGGGCGACCAGCTGCCGGACCTGGTCACGCCTGAGAGCGCTGGTGACCTCGTGGCGGAGTTCCTGGCCGACGGCGCCTCACCCGCACGGCAGGCGCTGGACCCGGTGCTGACCGCCACCTTCGCGCGGGTCGTCACCCTCGGCACCGACGCTGCGCGGAACACCGCGCTGATCCAGGCCGCGCTCGACGTGGGCGGGCAGATCTACCTCCGCCGCCCGGGGCACGGTTCCTTCCTGGTCCGCACCCTGCTCATGAAGTCGGGCGCACACCTGGACCTCGGCGGGCTCACCATGCGCCTCGCGCCCGGGACCAACGCCGACCTGATCACGGTGCCGAACTACGCCGCGCTCACCGGCACCAGCTCCAACGCGGGCGAGCACGACTGGTCGATCCGCAACGGGACCCTCGACGGCAACGGCGCGCAGCAGACCGGTGAGTCGCTGCCGATGCGGGTCTACGCCTACGCCTACACCGTCGACCAGCTCGTCATCCTCAACGGCCGCTCGGGGGGTGTGCGCTCGGAGTGGGGCATGTGGGGCCTGCACATGGAGGCCTCCTGGTCCAACTTCCGCATCGAGGACCCGCTCAGCGGTGTCGCGCTCGACTGGGCCGGCCCGCACGACTCGATCTTCCAGGACGGCATCGTGAGCGTGGCCGGCACCCCGGCTGGCGACCTCATCGGCATCCAGACCAGGGAGAACGCCGCGGGCGAGCTGTTCAGCAACGTCCACGTCTGGGGCAAGTTCGCCTTCGGCTGGCGTTTCGAGCTGCCCGTGCACGTCGTCAACGGGATGGCGGACGGCTGCAAGGTCGGCGTCCTGGCCCTCGGCAATGACTCGACGTGGGAGGGCACGATCTTCGGCACGACCGGGGGCACGGGTGCGCCTGGTGAGATCGGCCTGCAGCTCGGGGACGCGACGCACGCCGTGACGCGCGGGAAGTACGACGTGAAGAGCCACAACTGGGGGCCGGGCGACACCCCGGTGGTGTTCTCCAACGACAACGTCAACATGATCCGCGTCACCGGCTACCTCCAGGGCGCCAGCGACTTCTACACCGGCACCCCGCACCCGCGGTCCCACGTCGTGCTGCACGTCGTGGACAACCAGGCCAAGGGCTACAACCAGTTCTCGTCCCCGACCCGGGTGCGGCAGAACCTCTCCGTGCAGACGACCGGCGCCAACGCCCTGGTCGTCGGGCAGGCGGGTGCGGCCAACCCGGCCTTCCAGGTCAACACCTCGCCCGAGGCGCAGGCCACGGGCATCGCCGTCGTCGGACGCGCGGAGGGCGATGGGGCGTCGCTCATGGTCCTGTCGCCTCGGGCTGACGAGCGGATGCGGATCGAGGCCAAGGGCAGCGGGGCGGTCGAGATCAACCGGGGGGGCACCGGCGACGTCCGCATCGGCAACGCCGCGCTCAACTTCGTCGACTTCCAGCGCCCGATGGTGCCCCCCGGCGGGCTGGGCGCCGCGACCCTCGCCAACGCTGGCGGATCGGGCCCCACGGGCACCGCGCAGACCGGCTGGCTGGCGGTCAAGGTCGGCGGCACCGTGCGCTTCATCCCCGTGTGGACGTGATCGGCATGGACCGATCGGGGCGCTGGCTCGCCTGGCTCCTCACCGCTGCGCTGGTGCACTCGATCCTGGCTGCCGGCCTGGAGGGTCCACGTCAAGCGGTCCTAGCTCTGTTGGCCCTGGGCTTCCTGGCTGCGGCTCTTCGGGTGGCGCGGCGACCGGATCCAGGCCCGCTTGGCGGCGCGCCTCCTCAACGATGCGCACCACGTCCTCTTCCGTGAGCTCCTGGCCCTGCGAGAAGTAGGGCTGTAGGAACGTGAGGGCCGCAATCAGCATGCCAATCAGGGCGATCACGTCGGATCGTTGCCAACTGCGGTCCTGGGCCTCGCGCTCAACGATCTCGGCGACCTTCGGGTTCGCTCGCCGGAGCTCCTTGATGGCACCCCGCGTGTCGCCGGCCTGCGCGACCTTCTTCGCCCTTTGCGCTGCGCGCCGCAACTGGGTGGCCTGAGCAGGCGTCATCGGAGCAAGGAAGAAGTGGGCCAGCTCTTCGGCGACAGTCATGGTGCCGTCCAGCATGGGAATGCGACGCCCACAGTGCGGGCACCGCGCGGTGCCGCCCTGGAAGCTCACCGTCGCACCCCCGGCGATCACGATCCCCTGTACAGGGACCACCCCATGCTCTGGGCACAGGGCCGGAGGATTGTGCACGCGGGGAAGCGTATGGCGTCGCGCCGGCCCGCGACAGGCCCTCCCGCAATTACGCCGCCCCCCCTCTCGCCCCTCACCGGGCGGGAGGGGGGCATTCCTCGTTGTGGACAGCCCGCGACCCCACCGAGGCGCGACGCTCGACCCGTGAACCTGTGGCGGCTCGTCAGCCGCGGGCCTTCCCCAGCGCCTTGCGCACCGTGTCCCGCGCGACGCCGAGCCGCTCGCTCAGCGCCGACTCGGACGACGTGGGGGCGGCGGCGATGATCGCTCCCGTCAGGGCAGCGCGCGCCTCCTGCTCGGCGCGACGGGCCGCCCGCCACCGGTCGGCGATCGCCTCGGGCTCGTCGTCGCCGAGGATCACCTGCGCGGCCGCGTTGAGGGCGGCCTCGCGCACCTCGCCGTCGTCCTCGCCGGGGAAGCGTGCGTTGACGGCCTCGGCCGCGCGGGTCAGGGCCTCACGCTGCTCGGGGGTGGTGTCGTCGGCTGCCGGGCCGAGCCAGGCGATCGCGTCGAAGGGGCTCATGGTCGTGGTCCTCTCGGGCAGGGGGGGTCGGTGGTCAGTGGCGGGTGGAGCCGCAGCCCTCGCACTCGCCGTGGATGACGGCCTCGCCGCACGAGGAGCAGGAGGCGGGGGCGCGGGAGCCGCGGCGGGCGTTGGAGACCGGGCGGGCGGGGCGGCGGACGGCGGTCGTGGTCGTCGTGGTGGCCGTCGCGGCGACGGGGGTGCGGGCCGCGAGGATCGCGTCGCAGGTGTCGACGTAGGCGTACAGGGTCTTGGCGCGGTAGGTGTAGCCCTGGGCGTAGAGGCGGGCGGCCTCGGTGCGGTTGTGCTCGCGGGTCTTGCTGACGAGCTCGTCGCTGGCGGTGAGGAGACGCGCGTGGTGCTCGGCCGGGATGCCGTGGTTGGTGCTCATCGTCCGTCTCCTCTGGGCTGGTGTCCCTTGCCGATGTCCCTACTGTAGAGGGATACACAGCCCTTGTCTACCCCTACACAAAACTCGCCCGATCGGACCCTGTGGACACCACGCCGGCGACCACCCTGCCCGCGACGATGGACCCCATGGAGCACCTGTGGCGGCTCGTCTGGACGCGCTTCGGCGAGCCCGGGTGCGTGGAGGAGTGGCGGTGCGAGCTGTGCGGGGAGATTCGGGCCGTAGTCCCCTTGAGAGAGGTCGCCCGGCGGCAGTGGCGCCGGGAGCCCTCCGGTTTGCGCAGACCCGCCGACGACACGCCGGGGCCCGCATAGGTCGCAGCGAGTCGGGAGGCCCCGGGCTACGCCGGTGTCAGCGGTCGGGCGTGGGTCGTGCGGCCGCGCGCTCGGCCTTCGCCTGCTCGTGGCGCACGACGGCGCTCGCCGCGCTCTCCCGTACCTCCCGGTCGTGCGCCTCTACTGCCCGGTCCGCGAGGTAGTCGATGTTCGTGGCGAGCTGGTACACGCCCATCACCATGACGACGAGCCCGACGAGCCCTCCCACGCCGGCGACCGCGAGCAACCAGGTCCCGACCGGCTCGCCGCCGTAGGGCGTCAGCGCGGACGTGATCTGCAGCTGGGAGTAGACGTTCGCCAGGACGCCCGCCACGACCAGCAGCACGAGCCCGAGCGTGAGGTTGCCCGCCGCCGGCGCGACCTTCGACCTGTCCATGACGCAGGATCATCGCGCGCCGCAGCAGCTGCCCGCTAGGCCCCGGTCAGGCGATCTCGCGCGGCCGCACCCTCGTGAGTCGGCGCGCCGTGGCTGAACCGACGGCGCTCGCGGCTCGCACGGCGTCGCGCATGTGGTCGTCGGGCATCTGGACGTACACCAGCGTGGTGTCCGGGCTGGCATGGCCGAGCAGCTGGGAGACGGCGAGCAGGTCGCGCGTGCCCGCGTAGGCCCGGGTACCGAACCGGTGGCGGAGCGTGTGCGCGGTCCAGCCCTCGGGGAGCGCTCGGGCGACGAGCTTGGAGACGTGGTTGGGCGTGAGGTGGCGCCCGCGGCCGTTCGGGAACAGCCAGCCGCCCGCGCCGGCGATGGCGTCGAGCAGCTCGGTGTCGTCGAGCGGGACGTCGCGCTGCTTGCCGCCCTTGCCCTGCACCACCAGGACGTCACCGCACAGGTCGCGGGTGTGCACGCGGGCGATCTCGCCGGCACGCAGCCCGGCGAAGACGGCGAGCTTGACCATGAGCCGCTCGCGCTCCCCGGCGGTGCGCAGGGCGTCGACGACGACGCGCTCGGGCGCGGGGCGCGGGCGGCCCCGCGGCACCCGCACGGTGGGCAGGCCAGCCGTCGGGTCGGCCGCGATGTGCCCGGCCCGGTGGGCCCAGCGGTAGAAGCTCACCAGGGCGGTGCGCAGCGACTTACGGGCCGACGGACCCCAGTCGACCTCGCCCAGGAGCCCTTCGAGGTCGGCCGTCGTGACGGCCCATGGGCTCCGCCTGTGCAGCTTGACGGCGACGTTGCGCAGGTAGTGCTCGTAGAGCACGACCGTGGCGGGGCGGCGCCCAGCCGCGCGCAGCGCCCGGCTGTGCGCGCTGATCGCCTGGTACCACAACGACAGATGAACCCCCCCGACGCCCTGCTGGGCAGTGATCATGGAGGAGGAGGCAGCGCCTGTCACGCCGCCAGGATGTGGACGGGTCCCGCGAATCGCGCCAGAACCTGTCAGGGCGTGACGAGTGGGCACGAAGGACTCCTGGTCGCCGGGGGCGACCTGGTCCTCGGGCAGCGGGGGGAGCAGCCGAAGTGTCGCCGGCCGGACTCCTGCCCGCGTGCGCCGTGAGGGCCCCGACGAACCGGGGGCGGGCGGCGTCATCGTGAGCCGGCCCTTCGGTGGGCGCTACGCCCGCGCGGGGCGTGCGCGACGCCGCACGGCGTCGGCCCAGCTCACCCCGCTGCGCTCGCCGAACGGCTGGTGTCCGTGCTCGAGGCAGCGCTCGCTGATGGTCACGGCGCCGGTGTACGGGCTGCCGAGGCTGCACGAGGAGCACAGCGCCTCGGCGGGCGAGTCGTCAGGGTCGACGTGGATCCGGTCGTAGCGGTCGGTGCCGGCCGCGGCGAGCAGGACGGCCTGCTGGACGCTCGCCGCGATCAGACGGGCGTCGTCGCGCGTGAGCTGCAGGCGGCTCAGCGGGTAGGGCAGGACCGGCGCGCGGTCCTCGATGACGGCGGTCAGGACCTCGCGGGCGAGCACTCCGAGGTGCCCGCCGGCCAGGGCGATCCACTCGTAGTCCGCGTCGTCGTCGCCCCGGAGCCGGCGCATGTGCAGCCGGCCGTCGCCGGGGTCGTCCACGGAGATCTCGAACCGCTCGCCGTCGCCGGGGTACCAGCACATGCTCATGCCACACCGCCCTCGAGGTCGCCCTCGGCCGGCGCCAGACCCCACGGCCCGGGGATCACCACGCCGCTGACCTGCTCGGACATGTAAGCCGTAGGTTGTGGGTTCGAACCCCACGGGGCCCACCGTCACGGGAGTCGCCATGCCCGCCACCACCGCGTCCCTGGTCAGCCAGTTCGCCGCCGACGTCAACCGCGCGCACGCGACCGAGCACGGCGTGGTCAGCCCTCTCGGCCTGTGGCTCCTGCTGGCACTCACCGCGCCGTCCGCGACCGGCGCCCACCGCAGCGACCTCGAGGCGGCGCTCGGCACCGACGCACGCGACGCGGCCGACCGAGCCGCCGCCCTGCTCGCCGACGCCCATCCCGCCGTCGCCACCGCCGTCGCCCTCTGGACGCGCGCCCGGTTCGTCGACGCCGCGCGCCACCGGGCCCTCGCCGCGACGCTTCCCGCCGCCGTCGCCGTCGGCGCGATGCCCACCCAGGCCGAGGCGGACCGGTGGGCCGCCGAGCACACCGGTGGGCTGCTGACCCGGTTCCCGCTCGACCTCGACGACGACGCCGCCGTCGTGCTCGCCTCGGCGCTCGCCGCGAAGGTCTCGTGGCTGGAGCCGTTCGACGACGCCCCGGCGTCCGACCTCGGCGGTGAGTTCGGGCAGCGGACCGCGCTCGCGTTGCGCGCCCCGGCCGGACACGACGTCGCGCTCCTGGACACCGACGCGGCGGGTCCCGTCGCCGCGCACGCCGCGGAGTCCGCCACCGGGCTGCGCGTGCTGTCGGTCATGGCCGGGCCGGACGTGCCCGCCGCCGCGGTGCACGACGCGGCCGCGCAGGTCGCCGCCGCCCTGGACGTCGAGGCGCCGGGGGCGCGGCGCCTCGACGTGTTCGACCTACCCACCGGCCCGGGCGCCGCCTGGGACGTCGCCGAGACCCGCGAGGAGATCCTCGGCGCCCACGGCGACCGCCACACCACCTGGACGGCCTACCTCGCCCCGTGGTCCGCGGAGTCGAGGCACGACCTCGCCGGCGCGCCGGGCGTCCGCGCCGCCTTGGCCACGCTGACCGGCCTGCTGTCCCCCGCCGCCGGGAGCGGTGACGGTGCCGCCACGCAGGTCGCGCGCGCCGAGTACACGCGCGAGGGCTTCGCGGCGGCCGCCGTGACCGCGATGGGCATCCGCGCGACCGGGATGCCCATGCCACGGCTCGTCACGCACCGCCGGGTCACGGTGCGCTTCAACCGCCCCTACGCCGTGGTGGCCCTCGCCCGCGCCACCGCGCCCGACCCGGCGCGGCCGTGGGACCGGCGCACCGTCGCCGGACCCGCGTGGGACGGCGTGCCCGTCTTCAGCGCCTGGGTCGCCCGCCCGGGCGCCTGACGGGCGCCGTCCGCCGCGTCGGCACCACCGTCACGACCCCGCGTCGACCCCCGCCAGGAAGTCGAGCATCGCGGCCGCGAGCGCCCCCGGCGCCTCGAGCGCGACGTGGTGACCCACCCCGTCGAGCCGCACGTCGACGACGTCGCCCGCGCTGACCTGAGCCATCGTGCGGGCCGTGAACTCCCCGCCGCCCCCGCCGACGGCCAGCACCGGGACCCGCAGCGGCGCCGCCCCGAGGAGTGCGCGGAGCTCGTCGCCCTCGGTGAGCACCGACCGGTAGAGGCCGGCGGCGCCGCGCCACCCGCCCGGGCGCGCGTAGCCCCGGGCGAGCTCGTCGACGTCGGCCGGGCCCACTGCCCCCGGCACGGCCGTCATGGCCGGGAACCACCACTGCGCCAGCAGCTCGCGCTCGCGACCGGCGAGCAGCAGCTCGGGGACGCCCGGCGCCGCGAGGGCGCCGACGTGCCACGAGCCGCCCCGCGTCGGGTCGGCGAGCGCCTCGAGACCGAAGCCCGCCAGGCCCATCTCGACGGCCGTGAGGCTCAGCACGTCGTCGGGGTGCTCCGCGGCGAGCCGGACCACCGTGGCGCCGCTGACGTCCTGCCCGAGCAGGTGCACCGGACCGAGGCCCAGGTGCGCGACGAGCGCGTGCAGGTCCGCCGCCGACGTCGCGCTGCCGTACGGGCCGTCGTCGCACGCCGAGTCGCCGAAGCCGCGCAGGTCGACGGCGACGACCCGGTGCCGCGCCGCCAGCCGGGGGATGAGCCGGTGGAAGGCCCACCAGGACTCGGGAAACCCGTGGACCAGGAGGACGGGAGAGCCCGCCTCACCCGCGGAGGCGTGATGGAGCCGCGTCCCGCCCACGGCGACCGTGTGGTGCGCGACGCGGGCCCCCGGACCGCTCGATGCTGCGACGGACATGGCGCTCACCCTCCATTAGACAACACGGTTGTCCAACGATAGACATCCGGGTTGTCGATGTCCATGCCCGCGTCCGTACGCTGACGCCATGTCCCGGTCCGGCGCCGACCTCGCGCTCCTCCTCCTCGGCGGCTACCGCACGCTCGTCGACGCCGCGACCCGCGAGCTCGCCGCCCGCGGCCACGACGACGTGCGACCCGTCCACGACTTCGCCATGCGCGCCATCGACGCCGGCGCGGACACCGCCTCCGAGCTCGGGCGGCGCATGTCCGTCTCCAAGCAGGCGGCCGCCAAGACGATCACCACGCTCCTCGAGCGCGGCTACGTCGTGCGCGAGCCGGACCCCGCCGACGCGCGCCGCAAACGCATCCAGGTCACGCCCCTGGGCTTCGAGGTGATGCGCGAGGGCGAGGCGATCTTCGACGACCTGCGTGCCGCGTGGGAGCGGCGCCTCGGCACCCCGGGGCTGGCGGCCCTGGAGTCGTCGCTGACCACCCTGGTGGGCCCCTCGCCCGTCCGGCCGGACGCACCCGGCTGGGTCGCCGACGACGCCCGGTGACCCCGCGCGCCCGGTGACCCCGCGCGCCCGGTGACCACCCGGCGGGGTGCGTGTCTGGCGTGACGGACGTAGCGTCGAGAGCACCGTCGACGCAAGGGGGCGCCGTGTTCGACAACCTGCTCAGCCCTGGCCGAATCGGCCGGCTCGAGGCCCGCAACCGGATCGTCATGCCACCGATGCACGTGGGCTTCGGCCGACGCGTCGAGGAGCGCGAGGTGGCGTACTTCGCCGCCCGGGCCGCCGGCGGCGTCGGCCTGATCATCACGGGGACCATGACGACGACGTCCCGCTTCGAGGACAACGAGGGCTGGCCCAAGGTCGAGGACGACGCCGTCATCCCGGACCTCGCGCGCCTCGCCGACGCCGTCCACGCCGAGGGGGCGCTGCTGGCCGGGCAGCTCACGCCGGGCTCGGGGCGGGTCGGCCCGCCCGAGCCGGGCGGCGACGTCCCGGTCTCGGCCTCACCGACGCCGTGGCTCGCCGACCCGTCGCGCACGTGCCGCGAGCTCAGCACCGGTGAGGTGGAGCAGCTCGTGGCGGACTACGGCCCGGCCGCGGCGCGGCTCGCCGCCGCGGGCTTCGACGCCGTCGACGTCCACTCGCACACCGGGTACCTGATCGACCAGTTCATGAGCAGCCAGTGGAACCAGCGCACGGACCGCTACGGCGGCTCGCTGGAGAACCGCCTCCGGTTCCCGCTGGAGATCCTCGCCGCCGCCCGGGAGGCCGCACCGGACCTGGCCATCACGTTCCGCCTCACCGTCGACCACCACATGCCCGGCGGCCGCGGCCTGGACGAGGCCCTGCAGATGGCCCCGATCCTCGCCGGCGCCGGCATCGACCTGCTCATGGTCGACGACGGCGCGTTCGAGACCGTCGACTGGATCTTCCCGCCCTACTACATGGGCGACGCGCCGCTGCTCCCAGGGGCGGCCGCCGTCCGCGCGGTCGTGGACGTGCCGGTCATGGCGACCGGCAACATGACCCCGGAGATCGGCGACCGCGCGGTGGCGGCCGGCGAGGTCGACTTCATCGGGATGGGCCGTGCGCTCATCGCCGACCCGGACCTGCCGCGCAGGCTGGCCGCCGGCCAGCCCGAGGCGGTGCGCCCGTGCATCCGCTGCAACCAGCTCTGCGTCGGCAACATCCTCGAGGGCCAGCCGCTCGGCTGCGCCGTCAACCCGGAGGTCGGCATCGAGGCGCACCTGCCGCAGCCGTCGTCGACGCCGGGGCACGTGGTCGTCGTCGGCGCCGGGCCGGCCGGGCTGGAGGCCGCCCGGGTCGCGGCGTCCCGCGGCCACCGCGTCGACGTCTACGACGAGGGTGAGCACGCCGGCGGGGTCCTGTGGCCCGCCGCGACGCCGGACTTCAAGCGCGAGCTGCGGCGCATGGTCGACTGGTGGGAGGGCCGGCTGGCCGAGCTGCCCGTGACCGTCCACCTCGGCCACCGCATCACCGCCGACTCCCCCGAGCTGCGCGACGCCGATCACGTCGTCGTCGCGACCGGGTCCGTCCAGCTGGTCCCCGCGAGCCTCCCGGGCACCGACCGGGACGACGTCGTCGACGTCCTCCAGTTCCACGAGGGCGCGCCGGTCGGCCACCGCGTGGTCATGGTGGGCGGGGGCCTCTCCGGGTCCGACGCGGCGCTCGAGCTCGCGCACGAGGGGCACGAGGTCACCGTCGTGGAGATGCTCGACGAGATCGCCCGCGACATGCTCGTCGTCAACCGGATCACGCTGCTGCGCCGCCTCGACGAGGCCGGCGTCCGGCTGCTGACCGGCACGCGGGTGCGGGAGATCACGGACGACGGCGTCGCGGTGCAGGGCCCCGACGGACCCGCGACCCTGCCCGCGGACACGGTCGTCCTCGCCCTCGGCAGCCGCCCGCGCACGGACCTGCTCGAGCAGCTGACCGCGGCCGGCCTGCCGGTGCACGCGGTCGGGGACTGCGTGGCGCCCGCCAAGGTCGGCGAGGCCGTCAACGCCGCGTACGCCCTCGCCGCCCAGCTCTGACAGCGTGCACTGACCCGACCGGGTCATTCCCGACCACCCAGATGCGTCCGTCCTGGGACCAAACACCCAAGCGTTCCCGCGGAGCCACCGTCGCCGGTCACAATGACCGTGACAGCCCCGCTCGACGCTGAGGACGGCGATGACCGCGACGACCACCGACCCGCGCACGCCCGGCGTGTCGTGGCTCGACCGCGCCGTCCGGCGCTCGATGACGACGCCCGGCTGGGTCGGCGCCCTCACCGTCGCGGCCGGCCTCGCGGGCTGCTGGCTCCTCGTCCACGCCTCCGGCGGCACGGTGCTGTCCACACCCCACCTGTTCTACGTGCCGATCGTGCTCGCGACGCTCCCGTTCGGGGTTCGCGGGTCGGTCGTGACGGCGCTCGCGGCGACCCTGCTCTGCGGGCCGCTCATGCCGCTCGACGTGGCCACGGGCGAGCACCAGGACCCGGCGAGCTGGCTCGTGCGGGGCGCCATGTTCGTCGCGGTCGGCTGCGTCGCCGCGTTGGCGCTGCAGCTGCGGCAGCGCGAGTACGAGCGGCAGCTGCGCACGGAGCTGCGGACCGAGATCCGGGAGGCCATCGCGCCCGTGCGCGAGCGGTCGGCGGAGGCCGAGCGGCTCGCCCGCCAGGTCGACGACGTCGTCGACGGTCGGCGCTTCCACCTCGTCTACCAGCCCATCTACGCGTTCGCCGACGGGCGCCTGCTCGCGGTCGAGGCGCTGACGCGCGTCGACGTCGAGCCGCTGCGCCCGCCGGACGTGTGGTTCGCCGCCGCGCACGAGGCGGGGCGGGGCACCGAGCTGGAGCTCCTGGCGATCGAGGCGGCGCTCGAGGGCACGCGCGGGCTCCCGCTCGACGTCGACGTCGCGGTCAACGCCTCGCCCGGCACGCTCGCCTCGCCGCGGCTGCACGCGCTGCTCGAGCGCTCGCAACGCACCGTGGTGGTCGAGATCACCGAGCACGCCATGGTCGAGGACTACCCCCTGCTCCGGGACGCGGTCGCGGCGCTCCGCGACCGCGGGGCGAAGATCGCCGTCGACGACGCGGGGGCCGGGTTCGCGAGCCTGCGCCACGTGCTGCAGCTCGCGCCCGACACGATCAAGCTCGACATGTCGCTGACCCAGGACCTCGCGCTGAGCCCCCTGCGCCGCGCCCTCGGCGGCGCGCTCATCGAGTTCGCCCACGCCACCGGCGCCCGGCTCGTCGTCGAGGGCATCGAGGACGTCGCCGACCTCGGCGCCTGGCACGCGCTCGGCGCGGAGGCCGTGCAGGGCTACGCCGTCGGGCGGCCGGGCGCGCTCCCGCCGGCGCCCACGTCACCGCAGGTCATGGCCCTGCACGGACGCGGTGTCGACGGACGCATCCCGCGCCAGGCCCGCCGGTGACCACCCCGGAGTGGGCCCCGGAGCGCGTGGTCGGCCCGGAGCTCGCGGCGCGCGTCATCGCCGAGCAGTTCCCCGACCTCGCGGACCTGCCCGTGCGAGCCTTCGACGCCGGCTGGGACAACGCCGTGCTCGCGGTCGGCGACGACTGGCTCTTCCGGTTCGTGCACCGCGAGATCGCGCTGCGCGGCGCGCGGCAGGAGGTCGCGGTCCTGCGGCACCTCGCCGACCGCTTCGCCGTGCCGATCCCCTTCCCGGAGCGGTTGGGCACGCCGACCCCCGAGGTCCCCTGGCCTTTCTGGGGCACGCGCCCCCTGCCCGGCGTGGAGCTGGCCCGCGCCGCCCTGCCCGACGCCGACCGCGCCGCCGTCGCGCGGGCCGTGGGCGCCCTCCTGCGCGAGCTGCACGACCCGGCGCTCGCGCGCGAGACCGTGGCGGCGCTGGCCACCGACGGGCTCACCCTGCTGACCGACCCGAACCGGCGCAGCGAGCCGGCCGTCATGGCGGAACGGGGCCGCGGCCAGCTCGACGCGATCACGGCCCTCGGCGTGCCCGTGCCCCCGGCCGCCCGGACGCTGCTCGCCGAGGCCGAGCACCTGCCCCCGGCCGACCCCGCCGGGGCGGTGCTCGTCCACGGCGACCTGCACGTGCGGCACCTGCTGGTCCACGACGGGCGTGCGAGCGGCGTCATCGACTGGGGCGACACCGCCCTCGCGGACCCCTGCGTCGACCTGATGATCGCCTTCTCGGCGTTCGACGGCGCCGCCCGCCGGGCCTTCGTCCAGGCGTACGGAGCCGTCCCGCCCGACCGCGAGCTGCGGGCGCGGGCTGCCGCCATCCGCGTCTCGGCGTCGCTCGCCCGCTCGTGCCTGGTCGAGGGCCAGGACGTCGTCGCCGCCGAGGCCCTCGCCGCGATCGGGCGCGCGACCCGCTGAGGCGACGCCGACGGCGCCGTCGGGCCTGCGCCCGTCAGCGCTCGCCCGTCAGCGCTCGCGCGACCGGCGCTCGCCGCGCTCGGGCTCGGGCTCGGGCTCGCCCTCCATCTCGCGCGCGATCTGCTCGCGCTCGGCGATCACCTCGATCCCCGGGCCCGTGAAGGCCCGGGAGCGCTCGAGCGCGGGGATGCTGCCCGTGAAGAGCCGCGAGTCCTTGCCCGGGTCGAGCCGGACGGTGTCCTCACGCGTGGGCACGCCGGTGGCGACCGGCGCGGTGGGGGGCGTGGGGGGCAGCGCGTCGGGCCGGGCGCCCGGCGTCGCGGTCGACCGGTCCACCGGAGCGGTCTCCTGCCAGCGGCTGCGGGGGAGGGCCTCGGGGTGCTGGGCCTGGAGCCAGTTGACGAGGCCCTCGCGCACCTCGCACCGCAGGTCGAAGAGCGTCGGCGCGTCGGCCGCGCTCGCGAGCGCGCGGATCCGCACGAAGCCTCCGGTGGCCTCGGTGACCTGGAGCACGCCCACGCGGTGGTCCCACAGCCCGCTCTCGTTGAGCAGCCGGACGAGCTCCGCACGCATCTCGGCGACCGGGACCTCCCAGTCGAGGTCCAGCTCGACGGTCCCGAGCAGGTCGGCGGCGCGGCGGGTCCAGTTCTCGAACGGCGTGGTCGTGAACCACGTGGACGGCAGGATGAGCCGCCGGTCGTCCCAGAGGTGCACGACGACGTAGGTCATCGTGATCTCCTCGATGCGGCCCCACTCCCCCTGCACCACGACGACGTCGTCGACCCGGATGGCGTCCGTGAACGCGAGCTGCAGGCCCGCGAACACGTTCGCGAGGGACGTCTGGGCGGCCAGGCCGGCGACGACGGACAGCAGCCCGGCGGACGCCAGGACGCCGGCGCCGGCCGCGCGCGCCCCGTCGAAGGTGAGCAGCACGCCCGCGATCGCGCACAGCACGAGGACCGCGACCGTGAGCCGGCGCAGGATCATGACCTGGGTCCGGACGCGGCGCGCGTGGCGGTTGTCCGGCACGTCGGTGCGGTACCGCCGCGTGGCCGCGTCCTCGACGACGAACGCGAGCGCGCCGATCAGCCAGGCCACACCGATGATCACGCCGATGAGCAGCGCGTGCTCCACGCCGGGGGTCCACGCGGGCCCCTCCGGCGGCGGCTCCGTGACGATCCGCAGCGCGACCCAGATGCCGGCCACGACCAGCACGGCGCGCAGCGGGAGCCGGGCACGGCGCGAGAGGTTCTCGGCGAGCCACGTGCGACGCCCCACGGCCCGCACGACGGCGGCGACCACCTCGGCCACGACGAGCGCGACGATGAGCGCCCCGGCGATCGCGAGGACGATGACCGGGCCCGCCGCCGTGCCGTCGTCGGGCACGACCGCGGCGGTCGGCGCGGGGCCGGCGAGCGCATCACCGGCGAGGTGCTGGAGGGACGCGAGGGTGGGGGTCACCCGACCAGGCTAGGCCGAGCGCCGCGGGGCCACGCACGCCGGACGTCCGTTCTGTCCCGTGGCGTCCACGATCGACTCGACGTGCGGGGACCACCCGCCGGGTCTACCGTCCGACGCGAGGGTCAGCCCTACACCGAAGTCTCAGCAACGGAGGACACCATGGGAGTCGGCTCCATCATCGCCGCGATCGTCGTCGGCATCGTCATCGGCGCGCTCGGACGGCTCTTCGCGCCGGGCAAGCAGAACATCTCCATCCTCGTCACGATCATCGTCGGCATCCTCGCCGCCCTCCTGGGCACGTGGATCGCGGGCCAGCTCAACCTCGAGGAGACCGACGGCATCGACTGGATCGAGCTCATCATCCAGGTGGCGCTCGCCGCGATCGGCGTGACGATCGCGGCCAACATGCTCGGCCGTCGCCGCCGCGTCTGACGCGAACGCCCGGCGGGACAGCGACGACGCCCGGTGGCCACGGCCGCCGGGCGTCGTCGTGTCCGCGACCCGTCAGCACTCTCCGCAGTGTTCGATTCTGTTGATTTCTGATCGGGCGCGTGGAACGATGTCGTCATGACCTGGCTCGTGACCGGCGGCGCCGGCTACATCGGATCCCACGTCGTCCGCGCGTTCCTCGACGCGGGCCTCGACGCGGTCGTCGTGGACGACCTGTCGAGCGGCCACGAGGCGTTCGTGCCCGACGACGTCCCCCTGGTCCGGGCCAGCATCCTGGACACCGCCGCGGTCACGACCGCGATGCGCGAGCACGGAGTGACGGGGGTCGTGCACCTCGCGGGCTACAAGTACGCCGGCGTGAGCGTGCAGCGCCCGCTCCACACCTACGAGCAGAACGTCACCGGCACCGCGCACCTGCTGCGCGCGATGGCCGACGCGGACGTCACCGCCGTCGTGTTCTCCTCGAGCGCTGCCGTCTACGGCACCCCGCACACCGACCTCGTCACCGAGGCGACGCCGCCCGCGCCGGAGTCGCCCTACGGCGAGAGCAAGCTCATCGGCGAGTGGCTCCTGCGCGACCAGGCCCGCGCGACCGCCGACGGCACCGCACCCCTGCGGCACACGTCCCTGCGCTACTTCAACGTCGTCGGGTCCGGCCGCCCGGAGCTCTACGACACGAGCCCGCACAACCTGTTCCCGCTGGTCCTGGACGCGCTGGTCGCGGGCCGCACCCCCCGCATCAACGGCACGGACTACCCGACGCCCGACGGCACGTGCGTGCGCGACTACGTCCACGTCGCCGACCTCGCGACGTCGCACGTCGCGGCCGCGCGAGCCCTCGCCGAGGGCCGCGACCTGCAGCCCGTCTACAACCTCGGCAGCGGCGACGGCGTCTCGGTGCGCCAGATCATGACGGCCATGGCACAGGTCACGGGTGTCGAGTTCGAGCCGGAGGCCGCACCCCGCCGCCCGGGCGACCCCGCCCGCATCGTCGCGTCCGGCGAGGCCGCGGCGCGCGACCTGGACTGGCGGATGCGCCACACGCTCACGGAGATGGTCGCGAGCGCGTGGCAGGCGCGCAGCGCCCACTCCTGACCCGCCCTCTGCGCGGCCCGAGCGTGGCCCTCAGAGGGCGCGGAGCCGGTCCAGGTTCGCGGCGACCTCCTCGAGCACCTCGACCCGGCCCGCGTAGACCCCGCCCTCACGCGGCCAGTGCACGACGACATCCGTGAAGCCGAGCGCCGCGGCGCGGGCGACGCCCTCCTCCAGCACCGCGAGCGACTCCAGCGAGAACACGGGCGCCGCGTCGATGTTGAGGTAGCGGTCGACCGTCGCCGGGTCCCGCCCCGCGTCACGCACCGCGGTCTCGAACCGCTCGACGAGCCCCGCGAGGTCCCGCCACCACCGTTCGGCCTCGGCCGCCCGGCCGACGACACCCTCGCCGGCGCCCGCGCCCGTCCCGCTGCCGTACGTCGCCCAGCCCTGGCCGTACCGTGCCGCGACGCGCAGGGCGCGCGGGCCGTTGGCGGCGACGACGAACGGCACGCGGGGGCGCTGCACGCACCCCGGGAGCATGCGCGCCCCGTGGGCGGCGAAGTGCTCGCCCTCCCAGTCGGTCACCGGCTGGGAGAGCAGCCTGTCCAGGAGCGCGACGAACTCCTCGAACCGCTCGGTGCGCACGCGCGTCGTGACCGGTGGCCCGAGCACCTCGGCGTCGAACCCCGTCCCGCCGGCGCCGACGCCGACGAGGAACCGGCCCTCGCTGACGTCGTCCAGCCCCATGACGTCCTTCGCGAACGGCACCGGGTGGCGGAAGTTCGGGCTGGCGACCCAGGTCCCGAGCCGGACGCGGCGCGTGACGGCCGCGGCCGCGGCGAGCAGGGGCACGGTGGCGAGCCACGGCTCGTCCGCGAGGCTGCGCCACGCGAGGTGGTCGTAGGTCCACAGGTGGTCGAAGCCGTACTCCTCGGCCCGCACCCACCGGTGACGGTCCACCGCCCACCGCTCCTGCGGCAGCAGCACGATCCCGATCCGCATCCGACGACCCCTCTCGTCCCTCAGGCCCAGCCCAGCTCGTGCAGCCGCTCGTCGTCGATGCCGAAGTGGTGCGCGATCTCGTGCACCACCGTCACGGCGACCTCCTCGACGACCTCCTCGACCGTCTCGCAGATCGCGAGGGTCGGGTTGCGGTAGATCGTGATGCGGTCCGGGAGGGAGCCCGCGGCCCACCAGCCGTCGCGCTCCGTCAGGGCCACGCCCTCGTAGAGGCCCAGCAGCTCGGGCTCCTCGGGCGGCGCGTCGTCCTCGACCAGCACGACGACGTTGTCCATGCGCTCGGCGAGCTCGGGCGGGATGAGGTCGAGGGCGTCACGCACCGCGTCCTCGAACGCCTCCCGCGCCATCTCGACCACCCGGCCATCATGGCCCACGGGGCCGCGCGCCGGACCCGCTCCGGCGCCGGAGGACCCCCGCTTTGGAGATCCCGCCTGCAGCCCGTATGCTTTCCGAGGTCTTACGACGCGATGACGTCACGGGCGTCCGACGTGACACGGGCCCCCATCGTCTAGCGGCCCAGGACCCCGCCCTTTCACGGCGGTAGCACGGGTTCGAATCCCGTTGGGGGTACGGACCAGCAGTACCGCAGGACCAGCAGCACCAGTTCGACAAGCAAGGACCTTGTCTCACCACAAGGCCCCGTAGCGCAGTTGGTTAGCGCGCCGCCCTGTCACGGCGGAGGTCGCGGGTTCAAGTCCCGTCGGGGTCGCTCGGAAGTGAAGTCTCAGCAGTGCGCAGGGCCACTTAGCTCAGTTGGTAGAGCGTTCGACTGAAAATCGAAAGGTCGGCAGTTCGACCCTGCCAGTGGCCACCTGACCCGGCAGCGGTGCCGGTCACCCTCACGCCCCGTCCGCAGCACCCGCCCCCGAGGCACGTGCCGCCGGCGGGGCGTCGTCGTCTCCCGGCCCCGCGGCGCTTCCGGGACCGAGGCCCTGATGCGCTCGGCCCCGGAGTGCAGAACAATGTCGATCACAAGGCCGGGACCCCGTCGGGGCCGCGGATCCGCACGACGAAGGACGTGGTGAGGTGGCGAGCACACTGGGTCGCTCCGCAGGGAGCAGCTCGGACTCCCGACCGAGCATCGGAGAGCTGGTCAGCACCCTCTCGGAGAAGGTGTCCCAGCTCGTGCGCGACGAGATCCGCCTGGCGAAGGCGGAGCTCGCGGCGAAGGCGAAGCACGCCGGCACGGGCGCGGGGCTGTTCGCCGCCGCCGCGCTCCTCGGGTTCTTCGGCCTGGCGGCCCTCATCACGACCGCCATCCTCGGCCTGGCGAACGTGGTCGAGCCGTGGCTCGCGGCGCTCATCGTGGGGGTCGTCCTCCTGATCGTCGCCGGGCTCCTGGCGCTGGTCGGCAAGAAGGCCCTCGACAAGGGGATGCCGCCGGCGCCGGAGCGGACGCAGGCGAGCATCAAGGCCGACGTGGCCGCCGTCAAGGAAGGACTGCACTCATGAGCTCGACAGGTCCCGCGAAGCCGGCCCCCACGAACGAGGACCCGGCGGCGATCGAGGCGGAGATCGCGCGCACCCGCGCCCAGCTGCAGGACACGGTCGACGAGCTGAGCGACCGGCTCAACCCGAAGAACATGGCCGCCGAGCTCACCGACGACATCAAGCTCGCGGTCACGGACCTCAAGCGCCGCGTCACGGGCGAGGTGCGCCCTCCGGACGAGCCCGAGCCCGGCAAGGCCGCGTGGGTCGTGCTCGGCACGGGCGCCGCCGTCGTGCTCGCGGTCGTCGGGAAGATCGTCCGCAAGCTCTGACCGCGGGTCAGGCGGTCGTGGACCGCCGTTCGTGGCGCAGCAGCGCCTCCTTGACGCCGACGCCGTACGCGTAGCCCCCGAAGGTGCCGTCGCTGCGCACGACCCGGTGGCACGGCACGAAGGGCGCGACGAGGTTGCGCGCGCACGCCGTGCCCGCCGCCCGCACGGCCGCGGGCCGGCCCGCCATGGCCGCGAGCGCGGTGTACGTCACGGTGGTGCCCGGCGCGACGTCGCGCATGGCGGCCCACGCCGCCTGGAAGAAGGCGCCGCCCGGCTGGGTCACGGGCACCTCCTCGAGGGCGCCCGCGTCGCCGTCCGCGTAGCGGCGCAGGGCCGCCACGGCCGGTCCGGGCACGTCGGACGCGGGCACCTCGCGCGAGACGAGGCCGGGCAGGCCCCCGCGCAGCCGCGCCAGCACGGCGTCGATCGGTGCGTACCCGGCCGCCCGGACGGCGCCGTCGTCGGAGACGACGAGCGCGACGGGGCCGCCCGGCGTGGGCACCGTGGTCGCCAGGACCGCGACGGGAGCGCCCGGGTGCCGCAGGACCGCCCCGGGAGCTCCGGGCCCCCGGAGCCGCTCGGACAGGTCGCCGGTGTGCGTGCTCATGCGTCCTCCAGTGCTCGGTGCGTCCACAGGTGCTGTGCGGCGTAGCCACGCCACGGTCGCCAGCGCTCCGCGCGCCGCTGCGCCTCGGCGGCGCTGACGCCCCCCAGCGCCTGGCGCAGCACGAGGTCGTGCGCCGGGAACGCGTCGGGGTCCCCCATCGCGCGCAGCGCGACGTACTCGACGGTCCACGGGCCGATGCCCGGCACCGCGTGGAGCGCCGCGCGCGCGGCACCGCGGTCCGCCCCCGGCCCGAGGTCGAGCCCGTCCGCGAGCACGGCCGTGAGCCGCGCGACGGTGGCCGCGCGCGCCCCGGTGAGCCCGAGGGCGCGCAGCCCTCCGACGCCCATGGCTGCGACGGCGGCGGGCTCGGGGAACACGCGCAGCCCGCTCGGGCCGGGCGTTCCCGCCGCGGCGACGAGCCGGGCCGTCAGCGTGCGCGCGGCGGCCACGCTGACCTGCTGCCCCAGGACCGTGCGCACCGCGAGCTCCGCGGGGTCGACGGTGCCCGGGACGCGCAGGCCGGGCCGCCGCGCGACCAGCGGCGCCAGGAGCGGGTCCTCGCCCAGCACGGTCGCGACGCGCAGCGGCTCGGCGTCGAGGTCCGCCCAGTGACGCAGGCGCCCGACGACCCGGGGCACGTCGGCGATGTCCGGCACCGTGAGCGTCGCCGCGAGGTGGCTCGCGCCCGGTCGGACCTCCACCAGCGCGTGCCCGCCGCGCGTCGGCACCGCCCGCCGCACGACGCCGCCCGCCGCCTCCTCGAGGCCGGGGACCGCACGAGCCGTCACGTGGGCGAGGAACGCCTCGGCGTCGTAGGGCGCTGCGTGGCGCAGGCGCAGGGTCACCGCGCCGCCCGGCACGGCCTGGCCCACGCCGGGGTGCTGGTCAGCGCGCGGGACGGGCCGCAGCGCCGACGGCGGGGCCCCGAACTCGGTGCGCATGACGTCGTTGAACTGGCGCACGCTCGTGAACCCGGCGGCGAAGGCGACGTCGGCCATGGGCCACGTCGTCTGCTCGACGAGCAGGCGCGCGACCTGTGCGCGCCGGGTGCGGGCGAGCTGGGCCGGCGTCGCCCCCACGCTCGCCACGACCACCCGGTGCAGGTGCCGCTCGCTCACGTGCAGCGACGCGGCGAGCCCTGCCACGCCGGCGCCGTCCATGACGCCGTCCCCGATGCGTCGCAGGGCGCGCCCCACGAGGTCGCCGTCGAGGTCCCACTCGCGCGAGCCCGGCAGCGCGTCGGGACGGCACCGGCGGCATGCCCGGAAGCCGGCGGCGACGCACGCCGCGGCGGTCGTGTGGAACCGGCAGTTCTCGGGCCTGGGGGTGCGCGAGGGGCACGAGGGACGGCAGTAGATCCCGGTGCTCACGACGGCGACGAAGAGGCGCCCGTCGAAGCGCGGGTCGCGGCCCTGCACCGCGCGGTACGCGATGTCATGGTCGAGGGCGAGCGCCGGGGTCATGGCCCCATCCTCGCGCCCCGCGCCGGCCCGGGCTGGCGGGATCCGGACATGGCGGTACCGCGCGCCCACGGCCGGGGGCGCGGGGACCGGTCAGGCGTCGGGGCCGTGCTGCCTCGGCACGCCCAGGAGGCCGCGGACCTCCTCCTCGCGGTAGCGACGGTGGCCGCCGAGGGTGCGGACCGCGGAGAGCTTGCCCGCCTGCGCCCAGCGGGTGACCGTCTTCGGGTCGACCCGGAACATCGCGGCGACCTCGGACGGGGTCAGGAGCGCCTCGACATCTGTGTGACGTGCCGACACGGTGAACCTCCTCGATCGGTGACCGGCGAGCAGTCACGAGAGCCGTGACTTTCAGTACCAAACCACCCTAACCCGGATGCACCGCCCCGTCGTGGCCGCGTCCGCCTGCCGGTCCTCCCCCGACGCGGCGGGCGGGCTGCCGGACGGTGCGGGCGCCCGGGTGACCGTCGGCACGTCCCGCGGGTCGCCGGAACAAGCTCGGACCATGTAGCGTTACCCCACGACGAGAACCAGCACCCCGGGGCCGCACGTGAATGCACGGTGCCGCCCCGCTTCTACGTTATAGAGGGGGTCGATGCCATGGGGCGCGGCCGTCAGAAGGCGAAGCAGACGAAGGTCGCTCGCGAGCTCAAGTACTCGAGCTACGAGCCGAACTATCGAGCCCTCGAGCAGGAGCTCACGTCTGGATCCCGCCGCAGCGACCTGGTCACGGAGACGCGGGTGACCACCTCGGACTCCCTCGACGACGTCGACGAGTACGCGGAGTGGGCGGGCGACGACCGCTAGGTCGTCGAGAGGACAGCCGTCGGACAGCTGACCGAGCGGTTCCCCCGGGAACCGCTCGGCCGGTCCACGACGCCTGCCCTCAGCTCGTGCGGTAGGCCCCGTGCAGCGTGACGGCGCCGCCGTCCACGCCCTTGGTGCCGCGCACGACGTCGGCCCCGCTGGACCCGTCGTCCTGCCGCACCGTGCCGAGCACCCACGCGGGCACGCCGGCGCCCGCGAGGCGCGCGAGCGCGGCGTCCGCGCCGCCGGCCCCCACGACCGCGACCATGCCGACACCCAGGTTGAGGGTGCGCTCGAGGTCGGCCCACGGCACGCCACCGAGCCCGCGCACCAGCTCGAAGACCGGCGGCACCACCCAGGAGGCGCGGTCCACGTCGGCCATCAGGCCGACGGGCAGCACGCGCGCGAGGTTGGCGGCGAGTCCCCCGCCCGTGACGTGGCTGTAGGCGTGGACCTGCGCCGCGTCGTCGGCCGCGAGGTCGAGGCACGGCCGCGTGTACAGGCGGGTGGGCTCCAGCAGCTCGAGGCCCAGCGCGCGTCCCAGCTCGGGGACCTCGCGCTCCAGGCCCCAGCCGGCGACCTCCACGACCCGGCGCACGAGCGAGTAGCCGTTGGAGTGCAGCCCCGAGGACGCCATGGCCAGGACGACGTCGCCGTCGCGCACGCGCTCGGGGCCGAGCAGGGCGTCGGCCTCGACCAGGCCCGTCGCGGCGCCCGCCACGTCGTACTCGTCCGGCCCGAGCAGCCCGGGGTGCTCCGCGGTCTCGCCCCCCACCAGGGCCGTCCCGGTCTCGGCGCACGCCGTCGCGATGCCGCGCACGATGGCCGCGACGCGCTCGGGGACCACGCGGCCGGTCGCGATGTAGTCGGTCATGAAGAGCGGCTCCGCGCCCACCACGACGATGTCGTCGACGACCATGCCGACGAGGTCGAACCCGATCGTGTCGTGGACGTCCATCGCCTGGGCGATCGCGACCTTGGTGCCGACGCCGTCGGTGGAGGTCGCGAGCAGGGGGCGTCGGTAGCGCGTCACCGCGGAGAGGTCGTACAGGCCCGCGAAGCCGCCGACCCCGCCGAGCACGTTCGGACCGTGCGTCGCGCGGACCGCGTCCTTCATCAGCTCGACCGCGAGGTCACCGGCCTCCGTGTCGACACCCGCCGACGCGTAGGTGACGCCGGCCGCCGTCGGCCCGGTCACGGGTGGTGGAGCGCGCCTGCGCCACCGGTCGTCGCGAGCAGGGTGGTGAGGTTGTCCTCGGGGGCACCGAGGGGGAGCTCGCTCTGCTCGAGCAGGTGCTTGCCCAGGCGGTCGGCCGGCGGCAGCTCGATCGGGTACTTCCCGGTGAAGCAGGCCGTGCACAGCCGCGAGGACGGCTGGTCCGTCGCCGCGATCATGCCCTCGAGGGAGATGTAGCCGAGCGAGTCCGCGCCGATGGAGCGTCCGATCTCCTCCGGCGACAGGCCGGTGGCGATGAGCTCGGCGCGCGAGGCGAAGTCGATGCCGTAGAAGCAGGGCCACTTCACGGGCGGCGACGAGATCCGCACGTGGACCTCCGCCGCGCCCGCCTCGCGGAGCATCCGCACCAGGGCGCGCTGGGTGTTGCCGCGGACGATCGAGTCGTCGACGACCACGAGCCGCTGGCCGCGGATCACCTCGCGCAGCGGGTTGAGCTTGAGCCGGATGCCGAGCTGGCGGAGCGTCTGCGAGGGCTGGATGAACGTGCGCCCGACGTACGCGTTCTTCGTCAGGCCCTGCGCGTACCGGATGCCGGACTCCGCGGCGTAGCCGATCGCGGCCGGCGTGCCCGACTCCGGCACCGGGATGACGAGGTCGGCGTCGACGGGGAACTCGCGCGCGAGCGAGCGGCCCATCTCCACGCGTGCGGCGTGCACCGAGCGCCCCGCGATCGTGGTGTCGGGGCGCGCCAGGTACACGTACTCGAACGCGCAGCCGGTCGGCGTCGCCTGGGCGAAGCGCTGGCTGCGCAGGCCGTCCTCGTCGATCGTCAGCAGCTCGCCGGGCTCGACCTCGCGCACGAACGACGCGCCGACGATGTCGAGGGCAGCGGTCTCGCTCGCCACGACCCAGCCCCGCTCGAGCCGACCGAGCACCAGGGGACGCACGCCGTGCGGGTCCCGCGCGGCGTACAGGGTGTTCTCGTCCATGAAGACCAGGCAGAAGGCGCCCCGCAGGCGCGGCAGCACCTCCAGCGCCGTCGTCTCGAGGGTGTGGTCCGGGTCCCCGGCGAGCAGCGCGGTGATCAGGGCCGTGTCCGTCGTCGTGCCGCGCGCCAGCTCGCCGCGCCGCCGCGAGCCGTACCGCTCCTCGACGAGCTGGACGAGCTCGGAGGTGTTGGTCAGGTTGCCGTTGTGGCCGAGCGCGACAGTGCCGCCCGCCGTCGGGCCGAGCGTCGGCTGCGCGTTCTCCCAGGTGGAGGAGCCGGTCGTCGAGTACCGCGTGTGACCGATGGCGATGTGCCCGGTCAGCGCGTTGAGCGCGGTCTCGTCGAAGACCTGGGACACCAGGCCCATGTCCTTGTAGACGCGCAGCTGCTCGCCGTTGGACGTCGCGATGCCCGCGGACTCCTGGCCGCGGTGCTGCAGCGCGTACAGGCCGAAGTAGGTGAGCTTGGCGACCTCCTCACCAGGAGCCCAGAGTCCGAAGACGCCGCAGGCGTCCTGGGGACCCTTCTCTCCGGGAAGCAGGTCATGGGTCAGACGTCCGTCTCCGCGGGCCACGCGCCCATGCTTGCACACGCGATCCGGCCTGGCACGGTGCGCCCGCCACGTGGGCGGCGGGCCGGCAGTCGGCGGCCGCCGGGCTCAGCGGGTGCTGCGCCGGTCCGCGACCACGGCGACGACGGCCCCCGCGAGCGCACCCACCAGGGCACCCGTGAGCCCGACGAAGACGGTGACCGGACCGCGGCCGAGCTCCGTGGGCACGTCCGGGCCGAGGAGGACCAGCAGGACCCCGACCAGGGCCCCGAGCAGCACGCCGACCTGCACGAAGCGGCGGTACCGGGGCGCCCGGCGCACGCGCCCCTCGCGCGCGCGGGCGAGCTCGGCCGGCGTCGGGGCTCCCTCGTCGGGTGCCGGGCGCTGCGGGTCCTGCGGGGTCTGGCTCACCCCCGGAGTCTACGGAGGCGCGGGACGCCCCTCGTCACGGCGTCGCCGCGCACACCTGCCCGTCGAGCTCGAACGACACGGGCGTCGTCGGGCTGCCGAACCCGAGGAAGGCGAACGTCGACGACGCGCCCGGCCGCAGGGTGCCGCGGCTCGTGACCGTGACGTCGCTGCCGCGCTGGCGCAGGTCCGCCCCGAGGTCGAGCAGCACGCGCTCGCGGTTGGTGAACTGCCACGTCAGGTCCCACCCGCGCAGCCGCTCGTCACCGAGGTTGGTCACCTGCACGACCCCGAGGAACAGGCCGACGCCGAGCGGCTGGGCGACGTACTGCACGCCGCACGTCGCGGGCTGCTCCTGGGGCACGGCCACCGGCACCGTGAAGGAGAACGTCGTCCCCGTGGGGGTGACGGCCCCGGTGACCACGAGCTCCGTCGTGCCGGTGGGCAGCGGCGGCACCGTGAACGTCACGGCGGCGCGACCGACCTCGTCCGTGGTGTCGACGATCGTCGGGTCGACCGGTGCGGTGCCGACCTCGGCGCCGCCGGCGCTGAGCGCCACCTGCGCCTGCTGGCCCGTCGGGGTGCTGAAGAGCAACGACGAGAGCGAGACCGTGACCTCCTGGCCGGGGGCGAAGCCCTCCGCCGGGACGTCGCCCAGGTCGACGCCGACCGCGCGCTGCGTGAGGTCGGGGCCCACGGGGCTGAACTCGCCGAGGTAGTCGACGAAGGCCTGGAGGTCGACGCGACCGGAGTCCCGCCGGTCGGCGCCCTGGCCGAGGGTGACGAAGTTGTCCCCGCCGGCGGCGAGGAACGAGTTCGCGACGATCGTGTACCGGGCCGCGGGGTCGAGCGGCGCGTCGCCCACGAGCACGTCCGTGATGCGCTCGCCGGCGGCCGCCGTCGGGTCGTAGGTGTAGGTCAGGCCGGCGACGCCGAGCTTGAGGAAGGGCCGGCTGGCCCCCGCGGGCTGCCACTGCTCCTCGAGCACCTGCTCGACCTGGGCGCCGGTGAGGGTGAGGGTCGTCAGCGTGTTCGCGAACGACTGGACGGTCGCCGCCTCCCGGTAGGTGACGTTCCCGTCCGGGTCCTCGGGCCCGGACGAGGCGTAGGTCAGGTCGGCACGCAGGCCGCCCGGGTTCATGAAGGCGATCTGGGTGCCGACGTCGCGCGTGGCCCACAGCTGGACGTCGGCGACGAGGTTGTTCAGCGTCGACTCGCCGCCGCGGTTCTCCGAGCCGGTCGACTGCCGCGCGCGCAGCAGGTCTCCCGTGATCTGCCCGAGCGAGACCTTGCCGAGCTCGTCCGCCTCCGCGACCGCGTCGGCGACGATCTGGGCGACCTCCGGGTCCGCCGGGAACGCGGGGACGCCGCCCGGGGCGAGCGGCACGACCTCCGACGCGTTCGCGACGACCTCGCCCGTGGCGGGGTCGACCTCGAGCGTCACGTGCGCGAGCCCCTGGCCGTACTGGCCGCTCTGGACGACCGGGCGCGTCAGGCCCTCCGCCCAGCCGTCCACCGGGATCTGGTGCGCGTGCGCCTGGTGCGTGTGCCCGGCGAAGATCACGTCGACCTCGGGGCCGACGCCGGCGACGATCTGCCCGAAGACCGAGTCGTCGGTCGAGTCCGCGAGGTCGCCCGTCGCCGGTCCCTCGTGGACGAGCAGCACGACGACGTCGGCCTCGCCGTTGGCCTCGTCGCCGTCCGAGAGCTCGGCGGCCACGCGGTCGACCTCGGCCACCACGGGGCGGACCTCGAGGCTCTCGATGCCCGTCGGTCGCACGAGCGAGGGCAGCGCCTCGGTCACCGCGCCGACGAAGCCGACGCGCACGCCGTCGACCTCGGTGACCCACGACTCGTCGTAGGCCGGCTCACCGGTGGCGCGGTCGTAGAGGTTCGCGGCGAGGTACGGGAAGTCGGCCCGCGGGATCACGCGGTCGTCGAGGTCGACCCGCCCCTGGTCGAGCTCGTGGTTGCCGACGGCCGACACGTCGAGCCCCATGGCGTCGAGCGCGTCGAGCGTCGGCCGGTCCTGGCCGACGAAGGAGGTGAACGTCGAGGCGCCGATGTTGTCGCCGGCCGAGACGAACAGCGTGCTCGGGTTGGCCGCGCGGTAGGCGTCGACCGCCCCCGCGAGCACCGCGGCGCCGGCCGTCACGCCGTCGGGCTCGATGCGCCCGTGGAAGTCGTTGATCCCCAGCAGGTCGATCTCGACCGTGCCGCCGGCGCCCTCACCGTCCGCCGTGACGCCGAGCAGGATCGGGTCGTGGTCCGAGGCGCGGTAGACCGTCGTCGGGTCCGCCTGGGGGCCGGTGTACTGGTGACCGGACCACTCGTCGGCGTTGATGTCCCAGACGTCCGCACCGGTGACGCGCGCCGCGAACGACGGCGTCGCGAGCGCGTGGTCGAGGGAGCCGAGCTCGCCGTCGAAGGTGTAGGTCGCCGCACCGGGGTCGAGCGCCGGCACGAGGTCGACCCAGCCCTGCGAGGTGAGCTCGACGACCGGGTCCTCCTGCGCGTAGGCGTTGAGGTCGCCCAGCACGACGGCGTCCTCGACCCCGGTCTCGTCCTGGAGCCGGGTGACCAGCGCCAGCACCGCGCGGGCCTGCTCGACCCGCTCGGCGTTGAAGTGCCCCTGGCCGTCGGCGGGCTCCGCGCCGTCGCCGCCCTTGGACTTGAAGTGGTTCGCCACGACGAGGAACGCGCTGCCCTCGCCGGCGGGCGTCGTGAAGACCTGCGCGATCGGCTCGCGGGCGATGTCCCACACCGTCTCGTCGACGTCGGTCGCGGGGTCCCCGACCGGCGTGACGGCGGCCGGCCGGTAGATGATCGCATTCATGATCACGTCGGTGTCCGGGGCACCCTCGCCGACGAGTGCGGCGGGCGTCGCCACGTAGGCCCACTCCGGCCCGCCGGCCGCCTCGTTGAGGCCGGCGACGAGATCCGCGAGGGCGACGTCGGGCGTGCCGTCGCCGAAGTGGACCGAGTTCTCGATCTCCTGCAGGGCGACGACGTCGGCGTCGAGGGCCGAGATCGCGGCGACGATCTTCGCGCGCTGCACGGCGAGCGCCTCGGCCGTCGCGGCTCCGCGCGCGTCGGGGTCCTGGGACGTGAGGGTCGTGAAGTAGTTGAGGACGTTGAAGGCCGCCACCTGGAGGTCTCCGCCCACCTCCGCGGGGACGGCGGGGCGGGGGTTGAGCTCGGCGAACGTCGGCTCGAGCGCATCGTCGGTCGTGGCCGACAGCGGCGTCGTCGGCTGAAGGCGCCAGCGGTCGAAGCCGTAGTGGAGCACGTAGGCGAGGTCGCCGAACTGCGCGGCGTCTCCCGTGCGGACCGGGTCCGCGGTGAGGTACGGCTGGGTGGCGCTCGTGACCTGGGCGCTGCGGCCGTCGTCGAGCAGCAGGAGCCGGGCGTCGTTGGCCGCCGCGATCGCGTCGGCCTCGGGGCCGGGGCGCGCGATCTCCGTGCTCTTGACCGGCAGCGCGTCGCCCGCGGCGAGCCAGACCGACCCGAACCGGTCGACCTCGTGCGTCGACGCGACGAGGTAGCTGCCCTGCGGGCTGACGAGCATGCCCTCGAGCGCCTCGCGCGCCTCGCCGACGACGTCGTCCGGCAGCGGCGCGGGCGCGGGCAGCTCGCCGGCGCCCAGCACCTCGACGGCGGCGCCCGCCGCGCTCGCGCTGATCTGGGTGAGCCCGAAGTACTCCCCCGCGACGCCGGTGACGCGCACGAGGTCGCCGACGGCGGCGGTCGTCGTGCGGGAGCCGAGGAACACGAACACGCCGTCGGACGCGCCGGGGGTGGCGTCGACGTCGCCGCCCGAGCCAGAGGTCTGGACGTAGACGCCGCGGTATCCGCCCTCGCGGTGGTCGGCCGTGACCACGCCCTCGACGGTGACGGTGCTGCCGGCGAGCGGCGTGGCGTCACCGTCGCCCTGGACCTCGGCGATCGTGTGCGTCGCGGCGGCGGCGGCGACGTCGTCGGCCGCAGCGGGGGCGACGACACCGGCGACCAGGGCTGTCGCCCCGGCGGCGGAGAGTGCGAGGAGGCGCGTGGCACCGCGGCGCTGAGGATGCATCTGGGCGTGAACCTCCGGGGGCGTCCGAGCGTCGGCGACCGTGCCGACGCACGGACGTTAGACGCCGAACGGGTGAATGACCAGGCTCGCGTCACATTGCGTCATGCGCGCCATGACAGGTGCTCACCCGCCGGACACCGATCCCAGCATCCGGTCACGCCACCCACCGCAGACACCCCCACCCCGCCCCGTGCCGAGCGCGGAGCACCGTGCCACCCGCGGAGCGTCGTGCCCGAGTGCGGAGCCCTGTGCCTCGAGTGTGGAGCGGCGTGCCACGACTCGCCGGTGGGTCACGGCACGACCCTCCACACTCCCCGGGCGGAGCACCGTGCCGAGCGCGGAGCACCGTGCCACCCGCGGAGCGTCGTACCACCCGCGGAGCGTCGTGCCCGAGCGCGGAGCGCCGTGCCGCCAGTGCGGAGCGGCGTGCCACGACTCGCCGGTGTGTCACGGCACGACGCTCCACACTCCCCGGGCGCGGCTTCACGCTCCGCGCACGGTGCTCCGCGGGTGGCACCGTGCTCCGCGGCGTCAGCGGGGGCGGGTCGCCTGGAGGGGGAGGTGGCCGGAGAGGTCCGCACGCTCGCCGGACGCGTGGACGGCGCCCGACGACGTCGCCTCGGCCCACGTCAGTGCGCCCGTCGCCAGGGCGAGCCAGGTGGCCGGGTCGGTCTCGACGACGTTGGGGGGCGTGCCGCGCGTGTGGCGGGGCCCCGCGACGGCCTGCACGGCGCCGTCGGGCGGCACGCGGACCTCGACGGCGTTACCCGGGGCGACGTCGGCCAGCTCCTCGAGCGTGAACCGGACGGCGGTGCGCACGACGCCGCGCGGCGCCCCGCTCGGGTCGGCCCGCCACGCCGCCACGGCGGCGCGCCCCTCGGCGGGGTCGGTCCGGCGGCGCGGCGGCATGAGGTCGACCCGTCAGATGACGCCGAGCGCGAGCATGGCGTCCGCCACGCGACGGAAGCCCGCGATGTTGGCACCGAGGACGTAGTTCCCCGGGGCCCCGTACTCCTCGGCCGTCGCCGCGCAGCGGTCGTGGATGCCGACCATGATCGACGCGAGCCGCGACTCGGTGTGCTCGAACGACCACGAGTCCCGGGACGCGTTCTGCTGCATCTCCAGCGCCGACGTCGCCACGCCTCCCGCGTTCGCGGCCTTGCCGGGCGCGAACAGCACGCCGGCCTCCTGGAGCAGCGCGATGGCATCGGGCGTCGCCGGCATGTTCGCGCCCTCCGCGACGGCGACCACACCGTGGCCGATGAGCGCCTTCGCGTCGTCGCCGAGGAGCTCGTTCTGCGTCGCGCAGGGCAGCGCGACGTCGACCGGCACGTCCCAGATCCGGCCGTCCGTGACCAGCACGGCACCGGGACGCTCGGCGACGTAGTCGGCCGCGCGCCCGCGGCGCACCTCCTTGACCTCCTTGAGCAGCGCCAGGTCGACGCCGGCCTCGTCGAGCACGTAGCCCGAGGAGTCGGAGAAGGTCACGACGCGCGCACCGAGCTCCTGGGCCTTCTCGATCGCGTAGATCGCGACGTTGCCCGCCCCGGAGACGGCGACGCGCAGGCCGTCGAAGGAGCGGCCCGCGGTGCGGAGCATCTCCTGCGCGAACAGGACGGTGCCGTACCCGGTCGCCTCGGTACGGACGAGCGAGCCGCCCCACGTCAGGCCCTTGCCCGTCAGCACGCCGGACTCGTAGCGGTTGGTGATCCGCTTGTACTGGCCGAAGAGGAAGCCGATCTCCCGGCCACCGACGCCGATGTCACCCGCGGGGACGTCGGTGTACTCGCCGAGGTGGCGGTAGAGCTCCGTCATGAAGGACTGGCAGAAGCGCATGACCTCGCCGTCCGACCGGCCGCGCGGGTCGAAGTCGGACCCGCCCTTGCCGCCGCCGATCGGCATGCCGGTGAGCGCGTTCTTGAAGATCTGCTCGAACCCGAGGAACTTGACGATGCCGAGGTAGACCGACGGGTGGAATCGCAGGCCGCCCTTGTAGGGGCCGAGCGCGGAGTTGTACTCGACGCGGAAGCCGCGGTTGATCTGCACGCGGCCGGTGTCGTCGACCCACGGCACGCGGAAGATGATCTGGCGCTCGGGCTCGCAGATGCGCTCGAGGACGGCGGCGTCGGCGTAGTGCGGGTGCTTGCTCACCACAGGCCCGAGGGTGTCGAACACCTCGCGCACCGCCTGGTGGAACTCGGCCTCTCCGGGGTTGCGGCGCAGGACCTGCGCATAGACCGACTCGAGCGAGGCTTCCACGGTGTTCGTCCCTCCGACGTGCTGGTGCGTGCGGCGCTGCGCACGTGGGGTGCGGGGGCGCTCGTGCGCATCCGACAGGCCCGCCTCACAGCCGCGGGCGCCGCGGTGAGAGTAGTCGGCTCCACCGACCGAGGGATCGGGACGTCCGCCCTACGGCCACCCCCCGCCCGCGGTCCCTCCCCGACGGTACGCCCGGGCGAGCTCGACCACCGCCCCGACCGCCGAGCCGTCGGTCACGTCGCGCCCACCGCCCGCGCCGCCCCCGGGTCCGACGGGGCCACGGTCCTCGGCCTGACCGCGCGCCGACAGGTGTACGGCGTCCACGCCGGCCGCGAGCAGCCGGGGCACGTCGCGCGGCACGACACCGCCACCGGCCATGACCTCGATCCGGCCCGCCGCGGCCCGCACGAGGGCGCTCAGCGCGTCCACGCCGTCGCCCGCCCGTGGCGCACCGCCCGACGTCAGGACGCGCGCGACGCCCAGCCCGACCAGGCGCTCGAGGGCGTCCTCGCGGTCGACGACGACGTCGAGCGCACGGTGGAAGGTCACGGGGGCGCCGTCGGCCGCGGCGACGAGGGCGGCGACGGCCGGCTCGTCGACGGCGCCGCCCGCGGTCAGCGCGCCGACGACGACGCCGGTCGCCCCGGCCGCGAGCGCGTCACGCACCTCGGCCACGAGCAGCCGCCGCTCGTCGTCGTCGTGGACGAAGCCGCCTGCGCGCGGCCGGACCAGCACGTGCACCGGCAGCCCGACGTCTGCGACGGCCGCGACGGCGGCCGGCGTCGGGCTGAGCCCGCCCGTCGCGGCCAGGCCGGCGCACAGCTCGACGCGGTCGGCGCCCGCCGCGAGCGCGACGCGCGCGCCCGGCGCGTCCTGCACGGCGACCTCGACGGCGACGCTCACGCGCCCACCGCCGACGTCCTCACGCGCCGGGCCCTCAGCCGAACCAGTGCGGCAGCGTCGCGCGGTGCGCCTGCGACAGCTCCGCGAGCGTCGCCGTGAACAGGTCCTGGACCTCGAGCACCGGCCCGCTCTCGGGCGAGTCGCCGTCCGCCGGCGCGTCGTCCGTGGCGCCGATGCGCAGCACGGGGATGCCGCGCGCTGTGCACATGTCGCCGAAGCGGACCTCCTCGGTGCGGGGCACCGCGACGATCGCGCGCGCCGTCGACTCGGAGAACAGGGCGGTGAACGGCGTGATCCCGTCGCGCTCGCAGAGCTCGCCGAGCCACACGCGCGCCCCTGTCCCGTACCGCAGGCACGCCTCGACGAGCCCCTGGGCGAGACCACCCTCGGACAGGTCGTGCGCCGAGTCCACGAGGCCGTCCCGGGACGCGTTGACCAGGATCGCGGCGAGCGTCCGCTCGGCCGCGAGGTCCACGCGCGGCGGCAGCCCGCCGAGCTGGCCGTGGACGACGTCGGCCCAGGCCGAGCCGTCGAGCTCGTCGCGCGTCGTCCCGAGCAGGTAGATGGCCTGGCCGGGCAGGCGCCAGCCCGAGGGCGTCGCGCGCGCGACGTCGTCCAGCACGCCCAGGACGCCGACCACCGGCGTCGGGTGGATCGAGGAGTCGATCGTGCCCGGCTCGCCCGTGCCGTTGTAGAGGGAGACGTTGCCGCCGGTGACGGGGATGCCGAGCTCGAGGCAGCCGTCGGCCAGGCCCTCGATCGCCTGGACCAGCTGCCACATGGCGTCGGGGTCCTCGGGCGAGCCGAAGTTGAGGCAGTCGGTGACCGCGAGCGGGCGCGCGCCGGACGTGGCGACGTTGCGGTACGCCTCGGCGAGCGCGAGCTGCGCGCCCGTGTAGGGGTCGAGCTTGGCGTAGCGGCCGTTCGCGTCCGTCGCGAGGGCGACGCCCAGGCCCGTGGTCTCGTCGACCCGCACCACCCCGGCGTCGTCGGGCTGGGCGAGGGCGGTGTTGCCCTGCACGAAGCGGTCGTACTGGTCGGTGACCCAGGACTTGCTCGCCAGGTTGGGCGACGCGACGAGCCGCAGCAGCGTCTCGCGGAGCTCGTCTCCCGACGCGGGGCGCGCGTACCGGGCGGCGCCGTCCGGCCCGCTCACCGTGTCCGCCTGCAGGCCGTCGAGCCACGACGGGCGCGCGTAGGGGCGGTGGTAGACCGGCCCCTCGTGCGCGACCGTCTTCGGGTCGACGTCGACGATGCGGTGGCCGAAGTGGTCGATCGTCAGCCGGCCCGTGCCGGTGACCTCGCCGATCACGGCCGTCTCGACGTCCCAGCGGCCGGTGATGGCGAGGAACTCGTCGAGCTTGTCCGGCCGGACGACGGCCATCATGCGCTCCTGCGACTCCGACATGAGGATCTCGCCGGCCGTCAGCGTGGGGTCGCGCAGCAGGACCTTCTCGAGGTCGACGTGCATGCCGCCGTCACCGTTGGACGCGAGCTCCGACGTCGCGCACGAGATGCCGGCCGCGCCGAGGTCCTGGATGCCCTCGACCACCTGGGCCGCGTAGAGCTCGAGGCAGCACTCGATGAGCACCTTCTCCATGAAGGGGTCGCCCACCTGCACCGACGGGCGCTTCGAGGGCTTGGTGTCGTCGAACGTCTCGCTCGCGAGGATCGACGCGCCGCCGATGCCGTCGCCGCCGGTCCGGGCCCCGAACAGGACCACCTTGTTGCCCGCGCCCGACGCGTTCGCGAGGTGGATGTCCTCGTGGCGCAGCACCCCGACGCACAGCGCGTTGACGAGCGGGTTGCCCTGGTAGGACGCGTCGAAGACGACCTCGCCGCCGATGTTGGGCAACCCGAGCGAGTTGCCGTAGCCGCCGACGCCGGCGACGACCCCGTGCACGACGCGCGCCGTGTCCGGGTGGTCGATCGCGCCGAAGCGCAGCTGGTCCATGACGGCCACGGGGCGCGCGCCCATCGAGATGATGTCGCGCACGATGCCGCCGACGCCGGTCGCGGCGCCCTGGTACGGCTCGACGAAGCTCGGGTGGTTGTGGCTCTCGACCTTGAACGTCACGGCCCAGCCGTCGCCGATGTCGACCACGCCCGCGTTCTCGCCGATGCCGACGAGCAGGTGCTCGCGCATCGCGTGGCTGACCTTCTCGCCGAACTGGCGCAGGTGGACCTTGGAGGACTTGTACGAGCAGTGCTCGGACCACATCACCGAGTACATCGCGAGCTCGGCGGCGGTCGGGCGTCGGCCCAGGAGGTCGACGATCCGCAGGTACTCGTCGGTCTTGAGGCCGAGCTCCGCGTACGGCAGCGCGACGTCGGGCGTGCTCGCCGCGTGGTCGACGGTGTCGGGAGCGGCGGTCGGCTGGGCGGCGTCGGTCGTGGTCATCGATTCCCTACCGGGAGAGCCAAGGGGACGCCGCCAGGCTACCGGCGCCCTCCGACACCGGTGCGGCCGTCTCGCGCCCGACGCAGCGGCACGGCGCAGCACGGCGAGCGCCGCCGGGGCCGCGGGCGGCCGGCGTCGGATGTTCGAACGCGCACATCCGTGCACCTGGCCAGGGAAAGTACGCGGCCACCTGTGCGGATGCGCGGATGCGAGCATCCGTACCGGTTCGTCCACCCGCGGGTGGTGGCGTGGGGGGTGGCGCGCCCGGGAGCATGGGGGCGGAGGTGTCCGTGCCCCTGATCCCCCGGCGTGCCCGCGCCGTCGTCGTGCTGGCGCTCGTCGGCGCGCTCGCGGCGTGCGCCCCAGCGGGCCCCGCGCCGACGACGCCGCCCGCCGCCACCCACCCCTCGCCCTCGACCGAGCCGGGGACGACGGCGACCGTCACGGTGGTCCCGCAGGACGCCGCACAGGCGCGCGCCGCCGGGGCACCGGCGGGTGTCGGCGGCATGGTGGCGGTGCTCCTCGCGCCCACCGCCGGGCCGCCGTCCACCGCCGACGGCGCCACCCGGTGGACGTGGTCGTACGCGCCCGAGGTCCTGACGGCCGTCGCCGAACCCCTCCTGCTCGCGGCGCCCGACGGCGGCTCCTTCCGCACCGAGGACGACGGTTCCGTGCTCGTCCTCGACGCCGCCGGCGCCCCGGTCGCCGCCCTCGCCCCGCCGAGCGCGAGCGCCGGGCGGGCGACCTGGTCCCTGCGGACCGACGACCTCGTCGCGCTCCACCTCCAGGGCGACTCGGGCATCGGCGGCGCGGGCCAGGCCGCCGACGCACCCGCGACCGTCGAGGTCCACGCGTCGGCGGCCGACGTCACCCTCGAGTCCGCGACGTGGGGCGACCGCGAGGGCGGCCGGTCCCTCGCCGTCGACCCGACGCCGTGGGCCCGCACCTCGGGGCTGGCCGCCATCGCCCTGCTCGAGGCACAGCTGGTGGCGATGGAGCCCGAGGCCGGTACGCCCGTGATGCACGACCAGCTCGTCTGCCACGCCGTCGGCGCCCCGGACAAGAAGACCTGGAACCTCGAGCCCTGGCGGCCCGACGTCGGCCTGATCGGCGTCCTCGCGGCGCGGTGCAACCCGTGACCGAGCCCGGCGCAGGCCTCGCCCGTGTCGGCGGCAGCCACCACACTGGGCCGATGGACCTGCCGGTGATGCCGCCCGTCGCCCCGATGCTCGCGAAGTCCGCGGCCGAGATCCCGCCCGGCCAGCTCTACGAGCCCAAGTGGGACGGCTTCCGCTCGGTCGTCTTCCGGGACGGCGACGACGTCGAGATCGGCAGCCGCAACACCAAGCCGATGACGCGGTACTTCCCCGAGGTCGTCGAGGCGGTCCGGCGCGAGCTCCACGCGCGGTGCGTGGTCGACGGCGAGATCGTCGTCGCGAGCGCCGACGGCTCGGGACTCGACTTCGAGGCGCTCCTGCAGCGCATCCACCCGGCGGAGTCGCGGGTGCGCCTCCTCGCGGAGCAGACGCCCGCGGTGCTCGTGGTCTTCGACCTCCTGGCGCTGGGCGACGAGGACCTCACGGGACGCCCGTTCGCCGAGCGGCGGGCCGCGCTCGAGAGGGCGGTCACCGGCGGCGGGCCGGGCGTCTACCTCACGCGCACGACGACGGACCTGGCGGAGGCCACGCGGTGGTTCTCCCTCTTCGAGGGCGCGGGGCTCGACGGCGTCGTGGCCAAGCGCCCGGACCTGCCCTACCAGCCGGACAAGCGCGTCATGACCAAGGTCAAGCACGAGCGGACGGCGGACTGCGTGGTCGCCGGTTACCGCGTCCACAAGGCCGACGACGCCGCCGTCGGCTCGCTCCTGCTCGGCCTGTACGACGACGCGGGCACGCTCACCTCGATCGGGGTGACCAGCTCGTTCCCGATGGCGCGGCGGCGCGAGCTGTTCGCCGAGCTGCAGGCGCTGGTCACGGACGCCGCGGACCACCCGTGGACCGCACAGGCCCAGGCCTCCGGCACGCGGACCCCGACGGAGGCCGCCGGCAGCCGGTGGAACTCGGGCAAGGACCTGTCGTTCGTGCCGCTGCGGCCCGAGCGCGTCGTCGAGGTGCGCTACGACCACATGGAGGGCACGCGGCTGCGCCACACGGCGCAGTTCGCGCGCTGGCGTCCGGACCGTGAGCCCGAGAGCTGCACCTTCGCGCAGCTCGAGGTGCCCGTGCGGTTCGCCCTGTCGGACGTGCTGGGCTGAGGCTCAGGCGAGCGCGAGGGTCCCGACCAGGGACCGGATCTCCGCCAGGCCGGCGTCGTCGGGCGTGGTCGTGAGCTCGACCAGCACGTACTGGCCGGCCTGCGTCTGCAGGTGGATCTCGGCGTGCCACGTCGCGGTCGACGCGCCGGCCTCCTCGGCCGTCTCGCTGACCACGTCGACGCCCGCGAGCGCGGCGCCGGGGACGTCGAGCCGGTAGCCCTGCTCGCCGGTCATGCCGTGCCAGCCGCCGCTCCACGTGCTCTCGCCCTGGAGCACGCTGACCTCCAGGACGCGCGTCGCCGGCGTGGCCGGGTCGACGTGCTTGCGGTACTCCCAGCCGCCGGGCGCCGGCAGCCCGAGGTCCGCCCACCCGGCGGGGACGGCGTAGGTGAGGACGCCGAGCGTCGCGGCCGCCCAACCCTCGGGGACGCCCGCCGTGACGCCCTCGAGCGCCGGCAGGTCCGCGACCGTGGCGGGCTCCGCGACGGTCGCGGCCTCCGCGGCGGCCGACGGCTCGCCCGAGGTGGACGCCGCGCACGCCGTCAGGGTGCCGAGCAGGGTCAGCGCCGCCGCCAGCCGCAGGGGCCGCCGTGCCGCGCGCGTCGTGCTCGTCATGGGTCTCCCTCGTCGGTCCTGCACCGGCCGTGCGCCCTGCCCTGCATCGGCACGCGGCGCGCGCACCTGGAGCAGATGACCATGTGCAGCGCCTCACAGGCGTCCGACCGCGGGCGGATACGTGGCGCCGCGTCGCCCCCGACCGGCAGGATGGGCCAGGTGCAGACCTTCCCCGAGACCGCCGGTGTCGCGGAGACGCCGCTCACGGGCGGCAACGTCACCACCGGCCTGGTCCGCGTGGGTGACACCGTCCGTCGGCCGGCCGGCCCGCAGACGCCCGCCGTGCACGCGCTGCTGGAGCACCTGCACGACGTCGGCGTCCGTCACGCGCCGCGCAGCCTGGGCATCGACTCGCGCGGCCGCCACGTCCTCGAGTACGTCGAGGGCGAGGTCGCGCACCCCGCGCCCCCGGGGGCGCCGCCGCTGGACCCGGCCGCCGTGGGCCGCGTCGCACGCGAGCTCCACGACGCCCTGGACGGCTGGCAGCCGCCGGCCGAGGCCGTCTGGGTCTGCCCCATCCCGTCGGACGGCGCCGACCTCGTGATCCACCACGACCTCGCCCCGTGGAACCTCGTCGTCGCGCCCGACCGCCTCGTGGTCATCGACTGGGACGCCGCCGCGCCCGGGACGCGGACCTGGGACCTCGCCTACCTCGCCCACGGCCTCGTGCCGCTCGACCCCGGGACGCCGGTCGACGTCGCGGCCGCCGGGCTCGCTGCCCTCGCCGACGGCTACGGCCTGGACGACGCCGGCCGCGAGCGCCTGCTCGCCACGCTCGGCCCGCGCACGTGGTCGATGCACACGCTGCTGGCCGACGGCCATCGCACCGGTGAGCAGCCGTGGTCGCGCCTGTGGGACGAGGGCCACGGCACGGTCTGGGAGCGTGACGCCCGCTGGACCGAGCAGCACGCGGACGCCTGGCGCCGCGCCCTCCTCGGCTGACCCCGCCGTGCCCGGTCGTGCGTCGGGGGATCAGACCTCGGCCAGGCGCTCGCGGTACGACCGAGGGCTCACACCGCGCACCCGCTTGAACGCGGTGCTGAGGGCGAACGGCGTGCTGTAGCCGACCTGGCGCGCCACGGCGGCGAGCGTCGCGTCCGGGCGCGTGAGCAGGTCCGCCGCGAGCGCGATCCGCCACGCGGTGAGGTACGCCATCGGGGACTCCCCCACGAGGTCCGTGAACCGGCGCGCGAAAGCGGCACGCGAGACGCCGGCGGCGTCCGCGAGCCGCACCACCGTCCAGGGCTCCGCCGGCTGCTGGTGGATGCGGCGCAGTGCGGCGCCCGCGACCGGGTCGGCCCAGGCGCGGTACCAGGCGGGCGCGCCGGCGCCCTCACGGGCGAACCACGACCGCAGGGCCGTGATGAGCAGGAGGTCGAGGAGGCGGTCGAGGACCGCCGTCTGGCCGGGCTCCTCGCGACCGATCTCGGCCGCGAGCATCGACACGAGCGTCGCGACGGCCTCGTCCCCGCGCGGCACGACGACGACCTGCGGCAGCGCGCGCAGCAGCCGCCCGCTGACCTCACCCGCGAGCTCGTACGTGCCGACCACCAGGTGCGTCGACCCGTCCGCCGCGTTGCCCCACGCCCGCACGCCGAGGTACCAGGCCTCCGCGAGCGCGACGCCGTCCGGGGTCGTGCACTGCTGTCCCGGGTGGATGACCGCCTGGGGCGGCGTGCCGACGTCGTCGGCGACGAGGTACGGCTCCGGGCCGCGCACGACGGCGACGTCGCCCGGTGCCAGGCGCGCGGTGGTCCCGTCGGCCGTCCGGACCACCGAGGCGCCGCGGACCTGGGCGAGCACCGTGATCGGCGCCCGGTCCTGGACGCGCAGGGCCCAGGGCGGCTCGAGGACGCCGCGCAGCAGGAACGCGCCGCGGGCCCGCGGGCCGTCAAGGAGTCCGGTGAGCGCGTCCATCCGACGACCGTAGACGATCGCGTATGCAGATGCGCCTTTCCGCGATGGATCGTCCAGCGGACTCGGGCTTGGCTGGGGTCATGACCACACAGCCCACGGCCGCCCGTCCCGAGCCGCCGACCACCCGACCGTCCACCGCCGACGCACCGACCCGCCCCGCGGCCGGCACCACGCTCGTCACCGCCGGGTCCGGCAAGACCGGCCGCCGCGTCGTCGCCCGCCTGGAACGCCTGGGCGTCCCGGTCCGTGCGGCGTCCCGCTCGACCTCGCCCGCCTTCGACTGGCACGACCCGTCCACCTGGCCCGCCGCGCTCGACGGCATCGACGCCGCCTACCTCTGCTACGTGCCCGACCTCGCCGTCCCGGGCGCCACGCAGACCCTCGAGGCCGTCGTCGACGAGGCGCAGCGTGCGGGCGTCCGCCGCGTCGTCCTGCTCTCAGGGCGCGGCGAGGTCGAGGCGCAGCGCGCCGAGCGCGTCGTGCAGCGCGACGGCCTCGCGTGGACGGTCGTGCGCAGCGCCTGGTTCCTGCAGAACCTGAGCGAGGGGTTCTTCGCCGAGGCCGTCGCCGCGGGTGAGCTCGCTCTGCCCGTGGGGGACGTCCGCGAGCCGTGGGTCGACCTCGAGGACGTCGCCGACGTCGTCGTCGCGGCGCTCACGCAGGAGGGTCACGCTGGGCGGACCTACGAGGTGACGGGTCCGCGCCTGCTCACGTTCGACGACCTCGCGGCCGAGATCACGCGGGGCGTCGGCCAGCCGGTCCGCTTCCGCCGCTCGACCCTCGCCGAGCTGCAGGCGGACCTGCGCCCCTACGGCGACGGGCTCGTCGAGCTGATGACCTACCTGGTCACCGAGGTGCTCGACGGTCGCAACGCGTCGCTCGCGCACGGCGTGCACGAGGCACTCGGACGAGCGCCGCACGACGTCTCTGAGTACGTGCGGGCGGCCGCGGCGACGGGCACCTGGCACCGCCCCTGAGCGCGGACCGCGGGCCGTCGCGGTGGTCCCCGGGCGCCGGCGGGCCGGCCGTGGTGTGCTGCCCCGGTGGACACCTTCCGGCGCGACGGCCTGACCTTCGACGTGCACGACCACGCACCGGCCGGCGCACCGCACGGTGCCGCGGGGTCGGCGCCCACGGGCACCGCCGTGCTGCTCCACGGCTTCCCGCAGGACGCGTCGGCGTACGACGCCGTCGTGCCGCTGCTGACCGGTGCGGGACTCCGCGTCCTCGCGCCGGACCAGCGTGGCTACTCGCCCGGCGCCCGTCCCGCCGGCCGGCGCGCGTACGCGGTCCGTGAGCTCGTGGCGGACGTCGTCGCGCTGCTCGACGCGGCCGGCGTGGAGCGCGCCCACGTCGTCGGGCACGACTGGGGCGGCGCCGTCGCGTGGTCGCTCGCCGGGCGCCACCCGGAGCGGACGGCGTCGCTGACCGTGCTCTCGACACCGCATCCCGCGGCGATGGCCGCCGGCCGCGGGGACCAGGTCCGGCGCTCGTCGTACATGCTCTGGTTCCAGGCCCCGAAGGTCCCGGAGGCCCTGCTCCTGCGCCGCGACGCCGCGCTGCTGCGGCGCTTCCTCGCCGGATCGGGGCTGGAGCCGCACCTGGTGGACCACTACGCCACCCGCATGAGCGAGCCCGGCGCCCTCACCGCGGCGCTGGGCTGGTACCGCGCGCTGCCCGTGAGCCGCAGCCGAGGCAAGGGCGCAGCCAAGAGCCGCGGCTCCGGCCCCACGCCCGTGCCGACCACCTACGTCTCGGGCCGCCGGGACCCGTTCTTCGCCCCCGACTCCGTGCGGGCGACCGGCCGCTACGTCACCGGCCCGTACCGCCACGTCGAGCTCGACGCCGACCACTGGCTCCCCGAGCACCGCCCGGACGACGTCGCCGCGGCCGTGCTCGCCCACCTGCGCTGACCCGCCCGCCTGGGCCCCGTCCCTCACGCGACGACCCGCCGAGCACGTCCGTTCCCACCGAGCACGTCCGCCGCACAGGACGCGCTCGCGTGGGACGGACGTGCTCGGCGGGCGAGGCCGGCGAGGCCGGCGACGCGTCGCGGCTCGCGGGCGCCGTCAGACCGGGCTCGGCGCCGAGGGGGCGACCGGGGGCGCCGGCACGGCCGAGGACGGCCCCGTCGTCGCGGGCCGGACGCCGTTCTTGGCGACCGACTTCTCCGGGATGGGCAGGTCCCCCGTGGCCCGCAGGCGCCGGTAGTAGTCCCGCGCCTCGTCCTGCCGCTGGCCCTCGGCGCCGCTCGCGATCGCGGCACGCACGTGCTCGGGGCCGTAGCCGAAGGCGTCGACCAGGTCCTGCGCGTGCGGGCGCAGGCGCGTCAGCAGGCGGTCGACGTAGGACGTCACGGTCCGCGCACGGCCCGCGGAGAGCCGGCCGTGGATGAGGTACCAGGCCAGGTTGCGCTCGATCGTCACGAGGCCGAACAGGTCGCGCAGCCACGTCAGGACCTGCCGCGTGCCCGGGTCCTGGACCTTCTCCAGGCCCGCGGTGAACGCCTCCCACTGGAGCAGGTCGGCGTGCGCCCGCGCGCACTCGATGAGCGCGTGCTGGTGCTCGTTGAAGCGGCGCGAGGCCTCCTCGCGGGGCGCCTTCATCGCGGGTCGCAGCGCCTCGGCCACCTCCGCGACCATCGTCTCGACGCGGTCGGTGAGCAGCTCGCGCTGGGTGCTCGTCTCCCGCAGCTGGCCCGCCGAGCGACGCGCGTCGCCGCCGTCGGACAGCGTCTGCACCACCCGCAGCAGCGGCGTGCGGTGCAGCGCGACGTCGGCGGCGCGGCCGGCGACGTAGCGCGCGACGCCGCCCGCGTCGATGTCCTTGAACTCCTTGGCGTGGTCGGCGAGCAGGCGCTTGGCCACGAGCTGGAGCAGCACGGTGTTGTCGCCCTCGAAGGTCACGTAGACGTCGAGGTCGGCGCGCAGCGACGTGAGCCGGTTCTCCGTGAGGAAGCCCGCGCCCCCGCACGCCTCGCGCGCCCCCTGGAGCGCGGCCAGGGCGTGCCAGGTCGACGCCGGCTTGAGGGTCGCCGCGATGGTCTCGAGGTTCTCGCGGTCCTCGTCCGTGTCGCTCGCGCCGGAGAACACGGCGTCGAACGTCTCCAGCAGCCGCTCGTGCGCGAAGGCGCCCGCGTAGGTCTGCGCCAGCAGCGGGAGCAGGCGCCGCTGGTGCTCCGCGTAGTCGAGGAGCACGACCTCCTCGTTCGACTGCGGTCCGGCGAACTGGCGGCGCTGGTTGGCGTAGGTCACCGCGATGATCATCGCGAGCTTGCCGACGTTCACGGCGGCGCCGTCGAGGGAGACGCGGCCCTGCACGAGCGTGCCGAGCATGGTGAAGAAGCGGCGGCCCGGGCTCGGGATCGGCGAGGAGTACGTGCCGTCGGCCGCGACGTCGCCGTAGCGGTTGAGCAGGTTCGCCCGCGGGACGCGCACGTGGGTGAAGTGCAGGCGGCCGTTGTCGATGCCGTTGAGCCCGCCCTTGAGGCCGTCGTCCTCGCCCCCGATGCCCGGCAGGAACTCCAGCGTCTCCGGGTCGCGCAGGGGCACGTAGAACGCGTGCACGCCGTGGTTGACCTTCGGCCCGCCGGGCGCCGCCGTCACCAGCTGCGCGAAGACGACGGCGGCCGTGCCGTGCACCGCGGCGTTGCCGAGGTAGTCCTTCCACGCGGCCCGGAAGGGCGTGTGCAGGTCGAACTCCTGCGTCTGCGGGTCGTAGGTCGCCGTCGTGCCGATGCTCGCGACGTCGGAGCCGTGGCCGGTCTCCGTCATCGCGAAGGCACCGGGGACGTCGACGGACATGGCGCCCGGCAGCAGGCGCGCGTGGTGCTCCTCGGTGCCCAGGTGCAGGATCGCCGACGCGAACAGGCCCCACTGGACCCCCGCCTTGATCTGCAGCGACGGGTCCGCCGTGATGACCTCCTCGAACCGCGCGAGGCTGCCGCCGTGGTCGTCGGCCCCGCCCAGCTCGGTCGGGAAGGAGCGGAGCACGTCGCCCTCGGTCGCGAGGATGCGCAGCTGCTCGAGCACGCGCTCGCGGTGCACGTCCGTCGACTGACCCTCGACGCGGTGGAAGCGCGGGTCCTTGAGGAGCTCGCGCGCCGCGCGGCGGATCGGCGCCCAGCGTCCGAGCAGCACCTCCTCCAGCGCGGGGACGTCGACGCGCGGCTCGCTCGTTCCGCGCGCTCGCTTCTCGCTCAGGGTGGTCATGGCTGCTCCTCGTCGTTGAGGCCGGCGGCTGCCGGGTTCTCGGCGGTGGTCGGGTCGTCGGCGGGGTCGTGAGCGGGGTCGTCGTGGGCGGGGCGCGCCGTGCGGGTGCGGGCCAGGACGCTCACGGGGCCCGCCCAGAGCCAGGCCGTGATGCGCTCGACGAGCTCCTCGCGCGTGGGCGCACCCGGTGCGTCGCGGTGCGTGAGCCACCAGTCGCCCGTGCCGCGGACGAAGCCGACGGCGCCGGCGGCCCAGACGTCGGCCTGGCGCGCGGCGCCGACGTCGGCCCCGTCGCCGTCCTCGTCGTCGCGGTCCTCGGTCAGCACGCGGGCGAACGGCCGCGCGACGAGCGCCGCGACGGCCTCGAGGAAGTGGCCCAGGGGCGCCGAGGCGTCCTCGGAGACGGGGCGCGTGACGAACCAGTAGACGTTCGGCGAGGTCTCGACCATGGCGAGGTAGACGTCGATCATCGAGCGCAGGCCCTCGCGCGGCGTCGCGGCGCGGCTGGACGCCTCGTCGAGCGCCGCGTGCATCTGCGCGACGACGGCCTCGCCGACCGCGACCTGGAGCCCGGTCTTGTCCACGAAGTAGCGGTAGACGATCGACTTGGACGTCCCGGCGGCCGCCGCGATCTCCTCCATCGAGACGTCCGGTCCAATGCGGTGCACGGCGCGACGGGCGGCCCGCACGAGCTCGGCGCGGCGCGCGGCGCGGTGGTCGTCCCAGCGGCGCGAGCGGCCGTCGGCCGCCTCGGTGTCCGGCTGCCCGCTCACGGGCGGCCCGCCGACGGCGCGCTCGGGCGCGGCGTCGGTCAGCGGCTCCGGCGACGTCGCCGGTGTGATCGGACTCACGAAACCGACGGTATCAGGTACTGTCGGTCCCAGGCACTACCAGCACCGCTCCCGGCAGACCCGGGACGGTGGTCCCGGTAGGCGCGTGCACCACCATCGCTGCTCGACGACGACGCGAGAGGACCCCGTTCCCCATGGCGGCACCCACCACCCCCGCACCCACGCCACCGCAGACCCCGGCAGGCGCCCCGCGCCGCGCGGTGGTCGTGGGCGGCAACCGCATCCCGTTCGCCCGCTCGGGCGGCCCCTACGTCCGGGCGAGCAACCTCGACATGCTCGGGGCCGCGCTCGACGGCCTCGTCGCGCGCTTCGGCCTGGCCGACGAGCGCATCGGCGAGGTCGCGGCGGGTGCCGTCCTCAAGCACTCCAAGGACTTCAACCTGGCGCGCGAGGCCGTCCTCGGGTCGCCGCTCTCACCCGAGACCCCCGCCTACGACCTGCAGCAGGCGTGCGCGACCGGCCTCGAGACCGTCGTCGGGCTGAGCAACAAGATCCGCCTCGGCCAGATCGAGTCGGGCATCGCGGGCGGGGTGGACTCCACGTCGGACGCGCCGATCGTCGTGAGCGACCCGCTGCGCCGCATCCTGCTCGACCTGTCGCGGGCCCGGACGCCGCAGCAGCGGCTGGCCGCCGTCGCCCGGCTACGCCCCGCGCACCTGGCGCCCTCGGCGCCGACCACCGGCGAGCCGCGGACCGGCCTGTCCATGGGTGAGCACCAGGCCCTGACCACCGCCGCCTGGAAGATCACCCGCGAGGCGCAGGACGAGCTCGCGCTCGCGAGCCACCACAACCTCGCGGCGGCCTACGACGCCGGGTTCTTCGACGACCTGCTCACGCCCTACCGGGGCCTGACGCGCGACGCGAACCTGCGCGCCGACACCTCGCTCGAGAAGCTCGGGGCCCTCAAGCCGGTCTTCGGCAAGACCCTGGACACCCCGCCGACCATGACCGCGGGCAACTCCACCCCGCTGTCCGACGGCGCCTCGACGGTGCTCCTCGCGAGCGACGCGTGGGCCGCCGAGCGCGGTCTTCCCGTGCTCGCGTCGATCGTCGACGCCGAGCCGGGCGCCGTGGACTTCGTGCACGGCCGCGACGGGCTGCTCATGGCGGGCGCGCACGCCGTGCCGCGCCTGCTGGCCCGCAACGGGCTCACCCTCCAGGACTTCGACTTCTACGAGATCCACGAGGCGTTCGCGGCCACCGTGCTGTGCAACCTCGCCGCGTGGGAGTCCGAGGAGTTCTGCCGCGAGCGCCTCGGGCTGCCGGGTGCGCTGGGGTCGATCGACCGCAGCCGCCTCAACGTCCACGGCTCGTCGCTCGCCGCCGGGCACCCGTTCGCCGCCACGGGCGGCCGCATCGTCGCGACGCTCGCCAAGGCGCTCGCCGCCAAGGGCCCGGGCAGCCGCGGTCTCATCTCGGTCTGCGCCGCGGGTGGCCAGGCCGTCGTCGCGATCATGGAGGCAGCGTGACCGACACGTACCTGGGCCTGGTCAACTCCGGGCTCACGAAGAAGATCGCCAAGCAGCTCGGCCTCCCCCGGCCCGCGGTGCTGCGCCGCCACGACCCGGCGGCCCCGCTGGTGCCCGGCCCCGTGCTCGTGGTGCCGGACGCGGGCGCCGAGGCGGACGCCGACGCGATCGCCGAGCAGCTGCTCGCGTGGGACCTCGACGTCCACCGCCACCCGACGGGCGACGCCGACCGCTTCGGCGCGATCGTCCTGGTCCTGACGCACGTCGCGGCGCCGGCCGACCTCACGCAGCCGATGCTGTCCGTCGCGCCCGCCGTGAAGCGGCTCGCCCCGGGCGGCCGCGTCGTCGTCGTCTCCCGCGAGCCCGGCGAGCCCGGCGCCGTCGCGGCACCCGTGGCCGCGGCCCGGCAGGGCGTCGACGGCATGCTGCGCTCGCTGGCCAAGGAGCTGCGCGGCGGCGCGACCGGCAACGGCATCGTCCTGGCCGAGGGCGTGGACGTCACGGCGCCGAGCGCGGTCGGCGCCCTGCGCTTCCTGCTCTCGGGCCGGTCCGCGTACGTCGACGGGCAGCCGCTGCACGTCACGTCGTCGGGCGGCGCGCTGCCGGCCGACTGGGACAAGCCGCTCGAGGGCCAGGTCGCCGTCGTCACCGGCGCCGCGCGCGGCATCGGCGCGGCGATCGCCCGCACCCTGGCGCGCGACGGCGCGACGCTCGTCGTCGTCGACGTGCCCGCGGCCGGTGAGGCCCTCGCCGCCGTCGCGAACGAGGTGCACGGGACCGCGCTCCAGCTCGACGTCACCGCCGACGACGCCGCGGCGCGGATCCTCGCGCACGTCGGCGCCCGCCACGGGCGCCTCGACGTCGTCGTGCACAACGCCGGCGTGCTGCGCGACAAGCTGCTGGTCAACATGACGCCCGAGAAGTGGGACCCGGTGCTCGCGGTGAACGTCACGGCGCCGCTGCGGATCACCGAGGAGCTGCTGGGGTCCGGCTCGCTGGGCGCCGCGCCGCGCATCATCGCGCTCGCCTCGACGAGCGGCATCGCCGGCAACCGCGGCCAGACGAACTACGGCGCGTCCAAGGCCGGCGTCATCGGGATGGTGCGCGCGTTCGCGCCCCGCCTGGCGGCGCTGGGCGGGACCGCGAACGCCGTCGCGCCGGGGTTCATCGAGACCGACATGACGGCGAGCATCCCGTTCGCGACGCGCGAGTTCGCCCGTCGCCTGTCCTCGCTGCAGCAGGGCGGGCAGCCGGTCGACGTCGCCGAGGCGATCGCGTTCCTCGCGTCGCCGCAGGCCGGGGGCGTCAACGGCCAGGTGCTGCGCGTGTGCGGCCAGAGCCTGGTCGGCGCATGAGGACCGGCCGGCAGGTCGTCGAGCTGCGCACCATGCCGCCGCTCGCGCGCACGTACGTCAAGGGCGTCACGACGTCGGCGGTCGCGATGATGGCGCCGCGGCGCCCGGTCGCACCCGAGCAGCTGCCCGCCGTCGACCTGCGCGTGCACCACGTGCGGGCCGACGTCGAGCGGCTCACCGCGTACCAGCACCTCGTGGGCGAGCCCGCGGGCGACGTCCTGCCGGCCGGGTTCCTGCACGTGCTCGCCTTCCCGCTGCAGACGGCACTGATGATCCGCGGCGACTTCCCGCTGCCGCTGCTCGGGATGGTGCACGTGGCCAACCGGGTGGAGCAGCACCGGCCCGTGCGCCTCGACGCGCCGCTCGACGTGCAGGTGGGCGCGCGCGACCTGCGGCCGCACCACGCCGGGACCGTCGTCGACCTGGTCGGCGAGATCAGCGTCGACGGCCTCGTCGTGTGGTCCGGCACGTCGACGTACCTCGCGCGCGGCGTGCGCGTCGCGGGCGCCGCGCGGCCCGAGAAGGAGCCGCGCTTCGCCTGGATCCCGCCGACGCCCACCGGGCAGTGGCGCCTGGGCGCGGACGTGGGGCGGCAGTACGCCGAGGTCTCGGGCGACCGGAACCCGATCCACACGTCCGCGCTCGCGGCGAAGGCGTTCGGGTTCCCGCGGGCGATCGCGCACGGCATGTACACGGCCGCCCGGGCCCTGGCCGACGTCGGGCCGGCGGCGCGCGGCGACGCGTACCGCTGGGACGTCGAGTTCGCGGCGCCGGTCCTGCTGCCGGGCACGGCCTCGGTCCGCGTGTCTCCCGACGACGACGGCTACGGCTTCGTGGCGTGGGACGCCCGCAGGGCGCGCAAGCACCTCGAGGGCCGGGTGGTCCCGCTCGGCTGAGGCCGGACGCCCGGCGCGGCGTCGGCGCTCAGCGCGGCTCGGGCTCCGGCGTGAGCCAGCGCGCGTAGCAGACCGACGTCGGCTCGTCGGTGTAGGGCCCGTAGTTGTCGATGCGCTCGTAGCCCGTCGAGCGGTAGAGGGCGATCGCCTCGGGTTGGCGGACGCCGGTCTCGAGGACGAGCCGCCGCAGGCCGTGCTCGACCGCGAGCCGCTCGAGCTCGGCGAGCACCGCCCGGGACAGTCCCCTGCCGCGTGCCGCGGGGCGCACGAACATGCGCTTGAGCTCGCCGTAGCCGTCGCCGTACCCGGACGCGGCGCGCAGCGAGCCGCATCCGACCACCTCGCCGTCGAGCCGGACGACGACGGTCGCGAGCATCTCGTCCGGCGGCAGCACGGGCTCGATGTCGCCGACGCCGTCGTACCGGGCGGCGAGCTCGGTCTGCTGCTCCTCGCGCAGGCGCGCGGCGTCGGGGTCGTCCCAGGGCACCCGCTCGACCGCGACGGTCGGCGTCGCGGCGGCGCCGCCCGACGCGGGTGACGGGGCGCTCACGCGCGCGTGCCCGTCGGGCGCATCAGCGGACGAGCGTGGCGAGGACCGACGTGAAGAACCGCAGGCCGTCCGTGCCCAGGCGCGGACCGGCCGCGCTGTCGGGGCCGAAGCCCGGCTCGACGGCGTGCTCGGGGTGCGGCATGAGGCCCACGACGTTGCCCGCGGCGTTCGCGATGCCGGCGATGGCGCGCCGCGAGCCGTTCGGGTTCCAGCCGTCGTAGCGGAACACCACGCGGCCCTCGGCCTCGAGCTCGTCGAGGTCACGCTCGGACGCCACGTACTGGCCGTCCTGGTTCTTGAGCGGGATGACGATCTTCTCGCCCTGCTCGAAGTCGCCGGTCCAGGCGGTCGTCGCGTTCTCCACGACGAGCACCTGCTCGCGGCACAGGAAGGTCCGGTGGTCGTTCTTGATCATGGCGCCGGGTAGCAGGTGCGCCTCGCAGAGCACCTGGAAGCCGTTGCAGATGCCCAGCACGGGCAGGCCGCCCCGTGCGGCGTCGACGAGCGTGCCCATCACGGGCGCGAAGCTGCTGATGGCGCCGGCGCGCAGGTAGTCGCCGTAGGAGAAGCCGCCCGGCAGGACGACGGCGTCGACCCCGTGCAGGTCGGCGTCGGCGTGCCAGAGCGCGACCGGCTCGCCGCCCGCGAGGCGCACGGCGCGCGCGGCGTCGCGGTCGTCGAGCGTCCCGGGGAAGGTGACGACGCCGATGCGGGCGCCGTCGACGCGCGCGTCGGCAGCCGGCCGCGCGATCGTCGGGGTGCTCACGCGCCGACCTCGTCGGCGACCGCGACGCGCACGACGTCCTCGATCACGGGGTTCGACAGCAGGGTCTCGGCGGCCCGACGGACGGCCTCGAGCACCTCCTCGGTGACCTCGCCGTCGACCTCGAGCTCGAACCGCTTGCCCTGGCGCACGCTCGTGAACCCGTGGAACCCGAGCCGCGGCAGGGCGTTGGCGACGGCCTTGCCCTGCGGGTCGAGGATCTCGGGCTTCGGCATCACATCGACGACGACTCGTCCCACAGAAGGGCTCCTGGGTCTGGTGCGAGGGGAGACGACGGCCACGATACCCGCGGCGTCCGACACGACGTCGGGGGCGTTCACCAGGCGGCCGGCCGCCGTCGCGGGCGCCGATGGATCAGGCGCGGGGCCGGCGATCGGGCCGGTCCGTGTAGTGCTCGACCAGGTCGTCGTAACCGGTCCAGAAGTCGTCGAACGGGAGGTCGTCGCCCGCCAGGTGGGCGTGCAGGTACTCGAGGTGCCGGTGCCAGCCGGCGGCGTAGGACACCGCGTCGTCCAGGTCCTCGTGGTGCAGGGTCAGGGTCGTGCTCGACGGCGCCACCTCGTCCAGGGCGACGGTGAGCCGGCTCGGCCGCTCCTCGGGGAAGTCCCAGGTGAGGATCAGCAGTCGGCGCGGTTCCCACTGCAGCACGGCGTGCCGCGACCGGACGTGCTCGTCGTGCCACAGATCGAACCGGACGCCCTCGGCGACCACGCCGTCCAGGCGTCCCAGCCAGCGCACGGTGTGCTCGCCGTCGGTCAGCGCCCGCCAGACGTCGGACGTGGCCGCCGGGAGCGCCACCTCGAGGTGCACCTCACCGTGCGCGGTGTCGGCGCGGCCGTCGATCGAGGGACTCTGCTGCACGAGGCGATCTTGCCGCCTCCGCGGGCGCATCCCCGCGCGCCGCGCTGCTACGGCACGACGACGGTCATGCCCGCGCCGCTGCGCGGCGCGGGGTCGCCCATGGACGCGAGCGCGGCGCCAGCGGCGTCGAGCCCGATGACGTCGCCGACGAGGCGCTCGGGCGCCAGGTCACCGCGGGCGACGGCGGCGAGCATGGCGGGGTACTCGTGCGCGGCCATGCCGTGGCTGCCGTAGACCTCGAGCTCCCAGGCCACGACGCGGTCCATCGGGAGCGGCGGGCGCGCGTGCTCGGCGAGGAGGAGGCCGACCTGGACGTGGCGTCCCCGGCGGCGCAGGCCGAGGATCGAGCCGGCCGCGGTCACGGGGTCACCCAGCGCCTCGACGGACACGTGGGCGCCGCCGCCCGTCACCTCGGCCACCAGCGCACCCAGGGCGTCGGCCGTGGTCGGCGCGGGGGCGCCGGCGCCCGGAGCCTCACGGTGAGCTCGCGCTCGCCCGCCACCCGACCGCGGGTCCAGCACCACCTCGGCCCCGAGCGCCGCGGCCGCCGTTCGCGCCTCGGCCCGGACGTCCAGGGCCACGACGCGCGCACCGGCCGCCACGGCGATCATCACCGCGGACAGCCCCACACCGCCGCACCCGTGCACGGCGACCCACTGCCCGGCCGCGACGCGTCCGTGCACCGTGAGCGCGCGGTACGCCGTCGCGAACCGGCAGCCCAACGACGCCGCCGTGACGGCGCTCATCCCCTCGGGGAGCGCGACGAGGTTGACGTCGGCGTGGTCGATCGCGACCCGCTCGGCGAACGACCCCCAGTGGGTGAACCCGGGCTGCGTCTGCCGCTCGCAGACCTGCTGCTCGCCCGCGCGGCACACCGCGCACTCGCCGCACGCGCAGACGAACGGCACCGTCACCCGGTCCCCGGCGCGCCAGGCCCGCACCTCGGCGCCCACCTGGACCACCGTCCCCGCGAGCTCGTGGCCGGGCACGTGCGGCACCGCGATGCCGTCGTCGTGCCCCTGCCAGCCGTGCCAGTCGCTGCGGCACACGCCCGTCGCCTCGACGCGGATGACGGCGCCCGACGGCGGGCACGAGGGCTCCGGCACGTCCCGCACCTCGAGCGGACCCCCGAAGCGCTCGAACACGACGGCTCGCATGTGAGGCACCCCGGTCTGTCGTGAGCGGACGATCACCGCCGGTCGGCGGCAGCCCAGGATCCCACCCCGGCCGCGCGCCGCCGCCCTCCGCCCGGGCACTGGACCGTCCCTCCCGCCCACCGGGTCGGGGTCGGGACCCGTCAGAAGCGGCGGTGGGTCCACCGTCCGGCCAGCAGCGTCCCGGCCACCGGCATCGCGCGCAGGCCGTAGCCCGTCGTCGTGAGCGGGTCCGCCTCGAGCACCGCCAGGTCCGCCACCGCGCCGGGCGCGACCCGGGAGCGCACGGATGCGGCGAGCGCGACGTGCGCGGGGAGCCGGTGCTCGGGGTGCCACGGCGCCCGCCCGTCGCGCGCCCGGTCGACGGCGGCCCCGATCGCGTGCCACGGGTCGAGCGGCGCCACGGGCGCGTCGGACCCCAGGGTCAGCCGCACGCCCGCACGGTGCAGGGCACCGAACGGGAAGGCGCGGTCGGTGCGGCCGACCCAGTGCCGGTCGGCGACGTCGCGGTCGTCCATCGCGTGCTCGGGCTGGACGCTCGCGACGATGCCGAGCCGGACGAGCCGGTCGACGTCGTCGGCGGTGACCAGCTGCGCGTGCTCGATGCTGCCCCGCGCACCCGTGGCCTCGAACGCGTCGAGGGCGAGCGCGTTGGCGTGGTCGCCGATCGCGTGGATCGCGCACCCGAGTCCTGCGGCGGTCGCGCGGGCCATGAGGGGCCGCAGCTCCCCGGGCGGCACCGACAGCACGCCGAACGCCTCCGGGCCGGCCAGCCCCGGGTACGGGTCGAAGCAGTAGGCGGTGCGGGTGTTGAGCGACCCGTCCGTGATGACCTTGAGCGGGCCCATCGTCAGGAGGCCGTCGGCGGTGAGCGCTCGACCGGTCGGCAGCCCGCGCGCGACCGCCTCGTCCAGCCCCTGCGCCCAGACGCTCGCGACCACCCGAAGGCCGAGCCGCCCGGCGGCCGCCCGCCGCTCCCAGGCGGGCACGGCGCCGGACATCTCGAAGTCCACGACGCCGACGACGCCGCGCTCGGCCGCGGCCCGCACCGCGTCGGCGACCCACGCGTCGACGACGTCGGTGGGCGCCGCGGCGAGCCGGTCGAGCAGCGGGAACCAGGCGTTCTCACGCAGCAGCCCCGTGCCGTCCCCACCGATCAGTCCCGCGACACCCAGGCGCGCGGCGGCGGCCGTGCCCAGCCAGCCGCAGTGCAGGTCCGCGCTGACCAGCACCACCTCGGCACCGGGGACGCCGGCGCCCGCCGCGGCGTCGTCGAGGACCGCCGACGTCGGCACGTCGGGCCACAGGCCGTCACGGAAGCCGAACCCCACGAGCGGCACGCCCGCGGGCGGCGGCGCGAGGCGCAGGCGCTCGGCGACGAGCGTCGCGGCGTGGGCCGCCGACGTCGCCCCCGACACGTCGACCCGCTGCCGCGCGAGCGCCCACTGGTTCATGTGCGTGTGCGCGTCCCACAGCCCGGGCACGAGCCAGCGGCCGGCGAGGTCGACCGTCTCGATCGGTCCCTCGTCCGCCTCCTGCAGGGCGGCGCCCGTGACGGCGGGAGCCAGGGCACGCACCACCCCGTCGACCACGAGCACGTCGCACAGCTCCGCAGGCACCGCGGCGCCCTGGACCGGGACCACACGCGCGGCGGTCAGGAGCACGGACGTCACGGCCTGCCCCGTCCCCGCGACGGCGTGCGGGGCCCGGACCGCGCGGACGCGTCGCGCGGACCGCTCGGCGCCGGCGCGTGCGCGGTGACGACGACGCCGTCGGGCTGCTTCCGCACGCGGCGTCTCCTTCGCTCGGGGGCCGACGTGGGCACGCGGGGGGCGCGCGCCCACGCCGACCGGTCCGGTGGTGCCAGATGGTGCCAGAACCCGCCCCGCCGCGCAGTCCGGGGACCAAAATCGATACGAATCCGGGTCCGACGGCGTCCCGGCGCGGGCGTCAGCGCCGCCGCACCTCGGGCACCACGAGCGGTGTGCCGCTGGCGGGGTCCGGCACCACGCGGCACGGAAGGCCGAACACGTGCCCGACCAGATCGGCCGTCACGACGTCCTGCGGCGCCCCCTGCGCGACGACGGCGCCGTCCTTCATCACCACGAGGTGGGTCGCGTACCGCGACGCCTGGTTGAGGTCGTGGAGCACGGCGACGAGGGTCCGGCCCGTGTCGTGCAGGCTCGCGCACAGGTCCATGACCTCGTACTGGTGGGCGATGTCCAGGAACGTCGTGGGCTCGTCGAGGAGCAGTACGGGCGTCTCCTGCGCGAGCACGAGCGCGAGCCACACACGCTGGCGCTGGCCACCCGAGAGCTCGTCGACCGCGCGGTCGGCGAGGTCGGTCACGTGGGTGGCCGCCATCGCGCGCGCCACCGCCACCTCGTCCTCGCGCGACCACTGCCGCAGCAGCCCCTGGTAGGGGTAGCGGCCCCGTGCGACGAGGTCGGCGACCGTGATGCCCTCGGGCGCGACGGCGGTCTGCGGCAGGAGGCCGACCTGCCGTGCGACCTCCTTGGTGGGCATGGTGTGCACGGCCCGCCCGTCGAGCAGGACGGCGCCTCCGCGCGGCTCGAGCAGGCGCGCCAGGCCGCGCAGGAGCGTGGACTTGCCGCACGCGTTGGGCCCGATGACGACCGTGAAGGAGCCGTCCGGGACGGCGAGGGTGAGCCCGTCGACGACGACGCGGCGCTCGTACGCGAGCGTGACGTCCCGCGCGACCAGCCGGGCGGCGGGCGCGGCGTCCTGCGGCCCCCCGGGCGCGGCGCCCTGCGGCCCCTCGGGCGCACCGGCGTGCGCGGACGGGTCGACGGTCATCGGCGACGCCCCTCTCGGCTCAGGACCCAGGCGAGGTAGACCCCACCGACGACACCCGTCGCGACCCCCACCGGCATCGCCACCGGCAGCGCGTGCTGCGCGACCACGTCGGCGGCGAGCAGCAGCAGGGCGCCGGTGAGCGCGGACGGCGCGAGCGCGAGGCCGGTGCCCCGCACGAGGCGGCGCGAGACCTGCGGTGCGACGAGCGCGATGAACGGTACCGGCCCGGCGACGGCGACCCCGAGCGCGCACAGCGCGACCCCGAGCACCACGAGCACCAGCTGGGCCCGCCGCACGGGCACACCCAGCGCCGACGCGGCGTCCTCGCCGAGGTCGATCATGCGCAGCCACGGCGCGACCGCGAGGCACGCGGGCGCGAGCACCGCGAGCACGACCACCACCAGCCATACGTGGTCCCACGACCGCGCGTTGAGGGACCCGACGAGCCACGCCGAGGCGACCTGCGCCTGCGTCAGCTCGGCGCGCGTGAGCAGCCACCAGGTGACGGCGTTGAGCATCGCGCCGACGCCGATGCCGACGAGCACCAGGCGCGTGCCCAGCAGGCCGCGCCGGAAGGCCCCGAGGTAGACCACGACCGCCGCGACGAACCCGCCCGCGAGCGCGGAGCCGGCCAGGGCCGCCCCCGTCGCCCCCGCGAGCACGATGCCCGCGACGGCGCCCGCCGACGCGCCCTGCGTGAAGCCGATGAGCTCGGGGCTGCCGAGCGGGTTGCGCACCACCGTCTGGAACAGGGCGCCGCTCATGCCCAGCGCCGCGCCGACGCCGACCGCGCACAGGGCGCGCGGCAGGCGCAGCTCGCGCACGATGAACGACGACCCGCCGGTGTCCACGCCGAGCAGCGCGAGCACGACCTCCCCGGGCGCCACCGACCGTGCCCCCACGGACACGGCGACCACGAGGAGCGCGAGCATCGCGAGCACGAGCCCCGCACCGACGACCAGGGTGCGCACGCGCCACCGCAGCGACAGCGGGCCCAGCCGCAGCACGAGCGCGCGTCCCGCCCGCGAGGGGACGGCCGCGCGCTCCGCGGCCACGGCGGTCACAGCGCCGTCACCCGGCGTCGGCCCGCGAGCGCGATGAGCGCCGGGGCGCCCAGGAACGCCGTCACCACGCCCACCTGGATCTCGGCGGGCGCGGCCAGGACGCGGCCGAGCACGTCCGCGAGCAGCAGCAGGACGGGCGCCGCGAGCGCCGAGAGCGGCAGCACCCAGCGGTCGTCGGGGCCGGTGAGCCCGCGCACGATGTGCGGCACGGCCAGCCCGACGAAGACGAGCGGCCCCACCGCGGCCGTCGCGGCGCCGCACAGCAGCGTCACGACGACCCCGGTGACGGCGCGGACCACGCCCGGGCTGAGCCCGAGCGCCCGGCCCACGTCCTCACCGAGCGCCATGGCGTTGAGCGGGACGGCGAGCAGGAGACCGACGACCAGACCCACGGCCAGGAACGGCAGCACCTGGACGAGGATCCCGAGACCGCGTCCCGACAGGCTGCCGACGGCCCAGAAGCGGTACAGGTCGAGGGCCTCGCGGTCCAGGAAGGTCATGGCCCACACCAGCGCCATGAGCACCGCGGAGACGGCCGCGCCGGCCAGCGTCAGCCGCACCGGCGTCCCGGCCGCCTCGGGGCCACCGCTGCGCGACCCGACGAGGTACACGAGGACCGTCGCGGCGCCAGCGCCGGCGAAGGCGAGCCACACGTACCCGCCCACGGTCGTGACGCCGAGCAGGCTGATCCCCGCCACCACGGCCGCGGCGGCCCCGGCGTTGACGCCCAGGAGCCCCGGGTCCGCCAGCGGGTTGCGGCTGAGCGACTGCATCAGCGCGCCGGAGAGGCCGAGCGCCGCACCCGCCGCGACGCCGAGGAGCGTGCGCGGGAGGCGCACCTCGTGCACGATCGCGGCGTCGTTGGAGCCGTCCGAGGCGAGGAGGTGGCGCCACACGTCGGCGGGCGCGATCCCCTGGGCACCGACGGCCAGGCTCAGCACCACCGCGACGACGAGGAGGACCGCGGTGCCGACGAGCACCGCGGTCCTCCTCGTGGACGCGCTCACGCGAGCCGGTCTGGCCCGGTCGCGGCGGTCAGTCCGCCGGGACGGCGTCGGCCGCCTCGACCAGCTGGGGCACGAACTCCGACAGGCCCCAGGGCAGGCCGAGCGCCGTCGTCGTGCTCATCGCCATGCCGAGCTGGCGGTCCAGCAGCGGCAGGTAGCTGCCGCGCTGGACGGCCGGGATGGAGGCGAACGTCCCCAGGGCCTCGACCGACGCCTGCTCCTGCTCGTCGTTGAACCACGTGATCAGGACGTCGGCGTCGGCGAGGAGGTCGGTGCTCTCGGTGCCGAGGTTGACGAAGAAGGTGCCCTCGGGCGCCTCCAGGTCGGCCACGCCCGGCGCCAGCTCCATGCCGAGCCCCGTGAGGAGCTCGACGCGCGGGTCGCCCTCGACGTAGGCCGACAGCGTGCCGTCCGGCGAGCCGTACACGTACGCGAAGGTCAGCCCCTCGAGCGACGGGTTCTCGGCGCCGGTCTCCGCCAGGAGCGCCTCCATCTCGGCGACGAGCTCCTCCGCCTCGGCCTCCTGGCCCAGGGCGCGGCCGTTGATGAGCGTCTGGTCCTGCCAGCTCACGAGCCACGGCTGGTCGGGGTAGGCGACGGTCGGCGCGATGAGCTCGAGCTGCGCGTACACCTCCGGGGAGATCCCCGAGTAGGTGGCCAGGATGAGGTCCGGCTCGAGCGCCGCGATCTCCTCGACGTCGACCTCGGGCAGGTCGACGTAGGTCTCGGGCAGCTCGCCGCCGAGCTCGTCGATCGCCTCGGCGGTCCAGGGCAGCAGCCCGGTCTCCGGGTCACCGGCCCAGGTGTCGGCCGGGATGCCGACGGGCACGACGCCGAGCGCGAGGGCCGTGTCCTGCGACCCCCAGCCCAGCGTCACGACGCGCTCGGGCTCCTCCTCGATCGTCGTCGTGCCCAGCGCGTGCTCGATGGTCACGGGGAAGGCGGAGGACTCCTCCGAGGTGGCGGCCCCGGCCTCGTCGCCGTCGTCGGCGGTGCCGCCGCACGCGGCGAGCGTGAGGGCGGTCGTCGCGGCGACGAGGAGGGCGGCGGCGCGCCGGCGCGCGAGGCGCGGCGTGCGGGGGCGTGCGGGGGACATGGGTGCTCCATTCGGCGGACGTGCTGGTGCTGTGGGTGTCGTGCGGTGCGGGTGGCTCGGGCCGCCGGTGGCAGGCGGACCGGCGACGTCGTCGCGGGGCGTCAGCCCTCGGCGCGACCGTGGCGCCAGTAGCCCATGAAGGCCACCGAGCGGCGGTCGAGGCCGATGTCGCGGACGAGGAAGCGGCGCAGCTCCTTGACGACGCCCGCCTCCCCCGCGATCCACGCGTAGACGCCGTCGGCCGCGGTCGGCTGCTCCGGCACCTCCCACATGATCTGGTGGTCCACGTCGACGTCCTCGAGCGGGACGGCGGCGGCCGCGCGACGCTCCACGGCCGCGGTCACGGTGCTGCGGACCGCGGCGTCCAGCAGGCTGCCGTGGGGCGCGTCGATGCGGACGTCCGAGTCGGTGGCCGGGCGCGACCGGGGCAGCCAGTGCAGCTCGACGCCGGCGGGCGCGCGCACCTCCAGCACGTCGTGCGCGGTGGGTACCTCGAGGAAGGCGTGGCCGCGCGCGTCCGCGGACAGCTGCTCGACGATCGAGCAGATCGCGGGGACGGCGGTCTCGTCGCCGGCGAGCAGGAAGGTGCCGGCGTCGGCCGGCGGCTGCCACTCGATGCCGGTCCGGCCGTCGAAGCGCGCGTTGGGGCCGATGAGGACGATCGGGTCGCCGGAGCGGGCGGCGGCGCACCAGCGCACCGCGGGACCCACCTGCGACGAGCACGCGCAGCCCAGCAGCTCGGCCAGGCCGCAGCCGCGCGTCGTCACCGCGCCGGGCGCGACGCCGTGCAGCACGACGTCGACGTCGACCTCGCGCTCCGCCTGCCGGACCGCGCGCACCGTGTAGGTGCGCAGCGGGTACCGCTCGTCGTCGGGCATCGCGCGCCACGTCTCGAACCACGAGTCGCTCGTGAAGAGCGCGGCGTCGACCCGCGCGCCGCACGCGGCCGGCAGGACCAGCTTGATGCGCTGGTCGAGGCCGTCGTCGGCGAACAGGTCCAGGTCCGGGCCCGTGAAGGTCATCCGCAGGAAGCTCGGCGAGAGCCGGCGCGCGCGCAGGACCTCGACCTCGAAGGCCCGGTAGGCGGGCTCCACGCGGTTGAGCGTGCTCGCGGACATCGGGCTCCTCGCAGTGCTGCGGGTCGGTCGAGCGGTGGGCGGTCGTGCGGTCGACGTGATGCGCGTCTCGTCGCTCTCTGCCAGTAAAGCATAGGCTTACCTAACGAAGATAACCCTGCCCTCACCCCGGACGCGTATGAGCCTGCTCACAGCCGGGTCGCGGCGTTTCAGAGCGGCAGCGCGCTGCCCGTCAGTCGCTCGTAGGCCTCGAGGTATCTGGCGCGCGTCCGCTCGACGACGTCGTCGGGCAGCGGTGGCGGTGGCGCGTCGGAGGCGCGGTCCCAGCCCGACGCGGGCGAGGTGAGCCAGTCCCGCACGTACTGCTTGTCGAAGCTCGGCTGGGCGCGGCCCGGGCTCCAGGTGTCGAGCGGCCAGAACCGCGACGAGTCGGGCGTCAGCACCTCGTCCCCGAGCACGACGGCGCCCGCGTGCGGGCCCTGCGCGGGGCGGCCGAGCTCGAGCTTGGTGTCGGCGAGGAGCACGCCGCGCTCGCGCGCCACGGCCTCGGCCCGGGCGTAGACCGCCAGGGTGAGGTCGCGCAGCAGGTGGGCGTCGGCCTCGCCGATCCGTGCGGCGACGACCTCGAGGCTGACGTTCTCGTCGTGGTCCCCCAGCGCGGCCTTCGTCGCCGGCGTGAAGATCGGCTCGGGCAGCCGCGAGCCGTCCTGCAGCCCGGGCGGCAGCGGCACACCGCACACCTGCCCGCCCGCGACGTACTCCGCGAGCCCGGACCCCGTCAGGTAGCCGCGGGCCACGCACTCGACGGGGAACATGTCGAGGCGGCGGCAGACCATGGCCCGCCCGGCGACGACGTCGGGCACCCGCCCGCCGTCACGCTCGGCGGTGCCCGAGACCACGTGGTTGGGCACGAGGTCGGCCAGCTGGTCGAACCACCACAGGCTCAGCTGCGTGAGCACGACGCCCTTGTCCGGGACGGGAGTGGCCAGGACGTGGTCGTAGGCGCTGATCCGGTCGCTGGCGACCACGAGCACGACGTCGCCGTCGGGGTGCGGCGCGGACGGGACGTAGAGGTCCCGGACCTTGCCGGAGTAGGTGTGCGTCCACCCGGGCACCGTGAGCGTCATGCGTGCAGTGTGGCGCGCCGGGCGGCCGTCAGGCCACGACGTCCACGGGTGTGCCGAGCGGGAGCCCGACCTCCTGCACGAGGCGTGCCACGTCGGGGTCCTGGAGCCGGACACCCCCGGTCGGGGCGTCGCCGCCGAGGGCCTCCGGCGGTGCGCCGCCGTGGATCGCGACCGGGACCTCGCCGGCCGCGAACGCGGCGAGCACCGGCCGGTGCCCCGAGAGCCCGTACGCGTAGGCGCCGAGCAGGGCGCCCCCCGCCGGCGGCTGCAGCAGCTCGGTGACGGAGTACCTGCCCGGTGCGGGGACCCCGCCGCCGCCCAGGGCCACGGCCACGTCGAGCACGACCTCCCCCGCGTCCTCGACCAGGAGGCGATGCTCGGCGAGCCGCACCTCGACCCGCAGCGTCGTGGACGAGAGCGTCACGGCGTCGGCGCGCACCCAGGCCGTCGCCGCGGGCGTCCCGCCCTGCGCCGGCGCGGCGGGGACCAGCACCTCCAGCCAGTCGCCGTCGGTCGTCACGACCAGCGCGGTGAGGGGGACCTCGGGCACGGAGACGACGTCGGCCGAGACCAGGGTGCGCGACGGCGCCGCCGCGTCGGGCTCCGCGTAGAGCGCGAGCTCCGCGCCGAGCGAGGTCGCGACGACGGCGGGGGGCGGGCCGGTCGGCGTGGGCGTGGGCACGGGCGTCGCCGCGGCCGTGGGGGACGGCGACGGCGCGGGCGCCGCGGCCGTGCACCCCGTGAGCGGGACCGAGGCCAGCGCCAGGGCGGACAGCGCCGCCAGGGCGCCGCGTCGCCCGCGCCCGGCGCTGCGGACCGGGGCGGCTGCGGGTCCGGTGGGGGGCGCGCCCGCGGTCGTCCGGGTCCTCGCGGTCAGGACGGCTCCGGCATGCGCGCCGCGATGTCGCTGCGGTGGTGCGAGCCGTCGAGGCGGATCCGGTCGACCCCCGCGTAGGCGGCGGCGCGCGCCGCGTCCAGGCCGGGGCCGCGGCCGACGACGGAGAGCACCCGCCCGCCGGCGGAGACCAGCGCACCGTCCGGCCCGGACGCGGTGCCCGCGTGGAGCACGTGCACCGCCGGCAGCCCGTCCGCCGCCTCGACCCCGGTGATCGGGTCGCCACCACGGACGGGGCCCGGGTAGCCGGGCGCGGCGACGACGACCGTCACCGCGGCGTCGTCGTGCCAGCGCAGGCGCGGCTGCTGGTCCAGGCGGCCCGTCGCCGCGGCCAGCAGCAGGTCGGCGAGCGGCGTCGCGAGGCGCGCGAGCACGACCTGCGTCTCGGGGTCGCCGAAGCGCGCGTTGAACTCCACGACCCGCACGCCGCGGCCCGTCAGTGCCAGGCCGCAGTACAGGACGCCGACGAAGGGCGTGCCGCGGCGGCGCATCTCGTCGACGGTCGGCTGGGCGACGCGCGTCATCACCTCGTCGACCAGGCCGGGCGGCGCCCACGGGAGCGGCGAGTAGGCACCCATGCCCCCGGTGTTGGGGCCCGCGTCACCGTCGAGCGCGCGCTTGTAGTCCTGCGCGGGTGCGAGCGGGACGACCGTCGAGCCGTCGCTCAGGCAGAACAGGGAGACCTCCGGCCCGTCGAGGAACTCCTCGACCACGACCTGCGAGCCCGCGCGCAGGCACGCCTCGCCGTGCGCGAGCGCCTCGTCGCGGTCGGACGTGACGACGACGCCCTTGCCGGCCGCGAGGCCGTCGTCCTTGACCACGTAGGGGGCGCCGAACGCGTCGAGCGCGTCGGCGAGCTCCGCCGGCGTCGTGCACACGTGGGCCATCGCGGTCGGCACGCCGGCCGCCGCCATGACGTCCTTGGCGAACGCCTTCGAGCCCTCGAGCACGGCGGCCTCGGCGCTCGGCCCGAAGCACGCGATGCCGGCCGCGCGCACGGCGTCGGCGACACCGGCGACGAGCGGGCCCTCCGGCCCGACGACGACCAGGTCGGCCGCGAGCCGCGACGCCAGCGCCGCCACGGCGTCGGGGTCGAGCGCGTCCACCTCGTGCCGCTGCGCGAGCGCGCCGATGCCGGGGTTGCCCGGTGCGGCGTGCAGCTCGTGCCCCGGGCCGGCGCCCGGCCGGACGTCGGGCCCGCCCGCGAGGGCGAGGACGATGGCGTGCTCGCGCGCGCCCGAGCCGATGACGAGGATCCTCACGGGCCGTCAGCCTAGGCGCACACGCCGGGTCTCAGCCCAGCAGGTCGTGACGGACGATCGTCGCCTCGCGGCCCGGACCCACGCCGATGCTCGAGATCCGCGTCCCCGACATCTCCTCGAGCGCGAGCACGTAGCGCTGGGCGGTCGCCGGCAGGTCCTCGAACGTGCGGCACTGCGAGATGTCCTCCCACCACCCGTCGAGCTCCTCGTAGACCGGGACGGCGTGGTGGAACTGCGTCTGGTCCACGGGCATCTCGTCGTGCCGGACGCCGTCGACGTCGTACGCGACGCAGACCGGGATCTTCTCGAGGCCGGTGAGCACGTCGAGCTTGGTCAGGACGAGGTCGGTCAGGCCGTTGACGCGCGACGCGTACCGCGCGACGACCGCGTCGTACCAGCCGCAGCGGCGCGGCCGACCCGTCGTCGTGCCGTACTCGCCGCCGGTCTTGCGCAGGAACTCGCCCGCGTCGTCCAGCAGCTCGGTGGGGAAGGGGCCCTCGCCGACGCGCGTGGTGTACGCCTTGATGACGCCCACGACGCGGTCGATGCGGGTGGGCCCGACGCCCGAGCCCGTGCACGCGCCGCCCGCCGTCGCCGAGGAGGACGTGACGAACGGGTAGGTGCCGTGGTCGACGTCCAGCATCGTGGCCTGCCCCGCCTCGAACACGACGGTCTTGCCCGCGTCGAGCGCCTGGTTGAGCACGAGGGCGGTGTCCGCGACCATCGGGCGCAGGCGCTCGGCGAACGTCAGCAGCTCCTCGACCGTCTCGTCGACGGTGATCGCGCGCCGGTTGTAGACCTTCACCAGGAGGTGGTTCTTCTGGTCGAGGGCGCCCTCGACCTTCTGCCGCAGGATGTGCTCGTCGAACAGGTCCTGGACGCGGATGCCCACGCGGCTGATCTTGTCGGCGTAGGTGGGGCCGATGCCCCGACCCGTCGTCCCGATCCGGCGCTTGCCGAGGAACCGCTCCGTGACCTTGTCGATGGTCCGGTTGTACGGCGCGATGAGGTGCGCGCTCGAGGAGACGAGCAGCCGCGAGGTGTCGACCCCGCGCACCTCCAGCGCGTCGATCTCCTGGAACAGCACCTCGAGGTCGATGACCACGCCGTTGCCGATCACGGGGGTCACGCCCGGCGAGAGGATGCCCGAGGGCAGCAGGTGCAGGGCGTACTTCTCGCCGTCGATCACGACCGTGTGGCCGGCGTTGTTGCCGCCGTTGAACTTCACGACGTGGTCGACGCGCGACCCCAGCTGGTCGGTGGCCTTGCCCTTGCCCTCGTCGCCCCACTGGGCGCCGAGCACGACGACGGCTGGCATGAGAGGTCCTTTGCTGTGGACGACGGTGCGGCGGGCGCGCGCCAGACCGGCGGCGCGCCCCGACGAGGCTACCGCCACCGCCGGGGTCACCCCCGCACGCACCGCCCGCAGGCCTCACCGGCGCCCGGGGCGGACCCTCAGGCGGGCGCGGCCGCGCGCAGCGCCTCGACCTCCGCCGGCGTGGTGCCGCAGTCGGCGAGGAAGGCGGTGCAGCGCTCGGCCTCGGCCACCTCGCCGATCGCCGCCGCCGACTGCGCGAGCGCCAGGAGCGCGCGCAGGAAGCCCTGGTTGGTGACGTGGTCCGCCGGCACGGGGCCGGTGCCGCGCCAGCCCGCGCGCCGCAGCGCGTCGAGGCCGCGGTGGTAGCCGGTGCGCGCGTAGGCGTAGGCGGCGACGTCGTCGTGCCCGAGCTCCTCCTCGGCGAGCAGCGCCCAGGCGATGGACGACGCCGGGTGGGCGCGGGCGACGTCGCGCGCCCCGGCCGAGGCGAGCGCCGCGCGGGCCGCGGTGTCGGGGTGGTCGGCGGGCAGGAGGGTCGGCGCGGGGCCGCCCAGCAGGTTGGCGTGCGGGTTCTCGTGGGCCATGCCCCCATCCTCCTGCAGCGGCGGCGTACCGCCGACCGGCCGGGGACGGGAGTGCAGCGCGCACGGCGCCTGGATAGAGTCGAGGTACCGCCTTCCCCCCGCATCGGAGCTTCCATGATCGAGATCGCCATGTCACCGGCGACGACGACGCTGACCATCGCGGGGGACCTCGACCTCTCGGAGCGGGACCAGTTCCCCGAGATCACCGCCCGCATCACCGGGCTGCGGCGCCAGCTGCTCGTCATCGACATGTGCGGCGTGACCTTCATGGACTCGACCGGCGCCGCGTTCCTCATCTCGCTCGCCGACGCCGGCCGCAAGCGCGGCGGTGCCACCGTCCTGCGCGGCTGCGACGAGCGCGAGCTGTTCGTGCTCGAGGTGTGCGGCGCGCTGCCGATGTTCCGCATCGACGGCGAGCACGTCTGCCCGCCCGTGGCGAGCACGCGGGCCTGAGCCCGCCGACGTTCACGGCGCCGCGTCGGGTCCCGGTCCGAACGGCGTGGGCCGCACGCGGGCCCACACGACCTTGCCCGCGCCGGAGGGCCGCCAGCCCCAGTCGGCGAGGCGCTCGACGATCTGCATGCCGTAGCCGCCGACCCGGCCGTGGTGGCCCTCGGTCGTGACGGGCGGTGCGGGGTTCGCGTCCTCGACCTCGATCCGCAGGCCCTCGCCGGTGTCGAAGAGCCGCAGCGCGAGGTGGCCCCAGCCGTGCAGCACGGCGTTGGCGACGAGCTCGGACACGACGAGCTCGGCGGCGCGGGCGTCCGGCAGCCCCCACGCCTCGCACGTGCGCGTCACCGCGTGGCGCGCCCGGGCGATGGACGCCGAGTCGCTCGGCATCGACCACCGCCGCCGACGCGGCACGCCCGTCGCCGCGGCCGGCGCGTCCGGGCTGCCTGCGGGACGCGTCACCGGGCCGGGCACCCGCACGACGACGACCGCCACGTCGTCCTCGGGTCCGTCCGCGAGACGTGCCAGCAGCTCCTCGCCGACGCCGGCGGCGTCGGTCGCGCCGACGAGCGCCGCCGCGTCCACCAGCGCGCCGAGGCCGTCCCGCAGCGTCCGGTCCCGCCGCTCGATCAGCCCGTCCGTGTAGAACACGACGACGTCACCGGGCTCGAGCGAGGTCTCCCCCGTCGGCCGCCCGGCGCCGCCGAACCCCACCATCGGGCCGCCCGCCTCGGCCAGCTGGGTCACCTGTCCGTGGCGCACCAGGATCGGGGGCAGGTGGCCGGCGCGCGAGTACCGCAGGCTCCAGCCGCCGTCGTCGGGGTGGCGGGCCAGCATCGCGAGGACCAGGCTCGCCGAGCGCGTGATACGCATCCCGGCCACCAGCTGGTCGACGCGGTCGAGGACCGCCCCGGGAGCCCCCTCGTCGAACGCGTACGCGCGCACGACGGAGCGGAGCTGGCCCATCGCCGCCGCCGCCTCCACGTCGTGCCCGACGACGTCGCCGATGACGACCGCCACCTGGTCCTCGGAGACCTGGAGCACGTCGTACCAGTCGCCCCCGACCTGGGCGTGCCCCGCGCTGGGCGCGTAGTAGGTCCACACGTCCAGGCCCCGGACCTCCGCCTGCTCCGGCAGCATCGCGCGCTGGAGGGTCTCGGCGAGGCGGTGCTCGCGCGCGTAGAGCCGCACGTTGTCGATGGCCATGCCGACGCGACGGACCACCAGGTGCAGCACCGTGCGGTCGTGTGCGTCCAGGGCCTCGAGGCCGCCACCGCCGCGGGGCACCGTGACCAGGACCCCCTGGCTGCGCCGGCGCCCGGGCACGGTGTGCACGACCACGCTCGTGGGTCGGCGCGGCCCGCCGGCGCCCTCGGGACCCTCGAGGCTCAGCCGCACGTGCGCGACGAGGCGGGCGGTGACCGGCCCGACGCCCTCCGCGTCCAGAGGCACCTCGAGGGGGCCCTGCTCGGTCCCGTCGAGGAGCCGCTGGACCGGGTCGTCACCGGGGGTGCCGTCCACCAGGTCCACCGGTCGGCGCCCCCGGGTGGTCCCGCTCTCTCGGAACACGGGCTCGATCCCGCTCGCCGGGCGCAGGCCCGCGTCGTCCACCAGGAAGGCGGCCCAGTCCACGACCTGCTCCCGCAGCAGACCCGCGATCTCGCGCAGCACCGACGGCTCGTCGAGGTCGGAGAGCAGGTCGGAGACCTCGGCGACGAGCGAGAGCCCGGCGCGCGCGCGGCGCTCGACCTCGATCGACGCCTCCTGCGCGGCGGCACGGCGCACCTGCTCGGTGACGTCGACCTGCACACCGACCCAGTGCGTCACCGTCCCGGCGGCGTCGTGCACGGGCGAGATGGAGACCTGGTTCCAGAAGGGCGTGCCGTCGCGGCGGTAGTTGAGGACCGTCACCGTCGCCGCGCGGCCGGCGGCGGCCGCCTCCGCCATGCGGGCGGCCTCGACGCGGTCCGTCCCGTGACCGTGGAGCAGGTTCGGGTTGCGACCCCGCACCTCGTCCGGCCCGTACCCGGTCGTACGCGTGAACGCCTCGTTCACCCAGACGATGGGAGAGCCGGGCGTGAGCGCGTCGGTGATGACGAAGGACACGTCGGTGTCGCGCAGCGCGCGGTCCCGCACGTCGGCGAGGAGGTCGTCCGGGGTCCCCGAGGCGGCCCGGTTGACCATCCCCGCCTCCCATCGTCTAGCGTTCGCACAGACGCTCCGCTGCGGGACGTCCCGACCGGGGCGTGGGCACGAGTGTGGCTGGAGGAGCGACGTGCGAGACGGTAACAGCCGGACGCCGGACAAGCCTGCCGAGTCCGAGGGGGCAGGTATCGCGTCGGAGGCGGACACGACCGGAGAGCTCCCCACGGACGCGATCTCCGAGCCGGCCTCGGTCCACGTCATCGTCCAGGACGGCCGGACCCGCATCGTGCTGTCGGGCGAGGTCGACGCCGACATGGCCGCGGACCTCTCCGAGGCGACGGCTGACGCGGAGGCCGCCGGCCTGCCCATCGACATCGACGCCCAGCACGTGACGTTCATGGACTCGTCGGGCATCGCGTTCCTCGCCCGCATCGCCACGCGGTCGAGCCAGAAGGTGCGCGTGCTCCGCGCCCCGGAGACGGTCCGCTTCCTGCTCCAGGTGACGCGCATCGGCGAGCTGCTCGAGCTGGTCGACGACCCCGAGCCCGAGCACCACCTGCCGACCATCGGCCCCGGGGGACGTGCGCCGCAGTCGGTGCCGGGCCCCGACGACGTCGCCTGACGCACCGACGCAGCAGACCGCGGCCCGCAGGGCCGCCCGACAGACAGCGAAGGCCGCCGCCCCCACGGGGACGGCGGCCTTCGTCATGGGCCCGCGCTCAGCGGATCTGCTGGCCCGCCGACCGCAGCTGCTGGCACGCCTCGACGATGCGCTTGGCCATGCCGGCCTCGGCGAGCTTGCCCCAGGCGCGCGGGTCGTAGGCCTTCTTGTTGCCCACCTCGCCGTCGACCTTGAGGACGCCGTCGTAGTTGCTGAACATGTGGCCGACGACCGGACGCGTGAACGCGTACTGCGTGTCCGTGTCGATGTTCATCTTGATGACGCCGTTGTCGACCGCCTCCGCGATCTCGGCGGCGGTCGAGCCCGAGCCGCCGTGGAAGACGAGGTCGAACGGGTTCTCGATGCCGATCTCGTCGCCGACGGCCTTCTGGATCTCCGCGAGGATCGCCGGGCGCAGCTTGACGGCGCCGGGCTTGTAGACGCCGTGGACGTTGCCGAACGTCAGGGCCGTCAGGTAGCGGCCCTTCTCGCCGGCGCCGAGCGCACGGACCGTCGCGAGGCCGTCCTCGGCCGTCGTGTAGAGCTTCTCGTTGATCTCGGCCTCGTGGCCGTCCTCCTCGCCACCGACGACGCCGACCTCGATCTCGAGGATCGTGCGCGCCGCCTGCGAGAGCTCGAGGAGCTCCGCCGCGATGACCAGGTTCTCCTCGAGCGGGATGTCCGAGCCGTCGAACATGTGCGACTGGAACGTCGGGTTCTCGCCGCGCTTGACCTGCTCGGCCTCGAGGGCCAGGAGCGGGCGGACCCAGGAGTCGAGGTTCTTCTTCACGCAGTGGTCGGTGTGCAGCGCCACGGTGATGCCGTAGCCCTTGGCGACCTCGGCCGCGTAGGCGGCGAGCGCCAGCGTGCCGGAGACGCGGTCCTTGACCGTCGAGCCGGACGCGTACTCGGCGCCACCGACGGAGACCTGGATGATGCCGTCGGACTCCGCCTCGGCGAAGCCCTGGAGGGCCGCCGTGACCGTCTGGGACGACGTGATGTTCACGGCGGGGTAGGCGAACTTGCCTGCCTTCGCCCGATCGATCATCTCGGCGTAGACCTCGGGGGTGGCGATGGGCATGAAGACTCCTGCGGGTCAGTGGGGTGGTTCACCCCCATGGTGTCACGGGGACCCCCCGACACGCCGGGACCTCTCGGCCCCGGCTCACCTCAGGCGTGCTGCGTGATCCAGGTGTGCATCGCGATCGCCGCCGCCGCGCCCGCGTTGATCGAGCGCGTGGACCCGAACTGGCGGATGTGCAGCACGTCGGCGCACGCCGCGCGGGCGGCCTCCGACAGGCCCGTGCCCTCCTGCCCGAAGAGCAGCACGCAGGCCCGCGGGAGGGGGTAGCCCTCGAGCGGGACCGAGCCGGGCAGGTTGTCGACGCCCAGCACGGGCAGGTCCCGCTCCGCGGCCCACGCGAGCAGGTCGGCGACGTCCGGGTGGTGCAGCACGTGCTGGTAGCGGTCGGTCACCATCGCCCCGCGCCGGTTCCACCGGCGCCGCCCCACGATGTGGACGGCCTCCGCCGCGAACGCGTTGGCGGTGCGGACGACCGACCCGATGTTCAGGTCGTGGGCCCAGTTCTCCACGGCGACGTGGAACGGGTGCCGCCGGGTGTCGAGGTCCGCCACGATCGCCTCGAGCGTCCAGTACCGGTAGCGGTCGACCACGTTGCGCCGGTCGCCCCCGGCCAGCAGCTCGGGGTCGTAGCGCCGTACGCCGTCGACGTCGAGCGGTGGCCACGCGTCCGGCCCGCCGGGCCAGGGGCCGACGCCGACCTCCTCCCGCTCCCCCGGCTCGTCCGGCGCGCTCACCCGCGGCCCGCGCGCCACGCCTCGGTCGCCCGCAGGCGCGAGGACGTGTGCAGCACCGAGCCCTCGTACAGGCGGGCGCCCAGCAGCACGAAGGCCGCGGCGGTCGCGAGGACGAGCCCGGCCGAGACCCACGGCTCCCACGGCTCGGCGCTGCCGAGCACGATCCGCGCGGGCATGAGCAGCGGGGCCGTGAACGGGATGTAGGACAGGGCGCGCTGCGTGGGCCCGGGGTCGATCGCGAAGATCGCCGCGAAGAACGGCACGACCACGAGGACCTGCATGAACACCGTCGTCGACTGCAGGTCCTCGACCCGGGACGCGAGCGAGCCGGCCACGGCCCACAGGCACGCGAGCATGACGAAGCCGAGCAGGAAGAAGAGCACGAACCAGCCGGACGCGCCGGCCAGCTGACCGACCAGCTCGCCCTGCCCGGCGAGGGTCGCGCCGAGCAACCCGGCCCCCACGACCACGACCACCTGGCCGACGGCCATCACCGTGTTGCCGACGACCTTGCCGGCCAGCAGCCACCGCACCGGCATGGCGGCGACGAGCAGCTCGACGACGCGGGACTGCTTCTCCTCGACCACGCTCTGCGCGATCGACATCCCGAAGGTCAGCACCGAGATGTAGAAGAGGAACGCGAACACCAGCACGAGCAGCTCCGGCGGCACGGACCCCTCGGGCCGGGGCTCGAGCAGCGTGACGACGGGCGGCACGGGGCTCGTGAGCGCCGCCACCTCGGCGGCGTCGAGGCCCGCCTCGGTGGCCGCGCGCTCGACCTGCACCTCGCTCGCGGCGGCGCTGACGAGGACGTCGAGCTGCGCCGGCACGGACTCGTCGCCCAGGAGGCGCAGGTCGGTGACGTCGTCGCCCACGAGCGCCGCGGCGACGTCACCGTCACGCACGAGGCGCTCGACGTCGCCGTCCGGGGGGACCTCGATGGCGGTGAGGTCGGCCGCGGGCAGGCCGCCCGCGCCGAGCAGGCGCAGCGCCGGCGGGATCTGGGAGTCGGGGTCCTGCGCCTGCAGGCCGAGCCGCGCGGCGACCGCGACGACGTCGTCGGCGGCGTCGCCCTGGACCGCGACGCGCCACGACGGCGTCTGCTGGCTCAGCAGCACCGGGATCACCGTCGCGGCGGTGACCAGCAGGAGCATGAACACGGTCGAGGCGAGGAACGCCTTGTCGCGCAGCTTGACCGCGATCTCGCGCGCGGCCACGACGCGGACGGCCGGGGCCGCACGCAGCGGGGCGACCGCGGTGGCGGGGCTGCTCATCGCACGACCTCCCGGAAGATCTCGGCGAGCGTCGGGACGACGGGCGCGAACTCCCGCACGGCCCCGTGGCGCTGGGCCTCGGCGAGGAGCGCCTGGTCGTCGGCGTCGTCGGCGAGGTCGACGACGACCGCGCGCCCGTCCTGGTGGACGAGCGAGACGCCCGGTACCTGCTCGAGGAACGACGCGACGCCCGACGGCGCGCCCTCGGGCTGCGTCGGCAGCACGCCGGCGTCGTCCGGCGCCGGCTCGACGACCACCCTGATCCGGCGGCCGGTGCGCTGCGCGCGCAGGTCCGCAGCGGGCCCGGCCGCCACGACGCGACCCCTGTCGATGATCACGACGTCGTCGCACAGCCGCTCGACCAGCTCGAGCTGGTGGGACGAGAAGAGCACCGGGACGCCGTCGTCGGCCCGCGAGCGCAGGTGCGCCGCCATCGTGTCGACGCCCAACGGGTCCAGGCCCGAGAACGGCTCGTCCAGGACCAGCAGCACGGGGTCGTGCACCAGCGCGGCGGCGACCTGCACCCGCTGCTGGTTGCCCAGCGAGAGGGTGTGCAGCTGGTCCTTCGCGCGGTCCGCCAGGCCGAGCCGGTCGAGCAGCTCGGCCGTCCGGCGCCGCGCCGTCGGGCCGTCCAGGCCGTGCACGCGTGCGAGGTACACGAGCTGGTCGACGACGGCCATCTTGGGGTAGAGGCCGCGCTCCTCGGGCATGTACCCGAAGCGGCGGCGGTCCTCGCGCGTCACCTCGCGGCCGCCGAGCTCGACGCGGCCGGAGTCGGCCGCCAGGACGCCGAGCACGATGCGCATCGCCGTGGTCTTGCCCGCGCCGTTCGCTCCCACGAACCCGGTCATGCGACCGGGCCGGACGGCGAAGCCGACGTCCGTCAGCGCCGCGCGGTCACCGAACCGGCGGCTCACGTCGATGAGCCTGAGCTCGTCCTCCACCGTTCCTCCTGCTGCCACGGGTCGCACCGGCGACCCTACCGAGGCACGGAGGTCGCGGCGCGGGCCCGCCCCGTACCCTGGAGGCGTGCAGCCCACCCTCCTCCTCGCCGACGTCCTCGCCGGTCCGGTCCCCGCGCTGGGCCCCGACTTCCTCGACGCCGACAAGCTCATCGCCTCGTTCGGGGCGTACGCCCTCATCGGCGTGGTGCTCGTCGTGTTCATCGAGACCGGCCTGCTGTTCCCCTTCCTGCCCGGGGACAGCCTGCTGTTCACCGCGGGCATGCTGGTGGCGCAGGAGGAGATGAACGTCCCGATCTGGCTGCTCTGCCTCGCCCTCTTCCTCGCGGCCTTCCTCGGTGACCAGGTCGGCTTCATGATCGGCCGCAAGGCCGGCCCGAAGATCTTCAACAAGCCGGACTCGCGGTTCTTCAAGCAGCAGTACATCGACCAGACCTACAAGTACTTCGACAGGTACGGCGGGCGGACGATCATCGTCGCGCGCTTCGTGCCGTTCGTGCGGACGTACGCCCCGGTCGCCGCCGGCGTCGGCAACATGCGCTACCGGCACTTCGTCTCCTACAACGTCATCGGCGCGTTCCTGTGGGGCGTGGGCGTCACGGTGCTGGGCTACCTGCTCGGCAACGTCGAGTTCATCAAGGAGAACATCGAGATCATCCTCGTCGCGATCGTCGGCGTCTCCGTGCTGCCGATCGTGATCGAGCTGCTGCGCGCCCGCAGCAAGAGCCGCGACCCGCGCTACGACGAGCCGGCCGAGCGTGCGCGCGTCGCCCAGGACGACATCGAGGGCTGAGGCGATGACCGGGACACCGCACCGCCCGATGTCCGACCGCGAGATCCGCACCTGGCTCACGGACATGGACGGGGTGCTCGTCCACGAGGGCCGGCCCCTGCCCGGGGCGCCGGAGTTCATCCGCGCCCTGCGCGACGCCGGCCTGCCCTTCCTGGTCTTGACGAACAACTCGATCTTCACCGCGCGCGACCTGCGGGCGCGGCTCGCGTCCTCGGGCATCGACGTCCCCGAGGAGGCCATCTGGACGTCGGCGCTCGCGACGGCCGACTTCCTCGCGGACCAGGTGCCCAACGGCTCGGCGTACGCGATCGGCGAGGCCGGCCTGACGACGGCGCTCTACGAGGCCGGGTACACGCTGACCGAGTCGGACCCGGACTACGTCGTGCTCGGGGAGACCCGGACGTACTCGTTCGAGGCGATCACCAAGGCCGTGCGGCTCGTGCAGGGCGGCGCCCGGTTCATCGCCACGAACCCCGACGTGACGGGGCCGAGCGCGGAGGGCGACCTCCCGGCGACCGGCGCGGTGGCGGCGATGATCACTGCGGCGACGGGGCGGCAGCCGTACTTCGTCGGAAAGCCCAATCCCATGATGTTCCGCTCGGCGCTCAACCGGATCGACGCGCACTCGGAGTCGACCGCGATGGTCGGCGACCGGATGGAGACGGACATCGTCGCCGGCATGGAGGCGGGCCTGCTCACCTACCTCGTGCTCACGGGGTCGACGCGCGCGAGCGACGTCCCGACCTTCCCGTTCCGCCCCAGCCACGTCGTCGACTCCGTCGCGGACCTCGTCCCGCTGATCTGAGCCGCGGGCGCGCGGCCGCGGCCCGCGCTCACCGGCCGAAGGCCCACGCCCGGCTGGCCTCCCACGCCATGGCGCGCAGGCGCGCGTCGTGGGAGGCCGGTGGGCTCTCGGCGCGCGCGGCGCGCTCGTAGTAGTGGCCGGTGCCCGTGACCGCCGGGTCCGTGGCCAGGCGCAGGACCGACGCGGCGCCGGCCTCGGGGGTCAACAGCGCCCGCCGCAGCAGCGGGCGCAGCGCCCGGAGCGGGCCGGGCACCATCGCGTCGACCAGCGGGGTGCCCACGATGCCGGGGTGCACCGCGTTGACGGTCACGCCGGACGCGGCGAGGCGTCCGGCGTGCTCGTACCCGCACATCGTCGCGAGGAGCTTGGCGCGGGCGTACGCCTCGAACGGCACGAAGCCCGCGGCGGGGTTGAGCAGCCGCACGTCGTCGAGCTGCGCGGGCTCGAGCCGCACAGGGCGGGGACGACCGCCGATCCGGACCCGACGGGTGTCGTTCATCGCGGCCGAGACGACGGTGACGACGCGTGCGCCCGCGCGCAGCCGGTCCTCCAGCAGCGTGGTCAGCGTGAATCCGGCGAGGTGGTCCAGCGCGACGTGCCGCTCGACGCCGTCGACCGTCAGGGCGTGGTCGGGGAAGTGCGCCCCGGCGTTGTGGACCACCAGGTGCAGCTCCGGGCGCTCGGAGCGGACGCGCTCGGCGACGGCGTGCAGGTCGGCGCGCGAGGACAGGTCGGCGGTGAGGACCTGGACGCGGTCGCCGCCGACGTCGCGCGCGACCCGTGCGACGAGCTCGCGGCCGCGGGCGGGGTCGCGCGTCACCGTCACGACGTCCGCGCCGGCCCCGGCCAGCGCGGTGACCAGGACGCGGCCCATGCCACCGGTGCCGCCCGTGACGAGCGCCGTCGTCCCGCGCAGGTCCACCCCCACCGGCACCGGGTGCGCGCCGGCGTCCCGCGCGACGCTCACGCCGCGATCCCCACGGCTCGACCCGCGTGCTCGCCGGTCCCGGCCTCGCGGACGAGGAAGTCGGCGAGGTCGGCGCGCGTGACGGTGGACGTGAACCCCAGGCGCAGGCCCTCCCCGGTGCGATAGCGCAGGGTGGTCGCACCGTCCGACAGCCCGGGTGGTCGCACGAGGGTCCAGTCGAGGTCCGACGCACGGACGAGCGCCTCCATCGCCTCCTTGTCCCGCATCTTGTCGCCGACCAGCGCCCAGACGAACAGCGAGTACGGCGAGCGGTCCCGGCTCTCGCCGACGGCGTGCGCGCTGACGACGACGAGCCGCCGCACGCCGGTGCGGGCCATGGAGCCGAGGGCCGAGCGCGCCCCGTCCGCGCAGACCGTCGAGGGGCCGCGCCCTCGCGGGCCGAGCGCGCTGATCACCGCGTCGTGACCGGCCAGCGCGGCATCGAGGGCCCCCGACACGCCGGGTGCGGGCACGAGGGCCTCGACGACGCCCGCCCCGAGCGGGACGAGACCCTGGCGCCGGACCACGGCCGTGACGAGGGATCCGTGCCGCACCCCCGCGTCGACGACGGCGCGTCCCGTGCGCCCCGAGGCGCCCAGCACCGCGATCCTCGGCTTTTGTGAGTCACCTTGTCTCATAACTGGACGATGGCACGCGCGCTGCGTGTGAGTCAAGATGTCTCATATGCTCGGGGCGTGACGACCGACCCGCGCGCGCTCCGCAGCCGGCGCGCCATGCTCGAGGCGGCCCGGCGGCTCCTCAGCGCACACGGGCCCGCCGCCGTGACCCACCAGCGCGTGGCCCAGGAGGCGGGGGTGGGCCGGGCCACCGTGTACCGGCACTGGCCGACCGCCGAGGCGATGCTCCTGGACGCCATGAGCGGCGCGCGGCTGCCGTTCTTCGCCGACCCGCAGGCGCCCGTCCGGCCGTGGCTGCTGGGACAGCTCCGGGCCCTGGCGGACGAGCTCCTCCTGCGGGAGGTGGCCGGCGTGACCCTGGCGCTCGTCCACACCGCGACGTGGGACGAGGCCGCGGCACGGCGCCGTGACGCCTCGGCCGCAGCCGCGTCGGGCCAGCTCCAGGCGGCGCTGCGGCTCGCCGTCGCGTCCGGCGAGCTGCGGCCCGCGGTGGACCTGTCGTTCGCGGCCGCCCTCGTCGTGGGGCCGCTGCTCTACCGCAGCGTGCTCGAGCCCGGGCACCTGCCCGACGCGGTGCTCGAGGCGGCCGTGGACGCGCTCGGCGCGTGGTCCCCCGCCGACCCGCCGACGCGCGCGGGCCTCACGGCGTGATGTCGCCGGCCCGGTCGGCAGGCGAGCGCAGGGCGCGCAGGCGTGCGCGCCGCGTCGTCGGGAGCGTCTCGTAACGCGAGCGGCCGTCGTCCCGGACCCACCGCGGCAGCGCCGCGGCGAGCTCGACGGCGAGGGAGGCCAGCCGCTCCACCGCGGCGACGTCGGTGCTGCCGGGCCGGTGCACGACGACGTCGCGGTCCTCCACGACGACGCCCACGTCGGCCACGTCGGGCTCCAGCAGGCGCGCCATGAGGCGGGGGTGGACGACGGCGTGGGCGAACTCGGGCACGGCCGAGCGCACGCGCCAGGCGCGGTTGAACGCCTCGGACTCGAGCCGGATGTCGGCTCCCCCGGCCGCGACCTGCGCCCGCACGGCCCCGACCTCGCGCTCCAGGCTCAGGGTCGGGAACGCCACGGGCAGGGTGACCACCGCGACGTGCCGCGTCCGCCGGCCGCGACCGAACGTCGCCGAGGTGACCGTGACCCCGTCCACGGTGCGCTCGAGGACGTGGCGCGCGGCGCCGCTGCCGGCCCGCGAGAACGGCGGCGTGGCCCAGCGGCTCCCCAGGACCGACGTCGTCGTGCGCACCGTCCACCCGTGCGCGGCGGCCCAGGCCTCGACCTCCCGACGGCGGCGCGCGGCGCGCCGGCGCGCGACGACCGCGGCCACCGTGGCGACGGCCACGACGGCGCCCACGGCCAGGGCCAGGTGGGCGGGTTCCGGCTGCTCCACGCCGAGCAGGTCGGACACCACCTCGGCGGCCGCCGAGGTGATGAGGTACAGGACGTAGAACATGCCGGCGGCCCAGATCGCGATGACGGCGAGGCCGGCCGCTCCCAGGACCGCGGAGCGGACCGCCCCCGCGGCGCGCGCGAGGACCGTGGTCGAGCCGGGAGCCGCGGGTGGCGGCACGGTCGGGGGCACGGGCGCGGCAGGGACGGTCGGCGGCGGGTCAGTCCTGCGGGACGGCGCCGGCGGACCCGCCGAAGTCGACGCGCGGCACCGCGCGCACCGCCGGGTCCTGCGTCTCGAAGTACTCGGCCCGGGTGAACGAGAAGACGTTCGCCACGACGTTGGACGGGAACTGCTCCACCTTGGTGTTCAGCTCGCGCACGTTCGCGTTGTAGAACCGGCGCCCGGCGGCGATGCGGTCCTCGGTCGTCGTCAGCTCGGCCTGCAGCTGGGCGAAGTTCTCGCTCGCGCGCAGCTGCGGGTAAGCCTCGGCGACCGCGAACAGGCGTCCCAGGGCCGCGGTGAGCTGGTTCTCCTGCGCGGCCTGCTGCGCGGGGCCGGCGGCCGGGCCCGACGCGGCGGCGCGCGCGGCCGTCACCTCGTCGAACACCGCGCGCTCGTGGGCCGCGTAGCCCTGCACCGTCTGCACGAGGTTCGGGATGAGGTCGTGCCGCCGGTGCAGCTCGACGTCGATCTGGCGCCACGCCTCCTGGACGAGGTTCCGCAGCCGGACGAAGCCGTTGTACGTGAGGACGAACCACAGCAGCAGGACCACGACCAGCAGCACGGCCGCGGCGACGAGGACGAGCGTGATCTTCACGGGGACCCTCTCCTAGGTGATGGGCGGATCGTAGCCGTGGTCGAGCCACACGAACCGGGGGACGTGGTCAGCCACCGCGCTCAGCACGGCAACGTAGCGGTCGATGTGCGTCACGTCCTGGGCGCCCGGGGCCCAGGAGAGCAGGTGGTCGCCCTCGACCCGGATCGACATGCCCCGCGCGTCCGGCGCGAGGAGCCTCTCCATCAGCCGCGGGTGCACGAGGTCGTGCGCGGCCTTGGGGTCCGCGGCCTGCACCCGCCACCGCTGGTTGAAGGCCTCGGACTCGACGTCGATGTCCTGGCCACCGAGGCCTCTGGCGACCGCCGCGCCGACGCCGTCGGGCGTCAGCTGGAGGTCGGGCAGCGCCACCGGCAGGGCGAGGGCGACGACGTGGTGCTGCGCGACGTGCCGCGTCTTGCCGCCGCCCGTCGTGTACTCGTAGGTGAAGGACGTGACGGGCCGGCCGGCCACCGTCGTCGTCATCGCCTCCGTCGCGTTGCGGCCGTACCCCACGCCGAAGGGCGGCCCGTTCCAGCGCCGGGCGAGCGAACGGTCCAGGTCGACGAACCGCCAGCCGTGCGACGCGGCCCACGCCCGGGCCACGCGGCGGCGGTGCGAGGTGCGCCACCACTCCGCGCCGATGACGACCACCGCCAGCAGGATGGCCGCGAGGATGAACGGGCCTGCGCCGACCTCCACGGCCCGCGCCTCAGGCCAGGCCGAGGTCAGCGAGGTCGAAGACGTGGTGGTACGGCACGCCGAGCGCCTCGATCTTCTCCCGCGCCCCCGTGGCGCGGTCGACGATGACGGCGACGCCCGCGACGTCGGCGCCCGCCTCGCGCGCCGCCTCGACGGCGGCGATCGGCGAGGCACCCGTGGTCGAGGTGTCCTCCAGGACGACGACGCGCCGCCCTGCGATGTCCGGCCCCTCGATCCGCCGCTGCATGCCGTGCGCCTTGGCCTCCTTGCGCACGACGAACGCGTCGACGTCCTGCCCGCGTGAGGCGGCGGCGTGCAGGATCGCTGTCGCGACCGGGTCGGCGCCGAGCGTGAGGCCGCCGACGGCGTCGACCTCCCCGGCCCCGAGGCCGGCCTCCTCGAGCAGGTCGAGCATGACGTGGCCGATGAGCGGCGCGGCGCGGTGGTGCAGCGTCACGCGGCGCAGGTCGACGTAGTAGTCGGCCTCCCGGCCGGAGGAGAGCGTCACCCGCCCGTGCACGACGGCGAGCTCGCGCACGAGGTCGCGGAGCTGCTCGCGGGGGGTGGGGCGCAGGACGAGGTCGTCGGTCACGCGCGTCAGGCTAGCGGCGCGTGCCCGGCGCCGCCGTCCGCTCCTCAGGCCTCGTCGTCGTCCTGGACCGCCTCGCGCAGCCGGCGGTCGCCGGACAGCCTGCGGATCGCGGCGCGCGGCAGCAGCCGCGCCACCTCCGTCGCGATGCCGTAGCGCAGGCTCGGGGTGGAGATCACCGCGCCGCGGCGCACGTCGGCCAGGGCCGCCGTCACGACGGCGTCGGCGTTGAGCCACGCGATCTGGGGGTAGGCCTCGCGCTCCAGCCCGGCGCGCTCGTGGAACTCGGTGTGCGTCAGGCCCGGGCACAGCGCGGTCGCGGTGACGCCCGTGCCCCGCAGCTCCACCGCGAGCCCCTCGGTGAACGTGCGGACCCACGCCTTGTGCGCCGAGTAGGTGCCCATGGCGGTCAGCGCCGCGACCGAGGAGACGTTGAGGACCGCGCCGCGCCCGCGCTCGACCATCTGCCCGACGGCGGCGTGCGACAGCACGAGGACCGCGCGCACCATGACGTCGAGCGCGCGCTCGTGCGTCTCGAGGTCGCCGCCGACGAAGGGCTGGTTGAGCCCGAAGCCGGCGTTGTTGACGAGCAGGCCGACCGGCCGCTCGGTCGCCCGCAGCCGCTCGGCGACGCGTTCGACGTCGGCGCGGTCGGCGAGGTCGGCGGGCAGCACCTCGGCCCGGATGCCCGCCGCGGCGCGCAGCTGGTTCGCGAGGCGGTCGAGCCGCTCCTGGTCGCGCGCCACGAGGACGACGTCGTGCCGGGCGGTCGCGAGCTGCCAGGCGAACTCGAGCCCCAGCCCAGCGCTCGCCCCGGTGATCAGTGCCGTAGCCATGCGACCAGCCTAGGGGCCGACGCTCGGCGCGCGACGGAGGCGCCGGTAGCGTGCGGCCATGCGACTGGCGACGTGGAACATCAACTCCGTCCGGGCGCGCGCGGACCGCGCCGTCGCGTGGCTCGAGCGCACCGGCACCGACGTGCTCGCGCTCCAGGAGACCAAGGTCGCCGACGCGAAGTTCCCGTACGCCGTGTTCGAGGCGGCGGGCTACGAGGTGGCGCACGTCGGCCTGAGCCAGTGGAACGGCGTGGCCGTCGTCAGCCGGGTCGGGATCGAGGACGTCGAGGTCGGCTTCCCCGGCCAGCCGGCGTTCGGTGCCGAGACCCCGGTGGTCGAGGCTCGCGCGATCGGCGCGACCTGTGGCGGCGTGCGCGTGTGGAGCCTGTACGTGCCGCACGGCCGTGCCGTCGGCGACCCGCACTACGCCTACAAGCTCGAGTGGCTCGCGCGCCTGCGCGACGCCGCACGCTCGTGGCTCGACCCGGCGACGGGCGACCCCGGTGCCCAGGTCGCGCTCGTGGGCGACTGGAACGTCATCCCGCTCGACACCGACGTGTGGGACGTGCGCGAGTTCGACGGCCACACCCACGTCACGCAGCCCGAGCGCGACGCCTTCGCGGCCTTCGCGGACGCCGGCTACACGGAGGTCTCCCGCGTCTTCGTGCCGGACGAGCACACGTACACGTACTGGGACTACAAGCAGCTCGCGTTCCCCCGGAACAAGGGCCTGCGGATCGACTTCGCGTGGGCGTCGCCCGCGCTCGCGGCGCGCGTGAGCGGCGTGACGATCGACCGCGACGCACGCAAGGGCACCGGACCGTCGGACCACGTCCCGGTGGTCGTGGACCTGGTGTGACGCCCGCGCGCCCCGGCCCGTCCGCCGCACGGGTGACGTTCGGTCCCGCTCCCGTCCGGGCCGGCCACGCCGCGCGACGCCGGCGGACCTCACCCGTCCCGGCGCAGTAGGTTCGGACCCGTGACGACTCCACCCCCGCCGTCCGGTCCGCCGGCGCCGCCGGAGCCCGGCGCGCCGGTGCCCGAGTGGCTGCAGCAGGCGACGCAGGGCACCTACGCGGGGTCCCCGGCGCCCCAGGAACCCCAGGCGGCGCAGGCGCCGCCGGAACCGCCGGGCTTCGCGGCGCCCGCCGGCGAGTCACGACCGGAGCCGGCCCCGCGCGGGTACCTCGCGGAGACCTATCCGGCCGACGGCTACGGCGCGACGGGGGAGGACCCGCCCGCCCCGTGGGCGATGCGACCGCCCCCGGGCGCGCCCGGGTACGGCCAGGCGCCGTACGGCACGCCTGGCTACGACCCGCAGGCGCAGGCGCCCTACGGCCGCGGCTACTCCGGCCCGCTGCCGTACGGGACCGGGGCCTACGGCTGGGTCCCGCCCCCGCCGCCGATCGACGGCATGGCGATCACCTCACTCATCGTGGGGGTCGTCGGCATCCTCACCTGCATCGGGGTCTTCCTCGGGCCGGTCGCGCTCGGGCTGGGGATCGCCGCGTTGAACCGGATCTCCCAGCGTGGCACGCGGGGCAGGGGCCTGGCGATCGGCGGCATCACGGTCGGCGCGGTGGCCACGGTCGTGGTCATCATCCTGATCATCGGCGTCGCGACCGACCCCCAGGGGTTCCTCCGGTGACGGCCGGCACGGGCTCACCGGACGGTACGGGCGGCTACTACCCGCAGCAGGCGTACTACGCGCCCGGCTGGACGGCCGACCCGGACCGACCGCCTCCCCCGCGCCGCGCCCGCCGCCTCGTGCTGTGGTCGGTCGCCGCCGTCGTGCTCCTCGCGCTCGTCGCGACGGCGGTCGTGGCGCTGCGGATGCGCGCCGAGACCTCGCCGCTCGGCGACGTCTCCGAGGCCACGACGGTGCACAGCCGCCGGCTCGACGTCGGGCACTGCGTCGCCCGCCTGCCCGAGGACGGCGACGTCGGCCGCGTCGACGTCGTGCCGTGCGCGGAGCCCCACGTCGCCGAGGTCGTGGGGATCCACCGGTTCCGGTCGGACGCGTGGCCCGGCCGGCAGCGCGTCGACGCCGAGGCCGCCGCGGCCTGCGAGATGGACTCCCGGCAGGCCGACGCCGGGTTCCGTGCGGTCGTGTGGACGCCCTCGGAGGCGAGCTGGGGCCAGGACGACCGCGCCGGCCTGTGCCTCGCGTGGCTTCCCGACGGCGAGGCGCGCGGCTCGTTCGCCGCGGGCGACGAGGTCACGACCGGCTGACGGGGTCCGCCGCGGAGCGGGACGGCTCGGCCGTCCACAGCCCGAAGGAGACGCCGCCGGGATCGGTCACGACGCCGAACCATCGGTCGTCTCCGCCGAGCTCGGTCCGGGCCCGCTCCACCGTGGCGCCGAGCGTCACCGCCCGCTCGATCGCCGCCTCCAGGTCCTCGACGAGCACGTAGAGGCGCACCCCGGCCCGCGGGTCGGCGCCGGGAAGGCCGCGCTGCAGGCCGCCGATGCCGGACTCGCCGTCGTGCACGATCCAGTAGTCGGCGCCCAGCTCGGTGTCCGCGAACGCCGGCCGGAACGTCCACCCCCACATCGCGCCGTGGAACGCCTGGAACGCCTCGGGCGCCGGAGTCTCGACCTCCCACCACACGATGCTCATGGTCGCCAGCATGCACGCCCTGCACCAGCCACGTCAGCATCTGGGGACGCTGACGCTCAGGCCGCGGTCAGCACCAGGCCGGGACGCGCGGCGCCGACGGCGAGCCCGTCCTCGGGCGCGAGGTCGACCGTCACCGTGCCGCCGTCGTGGACCTCGCCCGCGAGCAGCATCCGCGCGAGCCGGTCGCCGATCTCGCGCTGCACGAGGCGGCGCAGCGGCCGGGCCCCGTACGCCGGGTCGAAGCCCTCGATCGCGAGCCACTCGCGCGCGGCGGGCGTGACCTCGAGCGTGAGTCGCCGGTCCGCGAGGCGCGCCGCCAGACGCTTGATCTGCAGGTCGACGATGCTGCTCAGCTCCCCCAGCGAGAGCGCGTCGAACAGCACGACGTCGTCCAGGCGGTTGAGGAACTCTGGCTTGAAGGCCGCGCGCACGGCGCTCATGACGGCCTCGCGCTTCGCGGCGTCGTCCAGCGTCGGGTCCACGAGGAACTGCGAGCCGAGGTTCGACGTCAGCACGAGGATGACGTTGCGGAAGTCGACCGTGCGGCCCTGGCCGTCGGTCAGGCGCCCGTCGTCGAGCACCTGGAGCAGGATGTCGAACACCTCGGGGTGGGCCTTCTCGACCTCGTCGAGCAGCACGACCGTGTAGGGCCGGCGCCGCACGGCCTCGGTGAGCTGGCCGCCCTCCTCGTAGCCGACGTACCCGGGCGGGGCACCCACCAGGCGCGCGACCGAGTGCTTCTCGCCGTACTCCGACATGTCGATGCGGACCATGGCGCGCTCGTCGTCGAAGAGGAAGTCCGCGAGCGACTTGGCGAGCTCGGTCTTGCCGACGCCCGTCGGGCCCAGGAAGAGGAACGAGCCCGTGGGCCGGTCCGGGTCCGCGATGCCGGCGCGCGAGCGACGCACCGCGTCGGACACCGCGGCGACGGCCTTCTTCTGCCCGATGAGGCGCTCGCCGAGCACCTCCTCCATGTGGAGCAGCTTGGCGGTCTCGCCCTCGAGCAGGCGTCCGGTCGGGATGCCGGTCCACGCGGAGACGACCTCGGCGATCTCGTCGGTGCCGACCCGCTCGGCGATCATGGGCGCCTCGGCGGGGCCCTCGCCCTCCGGACGGCGCCGCTCGGCCTGCTCGGCCTCGGCGATCTCCTTCTCGACCGCGGGGATGTCGCCGTAGAGCAGGCGCGACGCCGTCGCGAGGTCGCCCTCGCGCTGCGACTTCTCGGCCGCGACCTTCAGCTCGTCCAGGCGCACGCGCAGCTCGCCCACGCGGTTCTGCCCGGCCTTCTCCGCCTCCCAGCGCGCGGTCAGTCCGGCCAGCTCCTCGCGGCGGTCCGCCAGCTCGGCGCGCAGCCGCTCGAGGCGGTCGCGCGAGGCCGGGTCGTCCTGGTCGGCCGCCTCGGCGAGGTAGGACTCCTCCATCGTCATGCGGTCCACGGCGCGGCGGAGCTCGTCGATCTCGACCGGCGAGGAGTCGAGCTCCATGCGCAGGCGCGACGCGGCCTCGTCGACCAGGTCGATCGCCTTGTCGGGGAGCTGACGCCCGGGGATGTACCGGTCGGAGAGCGTCGCCGCCGCGACGAGCGCCGCATCGGCGATGCCGACCTTGTGGTGCGCCTCGTACCGCTCCTTGAGGCCGCGCAGGATCGCGACGGTGTCCTCGACGCTCGGCTCCCCGACGAAGACCTGCTGGAACCGCCGCTCGAGGGCGGGGTCCTTCTCGATGCGCTCGCGGAACTCGTCGAGGGTCGTCGCGCCGACCATGCGCAGCTCGCCGCGCGCCAGCATCGGCTTGAGCATGTTGCCGGCGTCCATCGAGCCCTCGGCCGCACCGGCCCCGACGACCGTGTGCAGCTCGTCGATGAAGGTGACGACCTCGCCGTCGGAGGACTTGATCTCCTCGAGGACGGCCTTGAGGCGCTCCTCGAACTCGCCGCGGTACTTGGCCCCGGCGACCATCGAGGCGAGGTCGAGCGCGATGAGCCGCTTGCCGCGCAGGGACTCGGGCACGTCGCCCGCGACGATGCGCTGGGCGAGGCCCTCCACCACGGCGGTCTTGCCCACGCCCGGCTCGCCGATGAGCACGGGGTTGTTCTTGGTGCGGCGCGAGAGCACCTGCACCACGCGGCGGATCTCGGCGTCACGGCCGATGACGGGGTCGAGCTTGCCCTCGGCCGCGGCGGCCGTGAGGTCGACGCCGTACTTCTCGAGCGCCTGGTAGGTGCCCTCGGGGTCGGGCGTGGTCACGCGGGCCGAGCCGCGCACGGTGGGCAGCGCCGCCGCGAGCGCGTCGCGCGTGGCGCCGGCGTCCCGCAGCGCCTGGGCGGCGGGCGACGAGCCCGCGGCGATGCCCATGAGGAGGTGCTCGGCCGAGACGTACTCGTCGCCGAGGGCCTGCGCCTCCTGCTGGGCGGCCGTGATGACCGCGCTCGTGGCGCGCGACAGGGTCGGCTGGACCACGGAGCCGCCCGACGCCGCGGGAAGCGTGGCCTTGGCGGCCGCCGTGCGCTGCGCGAGCGCCGCGCGGTCCACCCCGACGGCGTCGAGCAGCGCCGAGGCGACACCGCCCGGCTGCTCGAGCAGCGCGTCGAGCAGGTGGACCGGCTCGAGCTGCGGGTTCCCGCCCGCCGTCGCGGCCTGGATCGCCGCGGCGAGGGCCTCCTGCGACTTCGTCGTGAACTTCTGGTCCATCAGTGGTGCGCCTCCGGGCTGCGTGGACGGTGCGCCCGTCCCGTGTCGTGCGTGGTCTGGTGTCCCCTGGTTCAACCGAGGGTCAACTTGAGTCTATTCCGCTCAACTCTGCGGCGCGAGAGGTTCCGGCCGCGCGAGGCGTCCCTGGGTAGCTGGTCCCAGCACTGGCCCGCCCGGCACCGGGACAATGGCAGTCGGCCGCGATCCGGCCGCCCGATCCGAGGAGCCTCATATGTCGATCATCGTCGGCTGGACCCCGACCCCCGAGGGCACCGCTGCCCTCACCCACGCGCTCGCCGAGGCGCGGTCGCGCGGCGCCGAGCTGCTCGTGGTGAACGTGTCAGGGTCCAGCGACCCGTCGGAGTCGACCTTCGCGACGGACCGGGAGCTCGAGCGGATCGAGGCCCTCCTCCGGGAGAGCGGCGTGCGCTACTCGCTGCGTCAGCTGGTGCGCGGGCGCGCCCCGGCCGAGGAGATCGTCTCCCTGGCCGCCGAGACGGGCGCGCAGCTCGTGGTCATCGGCCTGCGCCACCGCAGCCCCGTCGGCAAGCTGCTGCTCGGCAGCCGCTCGCAGGCGATCCTCCTCGACGCGCCCTGCCCCGTCCTGGCGGTCAAGGCGGAGCACGCCCTGGCGGCCTGACCCGGCCACCCCCGGGCGCCTGCCACGATGTGCGCACGCCGGCGTCGCGGACGCCGCCAGCGCCCACGAGGAGCGACGTGACGCACGGACCCGGGACCCCGCCCGCCAGGCACGCCCAGTGGCACGACGACGTGCTGCCCGGATGGGAGGCGCTGACGCTCGACCTGCGTCCCGACGCGCAGGGTCCGGGCGTCGCGACGCTCGTCCGGCGCCGTGGGGTCCCCCGGCTGGAGCGGGCGGTGCTGTACGTCCACGGCTACGTCGACTACTTCTTCCAGGCGCACCTGGGCGAGGCGTGGGCCGCCATGGGCTACGACTTCTACGCCCTGGACCTGCGGTCCTACGGCCGCTCGCTGCTGGCGCACCAGCGGCCCAACGACGCGCCGGACCTGGCCGTGCACGCCGAGGAGCTCGACCGCTCGGTGCGCCTCCTGCGTGAGTGGGGGCACACCGTCGTCGTCGGGCACGGGCACTCGACCGGCGGGCTGCTGCTGTGCCTCTGGGCGCACGAGCGGCGCGGCCGCGCGGAGCCGGTGGTCGACGCGCTCGTCCTCAACAGCCCGTGGCTCGAGCTCAACCGGGGGTGGTTCGACCGCGTCGTCACGACGCGCGCCGTCGACATGCTCGGCAGGGTCGCGCCGCACACGGTCGTCTCGCAGCTGCAGCCCCACTACGGGCGGGGCCTGCACCGCGAGACCGGGGGCCCCTGGGACTACGACCTGGCGTGGAAGCCGCACGAGGGCTTCGGCGTCCGGGCGGGCTTCATCCGCTCGGTGCGGCGCGGGCACCGCGCCGTCGCGCGCGGCCTGGCCGTCGACGTCCCGGTGCTCGTGTGCACGAGCGACGCGTCCGGCCCCGCCGACCGCCTGCACGAGGCGCTCGACCGCACCGACAGCGTGCTCGCGGTGGAGCACATGGTCGAGCGCGCGCCGCGGCTGGGCCCCGACGTCACGATCGTCCAGGTCCCGGGCGGCGTGCACGACCTCGCGCTGTCGTCGGCGCCGGCACGCGATCGCTACCTCGCCGACGTGGCGCGGTGGGTGGCCGAGCGACTCCCGGCCGACCCACCGCCACGACGGCTCAGCGAGCCGCGCCCTCCAGGCTGCCCGTGATGCCACCCTCGGTCTCGTCGAGCGCGATGCACAGGACCTCGCGGTCGTCGAGCTCGTTCCAGCCCATCTCGCTGGGCGCGAGCGGCTGGTAGTAGATCTCGGACTCGTCGTACGGCACGCCGATGAACGTCTCGAACTCCGCGAGGCAGAACTCGTCCGCCAGGTCGAAGATCGCGTCGTCGCCCGGGTAGTCGCCGTCCTCGAGCTCGGTCGAGGCGAAGATCTCCGAGTCGTGCGGCTCGCTGCACGGGACGGTCGGGACCGACTCGACCTCCTCGGCGAGCTCGCCGCTGTTCATGCAGTCCCCGACCTGCAGGGCGAAGACGTCGGACTCGGAGCTCTCGGTGATCTCACCGGTCTCCTCGTCCCGGACCGGCTCGTCGGGGCCGCATCCCGTGAGCGCGAGCGCCGTCACGGCGAGAGCGACAGCAGCGGCTGAACGTGCGAGACGCATGGGTTCCCCTTGTGAAGATATCGGTGTACCGGGTGCCCGGCCGCCAGACCCTATCGACACCGGCGCCCCGCCGCACGGGTGAATCCGCCCCGGGCGGCGGCCGTGCGCAGCCCTCCGGGAGGATCAGCACCATGTCCGACGACTTCACCTTCGGCGCACCCGAGCCGCACGGGCCGTTGCGCACCTTCCACCCGCGGCGCGCCACCCTGGGACCCGCGCGACGGGAGGCGCTCGAGCGCCTCTGGCCGACGCTGGGCTTCTCGGTGCACGGCACGGGCGACGGTCCGCTCGACCGCCGGGCCCTCTTCGGCCGCGACGCGCCCCTGGTGCTGGAGATCGGCTCCGGGATGGGCGAGGCCGTGGCGGCCATGGCCGCGGCCGACCCCGGGCGGGACTACCTCGCGGTCGAGGCGCACCTGCCGGGGATCGCCAACCTGCTGCTCCTGGTGGAGGCGGCCGGGCTGACCAACGTCCGCGTCGCGCACGGCGACGCCCTCGAGCTGCTGCGCCACCGGGTGCCCGAGGGCTCGCTCGACGCGATCCACGTGTTCTTCCCGGACCCGTGGCCCAAGAAGCGGCACCACAAGCGGCGCATCGTCCAGCCGGACCACGTCGCCCTGATGCGGTCGCGGCTCGCCGTCGGCGGCGTGCTGCACGTCGCGACGGACTGGGCGCCGTACGCCGAGGTGGTGCTCGAGGTCCTCGCGGCGGATCCCGGGCTCGAGAACCCCCACGGCGGCCCTGCCCCGCGTCCCGCGCACCGGCCCGTGACGAGCTTCGAACGCCGTGGCCTGGACCTGGGGCACGAGATCACCGACGTCGTCGTGCGCCGCGTGGCCTGAGCGCCGCGCGCGGCGGGCTACGGCGCGCCGGCCAGCAGCACCGTCCCGTCGGTGGCGACGAGCTCGACCGCGACGATGTCGGCGCGGCGCATGAGGGTGGACGCCGGCACGGTGACCTCGCGGTCCGCCACGCCGGCCCACGTCGCCACCTCCTCCGACCTGCCGGCACCGTCCCGCAGCACGAGCGCGTACCCGACGCGCGTCGGTCCCCCCTCGCCCCCGTCGCCGTAGCCGCCGGGCTCCGCCGGCGCGGCCGTACCCGGCGCGGGTGCCGCCGGGTCCGCCCCGCCCCCCGCGTGCCGGCAGACCAGGTCGATCTTCGTCCCCCAGGCGACGTCGTCCAGGCGCACCGTCGCGGTGACGGGGGTGTCCACGACCGGGCTCAGCTCGATCGTCGCGCTCGCCACCTGCGTCTCGACCGTCCGCCACGGCAGCGCCAGCGGGCTGCCGGGCAGCACCAGCACGGCGGCGAGCACGGCCGCCGCGGCCAGCGCCCCCACGACGCGCCGACGCCGCGTGCGCGCGCGCTCCTCGCGGCGCGCCACGCGCAGCAGGTCGGCGAGCAGCAGGGGCGGCGGCTCTGCCCGCTCGGCGCCGCCGCGGCGGCCCTCGAGCTCGTCGACGACGTCGGCCGGCACCCGGTCCAGCAGGCCCGGGAGCCCGGCGAGCGCCGACACCTCGGCGCGGCAGGCCGCGCACGTGGCGGCGTGGTCCTCGAAGCGGGCACGGGCGTGCGGGTCCAGCGAGCCCAGGACGTACGGACCCACCTCGACGGCCCACCGCTCGTGGTCGGCGTCAGCCACGGGTCACCCCCATCTCCTGCAGCACGAGCCGCAGCGAGCGCAGCGCGTAGTGCGTCCGTGACTTCACGGTGCCCTCCGGGACACCGAGCAGACGTGCGGCCTCGGCGACGGTCCGGCCGCGGTAGTAGCAGAGCAGGATCACCTCGCGGTGCTCCTGCGAGAGCCGCTCGAGCGCGTCCACGACCAGCCAGCCCTCGAGGAGGGCCTCGGTGTCCGCGTCGCCGTCGGTCCGGCGCGGCTCGGGCACGTCGTCGGCGAGCACCTCGCGCCGCGCGCGGGACGAGCGCCACTCGTCGATGACCAGGCGCCGCGCGACGGTGAAGAGCCACGCTCGCGTCGAGCCGGTCGAGCCGTCCAGCACGCGCGGCGAGCGCCATGCGCGGAGCAGGGTCTCCTGGACCACGTCCTGCGCGCGCACGCGGTCGCCGCCCGTGAGCCTCAGCGCGTAGCCCCACAGCGGCCCGGCGTGCTCGCCGTGCAGCGCGATCATCAGGTCGGACGAGCTCACGGGCACCCGGCACCCCCCGCTCCCGGCGCCGGCCCGACGCCGGGAGCGCGCCCGGTGAACCGGCGCGCCCCCTGGCACGTCTCTGCCGGGGAGGGTCCACGCCGGGGACGACCGGCGCGACGAGGGGAGACCATCATGACCGCAGCACCGATCACGAGCACCGCGGCGCCGGGCGCGGCGGTGAGCCGCACGGTCCGGCGGCGCACGGCCGGCAACGTCGCGCGTGGCCTGGCGGCCGCGTCGGTGCTGCTCAGCGCGGTGGTGCACCTCGACCTGTGGACGCTCGGCCTGCGGGCGCACCCCGTGCTCGGGCCGGGCTTCCTGGCCACGTTCGTGGGCGGCGTCGTCGTCGCCCTGGCGCTGCTGGTGTGGGACCACTGGCTGCCCGTGCTCGCCACCGTCGGGTTCGGCCTCGCCACGCTGGGCGCGTACGTCATGGCGCTCACCGTCGGGTTCCTCGGCGTGCAGGAGGCGGGCGGGGGCACACCCGCCGTGCTCTCGCTCGTGTCCGAGGCCGGGGCGGTCGTCTTCGGGGTCCTCGCGCTCGTCGCGGAGCGGGGGCTGCGCTCACGCACCGCATCCCCCGCCCCGCCCGCCGCGGGTCTCACGCCTCCACGACCTGCCCGTCCCTGACCTCGACGGCCACCTCGGGAAGCGGGCTGGGCGCCGGCCCCTCGAGGTTCTCGCCGGTCGCGAGGTCGAACACCGAGTTGTGGCACGGGCACGCGAGCGTGCCGTCACCCGGCACGACGGCGCAGCCCTGGTGCGTGCAGACGGCGCTGAAGCACGCGACCGTCCCCGCCTCCGGCTGCGTGACCAGCACCTTGTCACCGTTGCTCGTCGTGGCGGAGACCGCTCCGCCGACGGGCACGTCCGCGAGCGCGACGAGCCCGCCCGCCGCCGTGGCGCCACCGCCGCCGGAGCCGCCGCCGGTCGCGCCGCCGGAGCCGCCGTCGTCCGCAGCGCACGCCACCAGCACGCCCGCGCCGGCCACCGCGAGGGAACCGGCGAGGAACACGCGTCGCGTCCCGCCCGCCTCGGTCGTGCGCGTCGCCTGCTCCGCCGCCTCAGCCGCCTGTCCGCTCATGCCCGTGCCCTCCGTTCGGCCCCTGGACCGCGTGCGTCCGCGCGCACGCCGTCCTCCGGGGAGACGGCCCAACGCCCCGTCCGGTTCACCGGGGTCGCCACCGTGCCCTCATCTCACCACCACCCACTCGGGTGAACGCCGGTCGCCGTCGCTCACCCGACCGGACCAAGATCAGCGCTGCATCCGGGTGAATGGCCGACGTCACCCCGCCCCGCGCTCAACCCGCCGTCGCGCGACCCGATGACTCAGTGTGACCACCGACCAGCTGACGCCCGCCCCGACCACCGAGCTCGACGCGCGCATCGCCGAGCTGGAGGCCGAGCTGCAGCTCGCACGCGACGAGGCCCGCGCGGCCGAGCACCGCGCGCGCACGGCCGAGGCCGCGATCTTCGCCGTCGGGGCGGTCGTCGCCGCCGTGCGCTGAGGGCACACGCCCCGCGCGGAGGTCGACGGCCCGGGGACGACGAAGGCCCCTCACCGAGCGTGTCCGCTGGTGAAGGGCCTTCCATCTGTGCGCCCGGAGGGATTCGAACCCCCAACCTTCTGATCCGTAGTCAGATGCTCTATCCGTTGAGCTACGGGCGCGTGGCCCGAGGGCCGCAGACGAGAATACATGCCGGGCGGGGTCCGTCCCAATCCGCTCCCCCGGCGGCGCTGCCCGGCCGCGCCACGCGGCCGGGCGCCTCCCGCCGGTCACCCCGCGAGGCCGTCCCCTCCGGCCTGCGCGCGGCGGGCCTCCGGGACCTCGACCACGCGCAGCGGCGTGCCCGCGAGCAGGCTGTGGGCGAGGAGCGTGGAGCCCGCGACGGCGGCCGGCATGGTGGCGACGGCCCCGCCGGGCACCAGGAAGCAGAGCTGCGTCGCCGCCCCGAAGCCGACCGCACGCACCCGGTTGGCGCGCAGCAGGCCGTTGCGCTCGCGCCGCTCGATGCCCCGCGCCACGAGCGCGCGCGTCGTCAGCTCGTGGGCCAGCACCCAGCCCGTGAGCACGACGCCGGCCACCCAGCCGAGCACGGTGCCGACCACCGGGATGAAGCCGATCGCCCCCGCGATGACGGCGACCACGAGCCCGCGGCCCACCATCGCCAGGCCGTCCACGGCGCCGCGCCAGAAGCCCGTGTCACCCGCGGGCACCGTCCCCGTCTCGGTCTGCTCGACCGCGCGCCAGATGCGGTCGTAGAAGGGCTCCCCGACCGCGAGGGTCAGGCCGGTGAAGCTCACGACGGCGAGCACGACCGCCGCCCCGAGGACCACGGCCTGCGCCGCGAGCTCGACCATCTGGCGCCACGGGTCGCCCCAGCCGTCGGCGAACCCCGTGAGGGCGTCGCCGATCCGCTCGAGGTTGAGGACCAGCACCACGAAAAGGGTCAGGACCAGCACGCCAGCCAGAGCGGCCGGCACCAGACCCCACGCCATCGCGGACGGGCGTCGCCGCCAGAAGCCCCAGCCCCGCAGCAGCAGCCGGGCACCGTCCACGAACTCGCGCATGACGCCGCAGCGTAGGGCAGCGACACCGCCCTCGCGCGTGCCGCGCGGCCTGGCCCTGCACCTGCCCGGGAACCACGAAACCCCGCACCGGAGCGGCGCGGGGTTCGTCGAAAGAGAGCGGAGACGGTGGGATTTGAACCCACGGAAGGGTTGCCCCTTCACGACCTTAGCAGGGTCGCGCACTAGACCTGACTATGCGACGTCTCCAGTGTGCAGGTCAGGGTACCCGGCCGGTCCGACCAGGGGCAAAGCGAGCCCTGACCTGCGGCGGAACCGGCGGTGAGTGCCTGTGCTCAGCGTTCGAAGGCCCACGCGCGGTCGGTCAGCATGCGCGCCACGGCGAGCCCGACGGCGATCGAGACGACGACGAACACCGCCTGGATCCCCGCCGCCACGGCGACGTCGACGTCGCCGTTGTTCAGGCCCACGACGGCGCGGTACACCGCGGCGCCCGGGACCATGATGACGACGGCGGGCACCGAGACGGTGATCCGTGGGACGCGGAGCCGGGGGGCCACCCACGCGGCCATGAGGCCGACCACGAGCGTCGCGAGCATCGTCGCGGCCTGGACGGCCACGCCGCCGTCCACCAGCTGGAGCCGCAGGACGTTCGCCACGGCGCCGATCGCCGCGGCGCCCAGCGCCATCCGCCACGGGGAGTTGAACATCAGCGCGAACCCCAGGACGCCGAGCGCGCTGGCGAGGGTCCGCAGGGCGACCTCGAGCACGAGCGGCACCTCCGCCGCGGGCGACGGGTCGGTCTCCAGGCCGGTCAACCACGAGACCGCCCACACGCTCACCGCGGCCGACGTGAGGATCAGCGCGGCGTACGTGATCCGGGCGACGCCGGCCGAGAGGTCGAGCTTGGCGAGGTCGAGTGCGCCCGTCACGAGCGGGAACCCGGGCACGAGGAAGAGGACCGCGGAGATGAACCCGGCCTCGTGCGTCGCACCGGAGCCGCCGACGGCGTCCAGGACGAGCACGAAAGCGAGGTAGGCCAGGCTCGACACGGCCGCCGCGAGCATCGTCACGCCGATCTGGTTCGCGCGCCGGTGCAGCAGCCACCGCCGCACCAGCTGCCCGAGGCCGGCGGCCAGGAAGACCCCGAGGACCTCGACGAGCCCGCCGTCGTTCAGGTACGCGAACGCCCCGCACGCCACGGCGGCGAAGAGGGCGTTCGCCCAGGCCGGGTAGAGCGGCGGCAGCGCGTCGATCCGGTCGAGCTCGCGCAGGACGTCGTCGGCCCGGGCGCCCGGGCGCAGCCCGTTCGCGAGGTTCGTCAGCTCGCCCAGGCGGTGCGCGTTGACACCGACCGACCGCACCTCGGCCACCTCGGTGCGGAAGATGCGGCCGCGGTGCGACGTCGCGGTGATCTCCGTGAGGGTCACGTGGGCGTGGTGGCGGTCGATGCCGAGCGCGGTCGCGACCTGCTGCATCGCCGTCTTGACCCGGTACGAGCCGGTGCCCGACGACAGCATGGCCGTCCCCATCCGCAGCACCGTGCCGGACTGCCGGATCAGCTCGACGGGCTCGAGGGCGTGCTCGTCGGGCGTCGTCATGCTCACCATTGTCCCGGGTCCGCGGGACTGCGTTGCGGGACCGCGGTCGGCACGGCGCCGCCGCAGATGCGGTAGGTCGCAGCCTGCTGGGCCGTCAGAACCGGAACGGGATGGGGATGCCGCCGCAGCAGCACACGCCGCGGACGTCGGTCTGCGCGAGCATGGTCGCCGCCCGGTAGCACGCCGCGAACCGCAGCACGGTCGGCACGGTGCCGCGCAGGACCCCGCGGCGCCGGACGACGTCACGCACCTCGGCCGAGCAGGAGCGCCCGCCGTGCGCGACCAGGTGGGCGCACGTGAAGCCCTTCCGGGGGGACAGGCGGTGCTGGTACCCGACGATCATCCGGTCGACGAGTCGGCTGGCAGGGCTCATGCGCCCACGCTAGGTGGGCGACCGGGGACGCGCTCGGCAGGAGCCCGTGATCGGTCGGGCGGGCCCTGCGGCACACCGTTCGACCGGTAGTTTTCGGACCATGGGCGGACGACGGCGTGATCGACAGGGCTCGGCACGGCTCGTCGGCGGCGGCCTCGCCTGGGCCCTGAGCGGCCTCCTGCTGGCCGTCCAGCTCGCGGCCGCGCTCGCGTGGCCCCAGGCGTACTCGTTCACCGCGAACGCCATCAGCGACCTGGGCGTGACGACGTGCGGCACCTTCACCGAGGGCGGCGCGCTCGCGCGGTACGTCTGCTCCCCGTGGCACGACGCCGTCAACGCGGCCACCGTCCTGGCCGGGCTCGCGGTGAGCGTCGGCGCCGTCCTGCTGCGGGACGCATGGCCCCGGCGGACGTGGGGGCGGGCGGCGATGGTCGCGACCGGTCTGGCGGGCCTCGCGCTGGCCGGCGTGGGCCTGCTGCCCTGGGACGTCGCCCCGGACGGGCACGACGTCGCTGCCCTGGCTCAGGGCGTCCTGCAGTGGTTGGCCATGGGCCTGCTCGTGGTCGCGCTCGGCCGGCCGCGCCGCGGCGACCCCGCGGTCCCCCGCTACGGCGGTGCGGTGCGGGCCGTCACCGCCGTGACGCTCGCCGTCTCGATCGTGGGCCTGGTCCTGTTCCTCGACGTCGTCACCGGGGGGACGGGCCTCGGCGTGCCCTTCGGGATCTCCGAGCGGCTCGCGTTCGACACGCTCTCGCTCTGGTCGATCTACGTCGGCGCGGTCCTGGTCCACCGGGGCCGGCGCGTGTCGGTCAGCCCGGAGATGATCTCGGTCGGGCAGGGTGTGCCCGCACGCGGCGACGTCTGACCGCGGCACCCCCTGAGAGAGGACCCGTCGTGGCCTGGTTCGTGCTCGCCCTCCTGCTGCTGGCGCTCGGCGTCGGCGCCCTGCGCTTCGCGCGCACGCGCCCGACGACGACCAAGGAGGTCACGAAGAAGGGCACGACCCGCCAGGTGACCGTGGACAAGGCCAGGCTCCCCCGGCTGGTCGGGTTCGCGGCCCTCGCCTTCGGCGCCCTGGCCTTCCTCCCCTCGGTCCTGTACTCGCAGGCGGCCGGCCAGGCCAACGTGATCGTCAACATCGGCGGCGCCGTGGCCGGTGTGGACGTCACCACGGGGATCAGCGTCAAGGCGCCGTGGCAGTCGCGTTCCACGTGGGACCTGCTCTCCCAGACGGCGACCTACGCGGGCACCGGCGACGGCACCCCCGCGTACACGGACGGCAACATCCAGGGCCGCGAGATCACCGTCTCGCTGGGTCGGGTGCAGCCGAACGTCGACGCGCAGGTCTCCTACTCGCTCCAGGCCGACCCGGAGAAGATCCGCACCCTCTACAACCGCTACCGGACGCAGGAGAACTTCACGCGCCAGGTCGTGCAGCCGGTGATCCTCTCCACCATGCGGGAGGCGCCGTCGAACGTGCGCCCCGACGAGCAGGAGCCCGTCCAGGTCGTCGACGGCGAGGAGGTCGTCGAGCAGGTGCCGGGCGTCCTGACGCCCGTGCAGTTCCGGGGCGAGTACCGCGACGACGTGGAGCGCGAGATCCTCGACGGGCTCAACGAGGACTTCTCGGACTACGGCGTGGTGGTCGAGCGCGTCGAGCTCCAGGACATCCGGTTCAGCGAGCAGGTCGAGGCGTCGCTCGACGCCGTCGAGGCCGCGCAGCAGCGCGTCCAGGAGGCCGAGGCGAACCTCGAGGCGACGCGCATCGAGGCGCAGGCGCAGGTCGTGCAGGCCGAGCAGGCGGCGGCAGCCGCGATCGCCGAGGCCAACGGCCAGGCGGAGGCCAACCGCCTCCTCGCCGCGTCGCTGACGCCCGAGATCATCGAGAGCCGCCGCATCGAGGCCCTCCGCGAGGCGGGCGCGGTCTACGTGGTCCCCGAGGGCTCGACGCCCCTGGTCACGGTCCAGCAGCCCTGACGGGCACGGCTGGCGCGCGGGCGGAGGGCAAGGGATTCGAACCCTTGAGTGCGGGGTCACCGCACCAACGGTTTTCAAGACCGTCGCTACACTGCCCGTTGTCCCACGTCGGCTGCGATTCACGCGCCGCTTCCGGCCGTCTGACAACCACGCCGACAACCGGCTACCCTGCTACATCAGACCCTGCCGGACAGTCAAGCCAGCTCTACCCACGTCCAGCCGAGCTCGCCGAGGTCGTAGAGGCCCGAGTCGTCCGGCTCGAGTCGGTCCTCGTACTCAGGCTCGCCCGATTCGCTAACCGGTCCGGCGACCACGGCGACGTCGCCGTCCCAACGGTGCGCCTCACCCGTTGCCGCTGCGACGACGTCCAACACGGAGACCAGCACCTCAGGGGTCACGACCGGCGTCGCCCACCCGTTCCATGGGTCCCCGAACGTCACGGCGGGCCACCGAGGGGCTACAGGTCCTCCTTCCGCCGCCTCCGCCTCGAAGGCATCGAGGGTGAACCACCCAGCGAACGGGCGAACTCCTTCGCGCACCACTCTCTCCACCTCGTCGGCGATCCAGGTTGAGCTCTGATGTTCCCAGTACCTGAGGACGACCCATCCCGCTGCCTGCAGACGCGCCGAGGTGTCCGCGTCACGCGCCCGGTTTGCTGCGATCTTCGCCGACCAGAACTCGGCATTCTTGTGCGCTGGCCTGTAGTGGTCGGGACATCCGTGCCAGAAGCAACCGTCGAGGAAGACGGCAACCTTCTGACGCGTGAACGCGACGTCGATGGTCCGTCGAGTGCCCGCCGGCCGGTAGGACACCCGGTACCTCAGCCCTCGTCGGTGCAGCTCGCGGCGCACTGCAAGTTCGAGCCGCGTATCGCGGCTCCGGTTCGCTTGCATGACCGCACGGACAGCCCTGCTCGACGCCCAAGAGCCAGTCGGTGTCACGTCGCCAGACTAGGCTGATCCGCTCGGCGGGCGTCTAACGCGTGTGGGTAGGGCCCGTTAAGGTTCGGGCGTGAGATCCGTCGAACTGTTCGCTGGTGCTGGTGGCCTTGCCCTCGGCTGCGCACAGGCTGGCTTCAAGCCTGCCGTGACCGTCGAGTGGGACCGATGGGCCTGCGACACCATCCGCGAGAACCAGCGCGACGGGTACGAGTTGGTCGCCGAGTGGCGCGTCCATGAGGGCGACGTCCGTGCCGTGGACTGGGGCGGCGTGACCGACGTAACGCTCGTGGCCGGTGGGCCGCCCTGCCAGCCGTTCTCGATGGGCGGCAAGCATCGAGCGTCAGGTGACGCCCGCGACATGTTCCCCGCCACAGCGGAGGTCATCCGCACGTTGCGCCCCAAGGCGTTCCTGATCGAGAACGTCAGGGGGCTCACACGCTCGACGTTCAGCAACTACTACAGCTACGTGCAGCTCCGGCTCCAGCACCCGGAGAACGTGCGCCGTGACGATGAGTCGTGGTTTGAGCACCTGCAGCGGCTCCAGGCTGACCACACCACGAGTTCAGACACCGGCCTGCGCTACAACCTTGTGCCGACGGTGGTGAACGCCGCCGACTACGGCGTGCCGCAGCAGCGTTGGCGTGTTTTCCTCGTGGGCTTCCGCGCTGACCTCGACGCCGAGTTCAGCTTCCCGGATCCGACACACTCCTACGACGCGCTCCTATACGACCAGTGGGTCACGGGGGCTTACTGGGACCGGCACAAGGTCGCAACCAAGGACCGGCCCGAGCGTCCCGCACGCACCGAAGCTCGCATCGCCGCTCTTCGTGATGGAGACACGGGGGCGCTCCTGAAGCCGTGGCGCACCGTTAGGGATGCCCTCGTTGGGCTCCCCGAGCCAACTGTCAAGGGCACCCGTTCGGTCCACAACCATGTCCTGCAGCCGGGTGCAAGGTCGTACGCCGGCCACACGGGGTCTCCCGTCGACCTTCCCGCGAAGGCGTTGAAGGCGGGCGACCACGGTGTCCCTGGCGGGGAGAACATGCTCCGCCGCGTCGACGGGTCCGTGAGGTATTTCACGGTCCGCGAGTCAGCGCGCATTCAGACCTTCCCCGACGAGTACGAACTTCACGGGTCATGGACCGAGGCGATGCGCCAACTCGGGAACGCCGTCCCGGTCCACCTCGCACAGACCGTCGCTCACGCTGTGAAAGCCCACCTGATCGTCGCCGACGCCCGCGCAGTCGGCGAGTCCGTCACCATCTGACTGGGTACCGGCGCGCCGGTACCCAGTCCCTCGAGCTGCCGGCTGTAGCGTCCCGGCGTGCCACCACGTCGCAATGCTCCGCCAGCAGACGCATACGACCCTTTGGCTCTGAAGAACCTTCAGACCTTGCTTCGTGAGAAGCTCGAGGCTGCCCCGCTGCTGCCGTTCCCTCCGCCGGCGTTCCGTGGCGCAGGTGTGTACGCGCTCTACTACAACGGCCCCTTTACCTTGTACGCGCCGCTGGTCGCTGCGGGAGCTACCGTGCCGGTCTACGTTGGGAAGGCCGCAGCAGGCAATAGCAGCTACGGCGACCCGACGGACCAGGACGGGTACAACCTCCTGGAGCGGATTCAAGACCACACGCGGTCTGTCGGCGAGGCGAGCAACGTCGACGTCGCCGACTTCCGAGTGCGCTACCTCGTCCTCGACGATGCATGGGTCGTGCTTGCCGAGCGTGCGCTCCTTCGCGCCTATCGCCCAGTCTTGTGGAACGCTGTCATGACGGGATTTGGATCGAACGCGCCAGGGGGCGCCCGCGGGAATGGTCGATCGGTGTGGGACACGATCCACCCCGGACGAGTGCGGGCAGCGAACCTGCCCGCAGGTCGTATGCCGCTCACGGACGCCCAGGCCCTCGTTGCGCAGGCGATCACAGCCTCCCTCATGCCCGACGGCCCTGCGCGCGACGCCGCCGTTGCTGCCGTCAGGGAGGCATGACACCCCGCGCACGCAGCAGGCAGGTCCTCCACTGCGCCGAGACCCGCTGCCAAGTTGCGGGCGCGCCCGAGCGCGCGGACATCGAGAGGGAGGTCATCAAGTACCTCCAGGATGCGCTTCCGCAACCGTCCGACTGACGACACTGCTCGTTAACCAGCGGTTGATGCCGACCTACCGGCTAGCGTGCGGGTCGTGTCCTTCGTCGCCGACTTCCGCCTCAGCGTGACCGCCGCCTTACGCGATCAGCTCATCGCCGTACTCGACTCGCTCGAGGCAACAGACCTATCCGAAGCGAACATCGGCCAGCTCGAACGTCGCGGCGGCGTCTACCAACTGTTCGAAGACGGAGTGCTCGTCTACGTCGGGAAGTCGACCCGTGACCTCCCGGCGCGCCTGACGCAGCACCGGACGAAGATCGATGGACGTATCGGACAGTTGATCGACCGTGTGACGTTCCGGTGCGTGTACGTCGATGAGGACCTGGACGCCGTCGCGCCCGAAACGTTGCTCATCTCGCGCTACCGCGGCAGCGGTCTTGCGGTCTGGAACACCAACGGCTTTGGCAACAAGGACCCCGGTCAGAACCGTGACCGCAGTCTCGTGAAGGTCGCGCACTTCGACCGAGTCCATCCGATCGACCTCGACAAGCAGATCGTCGTGACCCGTCCAACCGAACCCGTGACACTCGGGCACGCCATGTCAGCGCTCAAGACCGCCCTCCCGTACAACTTCAGGTTCGGCTCCGACGCACTCTCCAACCGAGAACTCGCATCGATCGATGTCACTGACGACTTCACTTCGGGTTCAATGCGCACCGCGCGTGAGTGGCTCACGTGGCTAATGGACCGGCTCCCTGACGGTTGGACGATCATCGCGCTCCCGGGGTACGTGATCGCCTACAGCGGGCAGGACCCGTCGACAATCCAGAGCCGAACCGGCGCGTGGATGCGGGTCGATGGCGTGACCGTGTTCGAGGAGCATGAGGCCGTCTTCGCAGCTGGGCCCGTGGGCGCTGGCGAGTAATCGCGCCACGCTGACCGGGGCCTACGCCCAGGGCACGGTTTTGCCGAGCTCGTCCCACCGCGCGTTCATAGCGGCGGCGTCCGCGAGGCGGTCAGCGACTACGCGCACGGCTCCCGGTGCTGCCAGGTGAGCGACCGACCAGAGCCCGTGCACGAGGTCGGTGTACGCGTCAGGCTGCTGGTCATCGAGTTCGATCTCGACGGTGATGGTCCGCTTTGTCATGTAGGCATCGTGGCGGAGTACCTGCGGTCGGTCTACCGCGCGGCCGACAGGGGTGCGCGGGCCGCGTCATGCCCACGCGCGCAACACCCCCTTGTCCACTTGGCCATGACCCCAGCGGGCCCCGCGTTGACTAGTCACCACCAGCGTATCTCCGCAGGTCAGAGGCCCGCACACCCCTCCGGCGCGCGAGCCTCCGCCACCGGTCGACCCCCTCGCCGTGCCACGCGACGCGACCGCCGGCGAACTCGTCGCACTCGGACTCCTACAGGGCGCCTACCACGGTCTCAGCCGCCCGACCGCCCTACAGCGGGCTCGGGTCGCTCGCGCTGTCGCACGCGTCCAGGGGACCCCACGCGAGCTCGCCGCCGCCGAAGCGGCCGTCACGTCAGCCCAGCGCCCACCACGCACCCAGGCCCAGCGTGGACGTGAACGGCTCCGTCGGGCCCTGGCGGCGATGCCTGACGCTCAGCGGCTCGAGGTCACCGGCGGAGGCAAGCGCGCGACCGTGGCCTACGCCCAGCGCGGCACCGAAGGCTGGTACGAGTTGCGCGACGGTGAAGGCCACGTGCTCGCCGACGTCGAGGTCGACCTGACGTGGCCAGGCGACCGCGCCCGTGGCGTGCGGCGCGTCCTCGCCGCCATCGAAGCGCACCAAGCGGCCGGCCGTGGATGACCGCGACGTCGAGCCGGGGTGCCACGACGAGCTCCGTGAGCTCGCCGTCGCGCTCGTCGCCCTCTACGACGCCACCTACCCCGATGGCCTCACCGTCGGGCCGCTGGACCCCGCCACCCGCGTGCACCAAGCCGTCGCACGGGTACGCCTGCGCACTGGCCTACCGTCGGCCTGAGGGCGTCAGGCCGCGGCCCTCTGCAGCAGTGCGTCCACGGTCTCAGTTACGGCACGCTCCTCGTCGGCTGCAGACATCTGCGCGCCGCGGTGGTCAGCAGACCAGGCGTCTTGGAAGTGCGTGAGCATGCGGTCCAGCCGGATGGCGCATTCCGCTTCGGTCTGCCCGAGCCCGTGCGCCAGCCGAGCGATCTGGCCAGCGTGGTTCGCGGTCCTGCGGTCGATCACCGCTCGAGCGCGGACGGCGTTCGCAGCCGCGCGCTCCGCCAAGCTGACTGGCTCGCTCTGCTCCTTAGTGCTGTCTTGTGCTGGCGTCCCGGTGATCGTCCCGCCTTGGCGTGCGCGGATCTCGGCCGGTGGCGGGCAGTAGTAGGTGTTGGCCTTGCCGAGGTTCTTGCCGGACTCGACGACAACGAGCGCGTGACCAGCGACCAGGCGCGCCAACGCGTCCTCGACGCCGCGCCCGCCGTTGAGTTCATCTTTGATGTCCTGGATGTAGAGCCCGCGCCCGAGGGTGGTGGTGCGTGGCCCTCCGGGGTGCGTGGCGGAGTACTGGCGGGGCTGACCGTCGCGGTTCACGCCCTCCTTGGCATGCGAGAGGACGACGTACAGGACGGCCATGTCCGTGATGTTGAACCGCGCGTAGGGCGAGATCGCGTCGAGGTCGGCGAACGTTCGTGCGCGCTCCTCGGTGAGCCGCTGCTCGGCGGCGGCGATCCGCTCAGGGTCGTTGGATCGCTTGGCGTCCGTCAGTGTTTTGTTTGCTGCGGTAAGGCGCTTGTTGATCGCGGCGATCTCCGTGCGCCTGTCACGGATGGCTTCCTTGTGCGCATTGACGGCTTCTGCTCGCATGTTCCAACCCATCGGGGTGGTATCCTTTCAAGTGGCGAATGATGTTTGAACTGGGCCCCGCGGACTTCCCGGAACGCGGGGCCCAGTGCTGTTCTGGGTCAACGACGACCTTTGATGATGTTGTTGACGTTCTGCCGGGTGGTCCCGAGCCATGCGGCGATTTCGACCTGGTTGCGCCCTTCGGCTGCGACGTCGCGGAGGGTGTCGGCGAATGCCTCGCGGTCGTCCGCGCGGTTCTCGAGGGCGTGGAGGACGCGTTCGGCGTGCCGACGGCGGGCGTCGTTGTCGCGGTCGATCATCGTGAGGACTCGTTCGGTGCGGGCCATCGGCCTTCCCTCCAGTCGTACAAGCGTTCGGTCGCTATGAGCCTACGCGCTGGCATGTACACCCTGTCTACGCACGGCCCTACTGTCCGGCGGGGCCGTGAGCGGGTGCGGTCGACTGTTGGTGAGGGGGTACGCGAATCCCGCGGACCCTCGCTGAACCGGCGGCCATACCGACGCGCGGACGGGGTGTCATCCATGACACCCGTGGTACGCAGATAACGCGTACGGGGTACGCATATGACGCGTACCCGGTACGCAGAAAACGCGGACCTGGTACGCACGAAACGCGGAAGTCTTTGTCTTTGGTTGTCTGCACGTTGACTGAGGTTGACTACAGAACGTTGCCGGCGGCTCCGCCGACCGGGGGCCGCCGCCCCGAGTGCGAGTCCACCAGGGCAGCTGCCTCACCACCGAGCACTAAACAAAAATGCGAAAAGCGGCTTTGGACGGTATGTGGATGGTGCGACACGCTGTCGACAAACGTTATCCGAGCCGACACTTGGCGCTCCGACCTCGAAACGAAAGCAAAACGTGACGATGAAAGACCGTCGACCGTCAGTCGCGGCCGATCTCCGCATCCGTCCGTGTCCGCCGGGTCGCGTCGAGCACCCGTCTCGTCGGGCCGCTGGCGGTAGCGTGCACACCCCCTGGCATCGCCCTGTACTGGACTGTGGCGCCGGGGCTAGAGCTCGCGTAGGCGGACAATGCCTCTCCGAGGACGCGGGTGAGCGTGACCCCCTCGAGCTCCGCCTTGGCACGGGCACGCATGAGCAGCCGCGCGGGCAAGCGCCAAGCACTCATGACCGACGGCGCATCGGCAGGCGGGAGCTCGACGGGCACCGCCATGCTCGAGCGCCGGCGGCCTTCGCTGAGCGCTTTGCGGGCAACGCGACGTGCGACGCCGAGTGCCTCGGCGTCGGTGACGGGCTGGCCGTAGGGCCGGGTGGCTGGGTCGAGCGGTGCGTGCTCACCGGGGAGGGGCGGCGTCGCGGGGTCCTGGACTTCGACCATGAGCCCCAGCGTAGGACAGAGGTCTAGACGGTCGGGGTAAGTGCCGCAGGCCACGGCCGTCGTGGGCCGCGCTCGCCGCTAGACCCGCGCACGCTCTAAGCCGTTCTGGGACCCCGGCACGGCCTCGCCGTCCGCCGGTGCCTTCGGCAGGATTTGTCGTCCTGGGGTGGCCTCCTGAGGCTGTGGTGGGCGCTCTGACGCAGGGAACGGGGCGTGCGGAGCGGGCGGGGCGGGGGCTGGATCTCTGACGGCTCGCAGCGATGCCCCCGCCGCGCAACAGGCCCTTCCGCCCCTGGGCATAGAAGAGGCGGCCCTGCTCGGTCGGGGCCGCCTCTTCTGCCGTCGGTATGGGGCGGTGGTCTCACCAGAGGACGCCACCGACCAACTCGTCCTGGTTGAGGTCGATGACTCGTCCACGCCGCCAGCTCGCGGAGAGGTCGGGCTTGTCGGCTGGCACCGGGATGCCCGCTGGTGCTGAGCGCGGGAGCTGGCGCGTCCACTGCTCGGGTCCGCGAAGGCCGGCGCGTCCGGGGAGCCACTGCTGCAGCCGGATCAAGCCGTCACGGGAGACCGTGACGCCGCCGGCCACCGGTGGAGCCCACTGGACACCGAGGCGGGTGCACGCGTCCAGGACCCGCCGCGCGGTCGCCTGGGACTTGATGTGCCACACCTGCCCCATGCCCGCGTTCCGGTACGCGGCGATGACCTCCTGGTAGGCGCGCACCTCCTTCACGGCCCGTTCGAGCTCGACGGCCCACACCTCACCGTCGGGTGCAACGGCACCCAGGTCCGGGGGGTGCACGCCTGGGCGGCCGGGGATGTCGACCGCCCAGAAGTGCTCGGTCACGCGGTCCGGTGCGATGGTCGATGTTTGCTCGCGCGACCGGATCTCACGCTCCGCGACGACGTCGAAGCCATGGACCCGGTACCACGCCGCGAGGTCCACGACACCGAGGGCGTGGTGGGACATCTGCCGACTGTGACGCGCGACCGGGAGGGCCACGGGTGTGTCGTAGCCGGTCACCTGCCACTCGCCGACGTACCCGGCGCCGGCCGCGGTCGTGACCCAGGCGGTGCACACGGTCTCTCGGACGCTGCCGTCTGGGTCACGGAGGGCAGCGGTCACGAGCATCGACTTGACCGCGCCCCGGCCGGCGAGTGCCGCGAGCCTGCGCTTGACCGTGTGCGGGGAGGCGCCGGTCCACGCGACGACGTGGTGGGGGCGTGCCATCCCGAACCGTAGAAGGAACCGCAGGATCTCGACGTCGAGGGCACTGACGGTGCCGTGCCGGGTCCGGCTCGATGGTCGGTTGCGCGAAGGGGCGGCGGGAGTAGTGTGTCTAGACATGCGTCGACGGTAGATCGTCACGTACACGCAACCCTGCACACAGAAGTGCACAGCGGGAGGCCCTCCAGGGTGCACTCCAGGCGTGTACGCCGGTGTGCACGCCTTTGAGCACGATTCGCGCTCGCCAGGCCAGCGGAAGCCCCACCCCTTCTGTTGTGGTGGTGTGGGGTGGGGGGCGGGGGGTCTTGTTGTTGGGGGTTGGTCGTGCGGTGCGTGCCGTGCTGTGGCGGGTTGGTGCGGGGCGCCGGCCGGCTTGGCAGGGGGCGCCGTGCCGATGCCGGCGCAGTACCCGTGGGGCAGCTGGTGCTCGACGGTGACGGCGTCCGTCACCTCGGGTGGGGCCGCCGGCCAGCTCCCACCGGGGCAGCTTGTCGATGCCGGCGGCAAAGCCCACGGGCGGGTCGGTCCGTCGGGCACCGGTTCGCCGGTTCGCACCTGTTCGTGGGTGCCTGGGTCACAACCCCGGACCGTCCCAGTCCGTGCAAGCCCGGACGGGGTCAGTGGTGGGGCGGCCGTGGGGCGCTCGGGCCGCGCGGGCCGGGGGACCTGGGGTCGTAGTTCACCGATCCCTCGAGCCGCCCGAGCCGTCGATCCACCGAGCCGTCCTGCCGTCGGACCATCGGACCGTCGTGACGGGCTGCCGTCGGACCGTCATGACGGCGAACCGTCGTGCCGTATGTCCATACGCAAGTCAGGCGACCACGGGTGTCCCGTGCCGCCGCCGACGACGGCTCCCTGGCGAGCACACCCCTCGCCAAGGGCGTGCTCGGCGCTACAACCGGCAGGGGTGCGAGAGGCACTTCAGAGCCCCCTCTGCGGTCCGCGCTTGGTCGCTACTCTGGGCCCGTGAGCGCCCCCGCACCGACGCCAACGCCGCCCACAGACCGACCACAGCACCGACGGCTGATCATCCTCGCTGTCGCCGTCGTCGTCCTTCTCCTAGGGCTCACCGTCGTGGTCACGTGGGCACTCACGTCGAGGCAAGCCGACCCAGCGACCTCGGAGCCCGCCCCGGTATCGGCGCCGTCGCCGTCGCCGTCACGCACCCGCATGACCGCCGTCCCAGCCCCCGCCCGCACAACCGAGTCGCAGAGCCCGCTCGCTCCGCCACCGGCGCCCAGCACCGAGCCACCCAGCCCAGCACCCGCCCCTGCACCTCCCGCGGCGGAGCCGGTTCAATGCCCGACAGGAACCATGACGGTCACCCTCACCGAAGTGACCGCGCGCGATGCGGGCGACGGCGTCTTCACGTGGATCGCAGCTCGCGGGACGATCACCAACCAGCACAACCAGACAATCCAGTTCGGGGAGATCTTCACGCCGGTGGTGCAGGGGCTGGACAGCGCCGGCGGGCAGGTGTGGTCACTGCAGACCGGAGGTAGTCACGACGTGGCAGTACCCGCTGGCCAACCGCGGCCATCCGCGGTGGTGCTCCAGGCCGGTCAGACGATCGGCTGGGCCTACCCCGAAGAGAAGATCCCCACGGAGCAGTACGCCAAGATCGCCTCCTGGTTTGCGGGCTACCAGCCAGGGCGGTTGATGGCCCTGTGGGTCCCGAACAGCCTGACCGGCACCTGCGGCACAGTGGACGGTTGGCGCTAGCCATCGTCGGTCCGTAGCGCCGCGACGGGCCACGCCTTGGGGCAGCACCAGCAACGGTGGACCGCACCGCGGGTCCAGTGCAGCGAGCCACACCGCGCTCCGATGGACCGTGCCCGTCTCGCTCAACGGGGCGATCCTCACCTACACACTCGTCGCCCTGGTTCGTCGCGACCGAGGCGAGAGCACCCGGCTCGCGTGGTCCGCCGTCGCCGCAGGCACCGTGCTGAACTCCGCCGCTAACGCGGTCCACGTCGCGGTGGTCGGCGCGGAAATCGACCCGCTATGGACTCGGGGCATCGGGGCAGGCGTCGCGGCACTCGCCCCGATACTCGCCGCTTGTGCGGTGCACGCCCTCGCGGACCTGGCCCAGGAGCGCCCCGCCGGTGCCGCCCCGGTACCGGCGGCCGCCACCCCGGCACTGACCGGTGCGGACCGGAGCAGCGTCCCCGTCGAGGCGGCCCTCCCCGTGACACCCGCCGCCCCTCGGCCCGCGCCTGTCGTGGATCGGGGCGACCTGCGGACCGAGGCGGTCCGCCTCGCCGCCGAGGGGCAGAGCCAGCGGGTCATCGCCACCGCGCTTGGTGCGTCGACGAGCTCGGTGGCGCGGTGGCTCGCCCAGGCGCCTGAGGCCGTACCGGCGGGGGCGTAGGGCCCCACCGGCGGCGGGGCTGTATAGGCCAGCACGTACGGTCGTCTAGACAGAGTTCCGAAAGGAGCACACCTGTGGCCCGCAATCTGACCCCCGCAGAGGCGGCTGACCTCGCCGCCGCGACCGCCAACGTCACTCGACTGATAACCGCGCTGGAGGCAGCGCGTACCGCCCGCGCCGTTGCCCTCGCCGAGCTCCGCGACCAGGGGGTCCCCGCGCAGCACATCGCCGATGCCGCCGGCCTCCCGACGACCACCAGTGACCGGCAGATCACCGCTGGCCGTCGCGCACTCCTCGCTGCCTGACCGCACCCCGGCCCCCGGCCCCACCAGGGGCCACGTACGACCCCGCACGACGCACGGCCCCAATCCACCACCTCAGGGGGCACCAGCGCCAGAACCTGAGAGGTGGACCCATGATCCCGACACACCGACCCCGGCCCCGCGGTTCCCTCCGTGGCGACGCGGGTATCACGCTCATCGAGCTCCTCGTCGCCGTCGTCCTCGCCGGCCTCCTTGCCGGGGTGGGTCTCACACTCCTTCGTGGTGCTAGCGACCAGCAGGACGAAGTGGGGCGCCGCACGGAAGCGTGGGCGCAGTTCCAGGCGACCGGCGGGATCTTGAACCGTGACATTACCGACGCGACATCTGTGAGGGTTGCCGAAGCAGACGCCCTGACCCTCTCGGTCGTGCGTGACGGGGCGTGCCAGCTCCGCGCGTACGAGGTCACCCCGGAGCAAACCCTTGAGGTGACGACGACCTATTTCGAGGGGGAGGCGTGCTCCGGTGCTTCAGAGGCGAACGAGAAGACACTCGTCGACCTGATCACGGGTGCGGAGACGTTCTCGTACTTCAACGAGGTGGACCGGAAGATCCCACCGCCGGTTGAGTACCTCCGGAACATCAAGCGCGTCGAGTGGAACCTCGAGGCACAGCACGAACAGTGGGTCGAGGACATCGCCATCCGCAGCGCGGCCGCGTTCAACGGCATCGGCGAAGCGGCAGGTACGGGCGTTGAGGTAACCCAAGCGCAAGCCCCTTCCCTGTCCCTGGACTACGCGAGCTTCGTCGAGGGCGTCGGCAGCCCTGTCCTGCGGTGGACGGCCGGTTCCCCACAGCAGGCAGAACTGATCGCGTCCTGGTCGATCTTCCGGTCCACGGCCCCCGAAGGGGCGAAGAGTGGGAGTTGGACGCGGGTCCACTGGGTTGGTGACCCGGCGACCCTCGCGTGGACGGACACGACCGTTCAGCACGGGCACACCGCCACGTACTCCGTCCAAGCAAACCTGTCCGACGGGGGCATCGGCCCAACGTCGAACGCTGTCGTCACCGGTCGCCGCCCATCCCCAGCCCCGGTGCCCACGGTCACAGGCCGCGAGCAGGACATCCGCCTCGCGTGGACTGCTGCTGTCGGTGCGACCGCGTACGACGTCTACCGTGACGGCGCCCTCGCCGCCCGCCTCGGTGCAGTGACGGAGTGGGTCGACCCGACCGGGTACGGACACTCCCATAACTACCAACTGGTTCCGGTGAACCGGTGGGAGCAGAAGCACACCGCCGGCACCGAGGTGGCCCGCGTGCCCGTCGGGGACCCCGTCGAACGCGCGTTCACTGGTGGTGCCACCCGTGTTGTGTCCGACCAGCGCCCTGGGTACTCCGCACCAGCCACCCCGACCGTGACAGCGACACCGACGACCGCTTGGACGAACGTCGTCGCCAGGGCCTTCGCGGGCTGGACTGGTGCTGGCCCCACAACGATCGGCGGGGTGGACCGCGACCGCGGCTGGGTCACCGAGCACGCCACCCTGCACGCCGCGTTCACACCCCTGTGGGCTGAGGCGACCGCAGCCACCCAGACGCACAGCTCCCGTGCCCCCGGCAGCACGAACAGGTACAGGATCCGTGCATGCAACCCCTCCGGTTGCTCCCCGTGGTCCGGCGACGTCGCAGCGTTGCAGCGCCCGCCCACGCCGACTTCCTGCGTGGCCGGTGGCGCGACAACCCGCAGCATGACCGTCACAGTCGCAGCGGGGGCGATCGAGTCGGCGTACACCGGGTACCGCCTGGACAACGCTCACGGTGACGCGACCGGAAAGGGCGACCAAGGATCGAACGTCTTCACGGTGGACCGTCTCCCGCACAACGCAGGGCACAGCTTCACGACGTGGTCACGGAACGCTTCCCCAGCGAACAGCGGGTACTCCGACCCGCGAACCTGCACAGGAACCACCCTCGAACTGGGCGTCTCCGTCACGGGCGCCACCTCGACGACGCGCAGCGTTAACGCGTCGATGTCCACGGTGCGCGGGTCGAGCTCGTCGTTGACCCTCGAAGGGGTCAAGACCCACAACGACGTGACCTCGGCGTTCTGGGACCTGCTGACGCACGGCACGGGGTACACCGTGACCGCACGCAACTCCGACGGGTACAACAACGTCGCCGCCCAGGCACCCATCGCAACGAAGACGCTCGCGACACCTGCAGCGCCAACCTGCTCGGCGTCACTGACGGACAACACGGCACCGGGTGCGATCCAGGTATCCGGTGGTCAGCAGGTCAAGCTCGGAAGTGGAGGTACGGCGTACGCGAGCCCTCGCACATTCAGCGGGCTGGGCGCGGGAACGCACACTGGGTACGCACGAGCGACCAACTCAGACGGGCACAACGTCACGTACTCCGCCTGGGACGCGTGCGGAGGGAAGCTGATCGCCGAGGCCCCTCCGATCAGTGACGCGTGGTGCGCGCAGAACACGAGCAGGTCGATTGCTGGGCTCGACGCTTCGACTGCGAAGCAGTGGGCTACGTACGCGTCAAAGGTTCCAGGTGGCTCGTTCACGCCCGCGCTCGGGTCGCGCCCGAACGGTGACATCTACTGGTTCGAGCAGGGCGCGGTAGACCCTGCACCACCCACTGGCCTCCGGACGCGTGCAGCATTCTGCCGATGGGAACGTCAGCACACCGTGTACGACGAGGACGGAATCCCGACCGGCGACAAGTTCGGTGTGGGCTACTCCGAGCGGATCACGACGTGGTTCGCCTACCCGTGACACGACGAAGGGGTTCCGTGCTCAACTTGAGCGCGGAACCCCTTCTCTCGGTCAGCGTCAGACGGTGAGATCGATGATCGGCGCGGCCGGGTTTGCGTCAATCAATCCCTGCATCTCGGCGATCGCACCCTCACGCGTCGCATGACCGTCCGCGGAGATTGGGTGCGTCTGGCCATACTCGCGGACCCCCTCAAGGCCAGCGTGGCGCAGGACGAAACGCTCCGCGCCATCCGCAGCCGGAAGAGCACGGTACAGCACCCAAACCTGCAGGCCGGCGTCCTCGAGCGCCTGGCGAACGACCTGGACCTGGGTGATGCCGGCGGAGGTGCCGCCACCACTCGTGAGGATCTTCGCCTCGGTGAGAACGACCTCCGGGAGCGCCTCTCCCGGGTTGACGACGATCCCGTCACCGGTACCGCTCGGGAAGACGTAGACGTGGGCACCCTGAGCGCGAAGGTCCGCGACCTGCTCAGCTTGCACGTTGGTGCCAGCGGGCGACGCGGCGGTTACGGGCTCCTCGGCTGCGGCCTCGAAGAGTGGCGCCTCGGTCGCGGCCGGGGTCTCGGCGGGTGCATCTGTGACCGCTGACGCCGGCGCGGTCGGCTCGGGTGTGGCAGGGGTGCCGCTGCAGCCGGTGAGGGCGAGCGCGGCGGCGAGCGCGATGGCCCCTCCGGCGATTCGAATAGTGCCCATTTCATACGCTCCTTCGTCTCCGCATCAATCATCTGAGACAGATACTACCGAACGCATGTTCGATGTCTAGGCCGTGCTGCATCAAACACCTGACAGGCGGACTCCCGTGCGTGGCCGAGTGGCACCTCCTGGGACATGTTCACTCGTTCGGGCGAAGGGCCCTCCGTCCTTCGTGTTCACGAGCATAGGGCGCCCGTAGTTTTGTGCTATATGGCCTTGACATGTCACACATAGCACGTACGGTGGCGTTATGAGTACCACCCCCGTCATGCCCGCCTCTATCGCCTCCGGTACGCCCCTCCCTGAGGCCCTGGACGCCGTCCTCGAAGCCGCGACAGCCCTCACCGACCCCGTGGAGCGCACGGCGGCGCTGGTGGCGCTCACGGACGCTCTGCACGGCCCTGCGGGCCTCGCGCACCGAACACGGGTTGCCCTCACCCAGACGCTCCGTGAGCGGGTCGCGGCGGGGGCCACACAGGGGTCGCTCGCCACCGAGCTGGGGCTCACGAGGCAGCGCCTCAGTCAACTCGTTACCCGCGATGAGCCGCGGCGTCACCGCCTGGAGCCCGGAGCTCACCGGGTCCTGGTCGCGACGCTGCGTGCACGGCATGCCGGCGGCGCGACCCTCGTCGAGCTCGCCGAAGAGTGCGACGTCACTCGTCAGACGATCGCGCGCTGGCTCGCACAGGGGGACGACGAAGTGGCGACCCGTGATCGGGGCTCGCGGTTCGCCGACGAACTCACTGACGAGGGCCTCGACGGCGTGATCGTCGTGCGACCCGAGAGTCAGGCGCCGCCCCGCTGACCTCGCGCTAAGGGGTCGCGAGCGAGGCCGATCATGTGCGAGGCGAAACCAGGCACCAGGTGCGCCAGCGACACGCGAGACGGCGCACGGGGCGTACATCAGTGCTACACCCGGCGCTACCCCAAGTGTCCCTGTGGATCCCCTGAACTCGGCTGCGGCCGGGTGGGCGCGTGCGACCGTCGAAGGTTTACCCCTGCCGCTGACGCGCGCGGCGGCGCACACGCACCCCGACCCGGTCGTGCGTACCTTCGCGACACGGCCCCCTGGGGTGTAGTGGGCGGACGACCCTGACCCAGCACCGGCAGCAGCAGGTGCGCGAGGCACTCCGTCGCCGATGTCGTGAGCCGCACGTCGAAGCAGGCGGGGGCGTGTCCGTCGCGGGGGGCCGGTGGTCCGGCGCGTCTGGCGGGCGTGGCACAGGATCGATCGCCGCCCGGACCGTGCGACGGACTGGCACTGGCACTGGCGCTGACGACGGAGCACCGTGGCCCCTCACGCCCCCACGGTGTGACCCCCTTGCGCGCCTGGGTCATGCCCCGTCGTGGGGGCGGTTCGTTGGCGGATCGTTCGCGCCCAAACCGCCCGCGGGAGGCGGCCGGACCGGCAGGGAACGTCGAGGTCTAGTCAACAGCCGGGGGCTGTGGGGGTGGGTGCGTGCGCGGGTCGTGGTGGGTGGTGCCCCACGAGCCGCGCACCAATGCTCAAGAGAGCGCCCGCACTTCGTCGACGGCTTGGTCGAGCCCAGCGGCATGACGGGGCGCCGTCCACCTGCACGGGCCTCTCGCTCAGGTCGCCTTCATAAGAGATCACCCCTGTGGATGATCCCGCTCTTAGTTCCCCACATGGTACGAAGTGACCCACACGGGGCACAGGGGGATGGCATGGCGGACGCAAGCCTGTTCGAGGTCGACACTGACGAACTACGCCGTGTGGGAAACACGATGGTCGGGATCGGTGATGACGTCGCCGAGGTCGCTCGAACCGCACCTATGGACGGTCGTGGAGAGTGGGGTCACCAAGGGCTCGCTGGCGCCGGGGACCGCTTCGGTGCGCGGTACCGCTACTTGATTGAGCAGCTCGCTGAGGACGTCGATCGAGGCGGCGTCTCCCTGCGTGGGAGCGCGAACGCTTACGAGGAGATGGACGCAATCAACGCCGCATCGATCGCCGGTCTTGGGATGGACTGGTGATCACCGAACTTGGGTCGACCACGGACCCGAAGGCGCTCGTGCAGGGCTCCGCGCCAGCGCTACACGCAGACGCGGACGACCTCGACCGTGACGCCACCACGCTGCGTGACGCTGCGTCACGAACCGACACCCTCGTTGTCACTAACTGGGCTGGTCAGGCAGCTGACGCCCACCAGATCCGCCGCGAGGACCTCGCCAAGGTCCTGACCGGGGTGGCCGACATCTACGACATGGCGGCCGGTGTACTGCGGAACCACGCTGGCGTGGTCACCTGGGGTCAAGCCGAAGCGCAGACCGCCATCGACCTGTACGAGCAGGGCTGCAACAGTTGGGGAACGACGGACCCACAGCTCGTCTACTCCCCACGCATCGGAAGCACCGGCTCACGGTTCAGTCGCGCGGCCAGTGATCGCATCGACTTGGGTGTCGGCACCCGTGCTAGTGCCCAGCACATCCTCGAGAACGCGCGAACTCAGGTCACCGAGTCGGCCCTGGCAGCCAAGCGGATCCTGGACGACCTATCGGATGGCCTGCCAGATGGCCGCTGGCACACCGACCAGTTCCTCGCAGGTGTAGGCGACTGGCTCACTGGCCTCGCGACCCTCACCGTCAAGTACGGGTCTGTGCGCGCTGTAGTGGACCCGCGCGGCAGTGCTCGGGACTTCGAGGCGGCATTCGAAGGGTACGGGGTCCTCGCTGAGCAGGCGGTGGACGACCCCGTTGGGGCAGGTCGAGCACTTCTCGACGTGCAGACGCTGGAGGACAACCCGGGGCGCTGGTGGGGTGCAGTCGCACCAGACCTGGCGATCAGCGCTGCGACGGCTGGCGGTGGCGCTGCGGCAGGCGCGCTGTCACGAGCCGGTCGCGGCGGACGCCTGGTCGAGAACGCCGCGGACGCCGCCGCCGCTGGCACGACTGCGCCGACAATCCTTAACCGGCTTGGGCAGGTGTACCCGTCCGTGCTCGATGCGCGCACGGGAGCGCCGATTCACTACCCCGGCGACGGGCTACAGAGGGTCGCTGCGACCGAGCGAGTTCTGTGGAACACCCGAACGCGAGCCGCGTACATTGCTGAGTGGCGAGGCCGCGGGTTTGAGGTCCCGCCAGAGGGCTGGGCCGCGTACGACATCCACCACGTTCAGCCCCGGCTCTACGGTGGCTCGAACAGTTTTGACAACCTCGTCCCCGTACTTCGCGAAGTGCACCGAGCCGAGTTCAATCCATGGTGGGAAGGTTACTAAATGACCCTCGAGTCGACAGTCCGCGAACTCAGTGCACTTACGGCGCCCGACACGTACGGCGGGCCATTCCGGCTCGCGTGCACTCTCCAGGGCCCCGCAACCGACGACGAGCTCGCCACCGCTGGATTGCCCAGCGGCGCCGCCGGCGAACTCATCACGCTGTGGCGGCTGTGCCGCTCCGCGCGGCTCTTCGAAGACGTGGACTACGGCCAGTGGGGTATGCGCCTCCTCACCCCGCACGAGAGTGTGGCGCGCACCGCGGAGCGCCGCCGTGCCCACCCTCTCGACTACGGGCCCGACGATCTCGTCTTCGCGGAGTTCCTCGGCGACCTCGACCTGATGGTCATCAGCCCCGAGGGGCACGGTGCGCAGGTTCTCGCTGTACCCGAGCTCTGTGCGCGGGACGAGTGGTTCCAGGTGGGGAACTCCCTCGAGGGGTTCCTTGGCCGTTACCTACGGGAGCGGGGCGAGAAGTTCTGGGAGGAGGAGCCCACCGTAGAGACGCAGCCCTGAGCGCCTGCGTCATCGACTCACTCGCGTCCCTAGGTCCGTTCACGCACCCTCCACGTCCAGCACGGCGGCGGCGACGTCCACCGCCCACGCGGTCGCCAGGCGGTCGATTCCTGCGGCGGTTACGGCATCGTCGAACTGCCCGCTGAGCTCTCCGACCGGGTCCCCGGAAGCAACGGCGCGCAGCACGAGATCCTGGATCTCTTGTGATGCGCCCACCTCGGTGAGCGGGGCGCGGCCCCCACGCAAGGCGTGTGCGACGAGCGCTGATCGCACCGCAGATCGAGCCGCCACGATGGCACCGACCGGATCGTCCGCTTGGAGGGCTGCGGTGGCCGCGTGCAAGGTCAGGCCGGCCACCTCAAGGGCTTCCGAGGCGAGTTCGAGGTCGACGCCGTCAGGCGACACGGAAACGTGCCCTCGCTTCAGTGGCCCGTACCGACGACGCGCTAATCATGCCGCCCAAGGTGCCACCGCTGCTCGCCCTCGAGCACCTATCCACAGGTCCCTCCGCGTGACGGGCCCTGCAGGTACACCGGCTGCATGCGACCCCACCCCACACCTTCACCGGCCCCGGACGCTTCCCGCACCTTGGTCCTTGACCTCACCGACGCAGAGATGACCGCACTCCACAACGTGCTGACGACGCACGAGGTCGCGCCCACGACGAGCGCCACCAGCACCCCGACGACCCACACCGTGCGGCCCGTCTCGACGCCGAGGAGCGGCTCGTCGACCGGATCTACACCGCCCTGGACGAGGGCGTGCGCGCACCCGTGCGGATGGGGGACCCCACGGCCCAGACCTGCCGGCTGCCACGCACCCGGCAGGTCGTCAGCGGGCCAGGCGCACTCACCGCAGCCACCGTGCACGAGGCGTTCGTCAACGCCGGTAGGAGGGAGGGCGAGGCGTGGAGACGGCGGCGCGGGAGATCGTGCGAGAACTCAGCGCTGCGGTCCTGGCCGCGATTCACGGGCAGACCGTCCGGACCTTCGCGCGGCTCCGCCGCGCAGTTCTACGGGAAGCAGCATCGCACGGGACAACGCCGCGTGTGGGACGCCGCTCTTGCCCTGAATGCTCCGGTGTTCACCGCGCTTGAGGGCGCTTGAGTGCAACTTCCAGTGCTTAGCACGCTCGTGTGCTAGTGATACTCGGCTGACTGGGTGAACCTTGAATATCACGTACGCGTTCTAGTTGCTGGCCAGAGAGCCGCTCGCAACGCGTATTTGTTTTTCGAATACGACAGGTGCCTCGACGTTTGGTTAACGTCTTTCCATGCCCTCAGAAAACCGCAGCGCGCCGCAGACCGGCGTTCACCCTCATCTCGACCGTCGCTACGTCAGCCTCACCGAGGCAGCCGAACGCGCCGGCACTAGCCGCGACGCTATCGAACGCGCCATCGCGTCAGGTGCGCTCCGAGCCGCTCGCCCGTCGCCCCTCCGGGTTGTAGTCCACCTGGCCGACCTCGACGCATGGCTCACCAACACCACCATAGGAGAACGGACCAAAATCACCGCGGCCGATGTCCATGATCGCTTCGCCCTGTCCGTCGGCGAACCCTGGAGCGGTCCGGAGAGTCTCGTTGCCGAGCAGGGATTCGGCTGGCATGCGGACAGGGGCACGCTTCTGCTGGTCGCCGACGCGATGTCAGATGCCGAACGGCTCGGCCTGCGAGGCCCCCTCGAGGTCGCGGTACTCGCATCTGGACCGCTCGTCGGTTTGATGCTCCATCTCGAAGGCTGGGGGTGGCAGGAAGCTTGGTCGTGGCGTCGGTGGGACACGATTCCTCCAGCGCTCGCTCCTGACGCTACCGGTCATATCGTGCTCAACCTCGTGGCCGTCGAGCAGACGACGAGGGCCGTCGAGGTTCTCCGAATGTTCACACTCTCGGCGCACGCGTCGCGCGTCTTGCGGAGCCAGGTCCGAGTTGCGTGGCAGGAGGTCACCAGGGACATCGAAGGGCTGGCCAACGTTGAGCGCTGGTACGCCACGCATCCGAGTTGGCGCGACTCCCTGGAGACCGCGTTCGCTCGGTCGCGTACCCGGCAGAGCTAGCCCGGGACTCGGCCGAGAGACCACGGAGCCCCGCGATCAGATCGCGAGGGCTCCGTGGTCCTACCGCGCACGCCCGCTGCCCCTTGCGGGCGTGCACCGTCAACGTGACCGACGCGCACCTCGCGACAGCGTCAGTCGCGCCCGAGGAGATGACCGACGTAATCGTCGCCGACGAGCGCCGGCCATCACTCGAAGGAACCCGCGGGTGGATGGCGCGAATGCTCTGCGCCGAGCCGCTGCGGCGCCTCAGGGGTTCGGGGATCTCGGCGGCGATTCGCGGCGCGGCGCGCTGAACAGCCGTCAACACGCGGCAAGGGCCCGCCACTCACGAAAACGTAACCGCTGAGAAGGGTCGTTTTCGCGAGTATCACCGGTACGGTCGACGCGCTCCCACCACCACGGAGGTGCACGGTGACCACCACCACCATCACGACCGACCTCACGCCGATCGCGCCGAGCCTGACCCCGGCGCAGGTCGCCGGGATCCGCGACGCCCTCGAGGCCGCCCTGTCGCCTGGCACCCGGCGCGTGTACGCGAGCTCGTGGCGGCAGTGGGCGGCGTGGTGCGAGGCCGGCGGGCACCAGGCGCTTCCCGCGCACGCGGCCGTCATCGCTGCCTGGGTGGTAGAGCGGGCCGGCGCCGGTACTGCATTGGCGACCGTCACGAAGGACGTCGCCGCGATCCGCGCGCATCACGACGCCGCCGGCGTCGACGACCCAACCGTCAGTCGTGACCTCCGGCAGGTGCTCAGAGGGCTCCGACGCCAGCACGGGGTCACACCACGACGGCAAGCGCACCCGCTGGTGACCACCGATCTGCGCCGAGTCCTCGACGGCATCGACCGCACCACCCTGCGCGGCAAGCGCGACGCCGCAATCCTGCTCCTTGGCTACGCGGCTGCTCTCCGGCGCAGTGAGCTCGCCGACCTACGCGTGGGCGACCTCCGCTCCACGCGCGACGGGCTCGTCGTCACGGTCCGCCGGTCCAAGTCCGACCAGGAGGGCGCCGGCGCGGTCGTCGGTGTGGCGCGCGGTTCCGACCCGGCGAGCGACCCGGTCCTTGCCGTCCGCCAGTGGATCACGGCCGCCGACCTCGTCTCGGACGATCACCTCTGCCAGCGGATCGCCCGTGGCGCCAACCGCGTGATGGGCCGACCGATGGCCGGCCAGTCGATCGCCACCGTCCTCCAGGAGCGTGCCGCCGCCGTCGGGCTCGGCGACCTCGGCGTCAGTGGTCACTCCCTGCGTGCGGGGCACGCCACCCAGGCGGCTGAGGCGGGCGTCGACGCGTCACGGATCGCCCGCACTACCCGCCACGCGCGCCTTGAGACCCTCGCTGCTTATGTCCGTCCGGCTGAGGCCCTCCGCGACACCACGAGCCGGGACCTTGGCCTCTAAACGCCTTGATCGGTTACGGGAGACACTCTCGCAATGACCGTCTTCTTCTTGATCTCTGGCGCTGTGTTCTTGCTCATTGGGACCGCGGCTTTGGCCGACGCGCTCTGGATGCGTCACCACCCTGGGGAGAGCGTCCCTCAAGGTCTTTCAGGGCGGAACCTCGCATGGTTCACCGTCAGCGCCATGCGGCTCCTGTGGAAGACGGTCAATCACCGCAAGCCTGCGGCGACGGAGGTGGAGCGGGAGGCAGGGGGCATGCTGCTCCAACTGCTCGGCGCCCTTGCCGCACTGATCGGAGTTCTGCTGCAGGTGCTGTGACGGCTACGCCGCTCAGGCGGCGGAGTAAGTCGGCACGTGCATGCCCGCGCGTGTTCCGTGTAGTCGACATCGCGCGTCGGCATCGTGACGGGCCGAGTCGGGTCGAGTTCGGCGGCCACGGTGGTGCTCTCGCAGAGGCCCCAAGGCGATCCGATCGCACGCCGAGGACGGCCTCGACGAGTTGCTCGGCGGCTCGGTGAGCGGCGAGATCAGGGCGCGACGTCGTGATCATGCTTCGACGCTCCTGCCGAAGGTGTCACATGACAAGGGGGACTTGTCACGTTCACGCGGATACCACCCGAAAGAGCGTCTACACGTATCCGCAAGTCACGCGAGGGCCACCCCGCTGGTCGGCGGGGTGGCCCTAGCGCTGTCCGGCCCGTCGCTCGAACGGGTGGCCCATGGCCCCGTACACAAGAACCTCTCATGTGGCGGGACATGCCTCCGATAGGGGCCGCACTTCACAGGACTCGCGCTCAGGAGGCCCACCATGACCAGCACGAACCCCACCACCCAGTGGGGCGATGACCTCGGCGACCTCGGCATCGCCGGGATCGTCGGGATCCTCGAGGACCCGCTCGCCGCTCTCGACGAGCAGATGCCGACCGGCGTCGCGGGCTCCCACTGGGGTCCGGTGAGCGACTCGTCCACGGTCACTGCGGCAATGCGCCGCCTCGAGGGCCTGCTCACCGCCGCCGCCAAGGGGAGCAGGGGCACCGCCGCATCTCGTGCCGTGGTGCTCACCGCCGTGGACCGTGCTCTCGCGGACCCGATGGAGGGATACCTGCGTCGCCTCCGCGTCGAACGCAGCCGCGCGGTCAGGGAGCTGGTCGCGGCCAGTTGGTCCACGAAGCGAATCGCGGAGCACCTCGACGTCTCGGAGTCGCGGGTCCGGCAGATCGTGCACAACAACCGGAGTTACGTCAGTGCCGCCCGCGAGCTCGCGCTCGAGGCGCTCCGGGACCAGGCGGCTGAGCGCCGCGCCGCCGAGAAGCAGGCTCGTGACGCGGCGCGGTCCGAGCGTGGCGTGGCGGCACGTGCGGAGCGGGTCGCGCTCGGTCGAGAACTGCAGGCGCGCCTCGACGCGGGTGCGACTCGGGTCGAACTGCAGGTCGAGTACGGGGCGAGCCGGCAGCGGCTCGCCTCCCTGCTCGCCGAAGCGCGGGGGGCCGAAGCCGACGAGCAGGCCGGCGAAGCGCCGCTGGAGGCCGCGTGAGGGGCGAGAGGGACCGCCGAATGGATGAAACGCTATTCGACAAGAACATAATCGGGCCTTTTTAGCACGCTGGCGTGCTGTATTCGGAATCGTTGTATAGACGGACCGCTATTGTATTTCTCGTGAGTGCAAAGGGTGGTGCGACAGCGCACCGGGGCGACGACAACGCCCCGGTGACGCTCGACGCTACGACGCCCGCGTTCCGCTACCTGACCATCGCGCAGGTCTGCGCGATGACGGGCTACCACCGCACCACACTCCAGCGCGCCGTCGATGCCGGCGACCTCGCTCGCTACGGACTCCCCCGCGCACCACGCTTCCTCGAGCACGAGGTCGTCGCGTGGATGTCAGCGCCCGCACCACGGAGAGCAGGAGCAACCAAGGTGACCTACGGTCCTCGCGCCGGCCTCCCTGGGTCCGCACTTCGCTGGTGAGTCACGCGGTGGTGACAACCGACAACCAGGAGACCGATAGCCTGAGTTGTGGCCACCTACCTTGAGGACTCGAAGCGCTGGGTCGCAACCGCGCGCTACCGCGACCCAATCACGGGGAAGCAGCGCCGCAAGTACCTCTACGGTGCGACCGCGCTAGCGGCGGATGACGCGGCCAAGAAGTTCCGCAGCACGCCGGCGTCAGCGCGCCCTTCCGAGGACCGCCCTGACACCGTGCGGGTGCTCCTGGGGCGGTGGCTGTCTGAGAAGGACCCGAGCTTGGACCGCAGAGCGGTCGCCTGGACGTTCACCGAGGCGACTGTGCAGCGTGACCAGTGGAAGGACTATGAAAGCACGGTCCGCGTGCACATCCTGCCGTCGCTCGGCGACGTCAGGTTGGACGACATCACGCACGGGCGCCTGCTGGGCTTCTTCACCGAACTTGCGGGCCGGGATAGTCGACGCGGCGGCCGCCTGTCCGCGTCGTCTCAGAAGAAGGTGCACTCTCGGCTGACCTCTGCGTTCCGCTACTGCGTGCTCCGTGGCTGGCTCTCGGCCGACCCGATGTCGGGCGTCCCCACGCCCACGGACTCGCCGGAGGACGCGGAACTGCGCGTCACCCTCACACCGGTCGAGAAGGCTCTGACCGTCGCCGAGATGCGCGCCTTAACCCGCTGGATTGCCGTGCGCTACGACGACCACCTCGCGTACCAGGTGAGGTGGGCTCTCGCCTTCGAGATCGGCCTCAGGCAGGCGGAAATGCTCGGTCTCACCTGGGACTGCGTGGACCTCACCACGCGGACCATCACAGTCAGACAGCAGCTTCGCCACATCGAGCACCAGCACGGGTGCGAAGGCAAATGGCCAGATCCGACGACGAGTCCCTGCACCGTTGTGGCACGCGAGTCGAACCCGCGGCAGAAGCCGCTCACGGCCTACCGATGCCCGCACCGGGTGACAGGCGGGGCGATCATCGTCGCGACCACAAAGAGCAAGCGCGTGCGCTATGTACGCTTCTCGCGGACCATCGCTGACAGCCTCAAGGCACTTTGCGCGGAGCAGCACCCCTCCGACGCACCCACCGCGTCGAAGGCCGAGCGGCTGAGGTTGCTACAGGCCCGCTCCATGCGGGTATACGCCGCCCTAGACGCAGACCTTGTCATCCGCACTCCCGGCGGCGGTCACGTGACACCCACGGTCGACAACGGGGTGTGGCACGCCGCATGCGACGGGGCGGGCGTCTCCTCAATCGGGCGCGACGTTCACTCTGCGCGTCACACGGCCGCGACGCACCTCGTTGCCGCCGGCGTGGCCCTGACCACCGTGCAGAAGATGCTCGGGCACAGCACGACGGCGGTGACCGAGCGCTACGTCACGACAGCTGTAGACGTGCAGGACGCAGCGCTCTATGCCCGCGAGGCGTACCTCGCCCGCGTTTAGCGGGAACGTTCACTCCACCGGGTGAACCTTCCCGCTCACATGTCGAGCATCACGCGGGTCGTCAGGCCGAGCGGGACCCCTCGTTGACAACCGTACGGACAACCGCCACGGGGCCGTGCCGAGCATCATTCACGCTTCGGGGAGGCGGGCCGAAAGGTCCTGGGTCGGCCACAAATGCCCCTGACCTGCGGGGGCACCCGATGCGGAGGGCAAGGGATTCGAACCCTTGAGTGCGGGGTCACCGCACCAACGGTTTTCAAGACCGTCGCTTTCGGCCGCTCAGCCAGCCCTCCCCACGGACCCGGCGTGACCGGGCCCGTGCGGCGCCCATTGTGCCAGTGCCGCGCGCGGGTCCGGCGCGGCACGACCGGCCCGCGCCCGCCGCTAGCCTGAGCCCATCCCCCGCGGCTCGCGCCGCCCCGCCGCGCCCCGCGCGGCCACCGCGTGCGCCCGGCCCGCTGGGCCGGTGCGCCCCACCGGAAGGTCCTCGATGTCCACGCTGCGCGCCCGCGCCGCCACCACTCGGCGCCTGGTGCGCGACTGGCTGCTCGCCGAGACCCGCCGCTCGGGCGTCGCGTTCGCCGTCGCGCTCGGCGTGGTGAGCGCGCAGCAGCTCACGGTGCCCGCGGACGCGCAGTCGCTGCCGAGCGGCCACGTCACCGACGCCGTGCTTCTGGCCCTCGCGGCGTACCAGAGCGCGCACGTGCTGCTCACGCTCACCGTCTACGCGCGCGCCCCGCGCGACCTCCTCGACCGGGCGGTCGGACGCATGCCCGTGGGCGGGTTCGTGAACCGCTGGGTCTACTTCGCGGAGCCGGGCACCGGGGCCGCGCTCGTGGTCGCGGTCATCGCGATGGCGGCCGCCGTGGTCGTGCTGCCCCAGGCCGGTGCGCTGCCGTCGTCGCTCCCGCCGGCGGTGCTGACCGCGCTCGCCGTCGTCCTCATCGTCGCGTCCTGGTCGAGCATGGTCCTCACCTTCGCGCTCGACTACCTCCGCCGGGACCAGGGCCACGGTGGCGGCTCCCTGCGCTTCGTCGACGACGACGAGCGGACGTTCGCCGACTACCTCTACGTCGCGACCAGCGTCGCCACGACGTTCGGGACCGGCGACGTGACGGTCGCCGGCACCGCGCTGCGCCGCGTCGTCACGGGTCAGGTGCTGGTCGCCTTCGTCTTCAACGCCGTCATCATCGGCCTCACCGTCTCCGTGCTCGCGGCCCTGCGGGCCTGACCGGCCGGACGCCGACCGCTCAGGGCTGCCACCACGTCGCCGGACGGCCGGGCGTCACCACGTGGACCGCGTAGGTGGCGGCGACGCGCGCCAGGAGGGCGTCGTAGGTCGCGATCGCGTCGATGTCGCGGTGCGCGACGGCGATGCCCAGGTGCAGCGCCTGGAAGGGGGACAGCACGGCGGGCATCTCCGCGGCGTGTGCGAGCGCCTTGTCGGAGAAGCGCACGACCCGGACCGACTCCGCGATCCGGTGCGCGTGCGCGCGGGCGACCGGGCCGTCCAGGGCGGCGGCGCGACGGAGCTCGGTGAGCCCGAGCGGCGAGGTGAGGATCTCCGACTCGTACTCGGCGGCGAACCGGAGCCACGAGGCCGCCTCGACCCCCGGCGCCAGCGCACGACTGAGCGCGGAGCCGTCCGCGTAGATCATCGCCGTCCGTCCTCGGCGCCCGCGCGGGCCTGCCGTCGCGCCGAGCCTAGCCAGCCGCCGGCGAGTCCCGGGCGGAGGCGGTTCGTGTCCGAGCCCGGGTGCGTGTCCGAGCGCGACGGGGCGGACCCAGCCACGGCCGTCGCGCACTACGACGGCGTCCTGCTCGAGCGCGGTCGGACCAGCGTCGAGCCGACCCCGGACCGCCGGGACGTGATCGCCCCGGTCGCGTGCTGGTCGAGCACGGTCGAGGGCGCCGCGGCGGTGTTCGTCGTCGAGCAGAGCGACCCGGTGGACGAGGTCGACACGCGCGGGCCGAGCTACGGCGTCGAGATCCGCGCGGGGTACGACGCCGAGCCGGCCTGCTGAGCTCCGTGGAGCCCAGCAGGCCGCGGCACGGTGCTCAGCCGCGCAGCCGCTCCATCGCGAGCTGCACGAGCGCGATCAGCGTCTGCTTGGTCGCCGCCCGCGAGCGGGCGTCGGTGTACATCAGCGGCACGTGCGCCGGGACCGAGAGGGCCTCGCGCACGTCGTCGAGCTGGTGCCGCGCGACGCCGTCGAAGCAGTTGACGGCGACGACGAACGGGATGCCGCGGCTCTCGAAGTAGTCGACGGCCGGGAAGCACTGGTCGAGCCGCTCGGTGTCGACCAGGACGACCGCGCCGATGGCGCCGCGCACCAGGTCGTCCCACATGAACAGGAACCGGTCCTGCCCGGGCGTGCCGAACAGGTAGAGCCAGAGGGAGCCGGGGAGCGCGATGCGACCGAAGTCCATGGCGACCGTCGTGGTCGTCTTGCGGTCGGTCACGCCACCGGCGTCGTCCACGCCGACGGAGTGCTCCGTCATCGCGGCCTCGGTGTTGAGCGGCTCGATGTCGGAGATCGAGCCGATGAACGTCGTCTTGCCGACGGCGAAGCCGCCCGCGACGACGATCTTGACGACAGTAGGTGCGACACCCCCGCCGACCGGGGTCCGGTCGGCCACAGCGGCGGTGTCAGAGGGCGGATATGCCATTGAGAACACTCTCCAGCACGCTCAGGGACAGGGCGGGGGACTGACCGGTGTGAACACTGACCGGCGTCGAGGTGTGGACCCGGACGAATCCGGACTCGGACAGGTCCGTCACGAGGATGCGCACGACGCCCAGCGGCAGGCGCAGGAGCGCCGAGAGCTCGGCGACGGACACGAAGGTGTGGGCGGCGTGCTGCAGGATGGCGCGCTTCTCGGGCGGGAGGCCCTGGCTGCTGACCGCCCCCGGCAGCACCTCGATGAGGGCCTCGAGGGGCAGGTCGGAGTTCGCGGCGCGGACCCGGCCGCCGGTGACCGCGTACGGACGGACGGTGCGCGCCTCGTACTCGACGCCGTCGTCCTGGTGATTGGCCATCGGCTCGCTCACACGACCGAGGTGCGGACGGCGCCGTTGACCGGGAGCTGGCCGCGCATCTCGGTGACGAGCTGCGGCGTGAGGGTCGTCTCGGTACGGGAGACGAGCATCGCCATCTCGTAGCCGATCAGACCGACGTCGCACGTCGCGTCGGCGACGACCGCCAGCACCGAGCCGTTCGAGACGCTCATGAGGAAGACGAAGAGCTCGTCCATCTCGATGATCGCCTGACGGACGTCGCCCGCGTGCAGCTGCCGGGCCGCGCCGCGCGTGAGGCTCGACATGCCGGCCACGATCGCCGCCATCTGGTCGCCGCTGGTGCGGTCCAGGTTCTCCGACATGGCCATGAGAAGCCCGTCCGCGGACACGACGAGCGTGTGCCGCGTGCCCGGGACCGTCTTCACGAAGTTGTCCAGGAGCCAGCCGAAGTTGGCTGCCTCTGAGCTGAGCGCTGTCACTTGTCCTCCTCGAGGTTGCCGGCCTGCTGGCGGCTGGGGATGGTGCGCGCGGTCACCATGAGGTGCCCCGCTGGTTCAGGTCGGTGTCCGGCGTGGTCACGGGTTCGCCGTGGCCGTCGCGCGGACCGTCCTCGTACCCGCCGGGGGCCCCGGCGGGAGTCTGTGCGGCCTGGTCGGCAGCGGGTGCGGCCTGACGGCCACGGGTGGTGCCCGACTGGAAGCTCGACAGGAGCGAGCGCACCTGGTGCGCGTCGCGCTCGACGCGCTGCCCGGCCGGGGCCAGCTTGATCTCCGGCGCGGCCGGGATGGTGCCGGGCGTGCGCCGTGCCAGCGTCGAGGCGCCACTGCCGCTGACCGCCGGGCGGTAGCTCGACAGCTGGCTCAGCTCGGCGAGCGCCTGCTGGGCGATGTCGGCCCGCTGCGCGAGCATGTTGGTCACCTCGTCGTCGAACGCGCCCGTGCTCGACTGCGGCGTGAACGTCTGCGGGGTGAACGTCTGCGGGGAGAACCGGGCCGGGGCGGGCGCCGCGGCGGGCGTCACCGGCGCGGGCGCCGACGCGGCCGGCATCGGCAGCGGCGGCTGGTACGGCGTCGGGACGGACGCCGCCGGGTGCGCCGGGATGCCGGGGCCCGACGGCGCCCAGCCCTCCGCCGGCGCCCAGCCGGACGTCGGGAGCGCCGGGGCGGGCGGGGCCGCCGGGGCCGGTGCGTCCCAGCCCTGCTGCGGCGCCCAGCCACCGTTCGACGGGTCCGCGACGGCTGCCGCCGCCGCGCCCTGCCACAGCGCGGGCCCCGCGTCGGGCGCCGGGGCGCTCGGGGTCGGGAAGGGCGTGCCCGTGGCCTGCGCGACCTGCTCCCGCGCCTGCGACATCGGCAGGACCTGGGAGAAGAGGCGCGACGGCTGCGGTGCGGACGGCGACGCGGGCTGCTCCGGGGCGGGCGCCGCGGGCAGCGGGTCGAACCCGGCGTCGGGCGCGAAGGGCGACGTCGGCGCCGCGTGGGCACCGGAGTCCGTCGCTGCCCAGGCCGACTGGCGCAGCGGGGACGCGACCGGCTCGACAGCCACCGGCGCGAACGCCGGCGCCACGGACGGCGCGGTGTCGGGCACCGTGAAGAAGCCCGACGTGTCCGGGCCCTGGGCCGGGGCCGGGGCCGACGGCACCGGCCCGGTCTCGGCGTGCTTGCGCCCGAAGAGGCGACGACGACGCTTCGGCGGACGGATGTCGCGACGGCTCATCGGCGTCGCGAGCGGCTGGGGGGCGGGCTGCGCGACCGGCGCGGGCGCACTGGGCGTCACGAGGTCCGGCTGCGGAGCCGGCTGCTGGGCCGGCTGGAACGCCGGCTGGGCCACCGGCTGCGGGGCGGGCTGCGTCACCGGCTGGTCGGTGGGCTGCGCTTCCGCCTGCGGGGCGCGCTGCGGGAGGAGCTCGGCGACCGGCTCCGCCACGGGCGCCGGCTCCGGGGACCAGACCGCCCCAGGGACGGCGGGCGCCACGGCCCACGCCGGGCGCGCGGTCGGCTCCGGCAGCGGCGGCCACATCTCGGCCGCGGGCTGCTCGGTCTCGGGCTCCGGGGACCACGGCTTGTCGGGCGGGGTGGGGTGCCACGGCTGCTGCACGGCCCACGGCTCGACGACGTCGTCCTCGTCCTCGAGGTCGCCGTCGGCGTCCTCCGTGGCGAAGGCGTCGTCCGCCGGCTCGGGCGCCGGCGCGGACCAGGGCTCGGCCGAGAACGTCGGCGACCAGGGCTGCGCCTGCTCCTGCGGCTCCGCCGTGCGGGGCGCCCAGGGGGCGTCCGCGGGCGCGGCGGTGTGCGCGCTCGCGGCGAAGGGGTCGACCAGGTGCGTCGGCTCGTCGTCGTCGAGCAGCGCCGGGACGACGAACGCCGGGCCGGCGGGCTCGGCCACCGGCTCCTGCGCCGGCGGCTCCTGGGCTGCGTCGCCGCGGCCGAAGAATGCCGCGGCGCTCGCGGCGGCCGCCGCGAGCCGCTCGGCGCCGTCGACACCCGTCTGCTCGGGGACGTCGGCAGGCGCATCGCCCGACTCGACGTGGATGGCGGCAGCGGCCAGCTCCGCGCGGCGGGACCGGAAGCCGGAGAACATCGCCGCGCGCCCCTCGGGCGCGACCACGGGCTGGGGGCCGGTCGCCGGTCGCGGCTCCGCGGTCGGCGGCACGGCGGCGGTCGGCCGGCGGGTCGGCAGGGCGTCACCGGCCGGCTGACGCGTCGGCAGCGCGGGCGCCTCGGCCGCGGGCCGCCGCGTCGGCAGCCCGGGGGCCTCCGGCCGGCGCGCCGGCAGGCTCGGCGCCTCGGCCGCGGGCTCACGCGTGGGCAGGCTCGGCGCCTCGGCACCCCGACGCGAGACGAGCGGCGCGGCCGGCTCGATGACCGGCGGCGTCCAGACCTCGTCGTGCACGGCGGCGGCGCCGGCCAGCGCGTCGGCCCGGGGAGCGAGCGGGATGGACGGAGCGGCAGCCGCGTCGTCGGCCTCGCGGTGGCTCGTGCTGGGCGCCGGGGCCTCGGCGTCGGCGCCGCGGGAGCGCCGGCGCGGGAGCCCGCCGCCGGTCGTGCCGTCGGTGAGGGCGTCGAGGTCGACCTCCTCGGCGGGGTTCTCGGCGGAGCCGTAGGCACCGGGCGCGACGTCCTGGACGTGGGTGGGCGCGGGGGCGTACGCGGTGTCGTGGACGACCTCGGCGGCCACCTCCGGCCGCACGAACGCCTCCGGCTTCGCCGCGGCCTGCGCCGGACGCCCGGGCGCGGTGAGCGGGATGGCGGCCGGGTCGAGGAACAGGACGCGCGGCATGCGGATGGTCGCGAGCGTGCCGCGGCCGTCGGGCCCCATCGTCAGGGCGACCGACGCGCCGAGGCGCGCCGCGATGCGTCCGACGACGAACATGCCCAGGCGCTGCGAGCCGAGCACGTCACCGGCCGACGTCGTGCGGATCTTCTCGTTCGCGTCGGCGAGCTCCTCCGGCGTCATGCCCAGGCCCTGGTCGAGGATCGTGATGAGCACGCTCTCCTCGTCGATGCCCGTCGAGACGTGCACGGGGGTGCCCGGCTCGGAGAACACCGTGGCGTTCTCGAGCAGCTCGGCCATGAGGTGAGCGGCCGGCAGGGCCGTGTGACCGAGCATCATCGGGTCGACCGGCAGGTCGAGCTGCACACGCTCGTAGTGCTCGATCTCGGACGAGGCGGTGCGGATGACGTCGGACAGCGGCAGCGCTTCGCGCAGACGCCGGCCGGTGTCGATGCCCGCGAGCACGAGGAGCGACTCGGCGTTGCGGCGCATCCGGGTCGCGAGGTGGTCGAGCCGGAAGAGGTCCGCGAGCGTCTTGGGGTCCTCCTCCGAGCGCTCGAGCGCGTCGATGAAGGACAGCTGGCGGTTGAGGAGCACCTGGTCGCGGCGGGCGACGTTGACGAACATCTCGGCGATCGAGCCACGCAGGGCGGCCTGCTCCTTCGCGACCTGGATCGTGGTCGCGTTGACCTCGTTGAACGCGGCGGCCAGCTGGCCGACCTCGTCGCGGCTGGTCACGGGGATCTGCGTGAGCATGAGGTCGGGCACCTGGCCCGGGACGGCCACCTGGTCCACGAGGCGCGGCAGCTCGTCGCGCACGTTCGCGGCCGCCTCCGTCAGGCGGCGCAGCGGCACGGTGATCTGGCGGGCGATCGCCAGGGCGATGGCGACGGAGGCGACCAGCGCCGCGAGGGCGACGAGCGTCGTGACGATGGCCGTGCGGGCGGCGGCTCCGGAGACGTTCGCGGCGCGGTTCTGGGCGGCCAGGCGCAGCTCGTTCTCGAGCGGCCCGAAGGCCTCGATCTCGGCGTCGGCCGCCTCGACCCAGTCCACGGGCTCGATGAAGTCGAAGTTCTGGCCCTCACCCGTGGCGATCAGGGTCCGGTAGGAGTCGTACGACTGGAACCCGTTGAAGGAGGCACCCAGCGGCGGCACGACGACGTCGTCGCCGAGCTCCAGCCCACGCACCGTGGAGGACGCCTGCTGGTGGCGGACCTTGGACGCCGGGAACAGCGTGGCGAGCTGGAGGACCTCCGTGGTCGCTCGCGAGCCGGCGAGCACCTGCGCACCGCGCGCCTGCTCCTCCCGGTAGTCCTCGGTCAGCGACGCGAGGTCGGCCTGCGCGGAGACGATGGCGGCCAGGCGGCGGTCGTCGAGGGCGTCGGCGACGTTCGCGGAGAAGGCGATCGTGTCCTCGATGAGGCGCGTGTAGTTCGTCACGACCGAGCTCATGGGGACGTTGCTGGCGTCGACACGGGTGCGGGCGCTCTCCAGGCCCTCGAGCGTCGAGCGCAGGTCCCGCACCGCGGCCGTGACGGCCGGGTCGAGCGTGCCGAGGTCCACGTCGGCGATCGCCGCGTCGAGGACCGCGACCTGCTCGGCCGTCGCCTCGCGCGTCCCGTCCACCGGGGCGCGGTCCGGGCTCGCCGTGACCGGGTCCACGAAGGGCAGCGCGGCGGCACGCTCGTCCTGGAGCGCGACCGCGAGCTCGCGCGACTCCTGGAGGGCACGGAGCAGAGTCGTCACGGTCTGCGCGGTCCGTGCCGTCTCGACCGTCTGCAAGGACACCTGGCCCGCGAGGGCGAGGATCACGAGCACAGGCACGGAGAGGGCCGCGAGGACCTTCCCGCGGATGCCCAACCTGCGAAGCATGGTGTCTCCTTCACAGTGCAGCGGTGCGCACCGGTGCACAGAGTGCTGGATGACGACGAGGGACCGGGATGGTTCCTGCCGTCCACGACACATCGGCCAGGTGAGGGCCCGGCATTAGGACCAGGGGGAGGCAGTGTGGTCCGCGCCACACCGTAGCGGGTGTTTTTCACCCGACTGGGAGACTTCGCCCATGAGATTCGTGCGCATCGTCACCCCCGGCGGCCCCGAGGTGCTCCTCCCCACGACCGGACCCGACCCCGAACGCGCGCCCGGTGAGGTCCTCGTGCAGGTCACGGCCGCGGGCGTGAACAACGCGGACCTGCTCCAGCGTGCGGGTCACTACCCCCCGCCCCCCGGCGCACCGGACTGGCCGGGGCTGGAGATCTCGGGCACCGTCCTGGCGGCCGACGCCGGCTCGGGCTGGTCGCCCGGCGACGCGGTCGTCGGGCTCCTCGCCGGGGGCGGCTACGCGGACCGCGTCGTCGTGCCCGCGGCCCAGCTGCTGCCCGTGCCCGACGGCGTGGACCTCGTGGCCGCGGCGGCCCTCCCCGAGGCCCTGTGCACGGTGTGGTCGACGTTCGAGGCGGCTCGCCTGTCGCCCGGCGAGTGGGTGCTGGTCCACGGCGGGTCGGGCGGCATCGGCACGATCGCGCTCCAGGTCGCGGCGGCGCTCGGCGCACGCGTGGTCACGACGGCGGGTGGTCCCGAGCGCGCGCAGCGGTGCCTCGAGCTCGGCGCCGTCGCGGCGATCGACCACCGCGGGGAGGACTTCGTCGCGCGCACGCGGGAGGTCACCGCGGGGCACGGCGCCGACGTCGTGCTCGACGTCGTGGGCGCCGCCTACCTGGCGCGCAACCTCGAGGTGCTCGCGACCGGCGGGCGGCTGGCCGTGATCGGGATGCAGAAGGGGCGCCGGGCGGAGCTCGACCTCGGGCTCCTCCTGACCCGGCGTGCCACCGTGCTCGGCACGACCCTGCGCTCACGCCCCGCGAGCGAGAAGGCGGCGATCGTCGCGGGCGTGCGCGAGCACCTGTGGCCGCTGGTCGCCGACGGCCGCATCCGCCCGGTGGTGCACGCCACGGTGCCGCTCGAGCGGGCGGGCGACGCCCACGCCGAGCTGGCGGCGGGCGGGGTCTTCGGCAAGCTGCTGCTCGTCCCGTGACGCCGCCGGCGGGGCGGCGCCGCGGCCTCAGGCCAGGAGGCCGCGCGCGAGCGCCGGCGCCAGCACGGGGGTGAGCGGCAGGCGCGGCAGCAGCGTCGCCTGCACCGCGTGGTACAGGTCGGCCTTGCCGCCCCAGACCGTCCGCGAGACGCGGTTCTCCTCGTCGAGCTCGTGCCACCACGAGCCGCCCTCGCGGTCCAGGAGGTGGGTGTCGGCGTAGTCCCACCACGTCGCGTACCAGGCCTCGAAGCGCTCGTCGCCGGTGGCGGCGTGGAGGGCGGCGGCCGCGCCGAGCGCCTCGCACAGCACCCAGTGCATCCGCATCCGGACCACCGGCTCCCCCGACCAGTCGACGGTGTAGACGAAGCCCGGCGCGCCGTCCACGTCCCAGCCCTGGGCGACGGCCGCGTCGAAGAGCGCGACGGCGTCGTCGAGCAGCCACGGCTCGACCGGGCGCCCGGCGGCCTCGAGGGCGGCCCGTACGTGCAGCGTCAGGCGGGCCCACTCGAGCCAGTGGCCGACGGTCGCGCCGTAGGGGCGGAAGGGGTGCGCCGGGACGTCGCGGTTGTAGTCGAGCAAGGGCTGCCAGTCGGCGTCGAAGTGCTCCGGCAGGCGCCACCCGTTGCCCCGCGCCAGGCCGTGGACCACGCGCTCCACGATCCTGGCCGCGCGCTCGAGCCACGCGAGGTCGCCCGTGACGTCGGCCGCCGCGAGGTAGGCCTCGACGGTGTGCATGTTCGCGTTGACGCCGCGGTACGCCTCGGTGGTGGTGAACGCCCGGTCCCAGGACTCGACGACCATGCCCGCCTCGTCGTCCCAGAAGTGGCGCAGCTGCACCGCGAGGGCCTCGTCGAGCAGCTCGCGCGCCCCGGGGCGGCCGGCGGCGGCCGCGCTGGCGGTCGCGAGGACCACGAAGGCGTGGGGGTAGGCGTCCTTCGCGGTCGCGGCGTCGTCGTGCGGCCCGTCGGGACCGACCGCGGCGAACCAGCCGCCGTGCTCCGCGTCGCGGAAGCGGCCGGCGAGCGCCGCGAGGCCGTGGTCGACGAGCGGCGCGCACCCGGGACGGCCCAGCAGCGCGCCGAGGGCGTAGACGTACGTCATCCGGCACGTGACCCACAGCTCGGTGGGGAGCCCCGGCTCGAGCCGGCCCCGCTCGTCGAGCCGGCCGAACCCGCCCTCGGCCACCCGGGACGCGCGACCGAAGTCCAGCAGGCGGTCGGTCTCGCCCTCGAGCCAGCGGTGGTGAGCGGGCGCGGACAACCAGGCCATGCGGTACTCCCAGGTCGGGGCGGGCGGCTGCGGTCACCGTACCGGGCGCATCGGGGCGTCCAGGGGGATGATGGACGGATGGACACGGCCCAGCCGGACGACACCGACGCCACCAGCACCGCCGGCCCCGAGGAGGAGGCGCCCGACGCCACCTACATCGGCCAGCCCGCGAAGGTCATGCGGATCGGCACGATGGTCAAGCAGCTGCTCGAGGAGGTGCGGAGCTCCCCCCTCGACGAGGCGGCACGCGGGCGGCTCGCGGAGGTGCACGAGCGGTCCCTGCACGAGCTCGAGGACGGCCTGTCCCCCGACCTGGTCGACGAGCTGCGGCGGATCTCGCTGCCGTTCGAGGACGACAACCCCACCGAGGGTGAGCTGCGCGTCGCGCAGGCGCAGCTGGTCGGGTGGCTCGAGGGCCTCTTCCACGGCCTGCAGACCGCGCTCATCGCCCAGCAGATGTCCACCCAGGCCCAGCTCGCGCAGATGCGCCGCGGGCTGCCGCCGGGCGTGGCCGCGCAGCTCCAGGCGCCCGGCGCCCCGCCCGGTCCCAGCATGGCCGGCGGCGACGAGCGCCGCGCCCCCGGGCAGTACCTGTAGCGGCGGCGGTGACGGGCGCCGCGGGACGCTACGCGCTCGCCGCACCGTCCGGAGGAGTGCGGCGGCGCGACGTCAGCGCGATGGCCGCGGAGACGAGCACGAGCCCGACGACGTCGACGGGGTGCGGCCACTGCCGCAGCGCCACGGCCCCCACGACGGCCGCGGTCGCGGGCAGCAGGGCGAGGAGCACCGCGAACGTCGCCGAGCTCACACGCCGCAGGACCGTCTGCTCGAGCGCGTAGGGCACCACGGAGGACAGCACGGCGACGGCGACGACCGCCAGGACGAGCGCGGGCGAGGTCAGCACCGGTGCCCCGCGGCCGGCGAGGACCGGCGCCCAGACCAGCGCGCCCGCGGCCATCGCGACGGCCAGCGAGGTGACGCCGTCGTGCCCGACCGCGACGCGGCGCCCCAGCACGACGTAGCCCGCCCAGCAGGCCGCGGCGGCGAGGATCAGCGCCAGCCCGAGCACGACCTCGCCCTCGCCCGTGCTCAGCGTCACGCCCGCCAGGAGGACGACGCCGACGGCGGCGAGCCCGATCGCGAGCCGGTCGCGCCAGCCCGAGCCGGTCAGCGCCGCGACGGCGACCGGACCGATGAACTCGATCGCCACGGCGGTGCCGAGCGGCAGGTGCTCGATCGCCAGGTAGAACGTGACGTTCATGGTCGCCAGGACCACCCCGAAGGCGACGGCGGCGCCGAGCGAGCGGCGCGTCCACGGGGTGCGCCACGGGCGCCGCCAGGCCAGCAGCACGAGCGCGGCCACGACCAGCCGGAGCCACGCGACCCCGGCGGCGGGGATGCGGTCGAAGAGTCCGATCGCGACGGCGGCCCCGCCGTACTGGGCCAGGCCCGAGACGACGAACAGCGCGGGTGCCGGCACCCGCGCTACCACGGCACCGGCGCCCGACCTCACCGCGTCACCCTACGACCCCGGGACGACGCCGACCCGGCGGGTCCGGCGAGGTGCCGGACCCACCGGGTCGGTCGGTCGTGCGCGGGTGCGAGCGGTCAGCCCTTGACCGAGCCGGCCAGCAGGCCGCGGACGAAGTAGCGCTGCAGCGAGAGGAACACGATGAGCGGCACGAGCATGGCGACGAACGCACCCGACGACAGCAGGTGCCAGGTCTCCCCGCGGCTGCCCGCGAGGCCCGCGAGGCGCACCGTGAGCGGCGCGACCTGGGACTGCGAGCCGAACACGAGCGAGACCAGCAGGTCGTTCCACACCCACAGGAACTGGAAGATGCCGAACGCCGCGATCGCCGGGATGAGCAGCGGCATGAGCACCTGGAAGAAGATCTGCACGTGCCCGGCGCCGTCGACCCGGGCCGCCTCGACGAGGGACGGCGGGATGTCCTTCATGAAGTTGTGCAGCAGGAAGATGGCCAGCGGCAGCGCGAAGATCGAGTGCGAGAGCCACACCGGCCAGAACGTGCCGGCGATGTCCCAGTTCACGTACTGCGTCAGCAGCGGGATCATCGTGACCTGGATGGGCACGACCTGGAGCGCGAACACCCCGACGAACAGGATGTTGCGGCCCTTGAAGTCGATCCAGGCGAAGGCGTAGGCGGCGAGCAGCGCGATGCTGATCGGGATGAGCACCGCGGGCAGCGTCACGACGACCGAGTTGATGAGGTACTGCCCGAGGCTGACGTCGCTGCCGAACAGCACGTCGGTGTAGTTGTCGAGCGTGACGTCCGGCAGCCCGTTCTCCGCGATCTCGCGGGGGTCCCAGAAGTTCCACCACCCGTTGGCGCGGATGTCCTGGACGGGACGGAACGACGTCGTCAGCAGGCCGAACGTCGGCACGGTCCACATGATCGCGATGAGCAGCGCGATGCCCGACGCCCAGGGGTTCGCCAGGCGCTTCTTGGCCTTGCGGGCGCGCTCGTCGACCCGCGCGAAGCGGCCCGGCTTGTCCTCGCGTCCGGGAGGCGCACCGCCGACGGACTCGCCCGGCTCCTGGTGGCCGAACGCCTGCAGGGGTGCGGGGTTGGTGGTCATCGGATCTCCTCCGAGAGGCGCAGCTGGCGGACGTTGTAGATGACCACCGGGATGACGATGAGGAAGAGGATCACCGCGAGGGCGGCCCCCATCCCGCCGTCGCCCTGCACGAAGCTCTGCTGGTAGAACTCGTTGGCCACGACGGACGTGCCGAACTGGCCGCCCGTCATCGTCCGCACGATGTCGAACACCTTCAGCGTCGTCATGGCGATGGTCGTGACGACCACGACGAGCGCGGGCCGGATGCTGGGCACCGTGATGTAGCGGAACATCTGCAGGCCCTTGAGGCCGTCGAGCCGGGCGGCCTCGACGATGTCGTCCGGGATCGCGCGGATCGCGGCCGAGAGGATCGTCATCGCGAAGCCCGCCTGGATCCAGATCAGCACCGCGATGAGGAAGAGGTTGTTCCAGGGCTGCTGGAGCAGGAACTGCTGGGGCTCCAGCCCGAGCATGACGAGGAGCTGGTTGAGCAGGCCGGTCTGCTCACGCTGACCCTGTGCACCCGGGTCGCGGTGCTCGTACATGAAGCGCCAGATGATCGACGCGCCGACCAGCGAGATCGCCATGGGCAGGAAGACCAGCGCCTTCGCGAGCTTCTCGAACCGCGTCCGGTCGACGACCACGGCGTACACGAGCCCGATGAACGTCGCCAGGATCGGCACGAGCAGCACCCAGATCGCGGTGTTGCGCAGGACGACCTGGAAGGCGGGCTCGGTGAACGCCGTGAGGTAGTTCTCGACGCCGATGAACGTCTGGCCGTTGCGGTTGAACAGGGACTGGTAGACCGTCCGCAGCGCGGGGTAGACCAGGCCGAAACCGAGGAACACCAGGGCGGGCCCGACGAACGCGGCCGTGACCAGCCAGTTCGGCACCCGCTTGGGCTTGTCGACCGCGAGCAGGATGGCGCCCATCACGACGACGAACAGCGCGATCGCGATCACCATCAGGGCGAGCTTGTGCCCCGGCGTCTCGGCGTTGAGGAGGAAGTCGCTGACGATCCCCCAGATGTAGTCCCACCAGAGCTTGACGTTCTCCACCCGCTACCTCCGCAGTTCACGGCCGGCGCAGCAGCGCGCTCGACCCAGCCGTCATGACGCGTGCCCCGACCGTCCTCCTCCGCGGGCGCGGGGGCAAGAGCCGGGGACCCCGCACCCGGAAGCAGGGACCTACCTGGTGGTGGGTCCCTGCTCCCGGTGTGGTGCCGTCAGCCGATCAGTCGGTCGGCCACGACTCCTCGATGGAGGTCAGGACGTCGACGGACGACTTGTCGTTCGCGATCCAGTTGACCATCTCCGTCCAGAAGGACCCCGAGCCCACCGGGCCGGGCATCAGGTCGGAGGCGTCGAACCGGACGGTGTACTCGTCCGAGGCGAGCAGCTCGTTCGAGAGCTGGTCGATCGGCGACTGGAGCTTCGACGCGTCGAGGCCGCTGTTCGCGGACACCCAGCCGGCGTTGGAGACCTCGGCCTTGGCGTTGGCCCACACGTCGCTGGCGACGAAGGCGTGGAACGCGTTGACCTCGGGGCGGTCGTCGAACGCGACCGTGAACTCGCCGGCCATGAGCAGCGGCTTCTCGGTCTCGCTCTGGCTCGGCAGGTAGAACGCGAAGACGTCGCCGTCCTCGGCGATCTCGACGTCCTCACGGACCTGCTGCCAGTTGACCCCGTAGAAGTTCGCCGCGCGGTGCATGTAGCACTCGCCGTCGAGGATCGGGAAGCCGCCGGCGTCCCAGTCCGTCGTCGCGATGCTCGACACGTCGCCGAGGCCGCCGTTGACGTACTCCGGGTTCTTGAGGATCTCACCGGCCGCGTCGAGGGCCTCGACGATCTGCGGGTCGTTGAACGGGATCTCGTGCGCGATCCACTGGTCGTAGACGTCGGGGCCGGCCGTGCGGAGCACGACGTCCTCGAGGAAGTCGGTGGCCGGCCAGCCGGTGGCGTCACCGGACGCGATGCCCGCGCACCACGGCGTGCCGCCGTCGGCGACGATCTGGTCGGACAGCGCGATCATGTCGTCCCACGTCGTGGGGATCTCGTAGCCGGCCTCCTCGAACATGCTCGGGGAGTACCAGACGAAGGACTTGGCGTTGGCGCCGAGCGGGGAGCCGTAGAGGGTCCCGTCGACCGTGCCGTACTCCTTCCACTCGTCCGTGAAGAACTCGTCGACCATCGCCGTGACCTCCTCGGAGGCCGGCTTGATGACGCCGGGGAAGTCCGTCACCAGGCGCTGCAGCAGGCCCGGCTGGGGGATGTAGGCGATGTCGGGAGCCGCGCCGGACTGCATCCGGACCGCGATCTGGGCCTCGAACTCGTCGGACGCCTCGTACTCGATGGTCGAGCCGGTGCACTCCTCGTACTTCTCGTACGAGGCCTCCTGCGCGGTCGCCTCGTCGCCCGTGATGGTCGTGTAGACCTCGACGGTGGTGCCGTCCAGGTCGCCCATCTCGATGAACTGCTCGTAGTCCTCGCAGCCCTCGGCGACCTCTCCGCCGCCGCCGTCACCGTCGCCGCCGTCGCCCTCGTCGGAGGGGGGTGGCGTACACGCGGCCAGCGTGATGGCCAGGGTGAAGACCCCGGCCGTGGCGGCCGCGAAGTTGCGGCTCTTCCTGGTGCTGATCATCAGCGATTCCTCCACGTCGTCGTGGGACTGGCGTCCCCCGTGCGGCCCAGCAGCGACAGTGGGGCTGCGCTGCGCTGGGCACCACCGGCCATGCAAGCGCTTGCACCGCGGCCCGGCAACCCCGTAGGGCCTCGGCCGTGCCACAAGGGGGTAACGATTCGGCAACATGGCCCGATGGGACCGGTCCAGGTGCCGTCCACGCCTGTGCACGGGACGAGGCGGCACGAATCGGGCGCGCGCAGGCGTCAGCGGGCTCGCCGCGCGGCGGGCACCGGCCCGGTGGACCGGCGCAGCACGAGCTCGGTCGGCACGACCGTCTCCCGCGGGGCCGGGACACCGGCGATCATGTCGAGCACCAGGCGGGCCGCGACGGCGCCCTGCTCGCTCGCGGGCTGCGCCATCGTCGTCAGGCCCACGAGCTCACCGAGGTCGTGCCCGTCGATGCCGATCACCGAGACGTCCCCCGGCACGTCGAGCCCGGCGTCGCGCAGGGCCATGAAGGCGCCCATCGCGATCTCGTCGGACGCGGCGAACACCGCCGTGACGTCCGGCGCACGCTCGAGCAGCGCGCGCATCGACGCGCGGCCGCCCTCGACGTCGAACCCGCCGTGCGACTCGAGCGCCGGGTCGAGCGGCAGGCCGGCCTCCCGCAGGCCGTCGCGCCAGCCGGCGGCGCGCTCCACGGGCGCGGAGCCCGGCGCGGCGTCGTCGACCGCCCCGGTCAGGTGGGCGATGCGGCGGTGGCCCAGGCACGCGAGGTGGAGCGTCGCCGCGCGGGCCGTCGCGCGGTCGTCCAGCCGCACGGTCACCTGGCCGTCCGCTCCCCACCCGATGCACACCAGGGGGTGCCCGAGTGCCAGGAGGCCGGCGACCTCGTCCTCGTCGAGCGGCAGTCCGACGACGAGGACGCCGTCGACCCGGCGCTGCAGCACGCCCGGGTCGACGCGCGGGCGGCCCGTGCGCCGGCGCCCGTCGAACGTGTAGAGCAGCACGTCGAAGCCGTGGGCACGCAGCGTCCGCTCGGCGCCCTCGATGACGTTGGAGAAGAACCAGCGGTTGACGTACGGCGAGATCAGGCCGATCGCCCGGGTGCGGCCGGACGCGAGGGTCGCGGCCGACGGCGACGCGACGTACCCCAGCTGCGTGGCCGCATCGCGGACCCGCTCGCGCGTCGCCTGCGTGACGTTGGGCAGGTTGCGCAGCGCCCTGGACACCGTCGCCGTCGAGACGCCGGCGGCGCGGGCCACGTCGTCGATGCCTGCCGCCATGGCCGGATTCTGCTCCCTGGCCGGTGCGGGGGTCCACCGCGTGGGTCCGCCGTCCGGCCCGCGGCTCACGCGGCCGGCACGCGGCTCACGCGGCCGGCACGCGCGCTCAGACGAGCAGCGACCTCAGGACCGGCACGGCGCCCTCGTCCTCGACCGTGCCCGTGACCGCGTCGGCGGCCTCCTGCACCGGGATCTCGGCGTGGCCCATGGCGACCCCGTGCGCCGCCCAGCGCAGCATGTCGACGTCGTTGCTGCCGTCGCCGAGCGCGAGGGTGCGGTCCGGGCCGACGCCGAGCCGGGTCCGCACCCGCTCGAGCGCGCTGGCCTTGGTCACGCCCTGGGGTGCGACGTCCATCCACGCCGTCCAGCCGATCGCGTACGTCACGTCGGCGAGGCCGAGGTGGGCGACGAGGTCGTGGAACTCCTGGCTGGTGTGGCCCGGGCTGCGCACGATCAGGCGCGTCACGTGCCGCGAGGTCAGCTCGTCGAGGTGCACGACGTCGTGCTGCCCGGACAGCTCCCCCTCGGGGAACAGCTTGTTCATGCGGAACCCCGTGCCCACCTCCTCGACCGCGAAGTAGGCGTCCGGGAACTCGGCGGCCATGAGCCGCAGCACCGGGCCGGGGTCGAAGGTGACGACCTCGTCGAGCTCGACGCCGTCGGGCGCGTCGGGGTCGAGCCGCGCCGTCACCGAGCCGTTCGAGCACACGATCCAGCCGTGCTCCAGGCCCAGCTCGGCCGCGACGGGCGTCGTCGCGTGGAGCGAGCGACCGGTCGCGAGCACGACGTGGTGGCCCGCCTCGCGCACGGCGACGACGGCGTCGCGCACCGCCGGCCGCAGCTCGCCCGCGTAGGTCAGCAGCGTGCCGTCGAGGTCGAGCGCGACGAGCCGGGCCTGCCCGTCGAGGTCCGGACGCGTCATGCCCCGACCGCGCCGGTGGGGTGCAGGACCTCGAGCCCGCCGAGGTAGGGCCGCAGCCCCTGCGGCACGCGCACCGAGCCGTCGGCCTGCTGGTGGTTCTCGAGCAGCGCGACGATCCAGCGCGTGGTGCCGAGCGTCCCGTTGAGCGTCGCCACCGGGCGCGTGTCGCCCTCGGCCGTGCGCTCGCGCACGCCGAGTCGCCGCGCCTGGAACGTGGTGCAGTCCGACGTCGAGGTGAGCTCGAGCCAGCGCTGCTGGCTCGGCAGCCAGGCCTCGCAGTCGAACTTGCGCGCGGCGCTCGAACCCAGGTCGCCGGCGGCGGTGTCGATGACGCGGTAGGGCAGCTCGACGAGGGCGAGCATCTCCTCCTCCATCGCGAGCAGCCGCTCGTGCTCGGCCTGCGAGTCCTCGGCGCTGACGTAGGCGAACATCTCGACCTTGTGGAACTGGTGCACGCGGATGATGCCGCGCGTGTCCTTGCCGTACGACCCGGCCTCGCGCCGGTAGCAGGCCGACCAGCCGGCGTAACGGCGCGGACCGCCCGACAGGTCGAGGATCTCGTCCGCGTGGTAGCCCGCGAGCGCCACCTCGGAGGTCCCGACGAGGTAGAGGTCGTCCGCCTCGAGGCGGTACACCTCGTCCGCGTGCGCGCCGAGGTACCCCGTGCCAGCCATGACCTCGGGCTTGACCAGCGTGGGCGTGATCATCGGGGTGAAGCCGGCGGCCAGCGCGCGGTCCATCGCGGCGTTGAGCAGCGCGAGCTCGAGGCGCGCGCCGATGCCCGTGAGGAAGTAGAAGCGCGCGCCCGAGACCTTGGCGCCGCGCTCGGTGTCGATCGCCCCCAGCAGCTCGCCCAGCTCCAGGTGGTCGCGCACCCGGAAGTCGTCGCCGTACTCGGCCGCGAGGTCGCGCGGCGTGCCGACGTGCTTGAGGACGACGTAGTCGTCCTCGCCGCCCGCCGGGACGCCGTCGTGCACGACGTTGCCGATGCGCGAGACGACCCGGTCGAGCTCGGCGGCGGCCGCGTCGGCGTCGGCCTGGAGCGCCTTGACCTGCTCGGCGAGGCCCTTGGCGCGCGCGAGCAGCTCCGCCTTGGCGTCGCCCGTGGCCCGCGCGACCTCCTTGCCGAGCGACTTCTGCTCGGCGCGCAGCCGCTCGAAGTCGGTCAGCGCGGACCGCCGTCGGGCGTCGAGCTCGAGCACCGTGTCGACCAGGGACGGGTCGTCACCGCGCAGCCTCTGGCTCGTGCGGACGGCGTCGGGGTTGTCCCTCAGGAGGCGCAGGTCGATCACCCGACGAGGGTACCCAGCGGCGCGGGCAAGCCCCACCCGAGCGCGGGTGGGCCCACGGCCGTACGGTTCAGCCATGACAGCAGACGCGTGGCTCGTGCTCGCCGTCGTCGCCGTCGCGCTCCTCGCCCTCGCCGCGCTGGTCGTCGCCCTGCAGAACCGGCGCGCGCTCGTCGGGCACGGCGTCGCGATGAAGCCGTCGATCGCGGGCCCGGGGAGCGAGGGGTCCGCCGCCACGGAGGAGACGGACGCGGCCCACACGCTCGTCGCCTTCGTCGCCAACCCCACCAAGCCCGGCGTGCCCGAGCTGCGCGACGCCGCCGTCCAGGCGTGCGCCGCGCGCTACCTGCCCGAGCCGATGTGGTTCGACACCACGGAGGACGACCCCGGCATCGGCCAGGCGCGCGAGGCGGTCGAGAAGGGCGCCAAGGTCGTGGTGGCCGTGGGCGGCGACGGCACCGTGCGCGCCGTGGCGGAGGGCCTCGTCGGCACGGGCTGCTCGATGGCGATCGTCCCGCAGGGCACCGGCAACCTGCTCGCGCGGAACCTGGACATGCCCCTCGACGACATCGACGCCCTCCTGCGCATCGCCCTGACGGGCGAGGACCGGAGCATCGACGTCGGCTGGCTCACCGTGGTCAACGACGAGGCGGGCGTGAGCGACGACATCGCCGAGGCCGACCCGGAGGCCGTCGCACCGCACGGGAAGCCGCGGGGCGCCCGCGCGCTCCCGCGCGACCACATCTTCCTCGTCATCGCCGGCATCGGGTTCGACGCCGCACTCGTCGGCGACGCCGACGAGGACCTCAAGGCCAAGGTCGGCTGGCTGGCCTACTTCGTCTCCGCCCTGCGGCACCTGCGCGGCGGGCGGATGCGCCTGGAGCTCTCCTACGACGACGGGCCGTGGCGGCGGGTGCGCCTGCGCAGCCTGCTCTTCGGCAACGTCGGACGCCTCCCGGGCGGGATCACGCTGCTGCCCGACGCCACGATCGACGACGGCTGGATGGACATCGGCGAGATCGACACCCGCGCGGGCCTGGCGGGCTGGACGCAGCTGCTGGGCGAGGTCGCCATGCAGCGCTTCGGCATGTCGAACGACCTGCCCAACAAGATCGGGAAGATCGACCACCACCGCGTCCGCCAGGCCCGCGCCCGCTCGCGCGAGCCGCAGCCGGTCCAGGTCGACGGCGACACGATCGGCGAGGTCCTCGAGGTCGCCGCGCGGGTCGAGAAGCACGCGCTGGTCGTCCGGGTCGACGGCGGCTGAGCACCGGTCGACGATCGGGGACCTCCACTCCCGGCTGCCGGGAGCAGCGGTCCCCGTCCCGCCGGTCAGTCGGTGTGGCCCTCGCGCAGGCGGGCCACCCAGGTGCGCGCCGCGGCGAAGTCGGCGTCGGACGTGCCGGGGCGCACGTCGCCGAGCGGCGCGTCCACGCGCGGGTACGAGCCGAGGAACCGCACGTGCGGGCACACCCGGTGCAGGCCCATGAGGGCCTCCGCCATGCGCTCGTCCTCGACGTGCCCCTCGGCGTCCATCGAGAAGGAGTACCGGCCGAGCGCGTCCCCGATGGGCCGCGACTCGATCCGCGAGAGGTTCACGCCACGCGTCGCGAGCTGCTCGAGCATCTCCAGCAGCGCACCCGCCCGGTTGCTCGGCAGGTGCACCACGAGCGTGGTCTTGTCGGCGCCCGTGCGCGGCGGCACGGCACCGGGCCGGCCCACCAGGACGAAGCGCGTGACCGCGTGCGGGTTGTCGGCCACGGCCTCGGCGAGCGGGACGAGCCCGTAGTGCCCGACGGCGGGCGGCGGCACGAGCGCCGCGTCGAACCCGAGCGCCTCGCCCGGCTCGGCCAGGAGGGCCGCCGGCGCGGTGTTCGACGTCGCGGGCACGTGCACGACGCCGGGCAGGTTCGCCGCGAGCCACTTTCGGCACTGGGCCCACGCGTGCGGGTGCGCGGAGATGCGGCGGATCGCGGAGAGCGGCGTGGCGGCGCGCGCGGCGAGCACGAAGCCGACGGGCACGAGCATCTCGCGCAGGATCACCAGCGGCTCACCGGTCGCGAGGGTGTCCAGGACCGCGTTGACGCCGCCCTCGACGGAGCTCTCGATCGCGACGACGGCGCGGTCCGCGTCCCCCGCGCGCACGGCCTCGATCGCCGAGACGACGTCGACCTGCGGGAGGTAGACCGCGTCCTGCGGCGCCGCGACCTGGCGCAGCGCGGACTCGGTGAACGTGCCCGCCGGGCCGAGGTAGGCGTAGCGCAGGGGCGGGAGCGGCTGGGCCGTGCCGTGCGTGCTCATCGGCGGCAGCGTAGTGCGCCCGTAGGCTGACCGCGTGCTGCGTCCTACCCGTGCCCGCGCCGTCCTGGCCGCCGTCGGGGCGGCGCTGACGCTCGTCCTGGGCCCCACCGGGGCACCGACGGCCGTCGCGGCGACCGACCGGGCGGCGAGCGACGACGCGGCGGCCGACGCCGGCCGCGGCCACGCCGTGGTCGTGATCGGCACGGCCGGCCTGCGCTGGGACGACGTCCACACGCTGTCGACGCCGGCCCTGTGGGACGTGTCCCGCACCGCCTCGATCGGGACCCTCGCGGCCCGCAGCGTCAGGTCCTCGGCGTGCCCCGCCGACGGGTGGCTCGCCCTCTCGGCGGGGGCACGTGCCGCGGACCTGCCCGGGACCGCGTACGGCGAGTGCCGCACCCTGGTCAACCCCTCGCCCGAGGGCCAGGTGCGCGGCTGGGCCGACTACGTCGAGTCGGCCGAGCTCGAGGACTACGACCCCCGCCTGGGCCTGCTCGGCGACACGCTGGCCGCCGCCGGCACGCCCGCGGCGGCGATCGGACCGGGCGCCGCGATCGCGCTCGCGGACGGGGACGGCACGCTGAGCGTGCCGTACACGCCGCGCCCGTCCGACCCGGCGCAGCTGCGCACCGACGTGCGCACGGCGCTGGGCACCGCCGACCTCGTGGTCGTCGACGTCGGCGCGGTCCGTGACACGGGCCGCGCGACCGCGCCCCGCGCCGAGCCGCTGGCCCAGCCGACGGCGGGCACGGACGACGAGACCGGCGCGGGGGACGGCGAGGGCGCGGACGAGCCGGCGCCCACCGGCGAGGAGCCCGACGGCCCGGACGTCATCACCGAGCCCACCCGGCCCGAGCAGGTCCGGCCCGTGGACGAGCGGGTCGGCGCGGTGCTGGCCGGCATCCGCGCGAGCGACCGCGACGTCACGGTGCTCCTGGTCTCCCTCGCGGACTCCGGCACGCGCGCCCGCATGCAGCTGGCCGCCGCGATCGGGCCGGCGCCGGGCGGGCAGACCTACGGCGACTCCCTGCTGGGCTCCCGCTCCACGCGGCAGCCCGGGATGATCCAGGCGACGGACCTCACCCCGACGGTGCTCGCGGCGCTCGGCATCACGGACGACGCCCCCGCCGGGGCCCTGGTCGGCGCCCCGGTCGTACCGGTCCCGGGGCCGGACAGCGCCAACGCCCGGCTCACGGCCGTGCTGGACATCGACCAGCACTCGGTGGCGGTCCGCCCCGTGACGCCGCGGTTCTACACGCTGCTCATCGTCTCGAACCTCGTGCTCTACCTGCTCGTGACGCTCGGCCTGAACACGCGCGCCCTCGGGGCGCTCTCGCGCGCGGCGGCGCGCCTGCCCGGCCGCGCGGCCGCCCGCGTCGTGTCCGCCGTCGGCACGCGGCCGCGCGTGGTGCTGCAGGGGCTGCGCATGGCGGGCATCGCGGTGGGGTCCCTGCCCGTCGCGAGCATCCTGGCCAACCTCGTGCCGTGGTGGCGCGCCCCCTCGTCGGGCTGGGCGCTCACGGGTGTCATCGCGGCGTGGATCGCGGTGGTGAGCGCGCTCGCGCTGCTCCCCCGCTGGCGCCGCCCGATCCTCGCCCCGGCCGGCGTGGTCGCCGGCGCGACCGCGCTGGTCATCGCGGTCGACGTCGTCTTCGGGGCGCCCCTGCAGGTGTCCGCGCCCATGGGCGTGCAGCCGGTCGTCGCCGGGCGGTTCTACGGCTTCAACAACACGGCGTTCTCGCTCTTCGCCGCCGCGACGCTGCTCTCCGCGGTGGTCCTGGCCGATCCCCTCGTGCGCGCGGGCCGGCGCCGCCTGGCCGCCCTCGTGGTCGCCGTCATCGGGATCACCGCGACGGTGCTCGACGGCATGCCGGGGCTCGGCAGCGACTTCGGCGGCCCGCCCGCGCTCGTCCCGGGGTTCGCGGTGCTCGCCCTGCTCGCGGCGGGCGTGCGGCTGTCCTGGTGGCGGCTCGTCGGCGTGCTCGGCGCGGGCGTGCTCGTCGTCACCGGCTTCGCCGTCGTCGACTGGCTGCGCCCGGCCGACGACCGGACGCACCTGGGCCGCTTCGTCGACACGGTGCTCGACGGCGGCCTCGGCGGCGTCGTGGCGCGCAAGCTGGCGCAGAACCTCGCCAACCTGGGCGGGACGTGGCTCACGGTGCTCGCCCTGGCCGGCATCGCGCTCGTCGTGCTCGTGCTCGTGCGCCCCCTGCGCGGCGCCGCGACGGCACCCGACGGCGGCGTCTTCGCCTGGCTCACCGCGGGCGAGCCGCTCTCGACGCTCGGCACCGAGGCGCCCATGCTGCGGCCCGGCCTCATCGCGCTCGGCGTGACGCTCGGCATCGGCTTCGCCGTCAACGACTCGGGGATCGTGATCCCCGCGATCGGCGTCTCGCTCGCGGTGCCGCTGCTCATCAGCATCTGCGCCGGCTGGCTGCTGCAGGTCGGCGCCGGGCGTGCGCCCCGCGACCCCGAGGACGCGCCGGTCGCGCCCGAGCACAGCCTCGAGGCGTGAGCACCCCGGCCGGCGCCGCGAGCCTGCGCTCGGCCACGGGGTTCGGCCGGCTGTGGACGGCCGCGACCGCGTCGGCGTTCGGCAGCTACGTCACCGTGCTGGCGGTGCAGGTGCTCGTCGTGGAGGTCCTCGACGGCGACGCCGTCGACGTGGGCCTGGTCAACGCGGCCCGCTGGCTGCCCTACCTGCTCGTCGGCCTGCTCGTGGGCGTCCTGGTCGACCGGGTCCGGCGGCGACCCCTCATGGTGCTCACCGACGTGGCGGCCGCCCTCGCGCTGGCCGTGATCCCGCTGCTGGCCGCGACCGGGCACCTGAGCGTCGGCGCGGTCATGGCGGCGCTCGCGGCCTTCGGGACCGCGACGCTGGTCGGGGACGCGGCCTCGCAGTCGTTCCTGCCCCGGCTCGTGCCGCGCCCGCTGCTCGGCGCGGCGCACGCGCGTCTGGGCCAGGCCGACGCGGTCGCGCAGGGCAGCGGACCGGCGCTCGCCGGGGCGGTCGTCTCCGTCCTGGGCGCCCCGCTCGCCGTCCTGGTGGACGCGGTGAGCTACCTGACCTCCGCCGTGCTCGTGGCCACGGTCCGGCTGGCCGAGCCGCGCGCCGACCGTGCCCCGGGCGGCAGCGCCCGCGCCGCGCTGCGCGGCGTGCGCGACGACGTCGTCGAAGGCCTGCGCTGGGTCTACCGGCACCCGACCCTGCGCCCGATGGCGCTGTCGACCCACGTCTGGTTCGCCTGCGCCGCCGTGACCGGCGCGGTCCTGGCGCCGCTCGCCCTGCGCGAGCTCGGGCTCACGGCCGCGACCCTCGGCCTCGCCACGGCCGCCGCCGGGCTGGGTGCGCTCGCCGGCGCGTCCGTCGGGGTCCGCCTGGGCCGCCGCCTCGGCGTGGGTCGGCTCCTCGTCGCCCTCCGGGCCGGCACGGGCCTGGCGTGGGCGGTGATGGCGCTCGCGCCCGCGGCGCTGCCCGCGTCGGGGGACGGCGGCGCGTGGGGCGGCGGGGCGGCCTGGGCCGTCTTCGCCGCGGGTCAGCTGCTGCTGGGCGTGTGCATGGGGGCGGAGAACCCCAACGAGATGGCCTACCGCCAGACGGTGACCCCGGACCGGCTGCAGGGCCGGATGAACACCACCATGCGGTCGATCAACCGCGCCGCGATCGTCGTGGCGGCGCCGCTCGGCGGGCTGCTCGGCGACGCGGCCGGCTACCCGACCGCGCTGCTGGTCGCCGCCGGCGTCGTCCTCCTCACCGCAGGCGCGATGGCGGCGAGCCGCCTGCGCGGCGCCCACCTCGACGACGAGCACGCCACCGCGGACTCCCCCGGGCCCGGCTGACGCGACGTCAGCGGCGGCGGGCCACCTTGCGTGCGACCCCGCGGACCCGGCGCGCGTTCACGGCCAGCAGCACGTCCCGGTACTGGGCCGCGCGGTGCATCTGCCCGCGCAGGTCCGTGCCGGAGGCGCGGTGGCGCAGGTCGCAGGGCACCTCGACGGCGACGAAGCCCTTCGAGAGCAGGTCGATCGTCATGCCGGTCTCGACACCCCAGCCCCGCGCGAGCGGCGTCGCGGCCTCGAAGGCCTCACGGGTCAGGCAGCGCATCCCCGACAGCGGCTGCGTGGGCGTCCACCCGGTCATCGCCTGGATCGAGCGGCGCGCGAGGCCGACGACGATCCCCCGGCCGCCCGCACCCGGCTGCGGCGGCAGCAGGGCGATCGCGACGTCGGCCGCACCCTCGAGCACGGGCGGCACGAGCGGTGCGGCGTTGACCGCCGACTCGCCCAGGTCGCCGTCGAGGAACAGCAGGAGGCGCGCCGGCCGGTCGTCCGTGTCGCGCATCGCGACGACGGCGGCGCCCGTCTCCATGGCCGCGGCCTTGCCCCGGTTGTGGGAGTGCCGGACGACGACGGCGCCGGCCTCGCGCGCGACGTGCTGGGTCGCGTCCTCGCTGCCGTCGTCGACCACCAGGACGAGGTCGACGTGCGGGATGGCTCGCGCGGCTCGGACGGTCGCGGCGATGCGGCGCGACTCGTCCTTCGCGGGGATCACGACCGCGACCCGCTGCTTGGGGGCGGTCGACGCCTGGTCGCCGCGACGTCTGGCTGGCACGGGCACCACCCTAACGAGATATCCGGGCGCGCGTCATCGCCGACCCATCGCCGACCCAGTGCCGGGTCAAGCGGCGGTGATCCTCGCAGGGAGGAACGGCGTGCGCACGCCGGCGCACGCCGTGCGTCAGCCCCGTCAGCCTGTCGGCCCCGTCAGCGCAGCGTCAGCTGGCGCGCCACGAGCCCGGCGCGCGCGCGGCGCTCGTTCGCGTCCAGGGGCCCCGTGACCGCGAGCGCCTCGGCCAGGCGCTCGCCCAGGCGCTCGGCCGGCTCCTCGACCTCCTCGGCCTCCGTGCCGGGGGCAAGATCCCAGACGGGCACGAGGATGCCGCAGGAGCGGAAGGCGCCGATGAACTTGCCGAGGGAGCCGTCGTCGCCCAGGCCCGAGCGGCGCTGCGCGTGCAGGCGTGCGAGCGCGTCGAGGAAGTCCTGCTCGTCGTGCGGCATCGCCCACCGCAGGTACTCCCGGTCCCCCATGCGCGCCCAGTAGGCCGCGTCGACGGAGGTGAGGCGCCGGGTGGGGACCACCGTCTCGTTCATGCGCTCGAGCGAGGCGACGACGTCGGGGGTGAGCTCGGCGTCGGCCGAGGTCCAGTAGTCGAAGCCGTCGTGCACGGTGACCTCGAACGGGACCGAGAGGTCGAGGACGTCCTGGAGGCGCGGCCCGGGCTCGGGCAGGGGGGCGGACGTGATCGGCGTGCCGGCGGGCAGCTCGAGCGCGCGCAGGAGCAGGTCGGCGAGGTCGCGCGACGCGTCCCCCGAGCCGGCGTGCTGCTGCAGCGCGATCATGATCGTGCCGTCGCCACGGTGCAGCGCGGGCCAGGCCATCGGCAGGACCGTCGTCACGACGACGTCGCGGGCGCCGTACTCCTTCGTGGTCCGGGCGGTGGCGGTGGCGGCGGGCACCACCTCGCGCATCGCCACCCAGTCCGGCTCCCCGGGAAGCCCCTCGAAGGGACGCAGCACGAACTCGACGGTCGCTCTCCTGGCCATGGCGCACGAGCCTACCGGCCGCTCGCGCGCACCCCGTGCGCCGAGCGTGCGCTCGGTGCGAGGATCGGGCCATGCACCCCCGCGCCGGAACGCCCGCCCTGCCCGAGGACCTCATCGACACCGACGCCGTCGTCGGCGCGTACTACGACCTGATCCCCGACGTGCACGACCCGGCCCAGCAGGTCGTGTTCGGCACGTCCGGCCACCGCGGCTCGAGCCTGGACGCGGCCTTCAACGAGGCGCACATCATCGCCATCACGACGGCGATCGTGGAGTACCGGCGCAGCCAGGGCACCGACGGCCCGCTCTTCCTCGGGCGCGACACGCACGCCCTGTCCCTCCCGGCGTGGCAGACGGCGCTCGAGGTGCTCGCCGCCGCCGACGTCGAGGTGCACGTCGACGCGCGCAACGGCTTCACGCCGACGCCCGCCGTCTCGCACGCGATCCTGCTGCACAACGGCGCCGGCACGGCCCAGGGCGTGCGGACCGTGGGCGGCGCCGCGGGCGCCGGCGCCACGGGAGGCACGGGCCTGGCCGACGGCATCGTCGTCACGCCGTCGCACAACCCGCCGCGCGACGGCGGCTTCAAGTACAACCCGCCGCACGGCGGACCGGCGGGGTCGGACGCCACCGGGTGGATCGCCGACCGCGCCAACGAGCTGCTGCGCTCGGGCCTGGCCGGCGCGCGCCGCGTCAGCCTCGAGCAGGCGCTGGCGGCCCCGACCACGCGCAAGCACGACTTCATGTCCGCGTACGTCGCGGACCTGCCCAACGTGCTCGACATCGACCTGATCCGCGCGAGCGGCGTGCGCATCGGCGCCGACCCGCTGGGCGGCGCCGCGGTCGAGTACTGGGGCGAGATCGCCGAGCGCCACGGGCTCGACCTCACCGTGGTCAACCCCGCGGTCGACCCCCGGTGGGCGTTCATGACGCTCGACTGGGACGGCAAGATCCGGATGGACTGCTCCTCCCCGTCGGCGATGGCCTCGCTCGTCGAGGGCATGCGGCCGGCCGCCGACGGCACGACGGCGTTCGACGTCGCCACGGGCAACGACGCCGACGCCGACCGGCACGGCATCGTCACGCCCGACGGCGGCCTGATGAACCCCAACCACTACCTGGCCGTCGCGATCAGCTACCTCTACGGCGGTGCGCGCCCCGGCTGGGCGCCGGATGCGGCCATCGGCAAGACGCTCGTCTCCTCGGCGCTGATCGACCGGGTCGCGGCCGACCTCGGCCGGCGCCTGCTCGAGGTCCCGGTCGGGTTCAAGTGGTTCGTGCCCGGCCTGCTGGACGGCTCGGTCGGCTTCGGCGGCGAGGAGTCCGCCGGTGCGTCGTTCCTGCGGCACGACGGCACGGTCTGGACCACGGACAAGGACGGCATCCTCCTCGCGCTCCTCGCGGGCGAGATCACGGCGCGCACCGGGCGCTCGCCGTCCCAGCTGCACGCGGAGCTGGTCGAGCGGCACGGGCAGTCCTGGTACGCGCGGGTCGACGCGCCCGCGACGCGCGAGCAGAAGGCCGCGCTGGGGTCGCTCCGGCCCGAGCAGGTGACGGCCTCGACGCTCGCCGGCGAGGAGATCACCGGGCGCCTGGTCGAGGCGCCCGGCAACGGCGCGCCGATCGGCGGCCTCAAGGTCACCACGGCGAACGCCTGGTTCGCCGCGCGTCCGTCGGGCACGGAGGACGTCTACAAGGTCTACGCCGAGTCGTTCGTCTCGCAGGAGCACCTCGCGCAGGTCCAGGCCGCGGCCCAGGAGCTGGTGACGCAGACGCTCGCGGGCTGAGGCGCCCGGCGTCGGGCGCGCGCCTCAGCGCAGGACGGCGCCGCGCAGCCGCTCGTGGAAGACGTCCGCGGGCACCGGTCGCGACCACAGGAACCCCTGCCCGGCCGTGCACCCGAGCATCTGGAGCGCCTGCGCCTGCTCCTGGGTCTCGACGCCCTCGGCGACCAGCGCGAGGCCGAGCGAGTCGGTCAGGCGCACCAGGGTCGTGACGATCGCCTGGCTGCGCACGTCGTCGAGCATGCCGGCGACGAAGCGCTGGTCGACCTTCACCATCGAGATGGGCAGCTCGATGATCCGCGTCAGCGGGCTGTAGCCGGTCCCGAAGTCGTCCGCGGCCAGCCCGATGCCCGCGCGTCGCAGGGTCGCGAGGTCCGCGAGCAGCGCCTCGCTGACCGTGTCGAGCTGGGTCTCGGTGAACTCGAGCACGAGCCGCGCGGGCGGCAGGCCGGTCTCCGCCAGGACGCGGTGGACGTCGGCCACGAACCCCGGCACCTCGAGCTGCCGGGCCGAGACGTTGACGTGGACGGCGGGGGTGACCTCGGCGACGCTCTGGGGCCACGCGGCGGCGAGCTCGCACGAGCGGCGCAGGATCCACGCGCCGAGCTCGGGCATCAGCCCGCAGGCCTCGGCGACGTCGAGCCACGCGCCCGGTTCGAGCAGCCCGCGGTCCGGGTGGCGCCAGCGCACCAGCGCCTCGGCCGCGACCGTGGCGCCGTCGCGCAGGTCCACGACGGGCTGGAGGTACATCTCGAGCTGGCCCAGCTCGAGAGCACGCCGCAGCTCCGCCTCGACGCGCACGGCGCGGACGGCGCGCGCCCGGTGCTCGTCCGAGAACGTCACCGCGCGGCGCTTGCCGCCCGCCTTCGCCGCGTACATGGCGGCGTCGGCGTCGCGCAGCAGGTCGTCGGCGCTCGCCCCGGGACCGCCCCAGGCGATGCCGATGCTCACGCCCACCGTGAAGCCGTGACCGCCCACGACGATCGGTGCCGAGAGGCCCGCCAGCACGGCCGACGCGAGCTGCTCGACGTCGGCGCGGTCGCGCGCGCACCGCCGCAGCACCACGAACTCGTCGCCGCCGAGGCGTGCCGCGAGGTCGTCCGGGCCCAGGAGGGTGCGCAGGCGCTCCGCCACCCGGACCAGCACGCGGTCGCCCTCCGTGTGCCCGGCCGAGTCGTTGACGTCCTTGAAGTCGTCCAGGTCGCAGAACAGCACGGCGACGCCCGGGCCGCCGTCCGCCTCGTCCGGCGGCAGGGCGGCGACCGCCGCGTCGATCTCGCCGTGCAGCCGGGAGCGGTTGGCCAGCCCGGTCAGGCTGTCGCGCTGCGCCTGGGCGGTGAGCCGCTCCTCGGCCGCGCGGCGGGCCGTGACGTCGACCATCTGCGCGACGAACAGGTTCTCGCCCGCGCTGGCCGCCAGCGGCGACAGCGCGACGTCGACCCACAGGTCCCCCGCGGGCGTCGCGACGGCGACCTCACCGTGCCAGCCCTCGCTGGTCCCGGCCAGCATCTCCCGCACGCGTGCCGCGAGCTCGTGCCGGTCGGGCTCGGCGAGCAGGGCCGTCCACGGCGCCCCGACCAGGGCCGCGGGGTCGCCGGCGAGCATGCGCGCGGCGACGTCGTTGAGCTGCACGACGTCGAGCCCGCCCTCGGCGTGCGCCTCCTCGCCGGGGCCGTGGGCGCCGTCGCACAGGCGGAGCATCGCCATGCCCACGAGCGAGTCGCGGAAGCCCTGGCGGAACAGCCGCTCGCTGGCCTCGCTGCGTGCGAGCGCCGCGCGCCGCTGCGCGATCGACACGGCCAGCGGCAGCGTCACCAGGGCGCAGCACACCAGGTACGCCTGGACCAGGGACGCCGTGGCGGTGCTCGTCGCCCCGAACTCGGCGGCGAACGGACCGCCGTCGAAGCGGCTGAACGAGGTGACGAGCAGCGCGACGACGATGAGCTCGACGCTGACCACCTTGACGCCGAAGCGCAGGGCGCCCCAGACGAGCAGGGGCATCGTGAGGAACGAGACGGGCAGCCCCTGGCCGGGGCGGAAGATCACGACGATCGCCACGCAGACCGCGGCGAGCTGGGCCGCGGCCTCGAGCCGGCCGGCGCGTCCGGTGCCGCCCGGCGCGCGCATGCCGAGCGGCAGGGTGAGCAGGAGGGCGGCCCCGTGGCTCGCCACCACGGTGCGGGCGGTGACGAGGAACCCGGCGCCGTCCGCGAGCAGCTGCGTCAGCCCCGCCCCGACGCCCATGACGAGGACGCCGGCCGCCGTCGCGCCGACCAGCCGGAAGAGGTCGTCGAGCGTGGCCAGGCGCGGCCTGCCACGGCGCGTGAGCAGTGCGGCCACGACGGCGCTCTCGAGCGCGTTGCTCGCGCCGTAGCCCAGCGCCACGTGCCACGGGCGCCCCACCGCCAGGTTCGCGAGCGCGCTCATGATGACGACGGACGCCACGACGACGGCCCGCCGGTCCCGCGGTGCCCACATCAGGGCGATCGTGGCGAGGCCGGCCGCGGGCCACCAGGCGGCGACGCCGTTGTCCGGCGGCGCGAGGACGACCGCGAGGTAGGAGAGGCCGAAGACGCCCGCCGCGATGGTCAGGACTCCCAGCGGGCCGTAGGCGACGTCCGGGGCGAGCAGCCGGCGTCCCGGGCGAAGGCGACGCGACGCAGGCCGGAACACGGCGCTCCCTCCCCGAGCACGCGGTCGTCGCGGCCGGCGGGGCGCGCGACTGGCTGGATCTTCCCACGGGCGGGGTGGCGGCCGCGCGGAGTCGACCGGGTGAACGTCGCGGTCCGTCCGGCTGGGAGAATGACGTCATGCTCCAGCCGTACCGCGCGATCCTCGCGCGCCCCGGGGCCGCCGCGTTCTCCGCGGCCGGCGCCATCGCCAGGCTCCCGATGTCGATGGTCGGGATCGGCATCGTCCTCATGGTCTCCGAGGTCTACGGGTCCTACGGCCTCGCGGGCCGGATCTCCGCGGTCCAGGTGATCACGCACGCCCTGTGCTCGCCCCAGCTCTCGCGCCTCGTCGACCGCTTCGGTCAGGCCCGCGTCATGCGCCCGGCGCTCGTGGTCACCGCGGTCGGCATCGTCGGCCTCATCGTGCCGACGCTCCTCGAGGCCTCGCCCCTGTACCTGTACGCCGCGGCCGTGGTCACCGGTGCCGCGGGCGGCTCGGTCGGGGCGCTCGTCCGGGCCCGCTGGTCTCACCTGCTCCAGGACCCGCGCGAGATCCACTCCGCGTACTCGCTCGAGTCCGCCCTCGACGAGCTGGTGTTCATCGTCGGGCCCGTGCTCGCCACGGTCCTGGCGACGTCGGTCAGCCCTGTCGCGGGGCTGGTGGTGCCCGTGGTCGCCGTCCTGGTCGGCGGCACGTGGTTCTTCTCGCAGCGCGCCACCGAGCCGCCGGTCGTGGTGCGCGAGGAGGGCGTGCACCACCCGTTCGTGCTGCGCTCGGGCGGCATGGTGGTGCTCGCCGTGGTGTTCGTGTTCATGGGCGCGATCTTCGGCGCCACCGACGTCGCCACGGTCGCCTTCGCCGAGGAGCAGGGCAACAAGGGCGCGGCCGGCCTCATCCTCGCGGTCTTCGCGGCGGGCTCGCTGCTCGCGGGGCTCGGCTACGGCGCACGGCACTGGACCAGCCCGCTGTGGCGCCGGTTCGCGATCGGCATGGTCGCCCTGGCGGTGGGCGTGACCCTGTTCTTCTTCGTGACGAACCTCGCGGTCCTCGCCGCGGTGATGTTCGTCGTCGGCCTGACGATCGCGCCGACCATCATCAACGGCAACGCCCTGGTCCAGCAGCTGGTCCCGCGCGGTCAGCTCACCGAGGGCCTGACCTGGGTCGGGACCGCCCTGGGCGTCGGCGTCTCCTTCGGCTCGTCGATCGCCGGCGCCCGGATCGACGCCGCCGGCAGCCACGCCGGGTTCCTCGTGGTCGTGGTCTCCGGCGGCCTGGCCGTGGTCGCCGTGCTCGCCGCGAGCGGCACCCTGCGCCGGGGCGAGGCCCGCTACGTGGCCCGGACCGCGGCGAGCGCGACGGACTGAGGGACCGGGGCCTCAGGCCCCGACGTACGCGGCGAGGTGCTGACCGGTGAGCGTGGACCGGGCGGCCACGAGGTCGGCCGGCGTGCCCTCGAAGACCACCCGGCCCCCGTCGTGCCCGGCGCCCGGGCCGACGTCGACGATCCAGTCGGCGTGCGCCATGACCGCCTGGTGGTGCTCGATCACGACGACCGAGGTACCCGCGTCGACGAGGCGGTCGAGCAGGGCGAGGAGCTGCTCGACGTCGGCGAGGTGCAGCCCGCTCGTCGGCTCGTCCAGGACGTAGACGCCGCCCTGCTCCGCCATGCGCGTCGCGAGCTTGAGGCGCTGGCGCTCGCCACCGGAGAGCGTCGTGAGCGGCTGGCCGAGCGTGACGTAGCCCAGGCCGACGTCGTCCAGGCGCCGCAGGACCGCGTGCGCGGCCGGCGTGCGCGCGTCGCCCTCCGCGAAGAAGGCCTCGGCCTCGCGCACGGACATGGCGAGGACCTCGCTGATGTTGCGCCCGCCGAGGCGGTACTCCAGGACGGCCGCCTGGAACCGCCTGCCCTCGCACTCCTCGCAGGTCGCCGCGACGCCGGCCATCATGCCGAGGTCCGTGTAGATGACGCCCGCGCCGTTGCACACCGGGCAGGCGCCCTCGGAGTTCGCGCTGAAGAGCGCGGGCTTGACGCCGTTCGCCTTGGCGAAGGCCTTGCGGATCGGCTCCAGCAGGCCCGTGTAGGTCGCCGGGTTGCTGCGGCGCGAGCCCTTGATGGGGGTCTGGTCGACCGACACCACCCCGGCGCCCGGTGGCATCGAGCCGTGGACGAGCGAGCTCTTGCCCGAGCCCGCGACGCCCGTGACGACGCACAGCACGCCGAGCGGGACGTCGACGTCGACGCCCTTGAGGTTGTGGGTCGTCGCGCCGCGGATCTCGATCGCGCCCGTCGGCGTGCGCACCTGCGCCTTGAGCGAGGCACGGTCGTCCAGGTGACGTCCCGTCAGCGTGCCGCTCGCCCGCAGTCCCTCGAGCGTGCCCTCGTAGCAGATGGTCCCGCCGGCCGAGCCGGCGCCGGGCCCCAGGTCGACCACGCGGTCGGCGATCGCGATCGTCTCGGGCTTGTGCTCGACCACCAGCACGGTGTTGCCCTTGTCGCGCAGCTGGAGCAGGAGCGCGTTCATGCGCTCGATGTCGTGCGGGTGCAGGCCCGCCGTCGGCTCGTCGAAGACGTAGGTGACGTCCGTGAGGGACGAGCCGAGGTGGCGGATCATCTTGGTGCGCTGGGCCTCGCCGCCGGAGAGCGTGCCGGCGGGGCGGTCGAGCGAGAGGTAGCCGAGGCCGATCTCGGCGAACGCGTCGAACAGGTGCTGCAGGCCCGCGAGCAGCGGGGCGACCGAGGGCTCGTCGAGGTCGCGCACCCACTGGGCGAGGTCGCTGATCTGCATCGCGCACAGGTCGGCGATGTTCTTGCCGCGGATGCGCGAGGACCGCGCCTCGGGGCTCAGCCGGGTGCCGTCGCAGTCCGGGCACGTCGTGAAGGTCACCGCGCGCTCGACGAAGGCGCGGACGTGCGGCTGCATCGCCTCGACGTCCTTGGCGAGCAAGGACTTGCGGATCTTGGGGATGAGGCCCTCGTAGGTGAGGTTGATGCCCTCGACCTTGATCTTGGTCGGCTCCTTGTGGAGCAGGTCGTCGAGCTCGCGCCGGGAGTACTCGCGGATCGGCTTGTCCGGGTCGAACAGGCCGCTGCCGGCGAAGATGCGGCCGTACCAGCCGTCCGCGCTGTAGCCCGGGATCGTGAACGGTCCCTCGTTGAGCGACTTGGCGTCGTCGTACAGGGCGGTGAGGTCGATGTCCGTGACCGATCCCATGCCCTCGCAGCGCGGGCACATGCCGCCGAGCTGGTGGAACGTCGCCTTCTGCGCGCGCGGCTGCCCGGACCCGCGCTCCACGGTGATCGCGCCGCTGCCCCGCACGGACGGCACGTTGAACGAGTATGCGTTGGGCGAGCCGATGTGCGGGTCGCCGAGCCGGCTGAACAGGATGCGCAGCAGCGCGTTGGCGTCCGTGGCGGTGCCGACCGTCGAGCGGGGGTTCGCGCCCATCCGCTCCTGGTCGACGATGATCGCCGTCGTGAGGCCGTCCATGAGGTCGACCTCGGGCCGCGCCAGCGAGGGCATGAACCCCTGCACGAAGGCGCTGTACGTCTCGTTGATGAGGCGCTGCGACTCCGCCGCGATGGTGCCGAACACGAGCGAGCTCTTGCCCGAGCCGGAGACGCCCGTGAAGACCGTGAGGCGCCGCTTGGGGATCTCCAGGCTCACGTCGCGCAGGTTGTTGGTGCGCGCCCCCTCGACGCGGATGAGGTCGTGCGTGTCGGCCACGTGCGGGTCCGGACCCATGGTGCCTCCTCGGCGACGAGGGTCACACGCTAGCGAGCGGGCGGCCTGGGGGTCGAGGAGGACGGGCGTCGCCGGGCCTCAGCCGACGGTCGTCCCGAACGCCGCGCCGAGCGCGTACGTCACCGCCGCGGCGCCCGCCCCGATCGCGAGCTGGCGCAGCGCGCGCCGGACGGGCGGCCCGCCGGAGATGAGGCCGACGACGGCACCCGTCCCGAGCAGGGCGACGCCCACCGCGACCATCGCGGCGACCAGCGCCGTCGTGCCCTCGAGCCCGAGGAGGTAGGGGATGACGGGCACGGCGGCGCCCGACGCGAAGAACCCGAAGCTCGACAGGGCCGCGCCGACGTCCGAGCCGACGACCTCGCGGTGGTCCGTCGCCGGGTGGTCGGCGTGGAACTCGGTGCTGGCGGGCCCGACGAGGGCGATGTCGGCGAGCACGTCGTCGGCACGCTGCTGAGCCTGCTCGGGCGTCATGCCCCGCGCGCGGTAGACGAGGGCCAGCTCGTTGGCGTCCACGTCGAGGTGGGGCAGCGCGCGGCCCGCCTCGGCGCTCGGGGTCGAGGCCGCGAGCAGCTCGCGCTGGGAGCGGACCGAGATGTACTCCCCCGCACCCATCGACAGCGCACCGGCGAGCAGGCCGGCGAGTCCGGTGACGAGGATGGTCGCCTGGCTCGTGCCCGCGGCGGCGACGCCGATGACGAGGGCGAGGTTCGACACCAGTCCGTCGTTGGCGCCGAAGACGGCCGCGCGGAAGGTGCCCGAGAGGCGGTTGCGACCGCGCGCGGCGAGCGACCGGACCACCTCCGCGTGGATCCGCTCGTCCGCGGCCATGGTCGGGGTGGCGTCCAGGTCGCGCTCGTAGGTCGCGCGCGCCTCGGCGCGCTGCGCGAGCGCGAGGACGAAGACCGAGCCGAACCGGCGCGCGAGCCAGGCGAGGACCCGGAACCGCACGTCGCCCCGGCGCGGGGGCCCGACCTGGGCGCCGAGCAGCTCCTCCCAGTGGGCCGCGTGCCGCCCCTCGGCCTCCGCGAGCGCCAGCAGGATCTCGCGCTCCTCGCCCGTCCGCCGCGCCGCGAGCTCGCGGTAGACGGCGGCCTCGGCACGCTCGTCGGCCAGGTGGCCCCGCCAGCGCCGCAGGTCCGCGGCGGACGGTTCGCGCGCCGTCACGGGACCAGCCCGGCCGGGGCGAGGGTCGTCCCCGTCTCGCCGGGCGTCCGCAGGCCGACGTCGGCCAGCAGGTCGAGCGCGGCCCGGTGCTGGTTGAAGGTGTACAGGTGCAGCCCGGGCGCCCCGGCGTCGAGGACGCCGCGCGCGAGCTCGGCGCCCAGCGCGCGCCCGACGGCGGTGCGCGCCTCGGGCTCCTGCTCGGCCTCGAGCGCCGCGAGGACGCGGGCGGGCACGGTCACGCCGCTGACCTCCTCGAGCCGGCGCAGGCGCCGGGGGTCCGTCAGGGGCACGACGCCGGGCAGCAGCGGCAGCCTCACGCCGGCCGCGCGGGCGGCGTCGACGTAGGCGAGGTAGTGCTCGACCTCGAAGAACACCTGGGTGATCGCATAGTCGGCGCCCGCGTCCTGCTTCGCACGCAGCGCCGCGAGGTCGCCGCACGACGCGGCCTCGGACGTCAGCAGCGCGGTGGGGTTGCCCGCGACGGCGACGCTGAGCCGGTCGTCACCGTGCAGCTCCAGCTCGACCGTGCGGAGCAGCTCGACCAGCTGGCTCGCCCGCGTGAGGCCGTGCGGGTCGGGCGTCCAGCCCTCGACGCCGGCGGGCGGGTCGCCGCGCAGCGCCAGGAAGTCGCGCACGCCCAGGGCGACCAGCTGCTGGGCGACCTCCCGCACCTCCCCGGGCGGGCTGCCCAGGCAGGTGAGGTGCGCGACGACGGGCACGTCGGTGCTCTCCAGGACGTGCCGGACGACGTCGCGCGAGCTGTCGCGCGACGAGCCGGACGCGCCGTAGGTGACCGACAGGAAGTCGGGCCGGGCTGCGGCGAGGTGCTCGATCGTCGTCCGCAGGGTCCGCGCGGACGTCTCGCTGCGCGGTGGGTACAGCTCGAACGAGACGGTGGGCCCGGGCCGGGCGAAGCGCTCGGGCAGGCCCGCGGGGCGGGGGGCACCGACGGCGCGGTTCATGCGTGCTCCATCAGGTGGCACTCTACGGCGCGGGCGTGGCGGGCGGCGCGGTGCTCTCACGGACCACGAGGTGGACGTCGAGGTCCATCCGGGTGGTGCGAGGGTTCGCCCCGTTCGCCAGCTCGAGGACGAGCCGGGTCGCGGCGTCGGCCATCTCGACGAGCGGCTGGTGGACCGTCGTCAGCGACGGCGCGATCCAGCTCGCGACGGGCAGGTCGTCGTACCCCACCACCGAGACGTCGCGCGGCACGTCCAGGCCGAGGTCGCGGGCGGCGCGCAGCACGCCCAGCGCCTGCAGGTCGCTGCCGGCGAAGACCGCCGTCGGCCGGTCGGGAAGGCTCAGCAGGGCGCGGCCCTGCTCGTACCCGCCGTGCACGTAGAAGTCGCCGTTGCGGATGAGCTCCTCGTCGACGGCGAGCCCGCCGGTCACGAGCGCGTCCCGGTAGCCGGCGATGCGCGCGCGGCTCGCCAGGGTCTCCGTGGGGCCGCCGACGACGGCGATGCGCCGGTGGCCCAGGCCGATGAGGTGGCGGGTCGCCACGAGCCCGCCCGTCCAGTTCGCGGAGCCGATCGACGGCACGCCGCCCTGCTCCTCGCCCACGGGGTCGAGGACGACGAACGGGATCGCGCGCGCCTCGAGCTGGGCGCGCTGGTCGTGGTCGAGGTCGGAGAACACGAGGATGACGCCGACGGGGCGACGCGCCAGCACGCTGTCGAGCCACTCCTGACGGGGCGTGCGGTGGCCGCCGCACTCGGACAGGACCACCTCGACGCCGGTCTCGCGCGCGACGCGCTCGACGCCCTGGATGATCTCGAGCGCCCAGGGGCCGCCGAGCTCGTGGAAGACCAGGTCGAGCAGGCGGGGACCGTGCGGCGTCGTCGACCGGCGCCGCTGGTAGCCGTGCTCCTTGATGACCTGCTCGACGCGGGCCCGCGTCTGGCTCGCGACGTCGGCGCGGCCGTTGAGCACCTTCGAGACCGTCGGGACCGAGACGCCCGCCTCGGCGGCGATCTGCGAGATGGTCGTGCGTCGGCTGTCGATGACCGTCGCCTCCTCGTACCCGCTCGCGGCTCCGAGGCGTGACTCTACCCAGCGGCGCTGCGCAGCCTGTCCAGCAGCGGACCGGCCGCCTGCTCGAGGAACTCGTCCTGCTTCTCCTCGCCCACCTGGACCAGCGCGAGGTCGGTGAAGCCGGCCTCCCGGAACGCCGACGCCGCCTCGACGATCGCGTCGAGGTCCGGGCCGCACGGGATGGACGCCGCGACGTCCTCGGGGCGCACGAACTGCGACGCGCCCTCGAACGCCTCCGTCGTCGGCAGGTCGGCGTTGACCTTCCAGCCGCCGCCGAACCACCGGAACTGGTCGTGCGCGCGCGCCGTCGCTGCCTCGACGTCGGGGTCCCAGGAGATCGGGATCTGGCCGATCTTCCGGGACGCGCCCGCGCCGTGCTCCTCGCGCACCTCGTCCCACCGCCGCAGGACCTTCGCCTCCGGCTCCGTGGTCACGAGGTGGTCGGCGAGCGGCGCGAACCGCTCGACGGACACGGCCCCCGAGACGGCGACGCCGATCTCGACCGGCGTCTCGGGCCGGTCCCACAGCACCGCCTGGTCCACCCGGAAGTGCTCGCCGTCGAACGTGAGCCGTTCGCCGTCGAGGAGCAGCCGGATGATCTCGACGGCCTCCTCGAGCATGTCGTGGCGTTCGCCGACCGCGGGCCACCGCTCCCCGACGACGTGCTCGTTGAGGTTCTCGCCCGCACCCAGGTTGAGCAGGAAGCGGCCCTCGCTGAGCACGCCGAGCGTCGCGGCCTTCTGGGCGACGACGGCGGGGTGGTACCGGATCGTCGGGCAGGTCACGTAGGTCATCAGCTCGACGCGGCTGGTCGCCTGCGCGACGGCCCCGAGCACCGTCCAGGCGTACGGCGCGTGGCCCTGGCTGTCGAGCCAGGGGAAGTAGTGGTCGCTCGAGACCTCGAAGTCGAACCCGACCCGCTCGGCGTCGACCGCGTGCCGCACCAGGTCCCGCGGCCCGCTCTGCTCCGTCATCAGCGTGTACCCGAATCGCATGGCACCAGGGTCACCCAGGGCGCCGCACCCCGCCCGCCGAACGCCCCCACCGCCCGCCGGCCCACCCCCACCCGCCGCCGGCCCACCCCACCCGCCGCCGCCCACCCCCACCCACCACCGGCCCACCCCCACCCGCCGCCGAGCACGTCCGTTCCGCGCGAGCACGTCCGTTGCGGCGGACGTCCTCACGTCGAACGGACGTGTTCGCGGGAAGGGCTGGGGCTGGGGAATGGGGCGGGGGTGGGCTTGGGCGGGTGGGGCGGGGGTGGGGGTGGGGCGGGGGCGGGGGTGGGGTGGGTGGGGTCAGGACCAGGGGGGTGGCGGGGTGGTGAGGGTGGCGCCGGTGGCAGCCGCCTCCTGGATCGTCAGGGCGACCAGGTGGTCCTGGCTGCCCTCGGCCAGGGGGTAGGGCGGCCCGGCCTCGTCGCGCACCCACGCGCGGCTCCGGTCGAGCAGCTCGGCGACGGCGATGTCGTCGTCGGCGAGGCGGGCGCCCTCGAAGCGGTTGCGGTGGACGACGCGGCCCTCGAACGTCAGGTGCTGCAGGTCGAAGCCGTCCATGTCCTGGCCGACGCCGGACTGCGTGCGCACGATCGGGCTCGTCACGACGGTCGTGGGGTCCACCCAGCGTGTGACGCGGTCGTCCAGCAGCTCGCCGTGGCTGCCGCGGACCAGGAGGCGGTCCACGCGCAGCGGGTTGTGCCACTGGTTGTCGGTGAAGTCGTAGAGCGCACTGCGGCCCCCGCCCCAGTCGAGCGTCGCCAGCACGGTGCTGCGCGAGACGGGCGCCGTCGCCCCCGTCCACCCGGCGCGGTCCTGCGGGTCGACGAGCGGCGCCTCGAGCCGCCGCGCCGTGACGGTCACCGGCTCGTGCCCGACGCCGAGCAGGCGCCGGATGACCGCGACCGCGTGGTACTGGTGCGTGGAGGAGATCTGGACGTGCGTGACCTCGCCGATCGCCCCCTGCCGCAGCACCGCGGCCCGCGCCTGGTGCCCGGGCAGGAACGGGCTGTGCTCGGCGACCTGCACGAGGCCGGACCCGCCGACGCGCGACCACAGGGCCCGCAGTCCGTCGGCGTCGGGGGCCGGCGGAGTCTCGGCGAGCACGGGCACCCCCGCGTCCACGAGGTCGGTGACCACGCCGGGCGTCACCGCCCACGGCACGGAGACGACGACGAGCTCCGGGCGCTGGGCGGCGAGCAGCCCTCCGACCGTGCGGTACGTCGGCACCCCCCAGCGCCGCTCGACCTCGGCGCCGCGCTCGTCGGTGCGCGAGACCGCGCCCACGAGGGTGAACCGTTCCGGCAGGAGCGCCGCCATGCGCCGGAAGAACTCGGCCCGCCAGCCCGTGCCGACGAGGGCGAAGCGCAGCGGGTGGTCGGGCGGGCCCGGGTCGAACGCCGAGGGCTGGATCGTCATGGGCCGATCCTGGCGTGCCCGGGGCGCCCACGCAGGACGCACCCGGCGGGCACCACCCCTTCACACGACTCCCGGGTGCCTCCCAGGTGGACCACGTACGCTTCGACGGTCCGCCTCGCGCGGACCTGCCGCGGGCGCGCTGACGCCGCGCGGAACCCGACGACGAAGGACTCACCCGTGCGCCTGCGCCTGGCCGCCGCTCTCACCCTCACGACCGCTCTCGTGCTCACCGGCTGCTCCGACAGCCCCGAGGAGGCCGAGCCGTCGCCGACGGAGAGCGCGGAGACCGACGCGGTCGACCAGCAGCCGGAGCCGACCGAGGAGGACGTCGCCGCGCTCGAGGCCGTCACCGTCGAGGGCCCGCTGGGCGCCGCGCCGACCCTGACCTTCGAGATGCCGTTCCAGGTCAGCGCGCCGGTCGCGCGCGTCGACGTCGAGGGCGAGGGCGCGCCGCTCGAGGAGGGGCAGCGCCTGACGCTCCAGTCGACGATCGTCTCGGGCGACGACGGCACGGTCCTCGGCTCGACGTGGGAGACCGGCGAGATCCAGACCCTGGTGCTCGGCAGCCCCGAGTACGTCAACGCGATCAACGACGTCTTCGAGGGCCAGAACGTCGGCGTGCGCGTCCTGTTCGCCGCGCCCGGCAGCGAGGCCACCGCCCAGTCCGAGGCCTTCCCCGCGACGCTCATGGCGATCGAGGTCGTCGACGCCGTCGACATCCCGACGCGCGCCTCGGGCGAGGCCGTCGAGCCCGCCGAGGGCCTGCCGACCGTGACGCTGGCCGACGACGGCGAGCCGGACATCGAAGGGCTCGACGAGCTCGAGGAGCCCAGCGAGCTCATCGTGCAGACGCTCATCCAGGGCGAGGGTCCGGCCGTCACCGCCGGGCAGAACCTCACGGTCCAGTACAAGGGCTGGCTGCTCGACGGCACCGTCTTCGACTCGTCCTGGGAGGAGGACCGCCCGCCGTTCGAGACGCAGATCGGCGTCGGCGCGGTCGTCGACGGCTGGGACCAGGGGCTCGTCGGGCAGACCGTCGGCAGCCAGGTCCTCCTGATCGTGCCGCCGAGCCTCGGCTACGGCGACACGGACCGCGGCACCATCCCGGCCGGCTCGACCCTGGTGTTCGTCGTCGACATCCTCGCCGCCGCCTGACGTCAGGGCGTGACGGTGGGCACGCCGTCGGACCACGTCAGCGGGAGCACGTTCATCCCGCGGTAGCCGGTGCCGCCGTACCAGGAGTGGAACACCAGGAGGTCGCTGCCGTCCGGTCCGACAACCACGTCCTGCCCGCCCGGCCCGACGTAGCGGCCGTCGAACGTGTCGGTGGTGAGCAGGGGGTCCTCGGCCTTGGTGTACGGCCCGAGCGCCGACGACGCCGTCGCGTACCCGGTCGCGTAGTTCTCGCCGCCGTAGTCGTTCGCCGAGTAGAGCAGCACGTAGGTGCCGTCCCGCTCGACGAGCGTCGGCGCCTCGACGAGGTCCCCCTCCCACGGCTGGTCCTGCTGGACCAGCCGCACGGGCTCGCCCACCAGGGCGGTGCCGTCGGGGGTGAGCGGCGCGATCTGCAGCCAGGTGTCCAGACCGCAGCAGTTGCCGTCGTTCTTCCACAGCAGGTACGGCGTGCCGTCCGCCGGGTCGACGAACGTCGACGCGTCGATGGCGCCGCCCTCCGCGTCCGGGCAGACGAGCATGCCGTCGCCCACCGGCTCGAACGGGCCCTGCGGGGCGTCGGCGACGGCGACGCCGATGCACTGGACCGAGGGCCGGAAGTTCGTGGCCGTGTAGTACAGGACGAACCGACCGGGCTGGATCTGGGCGACCTCGGGCGCCCAGGTCCGGCCCGGGATGACGTGCGCCGGCAGCTCCGGCAGGGCGTCGTCGAGCGCGGTCCACTCGACGAGGTCCGTCGAGCTGGCGACCCGCACGTTGCGCAGGTTCCCCTCGGTCGCGTACGCGTAGTAGGTGCCGTCGACCTCGAGCACGTCCGGGTCCGGGAAGTCGTCGTCGATGACCGGGTTGGCCGCGTGGGCGGGATCCTCGCCGGGACTGGGCGTCGGCTCCTCCGTCCCGACCGCGTCACCCGGCGAGTCACCCGCCGCGCCGCCGCAGCCGGCGAGCAGGACGAGGCACGCCGCGGCCCCGGCGGCCGCGACGCGACGGCGCACCGCCGTCATCCCTTGAGGCCCGAGCGCGAGACGCCCTCGATGATGAAGCGCTGCAGGAACACGAAGAGCAGCAGCACCGGCACGCTCGCGATGACGGCGCCGGCCATGAGCAGGTCGTAGCGCACGGCGTTGGCGGACTGCAGCGTGGACAGGCCGGCGGGCAGCGTCTGCAGCTCGGGGCTGAAGAGCACGTAGACCGGCCACAGGAAGTCGTTCCAGTTGGTGAGGATCGCCAGCAGCGCCAGCGTCGCGAGCGCGGGCCGCGAGAGCGGCATGACGACGCGCAGGAAGATCTGCACGGGGGTCGCGCCGTCGAGGCGCGCCGCCTCCTCGAGCTCGTCGGGGATGCTGACGAAGAACTGCCGCAGGAAGAAGACGCCGAACGCCGACGCCGCCGTCGGCACGATCACGGCGGCGAGGGTGTTGAGCCAGCCCAGCTCCCCCACGATGAGGTAGTTGGGGATGATGAGGATGACCGGCGGCACGAACAGCGTGGCGATGATCATCCCGAAGACGAGCCCGCGGCCCCGGAACTCCATGCGCGCGAGGGCGTACGCCGCCAGCGCCGCCGTGGTCACGACGATCGCGGCGTTGGCGAGCGCCGCCACGAGGCTGTTGGCGAACCACCGCAGCACGGGGGTGCCCGGCGCGCTGAGGATGGACTCGTACGCCTGCGTCGTGAACGGGTCGGGGATCCACGACGGCGGGATGCCGCCGGCCTCCCCGCGCGTCTTGAACGAGGTCACGATCATGAAGATCAGCGGGCTGACGAAGAGCAGCCCGAGGAGCACGAGCAGGACGTAGCGGACGACGACGCGCGCCCCGCCCCTGCCGCCGGCCTCGGGTCCGCGGGCCTTGCCGGAGGCACCCGCGCGCGCGGGCCGGGCGGCGACGTCGGCGCTCATGACGACTTCCTCTCGCGGAACAGCCAGAAGACGATGACGCTGAGGACCATGAGCGCGGCCGTGAGGACGTAGCTCATCGCGGCCGCCGAGCCCATCTGGTACTGCCGCAGCCCGACCTCGGCGATCTGGTAGATCGCGGTCCGGGTCTCGCGTCCGGGGCCACCCTGCGTGATGAGGTACGACTGCCCGAACATGTTCGCCGAGGCGATGATCGTGATCATGGTGATGAACACGAGGACGGGCCGCAGCCCGGGCACGGTGACGTGGCGGAACTGCTGCCACGCGTTGGCGCCGTCGACGCGGGCGGCCTCGTAGAGCTCGCGTGGGATGTCCTGCAGCGCCGCGAGGTAGATCACGGCGTTGTACCCGAGCGTCCACCAGACGGTGACGCCGACGAGCGCGATCCACGCGGCGGGTGTCGACGTGGTCCACGCGGTGTCGTCCGGCAGGCCGAGCCGGCCCAGGTAGTAGTTGACGAGACCGATGTTGTTGTCGAGGAGGTACCGCCACAGCACCGCGACGACGGCGACGCCGAGCACGTAGGGCGCGAAGTAGACGGCCCGGAACAGGTTGCGCCCGGGGAACTTCGTGTTCATGACCAGGGCCACGACCAGCGGGAGCACGAGCAGGAGGGGCACGCTCCCGACCGTGAAGATGGCGGTCGCCCGCATCGAGTTCCAGAAGTCCTCGAAGGGGATCGAGCCGGGGTCGAAGAGCGCGGCGTAGTTCTCGAGCCCGACGAACGGCTTGCCGGGCAGCGTGTAGTCCCACCGGTGCAGGCTGATCCACGCCCCCAGCACCACCGGCGCGATGACGAACGTGCCGAACAGCAGCAGGTACGGAGCCAGGAAGAACCACGGCGTGGCCTTCCCGTGCTTGGCGACGCCACGCCGCGGCGCCCTGCGGCCGTGCTGCAGGGCGTCCGCGGTGTCCCCGGGCGCCGCGACGCGCGTCGTCGTCACGTCAGCCCCCGAAGCTCTCGGCGTTCTCCGCCATGAGCTCGGTCGCCTGGGACTGCCCCTGCTCCAGGGCGGCACCGGCCTCCGCCTGGCCGAGGACGGCGTCGGCGACGGCCTGCTCCATGGTCTCGGTCGTCACCTGGCCGAGGCCGGGGATCGCGGGCAGGAAGCGGACCTTGTCCAGCAGCGCGGCGATCGGCTCCTGCGCCGTGCCGGCGAGGCCCTCCTCCTGCACCGACTCGCGCGCCGGGATCATCCCGGCCCCGGCCCAGTCGGCCGAGTGCTCGCTCATCCACGCGAGGAAGACCTGCGACGCGGCGAGCTTGTCCTCGTCCTGCGTCGCCTGCTTCGTCATGAAGAACTGGTGGGAGTTGGCCCAGAAGGCCTCCTCGTCGAAGATCGTGGGCACCGGGGCCAGGGCGTAGGGCATGCCCGACTCCTCGAGGTCGTTGATCTGCCAGATGCCGTCCCAGGTGATCGACGTCTCGCCGTTCTTGAACGCGACGTACTGCGAGTCCTGCGCGACGTCGGAAGGGCTGTAGCCCTCGTCGACCATGCCCCGCATCCACTCCAGCGCCTCCACGCCCTCGGCGCCGCCGAAGGTCGCCTCCTCCTCGCCGTAGGCCCCGCCGCCGTTCTGCTGCAGCAACGTGAGGAACATCAGGTGGCCCGGCCAGCGAGCGGGCATCCAGAAGGGCTGCTCGTAGCCCGCGGCCTGGAGCGCGTCGAGCGCCGCCATGAAGGACTCGCCGTCCGTCGGCGGCTCCGTGATGCCGGCGGCGGCGAAGTGCTCGGTGTTGTAGAACATCGCGAGCGAGTGCACGTCAAGCGGGATGCCGTAGCGCTGGTCGTCGTAGATGCCGGCCTGCCAGACCTCCTCGCTGAAGTCGTCCTCGGTGAGCTCCAGCTGCTCGGCGACGGCGTCGAGGGGGACGATGACGTTGCGCGCGGCGTTGGTCGCGAGCTGGTCGAGGTGCATGACGCCGACGTCCGGCCCCTCGCCCGCGTTCACGGCGGCGGGCACGCGCTGGTAGAAGTCGGCCCACTGGATCGTGTTGGGGACGATGGTGATGTTGTCGTGCTCGGCCATGAACTGGTCGACCATCTCCTGCATGAACGGGCCGTCACCGCCCGTGAAGCCGTTCCAGTAGGAGAGCTCGATGTCGGGGCCGGTGTACTCGCCGGTGAACTCGGCGGACTCGCCGTCACCGCCGCCGGCGGCATCCTCCGGCGTCATGCCGCCGCCGCAGGCGGCGAGCACGAGGGCAGCCGAGGCGGTCAGGGCGCCGGCGCCGAGCCGACGTCGACGGGTGGGGGTCGTGGTTCTCATCGTTGAGCTCCTCGTCAGGTCGACCGGCCCGACGCAGCGCCGAGCCGCTCCCGGTAAACCTTGTACCGCCGTTCATACCTCACCCCGGTAAACCTTGTACAGGGTGGGTGGTAAACCTTGTAGCGATCGTGCCGATGTCGCTACTGTCACCCCGAGCCCGGCGGCCCGCCACCGGAGGGCGGCTCGAGGCGGCGGTGCAGGACCAGAGGGAGGTGGCGCCGTGGCGCGCACCCGGCTGCAGGACGTCGCCGAGCTCGCGGGCGTCTCCATCAAGACCGTCTCCAACGTCGTCAACGGCAAGGGGACGATCACCGCCCAGACGCGCAGCAGGGTCGAGGACGCGCTGGCCCGGCTGCAGTACCGGCCCAACGTCGCGGCCCGCCACCTGCGGCGGGGCAACAGCGGCATGGTCGCGGTCGCGCTCCCCGAGCTCACGCAGCCCTACTTCGCCGAGCTCGCGTCCGAGCTGGTGCGCGCCGCGAAGCGCCGCCACCTCACGGTCCTGCTCGCGCAGACCGAGGGCCAGGCGGCGTCCGAGCGCGCCATCAGCGACGGCATCGACATGCCGCTCATGGACGGCCTCGTGCTGAGCCCGCTCGCGCTGACCGCCGAGGACCTGCGGCACCGGGTCGACGACACACCCCTCGTCCTGCTCGGCGAGCACCTGGGCGACGAGGCGGCGTTCCCGCACGTCGCGATCGACAACCGCGCCGCGGCGCGGGCGGCCACCGAGCACCTCGTCGCGCTCGGCCGCCGCCGGGTCGCCGCGATCGGCGCGAAGCACGCCGGCGGGCCGGCGGACGCCACGCCGGCCGAGACGGCGACGCTCCGGCTGGAGGGATACCGCCAGGCGCTCGACGCCGCGCACCTGCCCTGGCGGCCCGAGCTCGTCGGCGCGGTCCACGACTTCCACCGCGCCGACGGCGCCGACGCGATGCGCGCGCTGCTCGACCTCCCCGAGCCGCCCGACGCCGTCTTCTGCTTCAACGACCTGCTCGCGCTCGGCGCCCTGCGTGCGCTGCAGGACCGCGGGCTCACCTCGCCGGGCGACGTCGCGGTCGTGGGCATCGACGACATCGAGGAGGGCCGCTACTCCGTGCCCACGCTCACGACCGTCGCGCCCGACAAGCGCGCGCTCGCCGAGGCCGCGATCGACCTGCTGCTGGACGGCCCCCGCCCGCCGGGTGCCGCCCAGGTCGTCGTCGGGCACCGGCTGGTGGTCCGCGAGAGCACCGGCGCACCGACGGGCGAGGGGACGGCGCCATGAGCACGACGGCGGCGCTGCACCTGCGCGCGAGCCAGGGTGACGGCACCTACCCGCGGCCCCAGCTGGTCCGCCCGGCGTGGGCGGACCTGTGCGGGACCTGGGACTTCGCGGCGGACCCCGACGACGTCGGCCGCGACGAGCGCTGGCACGACGTCGCGCCGGGTGGCGCGGGCGAGGCCGGCACGGGCGGAACGGGCACGGGCGGCGCGGGCGCCGACCCGTTCACGCGGCGCATCACGGTGCCGTTCCCGCCGGAGTCCCCGGCGTCAGGCATCGGCGACCCGCACTGCCACGTCGTCTGGTACCGGCGCACGCTCACGGCCGCCGACCTGGAGCGCGCGGGCTTCCGCGCCCAGGGCGAGCGCCTCCTGCTCCACCTGGGCGCCGTCGACCACGCGGCCGACGTGTGGCTGGGCGGCGTGCACCTCGGGCGGCACGTCGGCGGGCAGACGCCGTTCAGCGTCGACGTCACGCCGGTCGTCGCGGCGCACGGCCCCGGCCTGGCGCTCGTGGTGCGCGCGGAGGACGACCCGCTCGACGTCGCGCAGCCGCGCGGCAAGCAGGACTGGCAGCCCGAGCCGCACTCGATCTGGTACCACCGCACGACCGGGATCTGGCAGCCCGTCTGGCTCGAGGCCGTCCCGCGGCTGCACGTCGCCGAGCTCGCCTGGCGCACCGACGTCGCCGCGGGGGCCGTGCACGCGACGGTGCGGCTCGGCGCGCGGCCGCGCGAGGCCGTCGTCGTGCGGGTGCGCGTGGCGCACGACGGGGACGTGCTCGCGGAGGGCTCGGTGCGCACCGACGAGCGCGACGTCCGGCTCGCGGTGGACCTGCCGACCCAGCACAACGGGCAGCGGCACGAGGAGCTGCTGTGGTCGCCCGAGCACCCCACCCTCCTGGACGCCTGGGTCGAGGTGCACCCCGCGGCCGGCGGCGCGCCGGGCGACGTCGTCGCGTCCTACCTCGGGATGCGCAGCGTCGCCGTCGCGCACGGGGCCTTCCTGCTCAACGACCGGCCCTACCCCCTGCGCTCCGTGCTCGAGCAGGGGTACTGGGAGGAGAGCCACCTCGCCGCTCCGAGCCCGCAGGCGCTGCGGCGCGAGGTCGAGCTCATCAAGGAGCTCGGCTTCAACTCGGCGCGCGTGCACCAGAAGGCGGAGGACCCCCGGTTCCTGTTCTGGGCGGACCGGCTGGGCCTGACCCTCTGGGGCGAGACGGCCAACGCCTACGCGTTCTCCGCGCGGGCGGTGCAGCTGCTCACGACCGAGTGGGCCGAGATCGTCCGGCGGGACCTCTCCCACCCGAGCATCGTCACGTGGGTGCCGCTGAACGAGAGCTGGGGCGTGCAGCACATCGCCCACGACCCGGCGCAGCGCCACTACTCGCTGGGCCTGGCGCACCTCACGCGCGCGCTGGACCCGACCCGCCCCGTGGTGTCGAACGACGGCTGGGAGCACACGGACTCCGACATCTGGTCGGTGCACGACTACGCCGCGCGGGGCGAGGAGCTGCGGGAGCGGTACGGGACGCCCGAGGCGGTGCGGGCGCTGCTCGGCGGCATCGGCCCGGCCGGCCGGCGGATGCGCGTCGTCGACGTCCCCGACCGCGGGCAGCCGGTGATGCTCACCGAGTTCGGCGGGGTGAGCTACGCGGGCGGGCGCGACGACGCCTGGGGCTACTCGACGGCGACGTCGGACGAGGACTTCGAGGCGCGCATCGGGGACCTGCTCGACGCCGTGCGCGCGTGCGCGCCGCTCGCCGGGTTCTGCTGGACCCAGCTCACCGACACCGGGCAGGAGACCAACGGGCTCCTGCACGCGGACCGCACCCCGAAGCTGCCGGTCGAGACCCTCCGCCGCCTGGTCACGGGCGAGCAGTAGCCGAACGGGCACGAACGTGACCCAGCGCGGAGCGCCGTCCCCACCGCGGAGCGCCGTGCCGACCACGGAGCCTCGTGCCATGCCGTGCGCGGAGCGTCATCCCCACCGCGGAGCGTCGTGCCGCGACACGCCGGACTCGGACCCACCGCGGAGCGTCGTGCCCCGACACGCCGGCGTGTCGCGGGACAACGCTCCATTCAGGGCGGCACGGCGGCACAACGCTCCACACCCGACCGTGCGGCGGCACGATGCTCCGCGGTCGCGTGCGGTCGCGCGGCGCGGGTCAGCCCTGGGACAGGCGGCGCACCGCCTCCGTGAGGACGTCCGGCGCGCACGCGAGGTTGAGCCGCACGTGGCCGCGGCCCTGCGCGCCGAACATCGGCCCCGGGACCAGGGCGACGCCGGCCGCGAGCGCGCGCTCGGCCGGGTCGTCCCCCCACCCCGCGTCCCGGAAGTCGAGCCACGCGAGGTACGTCGCGTCGGGCACGCGGTAGCGCACGGCCGGCAGGTGCTCGGCGAGCAGGTCCGCGAGCAGACGGCGGTTGGCGTCGATCGCGGCCAGCGCGCCGGCGAGCCACTCCTCACCCGACCGGAACGCCGCCGTGCTCGCGTGGAGCCCCAGGATGCTCGTGCGCGTCCCCACCTCCTCGGGCATCGCGTCGAGCAGCGCGAGCGAGCGGTCGGACGCCCCGACCATGAGCGCGCACTTGGTCCCCGCGACGTTCCAGCCCTTGCTCGCCGCGGTGACGCACACGCCGACCTCGCGCGCGTCGTCGGACACGTCGAGGAACGGCGTGAACGACGTCGGCGCGTGGACCAGCGGACCGTGGATCTCGTCGCTCACGACGACGACGTCGTGCTCGCGCGCGATCGCGGCGAGGCGCCGCAGGTCGTCCGCCGGGTGCACGACGCCGACCGGGTTGTGCGGGTGGCACAGGAGCATCGCCCGCGCACCGCCGGCGAACGCCCGCTCGAGACCGTCGAGGTCGAGCGCGGGCGTGCCGTCGCGGTCGACGAGCGGCACGTCGACGCGCACCGCCCCCGCCTCGTCCGCCAGGTCGGCGAACGGCGGGTAGACCGGCGGGGTGAGGACGACGCCGTCGCCCGGGTGCACCGCCTGCCGCAGCGTCTCGACGATCGCGACGCTGACGTCGGTGGTGGTGCGCACGGCGGCCGGGTCCGGGCACCAGCCCCACGTGCGCTCGGCGAAGCCGGCGAACGCCGCGGGCAGCTCACCGGGCCCGTGCACGTAGCCGGTGTCCGACGCCTCGACCCGCTCGACGATCGCCTGCCGGACGGGCGCGGCCAGCGGGTAGTCCATCTCGGCGACGAAGAGCGGCAGGACGTCGGCCGGGTACGCCGTCCACTTCTCGCTGGTCCGGGCGCGCAGGACGGACAAGGGCTCGGCGTGGACGTCCATCCGCCCAGCATGCCCGACGCCGGGCTTCGACCACCCCGCCCTGGCCCGCCGTCCCGCGGGCCCCGCTCCGCGCCGGCCCTGCCGGCCCGCCCGACCCGCCCCGCCGGTCCGCCCGCCGCCGACACCCAGGTTCTGGCACCGATCCATGCGTCGCGGCACCCGGATCGGTGCCAAAACCGGCGACGCGGGAGCGCGGCTTGCCTAGGGTCGGCCGGATGGTGACCGAGGGGTGGATCGAGCATCGGCGGGCCGGGGACCGGGAGCTCGTCGGGTGGCTGCGGCCCGAGGGTGACGGCTTCGTCGCCGTCGACCGGCTCGGCCACGACGTCACGGGCGTCGTCGACTGGCAGGAGGGCGAGGAGGCGCTCGAGGAGCGCGGCCTGCACTGGCTCGCCGACCTGTGGCAGCTGACCCTCGGCGACGGCCGGACGCTCCGGGTCGCGATGGTCGAGGTCAGCCCCGAGCGCGTCGTCGTCAAGCTCGACGACTTCGGCGCCGTCGGGGTCGAGATGCAGACCTGGACCCTGCCGTTCCCGGCGCCGCCGACGCTGCGACCCTTCGCCGGCGACCGTGGCCTGCTCGACGCCGACTGGTCACCGCCGACTCCCTAGGTCCCGACTCGCCCGGCCCTGCCCGGCCCTGCCCTGCCCGGCCCTGCCCCGCGGTTTTGGCACCGATCCGTAGGTCGCGGCACCCAGATCGGTGCCAAAACCGCGGGGGGAGGGCGGTGGGGATGCCGGTCGGCGCCGGGAGGAGTAGCAAGGAGCGCATGACCGACGACGCGCCTCTGCAGCCCCTCCCCGACCCGGGGTTCACGCCGGCCGACGACGGCGGCGTCGAGCTCGGCAGCGAGGCGGACGAGACCGAGCCCCCCGGTTCGACCGACCCGGACGCCCCGCTCGACGGCGGCGCGTCACGCGTCGGCAACCCGGAGAAGGACCCGCAGGACTGAGTACCGACTGACGAGTCGATGACCGGGCCGCTGCGATGCCGCGGCGGCCGGCGCACCGCGGCCGGGACGGGGACGACGTCGCGCGCCGTCCCCGTCCCGCCGCCGCGGCTCAGTCGGCGGTGATCCGCAGGTAGTCGAAGCGCGCCGTCGCCGGGTCGCCGCCCTGGTTGCCGTGCGCCAGGAGCCCCACGCGCACGTCCGTCCCGACCGGGAACGTCCACACGCCACCCGCCACCCACGTGACGCCGTCGGTGCTGGTCAGCGCCTGGACCTCACGCTCGCCCGCGTCGTCGGTGCGGTGCACCAGGCGCAGCCACGTCGTGTCCGACGGCGGCCCGACGATCGTGCCGCCGTACTGCGTGCGCCCTTCGTACGGGATCTCGTACCCGAACTCCGTCTGCCGCGTGTTCCAGATCGCCACGTGCGACAGGCGGGCGAACAGGTCGTCGTCGGCGTAGGCGATGATGCCGGCCTGCTGGTAGTTGCGGACCTCGTCGATGCCGAGGTCGACGGTCACCCGCGTCTCGGCGGTCCAGTCCCCGTCCGGCACCTCGCGGAGCAGCAGCCCCGCCGTGCCGCCGGGCCCCGTGAGGTCGGTGGGCTCGACCTGCCACACCAGCTCCCCACCCTCGACCGTGACGGCCGGGTCGCGGAGCGCGGTCCAGCCCTCCCCGAGGCCGTCGTCGAACTCCGCCGCGTCGACGACCGGGCCCGTCGCGGGCAACGGCACCCGCTCCGTGACCGGCGCCGCGAGCGGCACCGCGCTGAGGTTGTCGACGTGGACACCCGCGCCGCCCGCGAGCGCACCCGCGGAGCCCGCCGTGCGCGTGCCCCGCGGCAGCTCGAGCCGGACGACGGCGAGCGGGTCACCCAGCCGCGCCTGGCTCAGCTCCGCGGTCGCGACGCCGCCCGAGACCTCGAGCGCGATCGAGTGCCACGTCGCGAGGCCGGTGCCCGGCGCGACGGGCGCCGTCGCCCGCGCGTCGCGCCCGGGCCGCCGGACCTCCACGACGAGCTCGCCGCTCGCCGCGTCGACCCAGGCCGCCACCTGCTCGGGCTCGCGGCCTCCGGGGCCGCCCCCGCGACCGCGCTGCGCCTCGGCGCCGCCCTGCGCCTCCACACCCTGCGCCCCGGCGCCCTGGGCGTCGGTCCCCCGCCATCCCCACGACCAGCCGCCGCGTCCCTCGCGGAAACCCGTGACGACGCCGCCCGCGACCGCCCCGTCGAGGCGCACGTCCGCCTCGACCCGCACGTCGCCCGGCAGGGCGTGCCGGGTGATCAGCTCACCCGCCCGCCGCGCGACGGCGTGCCGGCCGGACTGCGCGTCGTCGGCCGCGCGCCACGCACTGCCCTGCCACGGCGCGCGGATCCCCTGGTCGAACGACGTGACCGCACGTCCGCCCGTGACCGGGCCCGGCTGGACGTCGTCGGACGCCCACGCACCGGCGCGCACGGTGGGCCAGCCGTCCACCCAGTCCAGCCGGTCGATGAGCATGGGCCGCTCGTTGATGCCGTCGGTCCCGTCGAGGTACGGGTCGGTGCGGTCGATCGCGTGATAGACGATCCAGTCCTGACCCGCGAGGTCCGTGACCAGGGCGTTGTGCCCGGTCCCGACCCACGTGTTCCCGTTCGGCGCGAGCACGGGCGTCCCGCCGGCGCGCGACTGCAGCAGCGGCACGCCCTCGCGGTCCACGTACGGGCCCGTGATCGACTCGGAGCGGCCCACATGCACGCTGTACCCGGTGGTGGGCCCGGCGCAGCAGTTCGCCGAGGACGCGAACAGGTACCAGAGCCCGTCGTGCTGCACGACGTAGGCCCCCTCGTACTTGTTGTCGACGGCCACCTGGACGGGCTCTCCCACCGCCTCGGTGCCGGTCTCGTCGAGCTCGGTGACCCAGATCCCGCCGTAGTACGAGCCGTAGAACAGGTGCTCGACGCCGTCGGGCCCCACGACGTGGTGCGGGTCGAACGTCCAGAGGTAGTTGCCCTCGCCGCCGTTGTTTCGCGGGTCGACCACCGGGTCGCCGGAGTCCGTCCACGGCCCCGCGGGCGACGGCGCGGTCGCGACCCCGATCGCGTTGTCGTTGGGCTCCCCGGTCACGGTGGTCTCCGTGACCACGTAGTAGAGGCGGTACTCGCCGTCGACGTAGCGGATGTCCGGCGCCCACAGGGCGGCCCCGCGCGAGGCGTCGGCCCAGGCCGGCAGCGTCGCCTCGGTGAACGCGTCGCCGACGTACTCCCAGGTCACCAGGTCGGTGGACCGCGAGATCGGCAGGAGGTGCCGGGTTCCCTCGCCCTCGCGCAGCGGGTCGGTCGTGCCGTACGCGTACCACCAGCCGTCCAGGCCGCGGATCACGGCGGGGTCGGCGAAGGTGTCCGCGAACGGCGCGCTGACCGGGTTGGTGTACTCGGTCCCGGTCGCGTCGGCGCCCGACCCCGGCCCGCCACCGCCGTGCCCGCCACCGCCGTGCCCGCCACCGCCGTGCCCGCCACCGCCGTGCCCGCCACCGCCACCTCCCCCCGCGGCCGCCGGAGTGGTGGTGAGCGCGAGGCCGACGACGAGAAGACCCGCCGCGGCGACCCGGCCCACGACGGACAGCGAGGTGCTCTGCGTCATTGCAGTGCCTGCCGATCGGGAGAGGGGGTGATGGGGAACAGGGACATCTCCTTGTACCCGCCCCCCACCGTGATCGCACGCCGACCATTCCGGCGGCGACCGCCCTGCACCTCAGACGCCTGTCACGGCCCGCCTCTGGGCGACGCCGCCGCGCCGTCCTCCCGCGGCCGCGCGAGCGCGCGCTCGAACCAGCCGCCCGGCTCGACCTGCGGCCGTGGCGCCTCCTCAGGGGTCCGGACGCGCGCGGGAGCCGGCTGCCACAGCGTCACGACGTCGGACCGGGCGGCGGCGAGCGCGTCCCCGGGCACGACGAGGCGCCCCTCCCCCAGCCCGAGCGCCGGCCAGGCGGCCACGACGACGACGTCGCCGGGCGGCGGCGCGGGCGACAGCCACGACGTGAGGTCGTAGGCCCGGCCACCTCCGCGGCCCCCAAGCGGCCGCAAGGTCAGGACGTCCGGCGGCCGCTGCCAGTGGTGCTCCGCCTCGAGCGTCGTGGTCGTGCGGCCGTCGGCGAGCTCGACACCGATCAGCACCTCGTGGTGCACGTCCCGGAAGACGTCGCGGGTCGGGTCGGGCTCGACCCGGAGCCGGGCGCCGACGTCGAGCACCAGCCCGGTGGTGTAGACGCGCACACCGCAGAGCACGAGTGCCGCGTCCGCGCTGCGCGTCAGGACGCCGCCGCCCGGCGCGATGCCGGGAACCTCGTGGTCGGGCGGGGAGAACGACGGCCGGCCGCCGTCGCCGTCGCCCCCCTCCTCCTCGGACCCGACCATCCTCACGATGTTCATGGCCCGACCGTGGCCGCGTGCGCCGCACCGGTCAAGGGTGCGCCACGTCACCACGAGGAACCACGGTTCTGGGACCGGTCTCATCTCGGGTGGCGCCTTCCACGGACCGTGCTTACCGTCGGAACTGGGACCGGTCACAGTCGTCCAACGGCGGGCGTACGGGCCGCTCCCACCGCCGCAACGACGCGGCGGCGAGCATCCGGTGGGGTCGAGGCCTGCGCCCGATCCGCCACCGCCGAGGTGAGCACCGTGCACCACGACCACGACCCGCACCACGACCTGGCGCGCCGCGCCCCGCTGCCGGCCGCCACCGCCGGGCCGGCGGCCGCCCGGCGACGGCACCGGCGGTCCGTCGGCCTCGTCGCGGCCGCCGCTCTGGCGGTCTCGGTCCTCGCCGGCTCCGCGACGGCGACCGCCGAGACGCGACCCGTCGGCGAGGGCAGCTACACAACCGACGTCGTCGGCCCGGCGCCCGAGGGCTGCGAGCCGCTCGCCTCGGACCCGCGCGCGTTCCTCACGGACGACGCGCCCGCGGGCGCGATCCCGACGAACGACTGGTGGTCGTCCCTGGTCTTCAAGCGCTGGAGCTGCACCACGAGCGAGCCGCTGCACGCGCACCCGCTCTCCTACCAGCCGACCACGCAGGGCCTCGGCCTCGGCTACACGCCCGAGCCCGTCCTGTCGGGCACGCCCGGTGGCATCGGTGAGTTCCACCACCCCTACGCGCAGGACGTGCTCGTCGGCGTCGCAGGGCTCGATGCCCCCGTCGTCGAGGTCGCGGACTGGAGCGACTGGACCGTGACGCCGTCGTGGTCCGACGGCACCCGCACGCTGCGCGCGACCATCGGCCACGGCCTCCCGTTCAGCTGGTACGAGCTCACGGGCGGCGACGCGGTGCTGAGCGCGCAGGCGGACCTGCGGGTCTGGCACGACGACGGCGGGACGGTGGGCTTCACCTCGGGCGGCTCCGACTACGTCGCCGTCGCCCCCGACGGCGCCTCGTGGACCACCTCGGGCACGACGCTGCGCTCCGCGCTCGCCGGCGAGGGCCGGCTCGCCGTGGCGGTGCTGCCCACCCCGGCGGGCGCCGACGACGACGACCGCCGCGCCCTGGCGACCCGGTACGCGGCGTCGTCGAGCGAGGTGACGGGCACCCGCGCCGACTACGACTACGACGAGGCGGCCGGCGTCGTCCGCACGACCTACACGCTCGAGACGAGCGGCGGCACCGTCGTGTCGCTGTACGCGCACCAGGCGGACCACCTCGCGGACACCGACGGCGAGGTCCTCGACGCCGCCTACGCGTCACCGCGCGGCACCATGACCACGATCGCCGGGGCCACGCAGTTCACGACCGAGACGCCGTTCACCGGGATCCTCACCGAGGTGCCCGCCGTGGCCACGGGCGCGGGCGAGGCCGGCGCCCGCCTGGACGCGCTGCTCGACGAGGTCGCCGCGGACCCGATGGGCCCGCCCGGGAGCGACACCTACTGGACCGGCAAGGCCCTGGGACGCGCGGCACGCATCGCGGAGATCGCCGACCAGGTCGGCCGCACGGACGTGCGCGACGCGGCGCTCGCGCAGATCCGCACGACGCTGACGGACTGGCTCACGGCCGACCCCGGAGAGACCGAGCAGCTCTTCGCGTACAACGAGGGCTGGGGCACGCTCGTCGGCTTCCCCGCGTCGTACGGCTCGGACAAGGAGCTCAACGACCACCACTTCCACTACGGCTACTTCATCACCGCCGCGGCGACGCTCGCCCGCTTCGACCCGGCGTGGGCGCAGGGCTACGGCGACATGGTCGACCTGCTCATCCGGGACGCCAACGGCTCCGACCGGGACGACCCGCTCTTCCCGTACCTGCGCGACTTCGACATCTACGCGGGGCACGACTGGGCGTCCGGCCACGGCGCGTTCCTGGCCGGCAACAACCAGGAGTCGAGCTCGGAGGGCATGAACTTCGCCGCGGGGCTGGTGCTGTGGGGCGAGGCCACCGGCGACACGGCCGTGCGCGACACCGGCGCCTACCTGTACGCGACGCAGGCGGCGGCCATCCAGGCCTACTGGTTCGACGGCGCGGGGGCCATCCCGGACGGGTTCGGCCACTCGACGCTCGGGATGGTCTGGGGCGACGGCGGCACCTACTCGACGTGGTTCAGTCCCGAGGCGGAGATGATCCAGGGCATCAACACGCTGCCGATCACCGGCGGGCACCTCTACCTGGGCCTGCGCCCGGACGACGTCGTCGCGAACTACGCGGAGCTCGTCACCGCCAACGGCGGCGAGCCCACGGTCTGGCAGGACATCCTGTGGTCCTACCTGGCGCTGGGCGACGCCGACGCGGCCCTCGCGAAGCTGCTCGCCCAGCCGGACTACCCGGTCGAGGAGGGCGAGTCGCGGGCGCACACCTATCACTGGGTGGCGAACCTCGCGGCGCTGGGCACCCTCGATCCCGAGGTCCGCGCCGACCACCCGCTGGCGGCGGTCTTCACGGATGACGGCGCCCGCACGTACGTCGCGAGCAACGTCACCGCGGCCGACCTCACGGTCCGCTTCTCGGACGGCACGACGCTGCGCGTCCCGGCCGGCCGGACGGCGACGACGGGCGCCCACACGTGGAGCGGCGGCTCCGGCCAGGGCGGGCCGGGCGGGCCCGGTGAGGAGCCGGACCCCGACCCCACGGACGAGCCCACGGAGGAGCCGACGCCCGACCCGACCGACGAGCCGACGGACGAACCGACCGAGGAGCCCACGGACCCGCCGACGTCGGGTCCGCTGACGCTCCACCTGCGCGCCGACGGGCTCTCGACCTCGGCCGGCACCGGCATCGCCACCCTGGAGCGCAACACGGGCCCGGACGCCGTCGGCGACCCGGCACGGGGCCTGGTGCTCGAGGCGCGGGACCTGGAGGCCGACCTGACGGGCCGCGCGACCGAGTTCTCGCTCCGGCTCGACGCACGCACCGCCGTCGGCAACGGGATCCGCGCGCGGGTCTCGTACGACCTCACCGGCGACGGGACCTGGGACCGCGTCGAGACGTACCGGTACTTCGCCACCGACCCGGTCGTCGGCTGGGAGACGTACGGGCACGCCCAGGGCCTCGCGTCGTCGAGCGGGACGGCGGGCGACCTCGACGGCGGCACCGTCCGCCTCGAGCTCTGGAACGTCATCGGGGGCGGGCCGACCGACGTCGACCTCGCCGGGTCCACCCTGCGCCTGCCGCACGACGGCTGAGCGCGCACTGCGAGGGCCGCGTCCGCCCGGCGGCGGCGCGGCCCTCGGCCCGCTCAGGCGCCGAGGTGGCGCACCAGCGCCTCGCGCCACCGGCGCAGATCCTCGGCCAGGCGCAGGCGGGTGGCCTCGGGGGTCGGGCTGTCGACGACGACCTCCCGCGTGATCCGCGTCCCGGCGCCGTCGGGCGCCACCCACGTCGTCCGCACCGCCGCGACCAGGCCGCGCTCGCGGACCACGATCGCCTCACCCGGGTCGACGGCCATGACCTCGGCGATGTGCCCGTCGATCCCCGTGGAGCCGTGGTGGACGCGGCATCGCAGCTCGCCGACCTGTCCGGGCGGCGTACCGGGGACGGTGAACGAGACGGCGTCCGGGTCCGGGTCGTCCCAGCAGTCGTTGCGGGCGTCGGCGACCGCCAGCCAGGCGCGGACCGGCGCGGCGGAGGTCCGGACGACGTCGTGCGCGCGGACGGTCTCGCGCGGCGCGCGCACGAGGCGCCACAGCGCCTGCTCGTCCTGCGCGCGGATGCGACGCAGCATGGCGTTCGGCTCGGGCGGCGGAGGCGGCGGCCACCCCGCGACCAGGTGCGCCGCGGCCGTCAGGTCGTGGTCGAGCAGCGGCCCGAGCGCGCCCTCCAGGTGGCGCGCGACGCCGTCCGGGCCGACGCCCTCGATGGCCACCCGCAGGAGGCACGTGTCCGGGCTCACCGGCTCGGCGGTGACCGAGCGGCGCAGCCGCATCGAGCCCGAGAGGTCCACGGACGCCCACCGGCGACCGGGATCGACCTCCACGACCTCCTGCAGGGAGCCCGACAGCGCGGCGCCCGCCCCCACCGGCCGCACGAAGCAGCGGCGCTCGCCGACGGCGCCGACCGGCCGGCCGGGCACCAGCACCGTGAAGGTGTCAGGCCCCTCGATGGCCGGGGTGCTCGCGGGGTCCACCAGCACCCGGAGCGCGTCCGCGGCCGGTGCCGCGATCGTCGCGACGCGCTCGACCCGGAACGGCACGGGCGCGCTCGCCTGGGCGCTCGATCCGGTGAGGGCGCGGCGCTGCCACCGTCCCTGGGCCCACCCGACCACGCTCATGCCGCCTCCGCCGTCGTCACGCCCTGCTATCGGCTCGCCGGACCGCGGCCTTGACGCGGCGGAGCGCCGGTGCCGCGCGTGCGGCACCGGCCCTCCGCGACGCCGGCTACAGCCGCGCCGTGACCTTCACCGTCGCGCCGGCCGGGGCGTACGGGACCTCGTTGCCCTCGATCGCGACGCCGTCCACCTCGAGCGCGGCGCGCGCTCCCTCGGTGCCCGAGTTCGTCACCGTGATCTCGTAGGTCGCGCCGCGGGCGACGCGCGTGACGGTGAACTCCGGCACGTCGGGGCCGATCTGGGGGTCGACGACCAGCCCGTCCCAGCCGGGCCGCACGCCCAGCAGGTACTGGCTGGCGGTGACGAAGTTCCATGCGGCGGTGCCGGTGAGCCAGGAGTTCTTGGCCTCGCCGTGCCGCACGGCCTCCTTGCCCGCGATCATCTGGGCGTAGACGTACGGCTCGAGCTTGTGGACGTCGCTGATGTCCTCGCGGTACGCGGGCGTGATGCGCTTGTAGTAGTCGAACGCGCGCGCGCCGCGACCGAGCACCGTCTCGCCGATGATCACCCACGGGTTGTTGTGGCAGAAGATGCCGCCGTTCTCCTTGTACCCCGGCGGGTAGGTGGAGACCTCGCCCATCTCGATCCGGTAGGTCGTGTAGGCGGGGTACTGCAGCACCATGCCGTGCTCCGTGGCCAGCATCTCGTTCACCGCGTCGAGCGCCTGGACGGCCGGCGCCGCCGCGTCGTGCGGCCCCTCGCCGACGCCGATGCCCGCCATGACGGCGAAGCCCTGCGGCTCGATCCAGATCTTGCCCTCGTCGTGCTCGTCGCTGCCGATCTTGTTGCCGTAGAAGTCGTACGCGCGCAGGAACCAGCGCCCGTCCCAGCCGTGCGCCAGCACGGCCTCGCGCATCTCGGCCACGGCGTCGCGCGCCTCGGCGGCGACGTCGGGCCGGCCCCGACGCTCGGCGAGCTCCGCGTACTCGGCCCCGTAGAGGACGAACTGCGCGGCGATGAAGACGGACTCGGCCACCCCGCCCGCCTGGTTCTCGGTCGTCTGGAACGACTCGCCCGGCACGTCGGAGAAGCAGTTGAGGTTGAGGCAGTCGTTCCAGTCGGCGCGGCCGATGAGCGGCAGCCCGTGCGGACCTCGGTGCTCGACGGTGAACCGGAAGGACCGCGTCAGGTGCTCGAACAGCGGCACCTCCGAGCCGGGCTCGTTGTCGAAGGGCACCGGCTCGTCGAGGATCGAGACGTCGCCCGTCTCCTTGACGTAGGCGGCGACGCCGGCGATCAGCCACAGCGGGTCGTCGTTGAAGCCGGAGCCGATGTCGTTGTTCCCGCGCTTCGTGAGCGGCTGGTACTGGTGGTAGGCCGAGCCGTCGGCGAACTGGGTCGAGGCGATGTCGATGATCCGCTCGCGCGCCCGCTCCGGGATGAGGTGCACGAAGCCCAGGAGGTCCTGGTTCGAGTCGCGGAAGCCCATCCCGCGCCCGATGCCCGTCTCGAAGAACGACGCCGAGCGGGACATGTTGAACGTGACCATGCACTGGTACTGGTTCCAGATGTTGACCATCCGGTCCAGCTTCTCGTCCGACGAGCGCACCGAGTAGGTCGAGAGCAGGTCCGTCCAGTACTGGCGCAGGCGCTCGAACGCGGCGTCCGTCTGCTCCGTCGTGGCGAAGCGGCCGAGCAGCGCGTGCGCGCGCTCCTTGTTGACGACCTGGTGGGCGTCGTCGGCCCACTTCTCGTCCTGCGGGTTCTCGACGTAGCCGAGCACGAACGTGTGGGTCCGGGACTCCCCCGGCGCGAGCTCGAGCGCGAGGCTGTGCGAGCCGATCGGGTACCAGCCGCTCGCGACCGAGCCCGCCGACGCGCCCGCGCGCGGCACGGCGGCCTCGCCGAGGCCGTTCCAGTCGCCGACGAACGTGTCGCGGTCCGTGTCGAAGCCGGCGGCGCGCGCGTTCACGCCGTAGACGGCGTAGTGGTCGCGGCGCTCGCGGTACTCCGTGCGGTGGTAGATCGCGCTGCCGTGGGGCGACTCCGGCTCGACCTCGACCTCGCCGATGGAGAGGTTGCGCTGGTAGTTGGTCTGGTCGTCCTGCGCGTTCCAGAGGCAGAACTCGACGTACGAGAACAGCGTGATCGTCTTGACGACGTCGGACGTGTTGGTGACCGTGACGCGCTGCACCTCGGCGGTCTCGTCGACCGGGACGAAGTGGAGCGTGTCGACGCGGATGCCGTTGCGCTCGCCGCTGATGCTCGTGTAGCCGAGGCCGTGGCGCGTCTCGAAGTGGTCGAGGTCCGCCTTGACCGGCAGCCACGACGGCGTCCAGACGTCCCCGCCGTCGTTGACGTAGAACCAGCGCCCGCCCGCCTCCGACGGCGTCGTGTTGTAGCGGTAGCGCGTCAGGCGCCGCATCTTGGCGTCCCGGTAGAACGAGTAGCCCGCGCCCTGGTGCGAGATCAGGGAGAAGAACTCCTGGGACCCGAGGTAGTTGATCCACGGGTAGGGCGTGTGCGGCGTCGTGATGACGTACTCGCGGGACTCGTCGTCGAAGTGCCCGTAGCGCATTCGATGGTGCCTCTCGTCCTCGGTGACCGGCGCGGGAGCGCTCCCACGACCGTCAGTCATCCTAGGGCGCGTCGCGGAGGCGCACCAGGGCCGAATCGCTGGACCTCGCCCTAGGGTCGGACGATGGCCGAGCGCAGGGACGGTGCCGCGGCACCCGGGACGACGACGACCCGCACGAACGAGGACTGGCAGGGCCGGGAGGTCGACCGGGAGGAGTTCCACGGCGTGCGCTTCGTCGACTGCGACCTGTCGGAGATCACCTCGACGGGCGCGGTGTTCGACGAGTGCGTCTTCCGCAACGTCCGGTTCAACGCCTCCACCCACACGGACACGGCGTTCACCAACTGCACGTTCGCGCACTCGTCGTTCTTCGACGCCGCCCTCACGCGCTGCAAGCTGCTCGGCTCCCGGTTCGACGGGTGCTCGTTCGACCTCGTGCGCGTCGACGGCGGCAACTGGGGCTTCGTGTCCCTGGCCCGCGCCGACCTCGCCTCAGCGACGTTCCGCGGCACCCGTCTGCGCGAGGCGGACCTCACCGGCGCGCGCTGCGCGGGCGCGACGCTGCGTGACCTCGACCTGTCGGGGGCGCTGCTCGAGCGCGCCGACCTCACCGGTGCCGACCTGCGCGGCAGCGACCTGTCCTCGCTCGACCCCCTGACCGTCACGCTCCAGGGGGCGGTGATCGACCTGCGCCAGGCGCTCGTCGTCGCCGAGGCGCTCGGGCTCGACGTCCGGGCGGACTGAGCCCGGACGGAGGTCCTGTTCCCTGCCCCGGAGCCCGTGACTAGCCTGCTGACAAGGGCCGCTCCGACGAGGGAGAACCGCATGGACCAGGCATCGACGCCGAGGATCCGCACCGTGGCCCTGGTCGGCCACAGCGGCGCCGGCAAGACGACGCTCGCCGAGGCGCTGCTGCACCGGGCACGGGCGGTCGCGCGCCCCGGCCGGGTCGAGGACGGCACCACCGTGTGCGACACGGAGCCGGAGGAGATCAAGCGGCACATGTCGCTGTCCCTCGCGGTCGCACCCTTCACGTGGACCGCGACCGACGGCGAGACCTACAAGATCAACCTTCTCGACTGTCCGGGCTACGCCGACTTCGCCGGTGGCGTCGACGCGGCCCTGACGGTCGCGGACCTCGCGGTCGTGGTCGTGAGCGCCGTCGACGGGGTCGAGGTCGGCACGGAGCTCGTGTGGCAGCAGTGCGAGGAGGCGGGCATCCCCCGCCTCCTCTTCGTCACCAAGGAGGACAAGCCGCGCGCCGACTTCCGCCGTGTCCTCGCCCAGCTGCGGGCGACCTTCGGCGCGGGCGTCGTCCCGCTCGAGCTGCCGCTCGGCGAGGAGGACCGCTTCCACGGCGTCGCGGACGTGCTCTCCGACGAGGGCCTGGAGTACGCCGCCGACGGCAGCCACAGCACCGGCCCGATGCCCGACGACGTGGCCGACGAGGAGCACCGCCTGCACGACGAGGTCACCGAGGAGATCGTCTCGGGCGACGACGAGCAGCTCGAGCGCTACCTGTCGGGCGAGGTGCCCACGGCGGCCGAGCTGGGGCGGGCGCTGCTGCACGAGGTGCGGGACTGCCAGGAGTTCCCGGTGCTCATGGGCTCGGCGACGACCGGCGTCGGCGTCGACCGCCTCGCCGACTACCTGTGCGAGCTGGCACCGTCGCCCGCGGACCGGCCGGTGACCGTCGTCGTCGGCCGCGACGGTCAGGAGGGGACGCGGGTCGAGGTCGTCGCGGACCCGGGCGCGGACCCGCTCCTGCACGTCTTCCGCACGGTGGCGGACCCGTTCGTCGGCCAGGTCTCGCTCTTCAAGGTGCTCACGGGCACCGTCCGCGCCGAGGACCGGCTGGTCAACGGCGTCACGGGCACCGAGGAGCGCCTCCACCAGATGTTCTACCTGCGGGGCAAGGAGCACGTGCCCACCGACGTCGTCGTGGCGGGGGACGTCGGCGCGGTCGCCAAGCTCACGGGCACGCCGAGCGGCTCGACGCTGTCCCCGCGCGGCACGCCCGCCCGGGTCGTCGCCCCGCCGCCGCGCCCCACGCCGTTCGCGCTCGCGCTGCGGCCCGTGACGCAGGCCGACGACGACCGCCTCTCGTCCTCGCTGCAGCGCCTCGCGGGCGAGGACCCGACGCTCGTCGTCGACCGCGTGGGCTCCCAGACCGTGCTGCGCGGGACGGGCGACACCCACCTCGCCGTGGCCCTGGAACGGCTCGCGCGCAAGTTCGGCGTCTCCGTCACGACCGAGCCGGTCCAGATCGCGTACCGCGAGACGATCGCGAGCCCGACGGCAGCCGAGGGGCGGCTCAAGAAGCAGTCCGGCGGCCACGGCCAGTTCGCCGTCGTGCAGCTGCGCGTGAGCCCGGCGGAGCGCGGTGCCGGCTGCGTCTTCGTCGACTCCGTGGTGGGCGGCGCCGTGCCGCGCCAGTACATCCCGGCGGTGGAGCGCGGCGTGGTCGACGCGATGGCGGCGGGCGGCCCGCACGGCTACCCGGTGGTCGACCTGCGCGTGGAGCTCGTCGACGGCAAGCACCACTCGGTCGACTCGTCCGACATGGCGTTCCGCACCGCCGCGGCGCACGGCCTGCGTGCGGCGCTCGCGACGGCCGGGACCGTCGTGCTCGAGCCGATCGCCCTCGTGCGCGTCGTGGTGCCCGGGGCGCTCCAGGGCGACGTGCTCGGCGACCTGTCCGCGCGCCGCGGCCGCATCGTCGGCACGACCTCCCTGCCCGACGGCCGGCAGGAGATCCAGGCGATGGTCCCCGAGGCCGAGCTCACGCGGTACGTGCTGGACCTGCGCTCCCTGACGGGCGGCCGCGGGACGTTCACGGCGGTCCACGACCACGACGACGTCGTCCCGGCGCACCTGGTCGAGCGGCTCGCCGTGCCCGTGTGAGCACCCGAGCCTGTGGACCCCTGGGAGGCGCGGCCCTGAGCCGCTAGCCTCGGCGCGTCCGCACGGCGCGGGCCACCAGGACCAGGGGGACGCATGCTCATCTTCGGGACGTACGTGCTCCACAAGGTGCTGGCGACGCTGGGCTTCTTCTGCCCGCACTGCCAGGGCGCCGTCGAGGGTCAGGTCCGGCGGGGCCGGCGCTGGTTCCACATCTTCTGGATCCCGCTGATCCCGCTCGGCGTGCAGCCCGAGCACGTGCGGTGCTTCCGGTGCGGCTCCCTGTGGGCGCTCGCGGTCCTCGGCCCCGACGGCGACCAGTACCGGCGCGTGCCCGCGGTCGCGCCCCTCGCCCCCGCGGGCGGCGACATGCCGCCGCTCGGTCCCGGCCACGGAGCCGACGTCGGCGCGCCGGGGCCCGTCCCCCCGCCGCCGCCGCCCGCGCCGTCGGGTGACAGGTGGGCGCCGCCCGTGACGCTCCCCGCGGCACCGGTCGACGCGGTGCCCGTCGAGGACTCCGAGGAGTGGGCGCGCCGCAACGGCCTCACTCGGTGAGATCGGCGCGGCGCCCGGTCGGCCCTGCCGCGCACGGGTGAGGTGTGTCACCCTGGCGCCCGACCTCCACCCACCCCCGGAAGGACTCCCGTGAGCACCCAGACCCTGGTCGGCCTCGACCGGTTCGCCGTCAAGCAGCGGTACACGATGATGGTCAACCGCTACGAGATCCGCGCCCTCGGCCCGAACGGCGAGGAGGGCCCGATCCTCGCGATGGCCCAGCAGAAGCGGATGGCCTTCAAGGAGGAGGTCACCTTCTACGCGGACGAGCAGCGCACCGTGCCCGTCTTCTCGTTCAAGGCCCGGCAGCGGATGGACCTCGGCGCGACGTACGACGTCAAGGACGCGAACGGCACGCCGATCGGCATGTTCCGCAAGGACTTCGCGAAGTCGCTGCTCAGCTCGACGTACCACCTCGAGGGCGCGGGCGTCACCGCGGTCGGCTCCGAGCGCAACCTGGCCGTGGCGATCCTGCGTCGCGTGCAGGACTGGATCCCGCTCGCCGTGCACTACGACTTCAAGGACCCGGCCGGCAACCTCGTCATGGCGTCCGAGCGCCGCTGGGGCCTGCGCGACTTCTACACGGTGACCGTCCCGGGGGCGCGCCTCGACGGCCGTGTCGCCGCGGCCATGGCCGTCGCGCTGGACGCGCTGCAGAGCCGCTGACCCGAGCGCGCCGAGACGCGCGGGAGGGGCGCCGCCACCCTGCGGCGGCGGCCCCTCCCGCCCGCACCGCGTCCGGGCCACCCCGCCGGGTGCCATAGCCTCGGGGGTGTGAGCGCACACCAGGCGACAGGGTCGCCGGTCCGCAAGATCCCCCTCGACCTCCGGCTGCGGCGCCTGGTCGTCCACCGGGTGGAGGACCTCTCACCCTCGGTGCGACGGGTCGCGCTCGGCGGCCGCGACCTGGCCGGCTTCGCGTGCCACGGCCCGAGCGACCACGCCAAGGTCTTCTTCCCCCCGGAGCCGGGCGCCGAGCTCGTGCTGCCGGACCTCTCCGACTGGAGCGGTCGCCAGGACCCGCGGCACACGGTGCGCGAGTACACGGTCCGCACCTACGTGCCGTCGTCGGACGAGCTGGTGCTCGACATGGCGGTGCACTCGCACGGCCCGGCCGGACGCTGGGTCGCCCAGGCCGGCGTCGGCCAGGAGCTCGGCGTCTTCGGGCCCAAGACGTCCAAGGTCGGGCCGGACGACCGCGCGTGGTACCTCCTCGTCGCCGACGAGACCGGCCTGCCCGCGCTGACCAACTGGCTCGAGCGCCTCGGCGGGCGCGCGCCCGTGCAGGCCTTCATCGAGGTCGGCGGCCCGCAGGACGAGGTGCGCCTGCCCACCGGCCCGCGCACGCAGGTCACGTGGCTGCACCGCGGCGATGCCGAGCCGGGCACGACGACGCTCCTCGCCGACGCCGTGGCCGCCGCGCCGCTGCCCGCCGGCGGGCCGGGCTGGGCGTGGGCGGGCGCGGAGGCGGGCGCGATCCGGGCGATCCGCCGGGACCTCACCGAGCGCGGCGTCGACCGCAAGTGCCTGTCGATGACGGGCTACTGGCGTCGCGGGGTCGCGAACTTCGACCACAAGTCCCCCGAGGCCCAGGGCTGACGCCCGACCGTCGGGACTCCGGACCCGGTCAGAGCGCCGGGACCGCGACCGGACGGCCGTCGAGGTGGTGGACCGCGAGGTCCAGGTCGTAGATCGCGCGCAGCACGTCCGGCTGCATGAGGTCGGCCGGACGTCCCTGGTGCACCACGACGCCGTCGCGCATCGCGACCACCTGGTCGCTGTAGGCGGCGGCGACGTTGACGTCGTGCAGCACGACGACGACCGTGCGCCCGAGCTCGTCCGCCGCGCGCCGCAGCAGGCGCATCATCGCGACCGCGTGTCGCAGGTCGAGGTTGTTGAGCGGCTCGTCGAGCAGCACGTAGTCCGTGCCCTGGCACAGCACCATCGCGACGAACGCCCGTTGCCGCTGCCCGCCGGACAGCTCGTCGAGGTACCTGTCCGCGAAGGGCTCGAGCTCGAGGAACGCGAGCGCCTCGTCGACCAGGACGTCGTCCTCCGGCGTCGGGCGCCCCTTGCTCCACGGGTAGCGGCCGAACGCGACGAGGTCGCGCACGGTCAGGCGCGCCGTCATGTGGTTGTCCTGGCGGAGCATCGACAGGCGCCGCGCGAGGACGTCACCCCGCGTGCCGTGGACGTCGAGGCCGTCCACCGTCACGGACCCCCCGTCGAGGTCGAGCAGGCGCGCGACGCAGCACAGGAGCGTGGACTTGCCCGCCCCGTTGGGCCCGATGATCGACGTGACGCCGCCGGGGGTCAGCTCGAGGTCGACCCCGTCGACCACGCGCGTCGCGCCGTACGCCTTGACCGCGCCGACGACCCGGATCACCGGCGTCCGTCCCGCAGCAGCAGACCGATGAGCACGAGACCTCCGAGCAGCTCGACGACGACGCTCAGTGCGGTGTCCAGCCCGAGCACGTGCTCGAGCACCGCCTGGCCGCCGACCAGGGTGATCGCCGCGACGAGCGCGGCGGCGGGCAGGACGTGGCGGTGCCGGTGGCTCCCCACGAGGTGGTAGGCGAGATGGGCCACGAGCAGGCCGAAGAACGTCACGGGTCCGACGAGGGCCGTGGACACCGAGACCAGCACCGCGACGACGACGAGCACGCGACGCACCGCGCGGTGGTGGTCCACGCCCAGCACCGTCGCCGCCGGCCGCCCGAGCAGGAGCACGTCGTAGGCGTGCCGCTCGCGCCACGCGACCCACGACGCCGCGGCGACGAGCAGCGCGGAGACCCCGAGCAGCTCGGTGTCCACGGCGTTGAAGCTCGCGAACATGAGGTCCTGCAGCACGGCGAACTCGTTGGGGTCGATGAGCCGCTGCAGGAAGGACGAGACGCTGCGCAGCAGGACGCCGATGACGATCCCGGCGAGGAGCAGCAGGTGCATGCTCCGGCGCGTCCCGCTGAACAGCCAGCGGAACAGCAGCCCGGCGCACCCCACCATGAGCACGACCTCGACCACGAAGCGCAGGTGCTGGTCCAGTGCCGTCAGCCGCGAGGCGCCGATCGCGAACACCAGTCCCGTCTGGAGCGCGACGTAGAGCGCGTCGAAGCCCATGACCGACGGCGTCAGGATGCGGTTCTCCGTCACGGTCTGGAACAGGACGGTGGAGACGGCCACCGCGTACGCGACCAGGAGCAGCGCGAGCACCTTGACGCCGCGGAACGGGAGCACGAAGTCCCACGCGCCGCGCGCCTCGAGCGTGAGGAAGGCGGCGACCGCGACCAGCGCGACGGCGCCGAGCGCGGCCAGCACGCGGCGCGCGCGGCGGTCGGCCGCCGACGACGTCGTCCGCGCGGGCGGGGCCGTGGCCGGCGCCGGCGCGGCGGTGCCGGGCGACGTGAGGTCAGGCGACACGCGCGTCCCTCCGCAGCAGGAGGTACAGGAAGAGCACGCTGCCCACGACCCCGACGACGACGCCGACCGGCACCTCGTACGGGTAGCGCACGACGCGACCGATCAGGTCGCACACCAGCACGAGCCCGGCGCCGAGCAGCGCCACCCAGGGCGCCGTGCGCCGGACGTCGTCGCCCAGCAGGCGCGAGACGACGTTGGGCACGACCAGGCCGAGGAACGGCACGACGCCGACGGTGACGACGACGACCGCGCTGACCAGGGAGACGATCACCAGGCCGAGGTTGAGCACCCCGCGGTAGCCGAGCCCCAGGGTCGTGGCGACCTCGCGGCCCATGCCGGCGACCGTGAACCGGTCCGCGGCCAGGTACGCCACGATGGTGAGGACGAACGTGAGCCACAGCAGCTCGTACCGGCCGCGCAGGACGCCCGAGAAGTCGCCGGTGGTCCACGCGCCGAGCGACTGCAGCAGGTCCAGCCGGTACGCCACGAAGGTCGTCGCGGCGCTGATGACACCGCCGAGCATGAGCCCGATGAGCGGGACCACGAGCACCGACCGCAGCGGCACGGCGCGCAGGATCCGCAGGAACAGCGCCGTGCCCGCGAGCGCGAACACCGCGGCCACGCCCATCTTGCCCATGAGCGGGGCCCCGGGCGCCATGATCGTCACCACCAGGATGCCGAGCACGGCGGACTCCACCGTGCCCGCCGTCGACGGCTCCACGAAGCGGTTCCGCACGAGGACCTGCATGAGCATCCCCGCGACGGCCATCGCGGAGCCCGCGAGCAGCACCGCGAGGGTGCGCGGCAGGCGCGAGACCAGGAGCACGCCGGCGTCGCTGAGCCCGGCCGCACCGTCGTCGGCCCCGGTCAGGGCGGCGAGGACGCCGGCGGGCGTGACGTCCGTGACGCCCACGAAGAGGCTGACGACCGACAGCACGGCCACCGCCGTGGCGACCGCGGCGAACAGCGTCCGGCGGCCGCCCCGGGCAGGGGTGGCCGCCGGACGCACCGGCCGGGCCGTCACCGGGGTCGCCGTCGGTCGGGCCGGCGCGAGAGTCATGTCAGCCGGCGAGCGCGGTGGAGATCTCGTCGACCATGCGCGAGAGCGTGCCGAGACCGCCGTTGACGATGTACCAGTCGACCGAGTCGACGTAGACGACCTGGTCCTGCGACCACGCCGTCGTGCCGGCGACGAGCTCGTTGTCGAGCACCTGCTCGGCCGCGGCACCGGACTCGCCCACGGCGGCGTCGCGGTCGATGACGACCAGCCAGTCGGGGTTCGCCTCGGCGAGGAACTCGAAGCTCACGGCCTCGCCGTGCGTCGCCGCCTCGACGTCCTCGATCGCGGGGGTCATGCCGAGCTCGTCGTGCAGGAAGCCGAAGCGCGAGCCGGGGCCGTAGGCCGTGACCTCGCCGCCCGCCGTCATGACGATGAGGCCGGTGCCGGCCTCCGCCGTGACCTCCCGGGCCGCCTCGATGTCGGCGTCGAGGTCGGCGACCAGCTCCGCGACCTCGTCCTCCTTGTCGAAGACCTGGCCGAGGATCTCGGCGTTGGCCTCGACGCTGCCGCGGAAGTCCGCCCAGTCGTTGGACAGGTCGATCGTCGGCGCGATCTTCTCGAGCTCGGGCAGGGCCTCCGCGGAGCGGCCGGCGACGATGATGAGGTCCGGCTCGGCCGCGTTGACCGCCTCGTAGTCGGGCTCGAAGAGCGTGCCGATGTCGAGCACGTCGTCGGTGTCGAACTCGGCGAGGTGGCCGGGAAGGTTGGACTTCGGCAGGCCGTCGACCTCGACGCCGAGCTCGCTGAGCGTGTCGAGCGTCGCGAGGTCGAAGGTCAGCACGGTCTCCGGGTTCACCGGGACGGTGGTCTCGCCCTGCGCGTGCGTCACGGTGACCTCGCTCGGCGCCTCCTGCGCCGTCACGGCGGCGTCGGCGGCGGGCTCGACGTCCTGGGCGTCGCCCGCGCACGCCGTCAGGGCGAAGGCGGACACGAGGGTGAGGGCGAGGCCGGCGCGGCGGGCTCGCGGGTGACGCTGCGAGGTCATGGGACTCCGATCGGACTGGCGTGAGGGTGGCCTAACCTGGCCGGGCGGAGTGAGGTTAGCCTAACCTCCGACCACTTCTGCAATCCGCTCGGACGGAGCCGCGATGACCGCCACCCCCACCGCCCTGTCGACCCCCCAGGTCGTGCGACGTGTGCGGCTGCCGATGGCTGCGCGCCGCCTCGTCGTGCGCCGGGTCGCCGAGCTCAGCCCGACGATGCGCCGCATCGCGCTCGGCGGCCCCGACCTGGCCGGCTTCGAGGCGCACGGCCCGGCCGACCACCTCAAGGTCTTCTTCCCCGAGGAGCCGGGCGCCGAGGTGACGCTCCCCGTGCTCGAGGACGGCCGCTGGACCAACCGGGACGACCCCGGGCTCGTGTGCCGCGACTACACGGTGCGGACCGTCGCGGCGGGCAGCGAGGAGCTGATCGTCGACATGGTCGTGCACGAGCACGGACCGGCGGGCCGCTGGGCCGCGCAGGCCGAGCCGGGCCAGGTCCTCGGCACCCTCGGGCCGCGGGGCTCCATGCTCATGCCGCTGGACCGCGACACGTACCTGCTCGCGGCGGACGAGACGGGCGTGCCCGCGCTCCTCAACTGGCTCGACCGCCTGCCGCCGTCGGCCTCCGTGCGCGCGTTCGTCGAGGTCGGCGGGCCCGGCGAGGAGCTCGACCTCCCCGACCGCGCCGGCACGGTGGTCACGTGGCTGCACCGCGACGGCGCCGAGCCGGGCACGACGACGCTCCTGCCGGACGCCGTCGGGGCGGCGCTCCTGACGCGGCCGGCCGGCACCCTGTGGGCCTGGGCCGCCGGCGAGGTCGCGGCGGTCCGCGCGATCCGCGGCCACCTGGCGGCGGTCGGCGTCGACCGCGACTCGTTCGCGATGACCGGCTACTGGCGCCGCGGCGAGGCGAACTTCGACCACCACGCACCCGACGCCTGAGTCCGGGCCGCGAGGCCGTACGGTCGGGTCATGCGACAGCCGACCCGGTGGGAAGCCAAAGTCCGGTCCGACCCCCAGCACTCGCACTGGTACGTCGAGCGCTTCCGGCAGATGGCCGCCGACGGCGCGGACCTGCACGGCGAGGCGCGGCTGGTCGACGCGATGGTCCGGCGCGGCGCGCGGGTGCTCGACGCCGGCTGCGGGCCGGGCCGCGTCGGGGGCGAGCTCGCGCGGCGCGGGCACACCGTGGTCGGCGTCGACGTCGACCCCGTGCTGGTCGAGGCGGCCGAGGCGGACCACCCCCAGGGGCGCTGGCTCGTCGGGGACCTCGCCGAGCTCGACCTCGCCGCGCACGGCATCACCGAGCCGTTCGACGCCGTCGTGTGCGCGGGCAACGTCATGACGTTCGTCGCCCCGGGCACCGAGGTGGAGGTCCTGCGGCGGCTCGGCGCCGTGCTGGCGCCCGACGGGCGGCTCGTCGTCGGCTTCGGCGCCGGCCGCGGCTACGCGTTCGGCCAGTTCTTCGACGACGCGCGCGCGGCCGGCCTCACGCTCGACGTCGCGCTGGGCACGTGGGACCTGCGCCCGCTCGAGCCGGACTCCGACTTCCTGGTCGCGCTGCTCAGGCGGGGCGGCGGTCGCGCCCGCTGAGGGCGCCCACGCGCCGTCGCAGCACGACGTCGGCCGCCGTCGCCAGAGCGGCGCCGACCGCGTACGCGAGCAGGTCGGTCGCGACGAACGTCGTGCCCAGCACGTAGCGCGCGACGGGCACCTGCGCGACGACGTCGCGCGGGAGGTCGGTGAGCTGCAGCAGCTCGACGGCGACGCTCAGGGCCAGCGCGGCCAGGCCCACGCGCCACGACCGGGCACGCGGCACCGCGAGCGCGACGAGCACGTAGAGGAGTGCGGCGTAGAGGGCGCCCCCGCCGAGGTCCGCGGCGAGCCCGTGCCCGCGCGAGACCACGAGCCCCGCGGCGACGACGCCGACCGCCGCGACGGCGAGCGCACGGCGGCGCGCGTGGGACATGGTCGCTCCTCGTCGTCGGGGCGGGCCGCGGCGGCACCGTCCGGCCGATCGTGCCGCACGCGTGCGGGGTACGGTGGCACCGTCGACCCAGGGAGGACCCGTGGCGCGCTACTTCGACGTCCACCCGCAGGACCCGCAGCCCCGGAGCATCGGTCAGGTCACCGCCATGCTGCGCGACCAGGACGCGCTCATCGCCTACCCGACGGACTCCTGCTACGCCCTGGGCGCGCGCCTGGACAGCCCCACGGGCGCCGACCGCATCCGCCGGATCCGCGGGCTGAACGACAAGCACCACTTCACGCTCGTGTGCGCGGACTTCGCCCAGCTCGGCCAGTTCGTCATCCTCGACAACTCGGCGTTCCGCGCGATCAAGGCGGCGACGCCGGGCGCGTACACCTTCATCCTCCCGGCGACGAAGGAGGTGCCGCGGCGCCTCGCGCACCCCAAGAAGAAGACGGTCGGCGTGCGCATCCCGGCCCACCCCGTTGCCCTGGCGCTCGTGCGTGAGCTCGGCGAGCCGCTGCTCTCGAGCACGCTGCTGCTGCCCGACCACGAGGACCCGCTGACCGAGGGATGGTCGATCAAGGAAGAGCTCGACCACGTCATCGACGCCGTCGTGGACGCGGGCGACTGCGGCACCGAGCCGACGACCGTCGTCGACTGGTCCGAGGGCTACCCCCAGGTCGTCCGGGAGGGCGCCGGCGACCCGTCCCGCTTCTGACCGCGGCGCGCTCACGTGCCCGCCCGGCTCACCCCGCGCGCACGTTTCGCGGAACCCACTCCCCCGCACCGGTAGCACCGGTCCCCGCGGCCGTGCCGGCCCGAGAGCCGAACCCGCGCGGCGCTGACTTCTACTCCCGTCCCGCGGTAGCCGTTGTCCACGATCACCCGCTTGCGCCGTTCTCGGATCTCAAGCGGGGCGGTGCGGGCGCCGATCTCCTGGGCACGAACAGGGAGGCGCCGTGGCCGCAGGGGAAGGTGCTGAACGCGAGGCATCGCGCCATGCCAGACGCGTCGACCGGCTGCGCGCCGAGCAGCACCGCACCGGCGACCCGACGGGAGAGATCCGTGCGGCAGCCGAGCGAGCCGCTCGCCAGCACGATGCCTGGGCCTCCGGGGCCGACGGCGAGCGCCGGGTCGCGCGCGCCCTGGTCGCCCTCGAGGTCCACGGCTGGGTCGCGCTGCACGACGTTCGGTGGCCAGGTCGCACCAGGGCCAACATCGACCACATCGTGATCGGCCCGGGTGGCGTCGTCGTCGTCGACGCCAAGAAGTGGAGCGGCGAGGTCACGGTCCGCGGCGGCACGCTGCGGCAGAACGGGTACCGACGGAGCGACGCACTCGAGGGTGTCGCGGCTGCAACGGCCGAGGTGGCGGCGCTGCTCATGCCCGCCCATCGCGTCCTGGCACGCTCGGTCATCTGCCTCGTCGGCCATCGCATGCCGTCGACCATGGCTGACCACGGCGTGACCGTCGTCGGCCTCGAGCACCTGGCGGCACAGCTGCGCTCCCTGCCGGCGCGCCTGACGGCGGCCGAAGTAGCGGACATCGCCAGGTACCTCGACGGTCTGCTCGGCCGGACGCCTCCCCGACCCGACCGCGCCCAGCGCAGCGCGACACCGCTGGTCCCCGTGGTGCGCCATCCCGCCGCAGGGCACCACGAGCCAGGGCTCTCGCCGGCGGCATCGGCCCTGGTGGCGTTCCTCGCAGTCCTCGTGTGCGCGCCCGTCGTCGGCGGCCTGCTCCTCGCCGCCCTGTCATCGCTGGGCTGACCCGAGGACCTCGGATCGTGGCATTCGCCTCCCGGCCAGCGGGAGGCACAGTCCACGTGGACGTCGCACGGACTCGGGATGCGCCGACGGCACGGCGTGGTTGGCTGAGGTATGCCGCTGACCGGAGAGTACGCACCGTCCCCGTCCGAGTGGGCCCGCACGCAGGCCGAGACGTTCGAGGCCACGGACGGCCGCGAGGCGAACACCCTGCGCGGCGTCCCGATCATCCTGCTGACCTCGGTCGGCGCGAAGAGCGGCAAGCTCCGCAAGACGCCCCTCATGCGCGTCGAGCACGACGGCGAGTACGCCGTGGTCGCCTCGAAGGGCGGCGCCCCGGAGCACCCGACCTGGTACCACAACCTCGTCGCGAACCCGCACGTCGAGCTGCAGGACGGCGCCGTCCGCAAGGACTACCACGCGCACGAGGCCACGGGCGCCGAGCGCGACGAGTGGTGGGCCCGCGCCGTCGAGGTCTGGCCCGACTACGCCGAGTACCAGACCAAGACCAGCCGCCTCATCCCGGTCTTCGTCCTGACGCCCATGGAGGCACCCGAGGCTTGACCCAGCGCGTGGATCCCCGAGCACCAGAGATTCGTCGACCCGAACCGGGGCTAACGCTCGAGTGTCCCGTCCCGAGGTGCGGCCTAGACCTCTACGGGTGGCGCCCCGTTCGCCTCGAGGCAGTCCCGTGCGGTTGCAGCGGCAGCCACAACCTCCGGCCAACTCGGATCAGCGAGATAGGTGTGGTCGGAGGCATCCTCGTAGCGGAGGACGAGTGGCAAGAACGCCTTCCCGAGCGCCCGGAGCGCAGGTACCTCGTCCGGGTACAGCATGGCTCCAGCCAGCTCCTCAGGCGCCTCGAGCGCGCTCGTGTCCTCGACGAGCCAGCGAATGACGGTCTGGAGCTCAAGCCGCCGCTGACCCGGTGCCACGGGCGGATCCAGCCACCGCTCCTTCTGGTACCTGGTATCCGCAAGCTGGCTGACCGCGGAAGCGATCTCGTACCTCAGCCATGGGAGCTCAACGCTCGTCATGGGGCCCCGGACCTCCCTCTCGGGACAGGATGAGACGTGGTCCGACGCGCGCGGCATCCCGTCACGTGCGGTCCGGCCCCGCTCCTCACCCGAGGCGTGGAGATTCAGCCAGAAGACGTCGCCCGGTCGTTCCTCGCCCGGCGGTATGCGATCCAGCTCGGACAGGATGCGCTCGAACGACACCGCAGGGCTGGTCCCCCAGGGCACGAAGCCCTCCGGTGTCACGTCGCCCGCCTCGGCGAGGCCGCGGAACAGCAGCTCCGCCACGGCACCCAGCGCCATCGTGCGGATGTCCGCGGGAAGAGTGGCACCGGCGCGACGTGCTTCGGAGGAGATCCACCCCGCGTCGAGCCAGTCATCGAGCCCTTCGGCGAGGAGTCGGTCAACCAATGGCGTCGGGTTGGGCATCCCATGAGTCCCTTCCGGTGATCACTCAGTAGCCGCGCGCCGCGTAGAACCAGACCACAGCCGGTCGGGTGCCGAGCTCGGGAGCGTCGAGCACCTCGCCGACCAGCTCGACGCGAGCCTCGCGGCCCAGCAGCAGCTCGAGCTCGAAGACGATCTCGGCCATGTCTGCGACGTCGCCATCGTTGCGTTCACGGAGCTGGACGTGGAGGCGGATGTCGTACCGCTCCACCACGACACCGACCGCGAGAGCGTGGACCGGAATGAGCCCCAGCGCCGCCTGCGAGGCCTGCGCGACGACGTAGTTCTCCCAGACCGGCGCACGCTTCGAGTCCTCCGGCGTCGGGAGCATCCCGGCGTCCGCCTCGGCGACCGGCACGCGGTCGGTGGAGTGCAGCTGCTCAGGTCCGGGGCTCGCGTGCCGGCCGGCGTCAGGGCTCATCGGGAAAGCCGCCGTTCCTCACCAGGCGGTCTACCGCATCCCCAGCCGCCTTCACCACGTCGGGCCAGACGCCGTGACCGAGAACCTCGCTGGGCTCCGCTTCATCAGTCTCGTCCAGCACGGCCTGCAGGCACGCGCCGAGGTGGCCGAGCACCGCGACCTCGTCCGCGAACACGGTCACACCCACCATCGCTTCCGGATGCGGCAGCAGCATCGACATCTCGAAGAGCTGGTCCAGCCGGAAAGCCAGGCTGTCACGGAACCCGTTCGGCATGGGCTCGCCCTGGACCCATCGCGCGTCCTGCGTGTCACCGTCGGCCAGTGCGCGCAGCGCGGCCAGCCCTTCGAGCCGCATGGCCGGGTATCTCAAGGTGCTCAAAGCTGCCCCCACTCCCGCCACGTCATCCACTCGGTGAGGGGAATGTGGCCCATGTCGAAACGAGCATCCAACGAACCCGAAATCGGTACCCCGTCGCGTCCGATCAATCTGCCGTCCCGGCGCACGACCACGTGAGCAACGTGCTGCGTTTCAAACGCATGAAGAGCATTCCCCTCATCGATCCGTACGCCATGCGAGACGAGATCCTCGGAGAACCACCGGAAGCCGACACCGCGCGAGTTGGTCGCGGCGGGTCCCCAGCTCTCCGGGATCCGCTGCGCAGCGTCAGCGAGCCATGCGGGAACCGGCCAACCATCAGGCGTCATCCAACCAGGTGTCCTCTGGCGCGCCACCGTATGGCCCGCCTCAGCGGCACTCGCGAGCAGGGCGCGGATATCCGAGCGATAGCCGCGACCCCGTGCCTTAACGGCGGCCGAAGACACACCGCGCCGTCCGATCGAACCAGCCGCTCCCGCGCCCCCGGTTGCCGCCGCCATCAGCGCCTCCGGCATCAAGCGCCCGCCGGCCCGGACGGGCTCCGTGCGCCAGGTGTCGTAGTCCGTCACGTCCTTCGCCAGCCCGACGGGATCCTCCCGCAACCCGTTCCAGACGTACATCGCCGCCGCAGCGCCGTCGCCGTAGTACCCGGTCGGGTCGAGGACCATGCGCGCGGGGTTCGTGTCCCACGCCATCTGGAGCATGCCGACGACGCCCTCGCCGACTCCCCGCCAGTACTGGTCCCGGTTGAGCGCGATGACGTCCCAGACGTCCGGCATCGGATCGATGTCCTCGGTGATGCGCCGCAGGGCCCCGGCCGACCGCTGAGCCGATTCCGCCACCGCATCCCGCAGGTCCTGCAGCAGAACCTCGGTCGCCGCGGCACCCACCGCCGCCTGGCTCCCCGCGCGCGCCTCGGCCCAGGCGATCGTGTCGGCATGGCGCTCGAGCGCCTCCGCGGCAGCGCTCGAGTCGTCAGCCGCGCACATGAGTCGGCGGCAGACCCCGGCCATGGCCTCCGCGAAGGCGTCGGACGCTTCCCCCGTCCACCATCCGACGTCCGTCCGGCGCACCACGCCCGCGATGCGGTCAGCCGCCTCGCCCCGCTCGCGCAACCGGGCAGCGTCCTCGCGCAACGCCGCTGCGCTGCCGAACCGCGCACCCGCGCTCACGACACGTACATCGCGACCCGCGTGACGGCGGCGCGCACGTCGGCCTCGCTGTACTCGCGCGCCGAGCTCCGCAGCCCGTCCCCGAGGCCGGTCAGCGCGAGCTGCGCCCGCACCGTCTGGTCACCCAGCGCGTCCCGCAGCGCCGTCGCGGCGGCGGCGAGCCCGGCGTGCCCGTACGCGGAGGTCCGCACGATCCGTGGCGCGAGCTCCGGCGCGACGTCGTCCGCGCAGCCGAGCAGCCGCTTGCCGGCGTGCTCCAACGCCTCCCAGTCCACCTCGAGCTGCGCCATGTCTCCCCCTCGCCGCCGGCGTGAGGCCCAGTTCTACCGAAATCGGACACCGCCCGACAGTGAGGGGGCACCCCTGTGGACAACTCCGCCTACGGGGCCGGGCGGACGTCCAGGGCATGGGACACGCTCCGCCCGACGCGGCGTGCCCACCACGGGTAGACCCCGGCCGCCAGCGCCGCGACGACGACGATCGCACCGACCTGGTTCTCACCGCCGGTCACCGCACCACCCGCACCGACCATCCCGAGCAGCGCGACCGCCACCACGGACCCGACGAGCGTGACCGCCATCGTCAGCAGCACGACGGCGAGCCGCCGCCCCCGCGGGAACAGCCTCCGCGCCGCCACGACCAGCCCGACCACCCACGCGAGCACGCCGGCGCCGACGCCCACCACCACGCCGACGACGACGGCCGCGAGGCCCGCCCAGCCGTCCGTCTCGGCGTCGGTGACGAGAGCCCTCATGACGAGCCCGACCACCAGCCCGACGCCGACCGCCAGGAACACCGCGACGACCACGCTCCCCAGGGCCCACGCGAAGGCCAGCCGGCCGCTGGGGGCGGCCGGGGCGACGTCGTCAGCGCTCATGGCCGACACGCTAGCCTCGGCCGGAACCGCACCGCCGAAGGAGCCACCGTGAGCACCGTCGTCCCCTGGTCCGCCGGGGCGTGGACCACACCGCCCGTCCGGACGTGGGAGGACGGCACGGACCTCCTCGTCGAGGCCGCCGAGGGCAGCGACGCGTGGCGGCACACGTCCTACGGCTTCGTGCACGACGACGCGCACGCCCTCCTCGCGCCGCTCCCGAGCGGCCGGGCGGTCGAGGTCACCTTCGACGCGGCGTTCACGGAGCAGTTCGACCAGGCCGGGCTCATGCTCCGCGCCGACCCGGAGGCCTGGGTCAAGGCGGGCGTCGAGCACTCGGACGGCACGCCTCAGGTCGGCGCCGTCGTGACGCTCGGGCACTCCGACTGGTCCGTCGCGCCGGTGCCCGACTGGTCGGGTCGGACCGTGACGGTCCGGGCGAGCCGCGCGGGCGACGCCGTGACGCTGCGGGCCCGCGTCGACGACGAGCCGTTCCGCCTGCTGCGGGTCGCGTACTTCCCGCCCGACGCCGACGTCGGCGCCGGGCCGTACTGCTGCGCACCCACGCGCGCCGGTCTGGTCGTGCGCTTCCGGCGCTGGGCCGAGGGTGCCGCCGAGGCCGCCCTGCACTGAGGTTCCGGCCGGCGCTGGGCGCCGGACCTGCCCGACGGCGCGCGTAGCCTGACGCCGTGCGTCTTCCTACTGCCGTCATCGCCGCCGCCGCGCTCGTCGCCGGGTTCGCCGCCGCTCAGCTCACGGACGTCCGCGCCGCCGGGGCGGTGGTCCTTCTCGTCGGTGTCGCGTGGTGCGTCGCGCGCGAGGTGCGGCACACGCCGTGGTGGCGGCTCCTGGTGACAGCCCTGGTGGGCGGCGCATGCTTCGCGGTGTCGCACCTGCTCGCGGACACCCTGGGACCGTGGCCGGCGGTCGCGCTCGCCGCGGTGGTTCTGGGCGGCGCCACGTGGGTCCTCGTGGACCGCCCCGGGCGCGACCGGGCGGTCGTCAGCTGACTCCGGTCACGAACACCCCGAACCCATCCGCGACGGAGTTGTTCTCGTAGGCGGTGATCGCCCGGCGTACGGCCTCGGCCCCGATGTGCTGGTGCGCGATCGCGCTGCTGCGCGCGCGCAGGTCCCGCACGGAGACCCCGACGTCACCCATGACGACCGGGACCTGGTTGACGGAGTGGAGCAGGGCGATCAGAGCCGCCTCGCGCGGGTCGGGATGGCGCCCGTCGACGAGGACATCGCGCAGTCGTTGCCGCAGGCCGGCCTCGTGGCTGGAGTCCTCGGCCGGCCAGGACGTCCGGGGGAAGATCCCGAGGACCTTGCCCTGCTCGACGCGCAGGATCCCGCGCGCGACCAGCCGCGCCCGCAGCTCGTCGAGCAGCCCGGACCGCAGCGGGCCGAGCGCGCTCTGCGGCTTCTTCGGCGTCGTGGACGCGAGGCGCCGCAGGCCCTCGTCGAGCACCGGGTCACCGACGGGCGTGGCGTCCCGGACGACGAGGCGACCGGCGCGGACCGACTCCCCCGGTGCCGCGACGGCTACGCGACCAGCGAGCAGCAGGTCGGTCAGCACCCCGCCGGCCAGGACGAACGCGAGCCGCTCCCCGCTCTCCATGGTGCGCCCCGAGCCGTCGTCGGTGAGCAGGAGGAGGAGGTCTTCGCTGAGGATCATGCCCCAACGGTACGGCGACCTGGCGCCGTCCTGAGAATCGGCCGACGGTCGGTTCGTTCCATGCCGGAAAGCGTGTCGCAACCCGCGCGACACACAGGGCACCTAGCGTCCGGGCATGGACGACGTCGGCCACCGCCCCACGCCGGAGGCACCGTGAACGTCGACCCGTTCATCGGCACCGAGGTCACGGCCCTGCCCCCGCAGTCCGGGGCGGCCGCGACGTGGTGGTGGCCCAAGCCCCAGATCGGCAACACGCACCCCGGGGCGACGTATCCGCTCGGGATGGTCTCGGCGTGCGCCTACTCGGGCGCGTACCCGACGGGCTACGGCCGCTTCGACCTGTCCACCGAGGGCGTGCCGACGACGATCCACGACCGCCAGGTCGCCTCGGGGTTCACCCACTTCCAGCAGTCCGGGACCGGCGCGATCCGCAAGTACTACAACTACTTCCGCACGACGCCGATGCTCCAGCCCCTCGACGCCCTCGGCGAGACGTGGGAGCTGCACGACGAGGAGGCCGAGCCCGGCTGGTACGCGGCGACGTTGGACTCGGGCATCCGCTGCGAGCTCACGGTCGGCCCCAAGAGCGCCGTGCACCGCTACACCTTCCCCGCGCACCCGGACGCGCGCCTGGTGATCGACCTGTCTCTGGGTGGCCTGTCGATCCCCCACGGCCGGACCGTGCCGCTGCGCGCACACCTGCAGTCGGTCGCGCCGGGCGTCGCCCAGGGCGAGATCGTCGTCGAGGGCGCCCCGCTCGCCGTCCACGTGGAGTGCGACGCGACGGCGTGGCGCCAGCTGCTCTGGTACGACCGGCGCCTCATGCCCGGCGGCACGCGGCTCGACTTCGACTACATCCGCCCCACGACGCTGCGCCCCTTCGGCCTGATGTGGGCGGGCCCGACGACGGCCGGCCAGGTCGTGGAGCTGCGCTTCGGCTTCTCGCTGCGCGGCGTGGAGCAGGCACGGGAGAACCTCCACCGAGACTGCGGTCCGGGGCCGTCCAGCTTCGCGGCTCGCCGCGCCCGGACGAGGGCGACGTGGGCCACCCACCTGGACAGGGTGACCGTGGAGGCGCCGTCGGCCGAGCGGGCCACCGTGTTCGAGACGGCCCTGTACCACTCTCTCGTCAAGCCGTGCCTCGCCTACGGCGAGAGCCCGTTCTGGCCGGCGACCGGCCCCTTCGCCTTCGACGTCTCGACCATGTGGGACATCTACCGGACGCAGCTCCCGCTGCTGACGGCGCTGCTGCCCGACCGCGCCGTCGAGCTCGCGCAGGCCCTGCTCCACATCTGCGAGGAGGAGGGCAACCTCCCGATCGGCTACCGCATGGCGCGCGGCGCGGACCAGTTCTCCCGGCAGGGCAGCGCGCTCGCGCACACGTTCCTGGCGGACCTGTGCGCCCTGGGCCTGCCCGGCATGGACTGGGACTGGGCCCTCGTGCACATGCACAACGACCTGCGGCGCATGTACGGCGAGGACTTCCTCCTGCGGGGGAAGGCGCACCCCATCAGCCACACCCTCGACCTCGCGTTCGGCTACTGGTGCTCGGCTCTCGTGGCCGACCACGTGGGGGACTCCGCGCTGGCCGAGGAGTTCACCGCCCTGGCCGCTCGGTGGCCCAACGCCTTCGACCCCTCGACGGGCCTGCTCCAGGACTCGACCTTCTACGAGGGCGGTCGGTGGAACTACTCGTTCCGCCTGCTGCACGACATGGCCGCGCGCATCGCGCTCGCCGGGGGCGACGACGCCTTCGTCGCCCTGCTCGACCGCTTCTTCGGCGTGGGTGCCGACCCCGTGATCCAGCCCGGGATCCGGCCCGGCGTCGACGAGATGCTCGCCGGGTACAGCCTCGGCCGTTTCGAGGGCCTCAACAACGAGCCCGACATGGAGGCGCCGTGGGCGTACCAGTACGCCGGCCGCCCGGACCGCACGGCCGACGTCGTCCATGACATCGTCCAGCAGCAGTTCGGCCCCGGGCGGGGCGGCCTCCCCGGTAACGACGACTCCGGCGGCCTGTCGTCCTGGTTCGTGTGGGCGTCCATGGGACTGTTTCCCGTCGCTGGCCAGAACGTCTTCCTGCTCAACGCGCCCGCGTGGCGCGAGTCCCGGATGGAGGTGGGTGGCATGGACGGCACACCAGGTGCGGTGCTCACGATCGAGACGACCGGCTTCCGGGAGCCGGAACCGGGCGGGCCCGCGCAGTACGTCCAGGCGGTCCACCTCGACGGCGAGCCGCTCGACCGCAGCTGGTTGAGCGGCGGCGAGCTGCACCGCGGCGGCCGGCTCACGATCGCGCTCGGACCGGAGCGCGACCGCTGGGACGTGTCCCGCCCGCCGTCGAGCCCGACGGCGCCACCGATCGGCCACCGCCGGTGACCGCGGCGCGCAGGCCGCGGCGACGGCTGGTCATCGTCGTGCGCGCCGACCCGGTGATCTGCGGTCACTCGGGCGAGGCCAGGAACCTGGCGGAGGCCGCGCTCGAGCGCGGGTTCGACGACGTCCGGATCGTGACGTGGCCGATCGACCGCCTGCGCGACGCCGGGCTGCCGTTGAAGCCGCTCGAGCTGGTCCTGCCGTACTCCCCCGGGATCACGGTCGAGCGACCCGCCCCGGTGGGCGACTACCGCGTCCCCGACGGGCGTTACCTCGCCGGCCTGACCGGGCGGCTCGTCGAGCTCTTCACCGACGGCGTGCCGACGGTAGCGATGTCGCTGTACCTCTCCCCGCACGCGATCGCCGTCGCGGACGCCGTCCGCATCGCGCGGGCAACCGGACTGCGCGTCGACGTGACCACGGTCGCCGAGGCCGTCGGCTCGGACGTGACCAACGTGGTGCGCGCCTGCGTGGAGGAGGACCGCCTCGGCCCCGCGGCCCACGTCCTGAGCAGCTACCTGGCCCACGACGTGTGCCTGGCGGTCTCGCAGTACACGCGGGACCTCATCGTCGAGGAGGCCACCGCGCTCGATGCGCGCCACGGCACCACCTTCGCGGCGCAGCTGCGCGAGCGCGTGCGGATCTCCTACCCGGCGATCGACACCTCCGCCTACCTCTCGCTGGACCCGCACGAGACCGACCGGGTCCTCGCACGCCGCGGGCTTCGCCGGGACGGGTTCGTGCTCTTCCTGTCCCGCCTCGCGCACGCCAAGGGTGTCGACGACCTGATCGCGGGGTTCGCCGCCGCGGACATCCCCCGCACGACTCGTCTTGTGGTGGCCGGCTCGGGACCGGACGCCGCACGGCTCCACGGCCTTGCCGAGACATCGAGCGCGGCGGGACGGATCGTGTTCTTCGACGACGTGGGCGATACCGAGAAGGCGCACCTCATGGCCGGATGCGCGGCGTACGCGCTGCCCAGCAAGCCCCGCTCGGAGTTCGTCGAGACGTTCGGCATCGCCCTGGTCGAGAAGATGCTCGCGGGCGGCGGACCCGTCATCACCACCAGGACGGGGGGCATTCCCGAGGCTGTCGGCGACGCCGCGGTGTTCGTCGACGCCGGCTCGCCCCAGTCGATCACAGCCGCTCTCGAGCACGTGCTCAGCTTCAGCGGGAGCGAGTTGCTCGCGTGGGAGACCCGCGCACGCGCCTGGGCCACGCAGTTCGACCGCCAGGCAGTGCTCGATGCGCTCCTGGCGCACGTCGACACCCCACCCGTGCCCCAGCTCGCGGTATGACTCACGAATGCTGCGCACATGTCCGGCAGATTCTGGGTAACGCAACGAGGCCGTCCCCGAAAAGGGGACGGCCTCGTTGTGAAGTGATGTTCGGCGGCGACCTACTCTCCCACACAGTCTCCCGTGCAGTACCATCGGCGCAGAAGGGCTTAGCTTCCGGGTTCGGAATGGAGCCGGGCGTTTCCCCTTCGCTATGACCGCCGAAACTCTATGGAGATGTCAATCGGGTTCCCGACCGTATCTCGGGAACCGCACAGTGGACGCGTAGCACAAGTAAGAGTGTGTCAAGTTATCGGCTTATTAGTACCGGTCAGCTGCGGCAGTCGTTAGTCCTGCCTTCCACATCCGGCCTATTCACCCAGTGGTCTAGCTGGGAGCCTCTCGGGATCAAGTCCCATGGAAACCTCATCTTGAAGCAGGCTTCCCGCTTAGATGCTTTCAGCGGTTATCCCTTCCGAACGTAGCCAACCAGCCGTGCTCCTGGCGGAACAACTGGCACACCAGAGGTTCGTCCGTCCCGGTCCTCTCGTACTAGGGACAGCCCTTCTCAAGTTTCCTGCGCGCGCAGCGGATAGGGACCGAACTGTCTCACGACGTTCTAAACCCAGCTCGCGTACCGCTTTAATGGGCGAACAGCCCAACCCTTGGGACCTACTCCAGCCCCAGGATGCGACGAGCCGACATCGAGGTGCCAAACCATGCCGTCGATATGGACTCTTGGGCAAGATCAGCCTGTTATCCCCGGGGTACCTTTTATCCGTTGAGCGACGGCGCTTCCACAAGCCACCGCCGGATCACTAGTTCCGACTTTCGTCCCTGCTCGACCTGTCAGTCTCACAGTCAAGCTCCCTTGTGCACTTGCACTCGCCACCTGATTGCCAACCAGGCTGAGGGAACCTTTGAGCGCCTCCGTTACATTTTAGGAGGCAACCGCCCCAGTTAAACTACCCACCAGGCACTGTCCCTGATCCGGATTACGGACCGAGGTTAGATATCCAGAACGACCAGAGTGGTATTTCAACGTTGACTCCACCGACACTGGCGTGCCGGCTTCACAGTCTCCCACCTATCCTACACAAGCCGTACCGAACACCAATACCAAGCTATAGTAAAGGTCCCGGGGTCTTTCCGTCCTGCTGCGCGTAACGAGCATCTTTACTCGTAGTGCAATTTCGCCGAGTTCGCGGTTGAGACAGCGGAGAAGTCGTTACGCCATTCGTGCAGGTCGGAACTTACCCGACAAGGAATTTCGCTACCTTAGGATGGTTATAGTTACCACCGCCGTTTACTGGGGCTTAAATTCTGAGCTTCGCTCCGAAGAGCTGACCCGTCCTCTTAACCTTCCAGCACCGGGCAGGCGTCAGTCCGTATACATCGTCTTGCGACTTCGCACGGACCTGTGTTTTTAGTAAACAGTCGCTTCTCCCTGGTCTCTGCGGCCTTCGAACGCTTCGGCAGCAAGTGCCTACACGCCTCAGGCCCCCCTTCTCCCGAAGTTACGGGGGCATTTTGCCGAGTTCCTTAACCACGATTCTCTCGATCGCCTTGGTATTCTCTACCTGACCACCTGAGTCGGTTTAGGGTACGGGCGGCTAGAACCTCGCGTCGAGGCTTTTCTAGGCAGCATAGGATCACCCAATCATCCCGCATAAGCGGTCACCATCAGTTCTCAGGCTATGTGAGCTGCGGATTTGCCTACAGCTCGCCCTACAACCTTGGACGTGGTCTACCATCGCCACGCTGGGCTACCTTCCTGCGTCACCCCTGTTAATACGCTTACCTACTACCGGTTCGGGTCGTGCGCTCCCCCGTCACGTCCCCGAAGGGATCTAGACGGCTTCGGGCACTTAGCATCACCGGGCTCGGTATGGGCGGTTCTTCGCCGGTACGGGAATATCAACCCGTTGTCCATCGACTACGCCTGTCGGCCTCGCCTTAGGTCCCGACTTACCCAGGGCGGATTAGCCTGGCCCTGGAACCCTTGGTCATTCGGCGGACGGGTTTCTCACCCGTCTTTCGCTACTCATGCCTGCATTCTCACTCGTGTGGCGTCCACCGCTGGGTCACCCCGCGACTTCACTCGCCACACGACGCTCCCCTACCCATCCACACGCCTGGATCCGAAGACCTAGCTATTGTGTGAATGCCACAGCTTCGGCGGTATACTTGAGCCCCGCTACATTGTCGGCGCGGAATCACTTGACCAGTGAGCTATTACGCACTCTTTCAAGGGTGGCTGCTTCTAAGCCAACCTCCTGGTTGTCTGTGCAACTCCACATCCTTTCCCACTTAGCATACGCTTAGGGGCCTTAGCTGGTGGTCTGGGCTGTTTCCCTCTCGACTACGGAGCTTATCCCCCGCAGTCTCACTGCCACGCTCTCACTTACCGGCATTCGGAGTTTGGCTGACGTCAGTAACCTTGTAGGGCCCATCGGCCATCCAGTAGCTCTACCTCCGGCAAGAAACACGTGACGCTGCACCTAAATGCATTTCGGGGAGAACCAGCTATCACGAAGTTTGATTGGCCTTTCACCCCTAACCACAGGTCATCCCCCCGGTTTTCAACCCAGGTGGGTTCGGTCCTCCACGCGGTCTTACCCGCGCTTCAACCTGCCCATGGCTAGATCACTTCGCTTCGGGTCTAGAGCACGCGACTGTATCGCCCTATTCGGACTCGCTTTCGCTACGGCTTCCCCACACGGGTTAACCTCGCCACGTACCACTAACTCGCAGGCTCATTCTTCAAAAGGCACGCCGTCACCCCTGCTAGGGAGGCTCCGACGGATTGTAGGCAAACGGTTTCAGGTACTATTTCACTCCCCTCCCGGGGTACTTTTCACCTTTCCCTCACGGTACTTGTCCGCTATCGGTCACTAGGGAGTATTTAGGCTTAGCAAGTGGTCTTGCCGGATTCACACGGGATTTCTCGGGCCCCGTGCTACTTGGGATCCCCTTCGGGAGGCCACGCCATTTCGTCTACGGGGGTCGCACCCTCTGTGCCGGGCCTTTCAATGCCCTTCGACTATGACGCGACTTTCTGACTCCCTGCCAGCTCGGCAGAACTGACTGAAAGGTCCCACAACCCCGACCGTGCAACACCTGCCGGCTATCACACACGATCGGTTTGGCCTTCTCCGCTTTCGCTCGCCACTACTCACGGAATATCTCTTCCTGTGGGTACTGAGATGTTTCACTTCCCCACGTTCCCTCCACACGCCCTATATATTCAGGCGCGGGTAACTGGACATGACTCCAGCTGGGTTTCCCCATTCGGAGATCCTCGGATCACGGTTCGTTTGCCAACTCCCCGAGGCTTATCGCAGGCTACTACGTCCTTCTTCGGCTCCTAGTGCCAAGGCATCCACCGTTTGCCCTTAAAAACTTGCCACAAAGACTTACTTAAAGATGCTCGCGTCCACTGTGCAGTTCTCAAGCTACGGGCGGCCCCACCAGGATCCCGGCGCCTACCCCACCCGAAGGCGAAGCGGTTCATCCGGTCCCGAAGGTCCGATCGCAACCAACCCCCCACTGGGGGCCGGCCCGAGGTCCAGGTGCAAACACCTGTTCCCTCAGGACCCAACAGCGTGCCGAAACAACCACCCGGAGGTCTTCAGGTTCCTCCCGCGCCGAAGCACGAGGTACTGAGAAGCCACCAACGCGGCTGCCACTGGTCGATGTTCCACCCGTGAGCTACCCACCTCGAGACGAACGCTCGAGTAGTAGGCCCTGGACGCTCTCGCGCCAGATGCTCCTTAGAAAGGAGGTGATCCAGCCGCACCTTCCGGTACGGCTACCTTGTTACGACTTAGTCCCAATCGCTGGTCCCACCTTCGACAGCTCCCCCTCTTGCGAGTTGGGCCACTGGCTTCGGGTGTTACCGACTTTCGTGACTTGACGGGCGGTGTGTACAAGGCCCGGGAACGTATTCACCGCAGCGTTGCTGATCTGCGATTACTAGCGACTCCGACTTCATGGGGTCGAGTTGCAGACCCCAATCCGAACTGAGACCGGCTTTTTGGGATTCGCTCCACCTCGCGGTATCGCAGCCCTTTGTACCGGCCATTGTAGCATGCGTGAAGCCCAAGACATAAGGGGCATGATGATTTGACGTCATCCCCACCTTCCTCCGAGTTGACCCCGGCAGTCTCCTATGAGTCCCCACCATGACGTGCTGGCAACATAGGACGAGGGTTGCGCTCGTTGCGGGACTTAACCCAACATCTCACGACACGAGCTGACGACAACCATGCACCACCTGTATACCGCCCTTGCGGACCCCATGTCTCCATGAGTTTTCGGTATATGTCAAGCCTTGGTAAGGTTCTTCGCGTTGCATCGAATTAATCCGCATGCTCCGCCGCTTGTGCGGGCCCCCGTCAATTCCTTTGAGTTTTAGCCTTGCGGCCGTACTCCCCAGGCGGGGCACTTAATGCGTTTGCTGCGGCACGGAACTCGTGGAATGAGCCCCACACCTAGTGCCCAACGTTTACGGCATGGACTACCAGGGTATCTAATCCTGTTCGCTCCCCATGCTTTCGCTCCTCAGCGTCAGTTGCGGCCCAGAGACCTGCCTTCGCCATCGGTGTTCCTCCTGATATCTGCGCATTCCACCGCTACACCAGGAATTCCAGTCTCCCCTACCGCACTCTAGTCTGCCCGTACCCACTGCAGGCCCGAGGTTGAGCCTCGGGTTTTCACAGCAGACGCGACAAACCGCCTACGAGCTCTTTACGCCCAATAATTCCGGACAACGCTTGCGCCCTACGTATTACCGCGGCTGCTGGCACGTAGTTAGCCGGCGCTTCTTTGCAGGTACCGTCACTTTCGCTTCTTCCTGCTGAAAGGGGTTTACAACCGAAGGCCTTCATCCCCACGCGGCGTCGCTGCATCAGGCTTTCGCCCATTGTGCAATATTCCCCACTGCTGCCTCCCGTAGGAGTCTGGGCCGTGTCTCAGTCCCAGTGTGGCCGGTCGCCCTCTCAGGCCGGCTACCCGTCGTCGCCTTGGTGAGCCATTACCTCACCAACAAGCTGATAGGCCGCGAGTCCATCCAGACCGAAATTCTTTCCAGACGCTACAGATGCCCGTGCGTCTCGTATCCGGTATTAGCTCCGATTTCCCGAAGTTATCCCAGAGTCTGGGGCAGGTTACTCACGTGTTACTCACCCGTTCGCCACTGATCACCCGGTGCAAGCACCGAGATCACCGTTCGACTTGCATGTGTTAAGCACGCCGCCAGCGTTCGTCCTGAGCCAGGATCAAACTCTCCGTAGATGTCTATAGTCACCCACCCCCGAAAGGGCAGAGAAACCAACACACGAAGCGACCCCCCGAAAGGGGCCAGTTGAATCTGGCATCGATCAAATGTCAACTGACGTTAAACATTCGTCTCAACCACGTCGTCCGCCCCCGACAAGCACCCCACCGAAAGCAGGACACCCACCAAGAACGCCGACAAATGGCATCGACTTTTGGCACGCTGTTGAGTTCTCAAGGAACAGACGCACATCCCTCAAGGCCGTTTCCGACCCATCCGGAGGCAACTTCTCAATCTTATGCTCCTGGGCGCTGGTGTCAAATCCGCTGGACCGACTCCAATGCACAGGCAACCCCGTCCGAGGCGCGGTGAAGCGCCTCAATCTGAAGGGGGTTGGCACCCTGGGACCGGCCTGCAGATCTCTCCGCTGTCCGTGCCTCCCGTTCGGGTGCATGGCAACGTTACACGGGTTGGGCCGGCACTCCAACTCGCGCCGCTGTGGCCTGGGACACGCAGCTCGACGCGCGCCGATCGCCCGGCGCCGCCGGGCGCTGCGGCCCTCGCGCGGGGCTAGGGGCGCCCGCGCCAGCTGGGCGTCAGACGCGAGTGCGGCGCGGGTTGCTGACGCTCGTCCACACGTCCTGTTCCGCGACGACGACGTCCGTGGTCTCTGTCTCGTGCATGGCACACCTCTTCCTCGGTGACTCGATCTCTCGATGTCGAGACATCTTCGCCTGCTCCTAGCGCCTTGCGCACCCCCAGGGAGCGATCGCTTGCTGGCGAGCCGTTGCCGATATATCGTGAGCGTGTCAACGAAAGGACATCATCATGAGGAACCACAACCACATCGGCCCGCGTGGCGGGGCAGAGGTCCGCTTCCGCTTCCAGCCGCCGGCGTTCGAGGACGGCGCCGGCGACCACCGGAGCGGTGGCGGCGAGCGCCGCGGCCACCACGGCGGCCGGGGCCCGGGCGGCTTCGGCGGGCCCGGCGGCTTCGGCGCTGGCGGCTTCGGCGGCCCTCCCGGCTTCGGCCCTGGGCGTCGCGGGCGCGGGCCCCGGGCTCGCGGCGACGTCCGGGCCGCCATCCTCCTGCTGCTCGACGAGCAGCCACGACACGGATACGAGCTGATCCAGGAGATCGGGGACCGGAGCTCCGGGACGTGGACGCCGAGCCCCGGCTCCGTCTACCCCACGCTCCAAGCGCTCGAGGACGAAGGGCTCGTGACCATCGAGCGCGTGGAAGGACGCCGTACGGCGTCGCTGACGCCGCAGGGCACCGCCTACGTCGAGGAGCACCGCGCGACCCTCGGCACCCCGTGGACCACGGCGGGCTTCGACCCTGCGTCCGCCCTCGCGCTCCGGCAGGAGGTCATGGCGCTCAAGGACGCCGTCGCGCAGGTGGCGAAGGTCGGCACCTCCGAGCAGCACACCGCCGCGAGCGAGGTCCTGGTCCGCGCACGCAAGGAGCTGTACCGGCTGCTCGCGGGCGACTCCCCGACGCAGTCGTGACCTCGACGCGGGCGACGACGCCGACGACGATGGCCCCCGGACTGGTTCCGGGGGCCATCGTCCGTGTGCTGCGAGCTGCTCACCTACCCTCGTCGCATGAGGACTGACGGCAGCGCGCGCGGCACGACCCTGGATCCCGCCCGATGAGGGCGGCACGCAAGGCCGCGCCCTGGGTCGCCGGCGGCGTCGTGCTGGCGATGCTGCTCGCCGGGCTGGTCGGAGCGCTCGGCGGGCTGGGCTGACGCAGGGCCGCACTCTCCGCTGCCATGAGCACGCACCGCACCCGATCTGGTGCCAAGATCGGCCGGCAGGTGCTGTCACCCCGCTGCGGAGGAGGCCCGGATGGAGCACGACGAGCTCATCGGACGGCTGCGTCGGCTCGAGGGCCGGCTCTCGCGCATCGAGCGGCGCGAGGGGACGCTGCGCAGGACCGCGTCGATGCTCACCCTCGGCGCCGCGCTGTCGGTCGTGTCGATGTCCCTCACGTGGCTCGGCGACGGGGTGGACCTCGACGCGGACCACGTGACCGAGGCGGTCACCTGGCCCGGTCTGAGCGGCTGGAACCTGCTCATCAGATTCACCGGGACGACCGAGGGCGGCGAGGCCTTCCTCACCGTCGCCGTGCTGATGCTCCCGCTCCTGACTGCTGCCGCGGCCCTGACCGCCCTGCGCAGCGACAGCCCTGGTCCGTCCCGCCTCGCCGTCGCAGTCGCCGCGGTGACCGCAGGGGTGGTCGGCGGGCTGTACCTGCTCGGTCTGCTCACGACGCGGTACGGGCAGGTCGTCGGGTCCGGATGGCTCCTGGCCGCCGTCAGCGCCGCCGTCGTGGCGGGTGCGGCCTACGCCCAGGTGTCGGTCCTGCGGGACGAGGAAGAGCGGCGGCCACGTGCGCGCACGGGCCTCGCGGCTCTCCGCTGACGGGTGTGCGGCCCGGTGGCGGCCTCACCCGCCACGGGCGCACTGGGCCACGGCCGCCAGGATGCGCGCGAGCAGCTTCTCGTCGTACGGGAGCCAGGGGACCGTCGGCGTCGGGCGCGGCGTGACGACGAGGGGCACCTCGTCCCCGTCGAGCGTGATGCGCCCCGTCCGCAGGTGGATGGCGAAGCGGCCGACGTGGAGATGCGTGCGGCTCAGGTGTGTGTCCGGCAGGCCCTCCGTCGCGCGGGCGACCACATCACGCCGCAGGGCCAGGCCGTCGCTCCAGTGCGGCAGCCTCGCCGGCCGGTCGGGGACGAGGCCGAGGGCCGCCACCGAGACCGCAAGGTCCAGGGAGCGAAGGATCTCGGAGAGGAGCACATGCCCCTCGGCGGCGTCGGGAGACCACGCCGTGCCGGCACCGCGGCCGGTACGGAGCCGCAGTGCCCCGAGCACGGACTCACCACGCGCGCCGGGGTAGGCGCCGGGGAGGTCGACCCGCGCCACGACGGCGCCCTCGGTGCGCGTCATCCCGTCGTGCGCGTCGCTCGTCCACCCCGCCCCGCGAGCGACCGCCGTGAACAGCCGCAGGTCGACGACGTAGCCCTCGAAGTCCGTGACGACGCCGTCAGCCGCCGGGATGGCGCCATAGTGCTCGCGGAAGACCTGTCGGAACGGCTGGTCGATGCGCTCGCGCCAGATGCGGTCGCGCCACGCGCCCCGCTCCTGGTCGTCGGCGGAGGCCGGGTGCCACAGCGCGACAGAGGCGTCGGGCGTCACCGAGACCTCCAGGTCGTCGGCGTCCGTCCACAGCAAGGTGCCCGCGCCCGGGCGCGGCATCGCCGACCGGACGCGACCGTCGGCGCTGGTCACCCTCCACACGAGGCGACCCGCCACGTCCCCGAGCGAGGGGGCGACAGCGTCCTGCCACTGCGCCGCCGGCCAGTGCAGACCCGTGAGATAGCCCTTCTCGAGCAGGCGCAGCTGTGTCGTGCGCCGCGGGTCGTGGAGGTCAGGGTCGCCGCGGAAGGCGATCGCCGGCCGCAGCGCGAGGTGGCGCCGGGCGTCCGCCAGGTGACGCGTCAGCTTCTTCTTCACGCCCGCGTGCCGGACCGTCGGTATGACACGGGTCAGGGCCTGGACCGTCTCCGGCGTCGGCGCGCACGCGATGGCACGGCCGAGGTTCATCGCCAGTGACTGCGAGGGAACCGTGCGGGCGGCAGGGTCCGGCGCCGTCGAGACCGCCTCGAGCAGTGGGGGCACGAGATCGGCGACCCAGGGCTCGTCCCATGCCAGCGCCTGGAGCGCGGCCTCGGCGACGACGGGCGCCTCCGTCCCGGTGAACGCGGCGTCGGGTGCGTACGGCACACGCCCCGCGGCGACGTCGCGGGCCCGCTCCAGCGCATCCTCGAGGGCGTTGCGGACCCAGGCCCGGTAGGCGGGGATGTCGTCCGGCCGTGGGCCGCCGTCACCGACCGGCGTCGGGCGCGCCCCCACCCACAGCTGCGGGGCCCGGTCGAGGAGGAACCGCTCCTCGGCGGACAGGGTGGACACCATCTCGAGACGGCCGGCGTGCCAGCTGCTTTCCGCGGTGCCACGAAGGCGGTCGTCGAGGTCGGGCCAGACGTCCTCGGCGCCGGGAATACCGGCGAGCAGGGCAAGCGCGGGACCGTGGCCCCACGGGAACCTGTGCCTGCGCTCGGGTCCCGGGGCGGGTGCGTCCGCCGCAGCACGGAGCACGGCGAGGAGCGCTGTCGCGGCGGCGACGACGTCCGGCGCCACCGGGTCGGTCGCGCGCCGCAGGACGTGCGCCGCCGCGGTCAGCCGGCCCGCCGGCGTCTGCCGCGGCCCGTCGCCGTCCGCGAGGGCACGCAGCACGGCGCTCGCCGCGGCCGGCGGGTAGACAGCGTCGTCGAGGTGCCTCCGCAGCGTGCCGGTGAGCCGCGGGTGAGCCGCGGCCCGGACCTGGTCCGTCTCGAGATGGACGTGGAGGCGGCCGAGGTCCGCGGGGGCGAGCTCGACCACCCGGTCCGCCAGGGCGACCTCATCGTCCGTCGCTTCCCGCGCGGCGAGCGCCTGCTCGATCCGGTGCACGAGCGAGGCGGTGGTCACCGGGCGAGTGTCGCGCACGGGGCCGACACCGGGCAGCCGCCCACAGGGTGACGACGGGAGCACACCCCGCCCCACCGGGCTAGCGTCGCCCCATGACCGGGGACGGACACGTCTTCGTGGTCCACGGGCGCGTGGAGAACCTGGACCACGACGCCGTCGTCGTGCCGACGGACCGGGCGTTCTCGGTCGGCGAGCGGTGGGCGGCGGCGCTCGGTCGGCGTGACGACACCGGCGCGGCCGCGTGGCGTCGGGACGTCGGGGCGCTCCGGCCGCACGGCTGGGCCGACGCCGGCTGGGGCCGGGCACGGGAGTCGTCCGTGCTGCGCCCGCGGTCGCCGGTCTGGTTCGTCGACGCGGCGAACGGCCGCGGGCTGGCGGGCGCAGCGGACGCCGTCGGGCCCATGGTCGACCGGCTGGCCGCCGTCCTCGCGGACATCGACCACGCCCAGCTGCGACCCGGCGGGAACCGGCCGCGGCCCGTGGTGGCCGTGCCCACGCTCGGCGTCGGGCGCGGCGGATTCGGGGCAGTGCGGGGCGACGTCGTCGACGCGCTGCTCGCGACCTGCCTGGCTGCGGCGCACTCGGGGGGGATCGACGTCGTCGTCGCCGCGGCGGACGCGGCGGACCACGCGGCGTTCCAGGCGCGACGCCGCCTTCTCGGTGGAGGTCACGCCGACCACCTGCCTCCCGGCCTGCTGCGCGACGCCGAGGCGCTCGCCGCCCGCGTGACCGAGGGGTCGCTGGCGCTCTTCATCGGCGCGGGGGTGAGCATGTCGGCGGGACTGCCGTCGTGGGGCGAGCTCATCGGGCGGCTCGCGCAGGACGCCGGCGTCGACCTCGGCACCGTCCGGTCGCCGCTCGACCAGTCCGAGCTGCTGCGGCGCGTGCTCGGCGAGCAGCGGCTCGGCGAGCGTGTCGCCGAGCTGACCCGCGGGGACGGCCGGTACGGCCTGTCGCACGCGCTGCTCGCGTCGCTGGGGTGCGCGGAGGCAGTGACCACCAACTACGACGACCTCTACGAGCGTGCCGTGCACGACACCGGCCAGGAGCACCTCGCGGTGCTCCCCTTTAACCTGACGATGCCGGGCGCCCCGTGGCTGCTCAAGATGCACGGCGACGCGCGGTTCCCCGAGACGATCGTGCTGTCACGGTCGGACTTCGTGGGCTACGACGCGCAGTCCGGGCCTATGGGCGCCGTCGTGCAGTCGCTGCTCATGACCAAGCACCTCATGGCGGTCGGGGCCTCGATGACGGACGACAACTTCCTGCGCATCGCGCACGAGGTGCTGCTGTTCCGGGCCGGCAGCACGCCGCTCGCGTCCGACCGGCGGCGGGGGACAGCTCTCGGCACGGTCGTCACGTTCTCCGCCGACGAGGCGACGCGGCGGTTGTGGGAAGGCCGCTTCGACTACGTCGCCGTCGCGCACGACAACGGCGCCGGCCCCGGCGTGCGGGCCAGGCGCCTGGCGATCTTCCTTGACGCGGTCGCGATGCACGCGACGCCGGCGCAGTACCTCGCCGACGAGCGGTACGCGGCGCTCCTCAGCGACCGCGAGCGCGAGGTGGCGGAGAAGGCTCGTGACCTGCGACGACGCATCGAGACGCTGCCCGAGGCGGAGCGGGCGGCGTGGCGGCGGCTGGCAGACGCGCTCGGCGAGGTGGGGGCCGGATGACGGAGGCACTCGCGCCGGACCTGCGACGCCTGCTCGCGAGGTTCGCCGCGCTCGGCCAGCCACGGCGCTACGACGACTCCGGCTTCCGGCTCGCGAGCACTCTCGAGCCGCCCGCCACAGCCCACGAGATCGCCGCCACCGTGCCCGAGCACGCGCCAGACGAACTGCGCGAGCTCTGGTCGCTGACCCGAGGTGCCAGGCTCTTCGAGGACGTGGACTACGGACAGTGGGGGATGGTGATCCTCTCGCCGGCCGCCAGCGCCAGGCGCACCGCGCACGAGCGCATCGCGCGCCCCGACGAGCTCCGACCGCACGACGTCGTCATCGCCGAGTTCCTCGGGGACTCCGATCTCCTGATCGCGAGCGTCGACGGGTCCGGCGGCTGGCAGCTGCGGGTGGCCGAGCCGCTCCTCCCTCGGGAGGACTGGCCCGTGCTCCAGGGGTCACTGGCGGGCGTCCTGTGGCGGTTCCTCGCGAGCGGGGGCGAGAAGTACTGGTAGGCGGGCGGCTCCCCGCCGCCGAGCACGAACACGTGCGTCCCGGCGCCCTGGCCGAGCGCGTAGGCGCGGATCATCCAGCCGCGGTACCGAGGGCGCGACGGCGAGTCCGGCCTGCGCGCGCACGGCGATCGCGGAGACGTGGTGCGCGACCGTGTCGTGCAGGTCGCGCGCCAGATGGTTCGGCACGTCACCGATGGAAGGGCAGCGGTGGGTAGGGCTGATCGGCCGGAAGGAGGAGAGGTGCGCGGGCGGCGCCCTGCACGGCTACCGCCGGGAGCCCCACGGGACGGGTCGGACAGTTGTCCACAGGGCACTCCGAGGACCACTGCCCTGGCCTACGGTGCCCGACATGCGCCTTTCGCCCAGGACCGAACGCCATCGGCTCGCGGCGGTCGGCGCCGCCGTGCTCGCGGTGGCGCTCGTCGCATGCGGCAATGCCGCACCATCGCCAGTGCCGCGCCCTAGCGAGCCGGCCGTACCCGTCTTCACCGTCGACGAGGCGCGGGACAAGGCGCCCGAGCTGGTGCACCACACGGTGCGGCCGGAGCCACCCGCCCAGCTGGACGTCACCGCCGACGAGTCGGGCGGCATCTTCCTGGAGTACGCGCTGGCGGTTGCCGACTACACCCACGACACCGGTGACCTGCAGGCCTGGGAGCAGCTCAGCCACCCCGAGTGCGGGTACTGCGCGCACGTCGCGGAGCAGGCTCGCGCCGCCCACGCGGAAGGTCGGGTGCCCAGCGGGGCGACCTCGCGACTGCACGTGGCGCACGCGATCCGTGTCAGTGACGACTTCTTCTCCGTCTTGGGTCGCGTCGTCACGACGCCGAGCCAGGAGCTCGACGCCCACGGCACCGTCGTCGACACGGGCCCGGGTGGGACCTACGCGGTGGCGGCCGCCGTCGTGCTCGAGGAGGGCCGTTGGATGTTGCGCGGACTCGACTCCGCGACCGTCCAGAGGCCGGGGCCCGACGGTGGGCCACCCCTGGCTGCCGCCTACAGCGGACCGCCGACGGAGCTCGACAGCGACAGCTGGAGCGACGGCATCAGCACCGCCGCCCACTACGCCCACCTCGACCGATACGTGCGGGCGACGGGCGACGACGTCGCGATGCGTGACCTCACCGACCCGTCCTGCGAGACGTGTGGCTCGTTGATCGAGGACGCGCTCGCGCAATGGCGGACGTCGCCGACGCCAGCCGACGACCGCGTCGTCGTCGCGTCGGCGATGCCTGGCGGCGCCTCCGACACCTGGGTCATGGTGAACTTCCACCTGGTCGAGGGGACCGACCTGAGCCGCCTCGCCGTCTATGACGAGGGCCCTTCCTCACCGACGCGACGCCACTGGTACTACGCGATCACCGTGACGCACGACGGCGCCCGGTGGCGCGTCGCCCACGTGACCGCATCGCAGGGGTGAGCAGAGCGGCACCCGCTGCCGTGGCATGAGCGGCACGGCCGGCGGGGCCGGTGATGCGCCGAACGGGTGACCTGACGTGCACGCCGTCACGTCGAACCCCGGGGATGTCGATGCCGCGTCAACGGCGCGAGCGCTATCGCGTCGGCGCTCGGCGCGAACACCAGGGGGAGACCATGAGCGATCTGAGGGAGCTGAGCGTCGTGCGGTGGCGCAAGTACGGGAAGGACCGCCTCTACGTCACCGCTCCTGACGAGCGACGGATGGGATGGTGCGACCTGGCCACCGGGGTCGTCACCGTCGACGACGACGCCGACCGTGCAGCGGTGGAGGCAGCCGTCGCGGGCTGGCGCGCCGCGGTCCCGGAACCAGCTCAGCAGGCCTCCCCCGCGCCGTCCACGAACGCCGGGGTCACGGTCATCACCGAGTCGTCGGTGGCGGCGCAGGAGCCGGTCTGGAACGACCTCGCCGAGCGACGAGCCGGCCAAGCGGCCCGCGAACAGGCGATCGCTCTCAAGCACGCCGCGCCGGTGCGGACGTTCGTCGCGCGCGTCCTGCGGGTGCACACCGACGAGCGGGCGTGGCGGATCGGCGCGGACGGTGAGGAGATGGTCGCGGCCCGTCTCGCGAGGCTGGTCAAGAAGGACGCGCGCTGGCGTGCGCTCCACGCAGTGCCGGTCGGCGTGAACGGATCTGACATCGATCACGTTGTGATCGGCCCGGGCGGAGTCTTCACGCTGAACGCCAAGCACCATCCCGGCGCGAAGATCTGGGTCGCGGGCACGACGTTCATGGTCAACGGTCAGAAGCAGCCGTACCTGCGCAACAGCCGCCACGAGGCGGCTCGCGCGTCGAGGCTCCTGACCGCGGCCGCCGGCGTCCCTGTCGAGGCGGTCGGCGTGGTCGTCCCGGTGGGCGCAGCCGACATCACCATCAAGAAGGCGCCGGAGGGTGCGCACGTGGTCTACCGAAGGGCCATCGGCAAGTGGCTCGAGCGACGACCGGAGGTCCTCGATCTCGAGGCGATCGACCGCGTCTTCGAGGCCGCGCGACGATCGACCACCTGGCTGGGATGACAGGGGCCGGAGCGCGCTGCGGGGCGATCAGCGGAAGCAGGTAGGGGCAGGGGGCGCGTGAGCGTCGGATAGCGACGCTGCCGCGTCACCTCAGCGGTGAGCCGTCGTCGCCGGAGGGCTGCCCGGGCGCGGGAAGGTGCCGCGCGCCGGGCCCCTGCGGTGCGCGTGGCCCGCCTCGGTCGCGTTGATCGCGAGCGCCGGGTCGCCGTGGTCCGGCGCCGTCCAGTAGCGGTCGTCGTCGAGCACGGTCGCCAGCTCGGCGTCCGGGACCGGGTGCAGGTCGACGTCGGCCCAGACATGCCGCTCGACGGTGAGCAGGCCGGCACGGACCAACCCTGCGACCACCTCGACGATCGCCCGCCGAAGCACCGCCTCGCCCATGCCGAAGAAGTAGACGCTGAGGTCGGACTCGATCTCCCAGAGGCCCGCGTCGTCCGCCATGCCCAGGACGAGGCGGCTGACGTCGTCGGCCGTCGCGCCGTGCCTCCCGTCGGCGTCGGGGGAACGGCGCAGCGGAGGGTCCGCGAGCCACGCCAGGAGGCCGGCCTGCGGAAGCCGGATGCCGCCGTTGCGGTCGATCACCGAGCGCGCCCGCCGGGCGGCGCACACGACCTCCGCCCACCGGGGGTGCACCCTGCAGGCCGTCGTCGAGGCCCGTGGCAGCTCGGCGAGCATGGCGAGGAGGCGTGCACCGAGGGCACGCATGACGAGCACCTCGTCCCGGTAGAGGACCGCGCCGACGGCAGCCTCGGGACTCGCTGCGACCGTGGTGTGGCGGGTCAGCCACGCGAGGGCGTGCTGGATGGCGGGCGGGTGCTCGATCGCGAGGGCGGTCACCCCCAGGGTGACCTCGAGCCTGAGGTGCGGCTGGGCGACCTCCGCCGGGGCGTCGGCCACGGCGCTGCTCACGGGGCGGCCACCACGAGGCCGTCGCGCTCGATCAGAGCGGCTTCGTCGAGGGCGGCCGCCAGGACCGCCTCGAGGCGGGGGCGGGTCCTCGACGCGAGGCGGGCGACGCCGAAGACCTGCGCGGTCGCGCGGAGCAGGTCCTCGCGCCCGATGCCGTGGGCGCCGCGTGCGATGTGCACCATCGCGGCGCGGAGCTCGGGGTAGGCCACCTCGGCGAGGTCGCGCCCCCCGACGTGCGGGACGCGGACCAGGGCCCAGGTGCGGCGGTCGGCGCCGTGCGGCCAGACGACGACGTCGCCGTTGGGCGCGTGCTCGACGCGGTCGGGCGGGACGACGGCGGCCAGGCTCCGGCGGCGCGCCTCGCGGACCGCGGTGAGTCCGAAGCGCCGGGCGACGACGCCGACGAGGCGGTCCATGAGCATCGGGCCCTCGGTTGCCAGGACGTCGTCGATCTCGATCACGACGCGCTTGCGGTCGTGCGCGCGGTGGAGGTTGTCGAGGACGGTGACCGTGCCGCGTGGTTCCTCGGACGCGGGCACGTAGGCGGTGCCCGAGGGTGCCGGGGCCGTGGCGTCCGGGGGCGGCGCGAGGTCCTGGACGTCCTGCACCGTCGCGCTGTCCGGGACACCGACGACGGTGTCCTGGATCGGCGCCGTCTCCCCGAAGGCCCCGGTGTCCTGGATGCCGACCGCGACGTGCTCGGGCTCCGCGCGGCGCACCGCGAGCGCCGGCTCGCGCGCCTCCGGGCGGCGGGCCGCCTCCACGACCGCGTGCACGACGGCGTCGGGCTCGCGCAGCCAGGTCGGCAGCCACACCCGCACCACGCGCGCCCAGCCCATCGCGCCTTCGAGCACGGTGCGCGGGAGGCCTTCGCGGTCGGTGACAGTGGTACGGCGCGCCCAGGCGGGACCGTCGAGGAGCACGGCGACCCACGGCAGGTCGGGCGCCGCGCGCACCGCGAGCTCGACCGTGAAGTCCGAGAGGCCGACATGCGTGAGGACCTCCAGCCCGGCGTCGCGCAGGGCGGCCGCGACCTCGTCGAGGTGCAGGTCCCGCCCTCGCTCGCGCACCAGGCCGGCGCGCCGGGCACCGTGCTTGGCCAGGACGAGGTAGTCGCGCAGGTCCGCGAGGCCCCGCGAGGACGAGCCGGACAGATCGAGTTCCTCCGGCTCGAACGACGAGAGCACGATGACGCGCTCCTTGGCACGCGTCACTGCGACGTTGAGCCGGCGTTCCCCGCCGCTGCGCGTCAGCGGGCCCCAGTTGAGCGGCACCCGGCCGCGGGTGTCCTTGGCGAACGCGAGCGTGAAGATGACGACGTCGCGCTCGTCGCCCTGGACGTTCTCCAGGTTCTTGACGAACAGCGGCTCCTCCTCGCGCGCGAGCGCCGCCTCGATCAGCGCGTCCCCCGAGCCCTCGAGCAGGTCGAGGACGAGCTCGCGCTGCTGCGTGTTGAACGTGACGACGCCGATCGACCGCTGCGCGTCCTGCCGCAGGAGCGCCGCGACCTCGTCGAGCACCGCGGCGGCCTCCGCGCGGTTGACCCGGGCGCCGCGGGCGCCGCCCTCCCAGACGCCGTCGACCTTGCGCCAGGAGACGCCGAGACCCTCGCGGCGGCCTGGCGGCGTCGGGAAGCTCGCGAGGCGGTTGTCGTAGTAGGCGCGGTTGGAGAAGGCGATGAGCGACTCCTCGCGGCTGCGGTAGTGCCAGGTCAGCGACAGGCTCGGCAGCCGGGACTCCTTGGCCTCCCCGAGGATGCTCTCCATGTCCGCGGGCACGGTGACGTCCTCGACGGGGTCGCCCTCGCTCGGCGGCGCGGAGTCGAACATCGACGTGGGCGGCATCTGCTTGGAGTCGCCGACGACGATCACCGACGCGCCGCGGCCCATCGCGCCCACGGACTCGGCGACGCGGATCTGCGACGCCTCGTCGAACACGACGACGTCGAACCCGGTGCCGTCCGTCGGCAGGAAGCGGGCGACCGAGCTCGGGCTCATCAGCAGGCACGGCGTGACCTCGGTGATGATCGAGCCGTAGCGCGCGAGCAGCTGGCGGATCGTCAGGCCGCCGCGGCGGCGGCCGAGCTGCGCCATGAGCTCGGCGCTGCGGCCGGCGCGGGCCCGCGGGTCGAAGGTGCGGGCGGCGACGATGCGCGCGGGCAGCTCGACGCGCATGCGCTCGCGCACGTCCTCTCCCGTGTCCAGGAACCGGCCCGTCAGCCGCGAGCGGTGGCGCTCGTCGAAGGTGCGCAGACCGGTGGCGTCGAGCCGCTCGGCGACGACCGTCTGCGCGTAGGCGAGGCGGACGGCGTCCTCGGCGCGGTCCCCGTCGAGGACGCCGGCGCGGACCAGGCGCCCGACGTCGGGGGCTCCCCACGCGTCGAACGCCGCGATCGCGCCGCGCACGCGCGCCCAGCGCTGGAGCTGCACGAGGGCGCCGGAGCGCGCGTCGGCCTGCCACCGCGGGCCGTCGGCGGCGAGCCCGGCCGACAGGCCTCGCCCCGCGAGCCAGGAGGCGAGGTCCTCCGGGGTCGCGCGCAGCGCGGAGGCCGCGTCGTGCCACGCGGCCGCCAGGCGGCGGATCGCCTCGACCGTGCCCCATGGCAGGTCGTGCGCGCGGTCGACGACGGCCTCGGTCGCGTCGTCCACGGCCCGGCCGCCCAGGCGGGCGAGGTCGGCGGTCGCGCCCCACCGGCGGATCGCGTGCTCGACCGGGACGTGCGCCTCGACGTCGAGGGGGTTCCAGCCGAAGGGCAGCAGCAGGCCGGGCAGGGCCCCGATGTGCTGGGCGAGCCGCTCCCCCGCGGCGCGGGCAGCGACCAGTCCGGTGAGCAGCGGGGTGAGCTGCTTGAGCGGCACCTCGGCGTCCGGCCGAACGGCGCCCGCGACCAGGGCGAGCGCGGCGCGCCGACGCTTGCCGCGGCCGAGGAAGAAGGAGGCGTCGGCCGCGGTCGAGGCCGCGAGCGCGGCGTCGAGGTCGAGCGCCATGACGGCGGGCGCGAACGGGCCGAGCGCGCCGGCGTAGGTGGCGCGGTGCTGGTCGAACGCCTGCCGGACCTGTTCGGCATGCTCGGCCCAGCCCGGGCCCACGAGCCGCCGCGCCTCGGCGGTGGGCGCGAGCCGCTCCCCCGCGCTCGCGTCGAGCCACTCCGCGACGTGGTCGACCTGCTCGGGCGTCGTCGCGAGGTCGAGCAGCGGCCGCAGGGGCGAGGCCGCGAGGGCGGCGTCGGCCGCGATCACCTCGTCGACGGCCGCGGCGACGCGCTGCGGGACGACGGCCTCGGGGCCGGTGAGCCCGGCGAGGCGCCACGGGTGCGCGGCGGGCGCGCCGCCCAGGTCGTGCAGCGCGTGGGCGAGGTCGCGGGCGGCGTCGTACACGTCCGCCGCCGGGACCGCGCCCAGGACGAGCGTCGTGGGGAGCTGCGGGAGGGCGTCGTCGGGCACGTCGGCGCGCTCGCGCAGGCTCAGGGCGACCTGGCGCGCGTCCCACGCGGACAGCCCGACCGGGCCCTCGTCGTGGAGCTGGCGGGGGTAGCGGCTGAGGTTGTCGGTGAGCGAGCGGTAGCTGTCGCGCAGGGTCTCCCACGAGGCGGAGCGCTCGGCGTCGTGCCCGATCGCGGCCTGGAGCTGGGCGCGCACGGCGCTGATCGTCTGGTTGCGGCCGTGCAGGTCGAGGCTGAACACACCGAGGCCGACGTCGTCCAGGCGGCGCCTGACGACGTCGAGCGCCGCCTGCTTCTCGGCGACGAACAGGACGCTGCGCCCGTGCGCGAGGCAGTCGGCGATGAGGTTGGTGATGGTCTGCGACTTGCCGGTGCCGGGCGGGCCCTCGAGCACGAAGGAGCGTCCGGCGCGCGCCCAGCGGACGGCCTCGATCTGCGAGCCGTCGGCGGGGACGGGCAGGAAGGTCGTGGCCTCGGCGGTGGGGTCGGGCGCGGGCTCAGGCGCCGCGTCGAGGAACGGGACGCCGGGTGTCTCGACGAGGTGCCGGACGACGGGGCGCTCGACGAACGACCGCCAGCTCTCCGTGAGGTCCTTCCACATCTCGAGCGTGGAGAACGCGAACATCGCGACGGTCGCGGTCTCCTCGAGCGCGAAGTCGCCGTGCCCGCTGGAGAGGATCGCGGCGCGGACGGCCTGGAGCGCGCGCGGCAGGTCGATGCCCTCGCCGTCCTGGCCGGGGTCGAGCAGCTCGGGCACGACGATGCCGCGGCTGACGCGGAGCTTCTCGATGAGGCAGTGGTTGGGGACGATCGTGCCGGTCTCGTCCATGCGCAGGCGCCACAGCGCGCCGCGGCCGCCGACGAGCGTGACGGGGACGAGGAACAGTGGTGCGCGGACGGTCTTGCTGCGCTCGGTCCAGGTCAGCGCGCCGAGGGCGAGGTAGAGGTTGTTGGCGCCGGTCTCCTCGATCGCGGTGCGCGCGCGCCGGGACAGGCTCCGCATGCGCGCGGCGTACGCGGCGGTCGCCAGGCCGACGTAGGCGCACGACTCCTCGACCAGGATGCGGCGGACGACGTCGGGGTCGATGTCCTGCGCCGAGCGCGCGCCCTGCTGGACATGGATCTGCTCGATCTGGTCGTGCGGGACCAGCGTGAGGGTCTGGCCGCCAGCGACCAGGTCCTCGAGCGTCGCGAGCGCGCCGTGCGGCACGTGGACCGGCGCGCCGCTGCGCGCGGCCGCGAGGTTGAGCAGCGGGTTGCGCAGGGTGAGGTCGAGCAGCGAGCGCCGCCACGCCTCGATGCGCACGGGCCGGTCCTCGACGGGCATCGCGGGCGTCGTCTCGCCGCGGATCCGCCGGCGGGCCTCGGCACGCTCGACCTCCACCTCGACGACGACCGTCTCGCCGTCGCGCCGCACGGTCGGCAGCGGCCGCACGCGCCGGTGCGCGGCGACGACGTCGAGCACGTGGCTCACCTCGTCGAGGCGTCGGGTCCACCACGGGTCGGTGGCCGCAAGGGCGTCGTCGAACGGCATCGCCGCGGTGGCACCGGTGAGCTCGACGGTCTCGACGACGCCGGCGTCCATGAGCAGGCCGATGGTGCCGGGGTCGCTGACCGCGACGAGCGGGAGCTGGCTGTCGGTGACGAGGTAGCCCGCGACGGCGTGGTTGCGGGTGGTGACGATCACGGGATGCAGGCCGGCGGACTCGAGTGCGGCCGCGTAGGCGCACGCGAGGTCGAGGCAGTTGCCCCAGCGTCCGTCGAGCACCTCGCCGTGCGAGCGGATGCGCTGGCCGGTGCCCTCGAACGACGCCGGGGCCTGGATGTAGCGGATCTCGCGCGCCGTCATCGCCTCGTAGACGGCGCGGGCGATGGCGACCGCGCGCTCCTCGCCGCCCTGGTAGCCGTCGAGCGCGCCGCGTCCGGTGGCGGCCTGGAGTCGTTGGGCGGCCTCGGCGAGGAGCGCGGCGACGGCGGCGTCGTTGGGGCGGACGTGCGCGGCCAGGGCCTCGGGGATGGACGCGGCCCACCACTCGTCCGGCGGCAGGAGGCGGATGAGGTCGGTCTGCTGCGCGTCGCCGAGGGTGAGCGTCAGGCGGGTGGTGATCGACTCGTCGAGGTGGACGAAGGCCGACGGGCTCAGCTGCCAGGCCGTGAGGTGCGTGGGGACGTCGATCGTCTCGCCGGGGGCGACCAGGCCGGGCCCGACGACCAGCGGCTCGGCGACGTGGGTGTCGGTCCAGGGCTCGATCGTCAGGCTGAGGGGGCCGGGGTCGGCGGGGGCCGTGCCGTGGTTGGTGAGGCGGATGCCGAGGACCGGGGAGACGCGGTTGGTGACGAGGGCGTAGTTGAGCGCCTCGCGGTAGGTGACGGTGACGTCGAGCGGGCCGACGGCGGTGGTGAGGTGGCGGAAGCCGGGGGCGGGTGGGGTCTGAGTGCGGGCGGGGGCGAGGGAGACGACGTCGTCGTCCTGCGGGGTGGTGGGCGCGGGCGGCTGGGCGGCGGGGCGCAGGGCGCGGACCTCCGCAGCGGCGTCGTCCATCGCGAGGGACTCGAACAGCAGGGCCATGGTGTCGAGGACGTCGTCGACCTCCGCGCGGTCGAGGTCCGGCACGTGCGCCCAGCGGTTGGTCGCCGCGATGAGCTGGTCGAGCCAGGCGTGCTGCGCGGGCTCGAGCGGGAAGACGTCGCGCGTGTGGCGGACGATCCGCAGGAGGGTGCGCGGTTCTCGGGGGTCGACCGTGACGGCGTGGCCGCGGCGGGCGGACTCGGAGGCCCCGTAGACGGCTGCCCAGTCCTGGTCGGCAGGCGCGGCCGCTGACATCTCCGCGTCGACCCACGGCTGGAGCGCGGTGCCGAGCAGCGCGAGGCCGCGGCCGAGGCGCTCGGAGTCCGTCAGCGGGGTGTCGAGCGTCGACATGCGGGGGTGCGCTCCCTGGGTTGGGGTTCAGCGCAGGGTACGGGGAGCGGCTGACACGCGGCGCGGGCGGCCCGGGCGGCACACAGGTCTACGTGGCGCCGCCGCGCAGCACACGGTCGCGGACCACGACGCGGGGATGGATCTCGATGGACAGCAGGACCACCATCGGTAGGCGACGGACTGGTCCGTGAGGTCGAACGAGAGGTCGAGGCGCTCGTCAGCCTCGTTGTTGAAGCGAAGGAGGCGGCCGCCGTACTCGTCGATCGGCTCCGGGGTGACGCCGAACTCCTCGAGGAACTCCTGGTCGGCGGGTGCCGACATCGGGTCGATGCGCACGGGGCTGTCTCCGGGGGGCCGGCGTCTCGCGACGGGATCTAGACGACGATCAGAGGTCGGTCCTTGAACTGGATCTCGTAGCTCTCGTAATTTGGTTCGTCGTCAAGGATGTCGATAGTCGCGGCACGGCCCGCGAAACGCAGGCGGACCGTCCCCGCGACGTTCCACTCGACGCTCTGGATGGCCTTCCCGAGGCTCGCGATGAACTCGGTCAGGATTTCGCTCCGATCGCTTGTCTCACGGCCGCCAGAGTGCATCACGAACGTCGACGTGACCATGATCCGGCATTCGCCTTCGAAGTTGAGATTCACCTCGTGCTGCCCGACGCAGACCTGAGTGAGAAGCAGGCCCCGCAAGGCGCTGAGATCGGTCGATGGGGGAAGGCCGTACATCAGGTTTGCACCATTCTTACACCTGCCCCCAGTCCGAACCGCGCAGCCCTAGGAAGTAGTCGTAGTAGTCGATGCACGAGCCACGCAGAGCGCTCCGGTCGATGGCGAGCACATGCTCCAGTACCGAGCGATGAAGCACCCCCCCCCTCTCCGCCATGATGGTGAGCGTATGCAGCTCCGCTTCTAGACAGGCCTCGTCGTCCTCGCGGCGCGCTAGGGTCGCGAGGACGCATGAGACGACGAATGCCTCCTCCTCGGAGTACCCGTCGAGGACGTCCGTGATCTCGTCGGCTGCGCGCTCCCGTCGCCGCCGGTCCGGCGCCGTCATCCCGTCGATCAGCTCGAGCACCATCTCCCTGTGGTCGCTACCGCTCTTCACAGCGCCCATCAGCCGCCTCCGAAGACGGTTCAATTGCGAAAGCCATTTCGCACGTTCCTAGTCAGACGACGATCGCCGGCTGATCTTTGAGTTGAATCATGAAGCTCTCATAGTGCGGATCGTCGTCCACGATTTCAACGTGAGCGTCACGTCCCTGGAATCTGATCCGGACCGTTCCCTCGACGGTCCACTGGACGGCCTCGATGGGCGCCCCGAGGGCGGCAAAGAGCTCTCTCAGCACGCCGTCCTGCTCCTGAATTGGGGTTGCACCGTTGGGCACCAGGCGCATAGCCGACTCGACCCTGATCCACGAGGTGTCGTCGAAGCGGAGGATAACCTCATTCTGGCCGACGCAGACCTGGAGGAGAATTAAGCCGTTCAAGGCACTGAGGTCGGTTGCCGCAGGAAGTCCGTACATCAACTCTCCCAGTATCCCTCGGGCAACGGAACGTGCGTGCGAGCGCGGAACTGCGCCCGCGTCAGGTTGCCGGGCGGCAGGCCCGTGGTCGGATCGACCGGTTGGCCAGACGGATTGTCGAGTCGCCAGTACCCGTGAGGGTACTGGTCTGTAGGGCGCATCACTCGTAGCGCAAATCCGTCACGAACGCTGCTCGGCGGAAGCTGCGGCGGGTTGGTGGGCGTCAGGAAGATTGCCGGCGCCTTCGGCGCACTCCCAGCCGGACGCGCCGGTCTCGGCACTGCGCCTGCTTCGACGATGAAGCCGCGGGCCGGCGCGCCCGTGGTGCTCGGACGCCCTGCGCGTAGGACCCGGGATGCGGCCCCCGCACCTGCGAGAGACAGCGCCGCGTCCGGCACCATCCCGCCCCACCACGCCGCCGGGTTGTCCTCGAGCGTCTGGGTGTCGAGCAGCACCGGGACGACCTGGTCGGGATCCGTGAGCAGAACGTCGACCGCCTCGCCGAGGGCCTCGTTCGGGGCCCGACTCTCCTCCATGAAGCCGTCACGGTCCACGAAGACCCGGACCGTCGTGACCAGCGGAAGGTGGACGAACACGGTGCCGACCCAACGGCCGAGGTTGAGGAAGAACTGGCCCGTGTGCCAGGCGCCGTCGGGCAGGTCCGCGCTGAGCTCGTCGAGCAGGCGTGCCGTCTCCTGCGCCGACGCGCGCGTCGCGGCCCGCGCGTCGTCGAGCATGGCCTGGGCTGCGTTCAGCGCACCAGAGTCGTACTCCAGGGTCGGCACGGTCAGGGCGACCCGCTCCGGCAGGCGTGAGCGGGCCCCACGCGTCGACGGCACGGGCTCCGTACACATCAGCCGCGCCGCGGCCCACAGGTCTGCTGCCTCGCCGGCCTGGCCCCGAGCCCAGGACAGCACGTCCGCGTGCGCTCGCAGCACGATCGCGGCGGCACGGAAGACGCCGGCGACCGCGCGCAGCGACTCCTCGAGGACGGCTCGTCACCCGGCCCAGCCGTCCGCCGCGTCGCCCACCCAGCTCGCGACCACGTGCCGTCCGATGTCGGTAGCGGCCTCGAGCAGCGTGTCAGCGCGTACCTCGAGGTCGTCGGCATCGCCGTGGAGCGCCTCGAGGGAGCCCGGCACCAGCAGCTCAGGGTCGTTGGTCGTCCACAGCTCGGAGATCCGGACCTCAGTGTTCACAGCAGGTTCTCGCCGCTCGACGTGGGCTCGGAACTCGGGGCGAGGACGTCACTGTCGCGGTAGTCCCGCACGGTCGCGTGGAGGTTCTCCCCCGCGTCGACCGCCTCCTCGCCCATGCCCTGCACGAGCAGGTGCGTGTACCGGTCCGCGAAGCGGTGCGCCGCCGCGGTCAGCGTCCGGTCGCCGTACGAGGCCGAGGCCAGGAGCAGGCCGGCGCGTCCCACGGTGGTGACGTCGTCGCCCGCCTGCAGCAGGGCGGAACCCGCCGCCCACGCCTCGTCGTACTCGACCTCGAACCCGCCCGCGCCGGTCATACGCCACCTCCCCAACGGGAGCATGGCGGGAGCGGGCCGATGGCCACGGTTGTCCACAAGCGTGGCCTGACCACGCGATTGGCACGACGACGATGGCGAACGACCTGAGCTGTCAGCCGCGTCGGACCTGCTGTGCGTACGCGTCGAGGAGTCGCAGGATGCCGCTGTGCTGCCACACGCGGTTGCGCTGCTTCCCCGAGCGCTCCTCCAGGACGCCCCTGTCGGCGAGCTGCTGCAACGCGCGCTGCGCCGTGGTGTCGGTCATCCCCATGTCCCGGACGAGGTAGCGGGAGTTGAGCACGGGGTGCGAGATCAGGTGAGGCAGCACACGCCACGCGACAGCCTGGGGGCGTAGTCCGGCGAGCGCGTCTCTCGCGGCGTCGAGCTCCGCGGCGAGGTCGTCGACCAGCGCCGCGCCCGACGTCGCCGCGTACCGTGCCGCGCGCGCGAACTGCTCGACGATCGGACGTGCGTCCCCCGCGCGGTATGCGGTCAGGCTGTCGAAGTACGCCCGGGTGTCCGTGAGCAGACCGGCCGAGACCGGCGCCGTGGTGTGCAGCATGAGCTTCTTGGCGCGCAGGACCGCATGGACGAGTGCCCGCCCCGTGCGGCCGTTGCCGTCGGAGAAGGGGTGGATCGTCTCGAACTGCGCGTGCGCGACCGCCGCCTGGACGATGACGCTCAGGTCTTCGCGCTGCACGAACCCCATCAGGTCCTTCATCAGGGCTGGCACCAACGGCGCCTGCGGCGCGACGTGCGAGGCGCCACGAGGGCTGATCGCACTGGTGCCCACCCAGACGAGCCCATCGCGGTACCGGCCCGCGTGGGCCTCCCACCCGCGCTCACCGGCCATGAGCTCGGCATGCATCCGCAGGATCGCCGCCTCGTCCAGCGAGTCGGCGAGGGCGAGCGCCGCTTCCATGGCACGGACGTTCGCGGCGACGGTCAGCGCGTTGTCGCTCGACGCCTGGTCGATCTCGGCCAGGGCGAGCTGGCGCGCACCCACGGTGAGGTTCTCGATCTGCGACGACGACGCCGACTCGGTGCGCAGGAGGATCGAGCTCATCGGTCCCAGCGCGGGACTCTCGGTGCCGAGCCTGCCTCGGGTGTGCGCGTCGAACCGCGCGAGGGCCGCAGACGCCTCCTCGACGTCGGCGGTCAGGTCGGACGGTAGGGCCGGCGCGTACGCGGCGATGCTCGCTGGGACCGTGGACTGATAGACGCCCGAGCCGGCGGCGACCTGGGCGCGGCTCGACAAGCCATCGCCCTCCGCGAGCCACTCGTGCGTCTCGTACTCGACGGGGTCGATGGGCAGCGGGTCCGAGGGCGGATCTGTGGACACAACGCCACGTTACTATCACTTCTGCCTTGAAGTGCAGGTAGCGGTGCTTGCGGCGGGGGACAGGAGGTCAGCCGAGCGCGTCGAGCGCCTTCGCGATCAGCTCCGCGTCCGTCAGCCCGCGCTGCTCCGCCGCCTTGTGCACCCTTTCCCATATCTCATGCCCAAGTTGCACAGTGACGGCACCGCCAGGCACGGCAGACCGCCGCCCCGGCGCCCGACGCGGAGGCCCTGGGACCACGATGTAGCCCGCGCGGGCGTCCCCGAGGACGCGGAGCGCCGAGTCCTGGCGGGCCCAGAGCCACGCCAAGTAGGCGCAGAAGATGGCGTCGACCTCGTCCTCGACCGCTGCCAGGTGCATCGGTCGCTCGGCAGCGGTGATCACGGTGCGGACTTCGGCCCACCGCGCCTGAGTGCGCAGTCGCATCGGCTCCTCGCAGAGCTCCTCCATCGCGTCGAGCAGCACGAGGAACGCCGAGCGCCTCGACGCCGTTGTCCGGCCTGGCTTGTTCTTGTACGGCAGCACGCGGTCGAGATCGAAAAGCGTCACCATCGCCGGGTGCGGGTAGACCTCGATCGCGACGGAGCGTCCCGGACCGGGCGAGACGGTGGGATCGACGTCCCAGCCCAACCGGTTCGCGAGGACCTCGCCGCGAGGTGGGTTCAGCCACGGTCGTGAGCGGTTGCTCGAGTGCGCGCCCGCGTCATAGCGGCCGAACTCGGCCTGCAGCAGGGCCTCGCACTCTCGTCGACCCGTCTCGTTCGGTACGACGAGCGGCGCGTCGATCGCGACGACGACGTCGCCTCGGCCGTGCTGGTCGACGAACTCCTTGATCTCGTCGTCCGTGCGCACAGTTGACGACGCCACGAGGCGTCCGGACTCGTCCAGCGCCGCGAGGCCCGTGCGGTTGCGCTCACCCCAGGCGAGGTCGACGCCGAGGTAGGTCACCATCCTCAGACCACCCCGACCCAGAGACCGTCGCGCGCACGCGTCATCCCCACGTACAGCTCGCGACGGCGAAGGTCCCACCGCTCGCGCTCGGTCCCGTCCTCGGGCGGTGCGGCGTTGCCGACGTCGGCCGAGACGACGTCGGGCAGGAGCACCTGCTTGAACTCCAGCCCCTTGGCCCGCTTGATCGTGCCGACCTTGACGGCCTCGACGGGTGTGCCGGCGTACTTCTCGAGATCGATCGCCGGGATCCCCGCGCGCTGGAGCGCCTGGAGCGCGTCGCGCACGGCGAACTTGCTCAGGCACAGGACGCCGATGTCGCCCGGGCCCGTGCCGACCTCGCCGAGGACGTGGCGGACGCGCTGCACCATGCGAGGCCCCCGCTCCCGCGCGCCGGCACACTGCTCAATCACCGGCCGGGCGCCGGTGCGCGGGACGCTGCCCGGCACGTCGCCGCGCGCGACCGCTCCCTCGATGTCCGAGAACTCGTCGCCGGCGACCATGCGCTGCGCGAACTCGAGGATCTCGCGGGTGTTGCGGTAGTTGACGTCCATGACGACGCCGCGGCCGGCGAGGGAGATGCCCAGCTCGCCGAGCGTGTAGCCACCGGGGTAGATGGACTGCTGGCCGTCGCCGATGAGGGTGAAGGCGTCGGGCGCGTCACCGACAAGGCCGTGGAGCATGCGCACCATGGCGCAGCTGAGGTCCTGCGCCTCGTCGACGATGACGGCTCCGTACGGCTCGGTGAGCGGCTCGCGCCGCAGCTCTGCCTCCGCCAGGAGGATGGCGTCGGCGAAGTCGCACACGCCCTGGCCGCGCAGCTCGGCGTCGTAGGCCTCGTACAGGCGCCAGACCTCCCGGCGCTGGTCCAGGTTCAGGCGGTAGCCGCGACCGGTCCGCAGGAGGTCGGCGTACTGGTCGAACTGCGTGATGCCGCGGCCCTTGATGACGCTCTGGACCTCCTCCTTCCAGTAGCGCACCTGCATCGCCGAGGTGCCAAGGCGTCCGGCCGCGCCGACACGCTCCCAGGCGACCTTGAACGCGGCGTCGGCCTTCTGGCCGTTGAGGTTGAGGCGCACGCCGCGCTCGTCGAGCACCCGCAGGGCGAACTGGTGGATGCCGACGAACTCGACGCGATCCGCGACGTCCGGCGCCATGCGATGCAGGGACTGCTTGAGGACGTCGGGCAGCGTCCGGACGAAGGTGGTGACCAGCACCCTCCCGGGTCGCGTCCGCGCCAGGTACGCGGCGCGGTGGAGGCCGACGACGGTCTTGCCCGTGCCGGCGGCGCCACGGATGCGCGAAGGGCCGTTGAAGGAGCGGCGGACGAGCTTGGCCTGAGACGGGTGGAGGAACGTCATCCACTCCTCGATCGGGCTCGCGAGCATCCCCTCGAGCAGCGCCGACTGGACGTCCTCCTCGCTGAGGAGCGGCTCCATCGACGCCGTCGCCTGGGTCGGGATGACCGGCTCGGGAAGCGCCACGCTCACGGGCGCGGGCGCGTTCACCTCAGGGAACAGGGCCAGTGCGCGCGTCAGCACCGTGTCGACCTGCGTCGGTGTCAGGCGGCTGCCCTTCGCGGCGATGAACCGCAGCACGTCCTTCTCGCCGACGACGCACACCGGACCGACGCGCTCGTTGATGCCCTGGCGGCCCGCCAGGACGACGACGGCGTGCACCTCGCCCGGAGCGAGGCCCACGTCGGCGAGGTCGCCCTCGGCGGCGTACGCGAGGTCGGCGAGGGCCAGGACGTCGTCGGTGACGTCATCCTGGCCGCGGTGGATCCGGTCGGCCTGGATGCGGACGTCCTTCCACGCCTTCGTGTCGACGATGAAGACCCCACCGGGGCCGACCACGACCAGGTCGACCTGGGCGCGGCGGCTGCCGGGCCAGCGGCGGTCGGCGAGGAGGTGATGGCCGACGGCGGCGAGCGGGGCGAGGGCTTGCGCGGTGCGCTTCTCCGTCACGTCGGCGATGCCGTACCGGGCGGCCGTGGCGCGGGCTTCCGCTGCCGCGGCGGCGTGGGCATCGGCGAGTGCGAGCTGGCGGCGCGCCTCTGCGCCGGCTGAGTCCCCTGCGGGCATGTGAGTACCTCCCAGGGACTCGTCGGCACCGACATGGCACTTCGTGAGCCGATAAGCCTTCCGGCCCTGTTTCCACGGCCCATTTCATGGTGAGCTCGCGCGGTGGACACCGCTGTCGAGTCGGCGCTTCGCGTCGAGATCATGAGCTGGGTACGCGAACGTGCCGCGATGAACGGCGGGTTCCTCCACCGGCAGGAGCTCCTGGGTTTCCGGATCGACGGCCGCGACCTTCCGCTCATCGACTTCTCGCGGGGCATCCGCAACCCGGCGTCGTTCAGCTCGACGCTGTCGATCGTCGCGACGTCGAACGGGCCCTACGACGACGTCGAGTCCGACGACGGTCTCCTGCACTACAGCTACCGCAAGGGTGACCCGTGGAGCGGCGACAACCGCAAGCTGCGGACCGCGATGGAGACGGGGCAGCCGCTCATCCTGTTCCGCAAGGAAGTGGCGAACTACTACACGCCCGTGATGCCGGTGTACGTGGTCGACGACGAGCCCGAGAGTCGCGCGTTCATCATCGCGCTCGACGAGGCGTTCCGGTTCATGGGTGACGTGCGGAGCCTCGCGGAGCCGCAGCGCGAGTACGCGCGCCGCCTCGCCAAGCAGCGGCTGCACCAGCCGGCGTTCCGGACGCGGGTGCTGCTCGCGTACAACACGCAGTGCTCGATCTGCCGGCTGCAGCACGGGTCGTTGCTGGACGCGGCGCACATCGTGCCGGACTCGGAGGCGCACGGCGTCCCGACGACACCGAACGGGCTCGCGCTCTGCAAGATCCACCACGCCGCGTACGACCAGAACATCCTCGGGGTGACGCCGGACTACCAGGTGCAGGTGCGGACGGACGTGCTCGAGGAGGTCGACGGGCCGATGCTCAAGCACGGGATCCAGGAGATGCACGGGCGGGAGCTGACGCTGCCGACGCGGCGGGCGGACGCGCCGGATCGGGAGCTGCTGGCGTGGCGGTGGGAGCGGTTCTCGGCGTAGCTACGGCGCGCTGCCGATAGGGGCGTGGCACCCGCGGGAAGCAGGTGCCGGGTTCACGTCGTGAGTGTCGCCAGCATCTGTTCGAATGCCTGCTCGGTCACAATCGGGATGCCGTAGTCGGCGGCCTTACGCGCCTTTCCCGAGAGCGAATCCGGGTCGGCGGCCACCACGAGCGCCACCTTCTTGGTTACGCCGGACCAGGGAACGAGGCCAACTGCCTGGGCGCGCTCCATCCAAGTCTCGCGCGGCACCGCCATGTCGCCCGTGAACACCACGAGGTCGCCCGGGCGCAGCCGGAAAGTAGTGACCCGATGCGTGGGCGGCCCCGTGGCGCCGGACGTCACCTCCGCCGTAGCGATGATGAGCGCCTCTGCCATCTCCGCCTGGTCAAGGCCAAGCAAGGCTCCAACCGCGTTCAGATCTCCCTTCTCGTCGTCCGAGAGCAGACCGTCCGCCCACGCGACTCGCGCCAACGCCTCGTAGTAGCCGACATGCAGGTCGCGCGCGGTGGCCCGGTCGATCCCGAGCTCGACGGCGAGAGAGACGAGCCCATCCTGCTCACGGACGGACAGGAACCGGTCCAGCAGCGCGCGGTCGAGCAGTGCCAGGTACTGCTCCTGCTCCAGCGTGTCGCCCGCACTCGGCAGCCGGTCGGCCAGTCGCTTGAGGAAGGGGACCTGCCTCGACCGCGCCGCCCCGCGCTGGGCAGCGGTGAAGGGCTGGCGCGCGATGGGCGGCCAGGGGGTGGAGCTCGCGTCGACGACGACGTCGTGCCACGGCGCAGGGTCACGTATCCCGAGATAGGCGCCCAGCAGGTGCGCAGTAGCGGTGGCGTCGGCGAGCGCGGTGTGCGCTTCGGTGAGAGGGATGCCGAGATGCGAGCAGCACCCGGCGAGCGCGCGCGGTGCACCGGGGAGCAGACGTCCGGCCCACTGCATGGTGCAGAGGCACCGGTCCGCAGTGATGGGGACATCCCACCCGGCGCTCGCGAACTCCGTGTGGACGAAGCGCCGATCGAAGTGCGCGTTGTGCGCGACGAAGGTACGGCCCGCGAGGCGATCGGCGAGGTCACCGGCGACCTGGGCGAACGTCGGGGCGCTCAGCACGTCTGCGGCGCTGATGCCGTGGACGTGCTGCGGTCCGAGGTCGCGCCCGGGGTTGAGCAACGTCGTCCACGACTCCTCGATGGCCCCGCCGGGGTCCACGTGCACGACCGCGATCTCGACGATGCGATCATGCGCTCCCGGAAAGAGCCCGGTCGTCTCCACGTCGACGACGGCATAACCGGCCATGGCGCCCTCCGCATTCTCGGCCTACTTGCATACTTCGGCAGGTGATGGGAGCGACGTGAGCCGCCGCCGAGCCGCGACATGGGGAACGACTACCGGACGCGTGTCGGGCAGCCTTTACGTCGACGTGACCGAACGGCGTAGCGAGAACTAGCCAGCATTCACCACGCGGCGCAGCATCGCCCGCGTCTCCTCGTCCGTCGAGTACAGCAGCGCCCCCACCATCCCCCGCGTCAGCAGCACTTTGTAGACGTGCCGCACCAGCCGGTCGAACGTCGCGTCGTCGACCACCTTGCGGTTCCGGAAGTCGGGGTCCTTGTTGAACTCCCGCTGTGCCACCCAGCGGTCCTCGCGCCACACGAGGTCGTTGCCGAGGATGACGCCGTTCCAGTCGTACTCGAACCCCTGCGCGGTGTAGACGCAGCCCACCTGCCAGAAGCCCGCCGGATCCGTCGCCCAGAGCGGCGACGGCGGCGCCCCACCCACGGAGCGGTCACTCTTGAGGTTCCACGGCCGAGACCAGTCACCGATGCGCACGTCCGGGACGAGCGAGCCGTCGTTGCGCGGATTGCTCCACGGCCAGCAGTAACCGGCGGTCATACGAGCGCCATAGCCCTCGTCGCGCTTCGCGGCGAGCCGCCCTTCAAGCTCCACCGGCGAGTCGACGACGTCGACGGAGAAGCTCGCCTCGTCGCTCCACGGGATGGGCCCACCCTCGCGGAGGCCCAGAAGCCGCAGGACCCAGTCGAGGTATGCGTCGCTGCCCCCGGCCCGGTACTGCGCGTTGAGGTCGACGTGCCGGACCGTCAGACCCTTGGTACGCGCGTGGTGCTCGATCTCCGCGACGCTGCCCATCTCGCCCGGCCGCACCACCTGGTGCTGGTCGAGGAGGAACACGGGCACCCGGGCGGCGTCGAGCAGCTCCTCCACCTGCGGGCGTGCGTTCTCGCGTAGCGACTTCGCCGTCCAGCGGTTCACGGACTTCTCCCGGAGCCGGTGCGCCTCGTCGAGGATGAGCACGTCGAGCCCGTTGGTCTCGGCGTCCATGAAGCTGTTGAAGTACTTGAACAGGCTCTTGACCTGCGTGGACCCCTTGCCCGCAACCTGCCGCAGGGTCGTCGTGAACGACTGCGAGCCGGTCGCGTGCAGCACCGACCTGCCCTGCCGCGCGAGCTCGCCGAGCAGCGACAGCGCGATGACGCTCTTGCCGCTCCCCGGTCCTCCGGCGATGACGATGGCCGTCTTATGGTTCGACGAGCGCGCCTCCTCGACGGCGGCGAGAACGAGCTCGTACGCGACACGCTGCTCGTCGAGCAGCACGAACTGCTCGCGCTCGCGGATCTCCTTCGCGGCGACCGCCAGGAGCTGTTTCGACGGCCGGATCGCCGAGCCGAGGAACCGGTCCGCAGCGGCCGCGCCCGGCTCGGGTGCGAGGCGACTGCGCAGGTAGTCGATGAAGTCCGCCCGACGCTGGCCCGTGAACAGGCGCGCCTCGCTGGCCGCCGGCATGCCGCGAAGGTCCGCGACGGCGGCGTCGGTCGCGTTGTGCAGGTACGCCACGCCGTCCATCGCCTCGGGCCGCTCGGCGAGCACCACGACGAAGTCGCGCAGATACTGCGCGTATCCGGCGACCTGGGCGGACGGGTGCAGGGACGGGCGGTAGGGGGCACCGTCGACGTCGACCAGGGTGTCGCTCGCCTCCCAGCGCGAGGCGCGGCCCCACTGCTTGAGCTCGACGACGACGTACGAGTCGCGTCCGGTGCGGGGGTGCACGCCGGCCAAGACGACGTCGGCCCGTTTGGAACTGAGCGGGAGGCGCCGCTCGGGAAGCACCTCGACCCCGCCGAGGCCGGCGTCGGCGAGGTCACGTGCCAGCGCTGGCAGGCTGTTGCGCCAGGAGCGCCGCTCTCCCGGGCCGGGGAGGCCGAGACCGCTCATGACGAAATGCTCGGCGAGCTGGCGCTCGACCTCGGTCGCGTCGCCGTCGCACATGACCGCGAGCGCACGACCGCTCCACCTGATGGGTTGCACCGACGACCCCTGCGCAGCACGAAGTTCGTGCGGAGGGGGCATGTCCGGCCATGAGGCGCGGAAGTCCGTCGGTACCGCTGATCGCCTCGGACACTAACGGGCAGGCGGCGGTACACCGGTGGACGACGCGCAGGCAGTGCTCCGCGCCCGATGAATCCGCGGCGCACCAGCGGTCTGTCGTCGATGAGCGCTCACCCGCCCGCTGAGAGGACCGCCCCCGTGACTGCCGACAGCGACCATCCCGCCGCCAGCACCGCCATGCGCACGTTCGGCCACATCCTCGTCAACACCGCCGTCGCGAACGTCACCACGAGCTTCCTCTGGTTCGCGCTGACGTTCTGGGTCTACCTGGGCACGCGCTCCGTGCTGGCCACGGGCGTCGTCGGCGGCGCGTACATGCTCTTCGTCGCGCTGAGCAGCATCGTCTTCGGGACGATCGTCGACCACCACCGCAAGCTGCGCGTCATGCAGGCCTCGAGCGCGATGACGCTGCTCGCGTTCGGGGTCGCCGGCGCGATGTTCTGGCTGCTGCCGGAGGCGGCGCTGCTCGACCTCGGCGGGCCGTGGTTCTGGGCCTTCACCGTGATCATCCTCGCGGGCGCCGTCGTGGAGCAGATGCGCAACATCGCGCTCTCGACGACCGTGACGATCCTCGTGCCGGACAAGCGCCGCGCGAACGCCAACGGGCTCGTGGGCACCGTCCAGGGCGTCGGGTTCATGGTCACGAGCGTGTTCAGCGGCCTGTCGGTCGGGCTGCTCGGGATGGGGTGGACGCTCGCGATCGCGCTCGGCCTCATGGCCGCGACGCTCGTGCACCTCGTCACCATCCGCTTCCCCGAGGACCGGGTCGCCGCGGCGCCGACGTCCGGTGCGCGCGCCGCCGTCGACCTCTCCGGCTCGATCGCCGTCATCCGCTCGGCGCCCGGGCTCTTCTCGCTCATCACCTTCGCGACGTTCAACAACCTCATCGGGGGTCTCTACATCGCACTGATGGACCCCTACGGACTCGAGCTGTTCTCCGTCGAGGTGTGGGGGATCGTGCTGGCCGTCAGCGCGACGGGATTCATCGTCGGTGGCGGGGCGGTCGCCAAGTTCGGGCTGGGCCCGAACCCCATGCGGACGATGCTGCTCGTCGTCGTCGGCATGGGAGCGCTGGGCGCGACGTTCACGATCCGCGAGTGGTGGGTGCTCTACGCCGTAGGCATGTGGCTCTACATGTGCCTGATCCCGGTCGTGGAGGCCGCCGAGCAGACGGTCATCCAGCGGGTGGTCCCGCTCGAACGGCAGGGCCGCGTCTTCGGCGTCGCGATGACGTTCGAGTCGGCGGCGACCCCGATCACCGCGTTCCTCATCGCGCCGCTCGCCGAGTTCTGGATCATCCCGTACGCCCGCTCGGACGCCGGCAGCGCGGCACTCCGGCCCCTGCTCGGCGACGGCGACGCGCGCGGCATCGCGCTCGTGTTCCTCCTCGGCGGGCTGCTCATGGTGGTGGCAGGCCTGCTCGCGTTCCGGTCGCCCATCTACCGGGTGATGTCCAGGACCTACCGCGAGGCGGCGCCGACGTCGGCCGCGAGCGAGAGCCCCGGTGCCGCGCCGGGCCAGCCGTCGATCCGCGCTGGCGTCGCCGCGAGCGGCGAGCCGGGCGTCATCAAGGGATCGACGCCGAACGACGACGGCGGAATGCCGTAGCCGGACGCCTGGCGCCGGCTCGAGCTCCGGGGATCAGCGCCCGAACGTCTCCGTCGACCCGCACACGAACTCACCGGTGACCGTCGCTTCGACGTCGGTCGTCGCCGTCCTGCGCGCGTTCTCGGACACGCGGCCCGGCAGGTCGGCGACCTCGAAACCGCCGTCGGACATCTCGAGCGGCTCACGGGCGACGAAGACGCCGCCGTCGGGCAGCACCACCGACAGCCGCGGCTCGTCCCCGGCGAGCCCCGAGACGGCCCCTGCGTAGTAGCCGAGCGGCGCGGAGACGTCCTTGGCGACCTCCTCGAGGTGCGCGGCCCGAGCAGCGTTGTCGACGTCCTCGCCGAAGTGCGTGCCGGCGATATCGACGTAGCAGTCCGTGCCGTCCATCGTGACCTCGACCGAGACCGGCTCGCCGTCGGGCTCGGGGGTGTAGGTGACGGTGAACGCCGCGGAGCCGTCCTCGAACCGCCCCTGCGAGCCGTCACCGCTCGTGCAGCCCACGAGCATCGTCGTCGTCACCACGAGCAGGCAAAGCAACCGGACCGGCGGAGGCCGTCGGCTCACTGCTGCTCCTGTCGGAACCGCGCGAGCGCCTCGCGCCGCAGCGCGTCCAGCTGCTGCTCGCGCTGCTCCGGAGTCATCGCCGCCGCCTCCGCCCGCGAGCGCTCCGCGGCCGCAGCGAGCACGGGCGCGAACGCCGACGACGACGCGAACGAGCGGATGTCCATGCGCCCGTCGAGCACGGCTGCGGCCAGGTCCCGCAACTGCGGCGGCCCCGAGCGCCGCAGCTCCTCGAGCCCGTCGCGCGCCGCCCGGTGCAGGGGGTCGTTCGTCGGGATCGTCGCGAAGAGGCGCGGCTCCCGCTCCTGGTCGCCGCCCTGCGGGCCCAGCTCGGTCTCGGACACGCTCAGACCCTCCCGTTGTCGTACGCCGCCGGCAGCTTGAAGGTCGGCGACGTCATGGTCAGCGCCTGGAGCACGCCGGCCCCGGCCACGAACACGTCCAGGTACGTCCGTGCCTCGTTGATGACCGCGAGGGCCTCGCCGGCCAGCCACACCGCCCGGGCGATCGCCGCGCTGCCGGCGAGGAAGCCGACGATGCCGCCGATGCCCGTCCACGAGGTCAGCGCGGCGAACCCGTACGCGATGGCACCCGCGAGCGCGATGTCCATGATCGACGCGAGGATCCCGGCGAGCAGCTCGGCCTGCGTCTCCATGGCCATGGCGAGCCCGTCGGCCTGACCCTTGAAGTCGCGCAGCGCCTGGGCGATCTGCTCGCACTGCGCCGCGACCTCACCGAAGTGCGCCGCCGCCGCCAGCGCGGCGTCGCCGTACCACCGCTGCATGCACACGGCAGTCTCGGCATCCACCGTGAGGCCGACGAGCGTCATGTACTGGCCGAGATTCTGAGACGCCGACCCGGCCGCGTACATCGCGTTCCAGTCGCCGGCGAAGGACTTCTGCGCCTCCTTGAACGGGTCGTACCCGAAGATCGCGTCGAGGACCTCCATGACGAGCGACGTCGGGCTCAGCCAGTCGGCCGTGAAGATCCGCTCCATCAGGGTCGTCCCTGGGTCGCTCACCGGCTCGCGCAGCGCGGACGTCGAGGTCGCGACGCACACGGGCATCGACATCGACTCCCGCGACGCCTGGGGTTGGCCGCCGCTGTACAGGGAGTCGAGGCGCGCGTCGGTCGCGTCGTCGGTCGCGTCGTAGGCCGCAGCCGTCGCCATCAGCTCCGTCGCGGACCCGTTGAGCGAGAGCCCGAGCGCCTCGAGCATCTGCACGACGCCGTCGCGCGTCTCGTTCATCGACCCGACGGCCTGGTTGTACAGCAGAGCGCCAGGCATCGTGTCCAGCGTCAGGTGGTTCCAGGCGTAGGTCCAGGCCGGGCCGCACGCCTGTGCGTCCCACCCCTCCGCCGACAGCTTCCCAGCGAGCTGGCGCAGCGCTGGCGTCTCGACCGCGAACTCCTCCGGCACGTGTGCCCCCCTCTCGATTGCACGCAGACTAGACGGACCCACCCCGCAGGTCTTGTCAGGTCACCCGGACGCGTGGCGTCACACGCGCGTCGGGCCGAGGACCTGACGCGGATCCTTGCGCCCTGACCGGGGCGCGCCGCGGGGGGTTGTGGCACCGTCACTGCGTGCACACGACGGACGACGACGGACGCGAACCGCAGCTGACCGAGCTGAGCCGCCTGATGCGCGAGTTCTCCGAGCAGCGCGACTGGACGCAGTTCCACGACCCGAAGTCGCTCGTCCTCGCGATCGTCGGCGAGGTCGGCGAGCTCGCGGAGCTGTTCCAGTGGCTCCCGACGGACGAGGCACTCGCCGTGCGCGACGACCCGCGGCGACGGGCGCGGGCCGGCGAGGAGATCTCCGACGTGCTGCTCTACCTCGTGCGGCTCGCCGACGTGCTCGGCATCGACCTCATGGCGGCGGCACGGGAGAAGCACACGCAGGCACGACGTCGGTTTCCCGCCGAGGAGCACCTCGGGCGGGCGCCGGAACGGAGCTGAGGTCAGTCCGGGTCGGCGATGAAGGGTGCCAGCTCCGCGAGGAGGTCCGGCATGACGTCGGCGTCCTCGCCGTCGATCGCGTGGACGATGCGACGCAGCTCGCCTTCGGGGTCGTCAACGGTCGACTTCCAGTCGTCGTACTTGCGCACGACGGCGGCCAGGAGGTCCCCCGGATAGAAGTCGCCGTGGGCGAGCGGATCCCGGCGTAGTACCGCGAGAGCGCGCGGGATCAGAACGGGTAGACCGACACCCTGACCGATCATGATCCTGAGGCCCTCGGTGTCGAGGGAGCCGACAGGGACCCGCCGCAGCTGCGTCACGCGGGTGATGAGGAACGTCGATCCCGGCGGTGGCTCGCCCCACCGGTCGCCTTCAAGCTCCTCGAGCGACAGGTCGTTCACCTCGTGAGTCATCACAGCGCTCAGTCGTCGAGCCGGGCGCGGTAGATCCAGCGCACGCCCCTACGCACCTCGAGTTCGGGAGCCGACATGACGTCCGTGCGCACGCCGATGTTGACGTCGTTCCCCACCAGCACCCAGAACGCATCCTTGATGTCTTCGATGTCTTCGTCGTCGTCCGGGGTCTCGCGAGCGAGCTGGAACCGCAGCGTCACGTCCTTCCCTGCGATCTCGACACCGACCGCGAGCGCGTGCCGCGGGATCGCCCCCAGCGAGGCCTGCGCCACCTGGGCGACGACGTAGTTGTCCCAGATCGGCGCGTTCTGGGGGTTCTCCGGACTCGGGAGCGTCACGGCGACGCCAGCGCGCCGATGTCGGCTCGTCGACCTGCTCCAACGCGAGTCGTATGCCGCCCGCGGTGCGCGGCGTGAGGCATCCGGCGGGCGGCGCTGGCACCCGTCAGGGCCCGGCCGAGCGGGCGCGAGCTGTCGAACCACACGTCCACACCACTCATGGCCGGAGGCTCGGGTGGTACTCGTAGTCGATCTCGCGGAGCTCCGGGCTCAGATAGCCGCGCAGCTCCGCGCCCCCGGGGTCCTGCGGGTCGGGGAGCATCTCCACACCGCTGACCCAGATGAGGTTCCTGACGGGTTCGGTGCCCGACAGGTAGGCGCGGCCCAGCCATTCCCAGATCCCGCGGCACGTCGTGGGCTCGTCGCGTACGTGCGCCACCGTCCACCGGACGACATCCGAGAGGATCAGATGGGGAAGGATGACACCGTCCATCTCCTCGAGGTTTTCCGCGAGTATCGGCTCGAGGCTGCCGTGCTCGTACACCAGCGCTCCGATCATGGCGACAGTGCTCGGGTGATTCCTCATCGGCCCTCCATGGCGTCTCGGAGCTGCTGGGCTAAGCGCTCTGCGACGGCGCGATCCCGCGGGCCGGCATCTGGGCGCCCGGGTTTGGCGCGGGCCGAAACAGCAGCGTCGCGTCCGTTCACTGCGGACTCGACACCGACCGCACGCGCGCGCCTGGGGAGGGAAGCATCACCGCCAGCCGCCCAGCCGCGTCGGAGGGTCACGTGCCCGCCTCGAAGACCCACGCTCCGCGGCTCGGGCCGAAGTAGTGAGCCTCGCCAACTTCCGTGATGTTGATAGCGAGCCCCACGTCACCTGGACCAGCCGGCCGCCAGAACCGGTCGTCCGCGACCACAGCGTCAATCTCCTCGTCGGGGACCAGGCGCCGATCTTGCGCGTCCCACGTGCTCCAGGCGATCGTGATGAGGCCCTCGTGTGCAAGCGCGCTGACCACCCGTGCCGCCATCAGGCGTCGCCGCTGCGGCACGGCGTCGGGGAACTTGTGATTGAGCTCCCACAGGATCTGCCAGAGGCTCGCGTCCTCTTCAATCGCCTGGAAGAGGACGATGCGGCACACCTCGTCGAGCGTCATTGCTCAAGATCCGGGTTGCCAGCAAGGGGAACGCGAATCGTCTCTCCGTCTCGACTGACCCGCAGGTAGGGACCGAAGTGCAGGAGGTCGCTAGCGTCGGGCACACCTCGCTCAAGCATGACCGCCTCGCCGAGCCTCTCCGGATTGAGGAATCGGACGCCCTCCCCCTTCTTCAGTGGCAGCTCGTTCCACGTCTCCGGAACGAGCTGCCTCACGTCCTCCCACGCCGCTCCGCGCAAGGCCTCGGGATCGCGCAGGAACTCGTCGAAGGTTGGCATCGATCGTGGTTCCACGTCGAGTGCCTCTTCTTCGGGATGGTCGCCGTGGCCAGGTTCTCGGGATGCCGAGGGCCCCTGCGCCGTCGGCGAATCACGCTCACCAGCGACGGTCCTCAAGAAGCGGCTGCCCCGAAGTCCGGCAGAGGCGGCAGCTCCGCCTCCCGCTGTCGCCCCAACGATGATGAGGTCGGGTACCAGCCGCCCTGCTGCCCTGAAGGGCTCGGTCCGCCAGGTGTCGTAGTCGACCATCGCCTTGACCAGCGCCTCCGGATCCTCGCGCAGTCCGGTGTAGAGCCCGGTCGCCACGGCGACGCCGTCGGAGATCACCGCATCAGGGTCGGAGATGAACCGAACGGCACTGAACTGCCACCAGCCCTCGATCATGGCCACCGTGCCCTCGGCCATCCCGAGGTAGTACTGGTGGTGCGCGCCGATGACGGCGCTCCAGAACGGCGGCAGCCGGTCGATGCGGTCGGTGATCGCCTGGAGTGCCGAGGCGGCGCGCTCCGCCGAGCGGTCGACGGCGTCGTGCACCTCCTCGAGCAGCGCGTCCGCCTGCCACGCCGTAGCCGGTACCGCGGAGGCCAGCCGGGCGTCCGCCCACGCGATCACGTCGGCGTGGCCGTCCAGGACTGTGGCGGCGTCCACGCTGTCGTCGGCCGCCCGGCGCAGGTCACGCACCACGCCGGCGAGGGTTTCGAGGTAGGCGTCGGACGCCTCGCCCGACCAGCGGCCGACGTCGGCCCGCGCCGCAACCGCGGCCAGGTCCTCCGCCGCCTCCGCGCGACGGCGCAGGCGCACGGCGTCGTCACGCAACGCCCTGGCGTCGCCGAAGGAGGTGGCAGTCGCGCTCATCGCGCACGTCTCGCTCTCGTCAGGGCCGGCGGGTCCGGTATGTCTATCTGCGCGAGAGCACGTATGGCGGAGAGACGACGAATCTGTGGATAAGCGGCCGAAGGCTCAGCCCACGAAGACGCAGAACGTGTGGCCGTCCGGGTCGGCGTAGACGCGTAGCGGTTCCTGCGGGTCGTCGCTGCGGTCGAATCGCAGCGTCCCGCCGAGCGCCACGATGCGCTCGTGCTGTCGGTCCAGCTCCTCCTTGCTCGACACCTGTGTGTCGAGGTGCAGCTGCTGCGGGACCGCCTGCTCGGGCCATGTGGTCGGCGTCTGCTCGTCGACCTGCTGGAACGCGAGCTGGATCCCGCCCGGGTTGCACAGCACGAGCCAGTCCTCGCCGTTGGGGTCAGGCTCGTCCGCTGGCGGCGGCGCGTCGCCCTCGCGGTACTGCAGGCCGAAGACCTGCCGGTAGAACTCCGCGGCGCGGCGTGCGTCGGGAGAGTCGAGCACGACCTGGGCGATGTGCGGGTACGTGTGCGTCATGGCTGGACCTCCGCACCCAGGGTGCCGCGCGGGGAGCGGACCGTCATCCCTTGGCGACATTCCTGGCGTTCTGAGCGTCACGCGTACGGGTGATGCGCTGTCCACAGATCGCTTCGCGACCTGTCGGGAATGTCCGGCTCGCCGGTAGGTTGCGGGCCATGCGTCCGAGCAGGGGCACCGCGGCACTGCTCATCGGCGTGTGCGCGGTCGGCGGGTTGGCCGGGTGCACTCGTGACTCGGTCGAGCCGACTCCGGTGCCGACCGTGTCGAGTAATCCGACGGCGACGGCCACCCCCACGCCGACGCCGACGACGCCGCCCGAGGCGATTGCTCCCGAACGGCCGGCCGCCATGGACGAGGTCAGCGTCGCTGGCGCAGAGGCAGCCGCGGAGTACTTCTTGCAGTTGTACCCGTACGTGTATGCGACCGGGGACCTGAGCAAATGGAACGACCTAAGCGATCCGGAGTGCGTCTTCTGCCAATCCGTTGTTCGCAATGTCCAAGAGCAAGTGGCCGCCAACCACACGAGTTCGGGTTCAGCCATCGACGTTCTCGAGGTGTTGGCGTGGGAGATCAACGTCGGCCGGTACGGAGCGACCATTACAGCGAACGAGGGACCCTCGAAGGAGTTCGACGAAGGCGGCGAAGTCGTCTCGGAACGCACCGAGTCACAGAAGCACCTGATCACCTATGCGCTTCGCCATGACGGCGCTGGTTGGCGCGTTCTGGAACTAGATGTCGAGACGGTGACGTCGTGAAGGCTCGCCGCGCCAATACGATCGCACTGTTAACCGCCATGCTCGCACTTGTCGGGTCGTCAGCGCTCGCGAGTCCTGACCTCGACGACGAGGACGAAGCGGTATCTACTGCGGCCCGCGGTAATGCCTTCCAACTCAACGCCCGCGAGCGCTTCGCCGCCGAACGGGCGTGGCGCTCCGCAGGCGCGAATCAGGCCCAGGCTCTTATCGAGTACCTCCGGGCGCCGCTGTGTCCGGTGACTTCCGGCGAAATCTCGACGCCCGGCAACGGGAGTTGCGCGACGAATGCGGGGACCGTCTCGCTCCCTGAGTGCGAGGGCCTCGCTCCGCTCGAGCCACTATGGAGCCGGTCCCGCGGCACTCCGACTGCTCCCTGGAGCGCTTGGGCGCTCGTCACTCCCTGGTCCTGCCCGCAGGACGTCCTCCCCGCCTTCTCGGCCGAGGACTTCCGCCGTCTCCCGCTCACACCGGCCCAGGTCACCATCCAGCCCGCCGCCGCCACGGTCCTCATCAACATCCCCACCATCACCATGGCCACCGCCGCCCAACAGAACCTCACCACCGACCTGCTCGGCTACGCCGTCGAGGTCCAAGCGACCGCCACCTCCTACAGCTGGGACTACGGCGACGGCTCCGCCCCCCTCGTGACGACGAGCCCCGGCCGCCCCTACCCGGATCACGACGTCCACCACAGCTACGGCGGTCCCGGCGCCTACGCCATCACGCTGACCACCACCTGGGCCGGCCAGTACCGCCTCGCCGGGACCACCACGTGGCAGGACATCGACGGCACCGCCACCACCGTGACAACCACGCCACCGATCACCGCCGTCGAACGCCGCAGCACCCTCGTCGCAGGCGCGTGCAGCTCACCGGGCTGCTGACGAAAAGCCCGCGGCTCGGACGTGCTGACCGCACACCGGTGAGATCTCTCGCTCCCATTTCGGCGCGCGCCCCGGGTAACCAGGCACCGGCAAGTCCCTTTCGTTGTCGCCGGAGCGCTCGATGAGTTTGCTGGCGTCCCAAAGTTCGACGGCCGCGCCGATGGTCGCGATGCGCTCGCTGGCGCGGTCCGCAGGCGAGGTCGCCGTGGTGACGTGCATGTCGCGGGACTCCAAGGAGCCGGTAGCGCTGCTGGAGCGGCGTCCCGCCCGTCAGGCCGACTTATGGACGCCACTCGTAGAAGGAGGCGACCAGGGCGACAGGGGCGTGTCCGCCGGCACGGATCCCTGGCGTTCTCTGAGCGCCACGCGTACGGGTGATGCGCTGTCCACAGATCGCTTCGCGACCTGTCGGGAATGTCCGGCTCGCCGGTAGGTTGCGGGCCATGCGTCCGAGCAGGGGCACCGCGGCACTGCTCATCGGCGTGTGCGCGGTCGGCGGGTTGGCCGGGTGCACTCGTGACTCGGTCGAGCCGACTCCGGAGCCGACCGTGTCGAGCAGTCCGACGGCGACGCCCAGCCCCACGCCTACGCCCACGACGCCGCCCGAGGCGATTGCTCCGGAACGACCTGCCGCCATCGACGAGGTCAGCGTCGCCGGCGCGGAGGCGGCGGCCACGTACTTCCTGCAGCTCTACCCGTACGCGTACGCGACAGGCGACCTGAGCAAGTGGAACGAACTGAGCGATCCGGAGTGCGCGTTTTGCCAGTCCGTCATACGCAATGTCCAAGAGCAGGTGGCGGCAAGTCACTCAAGTTCCGGGTCGGCCATCGCCATTCTTGAAGTGTCTGCATGGGAGATCAACGTCGGCCGCTACGGAGCGACCGTTACGGCGAACGAGGGACCTTCGAAGGAGTACGACGAAGCCGGGGAAGTCGTCTCCGAGCGCACCGAATCAGAGAAGCACGTGCTCACGTACGCGCTCCGCCATGACGGCTCAAACTGGCGCGTGCTGGAGCTAGATGTCGAGACGGTTGAGTCGTGAGCGCTCGCCGAACCACCAAGATCGCAGTGTTCACCGCCATGCTGGTGCTTGTCGGATCGGCAGCGCTCGCGCGTCCCGGTCTCGGCGACGAGGACGAGGCGGTATCGGCCGCAGCCCGCGGTGACGTCTTCGAACTCAACGCGCGCGAGGGCTTCGCCGCTGAGCAGGCGTGGCGCTCCGCAGGCGCAAGTCGGGCCCTGGCACTGGTCGAGTATCTCCGGGCGCCGCTTTGTCCGGTCACTTCCGGCGAGATCTCGACGCCCGGCAACGGAAGTTGCGCGACGAATGCCGGCACAGTCTCTGTCCCTGACTGCGAGGGCGTCGCTCCTCTCGAGCCACTCTGGGGCCGGTCGCGCAGCACTCCGACTGCTCCCTGGAGCGCTTGGACCCTCGTCAGCCCCTGGTCCTGCCCCCAGGACGTCCTCCCCGCGTTCACCGCCGAGGACTTCCGTCGCCTGCCCCTCACCCCGGCGCAGGTCACCATCCAACCCGCCGCCGCCACGGTCCTCATCAACATCCCCACCATCACCATGGCGACCGCGGCCCAGCAGAACCTCGCTGCCGACCTGCTCGGCTACGCCGTCGAGGTCCAGGCCACCGCCACGTCCTACAGCTGGGACTACGGCGACGGCTCCGCCCCCTCGTCACGACGAGCCCGGGCCGCCCCTACCCCGACCACGACGTCCACCACAGCTACGGCGACGCCGGCACCTACGCCATCACGCTGACGACGACGTGGTCCGGCCAGTACCGGCTCGCCGGGACCACCACATGGCAGGACATCGACGGCACCGCCACCACCGCGACGACGACGCCGCCGATCACCGCGGTCGAGCGCCGCAGCACCCTCGTCGCGGAAGCGTGCACATCCGCGGACTGCTGACACCGGTCGTACGCCACCACCCGCCGTCGCGCCGGCGGCCCACCACGTCGTGTCGCACCCGCCCGTTACGGTGACCGCACCGACACCCGCGTGAGGAGGCCCCGTGCTCCACCTGCACCGCTCCGAGCGCGCCGACGCCCTCATCGCACCGCTCGCGGAGGTGCTCGCGGCGCCCGCGGAGGACCCCTTCGCGACCGACGTCGTCGCCGTCCCCACGCGCGGCGTCGAGCGCTGGGTCGCGCAGCGGCTCGCGCACCACCTCGGGACCGGACCGGACGGCGAGGCCGGGATCTGCGCCAACGTCGCCTTCCCCTCCCCCGCACGCCTCGTCGCGGACGCCCTCGCCGCGGTGCTCGGCCTCGAGCGCGACGACGACCCCTGGCGACGCGACCGCCTCACGTGGGCGCTCCTCGACGTCGTCGACGAGAGCGCCGGCGAGCCGCGCTTCGCGGCCCTCGGGCGCCACCTCGGCGCCGGCGAGAAGGACGGGCCGCGCCGCGGGCGGCGCCTGCAGTCCGCCCAGCACCTCGCCGGACTGTTCGACTCCTACGCCGCGCAGCGGCCGGCGATGGTCCGCGCGTGGGCGGTCGGCGACGACGCGGACGGCGCCGGCGGTCGCGTGCCGGACGACCTCGCCTGGCAGCCCGAGCTGTGGCGGCGCCTGCGCGCGCGCCTCGACGCGCCGAGCCCTGCCGAGCGCCTCGACGACGCCGCCCGCCTCCTCACCGCCGACCCGGACGCCGTCGACCTGCCAGCACGCCTGTCCGTCTTCGGACCCACGCGTCTGCCCGAGGACCAGCACCTCGTCCTCCACGCGCTCGCCGCGCACCGCGACGTGCACCTGTGGCTGCCGCACCCCTCACCCGCGCTGTGGGACCGCGTCGCCCAGGCGCCACCACCCAGCCCGCGCCGGCGTGACGTCGTCGCCGTCGCCGCCCACCCGCTGCTCGCCTCCATGGCGCGCGACGCGACCGAGCTGCAGGTGCGGCTCACCGCGTCCGGCGACGCGGCCGTCACCCACCACCGGAGCCAGGCGCCCGACGACGCGGCCCTGCTCGGCGCGCTCCAGCGCCGCCTGCATGACGACGCCCCCGATACGCCGCCCGCGACCCTCACCCCGGGCGACCGCTCCGTCCAGGTCCACTCGTGCCACGGGCGCGCACGCCAGGTCGAGGTGCTGCGCGAGGCGCTGCTCGGCCTGTTCGCCGACGACCCGACGCTCGAGCCGCGCGACGTCGTCGTCATGTGTCCGGACATCGAGGCGTTCGCGCCGCTGATCGCCGCGACCTTCGGCACCGCCGACGACGACGTGCGCGGCCACCCCGGGCGGACACTGCGCGTGCGGCTCGCGGACCGGTCGCTGCGGCAGACGAACCCCCTGCTCGCCCTGGTCAGCCGCCTGCTCGAGCTCGCGGACGGGCGGGTCACCGCGCCGGACGTCGTCGACCTCGCGGGCACGGAGCCCGTGCGGCGGCGCTTCCGGCTGGACGACGACGACCTGGACCGGATCCGCGAGTGGGCCGTCGAGTCCGGCGTGCGGTGGGGCGAGAACGCCGAGCGGCGCGCACGCTTCGGCCTCCACGTCGCGCAGGGCACGTGGCAGACGGCGCTGGACCGCATCCTGCTCGGCGCCGCGATGGCCGAGGAGGACCACCGCTTCGTCGCCTCCGCCCTGCCGCTGGACGACGTCGACTCCACCGACGTCGACCTCGCCGGACGCCTCGCGGAGCTGGTCGACCGCCTCACCGTCGTGCTCGCGGACCTCGACGGCGCCCACCCCGCGGCGCACTGGTTCGACGCGCTCGACCGCGCGCTGCACCTCCTCGCCGACGTCGCGCCCGCCGACACCTGGCAGGAGGTCGAGGCCGGCATGGTGCTCGACGAGGCGCGCGACGCCGCGGCCCGGCACGGCGCGACCGAGCTGCGGCTCCCCGACGTGCGCGCGCTCCTGTCGCACCGCCTGCGCGGGCGCCCCACGCGCGCCGGCTTCCGGACCGGTGCCCTCACCGTGTGCTCGCTCGAGCCGATGCGCGCGGTGCCGCACCGCGTCGTCGCGCTGCTCGGCATGGACGACGGCGCCTTCCCGCGCGGGTCCGGCAGCGACGGGGACGACGTGCTGCTGCGCGAGCCGCTGATCGGCGAGCGCGACCGCCGCGGCGAGGACCGCCAGCTCTTCCTCGACGCGATCACCTCCGCGCAGGAGCACCTCGTCGTCCTGTACAGCGGCGCCGACGAGCGCACCGGTGCGTCGCGGCCACCCGCGGTGCCCGTCGGGGAGCTGCTCGACGCCCTCGACCGCACCGCCACCGCCGCCGACGGGCGGCCGGTGCGCGCACACGTCGTCGTGCGGCACCCTCTGCAGCCCGTCGACGAGCGGAACTTCACCGCCGGCGCGCTCGGGCGGCCCGGGCCGTTCAGCTTCGACGCGCTCAACCACCGGGCCGCCGTCGTCGGCCGCGGCGAGCGCGAAGGGCGGCGACCGTTCCTCGACCACCCGCTCACCCCCGCGGCGCAGGACGACGGCGACGGGTCCGGGACGCTCGACCTCGACGACCTCGTCACCGCGCTGGAGCACCCGGTCAAGGCGTTCCTGCGCAGGCGGCTCGGGGTGCTGGTCCCCGGAGAGACCGACGAGGTCGACGACCGGCTGCCCATCGCGCTCGACGGGCTGGCGACCTGGCAGGTCGGCGACCGGCTGCTCACCGCGGCGCTCGACGGGGCGGACATGCAGCAGGCGGCCGACGCCGAGCGGCGGCGCGGCCAGCTGCCGCCCGCACGCCTCGGCGGTGCGGTGATGCGCGAGGTGCACGACCAGGTCGTGCCCATCGTCGAGACCGCGCGCCGCTGGCTCGACCACCCCGCGCAGACGGTGGACGTCGCCGTGACGCTGCCGAGCGGGCGGACCCTGACCGGGACGGTGGGCGGCCTGCGCGGGGACGTCGTCGTCCGGCCCGTGTTCTCGCGGCTCGCGGCCAAGCACCGGCTGCGCGCGTGGGTGCAGCTGCTCGCGCTCGCCGCCGCGTTCCCCGACCGACGGCTCGGCGCCGTGACGATCGGGCGCGGCAGGGGCCGCGGGGCCGGGGCGGCCGCGTCGCTGCTGACGGCACCCGAGGCCACGGAGGCCGCGCGGCTGCTCGACCAGCTTTCCGACCTGCGGGACCGCGCGCTGCGCGAACCGCTGCCGATGCCGGTGGCGACGTCGTGCGCCTACGCGCGTGTCCGCCACGGCGGCGGCGAGGAGGCCGACGCCCTCGACAGCGCCGGACGCGAGTGGCGCGACGGGTTCGAGAAGGCCGACGAGCTGCACGTGCTCGTGTGGGGCGACGACGCCGGGCTGCGCGACGTGCTCGGCACGCCGACCACCGAGGAGCAGCGGTGGTGGCCGGAGGACCGCACGCGCCTCGGCGTGCTCGCTCGGCGGCTGTGGGAGCCGCTCCTCGAGCAGGAGCGGACGGAGCTCGCATGAGCGCGCAGCCGACCCACGCGACAGCGGGGATGGAGGCGACGGAAGGGGCGACCGCGACGGCCACGACCCCGGGCACGGCCCCACCCGTGACCCCCGCCGCCCCGGTGTTCGACGTGTGCGGGCCGCTGCCCCAGGGCACCACGGTGCTCGAAGCCAGCGCGGGCACCGGCAAGACGTTCACGATCGCGGCGCTGGCGACCCGGTACGTCGCCGAGGGCGTCGCCGACCTCTCCGAGCTCATGCTCATCACGTTCGGCCGAGCCGCGACCTCGGAGCTGCGCGACCGCGTCCGCGAGCGCCTGGTCGCCACGGAGCGCGCGCTGCGCGACCCGGGCGTGCGGTCCTCGAAGGACGCGCTGCTGCGACACCTCGCCGACGTCGACGACGCCGAGCTCGACACCCGACGCCGGCGGCTCACGCGCGCCCTCGCCGACTTCGACGCCGCCACCATCGCGACCACCCACGGGTTCTGCCAGCAGATGCTCACCGCGCTCGGCATGGCGGCCGACGTCGACCGCGACGCGGTCCTGGTGCCGGACCAGGCGGACCTGGTCGAGGAGGTCGTGGACGACCTCTACCTGCGGCGCTACGCCAACGAGGCGGAGCCGGGGCTCGCGTACGCGGACGCCCGGACGGTCGCCCGCGCGGCGATCAGCGACCACGACGCCGCGCTGCGGCCCGACGACGCCGAGCCCGACTCCCCTGCGGACCAGCGCTACCGGTTCGCCCGCGCCGCCCGGACCGAGCTGCTGCGCCGCAAGCGCACGCGGCGCGTGCTCGACTACGACGACCTGCTCGTGCTGCTGCGCGACGCGCTCGTGGACCCGCAGACCGGACCGGCCGCCGTCGAGCGCGTCCGGTCGCGGTACCGGGTCGTCATGGTCGACGAGTTCCAGGACACCGACCAGGTCCAGTGGGACATCCTGCGGACCGCGTTCCACGGGCACCGCACGCTCGTCCTCATCGGCGACCCCAAGCAGGCGATCTACGCGTTCCGCGGCGCCGACGTCGTCACCTACCTCACCGCCCGGCGCGAGGCGCACGCGACGGCGACGCTCGGCCGCAACTGGCGCAGCGACGAGCCGCTCCTGCAGGGCATGAGCGCCCTCCTGCGCCGCACCGCGCTGGGCGACCGGGACATCGTGGTGCAGCCGGTCGAGGCCGAGCACACCGGCCGGCGCCTCGAGGGCGCGCCACCCGTGACGCTGCGGCAGGTGACGCGCGCCGCCGTCGGCTCCTCGGGCGCGGTCCCCGCCGTGGGCGCGGTGCGCGGGGTGATCTACGCCGACGTCGCCAACGAGGTCGTCCGGTCGCTGGAGACGGTCCGCCTGCGCGAGAGCGAGGGCGACGCCGCGCGGTGGCGCGCGCTGCGGCCCGGGGACATCGCCGTCCTGGCCCACCGCAACGCGGACGCCACCGCCGTGCGGGACGCGCTGGCGGACGCCGGCGTGCCGGCGGTCGTCTCGGGGCTGCAGAGCGTGTTCGGCACGCCCGCGGCGCGGCACTGGCGCACCCTCCTGACCGCGCTCGCCCAGCCCGGCGTCACGGGGCGCGTCGCCGCGGCGGCGCTGACGCCGTTCGTCGGGTGGGACGCGCAGCGCCTGGCGACCGCCCCCGAGGCGGACCGCGACGAGCTCGCCGACCGCCTGCGCACCTGGTCGCACCTGCTTGCCGAGCGGGGCGTCGCGACCCTGCTCGAGGCCGCGACCGCGGACGGGCTCACGCAGCGCCTGCTGCGCACGGCCGACGGCGAGCGCATGCTCACCGACCTGCGGCACATCGGCCAGACGCTGCACGGCGTCGCGCACACCCAGCGCCTGGGCACCGCCGCGCTCGCCGAGTGGCTGCGCGCGCGCATGGCTGAGACGGAGCAGGACTACGCCGAGGAGCGCAGCCGGCGGCTCGAGACCGACGCCGCCGCCGTCCAGGTCGTCACCATCCACGCGAGCAAGGGCCTCGAGTTCCCGGTGGTGCACGTGCCGTTCGCGTGGAACCGCTTCAGCGCGCAGACCCCGCCGGTGGTCCGCTACCACGACGACGCCGACGCCCGGCTGCTGCACGTGGGCGGACCGAAGGACCCGTCCTACGCCGACGCGCGCACGCGCCACCAGGCCGAGGAGCTCGGCGAGGACCTGCGGCTCGCGTACGTCGCGCTGACCCGCGCGAGCTCCCAGCTCGTCGTGTGGTGGGCGCCGTCCAAGAACACGACAGCGGGCGCGATGACCCGCCTCCTGCTCGGCACGCACGGCGACGGCGAGCAGCCGCCACCCGGGGTCACCGTGCCCAAGGACGTCGACGCCGCCGCGGCCTTCGCGGCGCTGGCCGCGCGCTCCGGCGGGACCGTGGTGCACGAGCAGGTGACCGCCGCGCCCGCGCGCGTGCGCTGGACGCCGCCCGCGGCGCCGCAGTCCGAGCTCCAGGTCGCACGCTTCACGCGCCCGCTCGACACCGCCTGGCGGCGGACCTCCTACTCCGGGCTCACCGCCGCCGCGCACGAGGTGGCCCACGGCGGGGTCGCCGACGAGCCGGAGACGACCGGCATCCAGGACGAGTCCGACGCGGACGTGACGCTGGACGCGACGACCGCCGGCGTCACCGACGGCGCGACCGTCGACGCGGCGCTGCGTGCCGTCCGCTCCCCCATGGCGGACCTGCCCGGCGGGACGGCGTTCGGCACGCTGACCCACGAGGTCCTCGAGCACGTCGACACCCGCGCGCCCGACCTCGCGGCGGAGCTGCTCCGCCGCTGCCGCGAGACCGGCCTGGCGCGCGGGCTCGGCGTCGACCCCGACGCGCTCGCGACCTCGCTGCTCCCGGTGCTGCGCACGCCGCTCGGCCCGCTCGCGGGCGCCGCCACGCTGGCCGACGTCGAGCCGCGCGACCGCCTGCCCGAGCTCGCCTTCGAGCTGCCGCTCGCGGACGGTGCGGGCTCCGGGCGCCACGCGGGTGCGACCCTGCACGACGTCGCCGACCTGCTGCGCCGGCACCTGCCGGCCGACGACCCGTTCGCCCCCTACGCCGACCGCCTCGACGGCCCGCACACGGGCACCGAGCGGCTGCGCGGCTACCTCACCGGCAGCATCGATGCCGTCCTGCGCGTGCGCGACGCCGCCGCCGAGCCGCGCTACCTCGTCGTCGACTACAAGACCAACCGCCTCGCCCCCGCGGCGGAGGACCTCACGGCGTGGCACTACCGGCCCGCCGCGATGGTCGAGGCGATGCTCGACGCCCACTACCCGCTGCAGCTGCTCCTCTATACCGCGGCGCTGCACCGCTACCTGCGCTGGCGCCAGCCCGGGTACGACCCCGAGCGCCACCTCGGCGGCGGGCTCTACCTGTTCGTGCGCGGCATGTCCGGCCCCGACACGCCCGTGGTCGACGGGACGCCCTGCGGCGTCATGGCGTGGCGGCCCCCGACGGACGTCGTGCTGGGGCTGTCCGCGCTGCTCGACGGGCGCGTGGCCGACGGGAGGCGGGCATGACCACGAACCCGGCCGCATCCGCCGCGCCCGCGCCGCCCCTCTCGCCGCCGACGCCGCCCGACCCCCACGACGTGCGCCTCGCCCTGCGGGCGTCGCCGCTGCTCCGCACCTTCAACGTCGCGGGCCTGCTCACGGCCGCGGACGTGCACGTCGCCCAGCGCCTCGGGTCGCTCGCCGGCGAGCCCGAGGAGACGGTGCGGCTCGCCGTCGCGCTCGCCGTGCGCGGGGTCCGCTCCGGCTCCGTGTGCCTCGCGCTCGACGACGTCGCCGAGCTCGCCGCCGAGGTGGAGGTCGAGGCCGGGCCGGTCGACCTGCCGTGGCCGGAGCCCGCCGCCTGGCGCGCCGCGATCGAGCGGAGCCCGGCGGTCGCCGCCGGACCCGTGGGCGGCGAGGACAGGCCCGTGCGCTGGGTCGACGGGCGCCTGTACCTCGACCGCTACTGGCGCGACGAGCAGGTCGTGCGCCGGGAGGTCGACGCGCGGCTCGCCGCTCCCCCGCCGGCCGTCGACGCCCGGGCCCTGCGCGACGCCGTCGTCCGGCTCTTCCCCGGCGCGGACGACGCGCGCCAGCGGCTGGCGGCCGCGACCGCCGCCGTCTCACCCCTGACCGTGCTGACGGGCGGGCCCGGCACGGGCAAGACGACGACCGTGGCGCGCGTGCTGGCGATCCTGCAGCAGGTGGGCGCCACGACCTCCGCGCCGGGGGCCGGGGCGCACAGACGGGGGCTCCGTGTCGCGCTCGCGGCACCGACCGGCAAGGCCGCGGCGCGCCTCAAGGAGGCCGTGCACGAGCAGGTCGCCGGCCTCGATCCCGCCGACCGCGCCGCCGTCGGCGACCTCGAGGCCATGACCATCCACCGGCTGCTGGGCTGGCGGCACGACTCCTCGACCCGCTTCCGGCACGACCGCTCGCGCCGCCTGCCGCACGACGTCGTCGTCATCGACGAGACGTCGATGGTGTCCCTGCCGCTCATGGCCCGGCTGCTCGAGGCGCTGCGGCCCGGGGCGCGCCTGCTCCTGGTGGGCGACCCCGACCAGCTCGCCTCGGTCGAGGCCGGCGCGGTGCTCGGGGACCTGGTGCGGCGCCCGCCCGCGGGTGACGGGCCGCTGCGCGCGCTCGACGGGCCCCTGGCCGACCTGGTCTCCGCGGCCGCACTCACCCCGTCGGACCTGACCGCGCTGCGCGCGGGCGTCGTGCGGCTCACGGTCAACCACCGGTTCGACGGCGCGCTCGGGCGCCTGGCCGCCGCGATCCGCGACGGCGACGCGGACGCCGTCGTCCACCTCCTGCGCTCGGACGACCCGGCGCTCGTGTGGGTCGAGACCGGGGCCCACCCCACGCCGGACCAGCTCGCCGGCCTGCGCGACGACGTCCGGGCGACCGGGACGGCGCTGCTCGCGGCCGCGCGCGCCGGGGACGGCGGCGCGGCGCTGCGGGCGCTCGAGAGCCACCGCCTGCTGCTCGCGCACCGCCGCGGTCCCGCGGGTGTCGCGCACTGGGCCGACGTCGCCGCCGCGTGGACGGCGGACCCCGGAGCGCCGGACCAGCAGGGACCGTGGCCGCTCGGGCTGCCCCTGCTCGTGACGACGAACGACCGCGACACCGGCCTCTTCAACGGCGACACGTGCGTGGTCGTCGACGACGGCAAGGGCGGGCGCATGGCGGTGTTCGGCGACCCCGAACGGCCGCAGCGGATCAGCCCTCACCGCCTGCCCGCCGTGGTGCCGGTGCACGCGATGACGGTGCACCGGGCGCAGGGCAGCCAGTTCGCGCGCGTCTCGCTGCTCCTGCCTCCCGCGACGTCGCCCCTGCTCACACGCCAGCTGCTCTACACGGCGGCCACCCGCGCCCGCGAGACCGTCAGGGTGATCGGCAGCGAGGAGGCGGTGCGCACCGCGGTCGGGCGCGAGGTCCGGCGAGCGAGCGGCCTCGGGGAAGGCCCCGGAGCGGTCGCCTGAGCGCGCGGCTGAGCGGGCAACCGGGTGATGCCCGGGCCCGGTGATCATGTCGGCCACCGGCCGCGCCGATGCACGGAGCGACGGCCGGCGCGCGGCCGCCGGGAGGGGGCCGACGATGAGCCGTCGTGCCGCAATGGTGTTCGCGGGCGTCCTCGTGCTGGTCGCCGTGGCGGCCGTCGCCGTGATCGCCTCCACCTGGTCCCGACCCCCGCCGCCCTCGCCGGTGGCGGGCGCCGCGTCGTGCCTCACCTCCGGCGCCCTCGACCCGTGGACCATCTTCTACGAGGAGATCGAGGCGTACGGGCCGGTGGACGCGTCGACGCCCGGGTCGGTCCCGGGCGGCTTCACCCCGGTCCACGTGGTCGTGTGCGACCTCGAGGCGACGGTGACGGACGGCGAGGTCGCGGCGCTGACGATGAACGAGGTCTGGTTCGAGGGCGACGTCGGACCGGTGCTCGCCCAGCTCCGCCGCCCCTCACGCGTCCTGCAGCCGGCCAACCCCGACTGCGAGCTGGCCTTCCCCACGCCGGCGTTCTGGCTGGTCGACGCGGACGGTCGCGCGGTGCTCGCGACGGAGCCGACCGACGAGTGCGGGAACGTGGCGATGGACATCTGGGCTGCCGTCGAGGGGATGCGGGAGATGCACCGGGTCGAGCACCCGCTCGCCCCGCGGCCGTGAGGACGGCCGGTCGCGTCCCGGCGACGTGATCGGCGCCCGCGCCCGGAATGCGCGCGGTGCGACGGTGTGTTGTCGTGCCACGTGACCACCGAGCGCGCGACGCCCACCCGGACGACCGCCGACGGCGTCGGCTTCCGGTCGACCCGCGGCCCGATCCTCGTGGCGATCATGGTCACGACCGGGCTCGTCGCGATCGACGCGACCATCCTCGCGACCGCCGTCCCGACGATCGTCGCGGACCTCGGCGGGTTCTCGTCCTTCCCCTGGCTGTTCTCGGTCTACCTGCTCACCCAGGCCGTCTCGGTCCCGATCTACTCCAAGCTCGCGGACACGATCGGCCGCAAGCCGGTGATCCTCATCGGCATCGGGCTCTTCCTGCTCGGGTCGGTGCTCTGCGGGTTCGCCTGGTCGATGCCGGCGCTCATCGCGTTCCGTGCGATCCAGGGCCTCGGCGCCGGCGCCGTCCAGCCCATGGCGATCACCATCGCGGGCGACATCTACACGGTGGCCGAGCGCGCCAAGGCTCAGGGCTACATCGCGAGCGTGTGGGCCCTGTCGAGCGTCGTGGGACCGACCCTCGGTGGCGTCTTCTCGGAGTTCCTCGACTGGACCTGGATCTTCTGGGTCAACATCCCGCTGTGCCTGCTCGCCGCGTGGCTGCTGGTCCGTCACCTGCACGAGACCGTCGAGAGGCAGCGCCACCGCATCGACTGGGCGGGGGGCGCGCTGCTGTCGATCGGCTCCACGCTGCTGATCCTGGCGCTGCTCGAGGGCGGCAACGCGTGGGAGTGGTCGTCCCCGCAGAGCATCGCCTCGATCACGGCCGCCGTGGTGATGCTCGTCGGCTTCGTGCTGGTCGAACGGCGCGCGGCCGAGCCGGTGCTCCCGCTGTGGGTGCTCTCGCGCCGCCTGCTCGCGACCACCGCGCTGGTCGGCGTCGGCGTGGGCGTCATCCTCATCGGGCTCACGTCGTACGTGCCGACGTGGCTGGAGGCGCTGCTCGGCGTCTCCCCCCTGGTGTCCGGGCTGACGCTGGCCGCGCTCACGCTGGGGTGGCCGATCGCCGCGTCGCAGGCCGGGCGGCTGTACCTGCGCCTCGGGTTCCGGACGACCGTGCTGATCGGGATCGCCGTCGTCGTCCTCAGCACGTCCGCGCTCGCGGTGCTCTCCGCCGAGCCGTCCATCCCCGTGGTGGCGGCGTGCTGCTTCGTCATCGGGCTGGGCATGGGCCTGGTCGCCGCGCCGTCGCTCATCGCGGCGCAGTCGAGCGTCGGGTGGGGCGAGCGCGGCGTGGTCACGGGCGCGAACATGTTCGCGCGGTCGATGGGCAGCGCGGTGGGCATCGCGGCGCTCGGCGCGCTCGTCAACGCCGCGATGCGCGGGACCGACGCCTTCTCGGACCCGGAGCGCTTCGGCAGCGCGGCCACGGGCGTGTTCGTCGCCGTCGCCGTCGTCGCGGCGCTCACGGCGGCCGCCTCGCTCGCCATGCCCCGCGACCGCCCGGCCGCGGACCTCGAGCAGGCGCAGGACGTCGAACGGCCCGCGTCCGCGCGCTGACGGATGTGCGGTCCATGGTGCTGGTGGGGCTCATGGGGCCAGCGCGATTCGCCTCAGCACCAGTGGCCACTCCAGCCACGCGCTCCGCACATCCGGGCAGCAGACGAGGGGCCGAGCTGGGGCTCGCTGGCCCATGCGCCGAGCCGCGCGATCGTGGACGTACAGAAGCCCCGCTGCCAGGGGGGCGGGCAGCGGGGCTTCGGTAGTTGAACTTTATGCGTACTGGGGGGTACCTACGCAAGCCCGCAGGCCCGGTCGGACGCGTGATCCTGAGCACAGGCACCGTGCACTCCGAACGGGTGAATCGGCGAGACGAGGTCGCATGCCGGGCCGCCATAGCGAACGATGCGGGGCGAGGGTGCCCCCGCACCCCCTCGCCGCCACTCCGGAGCAAATATGAGCGACCCACAGAACGACGCCCGCGAGCCCGAGTCCGGGCCCACGCCGCCGCCCTACGCGCCGCCGCAGTACGCCCAGAACCAGGGCACGACACCCGCTGCGCCCTACGCCTCGGCACCGACGCCCTACGCCCCGCCCCAGACCTCCGCGACCCCGTCCGAGACCACGTCCCCCTACGCCCCGCAGCCCGGAGCCTCGTCGCCGTACGCGGCGGCGTCGACGAGCCCGCAGTACGGCGCGACCGCCCCGCAGGGTGGGGCGCCCTACGGCGGCATGCCGGACCCCAGCGGGCAGTTCGGTGCGACGGCGTACGGCTCCCCGCAGGGCTACGGCCCCCCGGGAGGCAACTACGCCCCGCCGCCGCAGACCAAGGCTCCCGGCATCGCGATCGGCGCGCTGGTCGTCGGCATCGCGGCCCTCGTCCTGTGCTGGATCCCGTTCCTCGGTGTCGCCCTCGGCATCGCCGGCGTGGTGGTCGGCATCCTCGCCATGCGGAAGCCGGGCGGCAAGGGCTTCGGCCTCGGCGGCCTCATCACGGGCGCCCTGGCCCTGCTGATCGCCCTCGTGGTCACGTCCTTCACGCTCTTCGCCATCAACCAGGTCAACACCGCCGTCGAGGAGTTCGAGACGGTCGGCGAGGAGGCGGAGCGCGAGAGCGGGACCTCGGACGGCTCCGGCACCGAGGACGAGGGCGGCACCGCGGCCGAGCCGACGGAGCCGGCCGAGCCGACGCAGGCGCCCGGCGCAGGCTCCGGCGCTCTCGGCACGCGCGAGGACCCCGCGCTGCCCGGGGTCGACTTCGTGACGTTCACCGACGATTCCGGTCCGCTGTGGGAGATCACCGTCGGCACGGCGTCGTGGGACTCGTGGCCCGCCGTGCAGGCCGAGAACCAGTTCAACGAGCCGCCCGCCGCGGGCAACGTCTACGTCCTGGTCCCCGTGACGGCGACCTACCTCGGCGCCGGGACCGGCGACGCCTTCATCGACCTCTACCTCGAGTACGTGGCCGCGGACGGGACCGCGTACGACGACAGCTTCGTCGTCGCCCCCATGGACCTGTCGGCCCAGGACCCGGTCGCCACGGGGGGGACCGTCATGGGCAACCTGGTCTTCGAGGTCCCGGCCGACGCCGTCACGGGCGGCACCTGGGCCCTGTCGGTCGGGTACGACTCCGACACGATGTACTTCGCCGCGCAGTGACACGCGCCTGAACGGGCGCGGCCCCGGTCCCCTCGACGGGGCCGGGCCGCGCCGGTCCTGCAGGTCTAGGCCGGGCGTCCCGAGGACCGCCGGACCAGCTCGCACATCTCGTGCGCCGTCATGATGACGGTGTCCTTCTCGGCGAGGTCCCACACCAGCGAGTCCTCGATGTGGCCGTCGGCGCGCTCGACGAGGAAGTCCGCCAGCCCGCCCGTGCGGTACGCCAGGGGTGTCAGGTGCCAGGTCACGGGGTAGCCGCGCAGCGGGTGGACGCCGTGCAGGACGGCCGACGCGCCGCGGACCTTGTTCCGCGTCAGGGTGCTGCTGCTCATCGTGGCCTCGCTGGGTCGGTCCCGCCGCGCCCGCTGCGCCGCGTCGTACCCAATGGATCGGCACCGCCGCCCGCGCCATGACCTCGCGTGCGGGTGAACGTGGCCGACGTCACACGTTCGGGTCACCACCACGCCGCCGCGCGCCGCGACAACGACCGACGTAGCGTCGAGGCGCACCCGCCCCGAGGAGGACTCCCCGATGAGCCCGAGCGAGACGCCGTCCGCGACCCCGTCCGACGCGGGCGCCGCGGCACCCCTGATCCTCGTGCTGCACGGCGCGCGCGGCGACCTGTCGCGCCGCCTGGTCCTGCCCTCGCTCGCGACCCTCCACGAGCGGGGCCTCCTCCCGGACCGCTGGGCCCTGCTGGGCACCGGCCGGGAGTCCATGAGCCGCGAGGACTTCGTCGGGCACGTCCGGTCCGCGCTCGAGGAGTTCGGCCACGAGGGCACCACGGACGACGACGTCGACGCGCTGACCCGGCACTCGCGGTTCACGGACGAGGTCAGGGCCGACGGCGACGGCGGCGGCCTGCCCGCGGCGCTGGACCAGGTGCGGCGCGAGCTCACCGAGACCGAGGCCCTCGCGGAGGGCGACCAGGAGCCGGCGGCCCGGACCCTGGGACCGGAGGACGTCGTCGTCGTGCACTACCTCGCGATCCCGCCGCAGGGCTTTGCGCCGCTCACCGAGGCCATGGGCGCGCAGGGCCTGGCCGTCGGGCCGGACGGCCGGCACGAGACGGTGCGCATCGTCTACGAGAAGCCCTACGGGACCTCGCCCGAGAGCTTCCGGGAGCTCGACGCCGTCGTGCACGAGGTGTTCGAGGAGGACCAGGTCTTCCGGATCGACCACTTCCTCGGCAAGGAGGCGACGCAGAACCTGCACGTCATGCGCTTCGCGAACGACCTGTTCTCGAGCGTGTGGGACCGCCACCACGTCGAGCAGGTGCAGATCGACGTGCCCGAGACGCTCGACGTCGCCCAGCGCGCCGAGTTCTACGACGCCACCGGCGCTGCGCTCGACATGGTCGTCAGCCACCTGTTCCAGGTCGCCGGCCAGGTCGCGATGGAACCGCCGCGGCACCTGGCGGTCTCGGACCTCGTGCGGGCGCGGGAGGACGCGATCGGCGACTTCCGGCCCCTCGACCCCGTGAATGACGTCGTCCTCGGCCAGTTCGAGGGGTACCAGGACATCGAGGGGGTCCGCGAGGGCTCGACGACCGACACGTTCATCGCGGCACGCCTGTGGATCGACAACGAGCGCTGGCGCGACGTGCCGTTCCTGCTGCGAACCGGAAAGCGGATGGCGGCGTCCGCGCAGCGCGTGACGCTGGTCCTGCGACGCGACCCCGTGCACCTGTTCGGCGACGAGGTGCCGGCGGGCGCGATCAGCCTCTCGCTGGCCGGCGACGGCGAGATCGCGCTGACGACGGCGGTGAAGAAGCCCGGGCCCGACCTCGACCTGGCGCGCGGCACCGCGACGATGCTCCTCGACGACGTCACGCCCGGGGAGCCGCTGCCCGCGTACGCGTCGCTCATGCACGACGTGCTCCAGGGGGACCGCACGCTCTTCACGACGCCGATCGGCCTCGAGGCCGCATGGCGCACGTTCGAGCCCCTGCTCGGTGAGGACCGCCCCGACCCCCTGCCGTACGCGCCGGGCTCGTGGGGACCGGCTGCGGCCGACGAGCTCGCCGCGCCGCACGGCTGGGTGCTGGGCCGCCAGTAGCTCCCGCGACTACGACCGCAGCCGCGCCTTGCCGACCGCCGAGCGGTCGAGCTCGTCGACCACCCGCACCTCGCGCGGCACCTTGTGCGGAGCGAGGAGCGCGCGAACGGCGGTGCGCAGCTCCTGCGGCGCCGACGCGGGCGTCAGGGGGCCCGCGGCGTCCAGCACCACGTCGGCCACCAGGCGGGTGCCGTGCACGGCGTCCGGCACGGCGCCGACCACCGCGTCGCGCACCCCCGGCCGCGCGACCAGGAACGCCTCGACCTCGCCCGGGTGGACGTTCTCGCCGCCGCTGACGACGACGGCATCGGCGCGGCCTGCGAGCCTCACGCGGCCGGCCCGGTCGAGGACGGCCCGGTCGCCCGTCGGGACCAGGCGTCCCCCGCCCGTCGGGACCAGGCGTCCGCGCTCGACGGCGACGAGCAGGCCGGACGTCCCGCGCGGGACCTCGCGGCCGGCGTCGTCGACCACCGCGACCCGGACCCCGGCGACCGGGCGACCGACGCACCCGGGCGCCGCCGCGAGGTCGGCGGTGGTCGCGACGGTGAGCGTGCCCGTGCCGGTCGAGCCGAAGAGATCGACCACCCCGTCGGCTTGACGGGCCAGGCGCGCGGCGACGTCGGGCCGCAGGCCCGCGGAGCCGCTCACCACCCGGTGCAGCCGGGGGGCGTCCGGGCACCCGGCGGCCAGGTGGTCGGCGAGGCGCTGGAGGTGCACGGGCACCCCCGTGACGACGGCGGCGCCGTACCGCCGGGCCGCCGCGCAGATCCCCGCGCCGGAGCGCTCGCCCGCGGTCACGACGGGCGCGCCGACGAGGAGCCCCGCCGTCAGCACGCCGAAACCGTGCCCGTGGAACAGGGGCGGCAGGACCAGCACCGGCCTGCCCGCCCGGACGCCCGTCGCCGCCAGCAGCGCCAGCTGCGGGACGAGCCGGGCCGTCGAGGGCGATCCCGCGGTCGACACGGGGGCGCCCGTCGTCCCGGCCGTGAGCAGCACGACGCGCGGCGCGCGGTCCCGCCGGCCGGCCTCACGCCGGCCGTCGCGCGACGTCACCACGGACGTGCGGGTCAACGCCCAGGGCCCGGACGCCTCGGCGGGGACACGCAGGAGCGCCACCACGCGCTCGCGCTCGACGACGCCTGACACCTCGAGCTCGCCCGACCGCGGCCCGATGAGCACGGCGTCCGCGCCCGCCCGCAGCGTCGCGGCGACCGCGACGACGAACCGGCGGTCGTCGGGCGCGACGATGCCGACGCGGGGGCGGGCGGCGCGCGGGCGCCGCGAGCCCGCGCCGGGGACGGGCGGGGCGAGGGCCCGGGCGATGGACCGCGCGAGGGCGTCGGCGGCGGCGTCGAGCTCGGCGGCGCCGACCGCTCCGAGGTCGTCGACCATCGCGACGACGTCGGGGCGCCGCGCGGCCGCCGCGCGCAGCACACCCTCGAACGACCGGGGGCGCAGCGCCCGCACCAGCCGGAACGTCCCCACCGGATCGCCCGCGACCAGGGCGGCGAGCCCGCGGGCCACCTGGGCAGGCCCCCGCGCACCGGCGCCCACGCCGCGGACCCGCGCCCGCGCCCGGCGTCTCACGGCACGTCGCGGCGCCGGCGGGCCGCCCGCACCGCCCGGACGTACCCCGTGGCGAGGCGGTCCACCGGGCCGGGCGCGAGGTCCACCGCGAGCCCGGCCGCGCGCGACCACCACGGGTCCACCACGCGAGGTCTGGCCACCACCGAGTGCGTGACGAGCGCGGCGACGTCGTCGGGCAGCAGCCCGGGGACCCGCCGGTAGGCGGGCGTCGCCGCGCTCATGGCCGTGTGGACCAGCGGCAGGCGCAGCGTCGTCGTCGCGACGCCGTCGACGGCGAGCTCGGGGGCGACCGACGCCACCCACGCGTCGAGCGCCGACTTGGACGCGCCGTAGGCGGACCAGCCGGGAAGCGGGACCGAGACGCTCGTGGTGGAGACGAGGACCAGGTGGCCCGCACGGGCGGCCGTCATCGCCGGCAGCAGCCGAAGGAGCAGCGCGACAGGTCCGAGGTAGTTGACGCCGGCTGTCCTGGTCACGTCGTGGAAGCGGTCGGCGTAGTCGGCCAGGAAGCGGTGGATCGAGTGCCCGGCGTTCGACACGACGACGGCCGGGGTGCCGTGCTCGGCGAGGATGCGCTCGCCCGCCGCGGCGGCCGCCTGCGGGTCACGCAGGTCGACGGCGATCGCGTGCGCCGTGCCGCCCCGCGAGCGCACGGCGCCGACGACGTCGTCGAGCGCCTCGGCGCCCCGCGCCAGCAGTACGACGCGCGCACCGACGGCGGCGAGCCGCTCGGCCGTGGCGGCGCCGATCCCACGGGAGGCGCCCGTGACGACCACGGTCCGTCCCCCGACCCGCTCGCGCACACGGTCCGGCGGGGCGCCCGTGCGGGCCATCCCGGTCGCGAGGAGGACGGCCCGAGGCATCCGCGGGCCGCCCGGGGCGTCGGGTCCTCGCACCACCACGTGCTCCCCTCGTCGGCACCCGTGGCCGGCAGGCGCGCGGCTCGTGCGCGTCACCCTACGCAGCGCCGGTCGGACGTCACCACGGTGGCGGCTCCCCCCGGCGGCCAGGTCCGGCTATGGTTCCGCCTGACACGAGGCAGGCAGGCGCGTGCCGCGGGCGGCACAACGGGGGACGGGGCGACGACCACATGGTCACCTTCATGGTCATCGGCGGCATCGGCCTCGCGCTCCTGCTGATCGCCCTCCCGCTCGGGGACGTCTTCGACATCGGCGACGGCGCGCTGTCGGGCACATCCCTCGGCGCGGGCGCCCTCGGGTTCGGCGCGATCGGCGCGATCGTCACCGCCAACGGGCTGCCGACCGTCTGGGCGTACGTCGCCTCGGCGGCCTTCGGTGTGCTGACCGTGGTCGGCGTCCAGCGCATGGTCGGGCACCTCAAGGCGTCCGAGGACGGGCTGCCGTACACGCTCACGGGTGTGCAGGGCGTCGTGACGTCGCCCGTCGCACCCGGCCGCAGCGGCGAGGTCAGCCTCGACGACCCGCGCGAGCTCGAGCGCCGCCTCGCGTGGGCCGACGTCGAGATCCCCGAGGGCACCCGCATCGTCGTCGTCGAGCAGTCCGGGGGCCGCGTCAAGGTCGCCCGCCCCGGCGCCTCGATCCAGGACTGAGATCCCCCACCCCGAGAGGCACACGTGAACAGCATCGGAGTACCCGCAGAGATCGTGACGGTGATCGGCGTCGCGGCGCTCGTCCTCGTCGTGGTCGCCGTCGTCGCGTTCATCGCGCGCCGCATCCGCCGCGTCCCCCCGAACGAGGCGCTCATCATCGTCGGCAAGGGCGCCGGCCGCTCCGCCGTCGGCGAGACGGGTCAGCGCGTCGTCGTCGGCGGTCGTGTGTTCGTCTGGCCGATCCTGCAGCAGGGCTTCCCGATCTCGCTCGAGCAGCGCCAGATCGGCATCACGGTCGAGGGCGTCGACAAGAACCGCATCAAGATCGCCATCAAGGCGTCGATCAACTTCAAGGTCCGCGGCGACGAGGAGGGCGTGCGTCGCGCCGCCCAGCGCTTCCTGTCCCAGCAGGGCACGCTGACCGAGATCATCAAGGAGTCCCTCGAGGGCTCGCTGCGCTCCATCGTCGGCGACATGACGATCGAGCAGATCATCTCCGACCGCAAGGGCCTCTCGGACCGCGTGGTCGAGTCGACGAAGATCGACCTGGCCGAGCAGGGCCTGCAGGTCGACCTGCTCAACATCTCCGACATCTCCACGCCGGGCTCCGACTACCTCGCGAACCTCGGTCGTGCCGAGAACGCGCGCGCCCGCCAGGTCGCCGAGGTCTCCGAGGCCGAGGCCCGCCGGGCGGCCGAGTTCGCCGTCATCGAGGCCGCAGAGCAGATCGCCGAGCGCCAGAAGGCGCTCGACCTCAAGCAGGCCGCGATCAAGGCGCAGACGGACCGCGCCAACGCCGAGGCCGAGGCCGCCGGTCAGCTCGCGCGTGCGGAGCAGGACAAGATCGTCGCCGCGCAGCAGCGCGAGGCGCTCGCCGAGCAGGCTCGCGTGACCGAGGAGCAGCTCGACATCGACGTCCGCAAGCCGGCCGAGGCCGCCGCGTACGCCGCCGTCCAGAAGGCCACCGCCGAGCGCGACGCCGCGAACGCCGCCACCGAGGCGGACGCCTACAAGCGCACGACGATCGCCCAGGCCAACAAGACCGCCGCGATCCAGGACGCCGAGGCCAACGCCGAGTCCGTCCGCCGCGCCGGTGAGGCCGAGCGCGACCGCCAGCTGGCTCTCGCCGCGGCCATCCGCGCCGAGGGTGAGGCGCGCGCCGCGGCCATCGAGGCCGAGGGTCGCGCCGAGGCCGCCGCCACGGACGCCAAGGCCGAGGCGCTCAAGAAGTACGGCGACGCAGCCATCGCGCAGGAGGTCATCTCGCGCCTGCCCGAGATCGTCCGTGCCGCCGCCGAGCCGATCGGCAACATCGGTCAGATGACGGTCATCTCGACCGACGGCGCCTCCGCGATCACCAAGAACGTGGCGTCGGTGCTCGGCGAGGGCCAGGAGGTCGTCCGCCAGCTCACGGGCCTCGACCTGTCGCAGCTGATCTCGTCGATCGCGGGCGGCCGGAGCTCGGACGACGGGGCGTTCCGTCGCGCGACGCCGCCCCCGCCGCCGCCGGTCTGACGGCGACGGACCCAGACAGCGACGGAGGGCGCTGACGGCACCGGCCGTCAGCGCCCTCCGTCGTCCGGGCCGGGACGCTCAGGCGGTGACCACGAACCGCGCGGCGAGCAGGTCCTGCGCACGCGACGAGCGTCCGACCCGGACCTCGATCTCGCCGGGCTCGACCACGCGACGTCCGGCGGCGTCCACGATCGTGCAGTCGGCGACGGGCAGCTCGAGGGTCACCTCGACCTGGCCGCCCGCCGGCACGTCCACCTGGGCGAACGTCTTGAGCTCCTGGTCCGCCCACGACACCGACGTCACGGCGTCGGACACGTAGAGCTGGACCGTCTCCCGCGCGGGGCGCGCGCCCGTGTTGCGCAGGGTCACGCTCGCCCGGACGACGTCGGCGGCCGTCGCCGTCGTGCGGTCGAGGCGCAGGTCCTCGTAGGCGACGTCCGTGTAGGACAGCCCCTCACCGAAGGCGAACGCCGGGCGCTGGGTGAGGTCGGCGTACCGGTCGCCGTGCTGGCCGCGGATCTGGTTGTAGTACGTCGGCTGCTGCCCGACGTGCCGCGCGAACGAGATCGGCAGGCGGCCCGACGGCTCGACGAGCCCGAGCAGCAGCTCCGCGATCGCCTGCCCGCCGCGCATGCCGGGGTTGCCGGCCCACACGAGCGCGGCCGCGGACAGCGCCGAGTCCGGCAGGACGAGCGGCTTGGACGCGAGCAGGACCACGACCAGGGGCGTCCCCGTCGCGGCGAGCGCGTCGAGCAGCGCGATCTGGCCACCCACGAGCTCGAGCGTCGCCGTCGAGCGTCCCTCGCCGACCAGCTCGATCCGGTCGCCGACGACGGCGACGACGTAGTCGGCGTCGCGCGCGGCCGCCACGGCCTCGGCGATGAGCACCTCGTCCGGGGCGCACGGCACCACCACGGGCGGGCGGGGCTGGCCGTCCGGGAAGGTCGCGCCCTCGGGGTCGGGCTCGAGGGTGAGGATGTCGGCGCCGCGGGCGTGCGTCACCGTCCAGCCCTCCGGGACGACGCCGCGCAGGCCGTCGAGCACCGTGGTGATCATCTCCCGCGGGTGGCCGTCCGGCAGCCAGTCGGCCTGGCCGGACGAGCCGGCCCAGTCGCCCAGCTGCGTCTGCGCGTCGTCGGCGAGCGGCCCGACGACGGCGACGCGGCGCGGGGTCGTGTCGCCGTCGGCACCGCGCACGAGCTGGGTGCCGGCGGCGGCGAGGTCGGCGCGGAAGCCGCCCGCGAGCGGCAGCACGCCGTCGTTGCGGAGCAGCACGAGCGAGCGGCGCGCGACCTCCAGGTTGAGGCGCGTGTGCTCCGGCGAGGCGATGACCCGCTCCTGCACCGCGACGTCCGGCCGGCGCGGGTCCTCGAAGAGGCCGAGCTCGAACTTGAGGGTGAGGATGCGCGTCACGGCGTCGTCCAGGTCGGACTCCGCGAGCATGCCGGTCGCGACAGCCTCGAGCGCGCCCTCGTAGAACCCGGGCGTCGTCATGATCATGTCGTTGCCGGCGCGGACCGCGGCGGCGGCGGCGTGCGCGTGGTCCGGCTGGACCTTCTGCTCCCACACCATCCGGCCGACGTTGTCCCAGTCGGTGACGAGCGTGCCCGTGTAGCCCCACTCGCCGCGCAGCACCTCGTCCAGGAGCCACTCGTTGACCGTGATCGGGACGCCGTCGGTCGTCTGGTAGCCGAGCATGAACGTGCGGCAGCCCTCACGCGCGACGCGCTCGAACGGCGGCAGGAACCACGAGCGCAGCTTGCGGCGCGAGATGTCCGCCTCGGACGCGTCGCGCCCGCCCTGGGTCTCGGAGTAGCCGGCGAAGTGCTTGGCGGTCGCGAGGACCGCGGTCGGGTCGCCGAGTCCGTCGCCCTGGTAGCCGCGCACCATCGCCGAGGCGAGCTCACCGATGAGGACCGGGTCCTCGCCGAAGGTCTCGTCCACGCGGCCCCAGCGCAGGTCGCGCGCGATGCAGAGCACGGGCGAGAAGGTCCAGTGGATGCCGGTCGCGGCGGCCTCGACCGCCGTGGCCCGCGCGACGCGCGCCGCGAGGTCGGCGTCCCACGAGCCGGCCATCGCGAGCTGCGTCGGGAAGATCGTCGCGCCCACCCAGAACGAGTGGCCGTGGATGCAGTCCTCGGCGACCAGGAGCGGGATCCCGAGGCGCGTCTGCGCGGTGAGCTCGTGGGCGCGCAGCACCCGCTCGGGAGAGGTGTGCAGGATCGAGCCGACCTGGGTGCGCAGCACGTGGTCGTCGACGCCGTCGCGGGCGTCGAGCTGCATCATCTGGCCGACCTTCTCCTCGAGCGTCATCCGGCCCAGGAGGTCCCGCACGCGCTCGGCGATCGGGAGGGAGGGGTCGCGGTAGGGGGCGCGCGTCGTCGCGGTGCTCATCGGGCGTCCTTGCTGTCGGTCGGGCGGGGCCGGCGCAGGGGCCGGTCCGGGGTCCGTGGTCCGTGGTCGAGGGTGACAGACAACGGCGCTGCCGTCCGAACCGGGCGCGCGGGCCGCCCGGCCCGGCGCGGCGTCCCGGTTGCCGCGCGTGCCCGGTGGCCCTAGGCATGGGGGTGACCCCGCACACCGGCCGAGGAGGCACCGTGGGACTCGAGGACATCGTGGGCAAGGCGCGCCGTGCGCTCGACGGCAACGAGGACAAGGCGCAGCAGGCGCTCGACTCGGCGGCGCGCGCCCTCAAGGCGCGCACGGACACCCCGACCGACGCCAAGATCGACCAGGTCGTCGACAAGGCCAAGGACGTGCTGGAGCAGCAGAAGAAGAAGCCCTGACCGGGGCGCGCGGCCCGGCGCGTCAGGCGGTCGCGAAGGCCGCCAGGCCGAGCTCGACCGCGCGGTCGAAGAGCAGCTCGCGGTCCTCGGCGGACAGCGACGCCTCGCGGAACAGCAGGTCGGAGATGGTGCAGATGGCCAGCGCCTGGCCGCCCTCCGCGTCGGCTGCCGCGTAGAGGCCCGCGGCCTCCATCTCGACCGCGAGCGTGCCGTGCTTGACGAGCAGCTCCTGCGTCGCCGCCCGCTCGGCGTAGAAGGCGTCGGAGGTGAAGACCGCCCCGACGTGGACGCTCTGGCGCGTTCGACGACGCCGTCGGCCGCTGGGCGTGGGGGCGGGCTCCGGCGCGGGCGCGCCCGGTCCGACGCCGGCCGCGAGCGCGGCGGCCGCCGTGAGCGCGAAGCTGGGCGCGTGGCTGTAGTGGATGCCCGGCACGCGATGGGCCGTCATCGCCGAGTCGGTGTGGGCCGCGCTCGCGATGACGACGTCGCCCACCTCGAGGTGCGGCGCCATGCCGCCGGCCGTGCCGATCCGGATGATGCGCTGCGCGCCGTAGTACCGGAACAGCTCGGTCGCGTAGATGGTGATCGACGGCATCCCCATGCCGGACGCCATGACGGACACCGGCCGGCCGTCGTAGGTCCCGGTGTAGCCGACGATCCCGCGCACGTCGGTGACGAGACGGGCGTCGGTGAGGACCGTCTCGGCGATGCGCGTGGCGCGCCGGGGGTCGCCAGGCATGAGCACGTCGGGGGCAAGGTCACCGGGCTCGGCGGTGATGTGCGGCGTCGCCATGTCTGCGACCCTAACGCTGCCGTGCGACGCGCTCACCGCTCGCGGGTCCCGGAGTGGTTGCTGTCACCCGGTCGGTACCTCGAGCACGACGTCGGTGCCGCTCGCCTCGAGGTCGACCCCGTCCGGGGTGAGCGCCAGTCCCGTGAGCTCCATCCCCTCCGGCAGCCCGTCGACGGGGACCGAGAGCCCCTGCACCTGCTCGACGAGGCGCGCCGGGAGGTCGTCGGCGTCGACCTGGACGCCGCCGAGGCTGAAGGAGACGACGTCGGCCTCGATCGCGCGCCCGGCGGCGCGCGGCGCGATCGTGATGGCGACCGGCATGCCGAGGACCGTCGTCGACGCGACGAGGTGCTGCCCCTCGACGGCGAGGTCGGCGTCGACGGAGAGCAGGGACGTGAGGTCGTCGAGGCGGGCCGACGCCGTCATCGTCGCCTCCGCCGCCGTCGTCGGCTGGTCCGTGGAGACGTCCCGCAGGAGGACGACGACGTCGTGCAGCGGCAGGCCCTCGAGCGTCACGCTCGACGCGGTGATGCGCACGTCGTCGAGCTCGCCGGCGAGCGCCTGGGTGAGGAAGGGGAAGCCCCCGATCGTCACGTCGGGCGTCTCGTCGAGCCCGGGCACCTGGGCGCGCAGCCCTTCGGCGAGGTCCGCCTCCGTGCGGTCCCGGACGACGCCGTCGGCGACGTAGGCACCACCCGCCAGCACACCGAGGACGACGACGGTTGCGACCACTCCCCTGACTCCCACGCCCGCGACGGTAGGCGCTCGCACGCCCCACCGCCCGCCCGACCCGCCCAGCGCGCCGCCCCGCCCGACCCGCCGTCCCCCGACCGCCGTCCCCCGTCCCGCCGTCACCCCGCCGTCACCTCGCCGCCCCCGGCCGCCCTCGATCCCGGTTTTGGAACGGATCTGGGCGTCGGCGCACCCGGATCGGTGCCAAAACCGGCGCCTGAGGGGGACAGCGACGCCGACGCGCGGCCAGGAAGCCCGCCGACGCCGCCCGCGCACAGCTGACCGCCGCCCGCCGCCCCTCGAGCCCGGTTTTGGAACGGATCTGGGCGTCGGCACACCCAGATCGGTGCCAAAACCTGCGCCTGAGGGGGGCAGCGACGCCGACGCGGTCAGGAAGCCCGCCGACGCCGGCCGACCCGCGCACAGCTGAGCGCCGCCCCCGCCCTCGATCCCGGTTTTGGAACGGATCTGGGCGTCGGCACACCCGGATCGGTGCCAAAACCGGCCGGTGAGGCGAGGGCGACGCGGGACAGTCGGGTCAGGCGGGCGGCGGCCGGGTCAGGCGGGGGGCGGGCGGGTCAGGCGGGCGGCGGGCGGGTCAGGCGGGCGGCGGGCGGGTCAGGTGGGGGCGGCAGGGGCAGGCGGGGGCGGGCGGGCGGCGGTGGTGGTCGCGGGGCGGGGCTCGGGGTGGCGGCTTAGGCTCGGAGGACCTCGTCGACGAGGAGCCGTGGCCGTGCAGACGCTGCTGTGGACGCTGTTGCCGACGGTGGTCTACGGAGGGCTGGCGTGGCTGGTCCTCGACGACCCACCGCGGGTGTGGGTGCGCGCCCGCAGGTGGGCGGTGCGTCGACGGGCCGAACGCCTCGGCCTCGTGCGGCGGCACGGCCCCTCACGGGCACCCCTGGCGCCGGCGGCGGCGCCCGACCCCTTCGACGTGCTCGCGGTGCAGGTGCGGCTCGGCGTCCTCGCGGCCCAGCTCCGCAGCCTCGAGGTCGACCCACGGGCGTGGGCGCGGGGCCGCCGGATCATCGCGGCGCAGGCCGCCTACGACGCGCTGCTCGCGGAGGCGTGCCGGCTCGCCGGGGTGCCGGTGGACGCGGACGCGGTGCTCGCGCCGTGGGGGCCCGGCCGCGAGCCGGAGCGCTTCCGTGAGGAGCTGGAGCTCGCCTCGCGCGGCTGGTCGTGGTGAGGCGTCAGGCCCTGACCGTGAGCGTGCTCGACCCGTCGGGGTGGCACCGCACCTCGATGCGCTCCGCGATGGACTGCTTGAGCGCCTCGACGTGGCTGACCACACCGACCACGCGTCCGCCGTCCCGCAACCGCCCGAGCTCCGCCAGCACGACCTCGAGCGTCTCCGGGTCGAGCGTGCCGAAGCCCTCGTCGATGAACAGGGTCCCCAGGTCGGTGCCGCCGGCCTCGGCGGTGACGACGTCGGCCAGCCCGAGCGCCAGGCACAGGGACACGTAGAACGTCTCGCCCCCGGAGAGGGTGCGCGCATCGCGCTCGACCCCGGTGCGGTGGTCGACCACCTTCATCGCGAGCCCGGTGCGCCGGCTGCGGACCGCCTCCCGCTCGTCGCTGCGCACCAGCTCGTAGCGGCCGTCGGACATGGTCACCAGGCGGGAGTTGGCTGCCGCGACGACGTCCTCGAACCGGCGCATGAGCACGTAGGTCGCGAGGCTCAGCTGCCTGGCGTTGTCCCCGCCGCTCGCCGCCGCGACGTTCGCCATGCGCACCACGGGGCCGGCGTCGGCGTGGGCGGCCTCCTGCGCCTCGAGCGCCCTGGCGAGCTGGTCGTGGGCGGACGACGACGCCTCGGCGAGATGGGCGCTGCGAGCCTCGGCGCGTGCCGCCTCGGTCGCGAGGGCGTCGGCCGTCTCGTGGGCCGACGCGAGCGCGTCGAGGTCGACGTCGACGACCGCCGGCAGGGCGGCCAGCTCGGGCTCCGCCAGGCCGGAGCGGACCCGGGACAGGGCGCGGTCGTGCTCGGTCACCGCGCGCTCGAGGTCCCGGAGCGCGACGGCGTCGAGCGCTGCGGCCCGCACGGCGGCGCCGTCGGCGAAGTCGTGCTCGACGAGCGCGGCGGCGAGCTCCGCCAGCCGCGCGTCGTGCGTGGCCGTGGCCTCCTCCACCCGCGCCAGCGCGTCACCCCAGGCGGTGAGGTGCCCGATCCGCTCGTCGACCAGCGCGAGCCGCACGCGCACCGACTCCGCGCCGTCGCGTGCCGCCTCGACCTCCACCTCGGCGAGGGTCAGGGCGTCGTTCGCCGCCTCGTGCGCGGCGCGCGACTCGGTCAGCGCCACGTCACGCTGCGCGACCTGCGCCGCGACCTCGTGCGTCTCGCGGTCGAACGCGGCCAGCGACGCCTCGACGTCCCGGACCCGGCCCACCGCAGCCAGCGCGTCCGAGACGCCCGCACGCGCCAGCGCCAGTCGCTCCTCGACCTCGGCGAGCGTCCCCCCGGCGGCGGACCGGCGCGCCTCGAGCCGCTCGGTCGTCGCGGCGAGGGTCCCGGCGGCCTCGGCCAGGCGCGCGTGCGCCGCGTCACGGGCAGCCTCGGCCGCCTCGAGCTGCTCGACCGTCACGTGCTCCGCGCCGAGCGCGGCCGGCGCGGGGTGCTCGACGCCGCCGCACACGACGCACGGCTCGCCGGCGACCAGCCCGGTGGCGAGCTCCCCGGCCATGCCCGCGATCCGCAGGCGCTGCAGGCGGGCCGCCTCGCCCACGGCCGCGTCGGCGGCCGCCGCCAGCGTCCGGACGTCGGCCCGGGCGCGCTCGACCTCGACCATGAGCCGCTCGGCCTCCGTCGCCGCGGTCCAGCACGCCTGCGCCGCCGTGAGGCGCTCGGGCGCACCGGCGAGCGCGGCGGCGGCCTCGTGCGCCGCGAGCAGGGCCTCCTCCAGGGCGGTGCGCGCCGCCGGACGCGCGGCCTGCGCCGCGCGGAGGTCGACCAGCTCGGCGGCCCGGCGCTCGACGGTCGCGGCGAGCGCGGCCACGCGCTGGCGCCGGGTGGACAGCTCGTCCTCCAGGTCGACCGCGCGCACCAGCGTCGCGCGCAGCCCGGTGCACGTGTCGCGCTCGAGCCGCAGGGTCTTGCGGACCACCTCGGTGCCGGCCGTCTCGTCGACCAGCCCTCGCACCTCGCCGGGGACCCGGGCGAGCGTGGCGGCGAGCGCGTCTGCCGCGACCTCGAGCGCCCGCTCGGCCGTGGCCAGGCCCGCCACCGACGGCATGACCGCCTGGGCCCGGCGGGCGGCGGCGAGGGCCGCCGCCCGTGCGGCGTGCTCGTCGTGCTCGGCGCTCAGCGCGGCGAGCTCCGTCCGCAGAGCGACGCGACGACGGTCGGCGGCGACGAGCCCCCGGCCCGCGTCGAGCGACTGCCGGGTCGCCCCGCACCGGTCCTTCGCCGCGGCGGCGTCCCGCGCCGCCGCCGCCGCCTCGTCCGCGCGCCGGGCGGCCCAGAGGTCCGCCGCGTCGCGCAGCTCGGCGGCCGCGTCCAGCCGCGTCGCGAGCCCGCGCAGGGCGTCCGCGTCGTCGGCCGGCACGCCGGCGGCGCCGACGAAGTGGTCCACCGCGCGCGCCACCCGCTCGGACGCGTCCTCCAGGGCCCGGCCGGCCTCCGCCCGGAGGCGCTCCAGCCGCTGCTGGAGCCGGTCGTAGACCTCGGTGCCGAAGACCTTCTGGAGCAGCCCGCGGCGGTCCTCGGGGTTGGCGCGCAGGAACCCGGCGAACTCGCCCTGCGGCAGCACGACCGTCTGGACGAACTGCGTGCGGTCGAGCCCGACGACCCGCTGCAGCTCGAGGCCGACCTCGTCGAGGCGCGTCGAGACCAGCTCGCCGTCGTCCGGGCGGTCCGGGTCCGTCAGGCGCCACAGCTTGACCGTCGACTGCTGGAGGGTGGTGCCCGTCCCGCGCTGCTTCGGGCGCTGGTACGCGGGCGTGCGCCGCACGCGGTAGACCCCTGAGCCGACCTCCAGCACCAGGTCCACCACGGTCTCGTCGCCCGGGCGCGCGTGCGCCGAGCGCAGCCGCTCCTCGGTCGCCTCCCGCGAGGCGACCTTGCCGTACAGCGCGAAGACGACGGCGTCGATGATCGTCGACTTGCCGGCGCCTGTGGGTCCCTCGAGCAGGAACAGGCCGCTGGACCCCAGGCGCGCGAAGTCGATCGTGTGGCGTCCCGGGAAGGGTCCGAGCGCCTGGATCGTGAGCGTGTGCAGGTGCATCAGGCGCTCCGCTCCGCCGCGAGGACGTCCTCGTAGGCGCGCCGCAGGACGTCACGCTCGGCGCCCGAGGGCGGGGCGCCCGTGACGTGCTCGACGAACTCCGCCGCGACCTCGAGCGGGTCGCGCGCCGACGTCACCGCCGCGGTGGCACGGGCGCGGGCCGCGGCCCCCGCCGGCCGGTGCTCCACGACGAGCGTGTGCGGGAACCGGTCGCGGATCCGCGCGTAGAGCTCGGTCGGGCGCGCCGGGTCCGTCACGACGACGCGCAGCCAGTCGCCCACGTGCGGCTCCCCCGCGGCGCCGAGCAGCTCCTCGAGGGTGCCCGTGACCTCGGCGAGCCGGCGGGGCACGGGCGCGGGCAGCAGCTCGGTCGTGACGCCCTCGGCGACGTCGACGAGCACCGACGCCTTGCGCTGCCGCATCTCCGAGAAGGAGTAGGCCAGCGGCGAGCCCGAGTACTGCAGCACGGGCGCGGCGCCGTCGTCGTCGGGCGTCACCGCGAGGCGCTGCGGCCCGTGCAGGTGGCCGAGCGCGACGTAGTCCGCGCCCCGGAAGACGCCTGCGGGCACGCTGTCGACCCCGCCGACCCGGATGTCGCGCTCGGAGGCCGAGGGCTCCCCGCCGACGACGAAGGCGTGCGCCATGACGACGGCGCGCGGCCGGCTCGACCCACGGCGGGTCGCGAGGTCGGCCCGGACGCGCCGCATCGCGGCGGCCGTCACCGCCTCGTGCGAACGCGGGAGGAGTCCGTCGGGGGTGAGGTCGGGGCAGTCCTCGTCGGCCAGCACGCGACGCGCGCCGTCCGGGTCCAGGTACGGCAGCGCGTAGACGAGCACGGGGCCGTCGTCGTCGGCCAGCTCGACCGGACGGCCGACGTCGGCGACGCGGGCACGCAGGTGCACGCCGTCGCGCATGAGCCGGGCGCCGAAGCCGAGGCGGATCGCGGAGTCGTGGTTGCCGGGCGTGACCACGACGGTGGCGGTCTCACTGAGGCGCGCGAGCGCGTCCGCGAGCAGGTCGACGGCCTCCACGGGCGGGATCGCGCGGTCGTAGACGTCGCCCGAGACGACCACGGCGCCCACACCCTCGGCGCGCACCAGCTCGACGAGGTGGTCCAGGTACTCGGCCTGGTGCCCGAGCAGGTCCACCCCGTGCAGCGTGCGACCGAGGTGCCAGTCGCTCGTGTGCAGGATGCGCATGACCGGGACGCTAACCGCCCCCACCGACACGCCCGGTGACCGGCCCCCGCGAGTCGCCCACACCGGCACCCGCCACACCGGGCGGCACCTCGCCGCGTCCGTGCCGGCCCGCGGTCCGCGACCCGGTCAGGGACGTGAGGTGCGGCAGACTCGACCGGGTGCGCCGTCTCCTGCCCGGGCTGCTCGTCGCGGCCCTCGTCACGGCCGTGGCGCTGCTGGTCCCGCGCGTCCTGACGGTCTCCGCACTCGTCGTGGCGATCGCCGTCGGCGCCGTGCTGCGCAACGTCGGCGCGCTCCCCGAGGCGACGCGCCCGGGGCTCGCGTGGGCGGCCCGGCGCCTGCTGCGGGCGGGCGTCGTGCTGCTCGGGCTCCAGCTCTCGCTGCCCGCGGTCGCCGATCTCGGCGTCCGCGGCGTCGTCGTCATCGTCGTGAGCGTCGCGGTCACGTTCGCCGCGACCGTGCTGCTCGGGCCGGTGCTGGGCGTGTCCCGGCGCCTCACGCTGCTCGTGGCCACGGGCTTCTCGATCTGCGGCGCGGCGGCGGTCGCCGCGATGTCCGCCGTCGTCGACCCCGACGGCGAGGCCGAGGAGGACACCGCGACCGCCGTCGCGCTCGTGACGCTGTTCGGGACCGTCGCGCTCGTCGCGCTGCCGCTGCTCGTGGGCGCGCTCGGGCTCTCCGACGACGACGCCGGCCTGTGGATCGGCGCCAGCGTGCACGAGGTCGCGCAGGTCGTCGCGGCGGGCGGCGCGGTCTCGGCGGCCGCCCTCGCGGTCGCGACGGTGACCAAGCTCGGCCGCGTCGTGCTCCTCGCACCGCTCGTCGCCGGCGTGGGTGCGGTGCTGCGCGCCCGGTCGGCGGTACCGGCGGGCGGGCAGGTTGGCACCGGCGCACCGGCGTCGCGGCCGCCCCTGGTGCCCCTCTTCGTGCTCGGCTTCCTCGCCGCGGTCGCCCTGCGCTCGACGGGCCTGGTGCCCGACGTCGTCCTGGACGTCGCGTCGCAGGTCACGACCGCGCTGCTCACGGCCGCGATGGTGGGCCTGGGCGCGGGGGTCGACCTGCGCCGCCTGCTGCGGACCGGTGGCCGCGCGGCCGTGCTGGGTGCGGCGTCGACCGTCGTGGCCGCGAGCGCGTCGGCGGCGCTCATCCTCGCCATGCCCTGACCGGACCGGCCGCCCTCCGACCGCACCCGCCCCCGGTGGTCAAGGACGCTTGACACGCGTCGGGAAGTCAAGCATCCTTGTCAGGACAAGGACACTTGACATCAGGAGCCGCCATGAGGAACGACGTGCGGGACCTCCGGCTCGCCGCCGGACTGTCCCAGCGCGAGCTCGCCGAGGCGCTCGACGTCTCGCGCCAGACCGTGAACTCGATCGAGACGGGCCGCTACGACCCGTCGCTGCCGCTCGCCATCGCCATCGCCCGCCACTTCCAGCGCTCCGTGGAGGAGATCTTCCATGTCGACTGACCGCACCCTCACGACGCGGCGCACGGTCGCCGTCGTCGTCGTCCTGGCGTTCCTCGCCCTGATCGTGGCCGTGGGCCTCCTGCTGCAGGAGCGAGTCCCCGGGAACATGGGCACGGGGTTCCTCGGGGGAGCCGCCGCCGCGACCGCGGGCGCGCTGGTGATGGTCTGGCGGGCGACCCGGCGCCCCGCGGACGCCACCACCTTCGAGCGGTCCTGGACCCAGACCGGGGACGAGCGCGACGACTCCGTGCTCACACGGGCGCTCGCCGTCCTCGGCCTGCTCGCACCGCCGCTCACCGGGGTGGCCGCGATCACCATCGCCCTGGGCGCAGCCGTCGAGATGGTGCTCACCCTCCTGATCGTCGCCCAGGTCCTCGTCGGCGCGGCGGCGTTCGTGGTCGTCAACCGCCGCAGCTAGCCGATGGCAGGATCCCGGGTGAGATCCTGCGCCAGGGGTCAACCACGCCCGGTCGTCGGCCGATGTAGTCAGCGGTGTCCCCGCGCCTGCGCCACGAGACCGGCCCGTCGCACCGCCACAGCCCGCCACGCCCCAGGAGGAACCAGATGACGCCGAGCAACGAGTCCGGACCGGGACTCCGCCTGGTCACCGAGGACTCGGCCTCGGCCGACGCGCTCACCCTCACCACGCCGTTCCACGACCTGGACGAGTACGTCGCGCTGCCGCGCATGTCGGGCCTCGTGCTCTCCCCGGACGGCTCGCGACTCGTCACGCAGGTCTCGACCGTGAACCACGACGCGACGAAGGTCCACACGGCGCTGTGGGAGGTCTACCCGACGCGGGCCCGGCCCGCGCGCCGCCTGACCCGCAGCGCGCAGGGCGAGTCCGGCGCGGCGTTCACGCCCGACGGCGACCTCCTCTTCACCTCCTCGCGTCCCAACGCCGACGCCACGGACGACGCGGAGAAGCCCCTCGACAAGCCCGCCCTGTGGGTGCTGCCGGCCGGCGGCGGCGAGGCGCGCATCGTCGCGACCCGCCCCGGGGGCGTGCGCGGCGTGCGCACCGCCCACTCCTCGGCCGCCGTCGTCTTCGCGACGGACATGCTCCCCGGCGCGACGTCGGGCACCGACGACGAGCGCCTGCGCGCGCTGCGCAAGGACAAGAAGGTCGCCGCGATCCTGCACGACGGCTACCCCGTGCGGCACTGGGACCACGACCTCGGCCCGGACCAGCCGCACCTCCTGGGCTGGCACTTCAAGCCCGGCGACGACGTCGCCCGCTCGGTCGAGGTCGCCAGCCTCAGCATCGAGCACCTCAAGGTCAGCGACCTCACGCCCCAGCCCGGTCACGCGCTGCGCGAGGCCGAGTACGACTTCAGCCCCGACGGCACGTTCGTCGTCTCGACGTGGCGCGTGCCCGGGCCGCGCGGCTCCGTCCGCACGATCCTCGTGCGCCTGGACGTCGACACGCAGCAGCGCACCGTCCTCGTCGACGACCCCGACGCCGACCTCGACTCGCCCGTCATCTCGCCCGACGGCAGCGCGGTGGCCTACGTCCGGGAGTCGATCTCGACGCCGCAGGAGGCGCCGCGGCGCACGCTGCACCTCGTGCCACTCGCCGAGCCCGCCGAGGGTGCGGCCCGCGGGACGCACCAGGTGGCCGCCGGCTGGGACCGCTGGCCCTCGGGTGCGCAGTGGCTCCCGGACGGCTCCGGCCTGCTCCTCGTCGCCGACCAGGACGGCCGGGCGCCGGTGTTCCACGTCGACCTGGCGACCGACGAGGTCACCCAGCTCACGCACGACGACTACACGTACTCCGACCTGCAGGTCGCGCCCGACGCCACCGTCGTCTACGCGCTGCGGGCGTCCTACCTCGCGCCCGCGCACCCCGTGCGCATCCACCTCGTGGACGAGGACGAGAACCGCACCCGCGGCACGGTCACCGTGCTGCGCGCGCCGGTCCCGCCGCCCACCCTGCCCGGCACCCTCACCGAGGTCCGCACGACGGCGACCGACGGCCACGAGGTGCGCGGCTGGCTCGCGCTGCCCGACGGCAGCGGACCCGAGAACCCGGCGCCCCTGCTGCTGTGGATCCACGGCGGCCCGCTGAGCTCGTGGAACAGCTGGTCCTGGCGCTGGAACCCGTGGCTGATGGTCGCCCAGGGCTACGCCGTCCTGCTGCCGGACCCGGCGCTCTCCACGGGCTACGGCCAGGAGTTCGTCCAGCGCGGCTGGGGCCGGTGGGGCGCCGAGCCGTACACCGACCTCATGGCGATCACCGATGCGACGGTCGCGCGCGAGGACGTCGACGAGTCCCGCACGGCCGCGATGGGCGGCTCGTTCGGCGGCTACATGGCCAACTGGGTCGCCGGCCAGACCGACCGCTTCGACGCGATCGTGACGCACGCCAGCCTGTGGGCGCTCGACCAGTTCGGCCCCACCACGGACTCCGCCTACTACTGGGCGCGCGAGATGACGCCCGAGATGGCCGAGCGGTACTCGCCGCACCGCACCGTGGGCAACATCCGGACGCCGATGCTCGTGGTGCACGGCGACAAGGACTACCGCGTCCCCGTCGGCGAGGGCCTGCGCCTCTGGTACGAGCTGCTCTCCGCCTCGCAGCTGCCGGCCGACGACGAGGGCCGCACCCCGCACCGCTTCCTGTACTTCCCGGACGAGAACCACTGGATCCTCACCCCGCAGCACGCGAAGGTCTGGTACCAGGTGGTCACGGGGTTCCTCGCGGAGCACGTCCTCGGCGAGGAGCCGGCGCCGCTGCCCGAGACCCTGGGCTGACGTCGGCCCGCGGGCGGTGCGCGTGGGTGGGGTGACGCGGCTCGTGACGTTCGTCGAGATCGACGAGCGTCACACCGACGACCGGCAGGTCTCGGTCTCCGCGCGCCACGAGGCCGTGCTGGCCGACGAGCGCCGGGTGCTGCTCCTGGACGACCGCGGCTGGGCCGAGTCCGGTCCGAGCGACATCTGGGCCTACATCACGGTCGACGGCGTGGCCTCGACCGCCCGGACGGTGGTCGGGCCGGACGAGCCGGTCCGTGGCCAGACCCACGACGACGCCGCCCGCGCCCACTGGGCGTCGCTGGCCGACGTCCTGCGCCGCGAGGGCGTCGTCGCGGACGGCGACGCGCTCGCGCGCCTGCCGCACGACGTCGTCCTCGGCGAGCGTCTGCGCGCCCGCCTGCGGTCCGCCCGGTCGGGCGGACCCACGCCCTGACCGGCCGCTCACCGCCGGAGCGTGGGTCAGTCGGGTGCGGTGGTCCGGCGGACCGGGATGAGGTCCGTCATGCCGGCGAGCTCGATGAGGTCGCTCACGCCGTCCGGCGGGTCGAGGACCACGACCGTGCGCCCCTCCTCCTCGCCGGCGCGCACCAGCTGCAGGACGAAGGCGAGTCCCGTCGAGTCCAGGAACGTGACGTCCGCGGCGTCCACGACGACGGGTCCGGCGCGCAGGACCACCTGGGCCATGACCACGCTGGCCTCCTCGCGCAGGCCGGCGTCGACGTCGCCCCACAGGTGCACGACCGACGTGCCGTCCGGCGCCGTCCCGAGCTCGATGCCGCCCCAGGAGCCGGGCGCCGCGGGTGAGACCACCTCGTCGGGGCCGGTCACGGCCGTTCCTCGGTCCTGCGACGTGGTGGTCATCGGGTCCTCATCCTCGAGTCGACGGGTGCGCGCGCTACGACGGGTGCCCACAGAAGGTAGGACGAACCGCCGACACCGACGGTTCCGCACCCGGGTGAACGCAGGGGAGCACCTCCGGTGAACGTCGCGGGCGGACCCGGTGGAGGCCGCCCGGTCAGGGCTGCTCGGGCTCCGGGTCGGTGACGTCCGCGACCGTCGCACCCAGCGCGAGCACCATCTGGCTGCCGTCCACGGTCGCCGCCACGCCGTGCGCCCCGGCGCCGATCGACATCGGCCGGCCCGCGACGCGCGCGTCGGCCACGACGGGCCACGCGTGCGTCGAGCCGAACGGCGTGATCGTCCCGCGCTCGTACCCCGTGACCTCGCGCGCGACGGCGGCGTCGGGCATCGACAGCCGCGAGACGCCGAGCAGCTCGCGCAGCTTGGGCCACGAGATCGCGCGCCCGCCGGGGACGAGCACGAAGAGGTAGTCCCCCTCGCCCCGCCGCACGACGAGCGTCTTGACCACCTGGTCCGGGCCGACGCGCCGCGCCGCGGCGGCCTCCGCCAGGCTGCTGACCGGCCCGTGGCGCACGATCCGGTGGCGGAGCCCGCTGGCCTCGAGCGCCGCCACGGCGCGCTGCTCCCCCTCGGTGGGCGTCGTCGGCTCGGTCACGGCGCCATCCTCGCCGGGCCCCGCGCGCCGCGACAACCCGGGCGTCAGTGGTGCGGCGGCACCTCGTGCTCGCGCGTGCGCGTGATCAGCACCGGGCACGTCGCGCGCTGCACCACCGTGTGGCTGACCGAGCCGAGCAGCGCACGCACCAGCCCGCCGCGCCCACGGCTGCCCACCACCAGCAGGCGCGCGTTCTCCGCCTGGTCGAGGAGCGCGGCGGCGGGCTGGCCCTGGACGAGGTGCTGCTGGATCAGCAGGTCCGGGTAGCGGTCCGCGAGCCCGGCGACCGACTCGGCGAGGACCAGGCGCTCGTCCTGCTCGAGGCGGTCGCTGATGGTCTCGGGGATGTAGTAGTCGGCCGAGAGGTACACGCCGGGCTCCTGCCACGCGTGCACGACGTGGAGCGCGTCGCCCGTGCGGTCCGCCGCCGCGGCCGCGAGGCGCACCGCCTGGAGCCCGTCGGACGAGCCGTCCACGCCGACGACGACCCCGGTCGCCTCCGGGGCCGGCAACGACGGCACCACCGCGACCGGGCACCAGGCCGCGGCCGCGATGCCGTAGCTGAGCGAGCCGGAGATCACGCCCGCCAGGCCCGTGAGCCGCTGCGCCCCGACGACGACGAGCGTCGCGTGCCGGGAGCGCTCGCCCAGCGCGTTCGCCGCCGTCGTCCGGTCGACGTGCGTCCGCACCGGGAGGGCCGGCCAGGACTCGCGCACGCGGTCCGCGGCCTGGGCGACGAGGTCAGCCGCGCCCGCGGCGACGACCTCGTCCTCCAGGAGGTCCAGCGCGGTCGACGGGTAGCCGATCGCGTGGACCAGGTGCAGCTCGGTGTGGCGGTCCGCGGCCGCCTGGGCGCCCCAGATGAGCGCACGCTCGCTGGACGGTGTGCTGTCGACGCCGACGACGACGGGTCCTGCCATGGTCGTGCTCCTCCCCCTGGCCCGCGGGCGTGGACGGCACGAGTGCGAGAGCACCGGCCGTACCCGCAGGTCCTCCCACTATCACCCCTGTCGCCACGGGGCGCGCCGGGACCGGACGGAGCCGGACGCTTGACCTCAACCGCGGTCGAGGCCACAGCCTCGACCCATGACGACGACGACACCCGCCGCACCGACGCTCACATCGCCGGCCCACCTCCCCGACGCCCTCATGCGGAACCTGTCCCGCGTCACGGGCGACGAGAAGCACGACGCCGCGGCGCACTCGACGCTGGACGTCCTGTGGGTGCTCCACACCCGGGTGCTGCGCGTGGCCCCCGAGACGCCGGAGCGCGCCGGCCGCGACCGCTTCCTGCTGTCCAAGGGCCATGGTCCGGCGTCCTACTACGCGGTGCTCGCGACGCTCGGGTTCTTCCCCGAGGCGTGGCTCGACGACCTGGCGGGCACGACGTCGCCGCTGGGCCACCACCCGGACCGGCTGCTGGTCCCGGGCGTGGAGATCTCGAGCGGGTCCCTCGGGCACGGCCTGCCGATCGCCGTCGGCCTCGCGCGGGGCCTGGGCATCACGGGCGAGGGCGGCGTGGTCCACGTGCTCGTCGGTGACGCCGAGCTCGACGAGGGCAGCAACCACGAGGCGATGGCGATCGCGGGCCGGTGGCGGCTCGACCGGCTGCGCTGCGTCGTCGTCGACAACGACTCGACGTCGCTCGGGTGGCCCGGCGGGATCGCGCGCCGGTTCGAGGTGGAGGGCTGGGCGGCCGCGCACGCCGACGCGAGGGACCACGACGCGCTGGAGGCGGCGCTGACGGCCCCGGCCGACGGACCCCACGTGACGGTGGTCCGCACGGCACGGAAGGCCGGCTGATGCGCGCGCGCTTCACCGCCACGATGGCGGACCTCCTGGCGCGGGACCCGAGGACCGCGCTCGTCCTCGCGGACATCGGCCCGGTCGACCTCGGCCGCGGGACGCCCGCCGCGGAGCGCGTGATCAACGTCGGCATCCGCGAGCAGGCGCTCATCGGGGTCGCCGCCGGTCTGGCGACGGCGGGCCTGCGCCCGTTCGTGCACTCCTACGCGCCGTTCCTCGTCGAGCGGCCCTACGAGCAGATCAAGCTCGACCTCTCGCACCAGGACCTGGGCGCGGTGCTGGTCTCGATCGGCGCCAGCTACGACGCCGCGAGCGAGGGGCGCACCCACCAGTGCCCCGCCGACGTCGCGCTCCTCGCAGCCCTGCCGGGGTGGCGGGTCCACGTCCCCGGCCACCCGGACGAGGTCGAGGCGCTCCTGCGGGCGGCCGCCCGCGCGGACGACCGGCAGTACGTCCGGCTCTCCAGCGCGTCCAACCCCGAGGCGTACCCCGCCGACGGCACGATCCGCGTCGTGCGCGAGGGGCGTGGCGCGGCCGTCCTCGCGGTCGGTCCGGCACTCGGGGCGACGCTGCGCGCGGCGGAGGGCCTCGACGTCGCGGTCGCGTACACCGCGACGCCGTCCCCGCTCGACGCGCCGGGGCTGGCCGCCCTGGTCGCGGACCGCGGTCGCCTGGTCGTGGTCGAGCCCTACCTCGAGGGGACGACGGCGCCCGAGGTGCTCGCGGCCCTGGGCGGGCGCCCGATCGCGCTCGACCTCGTCGGCGTCGGACGCACCGAGGTGCGCCGCTACGGCAGTCCCGAGGACCACGCGCGCCACCACGGGCTCGACGCGCGCGGGATCCGGCAGCGGCTCGTCGGTGCGGCCTGACGGCGTCAGCCGGCCGCCGGGTCGAGCCGCACGGGGCCGCGACCGCGTCCACCCAGGACGTCGTCGTGGTTCAGCAGGTCGCACGAGCGCATCGCCAGGCACCCGCAGCCGATGCAGCCGACGAGCTCCTTCTCGAGCCGGACGATCGCCTCGCGCCGCTCCTCGAGGCGCACCTTCCACCTGCGGGAGACCCGCTTCCAGTCGGCGGTGGTGGGCTCGTGGTCCATCGGCAGGTCAGCGAAGACCTCCGCGACCTCCGAGAGCGGGATGCCCAGGCGCTTCGCGACGACGATCAGCGAGATCCGCCGGAGCAGGTAGCGCGGGTACCGGCGCTGGTTGCCCGGACCGCGCAACGGGGCGATGAGCCCCTCGCGCTCGTAGAAGTGCAGGGCCGAGACGGTGAGCCCGGTGCGCGCGCTCACCTCGCCGACGGACAGGACGTCGTTGGAGTCCATCCGGGTCTCCGTTCCTGGGACGGCACGAGCCGCCACCGTAGAACCTCGACCGAGGTTGAGGTCAACGACCGGTCGTCGCGGGCGGCGGCGGGGCGGGGCCGAGCACGTAGGGTCGTCCCATGACCCCTGCGCCCTCTCGCACCGGCCGGATCTTCGCCGTCGTCGCCCTGCTGGAGGCCACGACCTGGGCCGGGCTGCTCGTGGGGATGCTGCTCAAGCACGTCACGCACACGACGGAGCTGGGGGTGCAGGTCTTCGGCCGCCTGCACGGGGCCGCCTTCATGATCTACGTCGTCGTCGCGGTGGTCGCCGCGGTGCGGCTGCGGTGGGGCGCGCGCGTGACGCTGGTCGCGCTCGCCGCCGCCGTCCCGCCCCTGGTGACGCTCCCCCTCGAGCGCTGGCTGCGCCGCACGGGCCGCCTCGCCGAGCCGGCGCCGGGCCCCGCGGAGGTGGCCCCCGCCTCGGTGGACGCCCCCTCCCGCTGATATCCGCGACGCGCCGTCGTCCCGCGTACGGGAGAATGGTGCGTCGTGAGTGACGAGCCCCAGCGGTCCGCACCGGGCCGACGTCGGTCCGGTGGCCGCCGACCCCGCGGCGGGCGCCCGGGCGGGGAGCAGCAGGGCAACCGCCAGCGCGACGTCGGCCCCCGCGCCGTGCACGACGCCGGCCGCGAGGCCGCGCGCCGCGAGCGCCGCGCCCAGGTCCGCGCGGACGTCGTCCTGCCGCCGATCACCTACCCCGAGCAGCTGCCGGTCTCCGCGCGGCGAGCGGACATCGCCGCCGCGATCCGCGACCACCAGGTCGTCATCGTCGCGGGCGAGACCGGCTCCGGGAAGACGACGCAGCTGCCCAAGATCGCGCTCGAGCTCGGGCGCGGGCGCGCGGGTCAGATCGGGCACACGCAGCCCCGCCGGATCGCGGCCCGCAGCGTCGCGGAGCGGATCAGCGAGGAGATCACCGGCGGGTCCGGCGCGCTGGGCACGGTCGTCGGGTACCAGGTGCGGTTCACCGACCAGTCGTCCGAGGAGACGCTGGTCAAGGTCATGACCGACGGCATCCTGCTCGCGCAGATCCAGCGCGACCCGCAGCTGCTCGCCTACGACACGCTCATCATCGACGAGGCGCACGAGCGCTCCCTCAACATCGACTTCATCCTCGGCTACCTCACGCGCCTGCTGCCGAAGCGGCCCGATCTCAAGGTCGTCATCACCTCGGCGACCATCGACTCGCAGCGCTTCGCCCGGCACTTCGCCGGTCCGCCCACGCCCGAGCACCCGGACGGCGTCCCGGCGCCCGTCATCGAGGTCAGCGGGCGGACCTACCCGGTCGAGGTCCGCTACCGCCCGCTGCGGCCCGACGACGCGGCGGCCCCGGGCGACGACGACGACCTCGACATCCCGGACGCGCCGCTCAAGCGCACGCCCTCGCGGCGCGGCGACGTCGAGGAGCGCGACCTGATGACCGCCATCTGCGAGGCGGTCGACGAGCTGTGCGCCGAGGGCCCCGGCGACATCCTGGTGTTCCTCTCCGGCGAGCGGGAGATCCGCGACGCCGAGGACGCGCTGGCCACCCACCTCGGACCCCGGGCCCTGGGCCACGGGCCGGCGGTCCCGGGCTCGATCGAGCTGCTGCCCCTGTACAGCCGCCTGTCCGCCGCCGAGCAGCACCGGGTCTTCGAGCCGCACCAGCACCGGCGCGTGGTGCTCTCGACCAACGTCGCGGAGACGTCGCTGACCGTGCCGGGCGTCCGGTACGTCGTCGACCCGGGCACGGCGCGCATCTCGCGGTTCTCGAAGGCCACCAAGGTCCAGCGGCTGCCGATCGAGCCGATCTCCCAGGCCAGCGCGAACCAGCGCTCGGGCCGCTGCGGACGCGTCGCGGACGGCATCGCCATCCGGCTCTACTCCGAGGCCGACTTCGCGTCGCGGCCCGAGTTCACCGAGCCCGAGATCCTGCGCACGTCGCTCGCGTCCGTGATCCTGCAGATGGTCGCGGTCGGCGTCGCGGGCACGCCCGACGACGTCGCCCGGTTCCCCTTCGTGGAGCCGCCCGACGTGCGCGCGGTCCGCGACGGCGTCCAGCTGCTCACCGAGCTCGGGGCGCTGACGCCCGCGGCGGACGGCACGCGCCTGACCGACGTCGGACGCGCGCTCGCGCTGCTCCCGATGGACCCGCGCCTCGCGCGCATGATCGTCGAGGGCGGGCGGCGCGACGCCGCGCGCGAGGTGATGATCATCGCGGCGGCGCTCTCGATCCAGGACCCGCGAGAGCGGCCGATGGAGCAGCGACCGCAGGCCGACGCGATGCACGCGCGCTTCGCCGACCCGACGTCGGACTTCCTCACCTACCTCAACCTGTGGACCTACGTCCGCGAGCAGCAGCGCGAGCTGTCCGGGAGCGCGTTCCGGCGGCTGTGCCGCGCCGAGCACCTCAACTACCTGCGCCTGCGCGAGTGGCAGGACGTGGTGACGCAGCTCAAGGAGATGGCCAAGCCGCTGGGCATCGTCGTGCGCCCGCCTGTGACGCCGGCGCCGATCGAGGCGCCGGGGGCCACCCGCGCGGACCGCAAGGCGCGCGTCGACGCGTCCCTCGAGCAGCGTCGCACCGGGGCCGCCGAGGTCGCGGTGAGCGCCGAGGAGGCGCCGTCCCTGCGGCTGGCGTGGGACGGCGACCGCATCCACCAGGCCCTGCTCGCGGGCCTCCTGTCGCAGGTCGGCATGCAGGAGGTCACCGAGGTCCGCGCCAACGCCCCCGCCAAGGGGCGCGACGCCCGGCCCGGACGCAAGCCGCAGGCGCGCAACGAGTACCTCGGCGCCCGCGGCGCCCGGTTCGCGATCTTCCCCGGGTCGCCGCTGTCCCGGAAGCCGCCGGCCTGGATCATGGCCGGCGAGCTCGTGGAGACCTCGCGGCTGTGGGCGCGCGACGTCGCCCGGATCTCGCCGGAGTGGGCCGAGGAGCTCGCGCCGCACCTCGTGAAGCGGACGTACTCCGAGCCGGCGTGGTCCACCAAGCAGGGCGCGGCCATGGCGACCGAGCGCGTCCTGCTCTACGGCGTGCCGATCGTCGCGGGCCGCCGCGTGCTCTACGCCAAGGTCGACCCCGAGCACGCGCGCGAGCTGTTCATCCGCCACGCGCTGGTGGAGGGCGAGTGGACCACGCACCACGAGTTCTTCCACGCGAACCGCCGCCTGCTCGCCGAGGCCGAGCAGGTCGAGCACCGCTCGCGCCGCCGCGGCCTGGTGGTGGACGACGACGCGCTGTTCGCCTTCTACGACGAGCGCCTCCCGGCCGACGTCGTCTCCGCCCGCCACTTCGACCAGTGGTGGAAGGGCGCGCGCCGCCACGACCCCGACCTGCTGACGTACTCGATGGCGCTGCTGGTCGGCGACGCCGAGGTCGACGAGTCCGCGTTCCCGTCGGTGTGGCCGCAGGCGGACCTGCGCCTGCCGCTGACCTACCAGTTCGAGCCCGGGACCGAGTCCGACGGCGTGACGGTGCACATCCCCGTCGCGGTGCTGCCGCGCGTGCGGCCGGAGGGGTTCGACTGGCTCGTCCCCGGGCTGCACGAGGAGCTCGTCGTCGCGCTCGTGCGCGCGCTGCCCAAGCCCGTGCGGGTGCAGCTCGTCCCGGCGCCGGACGTCGCGCGCGCCGTGGTGGCCTGGCTCCGCGAGACCCAGCCGTCGTGGGAGGACACCGTGCGTGCGGCCGACGCGGCGCCGTCGTTCACGGCCGTGCTCGGTCGGGCGGTCCGCGCGCTGCGGGACGTCGACGTGCCCGACGACGCCTGGGACACCTCGCGGCTGCCGCCGCACCTGCGGATGCGCTTCCGGGTGGTGGAGCAGCGCGGGCGGTCCGCGGTGGTGCTCGACGAGGGGTCCGACCTCGTCGCGCTCCAGCGTCGGCTGGCGCCGCAGTCCGAGGACGCGGTGCGCAGCGCCGTGCGGGACGCCGTCCGCGCCGCGGTGCGCGAGTCCGCCGCCGCGGCGCCGGGCGCGGCGAGCCCGGCCGCCTCAGGCGCCGCGACGCCGGCTCCCGCGCCGGGCGCGGAGCTCGAGCGCGCGGGGGTGACGACGTGGCCGGACGGGCTGCCCGACGGGCGCTTGCCGGAGGTCGTCACGACGTCGGCCGGGGGCGTGAGCGTGCACGGCTACCCGGCGCTCGTGGCGGGCGAGCGCCGCAAGGACGGGCGGCGCCCGGTCGACCTGCGCGTGCTCACGACGGCGGGCGAGCAGGCGCTGCGTCACCCCGTCGGCGTGCGGGAGCTGCTCGTCACCGAGCTCGCGCTCGCCTCCGGCCGGATCACGACCCGGTGGACGACGACCGAGTCGCTGACCCTGGCCGCGAGCCCGTACCCGAGCACCGAGGCGCTGGTGGTGGACCTGCAGCGGGCGGCCGTCGATGCCCTGGCGACCGAGGCCGGTGGCGGGACGGGCGCGGTGCGGGACGCCGCCGGGTACGCCGCGCTGCGCACGCGGTTGCGCGACCGCCTCGAGGACCGCACCTACGCCGTGGCGCGCGACCTGGCGGCCGTGCTCGCCGCGGCGCGGGAGCTCGACGGCGCGCTGCGCTCGGCGACGAGCCTGGCCCTGCTCTCGACCGTGACCGACGTCAGGGGCCAGCTCAGCGCCCTCGTGCACGACGGGATGGCGAGCGACGTCGGCGCCGCCCGCCTGCCGCACGTCGTGCGCTACCTGCGCGCGGCCCGTCACCGCCTCGACAAGGCGGCCGCCGACCCGGGGCGGGACCAGGCGCTGGCCTGGCAGGTCGCGGAGGTCGCCGAGGCGTACGACGACGCACTGCGCACCGCGCGCGCCGCGGCGCCGGACGCCGCCCGCCTGGCCCGGCTCGCCGAGGTCCGCTGGATGATCGAGGAGCTGCGCGTGAGCCTGTTCGCCCAGCAGCTCGGCACCCCGCAACCGGTCTCGGTGAAGCGGATCCGCACGGCGCTGGCGGCCTGACCGGACCGTGAGACGCGGTCGTGGAAACGCTCCCGCGGGCGCCCGGTTCCACCTACTCTGACCCCATGACGGACACCGACGACGAGGTCGCCCGGGCTCGAGCCGCGCTCGGTGGAGCTCCCGTGGCCGCCGACCCCGAGATCCTCGGCGCGGTGCACGAGGGCCTGCTCGCGGTGCCGACGGAGCCCGTCGCGGCGTCGGCCGAGCCGACCGGTGGGGCGCAGGCCACGCCCGTCGAGGCCGCCACCTCGTCGCTGGCGGTCCGCCGCCGCTGACGCCGCGCGCCGGGCGCTGCCCGGGCTCTCCGCGACGACGTCCGCCGGTGGTTGCTACCTGTGGACCGGCACCGCGACGTCCCCGTCGTGCCCCATGCTGGACCGCACCGAGCAGGTGCCGCGGCGGCGGCACGAGGAGGAAGGGCGGACCGATGAGGTGCTTCGGCGACGGGGACCCGCTCTACGAGGAGTACCACGACACCGAGTGGGGCGTGCCCGTGCGCGGCGATGCGGAGCTCTACGAGCGGTTCTGCCTCGAGGCGTTCCAGTCCGGCCTCGCGTGGATCACGGTGCTGCGCAAGCGGCCGGCGTTCCGCGAGGCGTTCGCGGGCTTCGACCCGGCCGCAGTGGCCCGCTTCGACGACGGCGACGTCGCGCGGCTCATGGCCGACGCCGGCATCGTGCGCAACCGCGCCAAGATCGAGGCGAGCATCGCCAACGCCCGTGCGGTCGTGGGGCTGTGGGACGCCGGGCGCACGCTGACCGACCTCGTGTGGTCCCACGCGCCGCAGGTGCGGGTCCGCACCCCGCGTGCGACCGAGTTCCGCGAGGTGCCGGCGACCACGGCGGAGTCAGTCGCGCTCGCACGGACGCTCAAGTCCGTCGGGTTCCGCTTCGTCGGCCCCACGACGGCGTACGCCGCCATGCAGGCGTGCGGCCTCGTGGACGACCACCTCGCCGGGTGCCCCGTGGTCACCGGCGCGGACCTCTCGCCGGTGGGCGTCGGCCGGTAGCGCGAGCCGCTCGCGCGCGGCGGGACTCGGCCCGCGCGCGTGTCAGTGGTGCGGTGCATCCTGGTCGCACCGGGCCGCCCGGGTCCGCGCGAGCGAGGGAGCCGTCATGCGCTGGTACTCCACCGTCATCGAGGCACGCGACCACCAGGCGCTCGCGCGGTGGTGGGCCCAGGCCCTGCGCTGGGAGATCATGGTCGCGGGCGACGAGGAGGTCATCGTCGTCCCGCCCTGGGCCCGCGAGCTCGGGACGAGCCTCCCGTTCGACCAGGTGCCGCCCGGCCTCGTCTTCGTCCGCGTGGAGCACGAGAAGCAGGGGAAGAACCGGCTCCACCTCGACCTGGCCCCGCACGTCGACGAGGACCGTGACGCCGCGATCGCCCGGCTGCTGGAGCTGGGAGCGACGCGCGTCGACGTGGGGCAGCCCGCGGACGTCTCGTGGGAGGTGCTCGCCGACCCCGACGGGAACGAGTTCTGCGTGCTGTCGTCGCGCGATCGCTGAGCCTCGGGCGGCACGGCCTCAGTCGCTCACCGCCGACAGCTGCTGGTCGCCGATCACCGCGAGCAGGCGCAGCTTCTCGTGGCTCTCCGTTCCCGGGGTCGCGGTGAGGACCACGAGCGCGTGGGCACGGTTCTCGCTGAACATCACCTGGCAGTCGACGTCGATCTCGCCCAGCTCCGGGTGGACCAGCGTCTTGTGCTCGTCGAACCGCGGCGGGAGGACCTCGTGACGCTCCCAGATCTCGACGAACTCGGCGCTCTGCTCGCGCAGGCGCCGCACCAGGTCCGCGGCCGGGCTGCCCGGCCCGCCCGCGTCGAGGGCCGTGCGCAGCGCCCCCGCCTGGACGCGGCTCTGGTGCGCGTGGTCGCGCTCGGGGTAGAGCCGCCGCTCGGCCGGGTCCGTGAACCACCGGTAGTAGCTGCTGCGGCCCGGCCACGGCACCTGCGAGCGCGGCCCGAAGAGGGCGACGGCGGCGCGGCTCTGCGCGAGCGTCTCGCCGACGTCGGTCACGACGAACGCCGGGGTGTCGTCGAGGCGGTCGAGGACGCGCAGCAGCGCGGGACTCACGTGCGGCGAGCGTCGCGACCGTGGCGCCGGCACGTGGCCCGCGAGGCGCAGCAGGTGGTCGTGCTCGTCGACGGTCAGGCGCAGCGCCCGGGCGATCGCCGCGAGCATCTGCGGCGACGGGGTGGGGCCCCGCCGCTGCTCGAGCCGCGTGTAGTAGTCGGTGGACATGCCGGCGAGCGCGGCGACCTCCTCGCGGCGCAGCCCTGCCGTGCGGCGGCGCGCGCCCGCCGGCAGGCCGACGTCGGCGGGGCGGAGCGCGGCGCGGCGGGTGCGCAGGAAGTCGGCGACGGCGGCGCGGTCCATGCCTCGATCGTGCGGGCACCGCACCACGCGCAGCAAGGGATCGCCGGTCCCTGGTTCGGCAGGGCTCTCCCGGCCGCCGGCCGGCGGGACGAGCGTGGACGTGTCCCCACCGACCGCGGACCGAGCAGGCTGGCCCGCCGCACCCAAGGAGCACGCCATGAGGATCACCGGGAGGACCGTCCTGGTCGCCGGAGCGACGTCCGGCATCGGCCGCGGGCTGGCCGTGCGCCTGCACGACGCCGGCAACACCGTCGTCGCCGCCGGACGCCGGACGGACCAGCTGCACGCCCTGGCCGCCGAGCACCCCGGCATGGACACCGTCACGCTCGACATCGCGGACCCGGACTCGATCCGTGACGCCTTCGACACCGTCACGCGGGCGCACCCCGACCTCGACGTCGTCGTGGCGATGGCGGGGATCATGGTCGCCGAGGACCTGCGCGACCCGGCATCGCTCGCGGTCGCCGAGGCCACGATCACCACGAACCTGCTCGGGCCGCGGCGGTTGATCGCCAGGTTCCTGCCCTTCCTGCTCGGCCGGCCCGAGGCCACGGTGATGACCGTGTCGTCCGGGCTGGCGTTCGTGCCCCTGCCCCTGGCGCCCACCTACAGCGCGACGAAGGCAGCGATCCACTCCCTGAGCGAGAGCCTGCGCGTCCAGCTGGCCGGCACGGGCGTGGAGGTCGTGGAGCTGGTCCCGCCGGCCGTCCGCACGCCGCTCATGGGAGGCGAGGAGCGCGAGTCCGCGATGCCGCTCGAGGACTTCCTCGACGAGGTGATGCACCTGCTGCGCACCCAGCCGGACGCCACCGAGGTGCTCGTGGAGCGCGTGCGTCACCTGCGGTTCGCCGAGGCCGACGGCCGGTACGACGGCGTCCTGGCGACCCTCGGCGGAAGGGGCGTCTGATGGGCGTCGCGAGCCGGGCCGCCGACGGGCGGACCACGCGGACCGGACCCGCGGCGGTGGCCGCGCTGGTCGTCCTGGGACTGACCGGGTGCACCGCCGAGGACGCCGGACCCGGGCGCGACACGGCGGTCACCGTCGACGCGGAGCCGCCCGGTCCGGCGCCGTCGGCGGGCGCGGGCGGCGCGACGGACGAGGCGCTGGTCCTGGGCGAGGTCACCGAGATCGCGACCGGGCTCGAGATGCCGTGGGGACTGACCTTCCTGCCCGACGGCTCCGCGCTGGTCTCGAGCCGGTCCGCGGGCGAGATCTCCCACGTGCCGGCCGGCGGAGGGCGAGCGAGCGTCGTCGGCGTCGTGCCCGGCGTCGAGGTGAGCGCCGAGGGCGGGCTCCTCGGGATCGTCGCGTCCGCCGACTTCGACGCCGACCGCACGGTCTACGCCTACGTGTCCGCCTCGCCGACCAACCGCGTCGTGGCGCTGCGCCTCGACGAGGACCTCGGCGGCCTCACGCAGGAGGCCGTCCTGCTCGACGGCATCGAGACCGCCGACCGTCACCACGGCGGCCGCATCGAGCTCGGCCCGGACGGGCACCTGTGGATCGGGACCGGCGACGCGTTCGAGCCGGAGAACGCCGCGGACGCCGACTCGCTCAACGGGAAGATCCTGCGGATCGCGACGGACGGCAGCATCCCGGCGGACAACCCGTCGGGCACCGCGATCTGGTCCACCGGGCACCGCAACGTCCAGGGCATCGCCTTCGGGCCCGACGGGACGGTGTACGCCTCCGAGCTGGGTCACCGGACGTGGGACGAGCTCAACGTGATCCGCCCGGGCGTCGACTACGGCTGGCCCGAGTCGGAGGGCACCGAGGGCGACGCGGGCGAGCCACCGATCGTGACGATCCACCCCGACGACGCCTCGCCGTCGGGCATCGCCTACGCCGGCGGCGCGGTCTGGATGGGCGCGCTGGGCGGGCAGCGGCTCTGGCGGCTACCCGTCGACGGCGGGCGGGCCTCGGGCGAACCGAGCGCGCACCTCGTCGGCGAGGTGGGCCGCATCCGCACCGTCGAGGTCGCCCCGGACGGCGCGCTGTGGATCACGACGTCCAACACCGACGGCGCGACCTGGGGCGGCACGCCGTCGCGCGACGGCGACGACCGGATCCTGCGGGTCGAGCTCGTCGAGCCCTGACCGGGTCGTCCCGCGCGCGGCGACTCGGCCCCGCGCCGAACACCTACCCGGCGGACCCGTCCCCGACGACGGCGGCGAGGCGGTCCAGGCGCTCGACCCACCCGGCCTCGGCCTCGGGCGCGGCGCCGGAGGGCAGGAGATGGCGTACCGACAGGCGCGTCCGGCCGCCGGGCGCCGGCAGGACGCGGAGGGTCACGCGCGTCCCGTCCGGCCAGCCCCAGCGCAGCGAGCGCACGGCGGTCGCGCTGCGGACCTCGGGGTCCACGTCGAGCCAGCGCCGACGTCGCCCGGGGTCGGTGAGCCACGGCGTCACGGCGTCCGGCGGCGCCGGGAGCGTGCGGGTGACGCTCGCCTCGGACGCCGCATCGGGCCGGTGGACGCGGGCGGCGCCGGCCACCGCCTCGTGACGGCGGAGCGGGTCCTTGACCATGGCCCACGGTAACGCCGCGTGCCATGCTCGAGACCGTCGACGAGGAGGTCGCATGCACCGCAGCCGTGTCTCCACCCTGCTGATCGACGTCCCGCGCGAGCGGGTCGACGCCGCCCTGGACTTCTGGACCGCCGCGCTGGGGGTCGAGACGTCCAGCGCCCCCGGCGAACCGGAGTTCACGACGCTGCACGGCGCGGTCCCGTCACTGGTGACGGCGGTGCAGTCCGTCGACGCCGAACCCCGCTACCACCTCGACATCGAGACCGACGACGTCGACGCCGAGCACGACCGCCTGCTCGCGCTGGGCGCGGTCGACGTGGGCCGGTGGCTGGGCTCGCGCACCCTGCGCGTGCCCGGCGGCCACCTCGTCTGCGTGATCCCCGTCCACAGCGACCCGGAGGAGTTCCGCACCTCCGCACGCCTCTGGCCCTGACCGCCCTCCCCGCGCCCCCGCCCACCCGCACCGGCCCGCACGCCGGCCCCACCGCCGACCCGCGCCCGCCCCGCACGGGCCACCCGTCCTGCCCGCCCCGCCCTGCGCGTGACCGGCCGCTGGCGGTGCGCTTCCGTGCGGAGCAGGTGACTGGTGGGACCGATGGGGCCCATGTGAATCCCTCACGTCACATCAGCCACTGTGGTCACACGGGCCGCACGGACCCGCGCCGCGGCCGGCGAGCGAGGCGGTCGGTGCGCCCGCACGGCCCCGCGCCATGCGCGTCAGCCCGGGTGAGGGCGGCGTCGGCACCCGTGGGCCGTCGGCGTCAGCGCAGGCCGGACTCGGCGCGGTCGGCGAGCGCCGAGACGATCGGGACGTCGGGGTCCAGCCACGGGACCGAGAGCCACTGCCCCGGCTCGAGCCAGGTCAGCGCGTCGTGCTCGACGAGCGGCTGCGGCTCGCCGCGCAGCACCGCCGCGGCCCAGATCCGCATCCGGTACCCGTGCGTGATACGCCACGCGCCGTCGACCGGACCGGGCAGCTCGGCACCGAGGGTGATCTCGACGCCGAGCTCCTCACCGATCTCGCGGTGCAGCGCCTCGACGGGCGTCTCCCCAGGGTCCACCTTGCCGCCGGGGAACTCCCAGCGACCCGCGAGGGACAGCGGCTTGCTGCGCCGGGCCGCCAGGAGCCTGCGCGGTCGGTCGAGGTCGTCGACGACGGCGGCCGCCACCACGAGCACGGAGGGCGGGCTGCTCGGCATGCCGGAAGTCTCCCAGACCCCGGGCCCCACGGCCCCACGGAGGTCAGGTCGGCAGGTGCCAGGACCCCTTCGCGGCGCCCACCAGCTCCGCGGCCAGCGCGGTGGCCTCGTCCTCCTCGGACCGCCGGCGCACCAGCCGGGAGAGCCTGCCCGCCGAGCCCACCGGCAGGACGTAGAGGTCCACGGTGCGGCCGGCCTGGGCCTCGGCGGTGATCAGGCGGTTGAGCCGGCACAGCTCCTCGCGACCCGCGTTCTGCGCGTCGCGGCGCGAGACGTGGCCCAGGCCGCGGTGCCCAAAGGTGCGGGACAGGTCGCCGGACGCGCCGACGTACCGGACCACGCCCTGGGAGCTCAGGGCGTACACGCCGGGCTGGGCGGGCAGCGCCGCCTCGGGCTCGATGCGGCCGAACGGCCCCAGCGCCCAGGCGGGGTACCGCTGCTCGACGGCGGCCATGCCCGCGAGCGGCGAGGTGGTGAGGACGCCACCCTGGGCGTCGCGCTCCACGAGGAGCCGGCCCGCACGGCTCAGGACGGTGCGGCCGAGGACCAGGTGGTCGGGTGCCCAGTGCTCGTCGACCGCGGCGGTGCGGTCCGGACGGTCCACTGGCACGTGCCACCTGCCTCGCGCGCGGGCCCGAGGGGGCCGGGATGTGACCGCACGACACTACCTGCGTGCCGCCGTCGCTCCCACTCGAGCCGTCGTCACGGACCGGCAGGTCTCAGCGCAGGCCGATCCGCCGGGCGCACTCGACCGCGTCGGCCCGCGTGGAGACGCCGAGCTTGCGGTACACGCTGCGGACCTGCGACTTCACCGTGTTGCGCGTGACGAAGAGCTTGGCGGCGATCTCCTCGAGGGTGACCGTCTCGTCCAGGTTGGACAGGATCACCCGCTCGCGCCGGGTGAGCGGCTCCGTGGTGCGCTGCGTGGGAACGGTGCGCAGATCCGTCACTTCCGTGGTCATGCCGACCTCCAGGGACGCGGTGCCCCGTGGGGAGCGCCGATTGTGCGGGTACACCTGGAGAGAGCCCGGACTTCACCCGTGATGACGCGGTTTTCACCCCCACTTCTCGCGCGGTCACCCTTGCGAGGGTCCGGACGGCCCGCTAGGGGCCCGAGATCATGTGGAGGCGCAGGTCACAGCCGCGCCCGGGCCGCGCGGGCCGCGTCGGCGGTTCACCCGGACGGAGCAGCCCGTCGCGGGCCTCCGCGGCCCGTCAGCCCTCGACGAGCTCGGCGTACTCCTGCGCGCTCAGCAGCGGACCCGTCGCGACGACCTCGACGCGCAGGAGCCACCCGCGGCCGTACGGGTCGGAGTTGACGAGCGCGGGGTCGGCGACGGCGTCGTCGTTGACGGCCACGACGGTGCCGGTCACCGGGGAGTAGATCTCCGACACCGACTTGGTGGACTCGATCTCCCCGCACACGGCGCCCGCCGTCACCTGCGACCCGACCTCGGGCAGCTCGAGGTAGACGACGTCGCCGAGCGCGTCCGCGGCGGTGGCCGTCACGCCGATCGTGGCGGGGTCCCCGGTCGTGAGCCACTCGTGCTCGGCGGTGTACTGCAGCTCGGTCGGGATCGCGCTCACGGAGGTCTCCTCGGGTCGACGGCGGCGTGCCGGGTGGTGGTGGCGGGCCGGCGCCGGCCCGCCGGGTCTCAGGTGCTGCTGCTGGGACGGCGGTAGAAGGGCAGGGCGACGACCCGCACCGGCTCGTGCCGCCCGCGCACGTCGACGACGAGCTCGGTCCCGGGCGCGCACACCTCGGGCGTCACGTACGCCATCGCGATCGGGTGGCCGAGGGTGGGCGACGGCCCGCCCGAGGTGACGTACCCGGCCCGGATGCCGCTCTCGGTCAGCACCGGGTAGCCGTGACGGGCGGCCCGGCGGCCGAGCCCTTCGAGGCCCACGAGCACCCGCGAGGGCTGGGCGCCCGCCCGGGCCCGCAGCGGCTCCCGCCCGACGAACGGCACCGGCTCCCCCTCGGCGTCGACCTTGTCGAGCCGCACCACGCGGCCGAGGCCGGCGTCGTGCGGCGCCGTCGTGCGGTCCAGCTCGTGGCCGTACAGCGGCATGCCCGCCTCGAGGCGCAGGCTGTCGCGCGCCGCCAGGCCCGCGGGCACGAGGCCCGCCGGCTGCCCCGCGGCGAGCAGCGAGCGCCACACGGCCGGGGCGTCGCCGGCCGGGAGGAACAGCTCGAACCCGTCCTCGCCCGTGTAGCCGGTGCGCGCCACCATGGCGACGACGACGCCGCCGTCGGCCGCGAGCGTGGCCGTCGTCGCCGCGTAGTACCGCAGGTCCGCGACGGCGGCGCGCTCGGCCTCGTCGGGGACCAGCGCCGTCACGATCGCCTCGGCCGCCGGGCCCTGCACGGCGACGAGCGCCGTGGCGGCGGACTCGTCCGCGACCTCGACGTCGGGTCCGGTGCAGCGCGCCTCGAGCTCGGCGAGCACGACGTCCGCGTTGGACGCGTTCGCGACGACCAGGAAGTCGTCGTCCGCGCGGCGATAGACGACGAGGTCGTCGATCACGCCGCCGTCCTCGGCGCACAGCATCGTGTAGCGCGCCCGCCCGACGGCGAGCGCCGACAGGTGCCCGACGAGCGCCCGGTCGAGCGCCGCGCCCGCGCCGGCACCCGCGACCCGGATCTCGCCCATGTGCGAGAGGTCGAAGAGCCCGGCGGCCTCGCGGACCGCGCGGTGCTCGGCCAGGTCGGAGGTGTAGCGCAGGGGCATCGACCACCCGGCGAACGGCGTCATCGTCGCGCCGAGCGCGACGTGCTCGGCGTCGAGCGGGCCCGGGCGGGCGGGCTCCGTCGCCGTGGTGGCCTCGGGGGACTCGGGGTTGCTCACACGTACTCCTCGATCGGCGGGCACGAGCAGACCAGGTTGCGGTCACCGGCAGCCTGGTCGATCCGGCGGACCGGCGGCCAGTACTTGCCGGCCCGCAGGCCCGGCACGGGGAACGCCGCGGTCTCGCGGCTGTACGGACGATCCCACGAGTCGGAGACGACCATGGTCGCGGTGTGCGGCGCGCCGCGCAGCGGGGAGTCGGCGGCCGACCACGTGCCGGCCTCGACCTCGGCGATCTCCGCACGGATCGCGAGCATCGCGGCGACGAAGCGGTCGAGCTCGCCCAGGTCCTCGCTCTCGGTCGGCTCCACCATGAGCGTGCCCGGCACGGGGAACGACAGCGTCGGGGCGTGGAAGCCGTAGTCCATGAGGCGCTTGGCCACGTCCTCGGCGGTCACGCCGGTCGCGGCCGTCAGCGGCCGCAGGTCGAGGATGCACTCGTGGGCCACGTGGCCGCCGGGACCGGTGAACAGGACGGGGAAGTGGTCCTTGAGGCGGGTGGCCAGGTAGTTCGCACCGAGCACCGCCACCTCCGTCGCCCGGCGCAGGCCCTGCGCGCCCATGAGCGCCACGTACGCCCACGAGATCGGCAGGATGCCGGCCGACCCGTGCGGCGCCGCCGAGACCTGCGTCGCGCCCCGCCCGGGCAGGAAGGGGACGAGGTGCTCGGCCACGGCGACCGGCCCGACGCCGGGGCCGCCGCCGCCGTGCGGGATGCAGAAGGTCTTGTGCAGGTTGAGGTGGCTGACGTCCCCGCCCAGGTCACCGGGCTGCGCGAGCCCGACGAGCGCGTTGAGGTTGGCGCCGTCGATGTAGACCTGGCCGCCCGCGGCGTGCACGAGGTCGCAGACCTCGCGCACGTGCGCCTCGTAGACGCCGTGCGTCGACGGGTAGGTGATCATGATCGCGGCCACGTCGTCGGCGTGCTCGTCCAGGCGCGCGCGCAGGTCCCCGAGGTCGACCTCGCCGTCGGCCGCGGTCTTGACCACGACGACGCGCATGCCCGCGAGCACGGCCGACGCCGCGTTGGTCCCGTGCGCGCTCGCGGGGATGAGGCACACCGTGCGCTCCCCCTGGCCGCGTGAGCGGTGGTACGCGCGGATGGCGAGCAGGCCCGCGAGCTCGCCCTGCGAGCCGGCGTTGGGCTGCACGCTGGCCGCCGCGTAGCCCGTGATGCGCGCGAGCCACTCCTCGAGCTGGGTGATCAGCTCGCGGTAGCCGAGCGCCTGGTCGGCGGGCGCGAGCGGGTGCAGGTCGGCGAAGCCCGGCCAGCTGATGGGCTCCATCTCCACGGCGGCGTTGAGCTTCATCGTGCAGGAGCCGAGCGGGATCATCGTGCGGTCGAGCGCGAGGTCCTTGTCCGCGAGGGACCGCAGGTACCGCATCATCGCGGTCTCGCTGCGGTAGCGGTGGAACGTGGGGTGCTCCAGGTAGCCGGAGGTCCGTCGCAGGCCCGCGGGGATCCCGACGGTCCCGGCGTCGCGCGCCTCACCCGCCCCGACGACCTCCGCGAAGGCGGCGACGACGTCGGCCACGTGACCAGGGGTCGTCAGCTCGTCGGTCGTGACCTGGACGGTGTCCGCGTCCGGGCTCCACAGGTTGATGCCGCGGGCGCGGGCGGCGGCGAGCACGTCGGCCGCGCGACCGGCGACGCGGGTGCGGACCGTGTCGAAGAAGCTGTCGTGGACGACCTCGACGCCCGCGCCACGCAGGTCGGCCGCGAGCGCCGCCGCACGGTCGTGGACCTGCTCCGCGATCGCCCGCAGCCCGTCGGGGCCGTGGTAGGTGGCGTACGCGCTCGCCACGACCGCGAGCAGGGCCTGGGCGGTGCAGATGTTGCTGGTGGCCTTGTCCCGGCGGATGTGCTGCTCGCGCGTCTGCAGCGCGAGGCGGTACGCCACCGCGCCGTCCGCGTCCGTGCTCACCCCGACGAGGCGGCCCGGCAGCGTGCGCTCGAGGCCGTGGCGGACGCTGATGAAGGCGGCGTGCGGGCCGCCGTAGAACATCGGGACGCCGAAGCGCTGCGCCGAGCCGACGGCGACGTCGGCGCCGAGCTCGCCGGGCGGGGTCAGGAGCGTGAGCGAGAGGAGGTCGGCGGCGACCGTGACGAGCGCGCCGCGCTCGTGCGCCTGCTCGACCAGCGCGCGCAGGTCGCGCACGCGCCCGGAGGCGCCCGGCTGCTGGACGACGACGCCGACCGGGTCGACGACGTCGTCGGGAAGGCCGTGGGTGAGGTCGGCGACGACCAGCGGCAGGCCGATCGCCTCGGCGCGGCCGCGGACCACGGCGAGGGTCTGGGGCAACGTGTCGGCGTCGACGACGACGGCGCCGTCGGGCCGGCCCTTGACCGCGCGGCGCATGAGGAGCACGGCCTCGGTGACGGCCGTCGCCTCGTCGAGCAGTGAGGCGCCCGCGACCGGGAGGGCCGTGAGGTCGCTGACGACGGTCTGGAAGTTGAGGAGCGCCTCGAGCCGGCCCTGGCTGATCTCCGGCTGGTAGGGCGTGTAGGCCGTGTACCAGGCGGGGTTCTCGAGCACGTTGCGGCGGATCACGGGCGGGGTGGACGTGCCGTGGTAGCCCTGGCCGATCATCGAGACCAGGACCTCGTTGCGGTTCGCGAGCGCCCGCAGGTCCCGCAGCACCTCCTGCTCGCTGCGCGCCTGTGGCAGCTCCAGCTCGGCGGACATGCGGATCTCGGCGGGGACGGCGTCGTCGATCAGCGCGTCCAGGCTGCTCGCGCCGACGGCGGCGAGCATGGTCGCGATGTGGGCGTCGCGCGGGCCGACGTGGCGGTCCGCGAAGTCCCGGGCGGCGGGGGTCGGCTGGGTCGTCGGCTGGTTCACGCGGGCGGCTCCGATGACGTGCCCGGACATGCCGGACGGTGGCTGGGCCTCCCCGCTCTGTCATCGTGGGCCGGGGCCCTGACCTGAGAGTTTGGCCGCACGCCCGGGGGCGAGCGACGTGCACCGTCGGTGGACCGGGCGGCAGGGCCGACGGGTCGCTTTCCAGAGTTGCCTCGCTGCGGCGGTACGTGGGCCTGAGAGATTCCCGGGGAGGGCCTTGCTCCTTCGGCGTCGCGACCGGGGTCGCGAGCTCTCCCACCGCAGCTCGAGCAGCGTGTTCGGTTGTGGGGCCAGCGTAGACCGCACCCGGCCGCATGCCGAGGGGGGTCCACCGACGCCGGCGCCGCGTCCGCTCAGGGCCGCAGCGTCGCCTGCCACGCGACGATGCGGTCGACGGCCTCGTCGACGACGTCGGGCGGGGACGCGAACGCGAGCCGGACCCAGCCGTCGCCGTCGACCGCGTCGAAGTCCGTGCCGGGCGTCAGCGCGACGCCGGCCTCGTCGAGCAGCCGCGCGCACCAGGTCACCGAGTCGAGCCCCGAGTCCGACACGTCGGCGTAGAGGTAGAACGCGCCGTCGGGCGGCGCGACCCGCCAGCCCAGCTCGGGCAGCCGGCGCAGCAGCAGCTCGCGCGACGCGCGGTACGTCGCGACCTCCGCCTCCGCAGCCGCGTAGCCCTGGGGTGTGAGCGCCGCAAGGGCGGCGTGCTGCGCCAGCCCCGGCGGGGACAGCGCGACGTTGCCCGCGAGCGCGTCGACCGGCGCCACGAGGTCCGGCGGCAGGACGAGCCACCCGAGACGCCACCCGGTCATCGCCCAGTACTTGGAGAACGACGACACGACGACGGCGCCCGCCTCGGTGGCTCCCGCGGCCGTCGCCCCGACGCCGCCGTCGTACGTGATGCCGTGGTAGATCTCGTCGCTGACCAGCCGGACGTCGAACTGGGCGCACCACCGCTCGAGCGCCGCGAGCTCCGCCGGCGCGAGCATGGTGCCCGTCGGGTTGGCCGGGCTGGCCACGACGACGCCGTCCAGGCCGCCGTCGTAGTACGCCGCCATGAGCTGGTCGACGGTGGGCTGGTACCGGGACTCCGCGCCGCAGGCCAGCTCGACGACCTCGACGCCGAGCGAGCGCAGGATGTTCTTGTACGCGGGGTAGCCGGGACGCGCGAGCGCCACGCGGTCGCCGGGGTCGAACGCCGCGAGGAAGGCGAGCAGGAAGCCCCCCGACGACCCGGTGGTGATGGCCACGCGGGCCGGGTCGACGTCGACGTCGTACCAGCGCCGGTAGTGCTCGGCCACGGCGCGGCGCAGCGCCGGAGCGCCGACCGCCTCGGTGTAGCCGACGTCGCCCGCGGCCAGCAGCGCCGCCGCGTGCTCCCGGACGACCGGCGACGCCCCGTGCAGCGGCTGGCCGACGCACAGGTTGACGATCGAGGCCCCAGCGTCGCGGCGCGCGTTCGCGGCGGCGAGCACCTCCATCACGGCGAACGGCGTGACGTGCGAGCGGCGCGAGACCTTCATGCGGTCATCCTCGCGCGCCGCACCGGGGCGATGTCGCCGTCAGTCGAAGTCGAGGATGTCGCTGAGCCACGACTCGCGCTTCTTCTTGCGGTAGTAAGGGCTGCGCGGGTCCTTGCGCGGGTCGTAGTCCGAGCGGTGGCGACGGTCGTCGTCGTAGCCGCGGTCGTCGCGGTAGCCCCGGTCGTCGCGGTAGCCGCGGTCGTCCCGGTAGCCGGGCCCGGGAGCGCCGTAGGCCGGGACCTGCGGAGGAAGGTCCTGGACGGACGAGGGAGTCGTCGGCGGGACGTAGGCGGTGACCGGCTCCGGCGCGACCGCCGGCGCCTGCGTGGCGGCGCGGTCGAGGATCTTGTCGAGCTCGCCGCGGTCCAGCCACACACCGCGGCACGTGGGGCAGTAGTCGATCTCGACCCCCTGCCGCTCGGACATGACGAGGTCGACTCCGTCGATGGGGCACTTCATGGCAGCTCCTCGGGCCGGGGGCGAGGCTGTCGGGCGCCTCGTCGGGTCAACGTAGCCCGGCCCCCGGACGTGCCCGCTCCCGCCCGAGCGCCGCGAGCACGTGGTCGACGACGCCGTCGGCCGCGGCCTCGACCTCCGCGAGCGTGACCTCGAACCCCGACTCCTCGCCGTACCAGGGGTCGTCGACGTCGAGCAGGTGCTCGGGCCCGCCCCGCGGCGCCGCGGGGTCGAACGTGCGGAACATGCGGATGCGCTCGGCGAGGGCGGCGTCGCCGCGCGCGAGCCGGCGCAGCGCGGAGGCGTGGGACGCCGTCATCGGGAGCACGAGGTCGCGCTCCGCCAGGTCTGCCGGGCGCACCTGCCGGGCCCGGTGCTCGGGGACGGGGTAACCGTGCGCGGCCAGCACCCGGCGTGCCCGCGGGTCGATCGGGTTCCCTTGCTCCTCGTCGCTGACGCCCGTCGAGTCGACGACGACGTCGTCCGCCAGGCCCGCCTCCGCGAACCGTTCGCGCAGGACGACCTCGGCCATGGGGGACCGGCAGATGTTGCCGGTGCAGACGGTCATGACGCGGTAGGGGGTGTCGCGCGTGTCGCTCATCGACCCATTGTCGACCGCCTGCCGCGTCGCCGCCGCTCGTCCCAGGCGTGCTCCTAGAGTGCTCCCCATGATGGAGGACCCCCGCATCACCCGCCCCAAGGAGCCGTGGGCGGTGAGCTTCGGCGTGCTCGGGGTCTTCGCCGGCTGCGTCGTGACCGCGCTCGTCTTCATGGGGCTCGTGTACACGGTGCTCTCGGCCGCGCCCGCGGGAGAGCTGGACGCCGCGGGGATCGAGGCCACGCCGGCCCGGCTCGCGCTGCTCATCGGGGGGTTCGCCGCGCTCGCGATCCTCGTCGTCGGGCCGACGCTCGCCTTCGGCATCGGGTGGCTGCTGCGGCGTGTGCGCAGCCAGTCGCTGCACGTCCTCGCGTTCGGGGCGCTCGGCATCGTCGTCGGCGCCGTCGGCGGGTTCCTCGTGGGCGGGCCGTCGTTCGCCAACATCCTCGCCGCGATGCTCGGGGCGTCGGCGGCGCTGGGGCGGGCCGCGCTCGCGCCGTTCGCCCGGGTCTGAGGCCGGCGGGGTCTGCGGCCGGCGGGGTCCGAGGCCGGCGGGGTCTGGGGCGGTCCGGGTCAGGCCCGGGCGGGTCCGGGCACGGAACAGCCCGTGGGTCGCGGGCCTTGTCGGCCGGCCGCCGTGCTGGACGATGCACGGCCCCCACGGGCTGCGGTGACTGCCTGGGTCTCGCTGCCGCTCGGCGGCTCGGGACCGGAGGCAATCCGTCCGATCTGCTCGGGCGACTAGCGGGCAGTCACCTCACGCGTCCGAAGAGAAATCATCTTCTGGACCACCTCCTCTCCCGTGTCCCCCGACGGTACGTCCGCCCCCGCACCCCTGCCAAGCACTTTCCCGGCGCTCCACGCCGTCCCCACCACCGTCCCCACCCACCGCACGCCGAGCACGTCCGAACCCACCCAGCACGTCCGTCGGGCAGGACGTGCTCGCGTCGAACGGACGTGCTCGGCGGCTGAGTGGGGTGGGGCTGGGTGGTTCGGTGGCGCCGGCGGTGGGTGGCCGGCGGTGGGCGTCGGGTGGTGGGTGGGCGGCGTTATGGTCGGGGCAGCGACCGGGCGGGCGGCAGCCGTCCGGCACATCCCCCGGACGGAAGGTCTCGATGCGCGCGACGACGGTCGTGGCGGCTCTCGCCCTCACGAGCGCCCTGCTGGTCGCCTGCACCCCGGCGCCCGGGCCGCAGGGTGGCACGCCCGCCCCGACGCCGACGCCCGAGGCGGTGCACTCCCCCGCCGTGCGGCTGCCCGGCGAGCCGGTCACCGTGCTCGACAGCACCGACGCCGCCACGCGCGCCGCCGGCACGAGCGCCGCGTTCTTCGCCGAGGCCGCCGTCGCCGTCGTCGTGCCCGCGGGCGACGTCGCCGGGCAGCTGGAGGCGAGCGCCGCGGCGGTCTCGCTGGGAGTGCCCCTGCTGCTCACCGACGGCTCGACGGTGCCGGACGCGACCGCGGCAGAGCTCGAGCGGCTCGGCGTCGAGGCCGTGCTGATCGCGGGCGGCCTCGGGCGGGACGACGTCCGCGACGGCGGCCTCGACGTCCCGGTGATCGTCGAGGCGGCGACGGACCCGGCGCGCGCCGACGACGTGCTGCGCGTCCCGGCGCTGCCCGTCCCGGCTCCCGCGCCGGGCGGCGAGGTCGCGGCCGTCGCCGCCCTCGACCCCGCGTCCGTCGCGACCCAGGCGCCGACGGACGAGGACACGGACGGCGGCACGGACGAGGGCACGGAAGACGAGCGGACGGACGAGCAGGACGACCAGGCCGCGTCCGGCCCGAGCAGCGCGACGTCGTCCGCGGGCGGCGGGGAGGCCGCCTCGGAGGAGGTCGTCCAGCGGCTCCCGCTCACGGAGCGGGCCGACGCACCCCCCGGTGGCCTCCTGCTCACGACCGGGGACGCCGGCGACCTCGCCGCGGTCGCGACCGCGCGGGCCGCGGGGGTCCCGGTCGTCGTCGTGCCCGGAGGCGACCCCAGGGCGACGAGCGCCGCCGTGCAGGGCGTCGCGGCCGCGCAGCCGACGTCGACCGTCGCGCTCGGCGCCGCGTTCGGCACGGCGCCGGACCTGGGCTGGCGCGTGGCGACCGCCGCGACGGGCGTCGAGCTCCCCGGCGGTGGGCAGGTCCTGTTCCCGGGGCGGCGCCTGGTGGCGATGTACGGGACGCCGCACTTCGCCGCGCTCGGCATCCTCGGCGAGCAGGACGTGCCCGCGAGCATCGCGCGCGCCCAGGGCCTCGCGGCCTCCTACCAGCCGCTGACCGCCGACGTCGTCGTACCCGCGTTCGAGATCATCGTCACCGTCGCGTCGGCCGGCGCCGGACCGGACGGCAACTACAGCAACGAGCTGCCCGTCGAGTCGTTCGTGCCGTGGGTGGAGGCCGCCCGGGACGCCGGCGTCTACGTGGTCATCGACCTCCAGCCCGGCCGGACGGACTTCCTCACGCAGGCGCAGCAGTACGAGCCCCTGCTGCGGTACCCGAACGTGGGCCTCGCGCTCGACCCGGAGTGGCGCCTCGCGCCCGACCAGGTGCACCTGCGGCAGATCGGCTCCGTGCACGCCGACGAGGTCAACGCCACCGGGGCCTGGCTCGCGGAGCTCACGCGCACGCACGCGCTGCCGCAGAAGCTGTTCGTGCTGCACCAGTTCAGCCACCGCATGATCCAGGCGCGCGAGACGGTGGCGACGTCCTACCCGGAGCTGTCGGTGATGATCCACGTCGACGGGCAGGGCAGCCAGCCCGCGAAGGCGGGGACGTGGGGCTCGCTGCAGCAGGGGGCGCCCGCCGGCCTCACCTGGGGCTGGAAGAACTTCATCGACGAGGACGTCCCGATGCTCGCGCCCGACCAGACGTACGCGGTGCAGCCCGTGCCGGAGCTCGTCACCTACCAGTGAGGCCGCGCCCGGGAGGCGGGCGTCGGAGCGCGGGCGTCAGACCGAGCGGATCGGCTGGCTCGGCAGCAGGGCGTTGAAGCACGCGCGCTCGCCCGCGATCGCGGCCCAGCGGGCGAGGACCTGCGGGGGGACCGCGACGTCGACGTCCTCGAGCGACGGTGCGGCGGCGTTGCCGTGGTCGTTCATGGGGGCCCGCTCTCGTTCGGTGACCCGGCTGACCCCTGCGGGGTCCCGTGGTTTTGCGTCCCCGCCTCGCGACGGGTTTGCCTTTTCGCTGTCGGGTCGACAGTAGGCCTCCCCGGCGGCGACGCGGGACCATCATCACCCGTTCAGGGGAGCCGTTTCACCCACCGCGCGGCGTGTCGCGGCCCGGATCCCGGGCCAGGACGCTCATCCCGGCCGAGTTCCCGCCGATAGGTGGGCGGGACGACCGGAGGAGGCGTGGTGGAGGCAGTCGCCGCCGTGGGCCAGCGCATGGGGGAGATCGAGAGCCGCCTCGCGGCGCTCGGCTACGGGCGCGCCCCGGGAGGGGTGCTCGGCGGCCCCGCCGCGACGCCGCCGGGCACGACCACGGGCACGACCGGCACGACGTCGGGCACCTTCGAGCAGGCCCTCGCCGCGGAGGTCTCCCGCGGGGGCACCACCGCGGCCGGCGTCGGCGGCGGCAAGGCGCTGGTCGACGCGAAGGGCGTGCCGCTCGAGCTGCGGCACCACGGCAACGGCACCGTCCCGGCCGAGGCGCTCAGCGCGGTCGACGGCGTGTCCGGCCACCGGATGTGGGCCCCGGCCGCGCGTTCGCTCGAGGCGATGCGGGCGGCGGCGGCGCGCGACGGCGTCACGATCGGGGTCACCGACACCTACCGGACCCTCGCCTCGCAGGAGGACCTGGTCGCACGCAAGGGCCTCTACTCCCAGGGCGGGCTCGCGGCCGCACCGGGAACGAGCATGCACGGCTGGGGCGTGGCGGCGGACCTCAAGCTCGACGCCGCCGCCCAGGCGTGGATGCGCACCAACGCCGGGACGTACGGCTTCGTCGAGGACACCCCGCGCGAGCCCTGGCACTGGGGCTACCACCCGACGCACTGACGCCTCTCGGCGCAGGGCGTCAGACGGTGAGGAGCGAGAGGCGGCCGGTGCCGTAGCCGGCGATGTCGACCGCCATGTCGAGCCGGGGGACGTACGCCAGCGTCCACGTCCGCACATCGGCGGGCAGCACCTCGCGCGGCGCGTACGCCTCGTAGAGCCGCACGTGGGGCGCGCCGTCGAGGTTGAACAGCGACGCCATGATGTTGAGGATCTCCGCGGCGTTGTCGTAGAGCGCCGGCGTGAGGAGCCCGGAGGCGAGGACGTCGTCCGCCGCGGCAGCGGGCATCAGCGCGATCGCGACGCCCGCCCGCGCCGCGAGGGGCAGGTCCATGAGCACGATCGCGCGCAGGCCGAGCGTGTCGTCGACGTAGGCGGCGACGAGCGCGCCCCCCGGCGCGAGCGGGTCCACCGGAGCGGCCCCGACGCGCGCCACGACGTCGCGGCCGAGCAGGCCCTCGAGCAGCTCCCGGACGTCGAGCGCGGCGGGCAGCGGGCTGGTCGCGGCGCTCATGCGAGGAACGGCTCGATCGTGTCGCGGAAGACCTCGGCGCTGAACGGCTTGGCGATGAGGAACAGGGCGCCCTCGGCCTCCGCCTGCGCGCGCATCTCCGCGGAGCCCTCGGAGGTCACGAAGCCGAACGGCGTGTCGATGCCCGCCCCGCGCATCGCCCGCAGCAGCTCGATGCCCGTCATCTCGGGCATGTTCCAGTCCGAGAGCACGAGGTCCGGGTCCTGCTCACGCACGACCGCGAGCCCGGCGGCGCCGTCGGGCGCCTCGAGGACCTCCCACTCGAAGCCGGCCTGCCGCAACGTGCGGATCACGATCTGGCGCATCACGCGGCTGTCGTCGGTCACGAGGACTCTCATCGGTACCACCTCGGTCGATCGGTCGTTCTGGTCGGTTCACCGGGGCGTCGCTGCCCGGCCGGGGGCGGGACGGGCGCGGTCACGTCAGCGTCCACAGCGCCACCTCGAGCGGGCGCCCGCGCCACTCCAGGTTCAGCAGGTGCAGCAGGTCGCCGGACGCGGCGGGTCGCACCCGGTCGACGACGGGCAGGCCGAGCGCCCGCGGGTCCGCCACCAGCGCCTTGACGTTGCCGCCGACGACGTTGGCGACCTCCCCCAGGGCATCGACCAGGTCCTCGTCCGCCACGGACTCCGCGGGCCCCATCGCGAGCAGGGCGCGCGTGAGCAGCGCGGCCGTCTCCTCCTCGGTGCTCAGCAGCACCCGGCTCGCGTGCGTCCCGTGGACGTCGACCCACGCGTGGATCCCGTGCTCGAGTGCCGGGGCGTCGCCGGCCCAGGGGCGCACACCGCCCGGCTCGCCGTCGACCATGGCCGCGAAGACCTCCTCGGCGATCGCCAGCACGGGGTCGGCGTCCCCGACCAGGCCGAGGTCGGCGGCGGTCATGAGAGCTCCTCCTGCCGGACGAGCCCGAGAAGCTCCAGCTTGGCCCGGATCGCGTCGGGGGTGAACGGCTTGATGACGTACTCGTGCGCCCCGGCCGCCAGCGCCCGCACGATCTGGCCGTGCTCGCTCTCGGTCGTGACCATCATGAGCGTCACGTCGCGCCACGCGCGGTTGGCCCGGACCGCCGTGACGAACTGCAGCCCGTCCATGACCGGCATGTTCCAGTCGATGCAGCACAGGTCCACGGGCGTGCCCGCCTCGAGCACGTCGAGCGCCGCGCGGCCGTCCCCGGCCTCCACGGTCTCGAAGCCCAGCGGATGCAGCGACGCGGAGACGATGCGTCGCATGACGCGCGAGTCGTCGATCACCAGTGCCCTCATGCTGCCCTCCGAGCCGCGAGCTTGTAGACGGAGCCGCGGGCGATGCCCAGGCGGTCCCAGCCGTCGTCGACGCCGAGGGTCGTCTCGGCCGCGCCGAGCAGCAGGTAGCCGCCCGGCCGCACGACCTGGCGCACGCGGCGCAGCACGTCGCGCTTGGTCGCCAGGTCGAAGTAGATGAGCACGTTGCGCAGGAAGACGACGTCGAACGGCCCCCCGGCGGGAGGAGGCCCGAGGAGGTTGTGCTTCTCGACCGTCACGGCCTGGCGCAGTGCCGCCGAGACCTGCCACTCGGTCCCCGCGCGCGTGAAGTGCCTGACGAGCATGGGGGCGGGCAGGCCGCGGTTGACCTCGAGCTGGGTGTAGCGGCCCGCACGGGCCCGCTCGACCATCCGCTGCGACAGGTCCGTCGCGGTGATCCGCACCGGCAGGGCGGGCACCAGGTCCGCCAGCACCATCGCGATCGAGTACGGCTCCTGGCCGCTGGAGCACGCCGCGGACCACACGCGCAGCGGTCCCGCGCCGGCACCGCGCGCCGCGACCAGATCGGGCACCACGTGCTGCGCCAGGGCGGTGAACGGCTGGGCGTCGCGGAACCAGGAGGTCTCGTTCGTCGTGAGCGCCTCGACGACGCCCTCGACGACGGCCGGGTGGGCGGCGGTCCTGACGTGGCGGACGTAGGAGTCGACGTCCGCCACGCCGGCGGCGCGCGCGAGCGGCAGCAGCCGGCTCTCGACGAGGTACTCCTTGCCCGGCTCGAGCTGGATCGCGCTGCGGCGGCGGACGACGTCGGCCACCCAGGCGAAGGTGTCGGGCGCGAGGCTCACGGCGCCGCCCGGAGTGCCGGCTCGGCCGTCACGCGCGCGATCCGCGCGGCGATGTCCTCGACGCCCTCCACGGCGTGCGCGAGGCCCGCCGTCGCGACCGCACCCGGCATGCCCCACACGACGCTCGAGGCCTCGTCCTGCACGACGACGGTCCCGCCCGCGTCGCCGACGGCCTCGCACCCCGCGCGGCCGTCGGACCCCATGCCCGTGAGCACGACGGCGAGCAGGTCGCCGCCGTAGACGGTCACCGCGGAGCGGATCATGACGTCGACGGCGGGCCGGCAGAAGTTCACGGGCGGCCCCTGGTGCAGGCGCGTGCGCGCGCCGGACGGCGCCCCGACCAGCTCGAGGTGCTGGTCGCCGGGGGCGACGTAGACGGTGCCCGGCTCGAGGACCTGGTGGTCGCAGGCCTCGACGACGCTGCTCGGGCCGAGCCGGTCGAGCCGCGCCGCGAGCTGCCTGGTGAAGACGGGCGGCATGTGCTGGACGATCACGAGCGGGACCGGCAGGGCGGGCAGCAGGCGCAGGAGCCGCGAGAGCGCCTCCGGCCCGCCGGTCGACGAGCCGAGCACGATCGCCCGCACCGGGCGTCGCGCGGGCGCCGGGCGGAGCCGGACGGGCTCGCGCGCGGGGCGCGCCGGGGCGCCGGTGCCGGCGCGGGGCACGGGCAGGCCGGGTCCCGTGGCGGCCCGGCCGGCCGGGGCGCCCGGGGCGCCCGCCCGGGACGTCACCGACCGCGCGGCGAAGGCCCGGATCCTCGGGATCAGCTCGGTGGCGACCTGGGCGAGCGAGGCCTGCACGCTGCCGACGTTCGCCGGCTTGGCCACGTAGTCGGTCGCCCCGGCCGCGAGCGCGTCCAGGGTCGCGACGGCGCCGCGCTCGGTGAGCGTCGAGAACATGATGATCGGCATCCGGTGCCCGGCACGACGCAGGGTCCGGACGGCCTCGACGCCGTCCATGACGGGCATCTCGAGGTCCATCGTCACGACGTCAGGGCGCAGCTGCTCGACCTTCGCGACCGCGATCTGCCCGTTCGCGGCGACGCCGACGACCTCGATCTGCGGGTCCTGCTGCAGGACGTCGGTGACGAGCCGGCGGACGACGACCGAGTCGTCGACCACCAGCACCCTGATCGGCGTCACGTCGGTCCTCCGCTTCCTCGCGCGGTGACCCGCGCAGTGTCCAGATCGGCCACGGCGGACCGGTTGTGAGCACCGGGGCCCGCACCGCCGGGCGTCAGTACGTGAACGCCGAGGCGCGGTTGCGCAGGTCGGCGGCCATCTGCGCGAGCTCCAGCGTCGAGGCCTGCAGCTGGCTCACGACCTCGGCGGAGGAGGCCGCGGCCGACGCCACGCCGGTGATGTTGGCCGCGATCTCGCCGGAGCCGGCCGCGGCCTCGGCGACGCCGCGGCTCATCTCGTTCGTCGTGGCCGTCTGCTCCTCGACCGCGCTCGCGATCGTCAGCTGGTAGTCGTTGATCGACGCGATGATCTGCGAGATCTCGCTGATCGCGGCGACGGCCGTCGCCGTGTCCGACTGGATCGCCTCGACGCGACGCGCGATGTCCTCCGTGGCGCGGGCGGTCTCCCGGGCGAGGTCCTTGACCTCGCCGGCGACGACGGCGAAGCCCTTGCCCGCCTCGCCGGCGCGCGCGGCCTCGATGGTCGCGTTGAGCGCCAGGAGGTTCGTCTGCTCCGCGATCGACGTGATGACCTTGACGACGTTGCCGATCTCCTGCGACGACGTTCCGAGCTGCGCGACCGACGACGTCGTCGTCTGCGCGACGTCGGTGGCGCGCGCGGCCACGCGGGCGGCCTCGTTGGCGTTCTGCGCGATCTCGCGGATCGAGGCGCCCATCTGCTCCGCACCGGCGGCGACCGCCTGGACGTTGCGCGAGACCTCCTCCGCCGCCGAGGCGACGACGCCGGCCTGGGCGCTGGTCTCCTCCGAGGCGGCCGCGAACTGCCCGCCCGCGGCGGACATCTCCTCGCTCGTGGCGGCGATGGTCGTGCTCGCCTCCCCGACCTGCGCGAGCGTGCTGCGCAGCGAGTGCTGCGCGGTGCGCAGGGCACCGGCCATGCGGCCGATCTCGTCGGCGCTCCGGACGTCGGCCTCCACCGTGAGGTCACCCTCGGCCATCGCCTCGAGCGAGGCCTGCACGCGGCCGAGGGAGCTCCGGATCGACCGCGCCGTGACGACGCCGATGGCCGCCGCGAGCGCGAGCCCGAGGGGCACCACGACCAGGGTCGCCGTCGTCGCGGTGGCGGCCTCGTGCTCCGCGCCGGCCGCGATGTCGGCGACGTACCCCGCGGTCTGCGCCTCGAGCCCCTCGAGGTCCGCGACGAACGCGGCGACGAGCGGGTCGGCCTGCTCGGCCCGGACCTGCTCGACGAGCGCGCGGTCGCCGGCCATGGCCGCCGGGAGGAGTGCGGTGTCACGGACCTCCTGCCAGGCCTGCCAGTCGGTGAGGAAGCCGTTCCAGTACGGGTCGTCGGGCCCGACCTCGGCCGTGAGGGCGTCGATGGCGACCTGGATGTCGGCGTCGGTCCGCTCGATCTGCTCGGCGAACTGGCCGCGCAGCTCCGCCGTGTCCGCGGCCGCCACCTCCGCGACCAGCATCCGCGCCGTGATCTCCTCCTGGTGCACGACCGCGACGTTCGTGGCGAAGCCGCTCTGGACGGTGGCGAGGTGCGCGGCGTCCGCAGCGACGGTCCGCAGGTTCACGACGCCGAGCGCCCCGCCCACGACGGCCGCGATCGCCATGACACCGACGGCCCCGAGGACCTTGCTCATGACGCCGCGGTCGGCCAGCAGCCGGGGCGGGCCGCCTGTCGACGGGTCGGACGCCGGGGCGGGCTGCGCGAGAGGGCTCGGCGCGGTGCGCTGGGACGTGAGGGACATCGGGTGGGGTGCTCCTTGGTACGGGGCCGCGCGCGGGGCGCGGGTGATGAGGGGACGACCGCCGTGGGCCGAGGGGGCGCGAGGGGCGCGGGCTCAGGCGGCGACCGCGCGGTCGACGTCGAGCGCGAGCAGGAGGCGGTCCTCGAGCTTGAAGGCGCCGGTGACCAGGCCGCGGAGCGAGGGTGCGAGCGTGTCGGGCGGCATCTCGAACGCGTCGTCGTCGACGTCGATGACGTCGCCGATCTCGTCGACGAGCAGGCTGATCGGCTCCCCGCCCACCTGCACGACGACCATCATCGGCCGCGCCGAGGGCGGCAGCGGATCCAGGCCGAGGCACACCCGCAGGTCGATGGTCAGGACGACCTGACCGCGCAGGTTGACCAGGCCCGCGACCGCGGCAGGGGCCATCGGCACGGCGGTGCGGGGCTGGAAGCGCAGGGCCTCCTGGACCCGCATGACGTCGACGCCGTAGTGCGCGCCCTCGAGGGTGAAGGTGGCGAGCTGGCGGCTCATCGGGTCGCTCCCACGAGGACGTCGAGGTGGTCGAGGTCGGCCGGGTCGAGGACGGCGAGGTCCGCGGGCGCGGGCTCGTCGGCGAAGAACAGCGGGTCGGCGGCGGCGACGGCGGCCCGCACGTCGAGCAGCTCGGTCACCTTGTCCTCGAGGACCGTCGACCCGAGCGTCCCGTGGTCACCGAGGTCGCTGTGCGCGGCGACGTCGTCGTCCACGATGTCGACGATCTCGTCGACCACGATGGCGACGCTGCGCCCCCGGCGCGAGGACACGACGACCGTGAGCTCGTCGCGCTCGTCGCGCTCGTCGCCACCGCCCGCGGCGGCGAGCAGGCGGTCGAGGCGGACGACGGGCGTGATCGCTCCGCGGTACTGGATGACCTCGCGCCCGCCCACGTGCTCCAGGACGTCGGCGGGCAGCTTCTCGAGGCGGGTCACGGCCGCGAGCGGGATCGCGACGCGGCGCCCTCCGCCGATGCCCGCGACGAGCACCGGCACGGTCTCGACGACGGCGGCACGGTCCTCGGCGGACCGGGCGCGCTCGAGGCCGCCGTCGCCGACCATGGCCCGGCGGCCGATCGCCTGCACGTCGAGGATGAGCGAGACGCGGCCGTCGCCGAGCAGGGTGGCGCCCGCGTACAGGCCGATCGCCTTGAGCCGGCCGGAGAGCGGCTTGACGACGATCTCCTCGGTGTTCAGGACGCGGTCGACGAGCAGGCCGAAGCGCTGGGTGTCCGCCTGCAGGACGGTGATCACGGCACCGGCACGGTCCGCCCTGGCGGGCCGGCCGAGCACCTCGCGCAGGTCCACGAGGGGCAGGAGCTCGCCGCGGAGCCGGTAGACCGGTGCCGAGCGGACGTACTCGATGGCGCCCGAGGCCTGCGCGTCGAGCGCGACGAGCTCCAGCAGGCTGACCTGCGGGATCGCGTAGAGCTCACCGTCGCAGGCCACCGTGAGCGCCGGCATGATCGCGAGGGTCAGCGGGATCCGCAGCCGCCACGTCGTGCCCGTCCCGAGCTCGGAGTCGACGTCGACCGTGCCGCCGATCGCCTCGATCCGGGTCCGGACCACGTCCATCCCCACGCCGCGGCCGGAGACGTTGGTGACGGACTCGGCGGTCGAGAAGCCGGGCAGGAAGAGCAGCTGGAGGAGCTCGCTCGCGGCGGCGTCCGCCACCTGCTCGGCCGTGCGCAGGCCGCGGTCGACCGCCTTGGCCGCGACGCGCGCGACGTCGATCCCCGCGCCGTCGTCGCTCACCTCCACGACCACCTGGCCACCCGCGTGGTACGCACGCAGCGACACGACGCCCTGCGCGGGCTTGCCCGCGGCGCTCCGCGCGGCGGGCGCCTCGACGCCGTGGTCGACGGCGTTGCGGATGAGGTGCGTCAGCGGGTCCTTGACCGCCTCGAGGAGGCTGCGGTCGAGCTCGGTGTCACCCCCGGTCAGCTCGACGCGCACCTGCTTGTCGCACGCGGCGGCGACGTCGCGCACCATGCGCGGCACCTTCGACCAGACGTGCTCGATGGGCTGCATGCGCGTCTTCATGACGCCCTCCTGCAGCTCCGAGGCGATGAGGCTCAGGCGCTGGGCCGCGCGCACGAGGTCGACGTCGGTCGTCCCACCGGCGAGCCGCGAGATGGCGTTGCGCGCCAGGACCAGCTCGCCGACCTGACGCATGAGCGCGTCCAGGAGGTCGACGTCGACGCGGATGGAGCCGTCCGCGGCCGAGCGCGACGCGGCCGGCTCCGGCTCGGCCGGGTCGGGCTCGCGGTCGGCCGACGCGGCGGGGCCGGCCTGCTTGGCGCGGATGGTGCGCGAGGCGGGCGGGGCGGACGCAGGCGCCGGCACGGGCACTGGCACCTCGGGGACGGACGCCTCGGGCGCGGGGAGATCCTCGCGGTGCTCGACCGGGGCCGTCGCGCCGGCGTCGGGCGAGCCGGCGCCCGGCGTCCCGGCGAGGAGCGTCTCGATGCGTCGCACCACGGCGTCGACATCGACCTCGCCCTCGCCGCCGTCGGACTCGATGCGGCGCAGGACGTCGCGCACGACGTCGACCATCTGCAGGAGCACGTCGGTGGTGCCGTGGTCCATCGAGCGCAGGCCGTCGCGGAGCTCGACCAGCAGGTTCTCGCCGGCGTGCGTGACGCGCTCGAGCGCCGAGAAGGCCAGGAAGCCGCTCGTGCCCTTGATCGTGTGGATCGTGCGGAAGATGCTGCTCAGCAGGTCCCGTGAGCCGGGGGCCGCCTCGAGGGCGACCAGGTCCGAGTCCAGCTGGTCGAGGTTCTCATGGCTCTCGACCAGGAACTCGTGGACGATCTCGTCCAGGTCCTCCACAACGCCCTCCATGGCATGCCGCAGGAGGCGGATCCTCCGCCCCTCACCGGCACCATCGGTCGCCGGGGGGCGGACGTGAGGGTCAGTCGCCGGCCGGACGCCCCGTCGGGGGCCGCAGCGCCTTGAGCGACTCCTCCGCGGCGGGGTCCGCGGAACGGGCGGCCTCCACGTTCGCGCGCGTCACGGCCTCGAGGACCTCGGCGCGGTTGACGCGCACGTCGCGCGGCGCGTCGATGCCGATCCGCACGCCGTCGCTGCGCACGTCGATGATCGTGATGACGATGTTGTCGCCGATCACCAGGCGTTCGCCCACACGGCGACTCAGCACGAGCATGGAGCGAGACTAACCCCCGACTCACTCCCAGGTCGCGTCCTCGCTGAGGCGTTCGCTCAGCACGGCCGCCCAGACCACGGGCGACGCCGGCAGGCCGTCGAGCCAGCCGACCGGCAGGCCGAGGTTGAGGACCGCCCCGGGAGCCTGCGCCTCGAAGCCCCCCATGACCGCCACCGCGTCGAGCGGGCGCCGGGCGCCCGTGTTCCGCAGCCAGCGGCGCGTCTCCGCGACGCGGCGGCGCGCGTCCACGACCGCCCAGGCCTGGTCGGGTGCGAGCGCCTCGAGCAGCTGCGCGCCGGCGTCGTGGCGCCCGTCCGCCGCGGTGGCCACCCCCAGCGCGACGAGCGTCACGGCCCCGCCGTCCGCGCCCGCGCGCACGCGCGCCGCCTCGTCGGGCGTCCGGACGCGGCGCCCCTCCCCCGGGCGGGACGCCGCCTCGCCGGCCAGCACGACGTCCGGCGCGTCGATGCCCGCCCGGTACGCCATCTGCATCGCCGTGCGCAGCGCGGCGTCCGGTTCGCCGACCACGACCACGACGCCGCCGTCCAGGCGCAGCACGGGGGCCGGCGGGAAGCGCCGCACCAGCGTCGAGAGCGGCACGGCCGCGTGCAGGTCGCCCAGGCCCGCCAGGTACGACGTCGGCAGGCCGAGCTCGAGCAGCAGCCCGACGGTCGCACCCGCCGCGGGCGGGGCGGGTGGCGCAGGGTCGGGCGTGAGCGGCGGCGACGCGCGGTCCGGCACGGCGTCGTCCACGACGTCGTCCGCGAGCACGACGTCGTCCACCGCGACGGCGACGTCGTCGGCCGGTGCCGCGGTGCGGGCCTGGGGCCCGACGATCTGGCCCAGCGACTCGAGGACCTCGGCGAACGACGGGCTGGTCGTCGAGATCTCGGGCTCCGGGGCCGTCACCGCCTCGGCCGCCTCGGCGGCGTCCGCCGCGTCCAGCAGCGCCTCGATGCCCGCCGCGCCGCCGTCGGCCCCGGCCGCGTCGCCGGGCCGCGCGCCGCGCTGGTGGATCCGGCGGCCGGGGTGCACGCGGTGGGGCGCGTCCGGGACCTCGACGGTCAGCTCGTAGTGCTCCTTGGCGAAGAACCCGCCGATGCCGCCGGTGCGGATCCGCTCCGCCTTGACGATGCGGGCGCCCGGACCCATCTCGGTCTTGACCCGCAGCATCAGCGAGCGCAGGTCCTCACCGTCAAGCAGCAATCGCGTGGGCATCGCTCAGCACCCCCACGGTCTCGATCTGCAGGCCGGCACCGGTGACCTCGCCGTAGGAGAGCACCGCCAGGCGCGGGAGCGCCAGCGCCACCGTACGGCGCAGGGCGGGCCGCAGGGCGGGGGCGCACACGAGCACCGCCTCCCGGCCGCTCGCCTCGCCCTGCGCGACGACCTGGCGCAGCGAGGCGAGGAGGCGCTCGAGCCGGTTCGGGTCGACCAGCAGCTGGGAGCCGCCGTCGCCCGGACGCACGGACTCGACGAGCTGCTGCTCGAGGGAGGGGTCGAGGGTCACGACGCGGAGCACGCCGTCCTGCGCGTACGGCGCCGCGAGCGCAGGCCCGAGCGCGCGGCGCGCGGCCTCGACCAGGCCCTCGGGGTCCGTGCTGACCTTCGCGCGCAGCGTCAGGCCCTCGTAGATGCGCGAGAGGTCGCGCACCGGGACCTGCTCGGCGAGCAGGCCCTGCAGCACGCGCTGGATCTCGCCGAGCGTCAGCAGGTTGGGCACGAGCTCCTCGACGACCGACGGGTTGACCTGCTTGACGCCCTCCGTCAGCACGCGCACGTCCTCGCGGGAGAGCAGGCGCGAGGCGTTGGCGTCGATGATCGCGCCGAGGTGGGTGATGAGCACCGAGACCCGGTCGACGACCGTCGCGCCCATCATCTCGGCCGAGTGGCGCAGCTCGGCGGGGATCCACTTGCCCGGCAGCCCGAAGACGGGCTCGACGACAGGCGTGCCGCCGATGCCCTCGAGGTTGTCGCCGAGCGCGAGCAGGCGGCCGCCCGGCGCCTCGCCGCGGCCCACCTCCACGCCAGCGATCCGCACGGCGTAGGTCGAGCGCGGCAGGTCCACCGAGTCGCGCGTGCGCACCGGCGGGACGACGAAGCCGAGCTCCATCGCGACCTTGCGCCGCAGGCCGCGCACGCGCGCCAGCAGGTCCTGGTCGGTGCCGGAGCCCACCATGTCCACGAGGTCCGGCGCGAGCAGGATCTCCAGCGCGTGCACGCGCATCTGCTCGATGAGGGCCTCGGGCGTCTCGGCCTGCGCGGGACGCGTCGGGTCGGCGACGTCTGCCACCTCTGCCGCGGCAGCGGCAGCCTGGGAGATGCCGACGCGCCACGCGCCCACGAGCAGGAGCGCGCCGACGAGCACGAACGGGATCTTGGGCAGGCCGGGGATCAGCGCGAGGGCGATCGCGGCGGCGCCGGCGATCTGCAGCGCGGTCCGCGACTGGGTCAGCTGCGAGCCGGCCGCGGTGCCCATGTCCGCCTCGGCGGTGGCACGCGTGACGATGAGACCGGTGGAGACGGACATCAGCAGGGCGGGGATCTGGGTGACGAGGCCGTCGCCGATGGTCAGGAGGCTGAACCGCTCGAGCGCCTCCCCCGCGGACATGCCCATCTGCATCATGCCGATCGCGAACCCGCCGAGCAGGTTGATGACCGTGATGATGATGCCCGCGATGGCGTCGCCCTTGACGAACTTGGAGCCACCGTCCATCGCGCCGTAGAAGTCGGCCTCGGCGGCGACGTCCGCGCGGCGCTTGCGCGCGGTGTCCTCGTCGATGAGGCCCGAGTTGAGGTCCGCGTCGATCGCCATCTGCTTGCCGGGCATCGCGTCGAGCGTGAAGCGGGCGCCGACCTCGGCCACGCGGCCCGCGCCGTTGGTGATGACGGCGAACTGGATGACCACGAGGATCAGGAAGATCACGAGGCCGATGACGATCGAGCCGCCGACGACGAAGTGGCCGAACGCCTCGATGACCTCGCCCGCGAAGCCGTCACGCAGCACGAGCCGCGTGGAGGCCACGTTGAGGCCGAGGCGGAACAGGGTCAGGACCAGCAGGAGCGACGGGAACACCGAGAAGTCGAGCGGGCGCTTGACGTACATGCTGGTCAGCAGCACCACGAGCGAGATCGTGATGTTGAGGACGAGCAGCACGTCGAGCAGCGCCGCCGGCAGCGGCACGACGAGCAGCAGGACGATGCCGACGACGCCGACGGGCACGCCCAGGGCCATGATCTGCTTGGCCTTCATCGGGGGTCCTCCTGCGTCGTGACGGTCGGGGCGCTCATGCGGCCTCCAGGCGGGTCGGCCCGCCGGGGGCCCGGTGGGTGCCCGCCGCGGAGCCGCGGCGGCGCAGGGCCATGACGAAGGCGAGGACCTTCGCGACGGCGACGAACAGGTGGGACGGGACCTCCTGGCCCAGCTCGCACGCCGCGTGCAGGGCGCGGGCCAGCGGGACGTCCTCGACCATCGGGACACGCTTGTCGCCCGCGACCGCGCGGATGCGCGCGGCGACGTGGCCGGAGCCCTTCGCGACCACGCGCGGCGCGCCCTTGCCGGGCTCGTAGCGCAGCGCGACGGCGACGTGCGTCGGGTTGACCAGGACGACGTCGGCCGTGGCGACCTCCGCGATCATGCGGTTGCGGCTCATCGCGATCTGCTTGGAGCGGATCGCGCCCTTGAGCAGCGGGTCGCCCTCGGACTGCTTGTGCTCGTCCTTGATCTCCTTCTTGGTCATGCGCGACTGCTTGCGGTTGCGCTTCATGACCACGAGGACGTCGAGGGCGGCGAGCACGAGGCCCGCGACCACGGCCGTGCGGATGACGTCCGCCACGCCGCCGCCCGCGGCGGCGAGGATCTGGGACAGCGAGTGCGTGCCCGAGCCGAGCAGCATCGGCACGAAGCCCTGGACGACCGTCCACAGCACCAGCCCGATGGCCGCCGTCTTGAGCGCCGCCTTGGCGCCGTTCCACCCCGCCTGGGGGCCGAACGTGTTCTTGACGCCCTTCGCGAGGTTGAACTGCTTGAAGGACGGCTTGAGCTTCTTGCTCGAGATGTGGAGCCCGCCCTGCGCGGCCGACGCGGCGATCGCCGCGATGACGACCACGGCCATGAGCGGAGCGAGCGTCGAGAGGATCGACCCCATGCCCTGCCACAGCGCGGCGACCGCGATCTCGGGGGTGGGGTCGGCGATGGCGTCGCGCACGACGGCGAGCTGGTCGGTCGCCGCGCCCGAGCCGGCGCCGAGCACCATCGGCAGCATGAGCGCACCCGTGCCGATGCCGAGCCACGCGGAGACGTCCTGCGAGCGCTGCAGCGCGCCGTCGCGGCGCAGCTGCTTCATCCGCTTGGGTGTGGCCTTCTCGGACTTGTCCTCGCCGCCGGAGCTCATCGCGTCACCCGCCCGAGGTCCGTGATCGCCGCGTCCGTCAGCGACGCCACGACCTGCGGCAGCGCGAGGTACGCGGTGACGCCGAGCAGGACCGTGAGCAGGATCTTCAGCGGGAAACCGAGGGCGAACGCGTTGAGCGCGGGCGCGACGCGCGTGAGCAGGCCGAGGCCGACGTCGGCCAGGAAGAGCACCGCGATGAGCGGCCCGGCGACCTGGAGGGCGGCGAGGAACATGTCGGTCAGCCCGTGCGTGATGGTCTCGGCCATCGCGGCGAGGTCGAGCGGCGTGCCGAGCGGCAGCGCCTCGAAGCTGCGCACGAGCCCGGCGATGACGATGTGGTGGGCGTCCGAGGCGAAGAGCAGGACGATCGCGGTGAGCTGGTACAGGCGCGTGAACTGCGCGCCGTTGCTCATGCTCATGGGGTCGAAGGCGGCGGCGAGCTGGAACCCGCCGAACAGGTCGATGAGCGTGCCGGCCGCCTGCACGGCGGAGAACACGAGGGCCACGAGGAAGCCCAGCGCGGCCCCGACGAGCACCTGCAGCACGACGTCGCCCAGGAAGCGCGCCGTCCCCGTCGCGATCGCCGTGCCGAGCTCGGGCCCGGCGGCCGCCGTCGCGCCGGGCGCGGCGAGCACGCCCAGGCCGACGGCGAGCATGGCCTTGACCTGCCCCGGGATGGCCCGGTGGGCGAACGGCGGGGCGATCACCAGGAACGCGGCGATGCGCACGCCCGCGAGCATGACGACCTCGAGCCACGCGAGGGGGATGGTCACGCCCACGGCTCAGCCCCCGAGGAGCGTGGGGATGCGCTCGAACATCTCGTGCGTGAAGGCGACGGTCTCCGAGATCATCCAGTGGCCCGCGACGAGGAGCGCGACCGCGACCGCGAGGGCCTTGGGCACGAAGCTCAGCGTCACCTCCTGGATCTGGGTGATCGACTGCAGCAGGGACACGGTGAAGCCGACGACGAGCGCCGTGACCAGGACGGGCGCGCAGAGCTTGCCCGCGAGGACCAGCGCCTGCATCCCGATGTCGAGGACCGCGGTGGTGTTCACCCGTAGCTCCCGACCAGCGCCGTGACGATGAGGCCCCAGCCGTCGACGAGGACGAAGAGGAGGAGCTTGAACGGCAGGGACACCATGACCGGCGGCAGCATCATCATGCCCATCGACATCAGCGAGGCCGAGACGACCAGGTCGATGACCAGGAACGGCACGAAGACGACGAAGCCGATGATGAACGCGGAGCGCAGCTCGGAGAGCATGAACGCCGGGATGAGCGTGGTCATCGGCACCGTCTCGGGCGACTCCGGGTTCACCTGGTCCGCGGCCCGCGTGGTGAGCGCCAGGTCCGCCTCGCGGGTCTGGCCGAGCATGAACTCACGCAGCGGCACGGTGCCCCACTCCACGGCCTGCGAGAACGTCGCCGTGCCGTCGAGGTAGGGCTGGACGCCGACGTCGTTGATGTCACCCAGCACGGGCGCCATGACGAAGAGGCTGAGGAAGAGCGCGAGGCCGGCCAGCACCTGGTTGGGCGGCACGCCCTGCAGGCCGAGCGCGTTCCGCGTCAGGGCGAGGACGACGAAGATCTTGGTGAAGCTCGTCATCATCAGCAGCAGCGAGGGCGCGACGGACAGCAGCGTGATGGTCAGCAGGACGACGATCGAGCTGCTCGGCCCACCGTTGATCCCGTTGAGGTCGATGGAGACGGTGGGGCCGTCAGCCGGGTCGGTCGGCGCGACGGGCGCGGTGGGGTCGGCGGGGTCGGCGGGCGCCTCGGGTGCCGCGTGCGCACCGCCCGCGAGGGCGACCGCCAGCACGGCGGCGAGCGCGAGCGCGAGCAGCACGAGGACCAGGCGCGCGGTCCGGCTCGGACCGGTCGCTGCGGACGCAGCGCGCGCGGTGAGGGTCTGGCTCAACGACGGATGGTCCGTTCCTGCACCGCAACCATCGCCTGGCGCCACGTGGTGGCGCTCAGGACCGATCCCTCGAGAGGGCTGCGGGGCGTGGGGACCGCGGGCATCCGTGCCGCGGGGGTGGACGGGTGGGTCGGGCGGGCCGGGACGGCGCCCGTGACCGGGTTGTCCGGCACGACGTCGGGGGCGGTGTCCGCCTCCAGGACGGCAGCCTCCAGGACGGCCGGGTCGAGCTCGACGCGCTCGCGCACGTCAGCCGCCTCGGGCAGGGGCACGTCGACCTCGGTGAGCAGGTTGACGCCGTGCTCGGTCACGCCGAGCAGGAGGCGGCGGCCCGAGACCTCGACGAGCGCGATGCCGGCGCGGCCCCCGAGCGACTGCTTGGCCACGACGCTCATGGCGGCCTGCCGGGACCGCTTGACCGCCCCGGTCCCCGCGGCGCGACGGCCGAGGAACCACAGGAGGCCGAGCACGCAGGCGAGCGCGAGCGCCACCCGCAGGCCCAGCACGAGCGCCGAGGAGTCCATCAGGCGCCCGGCTCCGAGGAGACGATCTCGGTGATGCGGATGCCGTAGTGCTCGTCGACGACGACGACCTCGCCGCGCGCCACGAGCCGGCCGTTGACCATGACGTCGGCCGGCGCGCCGGCCTCACGGTCCAGCTCGAGCACCGTGCCGGGCACGAGCTCGAGGACCTGCCGCACGGGCATCCGGGTCCGGCCGATCTCCGCGGTCAGGGTCATCTCGACGTGCTGCAGCATGCGCAGGGTCGCGCCGCCGTCGGCCGGGCGCCGCGGCGGTGCGGCGGCGCCGCGCTGGGAGGGCACGCGGTCCGCGGCGCGCAGCCGCACGCCGCACCAGGCCTGGGGGCCCGCGGGGCCGGCGAGCGCGAAGGCGACCACGCCGTCCTCGTCGAGCGCGCTGCCGAGAGGGCCCACCGTGGCGGTGTCGAGGACTCCCGGGCCGAGCACGGCGACCGCGCCCTCGAGCGCGGGTCGCAGCGCGTCGGCCACGGAGACGCCCGCGCCGGCGCCGGCGATCGCCTCGGCGACCGCCGCGTCCGCGACGACGACGATCTCGGCGCTGGTCGCGCCGACGAACGACGCGCGCACCGCGGACGTGCCCGCGAGCGGCGCCGAGGCGGGGTCGTGGAGCGCCACGGTCAGCGCGGAGGTCGACGGCAGCAGCCGTGCGAGCTCGGTGGCGACCGTGTGCGCGGTGGCCAGGGCCTCGGCGTCGTGCGCGGCGCGGACGGCCGGGCTGACCGGCAGGTCGGCGGGCAGGGCTGTCATCGGGTGCTCTCCTCGGAGGTGACGACCAGGCAGGCGAGACGGGAGCCGTTGCTCCCGAGCGCGGCACCGGCCAGGACGACGTCGTCGACGACGACGTCGAGCGGCGTGCCGACGCGGTGGGTGAGGGGGACGAGGTCGCCGACCGCGAGGTCGGTGAGCTGCGCGGGGGTGACCGTCACGGGTGCCAGGCGGACGCTGACCCGCACCGGGACCTCGTGGACCTGCGCGGCGAGGCGCGCGAGGGCGTCGTCGTGCTGGCGGACCTCGTCGACGGAGCGGACGACGGCGTTCTCGCCTGCCCGCAGCGGCGCCAGCAGGACGTCGGCGGGGAGCATGAGGGTCGCCGTCGAGCGCCGCTCCCCCGTGACGAGCTCGAAGCGCGCGACCAGGACGGGGTCGGACGCGCCGGCCGCCTGGACGAACTGGGGTGCGTACTGGACCGACTTCACGTGCACGTCGAGCTCGCGCACGGCGGCGAAGGCGTAGGCGAGGTCGCCGAGGGAGACCTGGACCAGGTCGCGCACGAGGCGCCACTCGATGTCGGTGAGCTCACGCTCCGTGTCCGGCAGCGCGATGCCCGGCCCGCCGAGCAGGTAGTCGACCCACAGCGTCGCGGTGTCCACGGGGAGCTGCACGACGGCCGTGGACCGGCCCTGCTCGACGCCGCACAGGATCATCGCGGTGTGCGTGGGCAGCGGCCGGACGTACTCGTCGTACGAGTGCAGCTGGACGGACACCAGCGTCGCGGACGCGACGACGCGCAGCCGTGAGGTGAGCAGGGTGCTCCACTGGCGGGCGTAGGTCTCGAAGGCCATCTCCAGGACACGGCCGTGCTCGCGCGCGAGCGTCATCGGACGACGGAAGTCGTACAGCTCGGGCGCGCGTGGCGGCGCGCCGGGGGCGCGGCGCCCGGCGTGGGTCGGCGGCGCGGCTGCTGCCTCAGTGACGGTCACGCCGACTGATCGGCACGCGCGCGGGCGTCATGAGGAGTCCAGGGCACGTGGGTGCACGCGGTGACCGCGTGTCGTGCCCCCGCTCGCCGTCGTGCGGCGTGCGGGTGAGGTGGCGCCCTCCGTGGCGCCTCGACTGCACCGGCCTCCGTGCCGGTTCCGTGCTGGTACGGCCGGGCCCGTCGGGCCGGTCGCACGCTCAGGTCACTGCGTGACGTAGTCCGTCAGGTAGACGTCCATCACCTCCCCCTCGTAGCCCTCGACGAGCTGGTGGCGGAGCTGGTCCTTGAGCGCCGCGCGGCCCTCGGCGGAGCCGACCTCCTCCACGGTGCGGCCCGAGAAGAGGTCGATGGCGACGTCGAGCGCATGCGCGGTCGACACCTCCTCGTGGACCTCCTCGGTCAGCTGGAGGGCGAAGCCCAGGCGCAGGTAGTGCCCCGCCGCGAGGTTGATGCTCACGGCCTCGACCGTGACGACCTCGCCGGGCACGGGTGCGGGCTCGGCGACCTCGGCCGGCTCGCCGGCCCCGGGGCCCAGGAGGAGGTACCAGGCGGCTCCGCCGGCCAGCGCGAGGAGCAGGGCGAGCACGAGCACGAGCTTCTTGCGGCTGCGCTGGGGCGGCTCCTCCTCGGCCGCCACCGTGGGCGCGCCGATGCGCTGGGACGCGCCCTTGGCGGTCTTGGACGCGATGATCCGCTGTTCGGTCGGCATGCTCACCCCTGCTGTGCTGCGGCGATGGACGGGAGGAGGGCGCGGACGTCCTCCGGGACGGAGGAGAGCACCACGAGGTCGACGCGGCGGTTGGCCTCGAGCGGGTCCTCGCCGGGCTCGGCCATCGGCCGGGCCTCCCCGAAGCCGACCGCCGCGATGCGCTGAGGTGCGACGCCGCCGGCCTCGACCAGGCGGCGCAGGACCTGCGTGGCGCGGTCGGACGAGAGCTCCCAGTTCGTCGGGTAGCGCCCGGAGACCGGGATGTCGTTGGTGTGGCCTTCGACGGAGATCTCGTCGGGGATCGAGGCGAGGACCGGCGCCGTCGTGTCGACGATGCGCCGCGCGGTGTCGGTGAGCTCCGCGCTCGCGGCGCGGAAGAAGACGTCGTCGGCGACCATCCCGATGACCAGGCCGCGCTCGGTGACCCGGAACCGGACGCGGTCGGCGAGCCCCGCCGGGGTGAGCGCGGCCGAGATCTGGTCCGCGATCGCGTCGAGGCGCTGGTACTCCGTGGTCGCCGCCTGCGAGCGCGCCTCGGCCTCGGCGATCTCGGGCGACGGCGCGGCGATCTGCTCGGCCTCCACACCGGCCTCCGAGCGGAGGTCGGGCGTGATCTGGATCGCCTCGACACCCGTGAGCGGGCCCGTGCTGCCCTCGAGCGCGACGGGCGCCGGCTGCCCGAAGCCGGACGCCAGCGACTGGCGCAGCTGCTCGAACTTGACCTGGTCGACCTGGCTGATCGCGTAGAGCACGATGAAGAGGCCGACGAGCACGGTCATCATGTCCGCGTAGCTCACGGCCCAGCGCTCGTGGTTCTCGTGCTCCTCCTCGTGGACGACGCGCGACTTGCGCCCGTGTCCCCCGGAGCCGTGGCCGGCGCTCATGCCGCGGCCTTCTTGCCTGTCCTGCCGTCGGCGGCGGCCACGGCCGCGGGCGGCATGAGGCTGCGCAGACGCTGACCGACCAGGCGCGGGTTCGCGCCGGACTGGATGGCCAGGAGGCCCTCGACGACGAGCTCCATGTGCGCGATCTCCAGCTCGGACGCGCGGCCCACGCGGGCCCCGAGGGGCAGCCACACGAGGTTCGCGGACAGCAGGCCCCACAGCGTCGCCACGAAGGCCGCGGCGATCATGTGCCCGAGCTCGTCGGGGCTCGAGAGGTTCTCGAGCACGTGGACGAGCGAGACGACCGTGCCGATGATGCCGATCGTCGGGGCGTAGCCGCCCATGTTGTTGAAGACCTTGGCGATGCTCTTGTCCTGCGCGCGCTTGCTCGCGATGCGGTCCTCGAGCATCTCGCGCAGGTCGTCGGGGTCCGTGCCGTCGATCGCGGACTGCAGGCCCGAGCGCAGGAAGGGGTTCTCGACCGTGCGCGCGGCGTCCTCGAGGGAGAGCAGGCCCTCGCGCCGGGCGCGGTCGGCCAGGCCGACGACGACGTCGACCGTCTCGTCGAGGTCCGGTCGCTTGAACGTGAGCCAGCCCTTGAGGGTCGTGAACGCGAGCGTGAAGTCGGCCAGCGTCGTGGACGCCAGGCCGGCGCCGATCGTGCCGCCGATCACCAGGATCATCGGCGCGGGGAGCACCACGGACATGGGGCTCGAGCCCTCGAGGAAGATCGAGAGCAGGACCATCGCGAACGCGAAGCCGATACCGCCCAGGGTTGCCGGATCCATCAGTCGGCCTCCGGGACGGCGCTCAGCGCCCGCGCATGGCGCAGGTCGGTGACGGGGGCGAGCTCGGCCGTCTCCCGCGACGCGTCGAGCGTGGCGGCGGCGACACGCGCGCGGTACCGGATGACGAGCTCGGTGATCTCCTCGAGCGACTCCGTGACGATGTACTTGGTGCCGTCGATGAGCGTGAGGATCGTGTCCGGCGTGCTCTCGGCGCGCTGGAGCAGGTCGGGGTTCACCGCGAAGCGCGGCCCGTTCAGGCGCGTGACGACGATCATGGCTGTATCCGTCCCTGGGTGATGCCTCGGGGCCCGTCCATGAGCCCTGCTGACGTTTCCATCGGCGGGTGCGCCCCGATGTGAGGCTTCCGCGGCTGCGGAGTCGCACCTGCCGCCCGTGCGCGGCGCCCATCGGTGCGTGGGGCGCGCGCTTGCGTGCGTCGCGTGCGCGCTTGCGTGCGGGGCATGGTGCTGGAGTGACGGCTGGGGACGGTGTGAGTCACACCGGCCCCAGCAGCACCACGAGCACCACGCCCCGCACGGAAGCGCCGACAGCGAGCGGTGGGTGGCGCGTCAGCGCTTGAGGTTGACGAGCTCCTGGAGCATCTCGTCGGACGTCGTGATGACGCGCGAGTTCGCCTGGAACCCGCGCTGGGCGATGATCAGGTTGGTGAACTCGGCCGAGAGGTCGACGTTCGACATCTCCAGCGTGCCGCCCGAGAGCGCGCCGCGGCCGCCCGACCCGGCGGCCCCGACCTGCGGGTCCCCGGAGTTGACGGTGGTCCGGTAGAGCGAGCCGCCCGCCTTCTCGAGGCCGGCCGGGTTCGTGAAGGTCGCCAGCGAGACCTTGCCGAGCGGCTGCTTCAGGCCGTTGCTGAACGTGCCGAGCAGCGTGCCGTCGGCGTTGATCATGAAGGACTGGAGCGTGCCGGCGGCGCGGCCGTCCTGCACCGAGGCCTCGACGGTCGTCAGACCGGCGTAGCCGGTGAGGGCGGCGAGGTCCACGGTGACGGGCCCCGCGGCGAGCGAGGCACCACCCGTGAGGTTGCCGGCCGCGTCGAACGCCAGCGCGCCCGTGCCGACCGTCGCCCCGCCGCGCGTCGCGGTGACGTCCCAGCCGGTCGCGGTGCGCGTGAACGCGAGGTTGAGCGACGACGCCGTGCCGTCCTCGCCGTGGACCTCGATCGCGCGGTTGAGCACGGTGCCGGCCGCCGCGTCCGACGGCAGGTTGCCCTCGAAGGTGGCGCTACCGGTCGCCGCGGCGCCCATGAGCGTCGCGATGGGCAGGCGGATGTCGGTGAGCGGGCCGTTGACGTCGATCGTGCCGTCGGCCGCGGCGGCCCAGCCCTGGACGAGACCACCGTCGGGGGTCACGAGCTGACCGGTCGCGTCGAAGTCGAACGCGCCGGCCCGCGAGTAGAACTGCTCGCCGCCCTTCTCGACGACGAAGAAGCCGTCGCCCGAGATCATCATGTCCGTCGAGCGGTTGGTGAGCTGGGCGGCGCCCTGCTGGAAGTTGGTCGTGATGCCGGCGATCCGCACGCCCAGGCCGACCTGCGCGGGGTTGGTGCCGCCGACGCCGGCCTGGGGGCCGCCCGCGTTCGTGACCACCTGCGAGAGCGTGTCCTGGAACTGGGCCTGCGAGGACTTGAAGCCGGTCGTGTTGACGTTGGCGATGTTGTTGCCGGTCACGTCGAGCATGGTCTGGTGGGCGCGGAGGCCGCTGATCCCGGAGAAGAGCGAGCGGAGCATGTCAGTTCCCTTCGGATGGTGTCGCGGCCTGGTCAGGCGGCAGGGGTGGCCGGCACAGCGGCGGGGGTCGTGGGTGCGGGCACCGCGGGTGCGGTGCGGCTGCGGACGAGCGTGACGCCGTCGAGCGGGACGTCGGTGCCCGCGACGCGCAGCATCGGGACGGGACCGGCGAAGGAGACGGACTCGGCGGTCCCCGTGCGGGCGACGCCCGCGGCGTCGACGTAGCCGACCTCCTGGCCGACCATCCCGCCCGCGGCGACGCGCATCTGGAGCGCGAAGCCCTCGCGTGACGTCTCCGCCATCGCCGTGAGCTGCTCCATCGAGGCCAGCTGCGTCGACTGGGCCATCATCGCGGCGGTGTCCATGGGCGCCGTCGGGTCCTGGTGACGCAGCTGGGCGACGAGCAGGGCCAGGAAGACCTCCTGGTCCATCTCCTTCTTGGCGGTCGACGTCGTGCCCGTGGCGTGGACGCTGGTGGCGCCCGCCGGTGGGGCGGTGACGGGGCCCGTGAGCGGGATGCTGGTCATGATGTCCTCTCAGACGACGAGGTCGAGGCCGCGGCGGCCGGTCGGCAGGTGGTTGGTGGGCGCGTCGCCGGTCGCCGGCGGCTGGGCGGTGACCTCGTCCGCGACGCCGGAGCGACCGGCGTCGGGACCGTGGCCGCCGGGCTGGGTGCCCGGACCGCCGTGGCCCGCGGCCCCGTGCTGGCTCCGCGCCCCGAGGTCGAGGTGCGGGGGCAGGCCGGCCGCGACCAGGTCGCGGCGCAGGTCGGGCAGCGCGGCCCGCAGTGCGTCGCGCGCCTGGTCGGTCGCGCCGAGGAGCTCGATCCGCACGCCGCCCTCGGGACCGATGTGCGCGACCACGCGGACCGGCCCGATGGACTCGGGCTGGATCCGCAGCACCATGACGTGCTCGCCCGCCGGGGCGGCGCGCAGGGCGACCAGCCGGGTGGCGAGCTGCGCGGCGACGACAGGTGGCTCGACGGGCGCCCGCGGCGTCGGCAGCGCCGCGTCGGTGCCGCGCACCGGAGCGGCGGACGACGGCGCCGCGGTCGGCGGGACGCCGTGCGCGCTCGCCCCCTCCACCCTCGCTCCGTCCGTCCGTGCCACGTCCGCGCGTGCCCCGTCCGCGGTCGCCGGCTCCGACGCCGTCGCGGCCGCCGCTGCGCTCGGCGCCCCGGCCGCCGCCGCGGTCGGCGCCGGCGTGGCCGTGGCCTCGCCGTCGGCACCCCCGGCGGAGGGCGGGAGAACCGGCGCGACGGCGGCGGCCTGGTTGCCCGCGGCGGCACCCGGCACCGGGGCCGGGGTCGGGGCGCCGGGGACGGCGCCGCTCGACGTCGCGGTGCCGGCGCCCTGACCCGTGGCCGCGTCGTCCGCTGCGGGCCCGGCGGACGGCGTGCCCGACTCACCGCTGCGGGCCAGCGCCTGCATCGCCGCGAGGACGATCTGCTCGACCGTCATCGTCACGGGCGTCGCGGCGCCGGCCGGGGGGCCCGCGCTCACGCCCGGGGCACCGACCTCGCCGGCCTCGGCCGACGCGTCGCCGGTCCCGCCGGTCCCGCCGGTCACGGTCGCGCCGTCCTCCGCGGGCCGCGCGTCGGCTCGCTCGCCGGCGTCGGTCCGGGCGTCGGCCCGGGCGTCGGCCCGGGCGTCGGCCCGCTCGCCCGCGTCGGCTCGCTCACCGGCGTCGGCGGCGTCCAGCGTGCGCGCGAACGCCTTCGGGTCCGCGTCGGGACGCCCGGCGCGCTCGGGCTCGGGCCGTGCCGGGCGGGGCGGGGCAGCGGGCGGGGCGACGACGGTCACCGGTCCTCCTCGGTCGTGGGTCCGGGCGCGGCGCCGGCGCGGCGCAGGGCCGCCTCGTCGAGCGCGAGCTGCTCCGAACGGAGCTCCTCGACGGCGACCACGGCCTCGTGGCGATCGGCGAGCTTGCGGATCATGAGCGCGCGGGCGCGGGCGTCGCTCCAGTCGTCGGTCGCCCGGCGCACGCGGAAGTCGACGACGTCCCTCGCCGCCACGGCCTCGGTGAACAGGCCGCTGGCCGCGGCCCGAGCCGCCACCGCCGCCTGCCAGGTGATCTCGTCGGACCGCTCGGGGAGCTCCGCCGCCGCGAGCGCCTGGGCGGAGCGGCGCTCACGCCGCTCGGCCGCGCGCAGTGACGCGTTGGCCCGCTCGAGCTCGGCGGCGGCCTGCTCCTCCTGCATGCCGCGCAGGCGCAGGAGGCCGGCCAGCCGGAAGGGGGTGGCCATCACAGGCCACCCATCTGGCCGACGAGGCGCCGCAGGTGCTCCCACGACTCGCCGGCCGGGGCGGCCTCGTCCATGCCCTGGCGCAGGAAGGCGTCGATGGCGTCGGCGTTCGCGACGGCCGCGTCGACCAGCGGGTTGGAGCCGGCCGCGTAGGCACCGACGTCGAGCAGGTCCTGCGCGCGACGGCGCGCCGCCATGACCTGGCGCAGGCGCGCGGCCAGGGCCTTCTGCTCGGGCGTGCTCACCCGGCCGGCCACGCGCGAGACGGAGCCGAGCACGTCGACGCTCGGGAAGTGGCCCGCCACGGCGAGGTCGCGCGTCAGCACGACGTGGCCGTCGAGGATGGATCGCGCGGCGTCCGCGATCGGCTCGTTGTGGTCGTCGCCGTCGACCAGGACGGTGTAGATGCCCGTCACCGAGCCGCGCTCGGCGGTGCCCGCGCGCTCGAGCAGCTGCGCGAGCAGCGAGAAGGTCGACGGCGGGTAGCCGCGCGTGGCGGGCGGCTCCCCGACGGACAGGCCGATCTCGCGCTGCGCCATCGCCACGCGCGTCAGCGAGTCCATCATCAGGACGACGTCGGCGCCCTCGTCCCGGAAGGACTCGGCGATCCGGGTGGCGACGAACGCCGCGCGCAGCCGGACCAGCGGCGGCTCGTCGGACGTCGCGACGACGACGACGCTGCGCGCCAGGCCCTCGGGGCCGAGGTCGTCCTCGAGGAACTCGCGCACCTCGCGGCCGCGCTCACCGACGAGCGCGATGACGGAGACCTGCGCCTCGGTCCCGCGCGCGATCATCGAGAGCAGGCTCGACTTGCCCACGCCGGAGCCGGCGAACAGCCCGAGGCGCTGGCCGCGGCCCGCGGTGACGAGCGTGTCGAGCGCGCGCACGCCGAGGGAGAGCGGGGTGTCGACGCGCGCGCGGCCCAGGGCCGAGGGCGCGCTGCCGCTGACGCTCGTGCGGGGGGCGCCGTCGAGGGGGCCACGGCCGTCGATCGGCCGGCCGAGGCCGTCGAGCACGCGCCCGAGGAGCGCGGGTCCGGTCGGCGCGGTCAGGGGCCGGCCCGTCGAGCGCACGGGCAGGCCGGTGCGCAGGCCGTGGACGGCACCGAGCGGCATGCAGCGCAGCGCGCGGGTCGTCACGGCGACCACCTCGGCCGCGATCCGGTCGTCGATCAGCACCAGGTCACCGACCGCGCCGCGCAGCCCGGCGACGTCGACCGAGAGCCCGACGACGGCATCGACGGTCCCCACCGGCTGCGGCGCGGCGGCGGCGAGGGCGCGGGTGAAGCGCTCGTCGGCCAGCAGGGCGGTCACAGGTCCTCCCCGAGCAGCGCCTCGCGCGCCCGGGCCAGCGCGGTGGCGACCTGCGCGTCGAGGAAGCCCGTGGGGTGCTCGCTCACGGCGTCGCCGGGCGCCAGGCCGGCGTCCGCGACCAGTTGGACGCCCTGGGGGACGCGGACGCCGTCGGCCGGGTCCGTGCCGGCCTCGGCGAGCAGCGCCCGGACGTGCGCGAGGTCGGCCGGGTTCAGGCGCACGGTGTGCACGTCCACGCCGGCGGGGACCGCGAGCGCGCGCTCGAGGACGGCCCGGGCCGACGTCGGACCGGGGGTGAGCTCGCGTCGCAGCACGGCCTCGGCGAGCGCGAGGCCGGCCTCCTGGACGCCGCGGCGGACCTCCTCGACGACGGGGACCGTGCGCGCCTCGGCCGCGGCGGCGGCACGCTCGAGCACGGCGACCGCCGCGGCGAGGGACGCCCGCTGCCCGGCCTGCGCCTCGGCGGCCCGCAGCTCGAGCTGACGCGCCTGGAGCTCGGCGGCCTGCGCCGCGGCGCGCGCACCCGCGGCCCACCCGGCGGCGAAGCCCGCGACGCGGGCGCGCTCGGCCTCGGCGGTCGCGGAGGCCGACGCGACGCTGGGCAGCGCGACGGCGCGGAACTCGGGGGCGGTCGGGGCCGCGGTCTCAGGCGACATACTCGTCCTCGCCCTCGCGGCGGATGACGATCTGCCCGCTCTCCTCGAGGCGGCGGATGACCTGCACGACGGCGGCCCGCGCCTCCTCGACCATGGACAGCCGGACCGGACCCAGGAGCTCGATCTCCTCGGCGAGGTTCTCGGCCGCGCGCTGGGACAGGTTGCGCAGGATCTTCTCCCGCACCGCCTCGTCGACGCCCTTGAGCGCCGTCGCGAGCGAGGCCATCTCGACCCCGCGCAGCACGAGCTGGATGGCGCGGTCCTCGAGCAGGACGATGTCGCCGAAGACGAACATCCGGCTGCGGACCTCCTCGGCGAGGGCCTTGTCGCGCTCCTCGAGGCCCTCCAGGATCGCCTTCTCGGTGCCCGGGTCCGCGCGGTTGATGATCTCGACGAGGGGCTGCACGCCGCCGACGGCGGAGAGCTCCTGCGGCGTCAGGACGGCCGAGGCCTTGCGCTGGAGCGACTCGGCGACGAGCTGGACGACGTCGGGCGAGGCGCGCTCCATGAGTGCGATGCGGTGGGCGACGTCGGCCTGGACCGCGGCCGGCAGGCCGGCCATGATCCCCGACGCGTGCTCGGCCCGCAGGTGCGCGAGCACGAGGGCGACGGTCTGCGGGTGCTCGCCCGAGAGCAGGGAGACGACCTGGCGGGCGTCGGCGTACTGCAGGAACTCGAACGGCTGCCCCTGGAGCGTGCTCGCGAGCCGCTCGAGCATCCCGGCCGCCCGCTCGCGCCCGACGGAGGCCTCGAGCAGCTGCTGCGCGAGGCCGAGCCCGCCGCGGCTGACGGCGCCGCTGCCCCCGAGGGAGGCGGCGTGGAACTCCTCGAGCACGCTGTTCGCGACGCTGGCGTCCACGCGCTCGAAGCGCGCGATCTCCGCGGTGAGCTCCTCGATCTCGGCGTCGTCGAGCTGCGCCATGACGCGCGAAGCCTGCTCCTTGCCGAGCTGGATGAGCATGAGGGCGGCCTTCTGCCGGCCGGTCAGCCCGGGGGTGGTGGTCACGAGGGTCATCAGCGGCGTCCGCCCACGAGCCAGCCCCGCAGGACCTCGGCCACCTCGGCCGGCTGGTCGGCCGCGAGGGCCATGACGTCCTCGCGCTTGGCGGCGAGCTCGTCCGCGGCCAGGTCCCGCGCCGGCGGCAGCACGTACGCGGGCTCCGGCTCGGGCTCGATGACCTGCCGCTGCGCGGCCTCGACCAGCTCGATCGCGCCGAGGTCGATCGCCTCGCGCCGCGCCCGGCGGCTGCGACGGGCACCCATGACCGCAGCGGCGATGAGCGCCAGCAGCACGATGCCCGCGATGGCTGCCGTGCGGATGAGCTCCGACTGCTGCGCGGTCTGCGCCTCGGCCTCGGCGGCTGCGATCGCCGTCTGCGCGGCCTCGGCCGTCGTGGTGTCGAAGGCCATGCGGGACACGGAGACGACGTCGCCGCGCGCCTCGTCGATGCCGGCGGCGGCCACGACGGCCTGCTGCAGGTCACCCATGTTCAGCGCGCCGCCCGCGTCGGCGGAGACGACCACGGAGACGGACTGCCGGCGCACGGCGCCCGGGGTCGAGGTGAGCTGCTCGACCGTCTTGTTGACGGTGTTGTTCACCGTCGAGCTCTCCTTGCGGTACTCGCCCTCGCCGCCGGCGGCGCCCTGGGGCTGCCCGTCCGGGCCCAGGATCCCGGTCGCCCCTGCCTCGGCGCCGCCCGTGTACTCCTCGACGCTGGTCTGCGCGGACGACGGCGGCGCGCCCTCGGCCGGCGTGTACGTCTCGCTGGTCCGGGCGATCTGGTCGTAGTCCAGGTCCGCCGTGACGCTGACGACCGCGTTGCCGGCGCCGACGATGCGCTCGAGCATCCCCTGGACGTTGCTGGCGACGCGCGCCTCGTACTCGGCGGTCTGTCCGCCCTGCATCCCCCCGGCCTGCGTGCCGCCGACGGCGGACAGCACGGTGCCGTTCGCGTCGACCACCGCGACGTCGGTCGGGTCCATGCCCTCGATGCCGGCCGAGACGAGGTGGACGATCGCCTGGACCTTGTCGCTGTCCACCGTCGCGCCGGCCTTGGTCTTGATGAAGACGGACGCGGTCGGGTCGGCGGTCTCCGAGACGAACACGCTCTCCTCGGGCAGCGCGAGCCGCACGGTGGCGGTCTCGACGCCCGCGAGCGACTGGATCGTCTTGGCGAGCTCGCCCTCGAGGGCGCGCTGGTAGGTGACCTGCTGCTGGAACTCGGACGACGTCATGCCCATGTCGTCCAGCAGCGAGTAGCCCGCGCCGTCCGACGCCGTCGGCAGGCCCGCCGCGGCGGCGACGAGGCGCATCGCGTAGACGTCGTCGGCCGGGACCATGACGCTCGAGCCGCCGTCGGCCAGCTCGTAGGGCACGCCCTCGGACTCGAGCTGGTCGACGATGGCGCTCGCGTCGCTCGCGGCCAGGCCCGTGAACAGGGGCGTCATCGTCGGCTTCGCGGCCCACGCGGACAGCGCGACCGCGCCGAGCACGAGCCCGGCGAGGCCGATGAGCGCGAGGGTGCGCTGAGCGAGGGTGAAGGCCCCGATCGTCGCGCGGACCCGGCCGACCAGGCCGGAGAGCTGCGCGGGCATCAGGCCTGCATCCGCATGATCTCGGTGAACGCGTCGACGGCCTTGTTGCGCAGCGCCGCGGTCAGCTCGAGGGCGACCGCCGCCTGGGAGGACGCGATCGTGTAGTCGTGCACGTCGTCGAGGTCACCCGTGACGGCCGCGACGCCGAGGGCGTCCGACGTCGACTGCATGGCCTGGAGCTGGTCGATGGACCCGGCGAGCGTGGTGCCGAAGGCGGCACCCGTGCCCGCCGTCGGGCCCGTCGGCGCGGCGCTCGCGCCACCGAGGGGGGACAGCGCGCCGAGCAGGCCGGCGGGAGACATGCCCCCGATCGCGTCGATGCTCATCAGCCACGTCCGATCTGCAGTGCTGCGGTGTAGGTCTCGCGGGCGCGGTCGACCACGGCGGCGTTCGCCTGGTAGCCGCGCTGCGCCATGATCAGTTGGGTCATCTGGCTCGACATGTCGATGTCGGGGTAGCGCACGTAGCCCTCGGCGTCTGCCAGCGGGTTGGCGGGCTCGTAGACGAGGCGGCCCTCGGCCGACCCGAACACCGCGCCGGCGACCCGCACGCCCCGGTCGCCGTCCTCGACGGACTGGGCGACGACGTACCGGGCCCGGAAGGCCTCCTCGTCCGTGCTGCGCACGGTGTTGAGGTTGGCGAGGTTGTCGGAGATGGCGTCGAGCCACGTGCGGTACGTGGTCATGCCGCTGCCGGCGGTGTTGATCGCCCCGAAGATGCTCATCACGCGGTCCGCATCGCGGTGCGGAGCTTGCTGAACGTGCCGTCCATCGCGCGCGTGGCCAGCTCGTACCGCAGGTTCGTCTCGATGTTGGTCAGCGTCTCGGTGTCGAGGTTGACGTTGTTGCCGTCCAGGCGGGTCGGGTCCAGCGACTGCGACCGGCTCGCGGTGACGGCGCCGGAGCCGTCGCCCACGGCGCGGGCGAGCGCGGCCTCGAAGCTGACGCGCCCGGCGCGGTAGCCGGGGGTCTGGATGTTCGCGACGTTGTCGGCGATGACGCGCTGGCGCAGGGCGAGCCCGTCGAGCGCGCTGCTCATGGCGACGAAGGAGACCGAGTCGAACACAGCCGGGTCCACCTCAAGGTGCGAGGGGCGGTACGGCCGTTCCATGGCCTTCGGGACGAGCAATCCGTGCTCGTCGTGGTCATCGGCGTCCTGGCCTCGACCATGAGCGTTCCGGGGCCGCGTCTTCGCAGGTCACCCGCGTGGGCGATCCCGTACCGCCCTGTTCCGGACATTCACCCGGTGGCGCCCGGGCTCTGGCCGGGCGTGCGTCAGGCCGGGGTGTCGAGGTACACGGGCACCGAGGGCGGCGCCTGGCGCAGCGCCTGCGCGGCGCGGTGGTGGCGCCGGCTCAGCTCCGCGGCCTCCGCCAACCGGCGCCCGACGTCGATCTGGCGGTCCAGCAGGGTGCGGGCGCGGTCCGCGAGGGCGAGCGGCAGGGGGCCCAGGCCCGAGGGCGGGGACCAGGGGTCGCGCGGGGGCGCCTCGGCGATGCGGTCGAGCGCGAGCATGGCCTCGGCCTGCGCGACGTCCATCTCGAGCGTCGCGAGCGCCGCCTCCCACGCGGCGTCCCACCCGGGCGCCGGACGGGTGGCCGGCGGGGCCTGGGCGATCATGTCAGCCGACGCCGAGCTCGCCGAGCGAGCCGCCGGCGGCCGCCGTCGCGAAGGGGTTGCGCGCGGGGGACGCCGCGACGGCGGGCTCGAGCGTCCCGCCGAGCTGCGCCGCGGCCTGGTGCCAGGCGTCGGCCAGCGGCTCCACGAGGGCGCGGCAGGCCGCGGTGCGATCGGCGTCGCCCGAGACGTTGGCGGAGACCAGCTCCGTCAGGAGGAACGTGTAGATCGAGAGCAGCTGCTGGGCGCCGTCCCACGCGGAGACGTCGAGCGTCGAGGCGAGCTCGCCGACGATGTCCTGCGCGTGCGTGAGGTGGGTGCCGGCCGCTCCGCGGTTGCCCGCCCGCTGCTCGTGCTCGGCACGCTGGAGGTCCAGCACCAGGCGGTCGTAGAGCATCGTCAGCAGCTTGGCCGGCGAGGCCGTGGCGACGGTGTCGTCCACGTAGCGGGTGCGCACGGCGGCGTAGTTCATGGCAGAGCTCCTCAGGAGCCGTAGGTCGGGAGGGAGGCAAGCTGACCGGCGAGCCAGCTCGACTGGGACTGCATCTTGTTCAGGGTCACCTCGAGCGCCGCGTACGTCCGTGAGAGCGACTGACGGCGCACCTCCAGGCGGCGGTCCCAGCCCTCGATCTGGCTTCCCATGTCCTTGACCAGGCCTTCCTGGCTCTGGATCTTGAGCGTGAGGCTGCCCTCGTACTTGTCGGAGGTCGCACCGGCGACGTCCGCAACCCGCGCAGCGAGCTGGCTGACCATCGACTGAACCTTGGCCGGATCCGCCGCGAGTGCCTCGCCGAAGACCTTCTCGTCGAACGTGAAGGTGCCGTCGCGGCCGATGACGATGCCGACCTCGGACGGCGAGCGGCCGTCGACGGGCAGGGACATGGCGGTCGTGAGCTGCTGCTGGATGCCGCGAACCGCGCTGTCGGCGCTGAAGAGGCCGCCCGTGACCGACGTGGTGCCGTCGGCGTTGGTCTTGGTCGTGGTCGCGGTCCGGGACGTGATCTCGGACAGGACGACGCCCATCGCGCCCACCAGGCCCGAGGCGAGCTTGGTGAGGGCGGCGTCGTCGCGACCGACGGTGATGGTCGTCTGCTCCTCGTCGGCCGCCGTGGCCTTCGAGACGGTCACGTCGACGCCGGCCATGAGACCGGAGAAGGTGTTGGAGGACTGGCTGTAGGTCTGCTCCAGACCCGCCACGCCCTTCCAGAGCGTCACCTGGGCGTTCTCCGCGGCACGGACCTGCACCTCGAGGAGCGAGGGTGCCGTGCCCGCCGCAACCTCGGACCCGGCGCCGGCGAAGAGCTCGAAGGAGCCGTCCTCGCCCGTCTGCGTCCCCGTGAGCTGGAGGCGGTACGTCGGCTCCGTCCCGTTCGAGACTCGCACGACGGTCGCCTTGACGCCCGCGTCGGGGGAGTCGTTGAGGGCCTTGGCGAGGTCGCTCAGGCTGCCCGTCCTTGCCTCGACGGTGACGAGCGTCCCGTCCTTCTTCCTGATCGTGAGCGCCGGCGGGTCGGACGTGACGAACGAGCCGTCGTCCCGTGTGGCTGCACTGACGCTCACCTGCGTCGTCGCGATCCTGTCGACATGAAAGGTCACCGTGCCGGGCTGTGCGGTGCTGCCGGCGACGGCGGTCGTGCCCGTCGCCGAGCTGGTCGCGGAGTAGGCGTTCCACGACTCGACCTTGGCGGTGTTCCGGGCAGCCTCGGCGAGGGAGGCGATGCGGGTGTTGAGCCCTTGCAGGCCCGCCACGAGCGACTGCGACTGCGACTGCTTCGACTTCAGCAGCGTCTGAGGCATCGCCTCGACCTGCATCAGCTGGTTGATGAGGTCGGTCGTGTTGAGGCCGGAGGCGAGTCCGTCGACACCCATTCCGGCCACGACTCACTCCTTCCTGATCAGGCCGCCTCGTGTTCGCAAGGCGGAACGGCTCCGGCCGACGGCGGGGTGACGTCGTCATCCCGCCGTCGGCCGGTGGTGCACTGACGTGCTGGTCGTACCGAGCTGGCTCAGGTGCCGCCGGAGCGGCCCGGATCAGCGCAGGAGCGAGAGGACGCCCTGGGGGATCTGGTTGGCCTGCGCGAGCATCGACGTGCCGGCCTGCGACAGGATCTGGGCCCGCGTGAACGAGACCATCTCCGACGCCATGTCGGTGTCGCGGATGCGGGACTCCGACGCGGACAGGTTCTCCACCGCGACGTTGATGTTCTTGATGGTGTGCTCGAACCGGTTCTGGACCGAACCGAAGCCGGCACGAGCGGACGAGACGGAGCTGATCGCCGTGTCGATCGCGGCGATCGACAGCGCGGCGTTCTCCGCCGTGTCGAAGGTCAGGTTACCGATGGTGGTGCCAAGACCCGAGATGTCCGCGAGGTCGACCTCGATCTGGTTGGTGGCGGCGTCCGCGCCGGCCCCGACCTGGAACGTCATCGTGCCGCCCTTGAGCAGCTCGGCGCCGTTGAAGTTCGTGGAGTCGGCGATCCGGGTCAGCTCCAGCGAGAGGCTGTCCGACTCGGCCTTGATGTTGGTGCGGGCAGCCTCGTTGTTCGAGTCGTTACCGGCCTGCACGGCCAGGTCGCGCTGGCGCTGCAGGATGGCGTGGACCTCGGTCATGGCGCCTTCTGCGGTCTGCACGACCGAGATGCCGTCCTGGGCGTTGCGGGCGGCGACCTTGAGGCCACCGACCTGCGAGCGCAGGCCCTCGGAGATCGCCAGGCCGGCCGCGTCGTCCGCAGCGCGGTTGATGCGGAAGCCGGACGAGAGCTTCTCGAGCGACTTGCTCAGGTCGTTCTGCGTGTTGGACAGGTTGCGGTAGCTGTTGACCGCCGCGATGTTCTGGTTGATCGAGAGACCCATGAGAATCCTCCTTGAGACGGGTCGGACGTCGCCGCCCATCCATGGGCGAGCACCCGACTGATCGGCGGTGCCCGACGGGCGATGAGGTTTCCGCCGGATCTTTTTTTCGAGTGCCCGGGAGCCCGGCTCAGCCGACGGCGAGCGCGTGCCGGCGCGACGCGGCGACGTCGTGCGCGCCGTCGTGCGGACGCGGGACGACCTTCACCGTGCTCGCGTGCGCGGCACCGGCGGCCCGCGCCGCGACGTCCGCGTAGTACGCCTGGCGCCGGCGCTCCGCGACGCCGTCGGGCCGGTCCGCCTGCTGGACCAGCGCGGGGTCGAGGCTCGCGTTCATGCCGTCGCGCAGCATCTGCAGGGCAGCCGTGCGCAGCTGGCTGATCCGGGACTGCGTGACGCCGAGCTCCTCGGCGAGCTCCACGACGGGGCGGTCGTGGAAGAACAGCTCCTCCACGACGTACCGCATGCGCTCGGGCAGGGCCTCGACGCCGGCGTGCAGGTACTGCAGGCGCTCGGCGGCGAGCAGGCTCTCCTCCGGGCCGGCGCCGACGGCGACGACCTGGTCGGCGACGACGCCGTCGAACGCGTCGATGCTCACGACGCGCACGTCGGCGTCGCTGCGCGCGGCGTCGACCTCGTCGACCGTCATCCCGGTCGCCTCGGCGACCTCGGTGCGGGACGGTGCGCGGCCCAGCGTGGCGGTCAGGTCGTCGACGACCTCGCCGAGGCGGCGGGCCCGGCGGCGGGCGCCGCGCGAGACCCAGTCCATGCCGCGGAGCTCGTCGATCAGCGCGCCCTTGATGCGCAGCGAGGCGTAGCGCGAGAAGGGGACGCCGGTGCTGGCGTCGTAGGCCTTCGCGGCCTTGACCAGCGCGAACGCTCCGGCGGACGCGAGGTCCGAGCGCGACACGTACGACGGCACGCGGCTGAGGGTGGCGTTGACGTGGTAGCCGACGAGCGGGAGGTTCTCGACGATGAGAGCCGCGTCGGCCTGGTCTGCGATGGTCACCGGGTGGTTCTCGGGACCGGCATGATCACCCTTGAGGAGTCGTCGCGGGTGAAAGCCCTTTCCCCAGGGTTGTCCACATGCCGGGACCCTGTGTTGGCGCTCACATTGCCCGGTTACGTCCCAGGACGAACCGGACGCGGACGCCCATGTCCGACCCGGTTGTGTGACGTGCGTCACATTTGGCCGCCGATGCTCAGATGGCCCAACGGAAAGGGTCACACAGGGCGCCGTCCGGCCGATCATCCGGTCAGGACAGCGGCTCCCGCTGCCCGTCGACGTGACCGCACGGAAGAAGGACTGACCTCATGGCCCTCAACGCGCTCTCCGCGGTGCTGTGGCACGAGCGCCAGCTCCTCGAGCTCCTGCTGTTCAAGCTGGAGGAAGAGCAGCTGGTGCTCAGCAGCGGCCGCACGCAGTGGCTGGGCCACGCGACGCGCGAGGTCGAGTCGGTCCTCGCCCAGATCCGCACGGCCGAGCTGGGCCGGTCCGCCGAGGCCGACGCCGCCGCCCGCGAGCTGGGCCGGACCGAGGGAGCGAGCCTCCTCGAGCTCGCGCGGCACGCGCCGTCCCCCTGGGACGAGCTCCTCGCCGAGCACCACGCGGCCTTCGTCTCCCTCACGGACCAGATCAACGGCCTCGCCGAGAGCAACCGCGACCTGCTCGCGACCTCCCACCGGGCCACGCAGGAGACGCTGATGAGCCTGCAGGAGAGCGTCCAGACCTACGACCCCCGCGGCGCGGCCGCGACGACCACGGGCAGCGTGCTGCTCGACCAGGCGCTGTGAGCACGTTCTCGGGGCTCGGGACCGCCCTCTCGTCCCTCATCGCCCAGCGCCAGGCGCTCGAGGTCGCCGGCCAGAACATGGCGAACGCGAACACCGCCGGCTACACGCGTCAGCGCACCACGACGGAGTCGGTCAGCGCGCTGTCCGCGCCGTCGATGTTCTCCACGCCGCAGGGCGCGGGCAACGGCGTGCGCGTCACGGGCATCACGCGCATGGACGACGCCTTCCTCGACGCCCGCCTGCGCGCGACGACGTCGAGCGCCTCCTTCCAGAACACCCGCGCGGCGGCCCTCGGCCGGCTCGAGGCCAGCGTCACCGAGCCCGGCACGACGGGACCGGCCGCCGCGCTGAGTGCCTTCTGGGCCGCGTGGCAGGGCGTCGGCAACAACGCGAACGACCCGGCGGCCCGCGAGGTCCTCCTCGGCGACGCCCGCGCCCTGGTCACGCAGGTCTCCGACGGCTACCGCGCCGTGCAGACGCAGTGGACCCAGACCCGCACCCAGGCGGAGGCCCTGGTCGCCGACGTGAACACGACGGCCACGGCGATCGCCGAGCTCAACGACTCCATCCGCTCGGTGCTCGTCGCGGGCGGCTCGGCCAACGAGCTCATGGACCGGCGCGACCAGCTGGTCACGACGCTCTCGGGGCTCGTGGGCGCCACGGGCCGCGAGCGCGCGGACGGGACCATGGACGTCGTCGTCGGCGGCAACATGCTGGTCCGCGGCACCACTGCCACGAGCCTGGTCCTGACCGGATCGCGCGAGATGGCCGGCGGCATCGGCCAGCCGCCCTCGACTCCCGATCCCGTGGCGGTCCGCTGGGCCGACGGCACGCCGCTGCCCCTGGAGGGCGGCGCGATCGCCGGGCACCTCGCGACCCTGGCGCCGGCGTCCTCCGGCGGCCTGCTCGCCGACGCCGCGAACGCGTGGGACGACGTCGCGCGCACGCTCCACGACGCCGTCAACGCGATCCACGCCGGCGCGCAGACCCCCGCGGGAGCCGCGGGCGGCGACTTCTTCACGCTCGGCGCCGGTCAGCCGGCCGCGCTCGGGCTCTCGCTCGCGGTGACCGACGCCGGCCAGATCGCGGCGGGCGACGCCGGCAAGGGTGCCTTCGACGGCTCGGTCGCCGACCGCATCTCGCAGCTCGCCACGGCGTCGGACGGCCCGGACGCGAGCTGGCGTGCGTGGGTCGTGGACCTCGGGGTCACGAGCCGGTCCGCCGCGCAGCGCGCCGCCGTCACCGAGACGACCCGCGCGACCGCCGAGAATCTCCAGCTCTCGCAGGCCAGCGTCGACCTCGACGAGGAGTCGGTGAACATGCTCGCGTTCCAGCGGGCCTACGAGGGGGCCGCCCGCGTCCTCACGGCGATCGACGAGATGCTCGACGTGCTCATCAACCGCACCGGCGTGGTGGGGAGGTAGACGTGATCAACCGCGTGACGCACCAGACCGTGCAGCGCTCGACGCTCGCGAACCTGCAGGTCAACCTGTCCAGGATGGCCGACCTGCAGGGCCGCATGTCCGGCGGCAAGGTCATCACCAAGCCGTCGGACGACCCCGGCGGCACCGGCCAGGCGATGCAGCTGCGCGCCGAGCGCCGTGCCGCCGAGCAGCACGCCCGCAACGCGGACGACGCCGTCGCCTGGCTCACGACCGTCGACTCCGCGCTGCAGACCTCGGTCGCCTCGCTCCGCAAGGCGCGCGACCTCACGGTCCAGGGCGCCAGCAGCGGCACCCTCAACGCCATCTCCCGCGAGGCCATCGCGGTCGAGCTCGAGGGCATCCGGGACGGCCTGCTCAGCCAGGCGAACACGCGGTACAACGGCCGCTCGGTCTTCGCCGGGACCTCGGACCGGCCGCAGGCGTTCACCGAGGGCTCCTACGCATGGCAGGGCACCACCGACGGGACGGTCCAGCGCCGCCTCGGACCCGAGTCGCTCGTGCGCGCGGACCATGACGGTTCCCAGGCCTTCGGCGACGGCGCCGACTCCGTGTTCGCGCTCATCGACTCGATCGTCGCGGATCTCCGCGCGGGCGTGGAGGTCGGGCCCCGGCTCGGCGAGATCGACCAGCGGATGACCACCATGCTGGGCGAGCTCGCCGGGGTCGGCACCCGCCACAACGCCGCCCTGACCGCGCAGACGTCGCTGCAGAAGGTCGACGCCGACCTCAAGAGCCAGCTGTCCGCGATCGAGGACATCGACCTCGCCGAGGTCATCGTCGAGCTGCAGATGCAGGAGGTCGCCTACCAGGGCGCCCTCGGCGCCGCCGCCCGCGTCCTGCAGCCCAGCCTGATGGAGTTCCTGCGATGACCGTGACCGTGACCGACACCGCGACGCCCCCGCACGCCCGGACCGTCGCCGACGTCCTCGACTTCGCCACGCCGCCGCCGGGCCTGCGGGACCTGCGCACCTTCTCGCTCGCGGCGGTCGACGACACCGGCTACCTCTTCACGCTGCGCAGCACGCAGGAGCCCGACGTCCGGCTCTTCCTCGTGCCGCCGCGCGCGTACTTCCCGGACTACGCGCCCGAGCTGGACGGCTCGACGCGCGAGACCCTCGGCACCGACGACGCCGTCCTGCTGGTCGTCGTCCACCCGGGCCAGGGCGACGCGCCGCCGACCGCGAACCTCCTCGCGCCGGTCGCCGTCAACGCCTCGACCGGGACGGCCCTGCAGGTGGTGCTCGACGACGACAGGTGGCCCCTGCGCGCGCCGCTGACGGCGGCGTGACGGTGGCGGCCGCGGCGCCGGCTGAGGCGCGGCCCCAGGGCCCCACGATCCACCGTGACCCGGTCACGACGCTCGACGGCCGCGTCGTCGGGTACGTCGTCTCCGTCGCGCCGGCACCCCCGGTCGTGCCGGCGCAGCGCGGGCCCGAGACCGAGGCGGAGCACCCCGACGCGCACGACCACTACCTCGCCCTGCACCTGCCCGACGTCGTCGCGGACCGCTACGCGTTCCTGCCCGCCACGCCGGCCATGCTCGACGGGCACCTGCCCGCGCCGTCGGCCCCCGGCCGCCTCGTGCTCGAGCTGCCGCTCGGCTTCGAGGACCGGGACGACGCCCGCGAGCGCACGGCCGTGCTGCGCGCCCTGGGCGTCGACCTCGCGCTGACCGGCTACCGCGGGCTGCCCGCGCAGGACGCGCTGCTCGGCTCCGTCGGCTACGCCGTCGTCGACCGGCGGACCGCGCTCCCCCTGTCGGTGCTCGTCCACCGGCTGCACCGGGCCGGCGTGCGAGCGCTGGCGCCGGACGTGCACGACGACGCCGCGGTGCGTGAGTGCCGCGCGGCCGGTGTCGACGCCCTCTACGGCGGCCACGCCGTGCGGGCCCAGGCCGAGCCGCCGCCGCCGGAGCGCGTGCTGCGCGCCGGCGAGCTCCAGTGCCTGGCCCTGCTCCACCTGCTTCAGCAGCCGGAGACCCCCATGGCGGAGGTCGCGCAGGTCGTCGACACGGACCCCGTGCTCACGCTGCGCCTGCTCCACCTCGTGAACAGCGGCGCGTTCTCGCTCGCGGCGCCGGTCGACACCGCACACCAGGCGGTGGTCCTGCTCGGGGCCCGCGAGGTCACCACCCTCGTCTCGGGCCTCCTCCTCGGCGCCCGGCCGGGGGCGATGGACAGCCTGTGGTTCATCCTCGCCCGCGCGCTGACGTGCGAGACGCTCACGGGCGACCCTGCGGGCTACACGGTCGGCATGCTCACCGCGCTCGCCGGCCAGATCGCCGTCCCCGTCGACGTGCTGCTCGACAAGGTCGGCGTGTCCGAGGTCGTGCGTGGTGCGGTTCGCGGCGAGGGCGCGCTCGGCGCCGCCCTCGTCGCCGTGCGGGCCCACGAGCGCAAGGACTCCACCGGGGTGCTCACGGCCGGGATGCTCCCCGCCGAGGTCTCCGCCGCCTACATGCGGTGCCTGGCCGAGGCGCTCGCCACGGCACGGGCGATCGGCGGCGAGCTGGCCGACGACCCGCTGGCACCGGTCCGCCGCTAGCGCGCGTCAGTCGTCGGCTCCGGACGTGGAGTCCGACGCCGCCTGCTCGAGGCCGGCGGCGAAGACCGCCGGGTCCTGCGCGCCGGAGACCCCGTAGCGCCCGTCCAGGACGAAGAACGGCACGCCGGTGATGCCGTACACCCGGGCCTGCGCGACGTCGGCGGCCACCGCGTCGGCGTAGGTGCCGGCCTCGAGCGCGGCCACGACCTCGTCGCGGTCCAGGCCCACGTCGGCGGCCAGGTCGGCGAGGTCCTCGGTCCGGCCGACGTGCCGGCCCTCCGTGAAGTACGCGCGGAAGAGCCGCTCGACCATCTCGGCCTGACGCCCGTGCGCGTGCGCGAGGTGGATCAGCTCGTGCGCCGTGAGCGTCTTCGTGTGCCGGACGCGCGCGAAGTCCATGGTCAGGCCCGCGTCGGCCGCCAGCTCCGCGACCTGCGCCTGCATCTGCACCGCCTGCGCCATCGGCACGCCCTTGTGGCGGGCGAGGAAGTCCGCCGCGGTGCCGTCGAAGTCCACGGGCGTGTCCGGGGACAGCTCGAACGAGTGGTGCGTGAGGCGGACCTCGGGCACGGCACGGCCCTCGGCGGCGCGCGCCCCGGCGAACCGGCGCACCCCCTCCGCGAAGCGGCGGGTGCCCAGGTAGCACCAGGGGCACGCGACGTCGGACCAGACGTCGACGGCCAGGACGTCGGGTGCGCCGGTCGCGCCGGGGGCGCCGGTCGCGTCGGTCACGCGGTCAGGCGCGGCTCTCGCGCATCGGCAGCGCGAACGCGCCGCCCGCGAGGACCATGCCGCCGGTGAAGAGCCACGGCGACTCGTCGTCGATGCCGACGCCCATGAGGTAGAACCCGCCGAGCAGGGCCACGAAGGTCACCAGGAACATCACCACCCGCGAGGGTGCGGGGTGGGTGGTGAAGGGGTCCGGGTCGTCCCGGCGCTCGTCGCGCGCATCCATGGTGGCTCCTCTCGGCACGTCTGCGACGACCGTACCGACCCACGGCCCGCACCGCCGAACCGGCCCGCGCGACGACCCGACCACACCCGACCGTCCTCAGGCCCGCGGCCTGCGCCGCTCCGCACCCTCTGGCCGGTGGGGGCGGTCCGTGGCGCCGGACGGGAACCTCCCGCGCGTGCGCGCCGTTCGGGAGGCAGGTGCAGGACGACGAGCGGGGGATCTCATGGGTGGTCGGCCGAGCAAGGGCGCGGTCGTGGAGGGCGTCGTCGCGGGGACGGTGGCAGCGCTCTGGTACGCGCTGCCGGACGTCGTCCGCTCGCGGGGACGTCGCGTCGTGCTCAAGACGGCCCTCGTGGCCGCCGGTGGCGCGTACGGGGTCGCGCTGGCCCGGCGCGAGCGGCAGGAGGCCGACGGCGCGGCGGACGAGGCCACGGCGGACACCGCGACCACGCCCGAGGAGGCCGCGCTCGCTCGCATCCGAGCCCTGACCTCGACCGTCCCGGTCCTCGACGCCGGCGCCGCGGGTCCCCCGCCGCCCCCGGACCGCACCCGGGTGCTCCTCATCGGCGCCGCCGTCCTGGCCGGCACCGTGGCGACGGTGGCCGGCACCGTCGCCCTCGAGCGGGCGATCTACCGCTGGGGCGAGCGGCGCCGCGCACGCGGCGTCCGGCTGCCGCACACGCAGACCGGGCTGGTGGCGGGCCTGCTCCTGGGCCTGTCCTCGCTCGCCGCGCCGGCGAGCGAGGCCCGTTCCGGTGTCACGCGCGGATGACCCGCACGGAATGACGACCTGCTCCCTGATCGCGCAAGGCAATGGATGGTCAAACAAGCCCATCTAGCACGCCAGCGTGCCACTTCTCGGGCCACGGGCCCACCAACGAGACAACCCCCGGCCGGACCTGGGTCCGATCGGGGGTTGTCCGAACTTCGGCTCCTTGATCATCCAAGGGGCCCACTGTGCGCGAGGGGGGACTTGAACCCCCACGTCCTTTCGGACACTGGCACCTGAAGCCAGCGCGTCTGCCATTTCGCCACTCGCGCGCCGAAGCAGGCTAGCACGATCAGGGCGGGCCCCCGGACCGGCCCGGGCCGGGTGACGCGGCGCCAGGCGGTCGCGCCGCGCCGGCGCGCGTGCGCTGCGCGGACCCCGGCCAACGCCCCGCCCGCGCGCCGCACGCGCCGTCGCGGCCGAACGGCGCCGTCGGCGGATACGATCGGCAGCGGACCTCTGGGGCGGTCCGTCGGCCCCCCGTCGGCGCACCCCCCGATGACGAGGCCGTCCGCGGGTCAGCCCGGTGCTGGTCCGCCGCCGACGGGAGGAGGTGGCATGGGAGTTCTCGACAGGTTCGAGAAGGGCGTCGAACGCGTCGTGAGCAGCGCGTTCGCCAAGGCCTTCAAGAGCGAGGTCAAGCCGGTCGAGCTGGCGAGCGCCCTGCGCCGCGAGGTCGACGACCGCGCCGCCGTCGTCGGTCGCGACCGCACGGTCGTGCCCAACGAGTTCACGATCGAGCTCTCCCCCGCCGACCACGACCACGTGCAGGACTGGGGGGCGGAGCCGCTCGCGGACGAGCTCGCGGCCAACGTCACCGAGTACGCGACGCAGCAGCGCTACGCGTTCGTCGGGCCGGTGACCGTCGCGTTCGTCGAGGACGACGAGCTCGAGACCGGCCGGTTCCAGGTCCGCAGCGCCACCGTGCGCGGCGCCGTCGCCCCGGCCGCGTCCGTCGCCGCCAGCCCGCGCCACCCGCTGGTGGACATCGACGGCCAGCGGTACCTCCTCACCGGTCCCGTGACCGTCATCGGGCGCGGCAGCGAGGCGGACATCATCGTGGACGACCCGGGCATCTCCCGGCGTCACCTCGAGATCCGCGTCACGCCCGACGGCGTCGTCGCGTCCGACCTCGGCTCGACCAACGGCACGTTCGTGGAGGGGCACCAGGTCCCCGCGGCCACGCTCGTCGACGGCAACACCATCACGATCGGCCGCACCCGGATCCTGTTCTGGACGGGTGCGGACGAGGACGAGGACGGGTGACCGCCGGGCATGAGTGAGCTCACGATCACCCTGCTGCGGCTGGGCTACCTGGTGCTGCTCTGGGTGTTCGTCCTCGCGGCGATCGGCGTGCTGCGCCGCGACCTGTACGGCACGCGCATCGTCAACCGGCGCCTGCGCCGCGGCACCGCGGCGGTCGCGCCGCGACCCGCGCCGGCCGTCGCGACCGACGCCAAGGCCGCCCCGTTCCCGCGGCGTGAGGTCACTCCGCGCCGGCTCGTCGTCACGGCCGGACCGCTGCGCGGCACGACGCTGCCGCTCGGCTCGTCGGCGATCCTCATCGGCCGCGCGCCGTCGTGCACGCTCGTGCTCGACGACGACTACTCCTCCTCGCGGCACGCCCGCGTCTTTCCCCAGGACGGCGAGTGGTGGGTCGAGGACCTCGGGTCCACGAACGGCACGTTCCTGGGCCGCGAGAAGGTCACCGCGCCCACGCCCGTCCGCGCCGGTGCGCAGATCAAGGTCGGGCAGTCCATCCTCGAGCTGCAGCGGTAGGCGCCCGTGACCATCGCCCTGCGGTACGCCGCCCGTTCCGACGTCGGCCTCGTGCGCGCCAACAACCAGGACTCCGCGTACGCCGGTCCGCGCCTGCTCGCGGTCGCCGACGGCATGGGCGGGCACGCCGGCGGCGACGTCGCCTCGTCGGTCGCCGTCGCCCACCTCGCGCCGCTCGACGACGAGGCGCACGGGCCCGACGACGCCCTCGCCGAGCTCAGCCAGGCGCTCACCACGGCGCACGACGAGCTGCTCGCGCGCGCCGAGGAGAACCCCGAGCTCGCCGGCCTCGGCACCACGGTCACGGCCCTGCTGCGCTCGGGCAACAAGCTGGCCATGGCCCACATCGGCGACTCGCGCGCCTACCTGCTGCGCGACGGCGAGCTCACGCAGGTCACGACCGACCACTCCTTCGTGCAGCACCTGGTCAACACCGGCAAGATCACCGCGGAGGAGGCCGAGCGCCACCCCCAGCGGTCCGTCCTCCTGCGCGTCCTCGGCGACTTCGACATGGAGATCGTCCCCGACATGTCGGTGCGCGAGGCGCGCGTCGGCGACCGGTGGCTGCTCTGCTCCGACGGCCTCTCCGGCGTCGTCAGCGCGGACACCCTCGCCGAGACCATGCGCACGGTGACCGACGTCGACGCGTGCGCCGACCAGCTCGTCCAGCTCGCGCTGCGCGGCGGCGCGCCGGACAACGTCACGGTCGTCCTGGGCGACGTCGTCGAGGTCGACACCCTTCCCGACGGGTCGGGGCCGGGCACCGGGACGCACGTCGTCGGCGCCGCCGCGCTGGACCGCAACCGGCCCACCATGGGCGGCACGGGCGCCGCCGCCCGCGCGGCCGAGCACGCCGCCCGGGCGCGCGCCGAGCAGGAGGCCGCCGAGCCGTCCCCGCCCCCCGCCGACGAGGAGGAGGACGACGAGCGCCCGGTTCGCCGACGCCGGCGCATCGTCGCCGCCGCGGTCGTCGTCGTGCTCCTGGCGCTCATCGGCACGGCCGGCTGGCTCGGGTACCGCTGGACGCAGGACCAGTACTACGTGGGCATCGACGACGGCCGGGTCGCCGTCTTCCGCGGTATCCCCCAGACGATCGGCCCGATCCCGCTGTCCTCCGTCGTGGAGACGACCCCCACGCGCGTCGCCGACCTGCCGGGCTTCATGCAGGACCGCCTCGAGCAGACGATCCCCGCGGAGACCCTCACCGCCGCCCGCGAGCGCGCCGAGGACCTCGGGTCCGAGGCGGACGAGACGTCGTGACGGTTCGACCGTCCCGCGCACGGGGGGTGTCGTGATGGCGACGGTCGCACCCCACCGCGTGCGTCCCGGGCGCACCATGGAGCTCGGGCTCCTCGCGATCGCCCTCGCGATCGGCGTCAGCGCGTACGCGCTGGTCGGCACCGCGACGACGGGCACCCTGCCGGCGGACATCTTCGGCTACAGCGCGGGCCTCGTGGGCCTCTCGCTCGGCCTGCACCTGGTGATGCGGTGGCGCGCCCCGTACGCGGACCCGGTCATCCTCCCGGTCGCGGTCGCGCTCAACGGCATCGGGCTCGCGATGATCTACCGGATCGACGTCGCGGAGAGCGTCGGCGGCCAGCAGTCCACGTTCGCGGAGCGGCAGCTCGCCTGGACCGCGCTGGGCATGGTCCTGGCCGCCGTCGTCGTCGCGCTGCTGCGCGACCACCGCACGCTGCGCCGGTACACCTACACGGCGATGGTCGTGGGTCTCGTGCTCCTCGTGCTGCCGCTGATCCCCGGGCTCGGGGCGCTGGTCAACGGCGCGCGCATCTGGATCCGCATCGGCGGGTACTCGTTCCAGCCTGCCGAGTTCGCCAAGATCGCCCTGGCCGTCTTCTTCGCGGGCTACCTGGTCACGACGCGCGACACCCTGGCCCTGGCCGGGCCGAAGGTGCTGGGCCTGCAGCTGCCCCGCCCGCGCGACCTCGGCCCGATCCTCCTCGCGTGGGCGGCGTCGCTGGCGGTCCTCGTCTTCCAGCGGGACCTCGGCACCTCGCTGCTCTTCTTCGGGCTGTTCGTCGCCATGCTGTACCTGGCGACCGAGCGGCTGAGCTGGGTCGTCATCGGCCTCGGCCTGTTCCTCGGCGGGGCGGCGCTCGCCGCGAGCACCTTCAGCCACGTCGGCGCCCGCTTCGAGGCCTGGCTCAACGCCTTCGACGACGACGTCTTCTACGCCTCGCCCGGCGGCTCCGGACAGCTGGTGTACGGCCTGTACGGCATGGCGAATGGCGGGCTGTTCGGGACCGGCTGGGGCCAGGGGCGCCCGGACCTGGTGCCGTACGCGGAGTCCGACTTCATCATCGCCTCGCTCGGGGAGGAGCTCGGCCTCACCGGCCTGCTCGCGATCCTCGTGCTGTACCTCGTGCTCGCGGAGCGCGGCCTGCGGACGGCGATCGGCGTGCGCGACGGCTTCGGCAAGCTCTTCGCGGGCGGCATGGCGTTCGTCGTCGCATTCCAGTGCTTCGTGGTCGTCGGCGGCGTCACCCGGCTCATCCCGCTGACCGGCCTGACCATGCCGTTCCTCGCCTACGGCGGCTCGTCCCTGCTCGCCAACTGGGTCATCGCGGCGCTCCTGCTGCGCATCTCCGACAGCGCCCGCCGCCCCGCTCCCCCGCCGGGCGCGCCCGAGGTCGCGTCGTCAGCGGACCACGGCGGGTCCGGCGGGTCCGCGTCCGGCGACGACCGCCAGGCCACCGAGGTCATCCACCTCGAAGGAGGCCGCGCGTGAACACGCCCCTGCGCCGCCTGGCCTCCGTCGTCATCGTGATGTTCATGGCCCTCATGGCCGGCAGCACCGCCGTGCAGTACTTCCAGGCGGGGACGCTCAACAACGACCCGCGCAACGTGCGCACCCTGTACCGCGAGTACGGGCACCCGCGCGGGCCGATCGTCGTGGGCGGCGAGGCGATCGCCGTCTCCACCCCCGTGGACGACCCGTTCGGGTACCAGCGGAGCTACCCCTACGGCGAGCTCTACGGGCACGTCACCGGCTACTACTCGATCGTCTTCGGCCGCAGCGCGATCGAGCGCGCGATGAACACCGAGCTCAACGGGACCGCCGACTCGCTGTTCTACTCGCGCATCCAGGACCTCGTCACGGGGCGCCAGCCCCAGGGCGCGATCGTCGAGCTGACGATCGACCCCGCCGTCCAGCAGGCCGCCTGGGACGCCCTCGGCGACCAGCGCGGCGCCGTCATCGCCCTGGATCCGAGCACCGGCGCGATCCTGGCCATGGTGTCCAAGCCGTCCTACGACCCCAACGTCCTGGCCAGCCACGACACCCGCGCGGTCAACGAGGCCTGGCAGGCGCTGGAGGCGGCCGAGGGTGACCCGCTCGCCAACCGGGCGATCGCCGGCAACACGTACCCACCCGGCTCGACGTTCAAGCTCGTCACCGCGGCGGCCGCGCTCGAGGGCGGCCTGACCCCGGCGTCCGAGATCGCGGCCCCCGTCGAGCTGGACCTGCCGGAGACGACGGCGACCCTGCGCAACTTCGGCAGCAGCGCGTGCAGCCCCACCGGCACGACGACGCTGGCCGACGCGCTGCGGATCTCCTGCAACACGGCCTTCGGCCAGCTCGGGCTCGACCTGGGCCAGGACGCGCTGCGCGAGCAGGCCGACGCGTTCGGCTTCGACACGCCCCTCGACGTGCCGATGAGGGTGGCGGAGAGCCACTTCCCCGACCAGCTCGACGCGCCGCAGACGGCTCTCTCGGCGATCGGGCAGTACGAGGTGCGCGTGACCCCGCTGGAGGTGGCGATGATCTCGGCGGCCGTCGCCAACGACGGCGAGCAGATGCGGCCGTACCTGGTGCGCTCGGTGCGCAGCCAGGACCTCACGGTGGTGGAGGAGACCAGGCCGACGGAGCTCGCGCGCCCCGTGAGCGCGGCGACGGCCGCGTCCCTGCGGGACATGATGGTCGGCGTCGTCGAGAGCGGCACGGGCACGGCGGCCCGGATCCCGGGCGTGCAGGTCGCCGGCAAGACCGGCACGGCGCAGACGACGGAGGAGGCCGCGCCGCACGCCTGGTTCACCGCGTTCGCGCCGGCCGACGCGCCGCAGGTCGCCGTCGCCGTCGTCGTGGAGCACGGCGGTGCCATGGGCAGCGAGGCGACGGGCGGCGCCGTGGCGGCGCCCATCGCCCGCGCGGTGATCCAGGCGGTGCTCGCCCGGTGAAGCCCGCCGTCGCCGTCGCCCTGGGAGGGCGCTACCGCCTGGTCTCGCGCATCGCCGTGGGCGGCATGGGCGAGGTCTGGGTCGGGCACGACGAGGCCCTCGCGCGCGACGTGGCCGTCAAGGTGCTGCGCGAGGAGTTCGCGGGCGACGCCGGCTTCCTCGAGCGGTTCCGCACGGAGGCCCGCAACAGCGCCCAGCTCTCCCACCCCAACATCGCCCAGCTCTACGACTACGGCGAGCAGGACGGGTCGGGCTTCCTGGTCATGGAGCTCGTGCTCGGCGAGCCCATGTCGGACCTGCTCGACCGCCAGCCGGTGCTGCCCACCCGGCGGCTGCTGCCGATCCTCGCGCAGACGGCGCGAGCGCTGCACGCCGCGCACGTCGCCGGCGTCGTGCACCGGGACGTCAAGCCGGGCAACATCCTGCTCGCCCGCTCGGGCCGCGTGAAGATCACCGACTTCGGCATCTCGACCGCGAGCAACCAGATCCCGATGACGGCCTCGGGCATGGTCATGGGCACCGCGCAGTACCTCTCGCCGGAGCAGGCGATCGGGCGCGCCGCCACGCCCGCCTCGGACGTGTACTCGCTCGGGATCGTCGCCTACGAGGCGCTCGTCGGGAACCGGCCCTTCACCGGGCCCACCGCGGTCGACATCGCCATCGCGCACGTCAACACGCCGGTGCCGCCGCTGCCCGGCGACATCGACCCGGAGCTGTCCGCCCTGGTCATGCGGATGCTGGCCAAGGAGCCCGAGGCCCGGCCGCGCTCGGCCGCGTCGCTCGCCCGGATGCTCGACGGCATGCTGGACCGGACCCCTCCCGGGGGCGTCCCGATGGCGGCGTACGGCCGGCACGCGCGCACCGTCGACCTCATGGACGCCGCCGAGCTGGCCGACACGCCGACGCGGCCCACCCGGGTGCCCGGCCGCGCGGCGGAGCCCGCGTCGCCGAGCGTGCCGTCCGGGCCCTCCGTGGTCGACGCCCCGGTGATCGCGCCCGCGCAGGCCGGGCCGCCACCCGCGCTCCCGGCCCAGGCCGCTCCCCCGCCCGTGCTGCCGCCGCAGGCCGGGCCGCCAACCGTCTCGCCGCCGCAGCCCGGCCCACCGCCGGCCGCGGCCCCCGCACCGGACGCGCCCCGGACGCTGCCGCCGCGCACGGTGCCCGCGGCCCCCGCGCAGCGGCCCGAGGCCGCGGCGTGGGAGCGTGCGGCCGAGGCCGTCGCCGAGGCGCTCACGGCGGACGAGGACGCCAGCCACCCGCGGGTGTTCGCGGCGCCCCGTGCCGTGCCGCCCGCCCCGGGTCGCCCGGCACGGGGACCGTCCGGTCCCCCGCGCACCTCCACGACGACCGGCAAGCGCTGGGGACGGGTGTCGCGCCCGCTCGTCGCGCTGGTCCTCGTGGTGCTCTTCGCGGTCCTCGGCGCCGTCTTCGCGGACCGGGTGTGGGGCGCGCCGGCCGCCGGCGGCCTCGGCCAGGGTGCCCCCGCCGTCGTGGCGTCCGGCACGGACGCCACGGGACGTGGGATGCTGCCGCTGCGTACCCTGGACGCCGCAGCGCCCGCGAGCGCTGACCCAGAGCACGGCGCCCGACCGGGCGCGCACCAGGGCGGCGCGGCGAACCGCGCACCGCAGACGACGACAGCGAGGAACCTGTAGTGGTGGACGACGCACCCCGAATCCTCGGCGGCCGCTACGAGGTCGGCGAGCTCATCGGGCGCGGCGGGATGGCCGAGGTCCACATCGGCCACGACACGCGCCTGGGCCGCACGGTCGCGATCAAGATCCTCCGCTCGGACCTCGCGCGCGACCCGTCCTTCCAGGCCCGCTTCCGCCGGGAGGCGCAGGCGGCTGCCTCGCTCAACCACCCGGCGATCGTCGCCGTCTACGACACCGGCGAGGACATCTTCACCGAGCCCGGCGGCGCCGTCTCGCACGTGCCGTTCATCGTCATGGAGTACGTCGAGGGCCACACGGTCCGCGACATCCTGCGGGACGGCACGGCCGTGCCGATCGAGGAGGCCGTCGAGATCACCGCCGGCGTGCTCTCGGCGCTCGAGTACTCCCACCACGCCGGCATCGTGCACCGCGACATCAAGCCCGCGAACGTCATGCTGACGCCCACCGGCGCGGTCAAGGTCATGGACTTCGGCATCGCCCGCGCGATGGCCGACTCCGCCGGGACGATGACGCAGACGCAGGCCGTCATCGGGACGGCCCAGTACCTCTCCCCCGAGCAGGCTCGCGGCGAGCAGGTCGACTCCCGCAGCGACCTGTACTCGACCGGCTGCCTGCTGTTCGAGCTGCTGACGGGCCGCCCGCCCTTCATCGGCGACTCGCCGGTGGCCGTGGCCTACCAGCACGCGCGCGAGCAGGCGCCGCCGCCCAGCACGTTCGCGTCCGACATCCCGGAGGCGCTGGACCGCATCACGTCCAAGGCCCTCGCCAAGGACCGGGACCAGCGCTACAGCTCCGCGGCCGAGTTCCGTGCGGACCTCGAGTCGGCCCTGCGGGGCGGGCACGTCAACGCACCCGCGGTCGGCGCCCTCGCCGCCGGGGCCCTCGCTGGGGCCGCGGCGACCGAGGTGCTGCGCCCCAGCCCGCAGACCGCCGCGACCCAGGTGATGGGTGCCGGCGCGGGTGCCACGCAGGCGCTGCCGCCGACCGGGGCCGCGCCCTGGTCCCAGGTCGGGGGTGCCGGCACGGGCACCACGACCAGGACGACGCAGGGCACGGACCCCGACGAGGACGAGGCGCCCAGGCGGCGCTGGATCCTGTGGGTCCTCATCGGCGTCGCCCTCGCGGCCGTGATCGGCATCGCGATCGTGCTGACCCAGGGCGGCGGCGAGGAGGAACCGGTGCTCGTCACCGTCCCCAACGTCGTGGGGATGGACGAGGCGCAGGCGCGCGCAGCCATCACCGACCTCGGCCTGGAGTTCGAGCGCGTCAGCGAGCCGAGCCTCGAGGTGCAGGCCGGCTTCGTCATCAGCACGGACCCCGGCGCCGACGAGCAGGTCGACGAGGGAGCCACCGTGCAGGTCGTGGTCTCGGAGGGCGCCGAGGCGGTCGAGATCCCCGACATGTCGAACTACACGCAGCAGCAGGCCCGCGCGGAGCTCGAGCGGCTCGGCTTCACGGACATCTCGGTGTCGACCGAGGACAGCCCGGACGTCGACAAGGACCGGGTGATCCGCACGGACCCCGCCGCGGGGACCGCCGTGGACCCCACCGCCACCCCCGTGACGCTCGTGCTGTCCACGGGCCTCGTCCAGCTGCCGAACCTCCTCGACCCGCCCCGCACGCTCGAGCAGGCGCGCGGCGAGCTCGTCGCCCTCGGCCTCATCCCCTCGATCAGCGAGGAGGCGACAGGCGACGCGCCCCCCGGGACGGTCATCGCACAGAGCCGCACGCCGGGCCCCGTGCCGCAGGGCTCGGAGGTCGGCATCACGGTCGCGACCGCGCCGGTCATCGAGAAGGTCTCCGTGCCGGACGTGACGGGCAAGCGCTACGACGAGGCGGCGGCGCAGCTCGGCGCCGCGGGCCTCAACTCCGTCGCCGGCGAGGCCGTCTTCGACGCCACGCAGCCGGAGGGCCGCGTCGTGCGCACGGAGCCCGCAGCAGGGACCTCGGTGGACGAAGGATCGACGGTGACGGTCATCCTGTCCAAGGGCAAGGAGCCGGCCCCCGACGACGACGCGTAGCCCTCGGCTGACGACGACGAGAAGGGCCCGCCGCGCACACGCGGCGGGCCCTTCGTCCGTCCGCCGTCAGGAGCGCGCGGCCTCGCGCACCAGGGGCGCCATGCCCGCCGACGCCTCGACAGCACCGTCCAGCCCGCAGACCTCGAGCCAGTTCGCGAGGAGCCGGTGGCCGCCCTCGGTGAGCACCGACTCGGGGTGGAACTGGACGCCGTGGAGCGGCAGCTCACGGTGCTGCAGACCCATGATCACCCCGGGCCCCGCACCGGGCGCCGTGCGCGCGGTCACGACGAGGTCGTCCGGGACGGTGCCGTCCACCACGGCGAGGGAGTGGTACCGCGTCGCCGTGAACGGCGCGTCCAGGCCCGCCAGGACCCCCGCGCCGTCGTGCTGGACCGCGCTGGTCTTGCCGTGCATCAGCTCCGGCGCGTGCGTGACCGTCGCGCCGTAGACCTCCGCCAGGGCCTGGTGCCCGAGGCAGACGCCGAGCATGGGCGTGCCCGTGCCCGCGCAGTCGCGGATGACGTCCATGCTCTGGCCGGCCGCACGGGGCGTACCCGGACCGGGTGAGATGAGGACGCCGTCGTACCCCTCGCGCTCGGCGAGCGGCGGCACGGCGTCGTTGCGCACGACGACGGTCTCGGCCCCGAGCTGGTCGAGGTAGCCGACGATCGTGTAGACGAAGGAGTCGTAGTTGTCCACGACGAGGATCCGGGTCATGTCAGTCCACCGTGGTCTCGTTGAAGGGCATGAGGGGGGCGATCGCCGGGAAGACCCACGTGAAGCAGGCGGCGACGACCGCCGCGGCGAGCGCCACCATGATCAGCGCCCGGACCCACGCCGGGCCGGGGAGGGCACGCCACAGCCAGGCGTACATCAGGCACCTCCGGAGGGGTCGGCGGGGGCCACGAGGTCCGGCGGCACGCCGTCCGCGACCGGCATCCAGTAGTCGAGCTCGGAGTGGACGACGTAGCGCTCCCGCGCGGAGAACATCGGGTGGCACGTCGTCAGCGTCATGCTCGCGACGGTCGGGGTCGCGCCCGGGTCGTTCGGCACCGGCGCGACGACCTCGACCTGGTGCGGCAGCACGATCTCGTGGCCGGTGACCCGGTAGACGTACCAGGCGTCCGGCGTCTGGACGATGAGGGGGTCGCCCACCTGGAGCTCGGCCGCGCGGTTGAGCGGCTTGCCGTACGTCGTGCGGTGGCCCGCGACGGCGAAGTTCCCGATCTGGCCCGGCATGGCCGTGCCCTCGTAGTGGCCGAGGCCGCCCTTGTCGAGCACGTCGGGCCGGCTGGTCCCCTGGGTGATGGTCGGCATGAAGTCCGGCCCGAACCGCGGGACCTGCAGCGTCGCGAACGTCGTCAGGTTCGCCGGCTCCGCCATGACCGGCGCGGGCTCGTCGTAGCGCGGTCCGGTCGTCTCCGTCTCCGTCTCCGCCTCGTCCCGTGCCTCCGGCTCGGAGACGACCCAGTCGAGGTCGGCGATGGCCCTGCGCTGGTCGGCTCCCGCCGCGACGTCGGTCCACCACAGCTGCCAGACCACGAACAGCGCGAGGAGCACGCCGAGGGTGATGAGCACCTCGCCCAGGACGCCCACGACCGTCGCGCCACGGTGGCCGGTCGCCCTCCGCTCGGGCTGCCGGTGACGGGCCGCGGCGGGCCGCTGGTCGGCGACGGTCATGACGCGCTCCCCGCCGCGAAGACGTCGACGCCGTCCGGGACGTCGGCGTACTGCAGGTCGGCGCTGCCCTCGTAGGCGGGGAGCTCCAGGTCACCCTCCACCGTCGTGGACCACCCGAGACCGACGGCGTCGACCCACTGCAGGTACTCCTGGATCGCGGGCGACTGGAGCAGTGAGGCGCGCAGCTCGTCGGGGTCCCCGACGGCGCGCACCACGAAGGGCGGGGAGTAGGTGCGCCCGTGGAGCAGCAGCACGTTGCCGACGCACCGGAAGGCGGACGTCGCGACCACGCGCTGGCCCTGCAGCGTCATGGCCTCCGCCCCGCCCGCCCAGAGGCCGTTGATGACCGCCTGGAGGTCCTGCTGGTGCACGACGAGGTCGTCGTTGGTCACGTCGTCGGGGCGGGGCACGTTCGCCGGCGCGTCGCTGAGGCGCACCGTCAGGCCCGGACCCTCGACCGGCTGGAGCCCCGCGGCCAGCGCCTCCAGCTCGGCGGTCGTCGGGTCGAGCATGGGCAGGTCGCCCACCTGGGCGTCCGTGAGCAGGCCCACCTCCGCCTCGAGGTCACGCACCTCCGCCTCGATCTCTCCCAGCCGCGCCGACTCCACCTCGACCAGGCCGGCGAGGTCCTGCGGCTGACGGCCGTCGGGCCCTCCCGCGAGGCGGGCGTTGGCGGCGAACAGGAAGCCCGCCATCACCAGCACGAGGCTCACGGCGACCGCGCCGCCCCACGGTGCCCGCCCGCCGGTCCGGTCCTCGGCGTGGTCGGTCTCGGGAGCGGGGTCGACGGCGTCGTGGGCGTGCTTGCCTCGCTCCGACATGTCGCCTCCCTCCGGGCCCGGACCGTGCCACTACGCTAGACGACGAACCTCCGGCCTCCCGTGCCGGACCACCGCTGCGCCAGGAGATCCACCGTGCCCGAGTCGAAGCCGCGCAAGAAGCCGGCGTACGTCCCGCCGCCCGCGGCGCAGGGGCCGAAGACCAACCCCCGCTGGCTCGTCCCCACGATGCTGGGTCTGATGATCGTCGGCCTGATCTGGGTCGTCGTGACCTACATCTTCCAGTCGCAGTACCCGATCCCGGGCATCGGCAGCTGGAACCTCGCGGTCGGGTTCGTGCTCATCATCGCCGGATTCTCGCTCACCACGCGCTGGCACTGACGGCGCCGGCCCCTGACGGCCGGCCCCGCGCTCCGAGAGCCCTCGTCCCCCGGGACGAGGGCTCTCGTGCGTCCGGCGCCGCCGAGAGTTCTCCCCAGGAGTGCACAACTCTGTGGATAACTACACCCGTGTAGTTCCCCCGGTGTGACCCGCCTGTGGACGGTTCACACCGTGGCGTACCGCAGCGCCGCCAGCAGGACGAGGACGACGACGACCAGCATGCTCGCCCCGACGCCCACGAGCGTGCGCCGCTCCCGCGGTGCGTAGGCGTAGGCGGCGCCGAGCGCGAGGCCCACGAGCAGCCCGCCGAGGTGACCCTGCCAGGCCACGTTGGGGACCACGAAGCCGATGACCGCGTTGATGCCGATGATCGCCAGGATGGGACGCGCGCTGCGGCCCATGCGACGGAGCACGACGACGATCGCGCCGAAGAGCCCGAAGACCCCGCCCGACGCCCCCAGGACGATCTGCCACCAGCTCGCACCGTCCGCCAGGAGCAGGTACAGCACGTTGCCGCCGAGGACGGAGGCGAGGTACAGCGTGAGGAAGCGCCACCGGCCGAGGGCCAGCTCCAGCTCACGCCCGAGCAGCCACAGCGCGTACATGTTGAACGCGATGTGGGTGAACGCGAGGTACCCCTGGGTGGAGTGCAGGAACCCCGCGGTGAGGAAGCGCCACGGCTGGGCCTCGGCGGCGGCCGGCTGGAACACGAGCCGCTCGGTCCACGGCCAGCCCACGGCCCACTGCAGGAGGTAGCTGACGACGCACAGCCCGATGAGGGTCAGGGTCACCACCGGGGGCCCTGTGCGCACGGGGGCACCGAAGACCGTGCGGCGCGCCGGCGCCGTGCGGGACGCCTCGCGCACGCAGTCGACGCAGTGCACGCCGACGGCGGCAGGGCGCTGGCACTCGGCGCACACGGGGCGCTCGCAGCGCTGGCACCGGACGTACGAGACGCGGTCGGGGTGGCGCGGGCACACCGGGACCGCGCCGTAGGCGGGTCCCGGTGCGGCCGACGGAGTGCTCACTCCTCGACGGTCACCGAGGTGATGACGATGTCCTCGACGGGCCGGTCGCCGCGGCCCGTGCGCGTCGCGGCGATCGCGTCGACCACGGCGCGGCTCTCGTCGTCGGCGACCTTGCCGAAGATCGTGTGCTTGCCGTTGAGGTGCGGCGTGGGCGTCACCGTGATGAAGAACTGCGAGCCGTTGGTGCCGCCGGTGCGGCCCGTGACCGGGTCGCGGCGCAGGCCGGCGTTGGCCATGGCCAGCAGGTAGGGCTGGTCGAAGCGGAGCTCGGAGATCTCGTCGTCGAAGCTGTAGCCGGGGCCGCCGGTGCCGGTGCCCAGCGGGTCGCCGCCCTGGATCATGAACCCGGGGATGACGCGGTGGAAGACGACGCCGTCGTACAGCGGGTCGTTCCGCTCGGCACCCGTGGCCGGGTCCGTCCACGTCGTGGTGCCGGTGGCCAGCCCGGTGAAGTTCTTCACCGTCTTGGGCGCCTGGTTCGGGAAGAGCTCGACGCGGATGTCGCCTGCGGTCGTGTGAAGGGTCGCGAACATGACCACATCCTCGCACGCAGCGCAGGGCGCAGCCCGCCCGACGGTGGCACGATGGGCACCAGCACGAGCGCCCGGGCTGGCACCGGGCGGGTCCCCGTCCGCCGAAAGCAGGGAGTCGACCATGTTCGACCGCATTCGCCGCCGTACGACAGCCGTACCCGTCGTGGAGGTGGATGACCTCAAGGCACACGCCGCCCACGTCCAGGCCGCCCTCGCCGACGCGTCAGCACAGGCCGGCATGGCCGCGGCCCGCCTCGGCGAAGAGGCCAAGGCCGCCGCGCTGCAGGCGAAGGGGTGGGCGACGCCGCGCGTCGAGAAGGCCCTGCACGACGCCACGGCCGCCGCCGCCCCGCGCGTCGAGAAGGCCGCCGAGAAGTCGCTGCCGATCGTCGAGTCCGCGCACGACCGCTTCGTCGACGAGCTCCTGCCGAAGATCGTCGCGGCCGTCAACGCGGCCGCCGTCGCCGCCGCGGCCGGGGCCGACAAGGCCCGCGACGCCGCGTCCACCAAGCTGAGCGAGATCGCCCACGTCGAGCCGCCGGCCCCGCCGAAGTCGCACCGGTTCGCGAAGGTGTTCTGGCTCGTCGCCGGGGTCGTCGGCATCGTGGGGGCCGTCGGGGCCTGGCGCCGCAGCCGTCCGACGACGGACCCGTGGGCCGAGCAGCCGTGGGAGACCGAGGACACCGGCTCGGAGCGGCTCAAGGCCGCCGCCGCCGACGTCCGCTACGAGCTCGCCGACGCGGCCGAGACGGTCGGCGAGGCGGCGGGCGAGACCGTCGCCCGCACGCGTGAGGCGACGGAGAGGGCCGCCGCGCTGGCGCGCGAGGCCGCCGAGAAGGCACGCAAGGCCTCGCCGCGGCGCCGCGCCGCCGGCCGGGCAGACGCCGTGCTCGGGGACGACGAGGTCACCGAGGCGATCGAGACACCGGAGGGCACCATGAGCACGGACAAGACGGGCAGCGGCACGGCACCTGGCGCGACGGACGAGCCGAGCGACCACAGCGGGCTGCCGCTCGACGCGGACAAGATCCCGACCGACGTGCCGGGCCAGACGGACGACCCCTCGCACACCGCGAAGGGCTCGGACGGCTGAGCGCCTGACGTCCACAGCACGACCCGGCGGGGCCCGGCACCTCACGGTGCCGGGCCCCGCCGTCGTCGGTGGTCTCGGCACCCGATCGGCGGTGACGCGCCGGGGGAGCGGCGGCCAGGGTGGGTGGATGCGCTGGTTCCGTCGCCGCTCGTCACGCCCGCCCCAGTCCGCGACGCCCACGCCCGCGCCCGCACCGGCGGACGCGGACACTCGCCGCCTTCCGGACCCCGACCTGCCCGTGCTCGACCGGCATCGGGCCGCCCTGCTCCGCGCCGGCGCCCGCGAGGCGTTCGCCGCGGCGGGCGTGGAGACGACGCCCGACGGCGCGGTGCTGCGCGGGATCGAGGCCGTCTACGGGCTCGACAACGTCGCGGCCGCGGCGGCGCGGCTCCCCGAGCACGAGTGGCCGGAGCTGTTGGCCAGGCACGCCCGCACCATGATCGGCGCCTTGGGGCCGGACCCCTTCGCGGGCCTGGACGACGTCCCGTCCCACCTCTTCCTCCGGCTCCTGCCGACGGACGCGCTCCCCGCCGAGGGTCCCCGGCGGCACGTCGTCGGCGACCTGGTCGCTGTCGCGGCCGTGGACCACCCCGAGCACGTGCGCACGCTCGCCGCGGGGCCGGCGGTCGACGAGCTGGGCGGGTGGGACGTGGTCGAGCGGCTGGGTCTGGCCAACCTGCGTACCCAGCGTGCGGAGATGACGGCGGAGCTCGCCTTCGGGGTGCGCCTGAGCACCGGCGGCTTCTTCCACGCCAGCCGGGTGCTGGTGATGGAGCACCTGCTGGCGGAGGACTTCCGGCTGGAGACGCCGCGGCACGGCGTCCTGGTCGCGGTGCCGAACCGGCACCTCGTGGTGGTGCACCCGGTGACGGAGTGGGACATCGTCGGGGCGCTCGAGACCATGCTGCGCGTCACGCGCGAGGAGGTGACCGCCGTGGGGACGCTGAGCCCGCACGTCTACTTCTGGCGCGACGGTGCGTGGGAGCAGGTCACGCGCCTGGGGTCCGACCGCGTGTCCGTCGACGCGACCGGGATGCTCGGGGCCGCGCTCGAGGAGCTCGGTCCACCGCCGGCGCCCGGGGACGGTGCGTAGGTCCGTCAGGCCGGGTCGGTCGCCAGCTCGAGCGGCAGGCCGAGCGCGGTGAAGTGGTGCTCGCCGAACCAGGCGGTCACGTGGGCCACGCCGTCGGCCGTGACCACGGGGTGCTGGATCTGGAACGCGCGGTGCACCCCGTCGGGCCCGCGCATGTACATCGCGAGCGCGGGGACCCCGTTGGCGGACGTCGAGACGAAGCGCATGTCCCCGGCGCGCTGGGCCGGGCAGCGGGTGCGGATCAGGTCGGCGATGTCCGCCCCGCCCTGGAACCACTCGAGGAACGGCGGCATCTGCCACTGGGCGTCCTCGGTGAGGACGCCCACGAGGCCGTCCATGTCGTAGTCCTCGAAGGCGCGCTGGTAGCGCGCCAGCAGCTCGGCGGCGCGCGGGTCGCCGGCGTCCAGCGCGACGGGCTCGTCCTCGCGCCGGCGCGCGAGGTGGTTGCGGGCGCGCTGCAGGGTGCTGGTCACGGCGCCGACGCTCAGGCCGAGCGCGGCCGCCGCCTCCGCGGCACGCCAGCGCAGGACGTCGCACAGCAGCACGACGGCGCGCTGCTGCGCCGTGAGCTCCTGCAGCGCCGCGACGAGCGCGAGCCGCACGCTCTCCCGGCTCACGGCGACATCGGCCGGGTCCTCCTCGGGTGACGCCCAGACCACCGCGTCGGGCAGCGGCTCGACCCACGCCGTCTCGCGCTGCGCGTGCAGGTCGCCGCGGGGGTCCGCCGGCGGAGCGCCGAGCCCGACGGGCAGCGGGCGCCGCGCGCGGCCCTCGAGCGCGGTGAGGCATGCGTTGGTGGCGATGCGGTACATCCAGGTGCGGACGGACGAGCGGTGCTCGAAGCCGTCGTAGGCCCGCCAGGCGCGCAGGTAGGTCTCCTGGACCAGGTCCTCGGCCTCGTGCACCGAGCCGACCATCCGGTAGCAGTGCGCCGTGAGCTCGCGCCGCAGTGGCGCGACGAGCTCCTCGAACTCGGGTCGCGGTTCACCGGTGCCGGGCAGTGCATCCGCCTCTGCGCTCACCCGGCGACGGTACCCCCGCGCGCCGACACGGCACAGGGGTATCGCTCAACCCAGCGTGACCTCGGGCGCTGCCCCCGCCTCGAGCGTGAACGCCGCCGCACGCCCGTCGGCGCGCACCTCGTAGTCGCCGAGCCAGCCACCGACGCCCACGCGGCCCTGCGCATCCGTGCGCAGCGCCGTGGGCGCCAGCCACCACTCGTCCTTGACCAGGCGGCGCAGCGCGTCGTACGAGGGCTTGGGCGTGCCGTCCGCGCGCACGAGGCCGCCGGGCGCGCCGAGCCACATGTCGCCGTCGGACAGGCCCCAGTAGGTGACGCCCTGCACCGAGGGGTGCGAGGCGAGCGTGCGGTAGTGCCGCTCGACCTCGTCCGCCTGCCGCGCCTCGCCGTCGGGCGTCGAGGGCCAGTGGGGGATCTGGTAGTCGTTGAGGTCCTCGAGCTCGGGCGGCATGAGGTGCCCCGACAGCAGCGTGGTCTCGGTGAAGTGGATCGGCAGCCCGTAGCGCGAGAACCGGTCGAGGATCGCGAGCGTCTTCTCCTCGCCCCAGTAGCCCTGGTGCATGTGGCTCTGCAGGCCCAGGACGTCGACCTGGATGCCCGCCTCGAGCACTCCCTCGATGAGGCACTCGTACGCCGTGGACATGTCGAAGTCGTTGAGGAGCAGGGTCGCGGACGGGTTGGTCGCGCGCGCCTCCTCGAAGGCGAGGCGGATGGTCGCGATGCGGCCGCGCTCGCGCGCCAGCGGCGTGATGCCGTTGGCGCCGTTCTCGAACACGGGCATGATCACGACCTCGTTGATCGCGTCCCACGTGTCGATCAGCCCCGAGAAGTCGCCGACCTCGCGCCGGATGCGCTCGCGCTGGAGGCGCTCCACCTCGTCGGTCGGCAGGTCGAGCAGCCAGTCCGGCTGGACCGTGTGCCACATGAGCGGGTGGCCCTTGAGCGCGACCCCGCGCTCGGCGAACCACTCGGCCGTCCGGCGCAGGCGGGCCGTGTCGGGTCTGCCGCGCACGGGCTCGAACCGGCCCCAGTAGAAGGGGAGGGTCGCCGTGTTGAACACGTCCAGCCACAGGTCGGCGAGGTGCTGCGCCTGCCCACGCGACAGCCGCGTGCCCTCGGCCTCGCCCAGCGCCGGCCGGCCGCCCGCCGGCGCGCCGTCGTCGCTCAGCTCGTCGTTCGCGAGCGGGATGAACTCGAACCCGATGTTTCCGAGGCCGAACGCGTGCCGCGTCTGGGCGACGACGACGTCCGCGTCGCGCAGCGGGGCGCCGTCGGGCCCCAGGACGGTCAGCGTCGCGTCAGCGGTGCGGTGCGCGAAGGTCGGGTCGGGCGTGGGGGAGCTGGGCACGGGCGTCTCCTCGTCGTCGAGGCGATCAGGGTAACGATGAACAGAGCCCGGACGCCCGGGGCGGTGCGGGGGTCAGCCGGCCGGGACCGGCGCCGGCCGCGGGCGGTCCGGGACGCCGAGCCGCGCGAGGGCGAGCGGGCCGGCGATCGCGCCGACCGCGATCAGCGCCGCCAGCAGCCCGCACACCACCTGCCACGACGTCGCCTCGTACAGGGCGCCGGCCAGCAGCGACCCGGTGGCCGCGCCCGCGAGTCCCGCGTTCCCGAGCAGGCTCATGCCGCGGCCGGTGCGCGTACCGCTGACGTGCGCGACGGCGGCCTCGTGGATCGGCGTCAGCGCCGCCCACGCCGTGGCGGTGAGGACCCACAGCGCCGCGATCACCAGCGGGCCCGGTGCCAGCGCGAGCCCGGCGGCGAAGAGCGCCGAGCCGATCGAGCCCGCGGCGTACACCGCGCGCCGCCCGTGCCGCCCGGTGAGGCGGTGCAGCGCCCTCGGCAGCACCGTCATCGCGATCCCACCCGGCAGGAAGACCAGCGCGATCTCGTGGACCTCGAGCTCGAAGGCGCGCTGCAGGTGCAGCAGGAGGATCAGGCCGACGCCGGCCTCCGCCACCGAGGTGAGCGCCACGACGGCGAGCAGCGGCGACATGCGCCGCACGTCTCGCCACACCGAGGCGTCCGGTGGGTGCTGGACGGGCTCGCGGCGGACGGAGCGCATCAGCAGCGCCGCCGCGACGAGGCAGGCGACGCCCAGGGCGGCGAAGACCCCGCGGTAGCCGAGCGTGGGCAGGAGCACGAGCGAGGGAACCCAGAAGAACCACGACGCGAAGGCGACGGCCGAGTACAGGCCGGCGAACGCGCCGTCGTCCTCCTCGAGGCGTTCGGCGGTGATCGCCCGGACCGCGACCCACAGCAGCGCGCCGCCGGCGCCGCTCGCCACCGCCGCCACGAACGCGACGCCGAGCCCGGGTGCCACGGCGTACCCCCCGCACGCCAGCGCGCAGAGCACGGCACCGGCCGCGGCCACCCGCGAGCGCTCACGCGTGTCGACCAGCCTGCCCGCGACCGGCCGGGCGGCGAACGAGACCGCGAGCTCGAGGGCGACCAGGGCACCGATCTGCGTCGGCGTCGCGCCCAGCGCGGCCCCGACCCACAGCGGCAGGAGGAAGTCGAGGATGTCCGCGGACCCGCCGACGAGCGCGGCGCCGGTGGTCGACGCGCTCCGGCGGCTCACGCGCCATCTCATGACCGGACGCTAGCGGCACCCGACCGGTCCCGTCGCTACCCGGCGGGACCTCGTCGTCGGGGACGCAGGAGCGCGACGGCCCGGCGGTCGTCCTGCGACCGGACGTCGGCCACCTCCAGGCCCGCGGCGGCGATGTCGTCGGCGAGCGCCGCCACCTGGGCGCTGCCCAGCGCCTGGAGGAGCACCACGCCGCCCGGCGCGACGTGCGCCCCCGCGACCGCCAGGCACCGGCGCGGCAGGTCGAGGCCGTCGGGCCCGCCGTCGATCGCGACCACCGGGTCCTGCGGCCACGCGTCCACGTCCTCGCGGGGCACGTAGGGCGGGTCCGCCAGCACGACGGCGAACCGCTCGTGGGGCCCGACGGCCGACTCCATCGCGCCGCAGCGGACCTCGACCGAGACGTCCGTGACGTTCGCGCGCGCGTTGGCCGTCGCCAGCCGGCACGCGTGCGGGTCGACGTCGACCTGGACCAGGTCCCGGCGAGCGAGCACGGCGGCGGCCTGCCCGATCTGCCCCGCACCGGAGCACAGCTCGAGGATCGCCCCGGGCGGCAGTCCTGCGGCCACCTCGGCCGCCCAGCGTGCCTGGAGCAGCGTCCACGGACGGGGGCGCAGCACCCGCTCGTCGAACGTCACGAGGAGCGGGCCGAAGTCGACGGTCTGGGTCTGCATCGCCGACCATCCTCGCCCACGGCGCCGGCCGGCGCGCGCACAGGGCGTGCGATCACGGGGTGGAGCCAAGGGGACTCGAACCCCTAACCCCCTGCTTGCAAAGCAGGTGCGCTACCAATTGCGCCATGGCCCCCGGGTGGACCGGCCGGGACCGGCGACGGCTCAGTCGAGCTCGTCGGTGACCTCGGTCCACAGGTCGCGCTCGTCGCGGTCCTCCGCGTACGTGCGCCACACCAGGTAGCCCGCGGCGGCAGCCAGCAGGGCGATGAGGAGCTTCTTCATGCGTTCCTCCGGTGGTGCGAGGGGGTGGGCCTAAGAGGACTTGAACCTCTGACCTCTTCCTTATCAGGGAAGCGCTCTAACCGTCTGAGCTATAGGCCCGAGCACCGAGACGGCGCCGCACGAGAGTACCCCAGCGTGCGGGCGCCGCCCAAACCCGTCAGTCGTCGGTGAGGGTCAGGTGCACGCCGCCGACGAGCGCGGCGACGATGTTGTAGAGGAACGCCCCGATGGTCGACAGCGCCGTGAGCAGCACGATGTCGATGACGCCGACCATGGTCGCCAGCGAGATGATCCGCTCGAAGCCGAGGTAGTCCTCGACGCGGAAGAACGTCTCCGAGCCCGAGAGGGTCGCGGCGATGTCGTTCACCGAGGCGAACACGTGCAGGCCGTCGAGGGTGTACCAGACGACCGCGGCCGCGACGACGATCATGATCCCGACCGCGACGGACAGCAGGAACGACAGCTTCATGACCGACCACGGGTCGATCCGGGCGACGGACAGCCGCACGCGGCGCGGGCCCGATCCCGAGATCGACGACGTGGCGGCCGCGGCGGCCGGCTTCGTGGAGGTCCGTGCGGGCTTCGCCGGCTCCGTGGCGTCCTTGGTGGGCAGCGCCGTGCGCGCCGTCTCCACCGCGCCCTGCGCCGACTGCTTCATCCGCTCGGTGAAGGACCGTCCGCTCGCGCCGGACTCGTCCGGCTCCCGCGCCGGGGTCGACGGCGTCCCGGTGGCCGGAGCCGCGCCGGGCCGCACCGCCGTGCCGGCTCCGGTCGAGCCCGGCTTGGCCGCGGGGCGCTGCGGTGCGATGGACGGCGGCTGGGTCCCGTCGGTGCTCATCGGTCTCCCTCGATCGGTGCCGGCTGCGCGTCACCCGGGTCGTCGGTGGACTGCTCGTCTCCGGGCTGCTCGTCGGACGTGGCCGGCCCGGACGATTCTGCACCGGCCTCGTCGCCGTCCACGTCAGACTCCAGGACGACCTCGGGACCGTCGACGTCGGCCTCGTCCCCCACGGTAGCCGCATCTCCCGCGAGGTTGCGCTCCACGTTGCGCGCGACGGCCAGGATGTGGTCACCCGCGTCCGGCTTGGCGAGGATGACGCCCGTCGCGTCGCGCCCGTGCACGGGCAGCTCGCCCACCTGGGAGCGCACGACCTTGCCGCGCTCCATCACCACGAGGATCTCGTCGTCCTGGTGCGCCATGATCGCGCCGACGAGCTTGCCGCGGTCGTCGGGCAGCCTGGCGGCGCGCACGCCCTGCGTGCCGCGGTTGGTCCGGCGGTACTCCAGGTTCCCGTCGCGGTTCACCCGGTGCATGTCCGAGCGCTTCGCCGTGCCGCCGTCGGTCACGGTGACGAGGTAGGAGCCCTCCTCGATGACGTGCATCGACAGCAGCTCGTCGTCGTCGGTCTTGAACTTCATGCCCGTGACGCCCGACGTCGCGCGGCCCATGGGACGGAGCTGGTCGGCCGACGCGTGGAAGCGCACGGCCTGGCCCTTGCGGGACACGAGCAGCAGCTCGGAGTCCTCGTCCGCGAGCACGGCGGAGACCAGCTCGTCCGGCGTGCCGTCCTCGTCCTCGCGCAGGTTGATCGCGATGAGGCCGCCCGAGCGGTTCGAGTCGTAGTCCGACAGCCGCGTCTTCTTCACCAGGCCGCGGCGGGTCGCCAGGACGAGGTACTCCGCCTGGTCGTAGTCGCGCAGGTCGATGACCTTGGCGATCTGCTCGCCCGGCTGGAAGGCCAGCAGGTTGGCGACGTGCTGACCCTTGGAGTCCCGCCCGCCCTCGGGCAGCTCGTACGTCTTGGCGCGGTACACGCGGCCGAGGTTGGTGAAGAAGAGCAGCCAGTGGTGCGTCGTCGTGACGCCGAAGTGCTCGACGACGTCGTCCGCGCGCAGCTGTGCGCCGCGCACGCCCTTGCCGCCGCGCTTCTGCACCCGGTACTGGTCGCTGCGCGTGCGCTTGGCGTAGCCGCCGCGGGTGATCGTCACGACGACCTCCTCCTCGGCGATGAGGTCCTCCATGGAGACCTCGCCGGCGAACGGCAGGATCTGCGTGCGGCGGTCGTCGCCGTACTTGGCGACGATCTCGTCGAGCTCGGTCTGCACGATGTCCCGCTGGCGCTGCGGGTCCGCCAGGATGCTCTCGTAGTCGGCGATCTTGACCATGAGGCCGTCGTACTCGTCGGTGATCTTCTGGCGCTCGAGGGCCGCGAGCTGGCGCAGCTGGAGGTTGAGGATCGCGCGCGCCTGGATCTCGTCCACGTCGAGCAGCGCCATGAGCCCGTCGCGGGCCTCCTCGACCGTGGCCGACGCACGGATGAGCGCGATGACCTCGTCGAGAGCGTCGAGCGCCTTGAGGTAGCCGCGCAGGATGTGCGCGCGCTCCTGCGCCTGACGCAGGCGGTACGCGGTGCGGCGCACGATCACGTCGAGCTGGTGGGTGACCCAGTGCCGCACGAACGCGTCGATGCTCAGCGTGCGCGGGACGTCGTCGACCAGCGCGAGCATGTTCGCGCCGAAGTTGTCCTGCAGCTGGGTGTGCTTGTAGAGGTTGTTGAGCACGACCTTCGCGACGGCGTCGCGCTTGAGCACGATGACCAGGCGCTGGCCGGTGCGGCCCGAGGTCTCGTCGCGGATGTCCGCGATCCCCTGGATGCGGCCCTCCTTGACGAGGTCGGCGATCTTGGCCGCGAGCGTGTCGGGGTTCACCTGGTAGGGCAGCTCGGTCACGACGAGGCAGATCCGGTTCTGGATCTCCTCGACCGTGACGACCGCGCGCATGGTGATCGAGCCGCGACCCGTGCGGTACGCCTCCTCGATGCCGCGCCTGCCCAGGATGGTGGCGCCCGTCGGGAAGTCGGGCCCCGGGATCCGCTCGATGAGCGCCTCGAGGAGCTCCTCCTTCGAGGCCGCCGGGTTCTCCAGGTGCCACGCGATGCCGGCCGCGACCTCCCGCAGGTTGTGCGGGGGGATGTTCGTCGCCATGCCGACGGCGATGCCGGAGCTGCCGTTGACCAGCAGGTTCGGGAACCGGGAGGGCAGCACCGAGGGTTCCTGCGTGCGGCCGTCGTAGTTGTCGCGGAAGTCGACGGTCTCCTCGTCGATGTCGCGCACCATCTCCATCGCGATGGGCGCCATCTTGCACTCGGTGTACCGCGGGGCCGCCGCGGGGTCGTTGCCGGGGGAGCCGAAGTTCCCCTGGCCGGCGACGAGCGGGTAGCGCAGCGACCAGTCCTGGACCAGTCGCACCAGGGCGTCGTAGATGGCGATGTCGCCGTGGGGGTGGTACTTGCCCATGACGTCGCCGACGACGCGGCTGCACTTGGAGAACTGGCGGTCGGGGCGGTAGCCGCCGTCATACATCGCGTAGATGACGCGCCGGTGGACGGGCTTGAGGCCGTCGCGGACGTCCGGCAGCGCACGACCCACGATGACGCTCATGGCGTAGTCGAGGTAGGACCGCTGCATCTCCAGCTGGAGGTCGACCGCGCTGACGCGGTCGGTCAGCACCTCGGCCGGGGAGTCCGTCCCGACCTCGGGCAGGTCGCCGTCGGGGGGAGTCTGGTCGGTCACCGTCTACCTCGTCTCGTCCGGCCCGGTCGTGGGCCCGTGCTGCGTGTGCTCGTGCGCGTCCCGACCGCGCGGCACGCCGCCGCGGTCGGGGAACCTCAGATGTCGAGGAACCGCACGTCCTTGGCGTTGCGCTGGATGAAGGACCGGCGGGACTCGACGTCCTCGCCCATGAGGACCGAGAAGATCTCGTCCGCCGCGGCGGCGTCGTCGAGCGTGACCTGGAGCAGGGTGCGCTGGTCGGGGTCCATCGTGGTCTCCCACAGCTCCGAGTAGTCCATCTCGCCCAGACCCTTGTAGCGCTGGATCCCGTTCTCCTTGGGGATCCGCTTGCCCGCGGCCTGGCCCTCCACCAGGAACGCGTCGCGCTCCCGGTCGGAGTACACGTAGTCGTGCGGCGCGTTCGACCACTTGAGCCGGTACAGCGGCGGCTGCGCCAGGTAGACGTAGCCGCGCTCGATGAGCGGGCGCATGTAGCGGAACAGGAGCGTCAGGAGCAGCGTGCAGATGTGCTGGCCGTCGACGTCGGCATCGGCCATGAGCACGATCTTGTGGTAGCGGAGCTTCTCCTCGGTGAAGTCCTCGCCGATCCCCGTGCCGAAGGCCGTGATGAGCGCCTGGATCTCCTGGTTGCCCAGCGCGCGGTCGAGGCGGGCACGCTCGACGTTCAGGATCTTGCCGCGCAGGGGGAGGATCGCCTGCGTGCGCGGGTTGCGCCCCCGGACGGCGGAGCCGCCGGCCGAGTCGCCCTCCACGATGAAGATCTCGCACTCCTGGGGGTTGTTCGACTGGCAGTCCCGGAGCTTGCCCGGCATGCCGCCGGACTCGAGCAGGCCCTTGCGGCGCGTGGCCTCGCGCGCCTTGCGCGCCGCCAGGCGAGCGGTCGCGGCCTGGATCGACTTGCGGATGATGTCCCGCGCCTCGTTGGGGTGCGAGCCCAGCCAGTCACCGAGCTGCTCGTTGACGACCTTCTGGACGAACGTGCGCGCCTCGGTGTTGCCGAGCTTGGTCTTCGTCTGGCCCTCGAACTGCGGCTCGCCGAGCTTGACCGAGATGACGGCCGTCAGGCCCTCGCGGATGTCCTCGCCCGTGAGGTTCTCGTCCTTCTCGCGCAGCAGGTTCTTCTCGCGCGCGTAGCGGTTGACGAGCGACGTCATCGCCGAGCGGAAGCCCTCCTCGTGGGTGCCGCCCTCGGTCGTCGAGATGGTGTTGGCGTACGTGTGCACGGACTCCGAGTACGCGTTGGTCCACTGGAGCGCGATCTCCACCGAGATGCGGCGCTCGGTGTCCTCGGACTCGATGTCGATGACCTGCGGGTGCACGACCTCGACCTTCTTGGCCGAGTTGAGGTGGGCGACGTAGTCGATGAGGCCGTTGTCGTACTTGTACGTGACGCTGCGCCGGTTGGTGCCCGTCGACGCCGTCGCGCCGGCCGGCTGCTCCGCCTCGGGCGCCGAGGTGACCTCGTCGTCCGTGTCCGTGTGCGCCGGACGCTCGTCGGTCAGCGTGATCTTGAGGCCCTTGTTGAGGAACGCGTACTGCTGGAACCGCGACCGCAGCGTCTCGTAGTCGAACTCGACCGTCTCGAAGATCGAGTCGTCGGCCCAGAACGTCTGCGTCGTGCCCGTCTCCTGCGTCGGCTCGCCGCGGCGCAGGTCGCCGACGGGCTTCCCGCCGTCGGCGAACGACTGGTACCAGGTGTAGCCGTCGCGCTTGACGACCGTCTCGACGCGCTTGGACAGCGCGTTGACGACGGAGATGCCGACGCCGTGCAGGCCACCGGAGACCGCGTAGCCGCCGCCGCCGAACTTGCCGCCGGCGTGCAGGATGGTCATGACGACCTGGACCGTGGGGCGGCCCTCGGTGGGGTGGATCGCGACCGGGATGCCGCGGCCGTCGTCGCTGACGCGCACGCCGCCGTCCGCCAGCAGCGTGACGTCGATCTGGGTGCAGTACCCGGCGAGCGCCTCGTCGACCGAGTTGTCGACGACCTCGTAGACGAGGTGGTGCAGGCCGCGCGGACCCGTGGACCCGATGTACATGCCCGGGCGCTTGCGGACGGCCTCGAGGCCCTCGAGCACGGTGATGTTGCTCGCGTCGTAGCTGTTGGCCGCGACGGTGCCGTCGTTCGGGACGCGGGGGGTGCTCGGCTCCTGGGCTGCGGACGTGCTCTCGTCGACCACGGGCAGAGGTGCTCCTCACAGGGTGCGGACGCCGACGCGGACGGCGGCAGACACGAAGGTTCCCTGGCCCCGGGTCGCGCACCGCTGACCGCGCGGGGGCGCGGCTCGTCGGGCGCCGCGCCGTGCTGACTCGGACGAGGCGGACCGGATGCCAGGAATGACAGGTCCCATGCTACCCGGTCATGGCCTCCACGACCGCCCGCGCACAGGTGTGGCGCCCCGGGGATGCGCACCCCTCACCGGGTGGTCACGGACTCGGTGTCAAGGCCTCACAGGGCCGGATCCGGCGGTCGGTGATCACGGTCGGGGCGGCGGCGTCAGCCGTAGGTGTCCCGGGGCCCGCGGCCCGGCACCCGCCGGCTCCCGCGGCCCCACCCCGGGCCCGCCGGACCGAGGACCTTGACCTCGCGGACGACGTCGGCCCCGACCTCCCGCTCCAGGGTCGCGAGGAGCTGGGGGACGAGCAGGCGGAGATTCGACGCCCACGCCGTGGAGTCCGTACGCACCACCAGCAGGCCGTCGTCGAACGACTCCGGGACGCAGTGGTCCGCCACCTGGTCCCCGACCACCTCGCGCCACCGGCCGACGACGCCGCCGACCGACAGGTCCTCGCGCCACCCGCGCTCCGCCGCGAGCCGCGCGAGCGTGTCGCCGAGGAGCGCCGGGTCGCGACCGTCGCGGCCCGGCCCGGACCGCGCGTCCTCCACGGGCCGACGCCGCGGCTTGCCGGGGTGGCCCGGCCGCAGCCCGCGCGCGGCCGCGGCCGCCTTGGCGCGGTTGAGGCTCGCGCGCGCGACCTCGGAGGCCGGCGTCAGGCCGAGGGCCTCGGCCACCGGCCGGCCCGGCTCGACGGTCGGGCCGTCCGGCCGGTCGTCCAGGGCGTCGTGGCCCGGGTCGTCGTGACGCTGGGCGTCGCCTGCACCCGGCCGCTCCTCGTCACCGGACACGGGTCACCCGCCCGCCCATGACGTCCACGCGGGCGCCGTCGAGCTGCTCGGGCACGTCCTCGGCGACGGCCGCCGTGACCAGCACCTGCTCGGCGCGGGCGACGAGGGCGGCGAGCCGGTCCCGGCGCCGCACGTCGAGCTCGGCGAAGACGTCGTCGAGGATGAGCACCGGCTCCGCGCCCTCGCCCCAGTCCGAGATGCCCAGCGCAGCGTCGTCGTCGGGCGAGCCGTGGGTGAGGAGCTCGAACGACGCGAGCCGCAGCGCGAGCGCGTACGACCACGACTCCCCGTGGCTCGCGTAGCCCTTGGCGGGCAGGCCACCCAGGGTCAGCACGAGGTCGTCGCGGTGAGGGCCGACGAGGTTCACGCCGCGGTCGATCTCCTGGGTCCGCAGGCGGCTCATCGCCTCGAGCAGCTGCGCCTCGAGCAGCTCGGGGCCGGCATCGAGGTGCGGCACGTCGGCCGGGGCGAGGACGCCCGGTCCACCGACCTGGGCGCGCCCCGGCCGGTCGTCGTCGTCCGGCGCGCTGGCCACGAGCGAGGACCGGTAGCCGAGGACCGCCTCGCCCTGACCGTCGCTGACCTGCGCGTAGGCCGCCGCGACGTGGGGTCGCAGCTGCTCGACGAGCCGGACCCGCGCGGCCAGGACCTGCGCGCCGATCTCGGCGAGCTTGCTGTCCCACACGTCGAGGGTCCGCAGGTCCGCGCCCGCCTCGCCCTCGTCCGCGGAGCGGTGGCGGCGGCCGCGCCGGGCGGCGCCGGCGGTCTTGAGCAGCGCCCCCCGCTGGCGCAGGACGCGCTCGTGGTCCGCCAGCACGCCCGCCATCCGCGGCTGGACCTGCACCATGAGCTCGTCGAGGAACCGCCGGCGCCCGTCCGGGTCGCCCTTGACCAGCGCCAGGTCCTCCGGCGCGAAGAGCACCGTGCGCAGGATGCCCAGCACGTCGCGGGGCCGGCGCACCGGTGCGCGGTTGACCTGTGCCCGGTTGGCCCGGCCCGGGTTCAGCTCGAGCTCGACGAGGCTCTGCCGCTCACCGCGCACGGCCCGCACCCGCACGACGGCGCGCGGCGCACCCGCGCGCACCAGGGCGGCGTCGGACGAGACCCGGTGCGACCCGAGGGTGGCGACGTACCCGATGGCCTCGACGAGGTTGGTCTTGCCCTGGCCGTTCGGCCCGACGAGGGCTGTCACGCCCGGCTCGAGGTCGAGGTCGACCTGCTCGTAGGACCGGAAGTCGGTCAGGGACAGGCGGCTGACGTGCACGGCGGACGACTCAGACGGGTTCGGACGGCGGTACGGCCTGACGCACGGTGTGCCCACCGAACTGCTGACGCAGCGCCGCCACGGCCTTCATCGCGGGGGAGGGCTCCTGACGCGAGGCGAACCGCGCGAAGAGCGCGGCCGAGATCACGGGCAGCGGGACGGCCTGGTCGATCGCCTCGTCCACCGTCCAGCGCCCTTCGCCGGAGTCCTCGACGTAGTCGTCGATCGCGCTCAGGCCCGGGTCCTTCTCGAGCGCGGCCACGAGCAGGTCGAGCAGCCAGGACCGCACGACGGTCCCGCGCTTCCAGGCGCGCATGGTCCCGACGACGTCGGTGACGACGTCCTGCGCGGCGAGCAGCTCGTAGCCCTCGGCGTACGCCTGCATCACGCCGTACTCGATGCCGTTGTGCACCATCTTGGCGAAGTGCCCGGCGCCCACCGAGCCCGCGTGCACGAAGCCCTCCTCGCGAGGGCCCTCCGGGCGCAGGGCGTCGAACACCGGCATGAGGTGCTCGACGTCCTCGGCGGACCCGCCGGCCATGAGGCCGTAGCCGTTGGCCAGGCCCCAGACGCCGCCCGAGACGCCCACGTCGACGTAGCGGATGCCCGCCTCCGCGAGCCGCGCGGCGTGCTCGATGTCGTCCTTGTAGTACGAGTTCCCGCCCTCGACGACGACGTCCCCGCTGGTCAGGAGCGTGCCGAGCTCCTCGACGGTGCTCCGCGTCGGCCCGCCCGACGGCACCATGACCCACACGACGCGGCGGCCCTGCGGCAGCGCCTCGACGAGCGCCGCGAGGCTCTCGACGTCGGACACCTCGGGGTTGCGGTCGTACCCGGTGACCTGCAGGCCCTGGTCACGCAGCCGCTGGCGCATGTTCGCGCCCATCTTGCCGAGACCGACGAGTCCGAGGTGCATGCCGGGTTCCCCCTGGGGTCAGCTGGCGAAACGGATCGGGACGAGCAGGTACCGGTAGCTCTGGTCGTCGTCCCCCTCGAGCGCGCGCTGGCCGGTGAACTCGACCGGCTTGTTCGGGTGCGTGAACGCGAGGCGCACGAACTCGGTGCTCAGCGCGCCGAGGCCGTCGAGGAGGAACTGCGGGTTGAACGCCACGGCGATGTCCTCGCCGACGAGGCTCGCCTCGAGGGCCTCCGAGGCCTGTGCATCATCGCCCTGGCCGGCGTTGAGCACCACCTGACCCTCGCTGAACGCGAGGCGGATCGGCGTGTTGCGCTCGGCGACGAGGGAGACGCGCCGGGCGGCCTCCGTCAGCGCCTGCGTCGAGACGACGGCGTGGATCGGCTTCTCCGCGGCGAACAGCCGGCGGACCGCCGGGTAGTCGCCGTCGACCAGGAGCGAGGTCGTGTGCCGGCCGCCGGCCTCGAACCCGATGAGGTCCACGCCGGCGCCCGTGGCGAGCGCGACCGTCACGCGGTCGCTCGAGCCCAGGGACTTGGCGGCGTCCGACAGCGTCCGCGCCCGGACCAGCGCGACCGACGAGTGGGCCGGGTCGGCCGGCGACCAGCCCACGGTCCGCAGCGCGAGGCGGTAGCGGTCCGTCGCGAGCAGCGTGATGACCTCGCCCTCGATCTCGACCCGCACCCCGGTGAGCAGCGGCAGCGTGTCGTCGCGGCTCGCGGCGACGGTCACCTGCGCCACGGCCTCGACCAGGTCGGGGCCGGCGATCGTGCCGACGACGCCGGGCATCGCGGGCAGGGCGGGGTAGTCCTCGACGGGCATCGTCAGGAGCGTGAAGCGGCTGGCGCCGCACGTCACGGAGACCTTGGTGCCGTCGAGCACGACGTCGACCGGCTTGGCCGGCAGCGCCCGGGAGATCTCGGCGAGGAGTCGGCCGGACACCAGGACGGTGCCGGGCTCGCTCACGTCGGCGGCGATCTCGGACCGCGCGGAGACCTCGTAGTCGAAGCTCGAGAGCTGCACGACGCCGCTCGCATCGGCTTCGAGCCGCACACCCGCCAGCACGGGGACCGGGGGGCGCGTCGGCAGGGAGCGTGCCGTCCAGGTCACCGCCTCGGCGAGGACGTCACGGTCGACCCTGAACCTCATCGCTCATCCCTTCGGGCCCCACCGGGGTCTCCCCCGTGCGGCCGTGTGCTGGCGCGCCGTGCCGGTGGTCCAGCCGGGCGCCGGTCTGCTGCCGGTTGCTGCGAGCCGCGGCGGCCCTGACGGGCACGACGGCGCGCTGCGCCCGCTGATCTGGGCTGAACAGTACGCGAGTCGGGCTGGCGACGAACACCATCCGTGTGATGCGCGACCCGGGTGGGCGTCGGCGGCCCGGATCGCAGGTTCCTGTCGTTCGCCGCCCCCACCCATGAAGGCGTTGTGGATCCCTGGAGAAGAGAAGACTCGTCGTCATCATCGGTGCTGTGGACGATGTGGAGATCCCACGTTCTCGCAGGTCACATCGCCCGGCGCGGCTGTGCACCCGGTGTCGACCGATCGGTGCACGACGACCCGCGGCGGTGGACGGCCGCCGGGTGGCCACCTCCCGTCCACCGGCCGGACCCCGGGCGTCCACACCCAGCACGGTCCCCGTCCACCGTCGTCCACAGGGATCTCCACAGTTGTGAACAGTCGTCCTACGGGTCAAAGAGGGACGACCCGGACGAGGCGTCAGCCGCGGTGCTGCTGCTTGATCCGGTTCGTCAGCTCGGTGACCTGGTTGTAGATCGAGCGGCGCTCGGCCATGAGCTCACGGATCTTGCGGTTCGCGTGCATGACGGTCGTGTGGTCGCGGCCGCCGAACTGCTGACCGATCTTGGGCAGCGACATGTCGGTGAGCTCGCGGCACAGGTACATGGCGATCTGCCGAGCCGTGACCAGGACGCGGGACCGCGACGAGCCGCACAGGTCGTCGATCGTCAGGCCGAAGTAGTTCGCCGTCTGGGCGATGATCGCCGCGGCCGTGATCTCGGCGGTGTCCTCGTCGGTGATGAGGTCCTTGAGGACGATCTCCGCGAGGGCGAGGTCGACCTGCTGCCGGTTGAGGTTGGCGAAGGCCGTGACGCGGATGAGGGCGCCCTCGAGCTCGCGGATGTTCGTGGAGATCTTGGACGCGATGTAGGACAGCACGTCGTCGGGCGCCTGGAGCTTCTCGTTGCCCGCCTTCTTGCGCAGGATCGCGATGCGGGTCTCCAGGTCCGGCGGCTGGACGTCGGTGATCAGGCCCCACTCGAAGCGCGACCGCATGCGGTCCTCGAAGCCGTTGAGCTGCTTGGGCGGCAGGTCGGACGTGATCACGACCTGCTTGTCCGCGTTGTGCAGCGTGTTGAAGGTGTGGAAGAACTCCTCCATCGTCTGTTCCTTGCCCTGCAGGAACTGGATGTCGTCGACGAGCAGGACGTCCACCTCGCGGTAGCGGCGCTGGAACGCGCCGGCCTTGCCCTCACCGATGGAGTTGATGAAGTCGTTGGTGAACTCCTCGGAGTTCACGTAGCGCACGCGCACGCCCGGGTACAGCGAGAACGCGTAGTGGCCGATCGCGTGGAGCAGGTGCGTCTTGCCCAGGCCGGAGTCGCCGTAGATGAACAGCGGGTTGTAGGCCTTCGCGGGTGCCTCCGCGACGGCGACGGCGGCGGCGTGCGCGAACCGGTTCGAGGCCCCGATGACGAAGGTCTCGAACAGGTACTTGGGATTGAGGCGCGCCGGCTCGACCTGGGGTCGCGCGGACGGGGTGACCCGGCCGAGCGAGCGCTCGCCGTAGCTGGGCTGCGGAGCCCGCTCGTCGTCGTCGTCGTGGCGGTCGTGCCCGCGCGCGTCGAGGCGGTCGTCGCGGTCGCGGTCCTGCCGGTCCGGGCGCTCGGTCGCGGGACGCGCCGCCTCGGTGTCGAGGGACGGGTCGACCGTGACCGCGAAGCGCGCGTCCATCCCCAGCACCTCGCTCAGCGCGGCGTTGAGCTCGGTGCGCACCCGGGACTCGAGGTAGTCCTTGGTGAACTCGTTGCCGACGGCGAGCAGGGCGGTGCCGTCGAGCAGCCCGAGCGGGCGGACGAGACGGATGAACGCGAGCTGCTGCGAGCTGGTGGCAGGGTCGTTGGCGAGTCGGCCGACGGCGCGGTCCCAGACCTGCGCGATCGAGTCGTCCTGTGGGGGCACGGTGATCGCTCCTGGTGCGTGCTGCGGGGGCCAGATCCGGCGGCGAGTCTCGCACGGCACGCGGTGATCCACATAGTTCTCCACACCCTGTGTGCTGTGCTGGGAGGTGCGCGAAGCCCGCACCGGGCGGGGTCCACGTCGACCCGCCGCCCGTGCGTCCTTGATCGTGCGCGTGTGGTGCGCTGATCCTGCATCGGTGTGTCGTCGGCCCGAATCGGCCGAACGAGTGCATCC